>CAVXIM010000007.1:0-101978 GCA_963761945.1 uncultured Acidobacteriota bacterium | reverse complement strand
TCGTAGTGCCACCTAACATCAGTAATCAGTTCGGATGATGACAGCACTGCATCAATGAGCCTTACCGCGTCGAATTCTACGTTCTTCTGCCGCCGGTGAAAAAGCCGCGCCACAATACCCCGCCTGTGTTCAAGCAAGCCTACCCAGTCAGGGCCTCCTCGGTACCGAGCCAAGAAATCATAAGTGGCTCCGCGGAATCTGAACCGAACGATCCATCCGGCATCCTTTTGTCCAATCATGGGCTCCACAGCGGCATCGTGTCGGGCCAGTTCGTATATAAGCCAATTGGCTAAGTCGCCCCCGTAGGCACGGCGGCTTACGAAATGCTTTTCAGGTGTGGACGTATTGAATGCAGCGCTTCGGAAGGTGACGATCATTCGCGCGGGTAAAGAAGGCAGGGACGCCACAGACAGTATTTTACAACCGCGAGTTAGAGTCCGTCGGCAACGGGACGCCTCAATTCGGGTTGTTACCGCGGGGCTAAGCTGACGGAGACTCTACCCGCAGGAGGATTCATTTGCCCTTTACCTCGTTATACACTTCGGTGATGAACCGGTTTTTGCTCGCTGGCGTGTCACCCTTCGTCGTCGCGTCATACGGAGCGGTCAGGTTCGCAGATAGAATATCGTCCAGCGATTTGCCCTGATCGACCAACTTCTTCGTCTTTTCCAGGATATCGACGACCATTGCGCGATACGGGAGCAGGTCGGCTTTCTTGACCAGCGTGCCGTGACCGGTGATGAGCGTCGTGTCGGGACCGGCAGTCTTCGCGATCATGTCGATCGCTGTGATCATGCCCCTGATCGAGCCGCCATTGGCCTGATCGGCAAAGGGATAACCGAAATTACGGTAGAAATCGCCGATATAGATCGCGTTTGCATGCTGGAACCGGATGACCGTGTCACCCCCGGTATGAGATGCCGGAACCGGAATTAAATCGACCGCTTCTCCATCCAGATAGATCGTTACAGCGGGAGCGCCCGGCGTGCCCAACGGATAGGTCACGACGGGAACGCCAGCCGGATCGGGCGCGGGAGCCGGGGTACCGTTGCCCTGGCGGGGCGGGTGCAGCATTTCCTCGCGCAGTTCCTCGCGCGAGAAGATCACGGCGCCCTGCTTCGCGAAGAAGGGATTGCCGCCCGTATGGTCAGAATGGATGTGCGAGTTGACCAGAATACGGATGGGCGCGGAGCTGAACGTTCTGATCGTCTTCAGAACCTTTTCGTGCAACTCCTCGTCCTGGGAGTCGACCATCAGGATGCCGTCAGGGCCGAAGAGCACGGCGACCCTGCCGCCCGCCGCGTCAGGGTGGTTCGTGTCAAGATCGGGCGAACCCTGCAGAATGTAAAGATTCGGCGCCAGCTTGGCCGTCACCGAAATCTGGATCTTGTCCCATTGTGCAAACGAGCGCCCCTGTCCCGGTATCTGCGGTGCCGGTGCTTGTCCCTGTGCCCAAACGATGGCGAGGATAACCGCCATCGCGGCCAACCCTCCCAAGAACAGCCATTGACGTTTCATTGGCCTTATCCTTTCGTTTGATGTTCTGGTTGACGTTTCTCCGCAAATCAAATGCTTGAGCGTAAGCTGCAGCTACGTCAGGGTGGTACTAAGCGTGCCGACCTGCTCGACCCACACGCGCACCACATCGCCCGATTTCAGGAACTCTTTTCTCGCCATGCCTACGCCCGCCGGCGTTCCCGTAAGAATCAAATCGCCGGGATGAAGTGTGAGCCGGGCGGAAAGTTGGGCGATCTGCTCCGCGAGAGAGAAGATCATTTTGCTGGTATGAGAATCCTGCTTGAGCACATCGTTCACCCACAACTTAATGCCCAGGCGCTGCGGGTGGGGGATTTGTTTCGCGGGAACGATCCAGGGGCCCACCGGACAAGCGCCATCGAAACTTTTCTGACTGATCCAGTCGTACCTGAAGGGCGAAGTTTCCGGAACGTTCGGCCGCACAGTGAAATCGCGCGCAGAGAGATCATTGGCGACTGTGTAACCGGCAACGTAGTCGAGCGCGTTTTCGACCGGAACATTCTTTGCGGCGCGGCCGATGACTCCCGCCAGTTCCGCTTCCCAATCCAGCATTTTTGTGCGCGCAGGCAGCGGAATGCGTGCGTCGGTCTCCACAACCGTGCGAGAAGCCTTGATGAAGTGCCAGGGTGTAAGCCCTGCTTTACGGGGATCGGGCTCCGGCGCCAGATTGAAAACACGGGCCATCTCAGCCATGTGATCGGAATAGTTGGCGCCCGCGCAGAAGATAGCCGGAGGGTAGAGAACCGGCGCCAAGCAGCCGGACCTTTGCGAGGGGAGAGCCGGCCGTGGCGCCACTTCCCTTCTCTACTTTTTTTGCAAGGGCCGCCTCAATGAGCGGCTCCGCTTTTGCCCAATCTTCCAGCACGCCGACCATCGTGGCATATGACGATTTGCCGGTGAGTTCAGCCAAATCGAAAACTGCGTCATTCAAAACGGCGCCCGCGCGAGGGCCCTGCGCGGATTCATAAGTCACGAGCTTGTAGTGCGTAGAGTTATGCTGATCGTCCGCCATTTGATCCTCGTCTTTTGTCCCCATTGACCTTTTGGGCGCTGTTTCGTCGGCCGCCGGACTTCGTTTCTTCGAAAAGGGGCTTCTTCGCAAAAGGGCTTCTCCGCAAAAGGGGCGGAGACTTACTTGAACATCTCGTCAGTGGGCATGATGCCCCACAGATTGGAGGCCTGCGGGTCCCTGGCCCACACTTTGGGACGCTGCGGATGATCGCGATGCCAGGGCCGCGGCTCGAAATAGCCGAGTTCCTCGTTCATCCGGTCAAGCTCGGCGAAAAGCTCGGTGATCAGACCGGCCGGGCTGCGATGATAGGTGAACAGGTTGTGGCCGATGCCGTGCCGGCCCGGTCCCCAAAGGAGCTTGTAACCGTTAACGCTGAGGAAATCGCAGGCGGTCTGGATGTGGCCCCAGTCGCGCAATTCGAACGCGGTGTGGAAGTGACGGTTGGAACCGGTCTCCACCAGATTGATGCTGTGATGGTCGGGCCCGCAGCGCAGAAACGAGAAGAAATCGCCCATCCAGTCCGATTCGCGGAACCCCAGAACGTCGCAATAGAATTTTGTCGTGCGCTTGACGTCTGTAACGTGGAACGCGACGTGGCCGAGCTTGTGCGGCACGATGCCGTTGGCCTGAAATTTCTGGTGCGAGAAATCGGCGCGCTTGAACACCTCTATCGTCGTGCCCTTCGGGTCCTCGAAGGCCACAAGTTCCGAGATCGACTGCTCCGGATCCTTTTTGCGCTGTGTTTTGATGCCGTGACCCTGCACCTGCTTTTCGAAAGCGTCCAAGTCATCGCCCTCGCCGATCTGGAAGGCGATACGCACGCATTGCGCCTGTGGGCCTTTGCGCAAGACCACGGAGTGATGATCGACCGCATTAGCGAGAAATGTGGCGTCTTTTTCCTTGCCGACCAGCGTCATGCCCAGGATGTTGGTGTAATAGTCGGTCTGCTGTTCGACGTCCGGCACTTCATAGCTGGCATGGGCGATTTTGCGCACGCGGATCATGCGAGTTCTCCTTTCCGCTTTGCTCTTCGTGCCTTCGTTTTTGTTTTTGTTTTCGTTTTGATTTTCGAGCGCGTCAACGAACCGATGACGTCGACCATCTTCGCGCCGTCGAATTCGGCGAAACCCATGGCGACGAACTGCTCGTAAAGCGCTGCGGCGCAATCGAGCATCGGCGTGGCCACGCCGGCGCTATCTGCGAAATCTCCGATCATAGGGAAATAGTGCTGCAACGCCGGCACGGAGCCCTGCACCGGCAAAAAGCGCCGCTCCGCCATCCACGGCGCGCGGATTCCGAATTGGGTGGAGCCGCCGCTGCCCATGGCGATCGCCTGGATCATCAGCGGCACGTCGACTCCGGCTTTGAGGCCGAGCGCCATGGCCTCCGCAGTGGCCGCGATATGAATTGCAACCAGAAGATTATTCACCAGCTTCACCCGGCTGGCGGCGCCGAATTCGCCGAAATAGAGGCACGTATCGGCAAAGCCGGCGACCACGCCTTCGAGCTTCTTGCATGCCGCAGCATCACCGGCGAGATAGATCACGCCCTTTTTCGCCGAGACCATGCCCGGCGTGCCGGAGACTTCGCCGTCGATGAAGGTAGCGCCCTTCTGCGCCAGCGGCGCGATCTGGCGGTGCTTGTCGGGCAGCGGGTGCGAACCGAGTTCGACCACGATCTGTCCCGGCCGGGCCGTGTGGACGAGACCTCGCGGACCCTGCACGACGTCGTCGAGCGCCTCGGTCGATGGCAGGCACGAGAAGACGATGTCCGCTTGCGCGCCGACGTCGGCCGATGACCGCGCGGGCAAGCCGCCGATTTTTTCGAATTCGGCGAGCGAACTGCGACGATAGCCGACCACGCGCCGGCCGCTCTTGATGAGGTTCTCCGAAATCGCCAGGCCGATCTTGCCCACACCTATGAAACCGATGGTCTCCATTTCAGCCTCACACGGCTAAATCAGAAGCTATCGCAGCGTATGCGCGTATTGCGCAAGAGCACCGCTAATGACCGGGCATATTAGAACCAGAAGGGACGAAAGGACAAATGGGGCAAGTCGGTTTTCGGGAGTGAGTTTGCATTTCGCAAGGTGGCCCGCGCTCGGATCACGCTCGCGTATTCACAAGACATTTCGTGAGCCAATTTCCTTCCCATTTCCGCTTTACAGGGTGAGGCGTGGGGGCGAAGACCAAGTGTCGGGGGATCGTCTGGCTCTCGCCCAAGCTCTGACTCAAGATCGGCAAAATGGGGGGAAACACACGTGACGCAGATCCAACTTCTTCGCGAAGAGTGCCTGGCTGCCCTGAACCATTATGCGCAGGAAGCGCAGAAGACTTGCGAACTCCTCGGTGACGTCGAAGGCACCGCTCCATCATTGGATCAGTTGTTATCCGTCTCCGCGCAGACCCAATGTGAGGACGGCGCGTTGGAATCGTACCTGGTGCTGCGTCAGCGTCTTTTTGATGCCTGGAACGGCGCCAATCCCTTTTAGTTCATTGGTCCCAGACTAACCGGTGGCTGCTTGCTGCCACGCGGGCCGCTGATCTTCGTCGCGCAGTTCGCCAAGTAATTCGCCGATCAGTTCGTCGAGCAGTTTGGGCACCGCTTAATTTTCATCGCTTGTCTCGTTCGAAGCGATCACCTAAAGTGGCATTACGCATTTGTTTTCCATCTGGCATCTATAAACTTGAGAGGAAGCATGGAAAGAAAGGGACAAGGCTACCCTGCCCCCGCGGCAAATCGAGACTCGAGTTCAGTCGCGAGCGCGCCGACACACATAAGCCCTGGGATCAAAATCAAGGGACAGATCGTAGCGGATGAAGACCTGCACATCGATGGCTATGTGGAAGGATCACTCTCCGTTGGCGGTCATCGAGTGACTTTGGGAGAAATGGCCTTCATAAGAGCCGAAGCGGTAGCGCGGGAAATGGTGGTGTATGGCGCGTTCCAAGGCAATCTTCGCGCGCACGATCGGATTGAAATCAAAAAGAATGCTTCCGTCGAAGGCGACATGGCCACCGCGAAAATGGTGATCGAAGAGGGCGCGCACATCAAAGGCAGCATAGATGTAGACGGCAACGCTCAGGTGGGCGCGGACCTCGGTACTCTTCTGGCCCGCGGCGAACTGAAAAAAGACTAGCTCGCGGCCCTAGTGCCCTTCTTTTCACCGGCGGGATTA
Organism: uncultured Acidobacteriota bacterium; assembly: GCA_963761945.1. GTDB lineage: Bacteria > Acidobacteriota > Terriglobia > Acidiferrales > UBA7541 > Palsa-189. Next base: position 96,252 of record CAVXIM010000007.1, on the reverse strand, counting down.
GCGATCAAATTCCGCATTGCAGTACTTCGCGTAGCTTTCACTCGGCGTCCATACCCGGCTCAGCTATGTGGCTCGAGCCCCGCATCCTTGAGAATGGCCTGCGCGTCGGGTGATGCCAGATATTGCAGGAGCGCCTTGGCAGCCATGGGGTTGCTCGCGTGTGTGGCGATGAAGCCCACCAGCGGAGTGGGCGTATAAATCTTCCGTGGCAGGACTCCCACGATATCGAATTTGTCCTTGTAGGGGATCTCATCGCTAAGCAGGAGCATGCCGATCTCAATGTCTCCGCTTTCGAGCCGCTGATACGTGGTGGTGGCGTTGGCTGTCGCCGTAGGGGAGATTCCAGTGCCGCCAGGACCAAGCATGACTTTACTCTTGGTGGCGACCTGGTCGGCGATGCCGAGCTTATTCAGCGCCTCCCAAGGCCCCTCACCGGCGATGGTGAAATCGGGGTCCTCATATCCAATAGACTTGGCGGCGAGGAGCGCCTTCTTGACCGCGGCGGGCGTGGAGATGTCTGGCTTGGGCGCACCCTTCGGCACGGCGACGCCAATGAGAAAGTTCGCAATCGGGGTGGCGCTGCTGGGAATGATCGTCCCTGAGGCGATCGCTCCCGGGAAGGGCGCCACAATGAGCGAGACGTCAAGAGCCTGGCCTTTGGCGACCGATTGCCGGGTGGCCGTGCCATTGACGTAAGTCACTTTTATCTTCTGGTTTGTTTTCATCTGGAAGTTCGCCACGATCGTATCGAGCGGCTTCCGGATAAGGGTCGGGGCCAATAGCGTGATTTCAGTCTGGGCATGCGCGCTAACCACGCCGCCAAAAAGAAGTGCCACGACGAAAATCGCGGAAATAGATTTCCCGATGTATTTCATGAAGTGCTCCTGCCGATCTCTCTGGTCTGCGATTGTCAGCTATTGACGGTGCTTATACACCAGGCGAACTCGGTGCCGCCACATTTTTTCCGCTTGACGGACTTTTCAGTGTTGGAAGAACGCCGCCTGTTCCGCCTTTGCCTGCCGCTCAGGAGACAACCACAGGACGCAGCACAAAATCTCATTGAGCCGCAGCGCGAGGCACGGATGCTGTCGCCGGATTCGGTTTGGCGAACTTGGCCGGATCGATGGCGACATTCGGCTTAATGTCGGTCATTTCAAATTCTGACCGCCCGTCGGTCCACACCGCCGTCCATTTGAAAGGCACTTTGACCCCGGCGACCTCGCGGTAATCGGAGTAATCGATCTCCCTGGGATTCAAACCGATGACCGTGGTGGTGAACATCACCATGCGCACCAGCAGGCCGGAATCCTTGTCGAAGAACAATTTGACCCGAGAGCCGCCAGGCGCCGTGCCTTGAACGACCACCACGTTGCGATCGTCGAGCATCATGGCCGGAAAACCGGCGCGCCAGCCAGTGAGGTATTGTTTGATGTTCGCGGGAAACGCGAGTTCCGCCTCCAGCGTGGCCGCATCCAGCTCGCCTCCGGTGAGGGTGATCAATGGCAGTAGGGCATTAGCCTCCGCGATCCACCCGTTTCGTCCATCGAACACGGTGGCGCCCTCTCCGATCGGCGGATGGATGATGGTGGTCCGTAGCCCGGGAGCCTTGGCATAGACTTCTGCTGGTTTCTTGGCGAAATCGGTATCGTAGCCGGAGTAGGTGCCGCTGGCCGTAAGGCTGGTGAGGGCGGCGAGCCGCTGCGCGCCGCCGAGCGCCTGAATGTACTTGTCCAGAATTTGATCGGCGGTAGGCGCGGTGGGATCGGGCTGCTGCTCGACTTCGACGTCATTGGGATCGCGGTCCGACGGAGTGCCGTACTGCTCGGCCAGACTTGGCGTGAAGCGCGGAGCCACATCGCTGCGATGGCATGTATAGCAGGTGACCGTGCGCACGCCGCCGAAATTCTGCGCGTTGATCTGCTTGACCATCAGCAGCATCTTGCGCGCGGTCTGCTTGATGGGCGTGTCGTCAGCGTATTTGGCGGGGTCGCGGCCGCTATCCTGCGTATGACAATCCAGGCAGTTCAGGCTCAAGGAAGCGGCGATGAAGCCCATGGTGGCCATGAATTCGTCGACGGGAATTCCTCTGAGCACCTGGACGTTTTTAAAAACCTGTTCCGCCATCACTGGTTTTGCCGGCTGCGCCGGCTGGCCGGCTTGCGGAGCTGGAGTCCTGGCCGCGGCCTGAGGAGCCGCGCACGCCAATGAACCGCGGAGCAGGAAGGCAGCCGCTGTGGCAATGGCGATGAAGGTGTTTCGCCTCGATCCGAGTTTCATTTTTGCCTTCTCCTCGGTTTGCGCGCCCGATGATACCTGAAAACATCCGCTTCGGAGCAACGGCTCTCGATCCGCCCGGGCATCGTCCGCTTTGGCGTTTTGTCTCAGACCTGACCGAAAACGTCGGCCACCCACAAAGCCAACCTTACGTGTCTTTGTCGGCAGCAAAACTTGCGGCTTCGCGGCCTGCGATGCGGCCGAACACCAGGCATTTCGCCAATCCGTGTTGATTGAATCCGCCCGCCGACTCACCTCCGCAATAGAGCCCCGGGATCACCTGGCCGCGCAAGTCAATTACCTGCGCTTTCGCGTTAATCCGCAGCCCGGACACACAGTCGTGAATGCAAGGCGTGGACCACGCCGCATAGAAGGGAGGCGTCTGAATTTTGTACTTGGGAGCTCGGTTTTCCGAAGTCCGCATCTTTGCCGGCATCCACAAACGAATTGTAGCGGGCCACTGTTTGCTCCAGGGCGGCGGGCGGCATAGGCTGCTTCTGATATTTGCTCGCGATCTTGCGCGCCAAATCCGAAAGACTGTTTGCCGTGAAAAACCAGCCGTTGGGGTCCACATACGGCGGCGCGCAAATCCAGCCTTCGCGCTTGACGGCGTCCGCATCGAAGATGGCCCAGATGGGCCCGCCGCCTTCGCCCGTTCCGCCATTCAACTCGAGACAAGGATTCCACCAATCGAATCCGGTAGCCGCTTCGTTTACGAACCGCAGGCCCACCTGGTTGACGTGGATCACGTCCTGATAGTCCTTCATCAGAAGACCGATGGCATGGGCGAGGCCGGTAATCGGGCTATCCTTGAGGTTCTCGTTGCGCGTCCCGCCGCCTTGCGGATAGCCATATTGATTCCCGATCACGTAAGGCTTCTCGAAAATATGCGAGCGCGCCATCGTTTCGACGGTTTGATTGGCAGCGCCCCAAAGCGAGGCTCCAATTTGCATCGCGGCGATCTCGCCGTCGCCGGTTTGGCGCGAATACGGTTCGCCAACCACCTGATATTCCTCGGTGAGCCTGGGGTCAAAGATCCTGCGGAAATTCACGTTACTGGTATGGCCGCCAGTGCCAATGACTACGCCTCTTTTCGCCCGAATGTTCAGCGTGCGGCCCTGATTGCTAGCTGTGACACCGAGAACCCGGCCCGACAACTGCCCCTCTCGGATGATTCCCGTCATGCTGTGATGCAGAAGTATTTGCACCCCTAGTTTTCTGGCGCTCGCTTCGAGCGGCCGCATGAGAGCAGTGCCATTGCCCCCGTTCGGGGCGACAGCACTCGGCCCCGCGGTCCAAACGACGGTTTGCGCTCGTTTGACCGTTTGCGGACCACCGTCGGCGCCAACGGGGACCCGATCGGGAAACTCCACTCCGTGAGCTTTGAGCCATTCAAAGGTCGCAGCGCTCGCGTCACAATAAGCGCGCAAGATTTCCCGGTCGCTGAAGCGGTAATCGTGCCAGTGAGCGAGATCGGCGAACATGCGGTCCGGCGAGTCTTCGATGCCGTACTTCTTTTGTAAGCTGGTGCCGCCGCCCAAGGCGATATTTCCGCCGCTTTCGATGGCGTGTCCGCCGATATCGTAATTCTGCTCGACGATGATTACAGATGCCCCGTGCTCGGCGGCTTCAATCGACGCGGGAAGGCCTGTGGCGCCCGCCCCGATGACTACGACGTCGGCGACTTTGTCCCAATGCCGGGGAGTGGTTGCGGCATCAACTTTGCCTGTGGCCGCGCCGACGAGCGCGGCGGCGCCGACTCCGGCGACTGTTTTCTGGACAAAAGCTCTGCGCGAGAGCGGCTTACTGGATCGCCGATTCTCAGTCATGGCATCCTCTCCTCAGCTGTGAGCCCACTGCTGCCCGCGTTAACGTGAGTCTACCGACTCCCGGGTGCGATTGGTGGGGAGAATTCTAGCACTCGTTTTCCTCCGCGTTGAGGGGCGCGCAATTGTGGTTGCCAGGCAGCGCTTGTGCTAGCATGCAACTTAGATCGGGGCCCATAACTCTCTCGAGGAGGTTCCTATGAAGCGTTTGATCATGGCCGCCCTAGTTGTGTCGTGTGCATTTGCCTTCATGCTCGCCGTGCAGGCTCAGGCTCCCAAAGAGCACAGCATGACCGGATGTTTGAAGAAGGGTACGGAGCCTGGCACGTATATGGTCACCGACGTGGAAGGCAATGGGCCGAAGTCCATCGGCATCGTTTCTTCGGACGCCAACCTCGCGCCTCACGTCGGTCACAAGATCGAGGTGACGGGCACGGCCGTACCGGCTAAAGAAGCCGAAGCGGATCCGAAGGTGCCGAAGGCGCCACACTATATGAAGTTGACGTCGATCAAGATGATCTCGCCGATGTGCCCATAGGCGCGGGAGCCTTCAAGCGATGCCCGTCGCTCTTACGAACGACGGGCTCGATCTTTTTTCTGCTTCGGTCGGCGTAACCATCATTCGTCGAAGCCTGCCTGGTTGACGAGGCACGGTTTCTCCGGCACGGCTCTCACCAACGCACGCGCACGCGATACCGCAGTACCGAGGTTCCGTCCTTTTCCACGGGGACGACAAACTGCGCCGCGAAGGCTGCCGTCTTCGTCCACGTATAGGTGGAGTTGAGCATCTCCCAATCGCCGCCGATGGGTTCGTTTACCTCCACGCTAATGGGCGTGGTCTTGTGGTTCCGTAACGTGATTTCGTACTCCATCTCATACGAATCATTCGACACCTTCTTGAAGTCCGTCTGCTTGCGTTCCGCTATCACATCGAAAGCGTTACCCACGTGCAGGCGGATCTCCTCGTCCTTGGGCGTGTGATCGATGCGGTCTTCCCCGGCGAAGAGGACGTTACCGCGCGAATCGGCCTGATAGACGCGTACCGTCCCGGCGGGCAGCGGCATCCCGAGATTGGCCTTCTCTTCGTTTTTGAACTTGTAATACATCTGCACCGGATCTTTGATCGGAGCGCCGGGACGCATAGCGCTGCGGTAGTAGTATTGCTGCCCATTCACCTCGTAAGTTTTCATCAGGGGAACGGAACTCGCTTCGAGCAAGCTGACCTGCTTGCTCTCGTTATTCATGACGCTGGTGCGCCGGCTGAGCGTGTAGAGGTGGTATTCGCTGAACGCTTCCTGTTGAAACTGAGGTTGCGGTGCTGCCGCGGCCGCCTGTTCCCTCATGGCATCGAGTTCCTTAAATGCGCGTGATGCGGGAACCGCACGATTCAATTCGCCGGCCACCAGTTGCAACTGTGCGTTCTGAAAGCCCGTGCCGCTGTTGTTGGTGAGCGTCACCCAGCCGTCGAGGTCCGCCGCGGTTTCATCGCGATTGGCCGTCAAGACGTAGTCGGCGCTCCAGGCGAGCCGCGTGGCGAGGTATGAGGCTTCGACTTTCTGGCGTTGCGGGCCTCTGTTTTCCAGGGTCCAGAGCAGTGTGGGCCGGTCATATAAGTTCGCCGGCAGTTCAGGAAAATGCATGACGCCGGGATTGAAGCCGGTAACAATCTCGTCGCCGATTTTCCAGACCGGACCGTTATTGTCGGCGAGCAGCGTGGCCTGGACCTCCGTGGGACCCCACATCACTTTGAGTTGGCGCCCAACGTACTTAGCCAGGAGTTTCTGCGGTTCGAGGAGGTCATATTCGTAATTTTGTTCCAGGACGCTGAGCCGCCCCGGATCGGTAAGCGACCGAAAATGCACGGTTGCCGGGTTCATGGACGCAGCGACGTCCATGAACTTGAGGCGAAAGTCGCCGGCGGGCAAGGTGACCTCGCGGACGTCGCGGACCAACGCCAGGTCGGAGTTGTAAACGGTCACGCTCAGATCGGTCTGATCTGCCTGGGATGTGGTTGAGGAATCCGTGCTCGAAGGAGTTGTCGATGGCGGCTGCTGTGCCGGCGAGTGCGTTCCTTGATTAGCGTGCTGGCCGGCCGCATTGCGAGGAACCAGCAAGGCTCCAAATAAGAGTGTCGCAAGCGCCGTGGTCGCAAGAGTGGTGCGGAGCAAGAGGTTTCGCATTGTGTGCCTCCGGATGATGTTGTGCTCTTGCTTAGAACGGGGCAGGCGCGGTTTCTTGCAGGTCCTGCGGGGAATTTCTCAAAGCCTCAAGTCTCCCGACAGAGGGCGTCGGAACGACCTGAGCTACAAAATCCAGGGGGATCGGTCGCGGCGCTCGGGATGAATCGAGGAAAAAGACAGCAGGGCGAAGGCCAAGCGAAAGACAACGGTTCTATTGCACTTGGTCCCAGGTGCGACCGCCGTCCTCGGTCGCGAAGCGGCGAAGGTCGCGCGAGATGATCGTGGCGTGTAAGGCGTCGCGAGCCTCGATGCCAGTCCAATCCGGAGCTGGATTCCCCGATATCGCCGGTTGCGTCGCGGAGGGCGGCGCTACTCGCTGCCAATGCTCGCCATCCTCGGTGCGCAGGATGATTCCATTTCGGCCGACGACCCAGGCGACCGTCTCCGATGGCGCGGCGCCGGCGAGAAGATCGGCCGTTACGCCGCTCGATTGCGGCTGCCACGTTTGCCCCTGATCGGTGGAGCGCTCGAGGCGGCCGCCAGATCCCAGACGCCACAGAGCGCGGCGACTTGGCGAAGCGAAGACAATCGCCGGGCTTGCAGCCTGCGCTAAAGCTTTCAATTGTGTGGCCGCAGGCGCGCCGGTGGCGCGATCGGTGGCTTGCCGTTCTGCACGGTCGAGTTCGCGCGCGGGCGGCGGAGCAGGCGGCGGCGATGCCACCGGCGCGGCAGGAGCGGCGGCACTGAGCGCGTCACTCATTGGTGACTTCTTCTCGTCTGACTGGGCAGACTGAAGTCGATTGTCCTTGGCGGCGTCCTCGCGGGATTCGAGGGCGCGTTGGTTTTCAGAATTCCGCGGCGCCTCGATCGCGTTCGAAAATGCTTCTTGCTTCTGAGCCTGTTCTTTTTTCGCACGGGTGGAAGATTCGGCGGGCGCAGCTTCCTTATCGCGAAGCACGGCCTCGGATCGCGGCGATGCTGCCGGTGGCGGAGGCACGTTTGCCTGGGCGATTTGGCGTTTCGTCCGGCTTCGCGGAGGAGGCGCCGGTGGCTCCCGGTCCGGCTGCGTTCTGCGGTGCCTCGATTGCCGCGGGAATTTTTTGCGCACTCAAAGTTTCTCGTGGAGGCGCGTGATGCAGCGCAAGCCACAACCCCGCAGCCGATGCTAAGCCCGCTGCAGGCACAAGCCAGCGCCACAGCGATGGCCGGCGCCAGATCAGCGTCCACCATGGTGCGTTCCGCACCACACGCTCGCGATTTATAGGCGATGCCGCGGCGAGATTACCTAACTTCACGACTTCGCCTTCAATGAGCTCTTCCCCGCTTGCGGCGAGGACGGCGATGATCTTCTGGCAGCGGCTGCAATCGGCAAAATGGCTTTCCCACCGAGACGTTTCCTCCTCCGCAAGACCATGTTCGGCGTAAGCGGCGAGGACTTCGGCATCCGGACACGCGGAAGCTTGCGCAGTTCCGTTGGATTTCGAGCGAGAAAGCGCCTGGGCCAGCAACCGAGCTAGCGCGGTGTCCTTCAAATGACGGTCTTCAGGCATATCGAAGCTCATTTTTCTGCCAACTCAGTCGTTCGAAGAACATCAGCGACCCTTCTACATTGGCCCTTCTACATTGGCCCCTTCTACATTGAACGATACAAATCCAGTTTCTTGCACACAATACGTCACTTTCCCTCGCCTGTTTCGGGCGGCGAGTTCCCTTCCAGCGCTGCGGTGAGATCAAGGGGGCCGTCCTCCAACGCATAATCCAGGCAGCGGCGGATTTCCGTGGACGAGAGGCCTTTCACCGCGGGGCGGCCGTTCTGCCCAGCGCCGCCTTTGGCGAGCACGAATTCGACGCTCTGGCGCAATTCGACGCGGATATTTTGCAGCCGGCGCGAGACGGTGGCTTCGTGAACGCCGCGCAGCCGGGCAATCTGCGCGAGCGTCAACTCCTGAACATAGTAAAGCGAGAGCAGCAGGCGGTCAGACGCGGGCAAAGACGCAAGAGCTTCGGACACCGCCTCGAAAAGACGCGGGAGAAGCCGCGCGCGATCCGGATCGATATTTTCAAATGCGGAATTCGCGTTTTCCAGACCGGCTGCGGGGTGGGGCGCATTTTCATCGTCGAGCGACTCCGTGCGTTGCGAGGCACGCAGCGCGTCCACGTGCCGCTGCGCGAGGACGGTGCGCAGCCACGTGGCCAGCTTGCTGCGCCCGTGAAAATAGTCGAGAAGCGAACTCTTGCGGGCGCCACCCGAGCGGTCAACGCCATAAAGCTCGGCATAGAGAGAATCGGCAAGTTCCCGCGCTTGCGCTTCTCGGCCGGCACCGGCGATGGCGCGAGCGGCCGCACGCAGCACCGGCCGATAATCGGCCACGAATTGTTCCCACGCGGCCTCGCAGCCGCGCCGGAGCGCGCACGCAAACGCCAGGTCTGCCAAGTGGAGCGCCTGGAAGTAGGCTTCTGCCGCGCCCATTGCCGGCTGCCCGGCACCAAAATGCCGTGATCCACTGCGGCAAAGGGCGGCTGCAAATTCCTCGCGGGGCACGTTCCAACGGGCGGCGTTAGAGCGGACGTAGAGTGACTCGAGGAGCGGAGCGTATGCGGTGAGAAATTCCGCCAATCCGAAGGTTGAGGTTTCCGGAGACATCGCACGCATTAAAGATCATCTCTCCGAAGCCAAAGCCTGAACAGCACGAGGTTGAGACGCCACGCCAAACGGTCACTTGTTCAGACGTTGTGGCGGCTCAAAAAGATGTGTTTCCCTGCAGCGCGCAACGATGTTCGAAATGATGGAGGTCCGCGAAGTCTCGAAATACAGGCGAGCTCAAGCCAGGTTTAGCGCAGGCAGATAGGGCGGCCGCGAAATTAATCGCTGCTAAGCCAGTTTTTGCACCGATTTAACACTCGACAGGGGCCGCCTGCTGGATGATACTCGCGCTCCGAGTGCCACTTCCCTATAGAGCCGGGGACGGTTCGCCGGCGGGAGATTTCTAACGTGCTCACCCATTTTGGCGAAGCGTTACAAGATAACTCGATTATCGTCATGCTCAATAGCGTGGGTTGGATGGCCGCGGGTCTCGAGATCATCCACTACTTCAGCATGTTCATTTTGGTGGGCTCGATCGCGGTTGTCGATTTGCGCGTGATGGGTCTGGCCGGGCAGCAGCAGAGCGCCGCAAAGCTCGCACAGAGGCTTTTTCCCTGGATGTGGGCGGGCTTGGTACTAAATTTTCTTTCCGGGTTTGTCATGTTCGGGGGTATCGCGGCGTCCTATATTCCCGATTCCACGTTTCACCTGAAAATGGAGGTGATTCTGGCGGCGGTGATATTTGGCATTATCGTCCAATGGAAGGTGCCGGCCTGGGACAGGCTGCCTGCGATGCCCATGGGGGCGAAAGTCATAGCCGCAATTTCCTTGCTGCTGTGGGTGGGAGCAATCCTGGCGGGCAATGAACTGCCGGCACTTTCAGGACTGGGCTAGATCCGGCCAGTGCGGCGTCAATCCGGTGAGTCTGGCGTCAGCAATCGCAACACAAAAAAATCCTGCGAGCAGGAGCTAAGGGAGGCTACCGTGATGGATGGTTCCCTGGTGAGTTTTGGCAGTTGGCTGCAAAACACGTGGTTTGCGTTGGACGTTGCCACTTCAGATTGGGCCTATCCGTTCGTTCAGGCCACGCATTTTACGGGGCTCTCCCTGTGGGTAGGCACGACTGTCGCGACTGACTTAAGTCTGCTTGGTATGGGCAACCAGTATCAGACACCGTTGCAGCTCTTTAATGCTTTGTTTGTTTGGAACTGGATTGGCTTTTGCATAGCTGTTCTGGGAGGATTTTTGCTTTTCTCGGCTTCCGCAGCCACTTACCTCATCAATCCCGCTTTCCTCACCAAGCTTGGCCTTCTGATTCCCATGGCGCTCATCTTGCATGTTGTGATTCAGCGAAGAATGCGGGTGTGGGGTCAGCAGGAGACGCCGCGAGTGGCCAGGATCGCGGGCTTGGTCGAGTTGCTGTTCTGGATTTCGGTGGTCACTGCAGCGGTCTCAATTCCCTACTTTGGCTGAACCATATTTCGCTTGAATGATAGAACCTGGCGCCGGGTTTCGCGAGGTATCCTGCCCCCGGGCGCGGGCGCCCGAACTCTTTTCCAAGATTCCAAGCAGCCGAAATAGGCGTACAATCATCGCCATCGAAGTCCAGTGGGAGTCTCCGGTTCGTTCTGGGATAGGGCCATCCGTCTGACGAAGGGGGATTTTGACAAATGCGCAACCTCGCGATTGTCAGCATTGCATTGTTGGCCTCGCTGCTAACCTTCGGGGCGGTCGCGTCCGCACAGCAGGGGGCCGCGGGTCAAACCCGCAATGCACCGCCTCCGAAACCGGGGTTGGAAGTGCCGTTGGTTACTCCGGGTCCGGGCTGGAAGGCCTGTCCGCACTGTGAGAACGAAGCTTATGCGGCGGAGGACCGCAAGAAGGCCAACGTCGATACGCACACGTTTGATGTGCACGACATATCGGGAGTGTGGAATGGCAATCCCAAGGACCTGACGGTCAATGGCATTCCGCTGAATGTGGCAGCGGCCCCCTCGTTCACGCCTTACGGACAGAAATTATTTGACGCCAACCAGAGTGACTCACCCCAATGGAATTCAAAAGATCCTCACAATGTGTGTGATCCCATGGGCTGGCCACGGTTGATGACATTCAACTTTGGATTTCAATTCGTGGTATTACCGAACCGCGTTGTGCAATTTTTCGAGTGGAGTCATACCTGGCGGGACATCTGGACCGATGGGCGCAAACTGCCGGCGGATCCGCCCATTCCGCGGTACCTCGGATATGCGGTCGGCAGATGGGAAGGCGATACCTTCGTTGTGGAGTCGAATGGCTATGAGGACAGGTCCTGGCTTGCGCAAACTCCGGTTCAGCGTTATGGAACCGGCAAGCCGGGCGGCTATCCGCATAGCGACGAAATGCGCATCGAGGAACGTTACAAGCGGCTCAACTACGGAGCGCTGCAGGTATCGCTGACCATTACCGATCCGAAGGTATACACGGCGCCCTGGACAACGACCGGCGCAATGGCGCTATTCCCCAATACCGAGCTTGCGGAAAATTTCTGCGTCCCATCGGACAGCATTAATTTTAACAATGAGAATACGATACCCACGGTTCCGAAAAAGTAAGCTTGGCCTTGAAATTTTAACGGCAATTTAGAAAAGAGGAGGGGAAGTATGTTGCGAGCGATGCTCATCTTTGCGGTGCTGGCGGCTATCGTTCTTTCACCAATGCTGGCCTCCCCTGTTCTGGCGCACCACGGGAACGCAGCTTGGTCGACGACCGAAACAACGCTAAAGGGTACCGTCGTGGACTATCTGTGGAGAAATCCTCACGTATTGCTTACGTGGACGACAACCGATGAGAACGGCAAAACGGTGCAGTGGACAGGCGAAGTCGCTTCTCCGGAGTCCATGATGGCTGATGACGGCTGGACCAAGCAGACGTTCAAGGCCGGCGACGAAATTATTCTCACGCTGCGCCCGGCGAAGTCGGGAGTGCCCAACGGCGTGATCGACCAGATCAAGAGAGCCGATGGCACCGTGGTCATGCGCTATTCACGGCAAGCGGGTTCCGGAAATTATGCCGGTCAATTGACAAAGGAAGATCAGGAAAAGCGGGATAAAGGCGCCGCCGAGGCCGATAAGCCGAAGAATTAACTACGATTCGATAGCCTTCTTGAACAATTCCGCCTCGTCAAATGGCGGCGCGCTACGCGGCGCGTCTGTCTGATCGTTGGTTACAAATACAGGTTACAAATGCAACAGCCGCATCGCGTTTCCCTTCAAGATGCGGTCGCGATCCACGGCCGCGAAATTGAATTGCTCAACGACCGCGCTCGGATACTCGATGTCTTTGGCGTTGAAGCTGTCGGTGCCCACCACGATGCGATCGGCTCCGACGATCTCGATCAGGAAACGCAGCCCTTCCGGATGATAGGTCAAGTAATCGTAGTGAAACCGCCGCAGATATTCCTTGAAGGTTTGCGGAGGCGTCTTCCCAGCATTGGCTCCCATGTGATACATGAAATGTTCGACGCGTCCGGCGCAATAGGGAAAAGCGCCCCCCGCGTGCGGCAACACAATCTCGAGCTTGGGATATTTCTCCAGTGTGCCGGTGGTGATGAATTTCGCTCCCAACACGGCATGGGTGAAGGCCGCATCCAACCCCGGACCGGCCGGCCGTTTGCACAGGGGATCCGTATTCATATTGTGAAAAACTAGAGGGTAGCCCAGCTCTTCGCAACGGGCCAAGACTGGAGCAAAGTCCGCTTCAAATACGTAATCGCGGCCGGCGATCGTATCCCCGAGATTGACCGCGCGCATAGCCGGCTTGCCGGCCATGCGCTCCAGTTCCTTCATGCTTAGGCCCGCGTCGGTGATGGGCAACTCGATAGCGGCCACGAACCGGTCGGGATGTGCGGCATGCGCTTCGAGAGCGGCATCATTGACGATCTGCGCCAGGCGCGCCGCCTGCTCGGGCATGACTAACTGCCATACCGCATCGCCGGACAGAGCCAACAGGTGCATTTGCACTCCGTGCTCGTCCATCCATTTGAGCCGCTGGTCCAGGTCCGCCTCCAGCGGATTGATATTGGCAACCGGCTTGCCAAGTTCAGCCAGGGCTTTCGTATATTTGGGCGGCAACCAATGCGTATGCATATCAATCGAGACGGGCCGGTTGGCCTTCGGGCTCGCGGGTCGCGCCGCCCACCAGGGCTGTAGCACTTTCTGCTGCGCCGGCAAGGGCGATGGTACCGGCGCCGCGGTCGCCTTCGACGCCGCGAATGCGGCCGTCACTGCCGCGCCCCCCTTAATGAATTCGCGCCGCGCGAGCCTGGATTCTGGCAAAGGCGCTTGGGACTTTTTCATCTTCGTCCTCCTGAAAATTCGTCGCGAGAATGTGATCGTTCGCTTAGTTTCCGCGCAAATTCCCGGACTGAACATTACTGGGATCAGTGGAAAGTTTTGCCAAGTCGGCGCGAAATCGGTTTACGCACCGAATGACTTTCACGCCAGCCCTGAACCTGCTGCCGAAGGACCTTCCGGCCTCGTTTCGCGGAATTAAGCCGGCAGCTCTGCAAAACGCGGGCGATGCGTCAAAACTTTCAGCAGATCGCGGTATTCGCTTTGGCTGAAGTGAGGGAGTGGAGAAGCGCAGCAACGCGAAAGCCGTCACCAAAATGCGCCCGAGGCTTATGTCGTGACGGTGAGTTCGCGTTCTTTCTTTACTTCTTGTCGCTGCCGGATTCCTTGTTCTTGAGCGCTTTGTATTGCTCCACTTCCTGATTATTGGTGCAAAAGTATTCCAACAGGTCTTCGTGACCGAGCGTCCAGACACGCGGCGCGGAGGTCCAGGCCTTGGTCAACACTTTGGGGTCCTCGATGGTCACCTGCACGCTGAGATAATTCAAAGAGGGACGCGTAACGCGCTCGATGACGTGTTCCTGATCGCTGTGGAACCAGCCGGTAAAATTGTTCCAGGTACGCTCATCGATGGAGATCACGTCGATGACTAAAGTATCGCCATCCCAGTGGGCGACCTCGTCGCCGTCGAATCCGGGATCCGGATCGGGATTATGTGGACGGCCGTCCGTGTGGACGACGCGGAAGTTATTGTTCAGCTCGTCTAACTGGACGAACAGGCCCGGAGTTTGCACGATCTGAAAGGGGTAAGGATTGATCAGGAACATGCCCGGCACGCCGCGCGGCATACAATTGACAGAGGCGCGGCCAAGTTCGTAATCCGTCGAGGTCATCGCCTTGATCTTCGCGGCGGCCCACGGCTGGAACGAAGGAGGTTCTTCGGGCGTCGCCTTGGGGTCGAATTGCCTCCGCAGCGCCGGGCTGTCTGTGTGGCCGCCCGCCCTTCCCCCAAACCACACTCCCGAGAGATCGGGATGGCCATCCGCGGTGCGCGGGGCTGGCCCACCGGGCGGCACTGCCTGTTGCTTGGATTTAGGCGGTTGCGAACCACCTTCCTGTGCCGCAAGCGCGGAAGTCATGCACAGAATCCCCACAACGATCAGTGCAGCTGCCAAGTAACAGCTCAAGCGTCCCTTCATCTGATCCTCCTCAAGGCGCGCAATTCGAATCTAGGCAAACCGCCGCCTGGCGTCACTCTTCCTTGAACTTCCCCTCGACGTCCTGGCCGATTCTGTGGACTTGGCCGTCCGGCAGCTTGATGGTTTCGGCCGCAGCCCGATTCTTGGCGCCGTTCTTGGCCAGGCAGGCCCTCACGGTGACAGTTTTCCCTACGGCGTTTTCGAAATCGCGCCTCTGTGTTCCACTCCTTTTTAGAGCAGGTACAGAAATGGTCTCAAAGCTCCATGAGTTTACGGCGCCGCTCGAGTCTTTTACGTCCATATGAAAGTAGCCGTGCGGGTTATCCCATTCGAAAGCGGTGAACGTGCCGGTGAGATCGGTGCACTTGTTGGCATCGAACTCTGCCGCGAAGGCGTGATGCGCGGGCGCGGGACTGGCTGCAAACAGGACACCAGAAATGGCCAAGACGACACCGAAGAGTCTGTAGCGCATGAATCTCTCCTTGAAAGGGAATGCTGCCCGGGGGTCCTATCTCTTTTCCCGTTGGACGTGCATGTTACTACGCAAGTTTCAAATGCAGAATCGATTCTTTCGAGGCGTCGCTGGGCCGGCGAGCATTTGAAGCAGTGTCTAACCGATCTCCAAGAGTGATATATAGCTGCATCGTCTGGCTGCTGGCTGAGCCAAGCGGCATGGCCTAGCAGTTGCGCGAACGTGCCATGTGGCCTGGAGGCGAAAATGAGATTCGTCTACATTCTCATGGGCCTGTTTTTAATGAGTGGAGTAAGTGCAGCCGCGTACCGTGCCGCGCAGTCCGGGAAACAATCCTCCGGCACCAAACGAGTCTCCGAACTTGAATCCGAGGAACCGCTTCCCAAGGACATCTCACCGGATTCGCGAAACCGTCTGCCTCTTATCAAGCGCGAAGAATTGGATGATCGCGGCAAGAAAGCCTACGACGCGGCGGTTAGCGCCTCCGGGTCCGACTCCGGGATTCCGCAAGGTGCGGCTGAGATACGGCTTCATGGCACAGGAGTGGATGTGCGCTGGGCTTCCCCGGTTGGGCGCCGGCTTACGGAATTAGCAATTCTGACGACCGCACGGGAGATGGACCAGCCGTATGAATGGTCGCTTCACGAGATCGAAGCCCTCTCCGTCGGAGCGGAGCCGGCTCTCCTCAACGTCGTTCGGTACCGGAAACCCACCTCCGGACTCGGTGAGAAAGAGGCCGTTATCATCGAGATTGGTCGTGAACTCTTTGGCAAGCACAGATTGAGCGGGGCGACCTACGCCTCTGCCTTGCAGGTTTTTGGGCCGGCCAACCTGGTGGACCTCATTGACTTGATGGGTCAGTATGCCGGGACCGCGACCAGGCTGACCGCCTTCAACCAACATATGCCTCCGCAGATGAAGCAATTCTTGCCGTTACCCTTCACTCTTCCCGACGACATCCACCCGGACTCGCGAAGCCGCCTTCCACTCGTTCGAAACCAGAATCAGAATCCGCAGACAGCCCCCACTTTGTACAGCCGTTCCCTTGAGCCCGAGGGCACCGGGCCAGGCCAGTTGGCGCGCCACGGAGCCGGGCTGAAATCCCTGGAAGCCAGCGCCGGGCGGCGGCTCGTGGACTTGGCGGTCCTGGTGACGGCCCGCGAGTATGACGAGCAATTCGACTGGACGGTCAACGAACTCGTTGCGCTTCAGGATGGTCTCGATCCCGCGACGATTGATGTCGTGCGCAAACGCCAGCCGCTGACGAACATCCGATGGGGCCTGGGCGAAAAAGAGGCCCTGATTATCGAATTCGGCCGCGAACTTTTGGGCAAACACGTGGTGACCGCGGAGACTTACGCTCATGCGCTGAACGTCTTTGCCGAAAGGGATCTCGTGGACTTCGTCACATTGATGGCCCAGCATTCCAGGGACAATACGGTGCTGATCGGTTTCGATCAGCACCTGCCCGCAGGCCAGAAGCCGCTGCTGCCCTAACCGCTGAAAGCCCGATTGTCCTGGTGGGGTTGACCCGTGCGTCGTCTGGGCTTATCCTGCCCCGCGCAGCGAGACCGTAACGTCAGGAAGTACGTGACACCTTCATTCCTTCCGGAGCAGTATACCCGTGCCGTTTGGAGCAGAGACCCTAACACGCCATGACCATCGACATCCACGCTCACGTGATCAGCACCGATACAGAGCGCTATCCGAATGCTCCGGTCGGCGGTCACAAATCGGACTGGTCGCGCGAAAGGCCCGTGAGCGTGGAGCAGATGATGGCCGCCATGGATCGGGCTGGCATTGCAAAAGCGGCTCTGGTGCAGGCTTCCACCTGTTACGGCCACGATAATTCGTATGTTGCTGACGCTGTGGCCGCTCACCCAGACCGGTTCACCGGTGTTTTTTCTGCAGATGTCCTCGCGTCTGACGCTATAGAAAAGATCCGTTATTGGCTAGGCCGGAATCTGACCGGGATGCGTTTATTCACGGCGGGCAGCACGATGCCGAATCAGGCCGACTGGGTCGACAATCCGCGATGCTTTCCGGCCTGGGAGTGCGCGAGCGAAGTCAGGCTCCCCATATGCATGCAAATGACGGTGAAAGCGATTCCGCAGCTCATCCACATGCTGGAGCGCTTTCCGAATGTTCCAGTTATTCTGGATCACTTGGCGAAACCAACCCTCTCGGACGGACCTCCTTATACCGGCGCAACCGATCTCTTTCGACTTGCGGATTATAAGAACCTGTATTTGAAAGTTACGCCGCGCACGGTGGCGGAGGCCCAAAGCGGAAAGGCTACTCCGGCGACCTTCTTCCCACTTCTAATATCGAAATTCGGGGCTTCGCGTATCGCGTGGGGATCGAACTATCCAACGTCTGAGGGAACGCTCCCGGAACTGTTGAAATTTTGCCAAGCGGGTCTCTCGGTGTTGACTGCCGAAGATCGTGATTGGATCTTCGCCCAGACGGCGCTTACTCTTTATCCCCGGCTGGTCGGGAATCAGAAGCAGGAAATCGATGCCTGAGGCACAGACCTCGCTGACTGTGCAGACTCTGTTGGCTGCGTACCCAAACACGGACGCCTTGAGAAGCGGGGAAGTGCGATCGCCCTACGTACACTTTGCTTTCGCGGATGTCAAAACCGCCAACAAAGCCTTCAAAGCCTTGGTGCGAGAGCAAAAGTTCGACCTGGGCGAGCTTGCCATCGTCACATTCTTGCAGGCAAAGGTGTATGGCAAGCCCTACATTCTGATGCCTGCAGTGGTCGTGGCGCGCGGTCAGCATCACACCATCTTTTACAATCCGAAACGTGGCTGCCTGAATCCCGGCGATCTCAACGGCCGCAAGGTGGGTGTCCGCGCATACACGCAGACGACTGGTGCGTGGGTCCGAGGTTTCTTAGAGGAAGACTATGGCGTCGACTTCCAGCGTGTTCAGTGGATCACGTTTGAAGATCCGCACGTCGCCGAGTTTATCGATCCGCCATGGGTGCAGCGCGCACCGGAGGGCAAGCAGTTGTTGCAAATGCTTCTCGATGGTGAAATCGATGCCGCCATTTTCGGAAGCGAAAATCCGGAGGGAACGGCGCTTAGGCCGCTGATCCCGGATGCCGCGGATGCTGCGGCGCGATGGGCTGAGAAACACGGTGGTATTCCGATTAATCACATGATGGTGGTAAAGGAATCGATCACGAAACAACGCCCGGACGTTGTCCGGGAAGTCTATCGCATGCTCACGGAGAGTAACGCCGCCGGTCCCTCGAAAAGCGCAGGAGGGCTGCGATTCGGTATTGAGGCGGTACGCAAGTCTCTCGAAACCATCATTCGGTATTCCGAACGGCAGGGCTTGATTCCGCGCCGCTTCTCGGTGGATGAATTATTCAACGACGTCACGCGCTCGCTCGACTAGATGGCTATGCAAACGCCGGCAGCAAAGTTGGACGTCACGCAAGTCAGCCAAGTCGCAGCGCCTCCGCGTGTGCGTGCCTGGTACAAACATCTCTCCTTCCAAATTTTGGTGGCGATGGTGCTGGGCGTAATCGTCGGCTACGTGTGGCCGCAAACGGCCGAGGCGTTGAAGCCTCTTGGCGACCTTTTCATCAAGCTCGTGCGAATGCTCGTGGCGCCGATCATCTTCTGCACTGTCGTGCACGGGATCGCAAGCGCCGGCGAAGCCAAGAAAGTTGGTCGCGTTGCGATTAAATCGCTGATTTACTTTGAGCTGGTGACGACTGTCGCTCTCGTCCTGGCCTTATTGCTCGCTAACCTCTCGGCGCCCGGCGCCAATATGCACGTAGATTTGAAATCGCTCGGCCAGAGCGGTGTGAAGGCGCCTGCAAAGCCAGTCACCTTCGGTCAGTTTCTGCTTAACCTGGTGCCTGAAAGTGCCGTGGGAGCCTTCTCCGAGGGCGAAGTCATTCCGGTACTCTTCTTTTCTGTGATGTTTGCTTTCGGACTGCTCGCCTTAGGCCCGAAAGGCAAACCTCTTGTTGAGAGCATACACTCGATCGAGCAGGTCTTGTTCAAGATGATTGGTTTCGTGATGAGGATCGCTCCCATTGGTGCGTTCGGAGCGATCGCGTTTACGGTCGGCAAATTCGGCCCGTCCACGCTCGTCGCTCTGGGCAAACTGGTCGCGGAGTTCTATGTTTGCTGCTTGCTTTTTGTCGCGCTCGTACTAACCCCGATTGCCTGGATCGTCGGCGTAAACATTCTGCAGTTGATTCGCTATTTCGCGGCCGAACTGATGATCGTCGTGGGCACAAGCTCGGGTGAATCCGTGTTTCCGAACGTCTACGCCAAACTGCGGCGGCTCGGCGTGGAGGAATCCATTGTAGCTCTGGTGCTGCCTGCCGGTTACTCGTTCAATCACGACGGGACGTGTCTGTACTGGGCCACAGTTTCGGTGTTTCTCGCGCAGGCCGTCAGCATTCATTTGTCGATCGGCCAGCAGTTGACGCTCCTCTCGATTATGTTGTTTACGTCAAAAGGTGGTGCAGGCGTTGCTGGATCGGCCATCGTCATTCTCGCGACGACGCTTTCCGCCACGGGCGTGATTCCCGTTGCTAGTGTCGGAATCATTCTCGGCGTTCATAGTCTCTTGTCGTCGGCATTCGTGCCGGTGAACGTATTGGGCAACTCGCTTGCGACGCTCGTGATGGCTCGCATGGAGCGAGCCGTCGATTTACCAACGCTGCGGGCGGCGCTACAAAGCGGTCCGGAAGAGGCGGCGCAAGTGTCTGCACTTTAAGTCAAAATTATTGATCGAGAGCGGGAAGGAACGCCACCTCGTGAAAGCGGCTGACGAATAGCCTGAGCCCGTGGATTGCGTGCTCCGTTCGCGTTGCGCTTAGGAGACCAGAGGTAGCCTCCAGCGATCTCTTGGCGGAATGTCTGGTTCTGATTGACTCACCAATACCGCATACAAGCGGCGCCTCAATGGCCAGGAACGATAACAGCATTTGGGGCCGCGGCTAAGTATGCTGATGCAGTGGCAGGTTGCACAATTTGTGTGCAACGGACAGCCGCAACACCTTATAATCCCCTGACCCTTCCCTCGCAATCCCCCTGCGAAAAGGAGGCTTGCCTTGGCGCTTCGGGAACGCCCAGAATCTTCAGAGCCGATATCTCCGTTAACACGGACCGAACGTCAACAAACTGAGCGGGCCGAGCAACGATCAGATATTCAGTTGCCCCTGACAGTGTATGGCTTCGCCACCACAGGCAAGCTGTTCGTCGAGCTTTGTTCCACTCGCAATGTCAGCCATTCTGGCTGCTGCATACGTCTTAAAACGCGACCGCAGGCCGACTCGGCCCTTGCGCTCCGGCCATTGCGCTGGGGACTTGCCTCCAAACGAGCGTCTCAACTCCTGTTTCAAATTGTTTGGGTCCGGCAGGATGGGGACGGTTGGCTAATTGGACTATCCTCGCTTGGAGCAGAAGACCTATATTGTCTGGCGTTCCCAGGCTCGCCTTAGACGCATACCGCTGCCCCACGATCTCCTATAGGATCGTTCCGCCGTAAGACCTGCCAATCGGTTTGCAGATCCTTACAGCGCCAGCTCCGTGGGAATTTTTGAAAGGGCGCTGCTCCCTGTTTTCCCGATTCGTCCGAACTATCCGCCAAGCCTAGTCCTCGCCACATCTCGCTGCGCGCCACCTGCGCGTCTCCTTCCAGGGCTATACTCTCAACCGAACTGCCCGTTCACTGCGAGGAGTAAACATGAGAACCCTAGTCACTGGATTGAGCAGTATTGTGTTGGTCGTTGCGGCTTCCCTTGCCTATGCACAAGCCCCAAGCAATCCACGCCCGACTATCACTAGCGAAGCGGACTTCCGCCGCGCATTGAAGGAGCTCTCGAACTGGGGTCGCTGGGGATAATGACGACGAACTTGGCGCAGCCAATCTCATTACGCCTGCGAAACGCAAGCAGGCCCTGGCTTTGGCCAAGGAGGGCCTGACGATTTCACTGGCCCACGATGTCGTTCGAGGAAAAAGCCTGGTGGATGCGCCGAACGTCCTCCAGCGCACTCTCGGCGCCGTCGCTCCGACAGGCACCACCGACACGTATCAATATACGGGCACGTACCATGGCGTGGCTCACAGCCATTTGGATGCCCTGGATTGTCACATGATGGTGGACGGCAAGGGATACAACGGCGTTTCGATGGAAGATATCATTGCCCAAGCGCGGCTGCCCGAAAGGCAGCATCAATGCATTGAAGGACGGTGTTGTCACGCGCGCGATCCTTTTCGATGCCACGCGCCTGCCGGGAAAGGCCACTCCCCAGGGATGGCTCGATCCGCGAACGGCCATCCACCGGGAAGATCTTGAGGCCCTGGAAAAGTTGGAGCGCGTGAAAGTGTCACCAGGCGACGTCATACTTCTCTATACAGGCCGTTGGAAGCGGCGCGCCGCACTAGGTCCCTGGCCCAATACCGCTGGGTTCGCCGGTTATCACGCCGACGTCGCTTACTTCCTGAAGGAACGCGGTGTTTCCTTCATCGGAGGCGATGGACCCAACGCGTCTCACCCACGGGCCTTCCACCGGCGGTCACAAACCCGCTGTCATCGACTGGCGCTCGTCGCCATGGGGTGGACATTTTTGACAATCTCGATTTCGAAAGAGCCGTCGAGCAGGCACGACGACTGAATCGTTACGAGTTCCTGTTCATGGCTGCGCCGCTGCGGATCGATAAGGGAACAGGATCGCCGCTAAATCCGTTGGCGATTTTCTGAAGGCTTTCGGCGTCCAGTTTCCGATCAAAGGTGGGTACCATTCATGATATCAGCAGGAAGGAGGAATGGTGACTGCTAGAAAGATTCTAATGTTTATGACGATTCGCGATGTTTTGCCTCACGGCATCGTCGGTTTTCGCGGCTTCGTGCGAAAGCCTTGCCTCATTCAAATTGCCGGACACCACGATTACATCGACGACTACTGTCGCGGCTGGCGCCTTCAGGCTGCCGATTCCTGGGGGCTCCGCCGCCGCTTCGCAATTTTTGACCCTGCCAGCTTTCTGCCGTGTGGCGGCTACGCTCACACCCTCGAGCGACTCCGACATCAAGATCGAAGTCTGGTTGCCGGTCTCCGGCTGGAACGGGAAGTTTCAAGCAGTTGGCAATGGCGGCTTTGCCGGAGTCATCAGCTACGCTGCATTGGCGGCCGCCGTGAGGGACGGCTACGCAACTGCGAGCACCGATACCGGCCATCAAGGGAACACGGCGGCATTTGCGCTCGGTCACCCCCAGAAAGTCATCGACTTCGCCGATCGTGCCGTTCACGACATGACTGTGCAGGCGAAGGCAATCGTGAACGCCTATTACGGCAGCGCGCCAAGCCTTTCGTTTTGGAACGGCTGCTCCCAAGGTGGGCGTCAGGGCATAACGGAGGCAGCGAAATATCCGTCTGACTTCGACGGAATTGTGGCCGGAGCGTCCGGCATCAACTGGATGCGCCTACTCGTTGCCCGCATGGCCATCAACGTTTTTGCCCACCGAGGCGAAGACAGTTACATCCCGCCTGAGAAATATGCATTGGTTCATGAAGCCGTCCTGAAGGCGTGCGATGCGCTCGATGGAGTGAAGGACGGGGTTATAGAAAATCCCACCGTCTGTCACTTCGATCCGAAGGTTCTCGTTTGCAAAGGTGCTGATGGTCCGAACTGCCTCACCCCAGCGCAGGTGGAGACGGCCAGAGGACTTTATTCTCCCATCAAGAATCCGAAAACTGGCGCTGAAGTCATGCCCGCGTTGCTACAGCCGGGATCGGAGTTGGGCTGGGCAATTTTGGCAGGCCCGGAGCCAATCAGATATTCCACCGAAACGTTCCAATACTTGGTATTCAAGGATCCGAAGTGGGATTGGCACCGGTTTAACGCGACCACCGATATCGATTTGGCGCTCAAGACTGACAACGGCTTGCTTGAATTCACAGATCCCAATCTGAAACCCTTCTTCGATCGCGGCGGCAAACTGCTGATGTATCACGGCTGGGCCGACCCGCAAGTTACACCGATGAACAGCGTCAACTATTTCAACGATGTCGTCAGACAGCTCGGCGCAAGCGTGGTAGGCAAATCGATCGACTTGTACATGGTGCCCGGCATGAACCATTGCGGCGGAGGTCCCGGAACCGACACATTCAACAAGATGGCGGCCATCGAGCAATGGATTGCGAGTGGTTCTGCGCCGAAGCAAATTCTCGCGTCACATCTCACGAACGGAACTGCGGACCGCACGCGACCGCTTTGTCCGTACGGCCAGGTCTCCGCCTACAAAGGAACTGGCAGCACCGATGATGCGGCAAACTTCGTCTGCAAAGCACCATAGCCGAAGTACGGATCGCCGGCCCGCTCGAGCCAGCTTTGCGGGCGACAGGGCACAAAAATGGGCACAGCCAGACAAATGATGTAAAGACTCCAGATGCTAACTCGCTGTAAACGTCGGTGGGCCCGCTAGGATTTGAACCTAGGACCAACGGATTATGAGTCCGCTGCTCTGACCGCTGAGCTACGGGCCCGCATGGCCCAACATCTTACATTGGAAAAGCGCCGGCAGGGAGCCTCCGCTTAAAGAACGCCCGGCAATCCCCTGCGCGCCGCACGGCGCAAACTGACGATGGGCGCCAAGATGGCGACAGCTTTCTTTTGGTCAGAAAAACCGGTCAAGGATGCGAAACTCGCTCGCGAAGTTGCGATCCTGGTGGCTCGAAAATGTCCAAGAATGAGGATGAACGGACTTCCCTGCCCTCTCAAATTCTTGGGCCGAAGGAAAAAAGTATGGCCGCACGGAGTTCGCTTGGTGTATAAGCACGCGAGGCTTACCGTCGCATAGCTTGAGCTCGCGGCAGGAGGAATCCGTGAAACAGATGAGATTGTTGTCAGCGATGTTTGTGATCGCGTTTGTGTTTGGCAGTTGGGCGAGCGCGCACGCCCAAAGTGAGATTACCCTGCTGGCAGTCGGTCCGATGCGGGCGCCAACTCAGAAAATTGTAGACCAGTTCCAGGCCAAAACCGGCTACACAGTAAAAGTGACTTACGGTAACGGCGCGGACACGAGAAAAATGGTTGCGCAAGGGAAGCCTCTTGACGTGAATCTGCTGATAGCGCCCTTCCCGGGAGCGGTGGCTTCGGGAACGATCGATCCCAGCAGCCAAACGCTGGTTGCGAGCATTCTCACGGCCGTTGGCGTACCGAAGGGCCGGCCGCACCCAGACATCTCCACGCCCGCGGCGGTCAAGAAAGCGCTACTGGCGGCCAAGACCATCGGATACGAGGATCCCGATTTCACGGCTGCAGGTGAGGGGCCCTGGGAAGCGCTCAACAAACTCGGCATCGCCGACCAAGTCGCCGCCAAAAGCCAGGTCGAGCTTGGCCCTGCCAATCGAGGAATCGCACCGGATGCCACGAATAACGTCGTCAAAACTTCCAAGCGGCTCGAAGACGGAAACATCGATATCGGTATGCTGATGCTCAGCGACATGCTTCCCGAAAAAGACAAATACGACATCGTCGGGTGTTCTGCCGCGGAAGATCTGCACGCCCGTTCCGGTTGTGGGGTTCGTCTCCAAGCATGCGAGCGATCCCGCCCGCGCCAAGGCGCTCCTGGAATTCCTCGCGTCACCCGAGGCGGAAGCGATCTGGAAAGAAGCAGGATACGAGCCACATAGCTGAGTCACTGTAGAGCTGAATCCAAAGTTCCTAAACACGTGACAATTTAGACCCATTCAAATCCACTCACAGAATGTGGCGCTGACTTCCACGCATCTTGTGGGCGGACGGAAAGATATGTTTTCCCGGGAGCTTAAGAATGCGGCGCACCTTAATTAGCGCTTTCTTGACGACCATCTTGTTTCCCATGGCCTTTCTGTCCGCACGCGGCCAGGGTGGGCAAGGTCAGAAACCGCGGATGTCAGAAGAAGTCTTTAAGAGCGTCCAGGTTCTCAGAGGAATCCCCGTTGATGAATTCATGGATACGATGGGGATGTTTGCGTCCTCGCTCGGCTATGACTGCGCGAGTTGCCACGACGACGGCATCAGCTCGGACCGGGCGGCCTTTGCCATCACAACCCCTGCGATACAACGGGCTCGGCAAATGATTCTCATGATGAACGCGCTCAACCGGGCTAATTTCGCTGGGGAACAGCGTGTGACTTGCTTCACCTGTCATCGCGGCAGCTACAGGCCTGAGAACGTACCGAATCTCGCTCTGCAATATGGCGAGCTTACAGATGATCCTAACGCGATGATCATCCAACCCGATCGCAATGGGTCAGCCGATCCCATTTTTAACAAATATATCCAAGCGCTCGGAGGGGCGGAACGGCTCTCTAAGCTCACGAGCTTTGTAGCCAAGGGAACGTACACCGGGTTCACTACAAGTGGAGCAGGAGTTCCCGTGGAGATCTTCGCCAAAGCTCCCGATCAGCGCGCTCAGATCATTCATATGCCGGAGGGAGACAGTATCAAATCCTACGACGGCCACAACTGCTGGGTAGCGGAGAAATGGAGACCTTTGCCGTTGATGCCGTTAACGGGCGGAAACCTGGACGGCGCAAGATTGGACGCTCTTGTCTCGTTCCCAGCGCAAATCCAAAAAGCCTTCAGCCAGTGGCAGGCCACCACCACCACGATTGACGACCGCAAGATTCAGCTTTTACAGGGAACAAACGCCGGACAGCTTCCAGTAAATTTGTACTTCGACGATTCAGGCCTGCTCGTGCGCCTGGTCCGCTGGAACAAAGTGGCGGTCGGCACCATTCCCACTCAGATTGATTACAGTGATTACCGCGAGGTAGCCGGAGTTAAGATGCCTTTTCACCTGGTTGTGACCTGGACGGATGGGCAAGACACCTATGAGCTGAGCAACATCCAACCGAATGTCCCGATCGAGGCCGGAAAATTCGCTACGCCTGCCCCATTTCCATCTCACTAGCTTGTAACCTAGGTTCGAGGGCGTTCTGCTCGCAGTGAATTACTCGTCTATGGCGAATAGCGTCTTGGAAGGGGCCGGGAGGGCCCCGCCGCAAGCTTACCGATTCGCCTTACTTGGCGTCGGACTTGTAGCCCTCTTGTGCCGCCTCAGGTCCGCCGCGAACGAACAAGGGGTGGGTATCTCCCACCTTGGTGATTAAACGTATCGCGCCTCTGGTCTCCACAAGTTTCCCAGGGTTCGCTTCGAAATTGACCTTGTCGCCCGGCAAAAGATCATTCTTTCCCCAACCCTGACGCCGTACATTGTTCGGACTGGTCAATTCCAGGTTCCAATTACTCACCGAGCCATCTTTATTTGTGACGTCGATGAATATCCGCATATGCGGATTCAGCCAGGAGACCTTTGTGACCACGCCCGTCAACGAGAGTTTCTTCGACTGGTCGTACTCGGTATCGAATCCGTGGTGAGCGAACACCGGCACCGCAAGACATATGAGGCCGAGAACAGCTAACAAGACTCCGCGGTTTGCTTTCATTGTCATGCCTCCAAAAAGATTCACTGGGCTACACATTTACCTTTCGCTGACTCCACTTATTCTTTCTTCTGTTGCTCTTTTACCTTTTCTTTTGTGCCACCTTCGTCAGCCGGCGTGAAACCGGCGGCACTGCCATACTCATTATCCTCGAGACAGATGAACTCCATCATCTCCAAGCCTGGACGGAGAAGTTTGAACGTAAACGTGTACTCCAGGGGCCTGGTAAATGCCCCGGGGTCATCAAGGGTGAAGTCGAGAAGGAGAGTCCCGAAATTGGGTCGGGTGTATCGTTCGATCGTGTGCATCTGCTCAGTGTGCGGGGTTCCTTTGCCGTCGAGCCAAAATTTGTCGTTATATCCGATGGTGTCTACCACGAGCGTGTCGCCGTCCCACCACCCGATCGAGTGCCCAAACCAAGTGGGGAAGAGATCATTGTCGTCCGGGTGCTTTCGTCCATCCATGAAAACTTGCCGGTGAGCGCCGGAATCCCCCGTCTCGTGCAGGATGAAGATGTGGCTCAAGCCCTTGGATGTGTACGACTCCACGATCCGGGTCGGGTACGGATTAACGCGCGGCACTCCCTGCGGGAGGCAGCCAACGTACGGTTCGTCTTTTTCTTTCCGCTTGGACCTAAGTTCGAGCGCCCAGGGCTGCAGGAGGGACTCCAGTTCACCCGGCTTCATCGCCAGATCTTGGACAATATCGTTGTTTGTGCCACCGCCAAAGCAACCGTCTTTCCCGGTTTTCCAACAACCATCCCAGGGACCCGAGAGGTCCGGATGTCCATCGGCAAGTCTAGGCGCGGGCTTGTTGACGTCTTGCGGCAATACCAACGACGGATCTGGTTTACCTTGTCTTCCTGGTCTTTCTTGCGAATACAAAGGCGAAAGCATGGCTAGCCCTGCCATGGTCACCGAGAACACAAGAAGTCTTTTCACCGGGAATCTCCTTTTCAACGTGACCACCGAGTGCACCCCTGGCGGGGCGTATCATACGATTCCGCATGAGGCGAAACAACGAAATTTTATCGCCGCAACGGCGAAGCACCATTGCTTCTTGCCCGCCTCAACAGTGCTAAAGCAACGGGTGTCTGCGTCCCCACGACCGGCATCTTGCCAAAGCGCAGATTGACAAGGTTGCGAGCCTATGATAACACCGCGAGCAAATCGTGACTGTGTCTCACTGCAAGGTGATGCGGCGGATAGTTTGTTCGGCAGACGCCGAAGAGTTTGCTGTACAAGATTGTGGTTTGTGGTCGCAAGCGCACAGCGAAGGGGGCTGATATGAAAGTTTGCATCACTAACAGAAGTACGAAGAGCCTTGTCGCTTTAGCCTCGGCTTATTTTATTGTTTTGATGTTGATTATCGTCCCATTCGCTGCCGCTCAGACCGCCACATTCAAGGGCGAAATCACGGACGAGCACCTGAACTGTATTCAAACGCCCGTGAAAGCTGTTGAAGGCGTCACCAAAAAAGAGGGATGCGTACTCTATTGGGCGCATTTCGCCAAACCTCCCAGTAAGTTTGTTCTCTACGATGCGGCGACCAAAACTGCGTATCAATTGGACGATCAGAATTGGGTTCAGCCATATGTTGGCGAGACGGTGCAAATTACCGGGACCTTGAACCCTGCCACTAAAACGATCCATATCACGGGTGTGAAAAAATCCTGATTGTGCTCGAACTCATCGTTGGCATCCTTTTGGACGAAATCGGGCCGAATGATGAAGTCAAACAGACTGAAGAGGAGCCGGAGATGACCTCAAAGAACGGACGGAACGCTTGGCGGCTGGGCATTAACGGGCTGTTGGTAATTTTTCTGTCGATTATGTTAGCGCCCTCGTTACTGGCCCAGTCATCTGCCACGGGCGCGCTGACGGGTACGGTTAAAGACCCGTCCGGTGCGGTGATCCCGAATGCGATGGTGACGCTCACGAGTCTGGATACCGGAGCGGTGCGCACGGCCACGACCGGGCCGGACGGCGGTTACAGATTTACTTTGCTTCCGCCCGAGAACTACCGCGTCCGGATTGATGCCGGCGGATTCAAGCCGGTGGAAATTCCTTCTGTAACCGTCAGCGTTACGGAGACAGCAGTTTTGGATCGCACCCTCGAGGTAGGTGGGCAAACCCAAACTGTCACGGTGGAAGGCGAAGTGGTCGCGATCCAGACGACCAGTTCGTCTTTGGGCACGGTAGCCAACGCAAGAACTATGGTGGACCTCCCTCTCAATACTCGGAACTATACGAACCTGCTCGCCATGTCTGGCGGTGTTTCGGCTGATGTCGAAAACGCCTCGCTCCTCGGAAAGGGCGCCACTCGCATGGCCGTCAATGGCGGGGCCACAGGCCAAAACACCTACGCCTTGGACGGCATAGTTACCAATAGTTGGGCGGGATTCAACAGCGTGTCAGAGGGGGTGACGATCGGGAGCTTCGCGCAGCCCAATCCCGATGCAATCGCCGAATTCAAGATTCAAACCTCGACCTACGATGCGGGTTATGGGCGGAATCCCGGCGCCAACGTGAACGTGGTCACCAAATCAGGCACGAATAGCTTCCACGGGAGTGCGTTCGAGTTCTTCCGGAACTCTGCGCTCAATGCCGAGGATTGGTTCCTGAACCGTACGGGCACTCCGAAACCGGTTTTGAATTCGAACGTATATGGCGGGGCCGTGGGCGGACCAATCAAGAAGGATAAGCTCTTCTTCTTCGCATCGTATCAGGAAAACGATCAGAAGAGTGGCTTGTCTGCTTATAGCCAGTCCTCAACCTTTATGCCTCCCATTCCCGCTGGCAATCGCGGAACCTGTAATGGAGGTAACCCGGGCTGGTTCAACATTTCGGCGTGCGACGCGGCAGGAGTAGCGTTCATACAGAATCTGGCGGCGGTCTCGTCGTCATCCACACCCAGGCAGGGCACTGCGTTGATTCAGAACCCCTCGGCATGCCCTGCGGGCGGTTGCGACTCGGCCGGCTTGTTCAACATCAACCCGATCACGATCAGCATATTGCAGGCCCAGATTCCCGGCTACGGCTACGCCATTCCGGGCTCGGGTACCTCAGGCTACGCACCCGTGAACTTCGTAGCGCCCGCATTTTTCAAGGATCACCAGGGCATCGGAAACCTCGACTACCAGGTGAACAGCAAGAACACCATATCCACGCGCTACATCTTCGAAACAGATCCAATTAATGCCCCTTTCGGAGTGCCCAATGCTCAAGAACCAGGGAGTGCATTATTGGGTTGGCCAATTACGGCCCGGCACACCGACCAAACCGCTATCGTGAGGCTAACTACCATTGCGTCCAATAATATAGTGAACGATTTACACGGCGCATACCAGCGAGATGTCTCCATAAGTAACAGGCCATCCCCTCTGACGAATTCGCAGTTCGGCATCGCGGACTTCTTTTCGCCGTTTGCTCCGCAGGGTAAGACCGACACTCTATCTGAATTTAGCCTGAATGGAGGGCCCGCGACCGGCCTTTTCACCATGGGTCCATTTTCCGCCTTCGGAGGCCTGATCATTAACAACCAATTTACCATCGGCGATCAGGTTTCCTGGTCGCATGGCAAGCACACGTTTCGGACCGGCGTCGACTTCCAGCGCTTTCAACGGGCCTCGCAGGCTCCTTTCAGCTCGGCGGGAGCGCCGACCTTCCAATCCTTCGCGGACTTCCTGATCGGCCGCGCTGGCTGCAACACCGCAGCAGTGAGCCCCAACCCCGGAAACCCCGGCGGATGCAATGGAGGATCGACCAGCAACATAATCTTCCAGTCGGCCGCCGGTAAGTCCGCCACCGCTAATGGCGGCGTCCAGACCAACGTCCGTGTCTATGACTTAAGCATGTTTATTCAGGACGATATTAAAATTACGCAGAGGTTCACCCTGAACGCGGGACTGCGATGGGAATTTGACCAATATCCGACAGAGACGGCGGGAAACATGGGTGGATTTCTTCCGAGCCTGGCCGGTATAGGCTCGGCTCCCTTCGTCACCGTGCCAGGCGGTCCCGGCGAGAGTCTGGCCGGATATATAATGCCGAGCAATTACAAAGGTATTATTCCGGCCGGCGTTTACCAAAATACTAATCCCTATTTCCAAGGGCATAGTGCTCCCTGGGACAATTTTGGGCCGCGGCTCGGTTTTGCCTGGCAGCCCCTATCGACAAGCAAATTCGTTCTGCGTGGCGGCGTGGGAATCTTCTACGACATGCTATCTTCCGGTGATGAAAGTGTCGGCAGTGCTCCTCTCACTGGAGGGGTCACCAACGGCGTATCTACTGCAAGTCTGGCCAATCCGTGGGCTATCGCGCCGGGAGTCGTTTCGGCCGGTCCAGGGTACTTCGGGTTCCTGCCTCTCTGGGTAGACCCATCGACAGCGTG
The DNA here is from genome assembly GCA_963761945.1 of uncultured Acidobacteriota bacterium. Lineage (GTDB taxonomy): Bacteria > Acidobacteriota > Terriglobia > Acidiferrales > UBA7541 > Palsa-189. Next base: position 65,526 of record CAVXIM010000007.1, on the reverse strand, counting down.
CAACGCGGCTAACGCTTTCTGCGGCACTAACAATGCAGCGACGGCTTGTCTTAAGCCGCCGTGCAGTTCGAATACAACTCCACAGGCCTGGACTCCGGATTGGACCGTTCCGACGACCTATGAATGGAACTTGAACGCTCAGTATGAATTTGCGCCAAGTTGGGTGCTGGAAGTCGGCTATGTGGGGTCGCATGGCATCAATCAGGTGACTCCAGGCGCGGTCAGCGGGAATACCGCCGACGGAACACCCATTGCCAATCCGTATAACGTAGCGCAGTTGGTGGGAGTCGGCAGCCCGTGCCTAAGCTGCGGGGTCACCGGCGTCACCACGAATTCCAACACCAACGCGGTTCTCCGTGTGCCGATCCTAGGCGTGGCTGCAACAGCAACGACGGACCAAACCAATAGCGCTTACAAATACAATGCCCTGCAAACGACGGTGCGGAAGCAGTTTTCACATGGATTGCAGTTGCAGGCCGCCTACACTTACGCCCGCGCCTTCGAGCAAGCTCCGCAGGGCGTCAACGTTTACCCCTACGTAATCCAGACCTATTCGCCGGAATACTTGGTTCGGCCGCAGCGTCTCGTCATTAATTATGTTTGGGAACTGCCCCTGGGCCATCAGCAGGGATGGATGGGGAAAGCAACGGAGGGCTGGTCTTGGTCGGGTGTAACAACCGTCCAGGACGGCGCGCCTCAGGATATCGTGGATAGCTCGGGCGGAAGAGTCTTTGGGGTCAGCGCGGGTCTGGGCGGGACGATTGGCCATGCCCAGTTGTGCCCTGGGATGACGTATAAAGACGTTGCTACCTCGGGCACCGCTGAGGAACGGATAACGAGCGAGTTCCAGCAGGGTGGGAACGGCTGGATCAACTCGGCCGCGTTCTGCGCTCCTCCCAACAACGTCGGAGCGATTAACGGGGCAGGAGGCGGAACAGGTTACGGCACCGCGGGTGCCGGATATATTCTGGGCCCAGGCCAATTCAACTTTGATATGTCTCTGGCGAAAGTAACCAAGATTCGCGAGAGTAAGAGCCTGGAGTTCCGCGCCGAATTTTACAACATCTTCAACCACCCGCAGTTTGCCAGTATTAACGATACCGATGTAGTTGATAAGGTTATCCCCGGCAACGCGGGCAGCGGCGGCTTGGGGTCCATTACCGCGACTTCAGTCGCCCCGCGGATCATTCAATTTGGGCTGAAGTTCTTGTTCTAAGCGTCGAATCGTTAAATTCCCCACAACGCCGGCACCCACTGGGTGCTGGCGTTGTGTTAAATTACCATCATTGTCGGCAAGCTTAGGGTTGCTCAAGCGCATTAGAGGCCGTTTGTAGCACCGGCCCAGATGTGCGAAAGGTGTTCGAAAATGGCGAATCGCTCGATTTCGGCACTTAGCATGGTGGCGGGAGTGGCCCTCTGCTGCTCGGTGTTCGCTCAGAATGCTCCGTCTCAGCAAGCGGTCGCAGCCAAAGACCAGAAGTCGACTCCGGCCCCCGCTCCGCGCCATAACATCTCCGGGACTTGGACGCCGGAAAACGGGCCCGGGGGCGCCATCCAAGCTGGTGGCGTGGCGGCCATGCCCAATGACGGGAAACCTCAACATGAGCTGCCTTATACTCCGTACGGTCTAGAAACGTACAAGTCCCATAAGGCGTTGGAAGGCCACGATGCAGTCAAGCCTGCGTTCTTTAATGATCCGCGGGACAAATGTGAGCCCTTGGGTTTTCCGCGCATGAATCACTACAACCTGAGGATGACACAGATCCTTCAGGACGACTTTAAAGTCGCGGTCATGTATGAATATGACAAGAGGTTTCGCACAATCTGGACGGACGGGCGAGAACTCCCCGTTCTCGTGGATGGCGGCGTGCGGCTCGGTAAAGGGTGGGGTAGCGATACCGGCCACGTTCGTGAATCAACGGTTTTACGGGTTTTCTGTCGGCAGGTGGACGGACGACAACACCCTCGTTGTGGAAACCATCGGCACTATGCCGGAAGACAGAGTCTGGCTCGACTCTACGGGCCGCCCGATTAGCGACCAGGTCAAAGTAACGGAAACCTTCCACCGTGTGGATCAGGGCCACCTGGAGTGGACCGAGATGATTGACGACCCGAAGATCTATACAAAACCCTGGCTAACCATGGACAAAATGCGCATGATATTGGCGGACCCGCACACCGACGTGATGGAGATGTACTGTTCACCGGTGGAGATGCAAAAGTATTACGAGTTGTACGGTAATGACGCCAGCGGTGTCGACAACAAATAGCCTGAACCATTTGGGGCATTAGACGTTGAAGGCGTGAGCGGTTCAAGAAAGCGGTTCAGGACCAACATGGGGAGATCGCGAAAGTTACGTCGCCTTAAAGTTGAATAACGGGAGGTTGATCGTGAAAGTTAAATATCTAACCGTTTTAGCTCTCGCTATCGGTATGTTGATCGTCTGCGCTCCCTCGTTCGCGCACCACGGCAGTGCGGCGACCTTTGAGAGCAAAACAACGACCACGAAGGGAACCGTGGTCGAATGGGTATGGTCCAATCCGCATTGTCTTCTGAGATTCGACGAAAAAACCGATAGCGGCGAGGTACGACATTGGGTTGTCGAGACTCAAGCTCCCGCAAACATGATCGATGCCGGCTGGAGTAAGAATTCCTTCAAGCCTGGTGAGGAAGTTACCGTTGACATACGGCCGGCCAAGAGCGGCAAATTTGTCGGTATTCTGAACAAGGTTGTGTTCGCCGACGGCAGAATCTTATCGGCGGAACGAAGTAATGGCGTCGGTTCTGACCTGTACGTCAAGTGAGTGGCTGCCAAGGAACCTGAGGGTTCCAAATCTGCGAGTAAGCCCTTCAGAGAATGCGTCTTGTACCGCCCGTAGTCACGATAGTGCGTGAACAGGCGCGCTGTGAACCGGCGTGGCAGCAGAAGGAGCCAAGGCTCGAGACGCGAGCTTAGATTCTCACCAGGCTAATACAACTCGGAGCTAGCTTTTCCGCCATTGGCGCGAAAATGCTGGTCCCACCAGGACAAGAAATCCAGCTCAGCCGTGCTGTGAACTCGTTCCCCTTGCGGCGTGTCTCCGATATCATGCACGTCTTTGGCGCCTCGGCATCCGAATGGACTGGGTTCGCCTTCAGCAGCCGGTAGCGCCGAACATGGTTTCTTTGATCATGCAGCGAGACTCAGTCTTGACGCTTGCCACTCAGAGGAATATGTTTTGTTGCATCAAGTTACGAGCCTACAACAGGAGTCTGCTTCATGAAGAGCTTCCTATTCGTACCGATCGCTTTGGCATCGCTGATCATGCTTGCGGCCACGCCTGATCGGGCGCTGGCGCAGTCGACCGTCGGGCTGCGTCTGTTTGAAACCAAATGCGCGAGCTGTCACCAGAGCGCCCCGAACCAGAAGGCGCCGGACGCTTCGCGGCTGCGGAAGATGACGCCGGAGGCGGTGTTCGCCGTGCTTTCAAAGGCGCCTCATTCGCAGATGCAAGGCCTTTCGGAAGACGATAAGAAAACGGTGGCGGCGTATTTGGGCGGACGCAAACTCGGAGTCACCGAAATCGCGGACGCCAAGAAGATGCCGAATCAGTGCACCGCCGATCCGCCGATGGGCGACATTGCGGCAGCGCCGATGTGGAACGGATGGGGCGTCGACCCCACGACCAACGCCCGCTTTCAGCCCGCGAATGTGGCTGGCCTGAGCGCGGCCCAGGTTCCCAACCTGAAGCTCAAGTGGGCCTTTGGCCTGCCCTTGGCGGAGGAATCGCACAGCCAACCCACAGTCGTCGGAGGCCGTGTTTTTGTGAGCTCTGACGCAGGCACGGTGTACTCCCTGGACGCGGCGTCGGGCTGCGTCTACTGGTCGTTTCAAAGCGAAGGGGCCATGCGCGTGGCGCCGACCGTTGCTGCGGTAAAGGGTCCCGGTGCGACGAAATATGCCGTGTACTTCGGCGACCAGAGAGCGAACATGTACGCCCTCGATGCCGAGAATGGGAAACTGCTCTGGAAAACCAAGGTTGACGAACACCCCGTCGCGCAGATCACCGGAGCGCCGACGCTGTACGAAGGGCGCCTGTACGTGCCGATGGCGTCTGCCGAGGAGCGGTCTGCCGGATTGAGCATGACGTATCCATGCTGCACGTTTCGCGGCAGCATGACGGCCCTGGACGCGAAAAACGGCAAGCAAATCTGGAAAACCTACATTATTCCCGACCCGCCGAAACCTACGGCGAAAAGCGCCAAGGGCATTCAGCACTACGCTCCCGCGGGCGGTGCGGTGTGGGCTGCGCCTACAATCGACGTTGCACATCACGCGCTCTACATCGGCACCGGCGACGCTTACACGGAACCAACACCGAAGAACACTGACGCTGTGATGGCTCTCGACATGGGTACGGGAAAAGTTTTGTGGTCGGTGCAAGACACCGAGAATGATTCATGGCTTTCGGGATGCGGAAACGGCGGGACCGATAATCCGGATGGAGTTTCGGAGAATTGCCCGAAGCCGCTCGGGCCGGACTTCGATTTCGGTTCGTCCATGATCTTGCGCACGTTGCCGGATGGACACCGCGTCTTGGTGGCTGCGCAAAAAAGCGGAATGGTCTGGGCGCACGACCCCGATCAGCAGGGGAAGCTGCTGTGGAAGGTCCAGTTGGTCGATAAGCTGGCGCTGGGGATGATCACGTTCGGCGGCGCGGCCGACGATCAGAATGCCTACTTCGGATTGCGGAGCGGCGGAATCGCGGCCGTCTCGCTGAAGACGGGCGAAAAGAAGTGGTTTACGCCGCTGCCAGGCCAGCAGCCCAGAGGCCCCTTCCAGGGGCAGACCGCGGCGCTAACCGTTATTCCCGGCGTGGTCTTCTCCGGCGGATGGGACGGCATTCTGCGCGCGCTTTCCACCGACGATGGGCACGAAATCTGGGAGGTCAACACCAAGCGCGATTTCAATACGGTGAATGGCGTCAAGGCCAACGGCGGAACGATGGCGTCCGCCGGGCCGACGATTGTCGGCGGCATGCTCTACGTGGGATCGGGATACCAGTTTGGTACCGGTTATCCGGGCAACGTGCTGCTGGCTTTCTCGCCGCAATAGAAGTCCGATGTCATTCTGAGGGCCGGTTCAGGCGAAAGCTTTTTCGCTTTCGCCGTTCGAAAAAGACGGCCGAAGAATCTCTCTTCACCTGCGGAACGAGGATTCTTCACCCTGTAACACATCAAATCCGCTCAGAGGCAGGCTGGCGACTACCTCTGGCCGAAGTCGAAGCGAAAGCCGGCGCGGGCGAGAACCGGCGGTCCCACTTGCAGCACCGGCGTCCGTTCCGTCTGATAGCGCGAAGCGGTGAGGTTCTGCGCCGCAGCGAAAAAAGTGGCATGAGGCAGAATACGCCGCGATGCCTCTGCATCGAGCGTGAAGTACGAATCCAAGGGGAATGTATTAATGTCGTCGTCATACTGCTTTCCCACAAAACGGCCTTGAACCCCCGCCGTCCAGTTCCGCCAAAGATAGCTGAGCTGGATATTCACCTCGTTCCTTGGCACCTGAGGCACGCGTAAGCCGACCAATAGAGGATTAGGCGTAAAGCTGAGCACTTTGCTGTCTGTCAAAATGTACCCGCCGGAAAGCCGCAGATGACTCGGAAGAAGAAGTTCCGCGCTAAGCTCCGCTCCCCGGGCGCGGACGGTTCCCAGATTTTGCCGCTGTTGGGTGATGAGAGTCGGAGTCGTGGAGAGCGTTACGTTTTCAACGGCGTGGTCGATGTCGCTCCAGAAGAGATTCCCGCGCACCGTGAGCCGCTCTTCCAATCCACGCACGCTGACGCCCGCTTCACCGCCAGTCAGGCGTTCGGAGGTCAAACTGGAGTTTGCATTCGTCACCACATTGCCCACGCGAAAATTGCGATAGAGCTCGTTCAGCGTTGGCGGGCGGAACGAACGATAAACCGAGGCGCTTACGGCTACGTTTCGCGGCAGAGCGCGCAGCAGGCTGATGCGCGGGCTGAAGGCGTTTTCTGTGCGATTGGGAAAGTCGGCGAGCGTCGCGGCTCCCTTTGGGAGCGGAATCCGGTTGGAAAAGCCGCGGCTATTGAGCCATTCGTCTTCGCGCGCGCCCAGAGTGAGCAGCCAGTTTCGCGCGAAATAAAACGCGTCCTGCACGAAGAATCCAGTAATCCGCTGCCGCCCTCCCGCATCCACGTCCGCCGTCGGCCTGCCGGAGAAAGTTGTTTCGGCGCTGTGCCCGCGGACGTCGCGGTCTTCCACTCCCGCCGTCAGGTTGTGCCTTTTTGCCACCACGCGCTGCCACTGTAAGGCGAATCCAATTTGCTGCGACGGGCTTCTTTGAACGTCCGTCAGCGCTTCGGAATTGCGACTCAACGCGATCGAGGAAAAGTTCTGGTTGAAAATTTCATCGGAGCCATAGACCCGGATAGAGAAGGCTCCGACCGTGGCATTGTTCCAATCGCCGCCGAGGTCGACTTCCGGAATGCGCGTACTGTTCGTCTGCAGGGGCGTGCCGTTTTGCCGGCTTTCACCGAAAGAACTGGCGCGCACGAAAAATCGTCCATTTTGTTTCCAGTTGTGGGCAAGCTCGATCGTACCGGAGAGATCGCCCGTCCCCGCATTCGTGTCTATGAGTCCTCTCTGTCCCGCCGGAACGAGAATGTATCCGTGTGTACGCAGTGTCTGAACGGCGGCGGATAGTTCCCAATTGTGCAAATTCACGCCGCCGTCAAAGGAAAGGTAGGGCGTGTCCAAGGTGCCGTAGGAAGTCTCGAGGGACGCAAAACTCGTGGTGTCGCTCCGGCTCTGCAGATTCACCACCCCACCCAGCGCGCCGCCGCCGTACACATCGGAAGCGCCGCCGTTCAAGACTTGCATCGTCTCGATGCTTGCGTTCGGAATGCGGTCCCAGTAAACCCATCCGCCAAACGGATCATTGAGAGGGATCCCATCAAGCAGCACTACGGCGCGGCTGGCGCCGCTGGCGCCCATTCCGCGGAGCGATACGCCTTGCGACGTGGGATTGGCGAAAAGGCTTCCGGAACGCCGGAACAGTGTGAATCCGGGCGCCTCGCGGAGCACGTCATCGATGACCAGGGCGCCCGATACTTCCCTTTGCTCCGTGGGAATGGAAAATTCGCTGCTCGGTACGGGCGGAATGCGATCCTCGCCCTCCGCCGATACCTGAATGCGTTCGTTCGACGGAGCCGGAGAAAGACGCAGATCCAGATCCTGCTGATAGGAATCAGGGCCGATGGCCACCGCGGCTGGGGAAAGGCCCGGATAGCGCGCGAGCAACGTGCCGTTCCCGGTAACGCCGCTTAGCGAAAACTTACCTTCTGCATCCGTGGCCGCTAGCGTCGTTGTCGTGCCGGAGTCAAATTCGATCTCCGCCTCTTGGATCGGAGCGCCGGTCGAATCTAAAACCGTGCCGTGAAGTCCGGATTGCTGTGCGTGGCTATGGGGAGCAAGAAGCAAAAGAAGAAAGCCTGTGCACAGGCCTATACGCAGAGCGCTTCTGGAACGCACGTTAATTTTTGTCATGTTCCTCGGGCTCGCATGTTCCACCGGAGCCGCATATCTTAAATGAAGAAAGGGGGAATTTCAGCAAAGCCGTTTTGCACACACCTCGATCGCACGAAACTCATTTGTGGAAATGCAGAGTCGCACCTGCACGATGCATCGATTCTAGTGACGCGATGCAGAGCATCGATCAATTCGAATTTGGCGGTCAGTTCGAGGTCCGGCTCGTCAGAGTGGACGTCGTCCAATCCCAATGCTTGCCGGCCTCGTCGACGACGGGCTTGATGTCCTGTTGCAGCAGGTACCCCTCCTTGGCCAGCGCATTGGCCGCTGCCTGCACGCGACGAAGATAATCCTCACGTCCGCTGTAGCGCTCCTCTATGGCCAGGCGCGGATCGTGGTTCTTCTGTCTTTCTGCCTTCGTCGCGGCAAAGGGAATGTACGATCCCGCCATGGAGACAAGCGTGTCCGGCTGCCCTTGGGCCTCGCTTCGGAAAGCCCATCCGCCATAGGTTCCAAGCGGCACGGATTGCTCCGGCAACCGGATTCCGCTGGTCACGTTGCCGTCCTTATCGACCTGTGGCACAAGGAACGGGAGCACCGACATCGGGCCCGCCTGCAAATCGTTCCGCAATCCCCCGGGCACGTGATAGGGCCACCGGACACCAGCCACATCAGGGAACTTGATCTCGCTGTGCTCGATGGCTGTGTGGTCCGAGAGCATTGGATGCCGGCTGGAAGGCGGCTCAACACCTTGTCTCACCCATTTATCCAAGCTCGCCAGCAGGGCCCGTTGAGCCCAACGGTAGTCGAGCGGGTCCACTCGGAGCTGTTGCGATTCGTTTTCCGCCGGAGGCCACGACCCGGAACCATGCTTCGCGCCGGCCAGCAGGAAAATCCTCATGTTCGGCGGATCGGGCAAGTCCTGGTGGCCATCGAGAGAAATAGCGCGCAGCGAAGAGACGCGGCCGCGGTCGTAGTATTCCGATTCGGTATCCACGAGAAAGATCTTCGGCTCTAGCCCGGCGGGCACACGCGCGCCGAGGCCATCGCGTTTGCCGGTCACCGGGTCCGTGGTGGTCTCATAGCGGATCGGGAATTTCGTCTGTGTATACGATCCCAGTTCGTCTGGTTGCGCCCAGCGCTCGTTGAAGCTGCCCAGGCCGGTGCCGCCGGTTTGGATGAACAGGGCATCCACTGCTTTGCGGCCCTGCTCGTCGATCGTGAATCCTTCATAGATCATCTGGCGCTGCCAGCGGCCAACCTGCGACGCTCCAAAGGTGTACACGTACTTGCCGCGCACGATCGCGTCCCGGTTATATTTCACCGCGGAAGCAAAATCGCGAACCGCCGCGAATCCCACGCCCGCGACCGGTGGATTTTTCGATTCATATGTTACCTGGTACACCATTCCCGGCTTGAAGCCGCCCTTCATCGTCAACCAATTGGGATCGGAGACCACCTTGCCATTTTCAATGCGGCCGAATTGCCAATCGCCCCGCGGGACAAGCCTCGACGCAGACACCAACGCGGGCCGCTCCGTCAGCCGGTAGGCAGGATTGCCAAGATCGAGTGGTGGATACGACGGCGTGAAATCGCCGGAAGCATAGTTGTAGGAATCCACCATTTTGTCTGGAATGAACCACGGCCCTGGACTGATCCAGCCGGTGATGGACTTCCCGTTGTCAGTGGCCACCGGGGCATCCAGGAGCACGAGCCCTTGCTTCTTGGGAATATCGAATTCCCAGCCAACGGAGACCAGCGTGTAGCCTTCGCGCATGAGCAGACCGTCCCCGAATTCCTCTTCGCTTGTCGGATCTGGGGATCCTTTGGCGCGGTTGAACGTGCCCAGCAATCCCTTCCCGCCGCGGTTCGGGATATCCAGCAAAACCACGCCATTCCCCTTCGAACTATCTTTGGGCCGCAGGATAAACAGATCGGCCGAAAATTCCACCCGGCCTTGGGCATTCTTAGGAGCTTTGTCGAGATCGACGATGATTTTGTTGTGCGCGTCTTTCGGATCAATGGCGAAGTAAATTTTGCCGGCGAGCTTTTCGTAGGCGCCCACCGTCCCAAACGTTTTTCCGCCCAGCACATCTTGCCGGCTGGAGATCGTCACTTTGGTGACCTCAGCTCGAGCCGTACATAGCCCAAACATGAATGTGAAAGCCGCTAGAAGCAGCCTCAGAATGCGAATATCACGTTTCATCGCCGCTCCTTTCCAAACCGAGATCACGCCGCCGCTTGTAATATCGATCCTCTTGTAGTATCGGCGCCCGCCGAACGCGGAAGATTAGTCGAAATCCCCGATTGAGACGGACTCTACGCCCGCTCCCGGCGTTTTGCAATATTTCCCACAGGCCCCCGCCGAAAGATTGCCGGGAGGAAAGAGAGCCGCCGGGCGGCTAACAGGAAAAGCACTGAATTTAAGGTTCTCTTAATGTCAAAGGCATAAAGTCGGCCCGACTTCTCTTCTGTTTCGAAAATAGTCGGACTAAATGAAGTTCTTTCTCTGAAGACGCCCAAGGGAAGGTGTCTTACGAGTCTGGCGCCTATTCTTCGCATTGAGGGTTGTTCCGTCCGCAAGAGCAGTTCCTTACTCACTGACGTATTTCTTTCGAAAGTTAAGTCATTCAGCTTTAGCGCCTTATCCCTTTCGCTGATTGCCTTAGGCAAGTTCGGGGTCTCATTTGTGGCCGCTCAGAGACAGCAAGCTAAGAAGAAACCGGAGGTGCGTTTTATGAAGATGAAACGGGGTCAGCTGCTGGTTGTGTGTTGTCTTGTCTTCCTCATCGTTGGTGCGCTGATGCCGCAACGGCTCTCAGCGCAAGTCGCCGGCGCAACGCTTTCCGGCACCATCACCGACGCGCAAGGCGGCGCCATTCCCAATGCCAAGGTATCTGCCCGAAACGTCGCTACGGGCGTATCCACGGATACCACTACCAATGCAGCAGGCTCCTATAGCATCGTGAACCTCAACCCTGGCGATTACGAAGTGAACGTCTCCGCCCAGGGTTTCAACACCATAGCTACGAAGGTGACGCTGACCGTCGGAGCGAGGCAGGAATTGAGCACTTCGCTTCAGGTCGGCCAGGTCACTCAGGAAGTTCAGGTCACGGGTGTAGCCCCCATTGTGGAGACAACCAATGCCACCCTCAGCGGCGAAGTCCAGGGCACGCAGATCATACAGTTGCCCTTGAACGGCCGCGACTGGGCTTCCTTGGCTACGCTTCAACCCGGCGTGGCCTCCGTGCGGCCTCATGAAGCGGTTGATGCACCCGGCGGCTCGACGCGTGGATTGGGAGTGCAGATGACCGTTGACGGAAATCGGCCGCAACAGAACGCTTACAGGCTTAACGGCGTTATCGTCAACGACTACTCGAACGCCGGTCCGGGAAACGTGCTCGGCTATAACACGGGCGTGGACGCGATTCAGGAATTCTCGGTACTGACCAGCAACTACTCCGCGGAATATGGCTTTACCTCCGGCGGCGTGATCAATGCCATCACGAAGTCTGGCACCAACACTTTGCATGGGAGCGTCTACGAATTCGTGCGCAATAGTGCCTTTGACGCGGCCGATTTCTTTGAGAATGCTGGTGGCGAACCAAAGGGGAACTTCGTCCGCAATCAGTTTGGGGCGTCGGCAGGATGGAAAGTCCTGAAGGACCGGTTTTTCCTATTTGGAGATTACGAAGGGCTTCGGCAGGTAAAGGCTGTCTCCCAGATTGCCCAGACCCTGTCGGCCAATGACAGGCTCGGCATCATCAACGATAAGAATGGTCTGCCACCAGGTGCACCAGGAGGCTTAAACAGCGTATTGGTGGGCCCATGCCCCTTCCCGAACATGACGAATCTGGCTCCCGGAAGGGCGACTGTTTGTGTCGATAACGCGATTGAAAAACTCATCAATCCCACGGGAAGCCCCGCCGGCGGCCTCGAGCCTCTTCCGAATGGCAGCCTCCTGGGCCCTGACTTCAATGTCGGTCAGTTTTTCTCGGACGGTCTGCAACGAGTAGCCGACAATTACGGCACCGTTCGCGGCGACCTCAAGATTAGCGACAAGGACAGCCTTACAGGCAGTTGGTATCAGGATCACTCAATTTGGGACAAACCCGATAAATTCAACCAGGGGGTTAGCGGATTCGCGGTGCCGCATGCGGCAGAGACCTTGGAAGAGAACCACATCTTCAGTTCCTCCACGGTCAATACTCTTCGCTTGGGCTATAGCTTGTCAGACCTCCAGAGCCCGGCCGTTTCGAACTCTAACCCCGTCTCACACGACACGACGTTAGGCATGCTACCTGGATGCACAGCGCCGTCAGTGAGCATTGGCTCGAGCGGACTATCCGTGAATAGTGCGACCGCTACTGGATTCGGTGGCTTTACGGGAGCTTCGGGTTTCTACGCATACACCGGCTTCCAGCAGCTTTACGACGACGTTTCTCACACTGTCGGTAAACACAATATGAAGTTCGGCTTCATGTTCCTGGATAATCACCAAAACTGGGGCCAGGGCGCCGGCTGCGGCGGCAGTTCGTCCTTCGGGTCGATACAGAACTTCCTCGAGAATATACCAAGCCGCGTCCGCATGCCTACCATACCCCCATTTACGAGCGGGCCGACGACACATCATTATCGCCAAAAGGTTTTCGCCGGATATTACCAGGACGATTGGAAATTCCGATCCAATTTGACTTTCAATTTGGGCCTCCGCTATGAGTTCGCCACAATCCCCACCGAGACCCAAGACAAAATCAATCAACTAGAGGCGATATGGCAAAATCCTGGCACGACTTGTGTGGCCAATCTCCAGGGTCTTGCCGTGTGTCCCGGCTTTTACCACCAGACCTTTCAGGAAAACCCTACCCGGAAGGATTTTGAGCCGCGCGTTGGCTTCGCTTGGGATCCCTTCCACACCGGCAAAACCTCCATCCGCGGTGGCATCGGAGTATTTGACAACCTGCCGCTTTCCTACATGTTTGCCCTCAATTCTTTGCAAACGGCCCCCAATGGCGCCGAAATCGATCTTTCGTGTGGCCTTGGAAAGCCGTGCGGCCAAGGGACGTACCCCACTGGATTCCCCCCGTTGGCTCTTGGTGGTGCGGGGTCTGGGAATAGCTTAAGGTGGGGATTTAACGAACAGTTTCCGAAACGCAATTACATTACACAATGGAACCTGAATATTCAGCGGCAATTCCCGGGAAACATGGCGATAACGTTGGCCTATGCGGGATCGAGGGGCATTCACAATCCCTTCCAGACTGATGAGCTCAACACTGTTTACCCCTATAGGACTTCGGCTGGCTGGCTCTTTCCAAACCCAATCGGTAGCGGATGCCTCCCCGGACCGCCGGACTGTACCGCGACTGACGTGGCCCTGGGACTTCCCGCCAGCTTCAATAACAATCCCACTGGCATCGTGCCCGGCCTGCTGATCAACCCGCAAACCACCGCCGCGAATATTCAGTCCACCATCTTCGACGCACAGTCTTGGTATGAGTCTGTCCAGTTGAACGTCGAGAAGCGCATGAGTCACGGCTTCCAGATTCAGGGTGCGTTTACCTGGGGCAAGTCTCTCGACACATCCTCCAGCAGCTTCGCCGGCGACAACTACTCCAATAACATAACCCCGACTATCCCGTGGTGGGACCTGAGCATCACGAAAGGGCCGTCGGACTTTAGCGTGACTCGCAACCTGGTGATTAACGGCTTATGGCAGATTCCCACGTCCTCGCTGTCGGGACCGCTATCGTGGGTTGCTAAAGGATGGGGGCTCGGCGCGGTTTTTGAGGCCAGCGATGGAACCCCGTTGTGGGTGCTCGATGGTATTGAGGGAGATCCCATGGGGCAACTCAATGGCGAACCCATGGCCATTCCAGATTACGTCTCGGGTTGCAACGTCTCCAATTCGTCAAGTGGGCGGACTGGAGGTCTCCAGTACATCAACCCCAATTGCTTCATCAACGCGGTTGCGCCGAGTGCCGCGTTCTTTAATGCCAAGCCGCCCTTCGGCTGCGATCCGAATCCGCCGATTGGGCCCAAGGGAGCTCCAGAGTCGCTTGCAGCTGCCGGCCTACCTCCTCTCACTTGTTTTAACCTGCTCGGCAATCTCGGGCGCAACACGGTGATTGGGCCAGGATTGCTCAACCTGGACTTCTCCGCAGTGAAGGATACTTACGTCAGGAAAATCTCGGAGTCCTTCGATGTCCAGTTCCGAGCCGAGTTCTTCAACCTGCTGAATCGGACAAATTTCGCGGCGCCGGACGCGAGCAATCTCGAGGCGCTTACATCGAGTGGAACACCAGCTCCGAACTTCGGAGTTCTCACTTCAACGCTTCCATCGGCTCCAAACCGGCAAATTCAGTTCGCACTGAAAATTCTTTGGTAATAGCTGCGGACAGCCGATCTAAGCGATCGAGTCTGTGTGACAGGGAGCCGCTCAGTATCGCGGCTCCCTGTCGCTTCCGTGAAATGACAAAATGTCGCGCGGACTAGTGCTCCTGGGAGGCCGGGACGCACACTCTATCGGGAGCCACCAAATCGACATCGCGAATTTCCGTGGAGACCTTTACCGGCTCGGTTCCCGCCTTGTTCTCGGGCTTGGCGAGGAATGTCAGCAAGAACTGGTGAGCTAGCCGGGTGCTCATCTCGTTCAGGTACGGCTGGAATGCTACCGGCGCTTGCGCGCCCAGGAAGTAGTAAGACTCGCCCCCAGTTTCTTCGGAAAGCTGAGCGAGATAATTCTGGCCCCAATAGATTCGCCAGTAGGTATGCCCGAAATGGCCCGCGTCGGGAGTATAGATTGAAAATACGACCACGCGCGCGCATTGAGCATCTTTAATGGCCTCGTCCAGGTACGGGTCCTGGGATCCGCCGCCATAAAAGGTATCGATGCCGCTGGTGATCATGAGCACTTCGCGCCGAGGTATAGCCGGGTTCGAAGGCCATCTCTTGATGAAATCCTGCAGTGAAAAGTAGGGGCTCGCTTCGGCGCCGGCCAAACCTTCCGGCAACCTCAAAGACTTGGCTGCGGCAGCGTGGTCCTGCGTAAAATTCTGTGCCAAAGCGACCGTGCCATTCCGCATGTAGCCGACGGCAATCAGGGTTGTGGGCGGCTGCTCGGTCATAAAAGCGCGAATCTCTTCCATCTCGGAGCCAAAGCTGAACCCGGCGCTATCGTCAATCAGAATTGCTAATTCGAGCCCCGCGCGGTCTCCTGTTGCGGGCACCCAACTGGTCACCGGGCGGCGGTCATGCCCTTGATAAGCAAGCACATCCTGCTGCGTGATCATCGGAACCTGATTGCCGTGCTTCGGCTCCGCGCTCACCACGATCTGCACGGGACGTGCCCGTGGTTGCATCCTTCTGCTGTGCCGAAGCTGTGTGAGGAATCGAAAAGACTGCCGTCAAGAAACAAAATCCGTAAATGAGCTTTGTGTGGGAGCGCATGTTGACTCTCTTTTGGCAGATTTGAACCGCATGATTGGAAATCTCCGTTATTCCCTCACTCATAGGATTCCAACGGGGGTCACTTTGTTGCACATCCGCTGCACACGCTACGCGCCTAGCCCGGCACTTGAAGGCTCGCGCAGCAAAGAGTACGCTTCGCTGCGAGACCAGAGCATTGCTTCAATCCATTTTCCGAGGTATCAGATGAGGTATCAGAAGAAGTCGAGAGTCGTAATTGCCTCCCTCTTTCTCGCTGCGCTCCTTGCATTCTCCGGCTCGCTTCAAGCGCATCATGGGAATGCGGCTTACGACGATAAGCATCCCATCACCATCACCGGCAATGTGACCGAATTCGTGTGGTCCAATCCGCATTGTCAGATTTATCTCGACGTGAAAGACGGCAAAGGCGACGTCATAAGCTGGTCGGTCGAATCGCAAAGTCCGGGCATTCTTCGCAGGAATAGCTGGACGAGAGATTCGATCAAGCCCGGAGATCACATTGCTGTCACGCTCATTCCCGCCAAGAGCGGAGCGCCGGTCGGATTTTCCGGAGAGAAGATCGGAAAAGTGGTCTTCGACGATGGCCATGTCTTAAAAATGGATCTGAGGTAAAGATGAAGACAATCAGGCGCACTTCTTTCGCAAGAGGATTCGTTCTCGCGCTGGCCCTCGCGCTGGCTGCCTGCGCGCGAATCGATGCCCAGGAGAAAGCCACCAAGGACGCTTCGGCGCCAGCCCCTAAGCGCGACATTTCCGGCGTTTGGTTATACCAGGGCAGCGGAGGCGCTGAAAGCACCGCTCCCGAAAAAGACATGCCTCCGATGACGCCCTCGGCACAGTCCAGGTTCAATGCCGAGCGGCCGGGCTACGGATCCAGAGCCGTGCCCGACGGGAATGATCCCATCTTGCAGTGTGACCCCGCGGGTTTCCCGCGAATCATGTTTTTCCCCACGCCGTTTGAGTTCGTTCAAGTTCCCGGCCGCATCATTCAGTTCTTCGAACGCGAACACGCCTGGCGTCCCATATGGACCGATGGACGCGCTCTTCCCAAAGATCCCGATCCGACCTGGTATGGCTACGCCATCGGCCATTGGGAAGGAGACTATACGCTGGTCGTCGAATCCACCGGCTTTAACGATAAGACCTGGCTGGGCGCCACGGGCTACCCACATAGCGAAGACATGCGCGTCACCGAACGCTACCAGCGCGTGGACCGCAATACCATCCTGTATAACATCCGAGTCGACGATCCCAAGGCCTATACCAAGCCGGTCGTCGGCCCCGAAAGAAGCTTGAAGCTGCGGCCGGGTGTGGAGATCGGGGAGCTTCCCTGCGTCTGGTCGGAAGAAAACTCGTTTACGAAAAGGATCAGAGAGCCCGCTGTCGGCAAGCCCAATCGCTAGTAACCCAAAGGCTAAACATCGCAGCGTGGATCCGTATCTTCGTTCTATCGGCACACGTCTAATGTTGCGGAGTAACACCGCCCTGAGAGGCGACTCTATCCAAACGGAGCCCGGCAACGAACTGCCCGGGCAAGCCGTCTATGAGTTTAGGAGATGAATCCAGTGAAGATCAGAACCGCAGCTGTACTACCGGCAATTTTGATATCGGCGCTCTTGATCGCTATCCCCGTTTTCTCGCAAGGGCCGCCGCCATCATACCCGCCGGACCAGCTGGATCAATTGGTCTCGCGCATTGCGCTTTATCCAGACTCATTGCTCGGGCAGATTCTTGCGGCCGCGACTTATCCCGATCAAATTCCGGATGCCGCCCGTTGGGCCGATGAGCATCATTATCTTAACGGGCAGGCGCTGGCGGATTCGATTCAGGCAGACCAGCTTCCCTGGGATCCCAGCGTACAGGCGTTACTCCCATTTCCCTCGGTTTTGGACATGATGGCATCGGACATGAACTGGACGACGGATCTGGGCAACGCATTCCTGGCCCAGCAGCAAGATGTGATGGACGCGGTCCAAAGAGAGCGCCGCAAGGCAAGAGATTTCGGATATCTCCGAAGCAATGGCCAGATTGTCGTTGGCGCGAGGGCCTTACATCACCATCGCGCCCGTGAATCCCGGCTTCATTGTTGTGCCCTATTACGATCCGGCAATCGTTTTCTTCCCGCCCCGGCGCGGCTTCGTCGTCGCTGGCGGCATCCGCTTCGGCTTCGGCGTGACCATTGGTGGGTTCTTCCGCCCCTGGGGCTGGGGTTACAATCGGTTCGACTGGGACAGGCACGTACTGATCGTCAACAACGCTCCCTGGGGGCGAACCTGGGTCAATCGGGGTGCATACGCCCATCCTTATCCGGGCGTTCGGCGATTTGGGCCTGCGGAAAGGGCGCCTGAGCACCACGAACTGCACGAGCGTACCGAACGCGAGCGTGCCGCGCCGCGCGAGGGGCGCGGGCGGGTAGAGGAGCATCGCGGCAGAGACGAACACCGCGACAGGCGCTAGGCTCATTGCGCCTTTCTGTCTGTGTAGCGCCGCCCTTTAGGCCGGCATTTTTCCGGCCTCTTTGAGAGGCTCGAGATATCAGCACTCGTCCATAGACGATTTCTTTGCATTCTCTTGTCTATATTGAATCCACCTGCTTTTCACAATCCACGTAATCTCTTCTTGCCCGCCCAAGTTCCTTTTGATTTGAAGACAATAAGCGGATAGCGCCTTCGCGAACCGCTCCTTACGCTGTCCGTGTGAGTGCCAATCCTCGCCGCAACGCGCCTTTCATCGGGCCTTTCGTCCAATTTGGACCGATTCCAAATTGGAGCGCAAACCATTTTGGCCGCCGACCAATATGAGTCTTGTTCGTTGGCGTGCGCGAGCTGAGGATGGCCTCGCACCGAGCTCACAAGGAGGAGTCGTGAAAGCCGCAAAATTGAGTCTGCTGGTTTTGGTCACCCTCGCGCTGACCCTATCGGCCCGGGCAAACAATGACAAAACGCTCTCTTTTCGGACGGAAGTCATCCTAAACGGGACCAAACTCCCCTCGGGGTTTTACGAGATCAGTTGGGTAACGCATAGCCCCGAAGCCACCGTGACCTTCGTCAAAGCCGGCCAACTGATGGTGACGGCCATGGGCAAACTTGTGGACCGCGACATCAAGTACAACGCCGATTCCGTGGTCTACACCAACAATCCCGATGGCTCGCACACGCTGATCGAGATTCGATTCGGAGGCCGCAAACAGGCGCTGGTTTTCACAGGTGCCAACTGACCCAGGTTTGTGCTGGCAATCGGGCGGCGCTCCGTTCAGGATGTGCCGCCCGCTAACCCATCTGATTTCGCCTGCGTTGCGGGGTGAACTCTCAGCGTGTTAGCATCGTCACCGCGAAAAATCCGGCGTTGGGCGAGCGCAAACTGATCCAAGCTGCAGGTCCCGGCCCTTCGCTCAATGGCCGCAGCAAACGCAAATGAGGAGCGAATAACAATGAAGCTGCTTTACAAAATTTTCATGGCCGGGGCGCTGATGACCCTTGCTATTTCTCTGCACGCACAGACGCGCCCGGTTCAGAACTTTGACACTTCGGCCGGCCCGGTGAAGATCACTCCGATCTATCACGCCACTTTGCTGATCCAGGCGGGCGGCAAGAATATCTATGTCGATCCGGCCAAACCGGCCGGCTTCACAGGATTGCCACCGGCGGACTTGATTCTCATCACCGATATTCATGGCGATCACGTTGACCAGGACCAATCTTCCATCAAGACCATCAGCAAACCAGGCACCGAAATCTGGGCGCCCTCAGCCGTCCAGAAGTTCGTGACCACTGCCATGGTGATCTCCAATGGCGACAAGAAAAAGTGGGATAAGTGGACGATCGAAGCCCTCCCCATGTACAACATGACCCGCGGCCCCGAGGCCGGCAAATATTTTCACGACAAAGGCCGGGGTAATGGCTACGTTCTCACCTATGGCGGCAAACGCTTCTATATTTCCGGCGACACCGAAGCCATCCCGGAGATGAAGGCGCTCAAGAATATCGATGTGGCGTTTGTGTGCATGAATCTGCCTTACACGATGCCGCCCGAAGAAGCTGCCGATGCGGTGAAGGCGTTTCACCCCAAGGTGGTGATCCCCTACCACTATCGCGGCAATCCGCCTACGGACCTCAACGTGTTTAAGCAGAAGCTTGAGGGCTCGGGAATCGAAGTGCGATTGCTGGAGTGGTATCCGAAGGCGTCGTAAAGCGGGAAGCCTTCAGCAGCGGCACTGCCTGAAGCTTGATCGGCTATTGGTTCACGAGCGGGCAAGCCCAGTTTGCCCGCTCTTTTTTTGCCTAATCCGCGGAAGCCCGCAGGGCCCGCGGATGCGCGGGCCCGCTGCCGGCTTGCGTCTCGGCAATCGCGCGGGCAATTTCATCCAGATCCTCGCGGCTCAATTCGATTTCGCCGGCTCGGATCCAGCCATCCACCTGCCCCGCCGATCTCGCGCCCACGATAGCGCCGGTCACGCCGGGCCAGCTTAGCGTCCAGGCCACCGAAATCGCGGCGACGCTTGTGCCGTGGCGCTGCGCGATGGGCCGCAGCGCATCGCGCAACCGCAGATTGCGGCTGAGGTTTGGTTCGCGGAATTCGGGAGTGCTTCGCCGCCAGTCGTCCTGGGCGAATTGGGAGACGCGTTCCGCCGTAAAACGATCCGTCAGCAGCCCCGCTTGCATCGGACTATAAACGATCACGCCCGTGCCGTGGCTGGCGCACCAGGGAATCAACTTGTCCGCTGCCTCGCGGCGAATGGCCGAAAAGGGCGGCTGCAGAGAATCCACGTGATGCACACGTTCGCAGCGCTCCAGCAGAGGCACCGTGAAATTAGAGACGCCCGCGGCGCGCACTTTGCCTTCTTCGACAAGCCGTTTCATTTCGCCCCAGGAATCTTCCACGGGCGTGCTTTCGTCCGGCCAGTGAAATTGATAAAGATCGATGCGCTCCACTCCCAGCCGCCGCAACGAAGCCTCGCATTCGCGCCGGATCGTCTCCGGCCGCAAATCGCGCCGCGGAGCCTCAAAAGGCTTGCCGCGGTCGCCCGTGAGCCCGCATTTGGTAAAAATCAAGGGCCGCTGGGACGGCGGAATTCCCGCCACCGCCCGGCCCACCACCTCCTCGGAATGGCCGAGCCCATAAATCGCCGCCGTATCGATCCAGTTGACGCCCAACTCAACTGCCCGGCGGATTGCGCCAATGGACGCATCGTCATCTTGCTGGCCCCAGCCGAAAAGCCAGCCTCCTCCGCCGATGGCCCAGGTGCCCAGGCCTACCGTGGTGATTTCAATTCCGCTTCTTCCGAGAGGTCTTCGCCGGGGCGCCATATTTTCTCCTTATTTTCGGCAGGCTATTTTGGAACGTTCTGCTTGCTGATGATCTGAGGTCAATCATTTGATTGCGGCCTGCCACATGTGGTTAGATGAATTTTCGCTCGCATCGTTGCGTCAAAGCTTTTGTTTGAGCCAGTAAAATTGCGCGCCATTGCTTTTGATCAAGCCGGCCGATCAGGGAAGGAACTCCAGGACCATGAGTGAGATCGTCACGAAGAAGGCTATGCGCATGGAATCCGATAGCATGGGACCCATCGAAGTGCCCGCCGATGTTTATTGGGGCGCCCAGACCGCGCGTTCGCTGGTGCATTTCAATATCGGCCGAGACACCATGCCGCCGGAGCTGATTCGCGCCTTCGGCATTCTGAAAAAAGCCTGCGCCCAAGTGAATCAGGAACTCGGCAAATTGCCCGTCGAAAAAGCTCGGCTGATCCTTCAGGCCTGCGATGAAGTCATCTCCGGCGACCTGAATGACCAGTTTCCTTTGCGCATTTGGCAGACTGGCAGCGGCACGCAAACCAACATGAACGCAAACGAAGTGATTGCCAATCGCGCTATCGAGCTGGCCGGCGGCGTGCTCGGATCCAAAAATCCCATCCATCCCAACGACGACGTCAACATGTCGCAGTCTTCGAACGACACTTTTCCCGCGGCCATGCATATCGCCGCCGCCGAACGCATGCACGGCGCGCTGATTCCTTCCGTCAAGCGCGTGCACCAGGCGCTCGAGGCAAAAGCCAAAGAGTTTGCCGACGTGGTGAAGATTGGCCGCACGCACCTGATGGACGCCACGCCGCTCACCGTTGGCCAGGAGATTGGCGGCTGGGCCAGCCTGGTCGAGCGCGACGTCGCGCGCCTCGAACAGTCGCTCGATGGCATCTACGACCTGGCCATCGGCGGCACGGCCGTGGGTACCGGGCTCAACGCCCATCCCGAATTCGCCGAGCGCGCGGCGAAAAAGATTGCCGCCATCACGCATCTGCCCTTTCGCTCGCATCCCAATAAATTCGCCGCCCTCTCGGCGCACGACGAATTGGTCTACGCCCACGGCGCCATCACCACGCTCACCGGCTCCCTGATGAAAATCTCCAACGATATTCGCTGGATGGCTTCGGGACCGCGCTGCGGCCTGGCGGAGATCCATATTCCCGAAAATGAGCCGGGCTCATCGATCATGCCCGGCAAAGTGAATCCCACGCAATGCGAAGCCATGACCATGGTCGCGGTGCAGGTGCACGGAAATAACGCGGCGATTGCTTTCGCCGGTTCGCAGGGTAATTTCGAGCTCAACGTATTCAAACCCGTGCTGATTCACAATTTTTTGCACTCGGTCACGCTGGTGACCGATGCCAGCCGCGGCTTTGTGGACTATATGGTTCGCGGCATCACGCTCAACCGCGCCAAGATTGATGAATACGTGCGCAATTCGCTGATGCTGGTGACGGCCCTGAGTCCCAAGATCGGCTATGACAAATCGGCCAAGATCGCGCATGAAGCCCACGTCCAGGGACTCAGCCTGCGCGAGGCCTGCCTGAAGCTCGGCTATTTGAGCGCCGAGGAATTTGATCAACTGGTGCGGCCCGCCGATATGACGCATCCTTGAGGATTCACATGAGAACAATTTTCGCGATCCTGCTGCTTACGCTTTGCGGCCTGGCCGTTTCGCCTTCCGCTTTCGCGCATCATGGCGATGCGGGCTATGACACTTCGAAGCTGGTTACCGTCAAGGGAACGGTTACGGAATTCCACTTCCAAAATCCCCATATCGAAATTTTCATCGACGTAAAGAAGGAAGACGCGTCCATCGAGAAATGGCACGGCGAGCTCAACAGTCCAAATCTCGTGGCCAGAATGGCCGGCTGGAACGGGAAAACGCTCAAGCCCGGAGATGAGATCGTCATTACGGGGTATCGCGCGAAGAATGGTTTGAACGTCCTGCGTCTCGAGAAAGTCTCCCTGTCAAACGGCACGGAACTCTTCCCCAAGAATGGCAACGGCGTGACCGTATTCTAGAGAGCTGTTTGGGCCAGAATGGGCAACAACGTCCTCCAGGTATGGGCTTGAGCGCCAGCATGCGGTCTAGATTTAAACGTAGAGCCGCGGTCTTCAGCGCGGCACAAGTAGCTCCTGTATCATGATCGGGCCGGGTGTTTTGCTTCTTTCGTAGCGCCGCCCTGTCCTGCCTGCCCTGAGCTTGCCGAAGGGAGCCTCGAAGGGCTTCCATGCGGCCCTCCGCACGTTCGACCGAGACGATTTTGCGGGTGCCCCACCCTTGATTTCTAAGGGTGGGTTCGGTGGGTTCGGTGCGTTCCGTTACCACCCCGCGCCGCGCCCCAGGAGAATGGTGTCATTCCGAGCCCTCCGCGGCGCACGTATTTTGTGCGCCGTTCGTCTTTTCGGAGGGCGAGGAATCCCTCCGCGCATCCGTACACGAGAAAATGATCGGGCCGAGCGTTCCGTGGCACCGCTGTTCTGAGTGTCTTTACTCGTGCGGTAAAATAGATATAAGCCCGTTTTGTATGGAATTCGCCGGCCCTAGCCCTGAGCTTGCCCGGACGTGACGTATGTGTCATGCGGCCATTGCGAATCCCGGCCTGCACGAAATTGAGTGATGGTCGACACTTTGTTGTTTGCTGCTAAAAAATTAGCCCTCCTCGATCCCATGAATCTCCAGTTGCTCTTGTTTCGAATGCAGTGGCAATCGCCTTCTCTTCGGTGCGCTGAAAAATTCAAGTCGCGTAGATTCAGCACTTGCGAAAAGAATTTAACTAAGTCTCGTGAAATCAGCAGTTGCAAAAATAAGGACTTAAAGCCGCCCAGAATGAACACTTGCGGAAAAATAGAGGAGGGGGTGGACCGTGAAATTGTCACTCAGCCCAGATTGACAACACCGGCGGCTCTGGCGTACATCCCTAAAGCCTGAGTCCCCGCCTTGGGCTTCTGTGACCAGTTGGAGGAGGGCCTGTCGTGTCCGCAACTTCTGAGAAAAGCCTGTCCGCCTTGCTCGACGAGCGGCGAACTTTCCCGCCGCCCGACGACTTTCGCCGGCACGCTAATGCCAATGATCCCGGCATCTACGACCGCGCCCTGCGGGACCCCGAAGCCTTCTGGGCCGCCGAAGCCAAGAAACTCGATTGGTCTACGCCATGGCAGAAGGTGCTCGAATGGAATGCTCCCTGGGCCAAATGGTTTGTGGGCGGAAAAATCAACGTCGCCTATAACTGCGTCGATCGCCACGCGCATTCCGCGCGGCGCAATAAAGCCGCCATCATCTGGGAAGGCGAGCCCGGCGATTCTCGCGTTCTCACCTATGGGATGCTCGAGCGCGAGGTGAATCGTTTCGCGAATGCCCTCCGCTCGCTCGGCGTGGCCAAGGGCGATCGCGTGGCCATTTATATGGGCATGGTGCCGGAGCTGGCCATCGCCATGCTTGCTTGCGCGAAAATCGGCGCGCCACACAGCATCGTCTTCGGCGGATTTTCCGCCGAGGCGCTGCGCGAACGCATCAACGACGCGAAAGCTAAAGTCGTCGTCACCTGCGATGGCGCCTGGCGCCGCGGCAGCATCGTTCCGCTAAAGGCGAGCGTCGACGAATCGCTGCGCGGCACGCCCACAATTCAGAATGTGATCGTGGTGCGCCGGATTGGCGATGCCGCGAAAGCTTCCATGCAGCCGGGCCGCGACGTCTGGTGGCACGACGTCACCGAAGCCGCCTCCGATCAATGCGCCGCTGAGCCCATGGATGCCGAAGACATGCTCTTTGTCCTCTACACCAGCGGCACCACCGGCAAACCCAAGGGCATCGTGCACACTTCCGCCGGCTATCTGGTGGGCGTCTCCACCACGCACCGCTACGTCTTCGATATCAAGGAAGAAGACGTTTATTGGTGCACGGCGGATATCGGCTGGGTCACAGGCCATTCTTATATCGTCTATGGGCCGCTCGCCAATGGCGCCACCTCGCTGATGTATGAGGGCACGCCCGATTACCCGGACCGCGACCGCTTCTGGTCCGTGATCGATAAGTATGGCGTCAACATTTTCTATACGGCGCCGACGGCCATTCGTACGTTCATGCGCTGGGGCACGGAATTGCCCGCGCGGCATTCGCTTTCCACTCTGCGGCTGATTGGCACGGTCGGCGAACCCATCAATCCCGAGGCTTGGATCTGGTACAACGAATTTATCGGCCGGCGGCGCTGCCCCATCGTGGATACCTGGTGGCAGACGGAAACGGGCATGATCATGATTTCGCCGCTGCCGGGCCTCATCGCCACGAAGCCAGGCTCCGCGACGCGTCCTCTTCCCGGCATTGTCGCCGAAGTTGTCGACGCCAAAGGCGATCCAGTTGGACCCGGAGCGGGCGGCTACCTGGTGCTCAAACGCCCCTGGCCGGCCATGATGCGCACGATTTACGGCGATCCCGACCGCTACGTGCAGCAATACTGGTCGCGCTATCCCGGCACGTATTTCACAGGCGACGGTTGCAAGATGGATGAGGATGGATACTTCTGGCTGCTGGGCCGCGTGGACGACGTCATGAACGTCGCCGGACACCGCATTTCGACCTATGAGGTGGAAAGCGCGCTGGTGGATCATTCCTCCGTGGCTGAAGCCGCGGTCATCGGCAGGACCCACGACGTCAAAGGCCAGGGCATCTCCGCGTTCGTCACGTTGAAGGAAGGGATCGCGCAAAACGATGCCTTGAAAGACGCCCTGAAGCAGCACGTCGTGGGCAAAATCGGCGCCATCGCGCGGCCGGATGACATCTTCTTCGTAGCCGAGCTTCCCAAGACGCGCAGCGCAAAGATCATGCGGCGCCTGCTGCGCGATATCGCCGAGGGCCGCATCCTGGGGGATACGACCACGCTTGGCCGACCCCACGGTCGTGGCTCGGCTGAAAACGCAATATCAGGAAGAGGGCTAGCGGCAACGCCTTGCGGGTGCAGCGTGCTGTCCATTATGCGATTGTCGAGAGCGAAAAGGCCGTGGGCATCACGGCGCTTTTCGCGCCTGAACATTGACGGCGCTGCCGCAGCCCTCTAACATTTAGATAACGATTCCTTATATGCCTCCCAAACCGCCACTTCCTTTGCGCGACCGGCTGGGCCGTCCGCTCGAGAGCCTGCGTCTCTCGGTGACCGACCGGTGTAACCTGCGCTGCCTCTACTGCATGCCGGAGGAAGATTACATCTGGCTGCCGCGCCAGGAATTATTGAGCTTTGAGGAATTGGTTCGGCTCGTTGAAATTTTCACGAACCTGGGAG
Source organism: uncultured Acidobacteriota bacterium (assembly GCA_963761945.1). Taxonomy (GTDB): domain Bacteria; phylum Acidobacteriota; class Terriglobia; order Acidiferrales; family UBA7541; genus Palsa-189. Next base: position 39,970 of record CAVXIM010000007.1, on the reverse strand, counting down.
TCACTCGCCTGCGGCTGACGGGCGGCGAACCGCTGCTGCGTCACAATGTCGATCGCCTGGTGGCCATGCTGGCGCAAAATCCGCGTATCGCCGATCTTGCCATGACCACGAACGGCGTGCTCTTTGCCGACCAAGCCGAGACGCTCAAGCGCGCCGGCCTGGGCCGCGTGACCATCAGCCTCGATACTTTGCAACGCGAGCGCTTTCGGCTCATGACTCGCCGCGACGAGCACCAGCGTGTCCTCTCCGCCTTCGATGCGGCGCGCCGCGCCGGGTTCACCGGCACCAAACTCGACGCCGTAATCATGCGCGGCGAGAATGACGACGAGATCGCCGATTTGATCGAGTTCGGGCGCAACAATGGCGTCGAGGTTCGTTTTATCGAGTACATGGACGTCCTCGGCGCGACCAAATGGAGCATGGCAAAAGTGGTCTCGCGTGACGAGATGCTGCAGCGTCTCGAAAAGCGCTACGGCAAGATCACACCTGCTGGCGAACCGAGTTCGGCTCCTGCCTCTCGATTCTCGCTGCCCGATGGCACCGTTTTCGGCATCATCGCCTCCACCACTTCGCCTTTTTGCCGGACCTGCGATCGCAGCCGCATTACCGCGGATGGAATGTGGTATCGCTGCTTATATGCCACCAGTGGCACGGATTTGCGGAAGCTGTTGCGTGGCGTCCCCGTAAATGCGAATGCCTCGAGCGAGGCTGCCGATAGCGAAATTGCCGATGTGATTGCTGAAGCTTGGCGCGGACGTGAGGATCGAGGCGCCGAGGAACGCGCCTCTCGAAATCATCGCGAAGCGTTCCTGACCATCGAAGATCTGCGCCGCGATCCCCACCTGGAGATGCACACGCGAGGCGGCTGAACATCTTTAATCACTCGTCTTGCCGCTCGTTTTTAGCCACTCGGGACGTGGCCTAGTTCGGTACGGGCCTGTATCACCCGCAAAATGGAATCGCGGGTGACCACCCCGACCACGCTGTCCCCCGTAATCACGGCAAGTTGATCGACGTTGGCCGAGCGCATGCGCTCGAGCACGCTGAGTACCGGCTCTTCCGGCGCGGTCCACGGCAGCCGTTCGCGCGAAATCATCGCCGCCTGCACCGAAGTAGCAGGCCATTCCTCTCGCGGGAAGCTTTGCAGCGCCTCGATGCGCATCAATCCGACAAGCCTGCCATCGGAAACGACCAGATGCGCGCGTCTGCCGGTGCGCGAGGCTTCCTGCGCGTACTCTTCGAGCGAAAGGTCGCGTCCCACCGTAGGCATCTCGGAGGTCATGACATCGGCGGCGCGAAGCCCCTGCAAAGCGCCCTGCGCCGCGATCTGCGAGTAGCTCTGCCGGGCCGCCGTCAGCAGAAACCATCCCAGAAAGATGAACCAGATTCCGTTCACACTCGAGTGGGCCAGCGAAGACCGTGTAGGCCCCGAAACCCATCATGCCGTAAGCGATAGCCTGACCGATGCGCGCCGCAATGCGCGTGGATCGCGAATAGTCCTTGGTGATCCCCCAGATGATGGAGCGGAAGATGCGGCCGCCGTCGAGGGGAAAACCGGGCAGCAGGTTGAAGGTTGCCAGCCCGAGGTTAGTCCACCCGAGCCACGTCCCGAGCGCGCTCGGCATGCTTCCATCCGGCGTCGAGTACGCCAGCAGCCCAAACACGCCCGCCAGAACATAGCTCGACGCGGGGCCCGCCGCGGCAATCAGGAACTCCTGGCCTGCGCTATCGGGATCTCGCGTAATGCTGGCGATGCCTCCGAAGAAGAAAAGAGTGATCGAAGCCACGGGAATGCGATAGTGGCGGGCCACGACGCTGTGCGAGAGTTCGTGAAATAGCACAGAGCCGAAGAAAAGCAGGCTGGTTAACAAGCCGAGCGACCAAAGCTGCTGGTTGCTCCACTGTGGATAGCGCGCGCCGAACTCATCTACCAGCGAATACGTGATCAAGCCGAAGATTAAGATCCAGCTCAAGTGCAGGTAGATCGGAATGCCGAATACCCGGCCGATTTTGATTCCCGAGCGGCGCATCGAAGCCCCTTGGGCAGTATAACCGAATCGGGCTGGATCAGCCGCGCAGGCGGGGCAGATCACTTTCGGTAACACTGCCGGAACTTTCGCCTTCCCAAGGGGCGAGCCTAATCTATGATTTCACCGGACGCCATAAGCCATGAAACTACGCAGCAAGCTCATGATCTGCTCGGTGACCTTGATTGCCGGCTCGACCGCCGCTCTGGGCTGGAACGTGGAACGGTTTGTGCGGCAGCAGTCCGAGAAAGAGCAAAAACAGCGATCGGATACGCTGGTCACGCAGTTCCGGCGGGAATTTGCACGCCGCGGCGACGAGGTGGTCTACGCGCTGCAGGGTATCGCGGAAACTGAGGGAAGCCTGCGCATGGCCATCGATCTCAGCCGCCCGCAGGCCGATCCTTCCCTATACGCGCACGACGCGCAGGGTATCGCCACTTCGCGGCAGCTCGATTTTCTCGAAATGGTGAGTGATGACGGCACGCTGATCTCCTCGGCGCAATGGCCCGGGCGCATTGGGTTCAAAAACGATTGGGTGACCCAGCAAAGCGATTGGAACCAGCAAGGGGCCTTCCTGGCACGAGTGGAGTTGCCCGACAACGTCGATTTGGGCTTGTTGGCCGTGCGCGCCGTCAACGTCGGCGAGAAGAAGCTGTATTTGATAGGCGGCAGAAGGCTGGATAACGGTTTCCTGCAGGCCCTTGCCCTACCGGCCGGCATGCGGGTCTTCTTCTACCGGAATCTGGAAGCGGCTTTTGTGCCGGGAGCATTGCTCGATTCCGAAGGCGCAGCCGAGCAGCCGGAACGATTTGCCGGCCTGATCGGATCGATCCAGAAGCAACCGCGCGCCGGCGAATATGAGATCGCCAGCGCCATCGGGCCGGCGAGGCCGGAGAAGTTCATGGCCCTGCCGCTCACCGGCCGAAGCAACGAATTGCTGGCTGCTGTGCTGGTGGGCAACGCGCAGGATTCCGTCTCTCAGACATTGACTTACATCCGCAATGCGGCGCTCGCGATCGGCGCGGCAGGAATTTTCCTCGCCTTGATCTTCTCCTGGGCGATTTCGAGCCAGGTGAGCAGGCCACTCGCGCGGCTGGAGAAGGCAGCGCGGCAACTGGCCGCCGGTGATTGGAACGCGAAAGCCGACGTACGCACGCGAGGCGAGGCAGGACGCGCGGCCCGCGCTTTCGATGAGATGAGCGCCGAACTGCGTGCCAAGCGCGAGAAGCTCCTGCAAGCCGAGCGCGTGGCGGCGTGGCGCGAACTGGCGCGGAATTTTGCCGTGGAATTGAAAGTGCCGCTCTTTTCGCTTCAGCTTACGCTCGAAAATCTGTCACGGGCACGCCAGAAGACGCCGGAGCGGTTCGATGACATTTTCCTCGAGTCCATGAAGATGGTGGATTCGGAGGTAGAAACCCTGAAGGGGATCATTGCCCGATTCAGCGACTTTGCCAAAATGCGCCAGCCGCGCATGCAGTCTGTGAATGTAAACGAGGTGCTGCGTGCGGCAGTCAAGGCTTTTGAAGGGGAATTCCAATCACGCGGGCGGCCGCCGGTGAAGCCTGAGCTTTTGCTGGATGAATACGCGGCGAAGATCTGGGCCGATCCGGAACTGCTGTATAAGGGTTTCGAGAATGTGATTGCGAATTCGCTCAACGCCATGTCCATGGGCGGCACGCTGACCATTCGTACGGCGCAGCAGAATGGAGTCGTACGCGTGGAGATTTCTGATACCGGTTCAGGCTTGGAACGCGGAGAACCGGGTCCGGCAGGATTGTTTGCAGCCAAGGCAGAGGGAGCGGGCTTAGGCCTGGCAACGATACAGACGGTAGTCAGCGATCATGGCGGCCGCATGTCCGTGGAAGCGCAGCCCGGGGCCGGAACGGCGTTCCGCATGGAGTTCCCTACCGCCCCAATGCCGGTCAAGTCGCCACAAAGCGTAAGCTCCTCGGCTGCTTCAAAACTCGAGAAGGAACCGACGCCGGCGAAATCGCAGGAAGCCACCGCAAAGCCGAAGCCCCCCTTGGCGCGCGTAATCGACATTTAGGGAGGCGGCTGGGCAAATTCTGGTTGGCGCCCGAAGAAGTACTCTGCACTTAAGGCAGGCGAGCCGTTAGCCGATTACAGGCGTTCCAGCGATCTCTTCCTCGATGGCGTGAACATATTCCTGCGAGAGTCCAATAAATTCCACTCCGATGCCGACGCCGGGCAGGCAATAACGAACCTCAGCGCGCGCCTGAATTTCGATTCCGGAGCGGTTCAACCGGAAACGAAGCTTCATGATGGCGCCCTCCGGAAAGCGCTTGGCGGTATTGATGAACATACCGTGCGGGCTGATATCGGGCGGGCGAGAAGAGATCTCTTCGGTTCGGCCCTCGTAGGTCAAGGAGAGCTCGCTGAACTGCGCATAACGCGGCGAGCGCCGCTGGCTGATTTTCTCTTCTTCGGATTTTCGCGAGCTCACGGAAGCAAGGCTCCTTCTCGTTCGAGTTTAGCGGTGTCGGGATTGTTGGCCGATCGTCGCTCGCCACAAAAGGGACAATATTGAAATGACGTGTGGAGCTGCTGACCACAAGCAGTACAAAGGCAGCGCACCACGAATTCGAAGGGCACGATGCGCAGGATCTCGTCGTATGTCGTGACTCCGATATTCACCTTGTCCAGGCCATCCTCGTGCATCAGGCGCATGCCTCGCAGGCGCGCCAGCTCACGTATGGCATCTGTGCTTTCGCCGGCGCGGATCATGGCGCGAATGGGTTCGTTGATCATCAGCAACTCGGCTACCGCGGTGCGGCCTTTAAACCCGGTGCGATCGCAAAGCCCGCATGCTCCGGGAACACGGATGTCCTGCCGGGTCACGGGCAGGCCCGCTTCGGCAAGGCGCGAGGAAAGTTCCGCAGTCATCGGTTCAACCGAATGACAAGAACAGAGCTTGCGAACCAGGCGCTGAGCGACCACGCCGATCACCGAGGAGGCGATCAGGAAGGGCGCGACTCCCAGGTCCAGCAGGCGAACGATAGCGGAGACACTGTCATTCGTGTGCAGAGTGGAGAGAACGAGCTGGCCTGTCTGAGCGGCCTTCAGGGCTATTTCCGCCGTCTCCTGATCGCGGATTTCGCCGACCATGATGACGTTGGGGTCTTGTCTCAACAGCGAGCGCAGAACGCTGGCGAAGGTCAGGCCCGTCCTGCTATTGACGTGGACCTGATTGATTCCGGGCAGCGCATACTCGACCGGATCTTCCACGGTGACGATATTGACCGAAGGCTTGCGCAAAATATTCAACGCGGAATACAGCGTGGTGGATTTTCCCGAACCGGTGGGCCCGGTCACCAGGATGAGTCCTTGGGGAAGCGACAGCAATTTCTGCAGGCCATCTCCGATGCTCGGGGCAAAACCGATATCCAAGAAATTCAGCAGCGGGGCGCTCGGCTCGAGCAGGCGGATGACGACCTTCTCGCCATACTGCGTGGGAAGCGTAGAGACACGCAGATCGAGCGAGCGGTTCTTGGTCGAAATCATGAAGCGGCCATCCTGAGGATTACGATGCTCGGCGATATCCATGTCCGCCAGAATCTTTATCCGGGAGACCAGCGAATGCTGAACCGTGCGTGGCACATGCTGGACGTCACGCAGCACGCCATCAATGCGAACGCGCACAAGAGTGTCTTTGAGGCGCGGGATCGATATGGATGTCGCTGGCGTGCTTCTCCATGGCGATGCGGATTATTTCCGAAACCAGGCGCACGGCGGGAGTCTTCTGGCTGCGAAGCTCGGCTTGGGCTTCGGCGATCGCGTCTTTATTGGCTTGGCGGGTGCTGGTGGAAACGAATTCCATTTCCTCCGCCGAATCTCCGGAGATCACGGAAAGGGTTTCAGTCGCTTCTGAGGAAAGCTGCGAATAATGATGCGCGATGGCTTCGCGCAATTCGGCGTGAAAGGCCAGCCGCGGTGAAATGCTCATTCCCGCAATCTCCGCTAGCTCCTTTATTACAGTGGGGTTACGGGGGTCGGACATCACCACTACCAGGCGGGAAAGATCGCGGCGAATGGGCAATACACAAAGCCGTTCGGCAATTTCCCGGGGAATGATTTGCAGGGTGACGGGGTCGACCGGAGTCGTGGCGATATCGACGTAAGGAATGAGAGATACCTCTTCCAAAGCCGCGATGAGGTCCGGTTTTCCCACCAGACCGCGCTCGAGCAGCAGTTCACCGAGATGGCTGAGCTTCTGTTGCTGCTCTTCCAGGGCTTTTTCGAGGTCTCCCGCGGATATTTTGCCGCGCTCGTGGAGAACTTCGCCGAGCCGCTTGCGTCTCATCCGTGCCCCCACCTGAGCTGGCATGTACCGGTCCGGTACTATGTGCCGGTGCGGTACGCCATGTTTCGAGTGTAGGGAGAAGCCTTCTCGGGGCTCAATGGCCAAAAAGTTTAGTGGTGGTTCATAGTGAACTGTTGGCTCTTTCGCGGCATTAGAGTCGCATTCTCAGGTAGTTAGGTGATGGTCCGAGGGAGTTTTGGGGTTGGCGCCTGAGTCGTCTCGGCGAGGGACCCGGACGAGGACCTATCCGTGGTGCCGGGAGTATCGGAGATTGACAAAGGACGTGCGAAAAGCCGATAACAGACGGGAGCGAAGCCCAAACCCTTCCCGTGATTTCACCGCCGTTGGCTTAAAGGAGGTTGTCATGCGCAACGTTAATTCGAGAGACCTTGTCCGGAATGCCGCCGTGGCAGTCATTTTCGTGCTGGCGGCGAGTGTCGGCGCGATTGCGCAAAGCGGCGGGCCGCGCAACCTCGAAGAACTCAAGGCTGAAACCCAGAAGCGCGTGGATCGCAATGTTGCGCCGGCAGGGCGGACTCAAATCCGAGGATGCACGCGAGGCGCTGGCGAATATTCACAGCCTGGACCGCGACGAATGGGCGGCGGCGTGGAGCGCAATTGCCGACCGCTACGCGAGCCGCGCCGCGTCCGAGGAATCCAGCGATAAAACGAAGGCGCAGCAAGATTATCTGATGGCATGGCGCTACTACTCGTTTGCCCGCTGGCCCACGCCGAACTCTCCCGGCAAGCAGAAGGCATATCAGAATGCTCTGGCCGCTTTCCGAAATTATGCGCGGTTCCTTGATCCGCCCATGGAGACGGTGCGCATTCCATTCGAAGGCAAAGAGATTATCGGATACCTGCGGCTGCCGAACGGCATTCGTCCAGCGCCGATGGTGCTGACGATCAGCGCGCTCGATTCGCGCAAGGAAGAGAGCGCTCAGGGCGACGCGCCTGTGCTGCGCAACGGCATCGGCTTCTTTGCGGTGGATATGCCGGGAACCGGAGAGGCTCCGATCAAGGTGGATGTCGGCGCCGAGCGCATGTTTTCAACCGTGCTTGACTACCTGGCGACGCGGCCCGAAGTCGACAGCAAGCGCATTCTGGTCCGCAGCATAAGCTGGAGCGGCTATTGGGCCGCCAAGCTCGCTTACCTTGAGAAATCGCGCTTACGCGGAGTGGTGATACAAGGCGGTCCGGTGGATGGTTATTTCACGCCGGAATGGCAGAGACCAGGACTCAATACGGACGAATACCTTTTTGACCTTTTGCCCGCGCGAGAGGCGATTTACGGCGTTAAGACTCTGGACGAATATCTGGCGTATGGCCCACACCTTTCGCTGAAAACGGAGGGCTATCTGGGCAAGCCTTCGGCGCCCATGCTTATTTTGAATGGAGTGAAAGATACACAAGTTCCGATCGCGGATCTTTACGCCCTGCTGCAATCAGGGGGTTCGGCGAAAGAAGCCTGGGTGAATCCCGATGGCGGGCACACGGGCCGGTCGGAAGAATGGCCGAACGCGAGGATTTTCGGGGAAATAGTCCTGCCTTGGATCAAGACCCACTTGGCGCCGGATACTCAGGTCACCCGGGCACAGGCTGCTCAACGCGAATAAGCTGCGGAACCCGCTGCGGTCGCCGCGGCGACCGCAGAATGAGACCGCGTGCTTCATTTATCGAACAGAACAGAATTCGCCCGGGAAGGTATATACTCCCTTGCACCGAAAGGCTGCAGAACCCGAATCGATTTCCATTCGAGGAGCAACGATGATGAAAATTATGTCGAATTCACTACGGCGAGCAACGATGGTTGCGTTTGCCGTCTTGGCCGTGGCGGCATACTCCTGGGCTCAGGGGCAACCCGATTTCAGCAAGGTGGAGATCAAAACCACCAAAATCGCCAACAACTTCTACACGCTCGATGGACAGGGCGGCACGATCGGCGTATTGACAGGGCCGGATGGCATATTCATGGTGGATACGCAGTTCGCGCCGCTGAGCACAAAGATCGCCGCGGCGATCAAGCAGATTTCGAACCAGCCCGTGCGATTTATCGTCAATACGCACGTACATCCGGACCACACCGGCGGCAACGAGAATTTCGCCAAGATGGGCGCGGTGCTGATTTCGCGAAATGAATTGCGCGACCGGCTGGCGCATCCCGTGCCCGCGGCGAACGGCACGCCGGGTACACCGGCTCCCGCCGCCGCGCTCCCGCTCATAACCTACGAGGGGCAGCTCACGTTTCATATGGACGGCGAGGACATACGGATGATCGCCATTCCACGAGCTCATACCGACGGCGACACTCTCGTCTATTTTCCCAACTCCGATGTCATCATGTGCGGCGATTTCTATCGCTCGATTCAATACCCGAATATCGACCGGGCGAACGGCGGCAGCCTCAACGGCATGATCGACGGGCTCGGGCGAATTATCGGCCTTGCAGGCCCGAATACGAAGATCGTTCCCGGTCACGGCCCGATCGTGGGCAGAGCGGAAGTCATGGCACATCGGGATATGATCCTGAGCATTCGCGACAAGGTGTCGCAACTGGTGTCGCAAGGCAAGTCGCAGGATGAAGTGCTGGCGGCGCATCCGACGGCCGACTTTGACGCGAAAGTTCCCAATTCCAAGGAAACCACCGAACGTTTCGTTACGCAGCTTTACGCCGAACTGAAGCCGGCGAAGTAGTTCGGCGCTTAGCGCCCCATACGAATACGATCGAGGAGGAGCTTGCCCGTGAGACTCGCAACCTTTGCTCTGGAGGCTTGTATTCTGCTGCTCGTGGTGGGCGCGGCCGCGGCGCAGGATCGAATGCCTCCTGTTCCCAAGGACAAGATGACTGAGGCGCAAAAGAAAGCCCTAGAAGAGGTAATCGCAGGACTCGCGTGGAGCGGGAGGAGCGGAGGGGCCTTTCGTTCCGCTGCTCCGCAGCCCGGAGTTGATGAACCGCCTGCAGAAAACCGGCGAGTACCTTCGCTTCCACAATAGCATCGGGCCGAAGCTCACCGAATTCGTCATTCTATTGACTGCCAGGCAGTGGACGCAGCAATACGAATACGATGCGCACCATCAACGGATCGAAGGCCGGCTTGAAGCAAGAGATCATCAGCGCCATTACCGAAGGACGCCGCCCCACAGGAATGGCAGCGGACGAAGAGATTGTCTACGACTTCTGCAGCGAACTGCGGCAGAACCAAGGCGTCAGCGATGCGACCTATGCGCGCGCGGTAGGCAAGTTTGGCGAGCAAGGCGTGATCGATATGACCGGACTCGTGGGCTATTACACGACGCTGGCCATGATCATGAATGTGGCGCGCTCGCCCTTGCCGGACGGAAAGAAAGCTCCGTTGGCTCCTTTTCCGCATTGATATCAGCCAAAGGCCGGCAAAGGACTTCCTAGAGTGAACGATTTTCTGCGAGACAAGCGGCAGAAGGCGCCCCGGCTTGCCGAATTGCTGCGCGGCCGTGAACCGATTTTGGCGCCGGGCGCCTATGACGCGCTGACGGCGCGGATGATCGAACAGGCGGGCTTTCCGGCAGTGTATATGACGGGCTTTGGCACTTCGGCGTCATTGCTCGGGCGGCCGGACGTGGGCCTGCTGACGATGTCGCAGATGGTGGATAACGCGCGACGCATCGCGCAAGCCGTCGACGTGCCGGTTATCGCCGATGCGGATACGGGTTACGGAAATCCGCTGAACGTGATTCGCACGGTGCAGGAATACGAACTCGCCGGAGTCTCGGCCATCCACATTGAAGATCAGGTCACGCCCAAAAAATGCGGGCACATGGAGAATAAGCAGGTCGTTCCCGCCGCGGAGATGGCGGAAAAAATACATGCCGCTGTCGAGGCGCGCAGCTCTAGTGATTTTCTGATCATCGCGCGGACCGATGCCCGCGCCGTGGAGGGCCTGGATGCGGCGCTGCGCCGGGCGCGGGCGTACCGCGAAGCCGGCGCGGACATTCTTTTTATTGAGGCTCCGCAGAATGAGGACGAAGTAGCGCAGGTTGCGCGCGCTTTCTCCGACGTGCCGCTGCTTTTCAATTGGGCAGAGGGCGGCAAAACTCCGCCCATGCCGCTCGGGCGACTGACGGAGTTCGGCTATCGCATCATCATTTTCCCGATCAGCACGCTGCTGACGGCCGCCAAAGCGATTCGCGCGACCCTCGATGAGATCAAAGCGCATGGCACGCCCGCGCGTCTCTTCCCTGACCGCAGCTCTTTCCAGCAGTTCAACGAGATGATCGGGCTTGCTGAAATTCAGCAGGTGGAAAAGAGGTTCGGAACGAAAGAGGAACGATACGCGGGAAAGGCAAATGACTGACATGCAACGTTCCGCGCCATGCGGCCATTCTCGTCAGGGCTTCACTTTGTGAATCAGGGCCTCGCTTTGTGAATCAAGGAATGACCGGCGGAACATACGTCAACGTGCGGGCGAAAAACCACACCAGAAAAAACACCAGTACCGAATTCAGCATCAGTTGAAGCGCCGTAAAGCCTACCAGATCGCGCGCACGCACTTTTAGAATCCCCAGAATCGGCAGCATCCAGAAAGGATTGATCAGATTGGGCAACGCTTCGGAAGCGTTGTAAACCTGCACCACCCAGCCGAGATGGACGTGCAGATCCTGGGCCGCCTGCAAAACATAAGGCGCTTCGATGATCCACTTGCTTCCGCCCGAAGGCACAAACATTCCCAAAGTGGCCGAGTAGATGGCCACCAAGAGCGGAAAAGTCCCGTGCGAGGAAATGCGCACGAAAAAATGGGCCATATCCCGGGCGATCGGCGACATGGTCACGATGCCAAAAATACCGCCATAAAAGGGAAATTGGATGAGCACACCGGACGTGGCAGGGACGGCGTTATTCACCGCGCGCGTGAACGAACGCGGCCGCCAATGCAGCAGCAATCCGGCCATGAGAAAGAGAAAGTTGTAGCTATTCAGGTCGAGCGCGGCGAGCGGCCCTCGCGCGGCCAAAACTCGTGCCAGATAAGCGAGGCCAGCCACGCCAACGACGAGAGAAAGCAGCGGAAAATATTCGAGCCATTCACCTTTGGTTGCGGGTCCGGCCTTCTCTGGCGTCGCGTTCTCTGCCTCAGCCACTCCAAACCATTCCACCGTCTTCACCGAGCGCACCGGAGCCGAAAAATAAGCGACCAGCACGGTGGAACAGATCAGGATGCACGCCATGGCCATGCTTTGCGGAAGGTAAAGCGTCTGTCGCAGCGGAATCACGCCGCTGATCTTGAGCAGGCTCGCGGGAATGGCGGCGGGAGTGGCCATCAACAACGCCGCCGAGGAGGAAAATCCCAGCGCCCACACGGTCCCCTGGCCGATGTATGAGGCCGCGCCGATGGCGCGATAATCGATTCCGGGGATTTTCTTCACGACCTCTCGCGCCAAGAGCGAGCCGAAAATTATGCCCAGTCCCCAACTGATCAGCGAAGTAAGCATTGAGAAGAGCGCAACGAAAGCAACGGCCCCTCGAGGCGTTCGGGGAATGCGCGAAAGCCGTTGGATGATCCGGGAGACCGGCGGGGAGACGGCCACCACATAACCGCCGATGATAATCATGGCCATCTGCATGGTGAACGGAATCAGACTCCAGAAGCCCTGCCCGAAATAATCGATGAGGTCCTGGAATCGAGAGCCGGCGAGCAGCCCGGCGATAAAAATGATGATCAGCGCCAGCAGCGCAAAGACAAAGGCATCAGGAAACCAGCGCTGGGACCAATCGGCAAGGGCCACGCCCAAAGATTCGAGTCTGCCTAACCGTTCCTCGGTGGCACTAACGGATTCAACCTTCATGGCACGCCAATCCTTTCCTGACCGGGTCCTAATCGGGTCCTGATCGGCTGCATTTGCCTTCCGCCTGAGGTATAAGATCGGTTGATATAACCATAGCAAGGAGAATCAGCGCTATGTCCGCAAGAAAGACGCCGATGTTCGCAATGGCGATGCTCGTCTGCTGCGCAGCGAAATTGGCAATCGCGCAACAGTCCGCGCCCCTCACGGCCGTGCCGCCGAAGGAAGGCGACTTCATCGCGCAGAACTTCACCTTTGCCGATGGCGAGTCGCTGCCTGAGATTCGCATGCATTACACCACAATCGGCACTCCGCAGCACGACGCGAACGGCCACGTCACGAATGCCGTGCTCATCTTGCATGGAACCAACCGCAAGGGCGGCGTCTTCCTGGTGCCGTCTTTTGCCGGCGTGCTCTTTGGGAAAGGGCAGTTGCTCGACGCGTCCCGATATTACCTTATCCTGCCCGATCAACTTGGCGCGGGATTAGGCAAATCGACGAAGCCCAGCGACGGATTGCGCGCGAAATTCCCGCACTACGACTATGCGGACATGATCTCCGCGGTGCGGATGATGCTGCGGCAGGGTCTGCAAGTCGACCACTTGCGCCTGCTCGTCGGCACGTCCATGGGTTGCATGCAGGGCTTCATGTGGGCCGAATCCAACCCTGACGACATGGACGCGCTGATGCTGCTTTCCTGCCTTCCCACGCAGGTGGCCGGGCGCAATCGCATGGTGCGCAAGCTCATGATCGATGACGTACGGCTCGATCCTGGATACAACCAGGGAAATTACACCAAGCAGCCTTACGGTTTGCGCGCGGCGCTGGGGCACTTGCTGGTCGTGGCCAGCGCGCCCACCTTGTGGCAGGCGGAATATCCGACCGCGCCGGCCGCGGATAAATTCGTGGACGAGTACATTGACGAGAACATGAAAACGACGGACGCCAACGATTTTGTCTACCAATACGACGCTTCGCGTAACTACGATCCCGAGGCAGGGCTCGGCAAGATTCAGGCCCACGTCATGCTAGTCAATACCATGGACGATTTCTGGAACCCGGGTGAGATGGGCGTGGCCGAGCGCGAAATGCCCAAAGTAAAGAATGCGCATTTCGTCTTGCAGCCGATTACCAAGGAAACGCGCGGCCACTATACTTTTTTTCAGGCGGCCGTGTGGCAAAAATATCTCGGGCAACTCCTCGAGGAGTCACAACACTGATCCGGGCGTGTAGTCGCTGGTTTCGCGATTCGACCAAGGCCTGGCATGACTGCATTTCAAAGGCTTGGTAGCTATGGTGAAGTTATAAGGACATCTCGGCGGGCCGAAGGGCCAACGCCAGGCTTCCACCCAGCACTGAGAGCAAGGTCAACTGAATCTCCCCGGCGGTGGCCCAGCCGCTGTGGCCAACAATCCCGCCCATCAAATAGCCTCCGAACGCGGCCGAGCCGTAAAGGCTCGTCACAAAAATGCCCGAGGCGCGATTGGCCAAACTATTGCGCACTGCTTTTACGTGATAGCCGGCCAAATTCACATAGATCGTTCCGCTGACGACCGCGCCCCAGGCAAACGATAGAGCCACCTGAATCGCAAAAGCCGATGTGTGGAAGAGCAGATATCCCAACACCGCGGCACAGAGAAAGGCCGCCACGAGCACCTGCCTCGGCGAAGCGCTATCCCCTAGCCAGCCGCCTGCTACGGAGCCCAGCGCCCCTAATCCGAAAGCGCCCACGACCGCTCCTGCAGCCGTCGGCGTGTAGTGGAGGCCCTCGCGGAGGAAAGTCGGATACATACCGAGATAACCATAGATGACCAGGCCGCCAATCAAACTCATCAACGTCAGGAGGACGGTGTTCCGATTTAGAAGGCTCGAGGAACCAAAAAGATCATCGGGATTTCGCAAGCTCCCCTGGCTTGGGCCTAACGTTTCGGTGAAAACGGGCTTCACGAGGAGCGCAATCAAGACCATGGCGACCGCGCCGAGCAAGCCAAAGAAGATCATGGGAAGCCGCCAACTCCGATAGGCGCTCAGGACAACTCCGCCCACGATGGGACCGATAATGGCGCCCATGGCGAAGCAGGAGTTAACCGAGCCGACTGCCGCGGCACGATGACGAGTAAAGTGACTCGCCGCGATCGCCAGAAGGGCCGTCAACTCCATCGCCTCGCCGACGCCGGTAGCCGCCCGATAAGCAAGCATATCCGCGAAGCCGTGAGACATCACGGTCAGCATCGTCCCCGCGGAAAAGATGGCAATTCCGATCTGGAGGACCGTCCTGCGGGAGAAGCGCGCCAAAAGATAGCCCGTCGGCAGGCCTGCCACTGCCATGCCCAGAGTGAAAATGGTCGAGAGAAGACCGATGCCCGCAAGCGAAAACCCGTATTCGCGGCGCACATCAGGAGCGAGCAGCGGGAAGAGCTGCCGGTCCATCGCGTTGATGACATAGGAAAAAAGCAGCACACCAAACATTAGTGCGGCGGCCGCTGGCGCGCCGGATGCCTGGCGTGCGGCGTGGCTGGATTCGCCCGCGGTTGTAGAGCCTGTTTTTACGACTTCCTGAGCGCTCGTCAGTTCATCTCCCGCGTTCGGCAGTTCGTTGCTGCGTCTGCTTGATAGCGCCGAGATACCACTCGAGAATTTGCTCGCCTGTCCAGAAAACGACGCCGGGACGCGGCTGAATATGTTCGAGCGCTTCCCTCAAATAGCGAAGCCGATGGGGCGCGCCCATGATGTAAGGATGTATGACCAACGCCATGACCCGCGCCGATTCCGCCGCATCGGCATAGAGCTGCTCGAATTGATCGATGGCGCGTTGCTTGTATTCCCCCGCTGTGTGGTGCTGAATCAGCATCATGGCCACATCATTGATTTCCTGCGTATAAGGGACGCTGACCAACGTGCGCGTACGCGTCTTGACGAGCACCGGCTGATCGTCAAGGACCCAGTCACATACATAGTCGTAACCTGCCTCGGCGAGAATATCCGGCGTGTCCCAGGTCTCGGTCAGTCCAGGACCGAGCCAGCCGCGCGGTTTGCGTCCCACAAAATCCTCGATGACCGCGGTTGTCTTGGCGATATCGGCCCGTTCATCCGGAACCTTCTGCATATTTTTCTGGCCGAAACCATGGCCGATGAATTCCCAGCCGCGTTCCAGAGCAGCGCGTGCAACAGGCTCGTAAGTCTGGATGGCGGAGCCATTGATCGCCAGGGCCGCGCGAATGTGAAAGCGATCCAGGACGTCGACAAATCGCCAGAAACCCACGCGATTCCCGTATTCATGCCAGGCCCAGTTTGGAATATCGGGGATAGGCGAGCCACCCGCAGGCGGAGGAAGAACCGTCCGCGGCAGGGCCTCCTGCGGATTCCAATCCTCGACATTGACAATCACCCAAATCGCCAGGCGCGCACCGCCGGGTAAAGTGAGCCGTGGCCGGTCTTTGATGGGCGTATACGGGATGCGTTCATGCGGCAGCATAATGATTCCTCCGCGGTCCGATGCAAAAGGATGAAAGCCTGAAGATAGCGTCTAAACCCGCTGCATTGTGTGTGTGCGGCGATTTTTCTGTCAAGACGAAAAGCTCAGACTACCTTGAGAGTCAATTCTCCCACGCCTTCGATGGAGCCGTGCAGGACGTCACCTCTTTGCACGGGCCCGACGCCGGCGGGCGTTCCCGTAAAAACCAGATCGCCCGGAGTCAATCTGAAGAGCTTCGAGAGCTCGGCAATGATTTCGGGAACCTTCCAGATCAGGGCCGAAAGATCGGAATTCTGGACGCGCTTGCCATTGCGTTCCAGCCAGATGGGCCCTTTTTTCGGATGACCGATCTTGCTGGCGGGGGCGACCGCAGAGCAAGGAGCCGACAAATCAAAAGCTTTTCCGACGTCCCACGGCCGGGCCATCTTCTGCGCCTGCAATTGCAGATCGCGCCTGGTCATATCCAGGCCAACGGCGTATCCGTATAAGTGGTTCAGCGCCTCTTCAACGCGAATGTCGGCGCCGCCTTTGCCTACCGCCGCAACCAACTCGAATTCGTAATGCACATCATGGGACGATGACGGATACGGAAAATCGCGTCCGGGCGGCAGCAGTGCCTGGCCGGGTTTAAGGAAAAAGAATGGCGGCTCGCGATCCGGATCGTGTCCCATTTCCCGCGCGTGTTCCGCATAGTTGCGTCCCACGCAGAAGATTCTATTTACCGGAAACAGATCGGCCGTTCCCGATACCGGCAGAGCGGGCACAGCTTCAGGTGCAACGACGTAAGCCATTCTTTTCCTCGCTTTCGCTGAGCGATCTACTAACGCGCGTTCCGAACCTGCTGGGCATGCACAGCGTCACATGCGGTTCACGATCTGCGACGGCTGGGATTGAAAACTTGAGGTATCCTCGAAAGCCATAGCGCGGCGTGAACGCTCAATTGGAACAAAGGAGAATAGCATGAACCGTTTGCTTGTAGGATTGGCGGCAATTTCAGCGGCTGGTTTGTGGCTGCTGACGGGATCCAATCTCCACTCCGCTCCCCAGCGGCCCGCATCTTCACCGCAATACCTGGAAGGCGACGCTTACCAGAAGGCTCGCGCCTTTTCGCCCGCAGTGATTACGCGAGGCGGCAGAATTATCTGGTTAGCCGGGCAAACTGCTACGCAAGACCTCAACGGGAAGCCGCTCCTGGGCGATTTTCAGGGACAGGCGCGAACCGTCTTTGCGCTGATGGATCGCACACTAAAGCGGGATGGAGCGAGCCTCAAGAATGTCGTGAACATGACCGTCTTTATCAACGACCCTCGCAACGGCGACCAACTGGTCAAGTTGCGGCAGGAATTTTTCCCCGACGGCAAGTTCCCGGCCAGCACCATGATTACAGTTTCAGACTTCGCCCAGCCGGGAATGCTGATCGAGATTGAAGGCATCGCCGTCGTCGGCGAGTGAGTTTCCGGCGTCCGGCTTCGCCTCCGCAGAGGACTCATGTAGCCGGACGATAAAATCCGGCTAAAAAGTTAGCTTCAGCCCCAACTGAATCGAGCGCGAGGCACCCGATCCGAGCACGGAGTTCGTGAATCCGGTGGCATCCGGCGTGGTGCAGCCGCAGCCAAAGGTGCCGCCCGCCGACGGATCAGTACCCGTTTTGAACTCCACCGGGAGCGCCAAATCGGTGCGGTTGAAGAGATTAAAAATCTCCGCTCGGAACTGCGCGCCGAACCGCTCCTTGAATTTCCAGTCTTTGGCGATGGAGAGATCCACGTTGTAAAACGGCTGTCCGCGGAAGATATTGCGTCCTGCATCGCCCTCCGTTCCATATGCGGGCGGAGTCAGAACACCACCACCTTGTGCGTAGCAGCCGAGATTGTTCAAGGAGGCGAGTGCCAGTTGCGTGAGTTGGGCATTGCCCGCGTACGGGGCTACCGCCGCAGTCTGGCAGGCTGCCAGGGCGGCGCTACCCGTAAGCTGGGGAATGGCCGTCGGGCCAGACTTGAAAGCGGAGGTAGGCCCGCTGTAATTCCAGAATTGAAATGGCGTGCTGGCGTTGTTGATTTCGCCTGTTCCGGTGATATCCGTGGTCAGGTCGTCGGCTGTCCAAGGCGTCGCGGAATAAAGCGCAATGATCGGACTGATGGACCAGCCTTGCAGCATCTGCCCCGGCGACTTCCTGCCTGGGACGTTATACGTCGTGGATAGAGTGAAGCGATGGCGGCTGTCGTTGTCGCTATTGGCGTAGAGAAAATTCGGGTTAGCATTGTTTCCAGAAATTCCATTGTCAAACGTGCCGCTCGAGAGCATGTCCAAGGCATGCGAATAGGTATAACCCATGAGGAAGGTCAGCCCATGGGAGGCACGTTCCGTCAAAGTGACTTGCAAGGAGTTGTAGTTGGAATGATCCAGGTTTCCGATCACGTTGATATTTTGAAGATAGGGAAACTTGCTGAAATATGGCGCGGAGTTTGCTCGTTGGTCGCTATCGCCCCGTTCACGGTTCCATTTTGACCTTTGGTTCCGGTAACGCCGCAAAGATCATAGGGCGTCGCATCACCGGCGCTGTGAAATGCAAAGGCCGCCGGACTGACTCCGCCGGGTAACGCCGCGTTTGGCAGATTCCATCCCGAACCAATAGGCGGTTGGTTGAGATCCGTCTTGCTTGCTTCCCTTCCGTGGTTCGCGACGTAGGCGATATCCACGGTCAGGTTATTGGTAATCGCCCGCTGAACGTCAATATTCCATTCCACAGTCCAAGGTATGCGGTAGTTTTGATCGACGCCGGCGATTAACGAGCAGGGCGTCGGCGTGTAATTGGCAGGCAATCCGGGCTCCCCGGGATAAGTACAGGAGGTTCCGGTATATGTTTGGCCGTTGATCGCCACGGATGTGTTGGCTGGGAATACCGGACCCGCAAGATTCCACCCGATCTGGCTGGCGGTCAGGTTCAACTGGCTGGGTGTATGAGCATTGATCTGTGTGCCGCTATTGTTTACTCCAATGCTCGGAAAATTTGCCCCGAAGGGATTCAGGTCCACAACTTCGCCCAGGAGCGCCGCATTATAAAAGACACCGGCACCCGCGCGGACGACGGTCTTTCCGTTACCCCGGACATCCCAGGCCACGCCAACGCGTGGCGCGAAATTCCTATAGTCGGCATTCCACATTGGAGGAAACCCTCCGCCTCCAACCTGGGTGATGGCCGGCGTAGTTGCGGGATTGGCATTGGGATTGAAATTGCCGATGTAATTGTGGCGTTCTTGCGGACGCCCATCGTACTCATAACGAAGACCCAGGTTCAGAGTGAGCCTCGGCTTCACACGCCAGTCGTCTTGAATGAAACCGGCATAGGAGTGAGTTCGCGATATGGATGTGGGATCGCCCACCAGGATAGTGCCATTGTTCACCGTGCCCAGGAGGAAGTTTTGAAGAGTCTTGAAGCTGACGGAGCCGTTTCCATAATTATATGGGTCGTTGTCGGCGATGCCGAGCAGATACTCAAAACCGAACTTGAAGGCGTGTTTGCCACGCAAATAGGAAACGCGGTCCACGAAATCGGCCGTGCCTTCCGGTCCGCGGTTGCCCTCGCGTTGGCCTTGTCCCAGAAAGCCGGTGAAGCTCTTGATGGCGAGCTTGGGCATGCCGAAATAAAGCGGATTCGTTACCCCGCTGGGAAGTCCGTAGCCCGTTGGCCATGGGTCTGCCGGATTCACGTTATGGTCGACGGCCGCAGCCTGAAAGTGAAGCAAGGCGACGCCGCCTCTGAATTCGTTCACCCAGGTAGAGTTGGGAGTCCACACCCACGTGCCGTCCTCATCGTAGACTCGTGTATTGCTCTGGCTGATCCACTGCGGCGTTAGTTGGTTAGGATCCAACTGAACCACGGCGTTGGCGTAGCCGATGAAAAACATGCCGCTAATATGATTGGTGGCGTTCAAGTTGTAGTCGACTTTAGCGATGCCGTTGTGGATGGGATTTAGGCTCGTTATAGGCGGGCTGATAAACGTCGAGTTCGTCGCATTGAATGGGAAGAGATTCTCGAAGGTGGATGAGGAGGGTAATACCGTACAAGGGGCGGGGTCGCCCGCTTGAAAATGGCTCAGGCCCGCAAGTTCCGCGCTCAGTGGATTAATGCCCTTAGACTTCACGGCGTTGCATGCGTCCACCATGCTCAAGTTCGGATTACCTACCGGGACGCTGATCGGGATTGAAGGCGTAGCCGAATCCCCGACGGTGTAGTTCAAATCCTCGTAGCCCAAAAACCAGAAGAGCTTGTCTTTGATAATGCGCCCGCCGGCGGTAGCGCCATACTGCTCCAAGCTGATCGGCACGGCCCTTCCCACGAAGTAGTTGGCCGCGTCGAGCGGGGTATCGCGGCCGAATGCGTAAGCTGTTCCGTGGAGGCTGTTCGTTCCCGATTTCACACCGATATTCTGGACCGCGCCGTCGCGCCAGCCGTATTCAGCTTTCGGATTTTGCTCGATATTGAATTCCTGGATGGCGTCGACGGGCAGGAGGCTCGTGGAATCGCCCTGATGGTAGGAGGTGTTCAGCACGCTTCCACCGCTTTGCTGCGCCATGGTGACCAAACCGTCGATCAGGGTTACGTTTTCACCTCCGCGCAGGCCGTTGCTGCTCTCTTCGCCCGTGCCCGTACCGATCGCGGCCACCACTCCCGGACGAAGTCCAAGCAAGCGCTGGTAATTGCGGCCATTCAAGGGCAATGCGTTGATGGCCTGGTTGTTGACGGTGCCGCCCAGAGTTGCGTCCGTCGTGTCGACCGCGGGCACTTCCGCGGTGACGGTGATGGTTTGAGTCTGGGTTCCTGGCTGCAGGACGAGATCGACGCGAATGTTTCGGCCCACCTCGACAACCACGTTGGTGTGCTCAACCACCTGGAAACCTTTGGCCTCTCCGCGAACCGTATACGTCCCGGGCGTTAGATCGACGGCTACATACTCACCAGCGCTATCCGCCGTCAGCACCTTAGAAACGCCTCTGGCGACGTCGGTCACGGTCACCATAGCGCCGGCGATCGCTCCGCCGGACTGGTCGAATACCGCTCCCTGGATGGTGCCCTGCACACCCTGCGGGAACGTTGGAAGCGCAAACACAAGCACGGCAAACGTAAGCGCCGCTAAGGGAAGCAATCGCATAGTCGAACGGCGGACCAATCTCTTATCCAACATGCGCAAGGCTTTCATCACCTGACTCCTTTGAGGTCTGAGATGGCAGGGCTACACGTGAGGTCAAGAACGAGAGCACACACCCACCCTCCCTAAATTTCACTCGCAACAAATCTTTCGTTCCGCCGCTGATAACACAGAGTTCAAACTCATGTCAAGAAAAAGCGGCATATGCTGGTCAGGCGGTTCTTCATTGGATCAAGAATGGATTGAGGGGGCGGCACACAGTTGGGCGCATGCCGAGGAACGTGACGTTCGCTAAGGAGAGCTCCGCCGCTCGCCGCGTAACGTCGCCTTAAAGAGAGGAGAAAATCGCCGGAAATGGCGTATGGCTATTTTTGCCCGGCAACTTCATCCTGGCCGGCAGGAATAGCAATCGTGTTGAGGTAATCGATCGCCTCTGAAGGAACGCAAAGCTGCTCATCCTCTTGCTGAGCCGGTGTGAACTTGAATTTATTGGTCACAGCGACGAAGGGCTTCGTGTACATCTTGGGGTCGTCGATTTTTACCGTAAGTTCGAGATCGTTGTGGTCCACGCGCGTGTAGCGCTCTTCCACGTGCATATCGACGCTGTGCGGATATCCACGCCGGTCGATCCACGTCTTGTCGTCCACTCCGGTGGTCTCCACCACCAGCGTGTTGTCTCCATCCCAGTGGCCCACCGAGTAGCCATACCATCTCGAACTCGGTCCGCCCCTCGTTCCCACGTTTTTGGGAAGCTCTCGCCCGTCCATCCACACCATGCGCCAGATTTTCTGGTACTGGGTCATGATCACGATGCCCTGCGGCATGGTAGCGAATACCAGGCCCCGCGTTTCGTTCGTCGCGCTGCGCGGAAATCCGAAGGGATCACAGGTCCTCCACGGATCATTCGAATGGGCGCTGAAGGGGTCCGGAACATTGAGCTTGAATTTGGACTGCCCAAGAGGAGTCAGAGACGGCATGTCGCCGAATTTCGGCTCGAGCGGCCCATTCCAGAAGCCGTTCAGGTCGTGAACGGGAGCAGGCCCGCCCGGTCCCGCGTCGGCCAGCTTTTGATAGGTACTCGGAGGACGCTGGTCCACCTGCCCGCCTCGCCTGGTCGGCGTGTCTTGCGCAAGCGCAAGAGACGAGAAAACCAGCGCCGCTGCCGCCACGCCAACTGCTCCGATACAAGAAGTCTTCATTTCATCACTCCTGGGGTCTAGATCGACACACCTCTCACACGAGCGAGAGGGCCAGCGGACGCGTGCGGGAACTCTACGGTTCGCGGTATCCCAGCGCGCTGTCTTTCAACGCCGTTCCATCCGCCATCACAATTCTATTGAGCCGCCCAACGGGACGGCCCGTCTTGGATTGATAAATATAGACGGTAATCACGTCGCCGGGCTGAACCGAATCCTTGGTCCAGCCGATGAGGCTAAGAGAGGAAGGGCTGCCAGCCTCACCGGCCCAATGCACGACGTTGCCTTTGTCGTCTTTCACGTCGAACATCAGAAAGGTATGAGGATTGCCCCAAACGAACTTCGTAACTGTCGCTCCCTTCAACTCCACTGCCTTACTTGTCTCATAGGCCGCATTGCCATGATGCGCGAATAAAGGAATGGCCAAAAGTAAACAAGATAGAAGTGCAAAAGATGAGACGATCCTGCTTCGCATGCGTTACCCTCCGTGGCCGATCAGTAGCACAAATTCCGCTCCTAACGCAATGATTTGCGCTTGCATCACGGCGGAATTCTTCCTTTTCCCTATCATCCCGTAGATGCGCGACAGATACCACACGTTTCGCCTTTTGCCTGCCGACGCGGGCATTGGTCATTGTATTCAGAGGCGCTCCGATGTATTTTGCCGGTCGAGCGGAAGCCCTTAAGGAGCTCGCACCGAGATATGGAAAACACTGGAGGCGGACACGTGGCGTCTAAAACGGCAGCCTGTTTTTTTCTCGCGCTGGCACTGTTATTCACTCTGAGCATGGCCGGCCAGCCTGCTCAGAATCATCAAGCCCATGGCAACGACAAAGGACCGCTCAAGCTCGTCGGAGTCATCGCGATTCCCGGCAATCCGATCCTGAGCTCAGACATCGCCTGGGTCGATTCCGGCACGAAGCGATTTTATCTCTCGGACAGGTCGAACTTTGGCATCGACATCATCGATGCCGAGAACAATTTGTTTGTGGGCCGGGTTATCGGGTTCGCGGGCCCTGGCAATTCGACGCCGCCGCCTCCAAACGGACAGGGACCCAATGGCGTGCTGGTAACCCCCAGCAAGAAAGTCTGGGCCGGTGATGGCAATAGCACGGTGCAGGTGGCGGACGTGGACCCGAGTTCGCCGGATTATCTCAAGATCGTCAAATCCATCAGCACCGCGATTCCTGAATGCGGCCCGCATTGCGATCGCGCTGACGAAATCGGCTACGACGACGCCGACCACCTCATTCTGGTGGCGAATAACCAGCCGCTCACCGCAAACTCCACGAATCCGCCGACGCGATCCAATCCCTACGCCTCTTTCATTTCCGCGGACACCTATCAGGTGCTCGGCCACGTCAGTTTTGAAGGCGCGACGGGCTTGGAACAGCCGTTGTGGGTGCCTGAACTGCGCCGTTTCTTTATTACCGTGCCGGGCTACCGCAATAAAGGCGGAAGCAACGGCGGAAATGGCGAAATTGCGGTCATTGACCCTAAAAGCATGAAAGTGGAGAAGTCACTCAAGCCGGGCGACTGTCATGCCAGTGGCGAGGCTCTGGGGCCCTCACACCACGTGTTGGTGACTTGCGGCGGGCCGGTCGTCCTGAATGCATCCGACGGCACGATCATCTCTCGCATCACCCAGATCGGCGGCGGCGATGAAGACTGGTACAACGCGGGAGACGGCCGGTTCTACTTCACGGCAGAGGATAAGAGCACTTCCGTGGATTCACTGGGCGTGGTCGACGCGCAATCGGGGATGTGGCTGCAAAACGTTCCCGATCCAGGCGGCCGGCAAGCGGTGGCCCTTGCCGACAACAATCATGTTTTTACCCCCGTGCGAGCCACGCCAGCTACAGTAAAAGATCCCTCCACCGACAACTCAACGTGCGCGCAGTTTGGATTCAAAGGAACCGGCTGCATCGCCGTTTTTGCTCACTCCGCCGACCGAACCAATCAGCAGAAATAAATTTTCTCCGCAAAACAACAATCCCAACTCCCAAGTCATGAACTTGGGAGTTGGGATTGTTTGAAGCAGTTAAGCCGGCCGGTTAGTCAGCCAGCGGATCGGGCCGCATCTGGAACTTCACGAGCTTGCTCGTGGTTCCTTTGCCGCCTTCCATATGGAATGGGGCCCGCGTCGATATCGGCGTGTAGAGGCCCTTGCCCTTCCAGCCGCCGTTCGGATTATCGATGCGACCGTCGAGACCCTTCGCGTAGTAGCCCATAGGGTATGGCACGCGCAGGGTTATGAACTTGCCGCCGTCCAGCACCAGCAGTCCTTCGGACAGATTGCCGGTGGCAACCGGAGCGTCCTTGCCGGCGCCAAGCGTGTCAAAAACATCGACAAAGTTGTAATAAGCCGAATCGGCGCTGCCGTTTTCCACCGCTCCCTTATAGTTCGGGCCCGGGAACGTATAGAGCGTCCAGCCTTCCGGGCAGTGCTGCCCGGTGGCCGTCGGGCCGTTGAGCGGCCCCTTGCACTTGCTGCGATCAAAGCTGGCGTAATGTCCGCTGGAGAGCACCGTCCAAACCACGCCTTTGCTGTCAACGTCCAGCCCGCGAGGCGAGTAGCCTTGGACCGAGGCCTTCGGATTATTCCACGGCACCTCGTAGTACTCGGATAGCGCCGTCTCGGGCGGGTGCGATCCGGGATTGAAACGAACGATCGCGCCCGGGAAGCCCATCGCTGTTCCCCAAACAGAGCCGTCGGGCGCAGGCGTGACTCCATAGAACGACACGTTGATGCGCTTGTCTTTGGTTGGGTCCGCGGGTTGACCGGGTTCGGTGTAAGCGCCGCGCTTGCCGTCTCCGTTGTAATCGAGCACGAAAGCGCTCCAGCCCTGCGCTTTCTTCTCGTCGTGAGTCTTGTCCCATATCTTGGTGTCAAACCAGCCCTCGATGCCTGCAGGCCCGAACGACGACCACAGCACATCATTGGCGTCGAGATTCACGTGGCCCCAGGTGTAGCAGGTGTCGATGGTGGTCAACTCTTTGGTCTTCGGATCGTAGAGTTCCAGCCCGCGCTGGCCCTCATTGATCGGCATCAATTTCGCCGATGGATGGTCCGATCCAGCCTGGCACCAAGCCGACGTCTGGGGCTTGCGCACACGCGCCGCGGCCCACACGCGGCCTTGTTTGTCCATCGCAAAGCTGTGGACCGTGGTCTTGCTGTCCCAGATCTTTTCGTCGCCCCAGAATGGCGAAGGCGCCAGTGGCGGCGTATCCGCGGAACTCGGCGTCTGCGGATCGCGAACCTTCAGCTTGATCATGCTGGTCGAGGTGTGCGTCGGATCGAGAACGGTCAGGTAATCGCCGCTCTCTTCGAGCGCCCCGTAGATGGGGCCGTTCGCGTTGACAGTCGGATTGCGCTTGTCGGTGGAGATGTCGTCATGGAGATAGACTTTGGGATCTGCCCAGTCCCACATCGTGACGACGACGTTCCGCTCTTTGCCCTGAGGACGCGACGGAGCGGCATCCGGCAGCTCTCCTTTGGCGATGCGGTCAGTCCAGTCTGCGTACATTGCGGCGGCGCGATTAGAGCCGACTTGGTTGAAGCGCGAAGCCATCTGCGCGCCGGCCTGGCCAGACTCAATGCGCCGCACCCACGCGGCTTTCGAGTCCTTCGCGTGATGCATGATGCTGTCGGGAATCTCACGCGTGGCTTTGTCGCCCATCTGATGGCAGCCGGTGCAGCCATCCGTGTTCACAATCTCGCGAATCCATTGCCCCTGGCTCTTGATACTTGAAGAGATGCCGTTCCCGCTCGGCCCCGTGCCGGGGAAATCACTTTTAGGCGGAATCTGCAGAAGCGCGAACCAGTACAGCGCGGGATAATATTCGATCGCTGACTTTTTGTCCGGCGCCAGGACAGCCTTCAGGTTAACGGTTTTGCCCGGAGCGGCCATTGTCTTTGGCGAATCCACCAACCCGTAGCCGCGAACCCACACGCTGTAATTCGCCTTGGGGAGATCGGGCACGAGGTAACGCCCCTGATCGTCTGTGACGACGATCTTGACGAGTTTCGTGGCCAGCTCGGTGGTCTCTGCGATCACCCAGACTCCCGCCTCGGGGCCCTTGGAGCTGGTCACCACGCCGCCAATATCGGCATTACCAACGCGAACAGTTTTGTTGTTGTCTTGGGCCGCGCGCACTCCCGTCAGCGTAACGGCAAAGAGCACGCCAAGTAAGATCACCATACTCGGATAGAAAGCCCTCTTACGCATATCGCAGACCTCCTTCCACGATGGAATCCCGAACTAATCTGTGATGGGGCCTATTGGTTCAATTTTCTGTTGCGCCTGCAGGAAAGGTTCGCGCAGGCTCAATCTCGTTCGCCAATGATACTGCCGAGTGGCCCAAAAGTCATAGCCCGCTTTATAACGATGTGGGGCACCGCCCTTGCGCCGGTCAGGCCAGAACAAAGGCGCCTATCGGCGACCGCGATTTAGCGGCTGGGCGTACGTGGGCGTACATCCGAGAAGGAGCTTAGCGTCCAACTCCGGTGTCCGCCCTTCGTCCGTCATCCGCGCCGGTCTGAGTGTCCCTCATGGTGCTGCCATCGGCGAGGACGACCTTGTTGAAGCGCCCCACTGTAAGATGGGTCTTGGCTTGCCAGACGTATAGAGTGACGACGTCGCCCGGCTTCAGCGTAGTTCGCGTCCAGCCGATCAGCTCCGATGCCGGCGTGCTGCCCATTTCCATCGTCCAATGCTGGACATCGCCTTTTTCATCCTTGTAGTCCGCCTTGATCAGCGGGTGGGGATTAATCCACAGGAACTGCGTCACCACGGCGCCCTTCAATATGATCGGCTTCGACATGTCGTATGCCGCGCCCCCGTGATGCGCAAACACAGGAGTGCAGATCGCCCCGAGCACGCCGAGTATCGCACCCATCATGAGTATCTTCGTTTTCATCGTGGTTTTCATCTGGCACCTCCGAATGTGAAATTTGGTCTGGCCGGCGCTCCGATCTGTGCGCTACCTGCGTGGAGGAGCATTGGGATCAGAGCCGGCCGGATCGCCCATCTCCTTTAAATATTGCTGAACTTGCGACGGTATGCAGCTAAAGTTATCGAGCATCTGGTTGGGAATCCACCGGAAGTGCTCCTCGCCGAGATCGAACTGCTTGGTATAGAGCTTCGGGTCGTCCATGGTTAGTTTCAGCGTGAGATCATTCTTGCTGTCCCGATGGAAACGTTCCTGCACATGAGCATCGAGGCTATGGGGATACCCGTTCTTGGTCGTCCAGGTGCCATCGTCAATCCCGGTGGTATCCACGACAAATGTGTAGTCGTCTTCCCAGTGGCCCACTGAATATCCGTTGTACGTCGGATCAACCGCATCTTTCCCCGATCCACCCACATTGGTCGGCAGCGCACGCCCATCCGTCCAGATTTCGCGCCAGATGTTCATGTATTCAATCAATATGAAGGTGCGGTTCGGAAGCGTGCTGATCGTCATTCCGCGAATTTCGTCCGTCATGTTCTGCGGAAACCCAAACGGATCGCAATATCGCGAATGAGGATCGTTTGTGCCGGCGGGACTAAATTTGCCGAGGGGCTTATTCTGATCGAACAACTGTTTCCCCAAAGGAGTGAAAGGCGGCCCTGTGGGATCCTGCGCGTTCGTGCCCTTGGGAACTGCTGCGCCTGATCCCGGTCCTGCCCAAGTCCCCGAGAGATCGCGCTTCGGAGCTGGTCCGCCGTCACCGACAGCCCTGTCCATTGGGTAGTATTTCCAAGGGGAATGCGGCTCATTTGCCTGCTTCGCTTGAGACGGAGCGGTTTGGGCTATAGCGAGCGAAGAAAGCATCAGGATCGCCCCTAAACCCAGGATCGCGCCTTTGACCCGATTTCGCATTTCGCGAGCCTCCTTACGGCTTACTTGCTTGTGTCAGCACCAATACCCGACGGCCTCGCCAGTGTGTCTCGATACTCGATGCCTTCCGACGGTATGCACAGCGTCTCTTCGAAGTCCTGATCCTTCATCCAGTAATAGTTCGCTTTCAGGAAGACCCACGGCTTCGTGTAGAGCTTGGGATCGTCAATCGTGGCGACCACGTTCAGGTTGTACTGGTCCGCGCGTGTGTAGCGCTCCTGAATGTGCGCGTTCTTGCTGCGCGGATGGCCGTTCTCATCGAGCCAGGCTCTCTCGTCGAAGCCTGTGGTATCGATTACGAAGGTGTCCCCATCCCAATGGCCCACCGAGTATCCGTAATACCTTGAATCAGGAGCGCCCTTCGCGTCTACGTTCGAGGGAAGCTGCCTGCCGTCCGTCCAGACTTCGCGCCACACGCGCTGCTGCTCAAACATAATGAACATGCGGTTCTGCCCGGGCTGGAAGATCATCCCTCCCCGGCTGCTTACCGCGTGATTCAGAAGGTCGCGCGGAAAGCCGAGAGGATCGCATACGATGAAGGGGTCGTTGGAAGCCAAGCTTTTGACGTCGCCCTCCCGCGCTCCACCTTGCACGTACGGCTTATTCTGCTTGAACCGCGCTTCGCCCGCGGGCGTCATGGGGGGCATTGGGTCGCGGGAAACGTTTTGCGGCCCGACCCAAGCGCCCGTCAGATCCTGCTTTGGAGCAGGGCCGGGGGCATTGGGCATCTTGGGAACGCCCTCGGCAACGTAACCAGGCTGCACCTGCCGTCGCGGCCGGGGCGCCGCCTCTTGATCTTGTGCCATTACGGCCGACGAAAGCGCCACTACGGCCAGCGAAGCAATGATTACTGCGGCCACCGGATTTCGCATTGCAACTCTCCTTCTTGAGCGCGGACCTTTAGAGCGGAAGAACCGCTCCCTCAATGGTTCATTGGGTCTTCGTTCGCTGCATTCGGACTTCGGCGACGATCCCTTACTTACCCTTTTCTTTCGAATAGTCGTCCGGGCGGTAATCGCTCTTATTCCCGGCGTCACCACCAAGCTGAGTGTCATGCAGCATGGTGCCGTCAGAGAGCACGATCTTGTTCAGACGGCCGGCAGGATTCCCGTTTTTGGCGACGTACATGGTGATGGTGATTACGTCCCCGGGCTCCAGCGAACTCTTGCTCCAGCCGATCAGCTTGAGCGCCTCAGGACTGGCCGTCTCGCAAACCCAGTGTACGACATTGCCTTTGTCGTCCTTCACATCGAAATCAATCAGGCTGTGAGGATTCGACCACAGGAATTTCGTCACCGTGGCTTGCTTGAATTCAACCACCTTGTTCTCGTACGCCACGTTTCCGTGATGCGCCACCGCGGGACCACAAACAGCCAAAAAACCGACACCCAAGACAAACGCCACCAGCAGCTTGCTTTTCATTCGGCACCTCGTATGACAACTTTTCCAGCTGGAGCCAAATTAAGAGAGGCACACACGCCAGAGCCTCCCTTTGGACTCCTAAAAGGGCATGATCATACAACATCTTCTTTCTATTAGGACTCCGCTGCGTTGATTTTGGTTTCAACGCTCTACCGATACCGGCGCGTCTGGTCGGCCGTAGGGAGGTAGCTAGGGAGGTACCCCGCTGTTTTTCGGAAGGGGTATACTTGCGGAGGCTTGGGCATCGGCGGTTGGCACTGATGAATTCGTCCAAGCTAAGCTCGTCGATGTCGGAGGTTGGAATGAAGAATCGTAACAAGGCAAAGATCGACGCATCCACAGCCGGAGTCGCGCAGGGCAATCGCTTAGACCGGCGAACATTACTGCGCGCGGGCGCTCTCGCGGCGGGAATGGCCGGCATTGGCGCCGGCATAGCTCGAGCAGCCGAAAGCATCGGAGCCGATGCGCCGGATTGGATGAAGGCGCCCGGGCGTTCGTTCTCGACTTACGGCATGCCTTCCAAGTGGCAAGAGAAAGTGCAGCGTACCATTGCGTTTGCCCCCGGACGTCCGGGAACGGGCACCTCGCGCACTCCGCTGCATCTCCTGGAAGGAACGATCACGCCCAATGGATTGCATTTTGAACGCCACCACAATGGCGTCCCCGATATCGATCCGAGCCATCACGAGTTGGTGATCCACGGCCTCGTGAAGCGGCCGCTGGCCTTTTCCGTCGAAACACTCATGCGCTATCCGATGGAGTCGCAAATTCACTTCGTGGAGTGCTCGGGCAATAGCGGATCGTTCAATCAGCCTGAGCCTCAACAGGCCACCGCCGGTGGGCTCAACGGCCTGATGTCTTGCTCTGAATGGACGGGCGTGCGATTGGCGGCGCTTCTGGAGGAAGCGGAACCAAACCGCGAAGGAAAATGGGTGATTGCAGAGGGTGCGGACGCCGCGGCAATGAGCCGGAGTGTGCCAATGGAGAAATGCCTCGATGACGCGATGATTGCGCTCTTTCAAAACGGAGAGGCTATTCGTCCCGAGCAAGGCTACCCCATGCGTCTTTTGCTGCCGGGCTTCGAGGGAAATATGAACGTGAAATGGCTGCGCCGGCTGAAAGTGATGACCGAGCCCGTGAACGCCAGGGATGAGACCTCGCACTACACGGAATTGATGCCCAATGGCAAGGCGCGCCAGTACATGTTCCTGCAAGGCGTGAAATCCGCGATTATCAAGCCGTCGCTTGGAATGAATATGAAAGGACCGGGATTTTACGAAATCTCCGGGCTGGCATGGTCGGGATCAGGCCGGGTTTCCAAAGTGGAAGTTTCCGCGGATGGAGGGAAAAGCTGGACGGCTGCCGCGCTGACGCCGCCCGTCTTGTCCAAGGCGCTCACTCGCTTCCGTCTTCCCTGGCAATGGAATGGCCAGGCGTCGATCCTGATGAGCCGGGCCATTGATGAAAAAGGTGAAGTGCAGCCCACCAGAGCGGCTTGGGTCTCGCAGTATTCGCCCGTCCAGTTTTATCACTTTAACGGCATCCAGGGCTGGCGTATCGAAGCGGATGGGA
This sequence comes from uncultured Acidobacteriota bacterium, assembly GCA_963761945.1. Classification (GTDB taxonomy): domain Bacteria; phylum Acidobacteriota; class Terriglobia; order Acidiferrales; family UBA7541; genus Palsa-189. The sequence continues at coordinate 9,113 of CAVXIM010000007.1, read as the reverse complement.
CGGTAAAACATGTTTACGTCTAGATCTGGAGTTTTGCTATCCGCGGCGGCGCTGTGTTTCATCGCGCTCGTGTGTGAGGCGCAGCATCCTAATCTCGGCCGGCCGCTAACTCCCGAAGAGATCAGCAAGCTCGATATCACGGTGACTCCGGAGGGCAACGGACTGCCTGCGGGAAGTGGTTCCGTATCTGCGGGAGCAAAGGTCTACGCAGAAAAATGCCAATCCTGCCACGGCGCTAAGGGACAAGGCGGTCCCATGGACCAGCTCACAGGCGGAGTTGGCACGATCGCCTCGCCCAAACCGGTGAAAACGCCAGTAAGCTATTGGCCCAGCGCGACCACGATTTTCGACTACGTGCGGCGTGCCATGCCGCTGCAATCGCCCGAATCATTGACGGACGACGAAGTGTATGCCGTGACTGCATACATTCTCTCCATCGACAAAATCGTTCCTGAAGATGCCGTGCTCGATGCCAAATCTTTGCCGCAAGTCAAAATGCCCAATCGGGATGGCTTTGTGCGCTGGTGGCCCGTGCCGAAGCATTAGGCTCGATGCTATAGGAACCGCAAAAGGGGAGGACTTGTCCTCCCCTTTGCATTTTGCGACTTGAGAAAAGTTTGCGACTTCAGAAAATGGCCGGAGGTCCTCATGAAGACAATTCGCCTCACCGCACTCTTGTTGGCTGCGATTGCCGCCGTCGCTGCGGCGATCCACTTCGGACTTGGCGCGGCAGCGCGAGCCGCCTTGCCGCCTGCCTCAGGTTTTGTGCTCGTGGCGCATGGTGGCGCCGGCGATTACAGCAAGATGAGCACCGAGCAGATCGAGATGCGCCGCGCGGCAATGGCCAAAGCTGTGCAGGCCGGCTACGCCATTCTGGCGAAAAAGGGCGCCAGCTTGGACGCAGTGGAGGCGACGATTCGCGTCATGGAGGATTCCGGCTTGTTCGACGCGGGACGCGGTTCCTACTACACGCGCGAAGGCGTTCCGGAGATGGATGCTGCGATCATGGATGGCCGCACGCTCAGCGCCGGGTCGGTCGCGTCGCTCAAACACGTCGCCAATCCCATTCATCTGGCTCGTCTGGTGATGGAGAAGACGCCGCACGTCATGCTGGTCGGCGAGGGCGCCGAGGAGTTTGCAAAATCACAGGGGATCGAGATGGTCTCTCCCTATCTTTTCTTCAGTGAACGCGAATGGCAGCGGTACAAAAACGCCAAATCGGCGGCAGAGAAAGCGGACGAGAAGAAGTCCGCGGGACTTTCCCCGAGCGAAGAGCATGGAACGGTGGGGGTGGTGGCGTTGGACCAAGCCGGTAATCTCGCCGCCGGCACTTCCACGGGCGGAACGGTAATGAAAATGCCGGGCCGCGTGGGAGATTCCCCGATTCTTGGCGCGGGAACTTATGCCAACAATGAGAGCTGCGCGGTTTCCGGAACCGGTACCGGGGAATTTTTCATGCGCAATATCGTGGCGGCAGACATATGCGAGCGCGTCCGCTACCTGCACGTCTCGCTCGATCAGGCGGCGAATGACGTGGTGATGAAAGAGCTTGTAGAGCAGCACGGCGATGGCGGAGTGATCGCGCTCGATCCCAAGGGCAATGTGGCCACGCCCTTCAATACCGATGGCATGATGACGGCGACGGTCCGGGCAGATGCGAAAATCACTTTGCAGGGCTGGAGCAAGAATGCGAAACCCGTCGTTGTGTCCGCCAAATGAGGCCGGGAGGAACGCAAATGGGAAGCAATCTCAGGGACTCTGAGAACGGCAAAATCGATCGCCGTCAGGTTCTCCAAAGACTCGGGCTCGTTGCGGCGGGCGCTTTCGCGTCGAGCGCATTTCCGAGAAATCTCGCCCTTGCTGCAGGCGCCGCGCAGAGTGCTGGGCAGTGGCGGCAAGGCGTTCCCGGTAACTACGGTCAACCATCTGGCATTAAGCGCGGCTAGTTATGCCAAGAGCCGCGATTTCTATGTCGGAGCTGTTTGGGATGCGCGTGGCGTGGGACGACGGCAAACAGTGCGCCCTCGAATTCGGCAGCCTGACGTCGCCGAATGGCATGTACATCAGGCCCACGCGACCCGGGGAGAAACCGACGGTCGGCCACATGGCATTCGGAATTCCAAATTTCGTTTCTCAAAAGGCGGCCATGAAAGCTGAAATGGTGCGCCGGGGCGTCAGGAATGTCCGCCCGGATGGCGAAGATGGATGGAGTTGCGATGATGCGGCCGGCTACCTGCTGAATATCTGGGTTCCCGAGAAAGACAAGGCCATGTTTCCGGGCGCGGCCGCGCCTTGCGAGATCGCCGCGTCGGAAAAGTGCGTTGCGGCATGGGAAGCCGGCGAGAAAAACCTTCGCCCGGCCCCAAAACCGAGCGGCAAAGGCTTCCAGGCGACCTCTTATAGTTTTATCGTCTTGAACGTGCCCGATGTGTCGAAGGAACGAGATTTTTATCGAGATCTCTTGGGCATGCAGGTTATTTACGATAAACCGGAAGGGCCGAGCGGCGCGTGTTTCTTGAAATTTGGACAAAACACACTCTGGTTGCGCAAAACGGCCAATCCCGCCGGAAAGCCCTACTGCAATCAATTCGGCTTGATGGTCACAAATTACGAACACGACGCAGTGGAAAGCGAATTGAAACGCCGCGGCCTCAACCCAAAGGCGGATTCCAAATTGTCATGGTCCTTCGTGGATCCGGATGGCTATAGGATTGGCGTCTCGGGCGCCGGATTCTCAGAGCACATCGCCAACGACTGCCACGGCAGCAGCGCAACCTGCCCCGGCGGCCCTAATGGCTAGCGGTCTGCTAAAGCGCCGTTAACCGCAGCGGCCCACAAACCGGCGTGACTCAGTTTGCGCCTGCCGAATTTTGCTGCTTCAGGGTTGCTTCAGGGCCGGATTCACGTAACCGTGCTGCAGCACTTTTTTCAGATCCGGCCGTATGCTCAGGTAGGTGATGTGATCGGGAATCGCTGAAAATCCGTGCGGCACATGCTCCGGGATGATGATCACGTCCCCAACCTTCACATTGCGGCTCGTGTAGCCCACCATGGTGCCCGCGCAAGACGGGCCGTTGAGAATTGTGGTTACTTCGTCGTTTGCGCCAGAGCGCTTTCCATTGACGATGGTGCCGCCGGTGATCAAAGTTCCGCCTCCTGAAATGACCACGTAGCTCTCGGCAGTATCGTCGTGAAAGATTCCGTTGGCACCGGTCGCGCCAGGACGTTTCTCGCCGCATGGCGTTCCGGCGTTCGCCGCTGGGGCGGGCGCGGCATTTCCTCCGCCGGCCGGATTCGCGTTCGCGGCGCCTGCGCCCTTCATTGCTCCGCGCTGCACGACGGCGACGCCGAGTTGGTATTGGCCCATATCGATCACTCGGATCGTGTTATCGGGAATCGTGCGATGAATTTCGGCCGAATGTTTCAATACGGCCTGGATATCCTCATCGGTGATGTAAACGCCATCTTTAGGCGCTTGAGCCAAAGCGACGATAGGACATACCGCAAACAGAATCGCCAGAGCTTGAAGGACCTGTTTCCGCATGGCTGCCTCCTCATGTCGTACGCATCGTTTCTATCCACGCTGTGATGCAGCGCGTCCCCTGTTTCCGTGCGGCCGACTGATGCTGCAGAGCCTAGCACGGTATTTAGCCCAACGATGATGCTTTGTGTGAAGCTTGACCGGCTGAATCTTCGTACTATAGGCTTGCGCCACCATGAACGCGTTTCCTCGGAAGATCCTTCCCTTCTTGATTGTGTGCGTCCCGGTGGCGTTTGCAATTCGGGCCCAGCAGCAGCCGCAGCAAGCGCCGGATTTCAGCAAGGTTCAAGTGAAGGTGCAAAAGCTTGCTGAAAACGTCTATGTGCTGCAAAGCTCCGGAGTCCAAGCCGGAATGGGCAATATCGGCGTTTTCGCCGGGGACGATGGCATCGTCCTCGTGGATTCGCAACTGGTGGAGCTCGGGCCAAAGATCGACGCCGCATTAAAGACAATCTCCGACAAGCCAGTCAAATACGTCTTGAATACGCACTGGCACGGCGATCACACCGGCGGCAACGCTTATTGGGGTAAGACGGCTGTTCTCATCGCGCAGGATAACGTGCCCAAGACCATGCAAAAGGAACCCGACCGGCGGATAACGGATTTGCCGGTTTCGCTTCCGACCGTGACTTTTGCGAATCAATTCGCTCTGCACATCAATGGCGGCGAAGTTCGCGCCATGTATTTTGGCCGCGCGCATACCGATGGTGACGTGATCGTCTTTTTCCCGGGCGGCAGCGTGGTGCATATGGGAGATGTGTTCACGAATTTCGATCCACCGCACTTTCCGGCGCTGGACAATGACAATGACGGCACTGGCGGCCCCGAGGGCGCGATCGCCGCAATCGAGTACGTCCTGGCCCACGCGCCCGACGACGCAAAGATGATTCCCGGGCACGGCGCGGTAGCCTCCAAGGTGGAATTGAGGAAATACCTCGACGTGGTCAAAGCGACGACTGCCGTTGTGCAGGCAGGCATCAACCAGGGCAAGAGTCTGGACCAGCTCAAACAGGAAAAGGTTCTGGCCCAATGGGACTATCTGGATTCGCCTCCTATCAAGACCGACGTGTATCTCGAGCGGCTTTATAAGAGCTTGGTTCAGAAGAAGAGCGGCAGCGCGACAGGCAGCGGCCAGTAAGTCGATTCGTCGTCACACGTTGTTTCTTCTCCTTCTCGCCAGACCGTTCTTGACATCCCCGGTTTGCGGAAGCAGAATTCGCCACACAGCGTGCCTCGCTAGTCCCTACATCCAAGGTTGAATGTTCTATTCTGAGGCGCCGTCTTTAAAGGAGAAACGCAGATGTCTACGCCGCAACCCGCATTGAATATGGATAAGCTGAACGCCTTGGTCGGACAGTTCGTAAACGACCTCGGGGCCACCGTGCACAGCGGTATGGTGGTCATTGGGGAGAGACTCGGATTGTATAAGGCGCTGGCCTCCGGGCCCATGACTCCGGCCGAACTTGCCGCCAAAACGCAGACCGACGAACGCTACGTGCGCGAGTGGCTATCGTCACAGGCGGCCGGCGGGTACGTCAGTTACGACGAGAAAACGAAGAAGTTCAGCCTGAGCGAAGAGCAGGCCTTTGCGCTTGCGAACGAGGATAGCCCCGCATATCTGCCCGGCGCATTTCAGCTCGCCTGGGGATCGCTCGTGGCCGTTCCGCGCATTGCCGAATCTTTCCGGACGGGCGCCGGAATGGGTTGGCATGAGCACGATGAGAGCGTGTTCCATGGATGCGAGAAGTTTTTCCGGCCGGGTTATGCGGCCAATCTGATGAGCGCATGGATTCCCGCTCTCGACGGCGTGAAGGAAAAGCTCGAGGCCGGAGCGCGAGTTGCGGACGTGGGTTGCGGAAAAGGCGCCTCCACGCTGTTGATGGCGCAAGCATTCCCCAAGTCGCGTTTCTTCGGATTCGATTATCACGATAAGTCCATCGAAGGCGCCCGCGATTCAGCCAAACGGCAAGGTATTGCTGAGCGCGTGACCTTCGACGTGGCCAGCGCAAAGAACTTTCCGGGGAAGGACTACGATTTCGTAGCCGTTTTCGATTGTCTGCACGATATGGGCGATCCGGTCGGGGCGGCCAAACACGTGCGTCAGTCCCTGGCCAAGGATGGCACCTGGATGATCGTCGAGCCTTTTGCGAATGACGATTTGAAAGACAATCTGAATCCGGTGGGCCGGGTCTACTACTCGTTTTCGACGCTGCTGTGTACGCCCTGCTCTCGGTCTCAGGAAGTGGGGCTCTGCCTGGGCGCGCAAGCCGGCGAAAAGCGCATCAAAGAAGTCGTGACTTCGGCGGGATTCACGCGCTTCCGGCGAGCCGCGGAAACGCCCTTCAATATTGTTTACGAAGCGCGGCCCTGACGGAGGATTTTCACCCGCGCCGCTTCACGGGAAAGAAGGCGGGGGTATGCGGCGTTTGGTGGCATGCTCAAAAGCGTAAGCAAGCTCAATGAGGCGCGGCTCACTGCACGCAATTCCTGTGAAGCTGACGCCGAACGGCGCCGGCTTGGCGTCGAATCCAACCGGAAACGGCGGAGCAGGCGCGTTCGGAATCATGCCGAACGGCACGATCACCGTCGGATAGCCGGGTTTTGCGGCAATGGCCGCACCCATCGCGCCGGGGAATAGCAAAGCGTCTAAATGATTTTCCTTGAGTGCGGCGTCGATTCCCTGCGTAGCCGCCAGCAGAATATCCTTGGCGCGGTCGGCTTCATATCGAGCGCGATCCGCATCGACGTCCATTTCGTCTGAAATATCGAGCTGTGACTGGCCGTACTTGATAGCGCCCGCGGCTTGGTGCGCCAGATTGAATCCACGAAGTTCGGCCAGCGACTTTACCGGCGCAGCCGGTCCCAGGGTCTGGAGCCAATTGTTAAAGTCACGCTTCATTCCATATTTCATGACCGTGGAACAATTTTCATCTCTTCCTTTTTGATTCGGCACACCTGAACAGAAGTTCCACGAAAGCAAGTTGGTCTCCGGATCGGCAGAGATGACGCTCGGAATATCGGCCGGATCGACGATGGTGGCTCCGAGCTTCTTGAGAATCCCAATGGCCTCCGCCATCACCGACTTCTGATCCGGATTGAGGCCGCCGCTCGCAAGGATCGTGCCCGGCGGCAGCACATCGTCGTAGTAGTAGGCTCGCGGAATGCCAATGCGCGCGCCCTTCAAGCCATTCGGTTTGAGAAAGCGTGTGTAATCGTTTTTGGGCGGCGGTTGGCATGCGCTGGTCGCCGGATCATTTGGGTCGGGCGCGGTTCCCTCCATGGCCCCGAGCAGGATGGCCGCATCCGTCACCGTCTTGGCCAGAGGACCCGGCGTATCCTGATCCGCGGTAATCGGAATCACGCCGTGACGGCTGATGCGTCCCACGGTTGGCTTGATGCCCACCAGCATATTCTGATTTGCCGGATTAAGGATCGAGCCGGAGGTCTCCGTGCCGACATTCGCGGCCCAGAAATTTGCCGCCGTGCCGACGCCTGAACTCGATCCGCCGGAACCGAGCGCCGGGCGGCCATCAAAGCTGGCTTCGCGCGGATCGCGCCTGGGATCGTAAGGGTTCATCCCGTATCCGCCGAGGGCGCTGTAATTGCCCGGCATCGGCGTGGGCGGGCCGGCGACCCAATTCGCCAGCTCGGTCATGGTGGTCTTGGCGACAATTACGGCGCCCGCTTTCCGCAGATTCGTTACCAGCGTGGCCTCGTAAGGCGGTATGAACCCATCGAAAGCGAGCGCGCCACCCGTGGTGGGCATGTTCGTGGTCTGGATGTTGTCTTTGAGCGCGATGGGTATTCCATGGAGCGGGCCGCGCACTCTGCCGCGAGCGCGCTCGCGATCGAGCGCCTCGGCTTCTTTCAGGGCATTCGGGTTCACGGTGATGGCGGCGTGCAGCTTATCTTCGTAGAGTGCAATTCGCGTCAGGTACTGCAGGACCAACTCCCTCGACGTGACGCGGCCTGCTTTCATGGCTGCTTGCATTTCCGGGATAGTTGCTTCCACCACGGTAAATGATCGTCGAGTTCGCTTCGGTGCCGGCTTGCTCGGTCTATCCTGCGGCGAGGCAGAAAAGGCCGATACCAAAGCGAGTAGTATGAAGAGCAGCCGGAGTTTCACGCGGAGATTCTATGCTAAATCGCTGTGCGGCCCGCAGAGAACTGATTCCACTATTCGCATACTCCCTGCATCCAGCTAGACTTTGCTCCGGGCCCGAAACGAGATGAATCTTTGGCTTGCTTTTGAGAAATAGAGCCGCTATAGTACGGACCTTATGACGAAGGGCACCTCACTTACTGCTTGCTGCCAGAGCTGTTGTCTCTGTTGTTGTATGACTCTGCCCTCTGGCGGAGCGAGGTGCGCAATCTAGCAATTTTGGATAAAGCGTCCGCTCAAACCCACCGCCAGGGAGCTTCTGGTTGGTGGGTTTTTTGTTTTCCGGGCGATTTAGTTCTCGAGACTGAAGGTGTCATGCTTTTTGTTATCGGATTTGTGATCGCGGTTACGGTGGGACTCACCGGCATCGGTGGCGGCAGCTTCACAGTGCCGGCCCTTATTCTTCTTGCCGGGCTTGCGCCTAAAACAGCCGTCGGCACTGCATTCGTTTTTGCCGGTGTGCTCAGGCTGATCGTTGGCCCTTTCTACCTTTGGGGCAAGCAGGTCCGTGGAGCCTACGTGTGGCGCTTGCTGAAGGGCGCAATTCCTGGCCTGCTGATCGGCACCTACGCGCTTCGGCTCTTCGCCTCCAATCAGGCTAGCCCTGGCCTTTTGATTTTGCTTGGGGTGTTGCTGACAGCTTCTTCCAGTCTGACGTTTGCCCGTCCTCTCCAGAATCACCAATTCGCCCGAAAGAACGCAGGATGGCTGTCTTGGTTCGCGCTCCCCATAGGCATTGAGTCCGGCTTTTCGTCCGCGGGTGCGGGCGCCCTGGGCACTGTGTTGCTCCTGAACTATTCGGAGATGAGCCCGTCGGAAGTTGTCGGGACGGATTTGCTATTCGGCCTGGGTCTCGCCGCGATTGGCAGCGCGATTCATCTCCAGATCGGCTCCGTCAGTTCCAGCACGCTGCTTCAGCTTTTGGCTGCAGGGATTCCCGGCGTCTTGCTGGGCTTCCTTCTGGGCCGGCGAACTCCGGCAAGGAAGCTCAAGCCGGCAATCGCGTTGATCGCTATTCTGGCTGGTTTACAACTGGTGTGGACCGGCAGCCGTACGTTGCTGACAACGTCGGCACAAGCGGCACACCCACCCGCTGCTTCCGCTGCGAATCAATCGCGCATCGTAGAGCCGGCCAATCGTCCCAATCCCCCTGAAACGCAAACGACCGGCATTGCACTCCAGTTCGCAGACCGCTAAGCCAAGCGCCTAAAAACGCAGCGATTCGCAGCCGCGCCATGAAATTATGCCGCGATCGCGTACCCCTTTTCTCAGTGTGTCAGCGTGCCCGGAAATGATACTGTTTCTGCATCTGCCAGAGTGCCGGGCTGACGGAATGGCAGACGTTCGGGACTTAAAATCCCGTGGGGATTTTCCTCGTGTGGGTTCGACTCCCACGCCCGGCACCACCTC
>CAVXIM010000006.1:0-303292 GCA_963761945.1 uncultured Acidobacteriota bacterium | reverse complement strand
CGAGTGCGTAGAGTGTGGTGCTGTGCGCGACTGTGTATTTCTCCACGGATTGCGGAGTGGGGATGATTTCGTATTCGGCTCCGTAGAGCCCGACCACTTTATCGATTTCGGGCTTTGTTCCGGTTAGTCCCAAGGCATCGAGATCGAAGGATCCAAGGTCTTCCTTCAGAACCGCCGGAGTGTCACGGTCGGGATCCACGGTGATGTACAGGGTCTTCACGCGGCGTGCGTCTTTCCCGAGATCCTTATACACGGCCGATAGTTTCGACAACGTGGTGGGGCACACATCCGGGCAGGAAGTATAGCCAAAGAAGATCAGGACGGCTTTACCCCGAAGCGACGACAGTTCAAAGCGCTGGTTATTGTAATCGGTCAAGGCGAAATCCCCGCCAACCGATAAGACAGGTAACTGCGGTAATGCCTCGCGGTGACAACCCGCGAGTGTGGCAAAGGCGAGAACAAGGAAAATTGCAGTCCATCCGCGCACGGTCGCACTCCTTTTATTGGTCGATCCTGTTTGTCAGTCGGGCCTACTTGCGAACAGTTGCCTCGACTGGAACCGTGGTCCCGTCGTCGAGCTTAAGGGTGACATTGAGCGTATCTCCGGGCACTGGCCTCGACTTCAGGCCATAGAGCATGATGTGCATGCCGTTGGGATTAAAGCTGGTCTTGCCCCTTGCCGGTATGGCGACCTGGCTTATCGGGGTCATAACCATGGACATCTTGACCATGGTCATCTGGTGCATTTCGGCCGCAGCCGCTGAATCGGAGGAAACGGACACAATGGTCCTCTTTTGCGAGCCATGATTTTCAACCACAACGTAGAGGGCCGTCTCGGTTTTCGACGGCAAGGGGACGCGAGCCCATGCGTCGTGCGCAATCACGTCGGGAGTTTGCGCGTTAAGCGCACCCGAGAGGAGCAAACCCAGAACAGGAACCAGGAAAAATATAAGGCGCTTGAAAATGCGACTGAGGTTTATCTTCATTGTGGGCCCCTCCTTTGATTATCGTCGGCCCGTAGTGAAATCACGTAGAGGGCGATCGATCGCCGTTGGATCTCCGTGAGATGGTCGAACTTGGGCATCAAAAGTTCGTGATGCGTCTGGTGCAATATCGGTATCGCGTGCTCGATTGAAATTCCTTCCGCGAGTGTTTTAGCGATCGCGCTTTCCGTCGTGCCCCGTTTAAAAAGAGAGACGTCACGAAAATCGATCGGACTTGCAGGAAGACGTGGCGCCAGTGGTCCGTCGCCATGTCCGTCGGGTCCATGACAACTCGCACACCCATTCGTCTGATAGAGAGCACGGCCTTGGCTGACGGAAGGCCTCGCACAGCCCACCGCGAGCAAGGCTAACCATCCAACGACGCTCGTCGCTATGACGCGCAGCACGATAACTGCAGCCTGAGGTCATTACGACCATTCGTGAGAGTGTCAAACACAACCCCTCCTCATCAGACGCCTTGAACGCTTGTTCGTTTAAATCGGAGCTACAGACGAGGGGGTTGATCGGGAGGCGAGATAGATCGAATGCGAGCTATCGCTATGCCAAACGCGCTGCCTTCATGAGTGATGGCGGGCTGAAACAGAATCGGCTGAGACATCAGAATTGCTTCGGAAGTGAGTTGCGGCGGAAGCGCGTGGGCCTGATGGTTGGGGCCGCACATGCAGGTTTGTTGCGGTGAATCGTTGGCTTGGCTGGGCTTTTTCTCGTGCGGCGATTTCGGGTCACGATGCATCGGGCACATCGCACCGCCACAACAGTCAGGCGCAGGAAGCACGATTCCTGCAAATGCTCCAAGCGGGCTTATTAGCAGCGTTCCTAACAAGAGCGATAGTCGCAGCCATTTCATAAGCAGGAGCACATGATATCACAGGGGGTTTTGCGCATTGCACCCCGCCCCACCGTCGAAACTTTGAATCGAACCAATCGAAATTTTGCTTTGATGCATTTCGAGTATGCTGGCGACAAAGTTTTGATCACTCCTATCGAAAAATTGCGTTGGTCTTTCCGTCTGGCGCCGCGTAAATTCACGGCCGAAGCGACGAAGCTTCGTTTCGAAAGCGAAACTTTGAAAGGAGCGTTACCTTGAAGAAGCAATGGGGTGGTCTTCTTACATTTATAATGATCGCAGTGTTGAGCCTGCCTGCTCTGGGACAGCAGCAGGCACCCGCACAGGCTCCGCCTGCGGATGCGTCGGCACCGGCACAGGCGCCGGCGGCGGCACCTGCCGCGCCAGCACCGCTGCCGAATCCGTCCATGACGGCGCCGCTGTCGACGGCGGCTCCGCAGCACACGTTTAACGCGGGACCGTTTGGAACCGTGGCCATCACGGGCATCCTGAGCGGCATGGGCCTGGTACAAAACAATTCGCTTCTGGGAGATAAAGAGACACACTGGGACCTCAGTAACGGGCAAATCTTTCTGCAAAAGACGAGTGGCTGGTGGCAGTTTTACCTGCAAGCCGGCGCTTACAACATCCCCGATTTAGGGGTGCCGTTCATCAAGACAACCGACACCATGTCGGATTTCTGGGGACCGCTGCCGGTAGCTTACCTGAAACTGGTCAAGGGCAATTTCAACGTGGAGATCGGCGAGCTGCCGACATTGATCGGGGCGGAGTACACCTTCAGCTTCGAGAACATGAACGTGGAGCGCGGCGTGCTGTGGAACCAGGAGACCGCCATCAGCCGGGGCATACAAGTGAGCGATACTTACAAGAAACTCAGTTTGACGGCGAGCTGGAACGACGGCTTCTATTCCAACGTTTACAACTGGATCAGCGGATCGGCGATGTGGCAGTTCAATGCGTCCAATATGCTGATGTTTGTCGGCGCCGGGAACGTGGGGCAGACGACTTCGGCGAACACCCTGGCAACACCTTTTGCGCAAAACAACGGGCAGATCTACAACATCGAGTATACGTACAGCCATGAGAGCTGGACGATCACTCCCTACTGGCAGTACACGCGCGTGCCGGCGAATGCAAGCATCGGAATCCCGGAGAAAGGGTCCACCAACGGCGGCGCGCTATTGCTCAACTACAATTTCAAACACGGAATATCGCTGGCGGTTCGGCCCGAATACATAACCAGCAGCGGCAGCACGACGGACCCACTAGCGCTCAACTTGCTTGGATATGGCGCGGGCAGCAACGCCTTTGCGTTCACGGTGACGCCAACGTATCAAAAGAGCGGCTTTTTCCTGCGCGGCGACGTTTCGGTGGTTGACGCGCGAAGTGCCACCCCCGGCCTGGTGTTTGGCCCGAATGGTCTGAATACCAAACAAACGCGCGGGGTGGTCGAGGCCGGGTTCATGTTTTAAGGACGATGGCTGTATTGGGAAATTCTCGGGAAAGGAGGCCGGAGTAAAGAGCTCTTCCTGTTGCAGGCCGTGCACTTAGGATTCTTCGCTGCGTTGCCGGGTGCCGTGATGAACGGCACCCGGATCGCAGCCCCCGCCGGTAAAACCAGAAAGCCAAAAGAAGTCAAAAGTCAAAAGCAGATCCCTCGGTCGCCGCGGCGACCTCGTGATGACAGCAAGAGAAAATCCCCAGGGCCCGCGACGAAATGCACGTCGCGGCACCCTGGGCTACAAGGAGCGACCCATCCTTACCCACGCGAGGGGAAGGATGGGACACGGGCCGGCGCTCGCTCGGGATGACAACTGAGGAAAAAAATCCCCAGCCTTTGCGGTTCTTTTTAGCGCGCAAGCTCCGCTTGCGCTGGGGCGCAAAGGCTGGGCTACAAGTTGCGGCGCGAGGTAGTTTGCGGAACGACAACTCAAAAGAAACAGCAGATCCCTCGGTCGCTGCGGCGCTCGTGATGACAACGAATAGGGTTTTGGAGAGAAGCTACACAGACCCACACGCAACAACGGCGTGTGGGGCACCCGCAAAACCGGCGCGGGGTAGTTTGCGGAACGATAACTCAAAAGAAACAGCAGATCCCTCGGTCGCCGCGGCGACCTCGTGATGACAACGAATAGGGTTTTGGAGAGAAGCTACACAGACCCACACGCAACGTATTGAAAGCACGTTCGTCCTTTCCGCCAGGAAGGTTGCTTGCCGGATATGCGCACAATATGTCCAGTTCATGTTGTTTGGCAACGTCGCCCGAGAGCCGTTCCAGACGAACAGCTGCATTGGTCGTACCTTGCGCCCACGGCATCGGGGCACACTCTGCGCAAGCTGCTTGGCTTGACATTCTTTTAATGCTAGCCTAGTTTCCACTTACGAGCTCTATGGGCCCACGGGAAGTATCCAAATGGAGGGGCTGCAGATGCGAACCGTAACGCGCAAGATGACCTGGATTCTTCTGGCAGTATTGTGTGTGGCTGCTCGACCTGTTGTAGGCGGCCCGCAGAATGTGCCTGGATTGAAAGTTGATAAGAAAAGTATAGGCGGCACCGTCGTGAACACCAACGGCGGGAAGCCTGAAGCTGGCGTCTGGGTGATCGCTGAAACAAAATCTTTGCCGGCGCCGTTCCGCAAAATTGTCGTCACCGATGATCAGGGACGCTTCCTGGTCCCGGACCTGCCGACAGGAGACTACCAGCTATGGGTGCGCGGTTACGGGCTGAAGGATTCGGAGCGCGTCAAAGCAGACTGCGGCGACATGGTGAATCTTAAGGTTGCCAACGCGGCAACTCCGCAAGAAGCGGCGAAGATTTATCCTGCCAGTTATTGGACGTCTCTGATTCAGCCGCCCCCGATGAGCGATCTTCCAGCCAAGTACAAGAGTCAAGATGAATGGCTCGCGACCCTGAGGAACGGCTGCAACCACTGCCATGAACTCGGCATGCCGCAAACGCGCATCTATACCACGGCTAAAGATTGGGACGCGATGTTCCTGCGCGCCAAGTCGATGCACCAGGAACTCGATGGGCTCGGCAGAGACGTCGTAGAGAGGATGCTCGCGGATTGGGGCACTCGGATTGCGGCGGGAGAAGTTCCTCCCGCCCCCGCGCGGCCGACCGGCATCGAACGCAATGTTGTTGTATCTCAGTGGGATTGGGGTTTCCCAGAGTCCTTCGTTCACGATTTAATATCTACCGACAAGCGCAATCCGACGTTGTACGCGAATGGGAAAGTCTACGGGGTGGATCGAACCGGCGGAGGTAGATTGTTGATTTTGGACCCGGCGAAGAATGCCGTCTCATGGCTCCAGGTGGAACCACGAGACAAGAGCCATGGCTACTCCCTGACAAAGGACTACTACCACGGCCAGGAAGAAGAGCAGGCGTACGTCGGGGAAGACAAGGAATGGATGGCCAGCCCGCACAATCCTATGTTTGATGAGAATGGCCGAGTCTGGATGACCGTGCAGATTCGCGCCGGGGGCAAGGAATACTATCCAGCGTGGACGAAGAATACGATCGTCACGGGCACCAACGACCCAGCGGATGTAGATGCCGCGTACAATATGCAGGCTGCGCGCGGTAACAACATGGAACTCGGTTACTACGATACGAAGACCGGTAAATTCGTGATGGTCGATACTGGATACAACACTCATCACCTCCAGTTCGATTGGCAAGACCGGATCTGGACCGATGGCGGCGGTTCCGCGGCAGGCGAACTCGACACCAAGAAGCTGGATTTGACGAATCTCGAGACGATAAAAGCGACGGAGGTCAGTGCTTCGAAGAACTTCCTGCGGATCGACCCGGCAACGAAGAAAATGATTCCAGGGACGGGCTATGGAGAGGCTGTCAGCCCGGTCGATGGCACCGTTTGGTATTCGTCTCCCGTCGCTGGAGGCCCTGCGAACAAAGTGTACATGGTTGATCCCAAGACCGATAAAATCAAAGATTACCCACTGCCTGCTCCAGGGCGTTTCCCGCACGGCATCGACTTCAGCTCGGACGGGAATCTTTGGGTTTCATTGGGCAGCGGTCAAGTCGGGCGCATGGATGTCAAGACCGGCGAGTGGAAGTTCTGGGACAACCCAGGGCTGAAATTCAAGGGCACCGGGAAGGAAACCGGCACTACCGACTTCCCCTACTACCTCTGGGTAGATCAATTCAACGTGTCGGGGCTCGGCAAGGACACCGTGTTCGTCACTGGAACCACTTCGGACGCACAGTTCGTTTTTGACCCGAAGACCGAAAAGTTCAATGTGTTCCGAATCCCTTACCCGATGCCGTATTATGCTCGTGGTTTGGATGGCCGGATTGACGATCCTAACGCGGGTTGGAAGGGCCGGGGCCTTTGGATGACCTACAGCTCTTACCTTCCCAGATTCACGGAAAATCGTTCAGGTACCGTGAATCATATGCAAATCCGCCCCAATCCATTGGCGAATTAGTGGGCTGGAGAAACGCGTAGCGGCGAATAGTATCAGCGCAGCTATAAGGCATTACCTGCCGTCACGCGCGACAAATTGCAAGACAAACCGGCGAGACTCCAGAAACGAGTCTCGCCGGTTTGCTTTCGCTTTAGGCTGCTGAACTCTTCGTTCGCGCGGATAGGCTACGGCGATTACGGTTGAGACTTATATTTACACACCCACGATCAGTGTGTAGATTGTTCACCGATTTTGGCCGGTTGGTTTTTGGCAAAGAGCGGCAAGGAGATTGCCATGAAAGGCCTGGTATGGGCGGTTTGCCTTTTCGGCGTCGGAGGTCTGGCCCAGCTCGCGGCGACTTCCGCTAGACCGCGGCCTAAGCAAGATCTCCCCACGGCGGGCGGACGCGTGCGCACCTACTACATTGCGGCCGAAGAGATCGAATGGGACTATGCGCCGCTCGGTATGGACATGACGACGGGCAAAAGCCAGCCTTTCGAAGGTGCGGCAGCAGCTTATACCCAGCCGGGACCAAATCACATCGGGCACGTCTATCGCAAGGCGGTCTACCGGGAGTATACCGACGGTACGTTCGCAACGCGGAAGCCACGCCTCCCACAGGACGAATACCTCGGCTTGCTGGGACCGATCCTGCGCGCGGAGGTCGGCGATACGATCAAGGTCGTTTTCAAGAACAACGCCTCGCGGCCCTACAGCATGCATCCGCATGGACTCTTCTACGAGAAGGCCTCGGAGGGGTCCATGTACGCCGACAATGTTCCCGACGAGAAAAAGACCGGGGCCATGGTGGCGCCCGGGGCGACGTTCACTTACGAGTGGGAGGTACCGGAACGGGCGGGGCCGGGGCCGGAAGATCCCAGCTCGATCGTCTGGGTGTACCACTCGCACGTCAACGAATACAAAGATGTGGCTTCCGGCCTGGTGGGGGCCATCGTCGTAGCCCGCCGAGGCCAGGCTAACTCCGACGGCACTCCCAAGGACGTGGACCGCGAAATCGTCGCTCTCTTTACCGCATTCAACGAAAACCAGAGTTGGTATGTGCAAGAGAACGTCGCCGCCCACATCAGCGCCGCCGACCAGAAAGCCCTCAATAAGCGAGACAACAACTTTGCCGATTTGCACATGTACACCACGTTCACCGGCAAAGGATTTGCCGAGACCAACTTCAAGTTTTCGATCAACGGATACCTCTACGGCAATGGGCCGGTGATGACCATGAAGCAAGGCCAGCATGTGCGCTGGTATATGTTGGATGTGGGCGATGTGGTCAATTTCCATACCCCGCATTGGCTCGGCGGCACGGTGAACTTCCAGGGCAGGCGCACGGATGTGTTCGACCTGTTGCCGGCGGGAATGGAAACCGCCGACATGGTTCCCGACGCCCCTGGCCTCTGGGTACTTCGTTGCCAGGTGGACGACCATATGCAGGCGGGAATGATGGCACGGTATGAGGTCCTACCCGCGCAGGCCGCCGGCGAAAAAGCCGGCCGTGTTAGCACTGGCTTCTGACGTTGGGTCTGTGGCTCAGCGCGCTTAAGCCGCTTCGCTGTGTTGAAGGCCCCTGGAATGGAGGCCGACCAGCGAGCGTCGCAGCCCAAGGAGCGAGAAGGAGATTGCCGTGAAAGGCCTGGTATGGGCGGTTTGCCTTTTCGGAGCCGGAGGACTGGCCCAGCTCGCGGCGACGTCCGCGAGACCGCGGCCGCAGCAGGCCGTCCCTTCGGCGGGCGGAGTCGTGCGCACCTACTACATTGCGGCCGAAGAGACCGACTGGGACTACGCGCCGCTCGGCATCGATATGATGACCGGCAAACCTTTTGAAGGAACGGCAGCGGCGTACACCCAGCCGGGACCAAATCACATCGGGCACATCTATCGCAAAGTGCTCTACCGGGAATATACTGACGGTACGTTCGCAATGCGGAAGCCGCGCGCCCCGCAGGACGAATACCTCGGTTTGCTGGGGCCGATCCTGCGAGCGGAAGTCGGAGATACGATCCAGATCGTTTTTAAGAACAACGCTTCGCGGCCCTACAGTATTTATCTGCCCGATGTCTTCCGTCAGAAAAACTTTACTGAGCGAACGGCAGTATTCCCGATGCCACCGGCAATGTTGTCGACGAGGACCCGGAGGATATGGTGCAGCCCGGGGCGACGTTTACTTACGAGTGGGACGTACGGGAACGGGCGGGGCCGGAGCCGGACGATCCCAGCTCAATCGTCTGGGCATACCAATCGCACGTCAATGAATACAGAGATGTGGCTTCCGGCCTGGTAGGGGCCATCATCGTGGCCCGGCGAGGCCAGGCGAACTCCGACGGCACTCCGAAAGACGTGGACCGCGAAATCGTCGCTCTCTTCACCGCGTTTAACGAAAACGAGAGTTGGTATGTGCAAGAGAACGTTGCCGCCCACATCAGCGCCGCCGACCAGAAAACGATCGGCGAGGGGGGCGCCAACTTCTCCGATTCGCAAGGATACTTCACGTTCGCGGGCACCGGATTCGCCGAGACCAACTACAAGTTTTCCGTCAATGGATACCTCTACGGCGACGGGCCGGTGATGACCGTGAAACAGGGCCAGCGCGTACGCTGGTATCTGTTGGGTATGGGTAACGTGGGCTCGCTCAATTTCCACACTCCGCATTGGCACGGCAACACGGTGCTCTCCCACGGCACTCGCAGGGACACGCTCTTCCTGTTGCCTTTGGGAACGGAAACCGCCGACATGGTTCCTGACGCCCCTGGCCTCTGGCTATTTCATTGCCACCTGGACGACCATATGGAGGCGGGAATGATGGCACGGTACGAGGTCCTACCCGCGCCTACATCGACTGCAGATACGAAGCAACGCACTCGTTGAAGAGGGCGCCGGGACGCCGGACACGCAGCCTTTCCACGGCTTGGCAACATCTTCCGCCGCTTCCGCCGAACGCACATCGACATGTCAGATTGCCCTGAGGCTTTGAAGCATTTTTGGCCAGGGCACGCACAGACGCACATTTCCGAGCGCTATATCAAATTGCTCCAGAACCGCGATTTCCGCCTCATGTGGACGGAAAAACTCGGCCTCGGTTTTGAGCTCCCAACCGAGAATCTGGGGCAACGTGGCTACTCCTGCAGTTCCGTAAAGCGGTGTAAGTTGCTGAGAACTAAAGCACAGAGCACGGATCAGAATTTGCCGAATTCCTCGCTGTGGGTGACGAAATCGGGATAGGCGCCGCCGCCGAGCTCGTAGAGGTCGAGACCCTGCCTTTCACCCTCGAGGGCCACGCGCTGCGGCCAGATTCGGTTCAAGGCCAAATTCAAGCCGTAGGTGAGCGGTAAGACGAAACCGATCAGGGTGGCGATGGCTACGATCTGCGCGAGCGCCTGGCCGGCGTCGCGCGTGGAAGGAGCCCTGAAGATTCCCGCTCCGATGTCGACGGCGGGCGCAGGAAAGCTGGCGAAAATGGCCACGGCCAAGAGGCCCCAAATGCCGCCAAGGGCATGGACGGAAATTGCACCGCCGGGATCGTCGACACCGAGATGCAATTCGAACCATTCGACCGAATAGGTGACGAGCGCGCCGGCGATGGCTCCAATCACAAGAGCGGCGATAGGGCTCACGAATGCGCAGGACGCGCTGCTGGCTACTAATCCGCCGACCCAGCCATTGGCGCTGATCGAGACGTCGGGGCGGCCGAAGCGCACGCCGGTAATAAAGACGGCCGCCAGAATGGCCGCGCCCGCCGCAAGCGTCGTATTCATGGAGATGAGCGCAACGCGGCCGGGAGCCGCGCCGGTAAACAGAATGGCGCCCGCGGAGTTGAGTCCGAGCCAGCCTACCAGAGTGAGAAAGCAGCCGAACAAGATGAGAACCGCGTTATGACCGGGAATCGCAGTGGGCATTCCCTCCAGGGAATACTTGCCGCGGCGGGGGCCGAGAATCCAAGCGAGGGCGAGCGCAGTGAGGCCGCCAACAGCCTGAATCGTGCCGCTGCCCCCGGCGTCGATGACGCCGTGGCCCAGGGCCGCGTTGATGCCGAGTTCCGCGAGCCAGCCGCCGCCCCAGACCCAATGCGCGAAGAGCGGATAGGTCCACCCGGCCAAGAGCACCGTGGAGGCGCAGGCGGCCGATAATCGCCAGCGATCGAGGCAAGCGCCCAGCGGAATCAGGGCAGCCAATGCCACGCTGAACATTTGCAAGCAAGCAGCGAGCGAGATGGCAGAGCCGTCGAATTCCATGCCGCGAAGGAAAAACGGGCCGCGCGCAAGCCAATTCCATTGCACGTCCGCGACCGCGATCACATGCGCCGGAGCGCCGATATATCCCTGCCATGCGAAGCCGCAGATGACGTACACGCCGGCGGCAACCGCGAAGATGCATAGCGAGGTGAGCAGGGAATGGGCGGCGCTGCGCGAACGGCCGAGGCCGGTATTAATGAGCGAGAGTCCCGCGGCAGCGAAGGGAACGAGGAGAATCAGGACGATCAGCAGGGCAATTTCTGTGGGAGCAATGGGCATGAGCACGGGCTTACCCCTTTTCGCGAGCCGCCAGAGGATTCGAGAGAATGACGAGCGTCAAGCCGACGATTTCCACGCCAACGCCGGCAAGGACGAAAATCATTCTGGCATTCGGGGGTAGGAGAAGAACAACGGCGGCCACAACAATAATCCATCCGGCGAGCAGCAGCAGGAATCCCGCGAGCTTCATGCACCCCTCTGCGCGTGGGCAAAACGGCGCGCCCCAGCGTATCGGCAATATCACACAACTTAATTATTTCGGCTATCAAAGTTTGCAACGTCGGTGGTGGCGTGACCGGAATAATAGGAAAAAGCAGATCCCTCGCTCGACTTTGTGGCCCGACAACCCCAGTGGCGCGGGGCAAAGTCGCTCGGATGACAACAAGAGGAAAAATCCCCAGCCTTTGCACCTTATTTTTAGCGCGCAAGCTCCGATTGCGCTGGGGCGCAAAGGCTGGGCTACAAGTTGCGGCGCGAGGTAGTTTGCGGAACGACAAGTCAGAAGGAAAAGCAGAGACCCACACGCAACAACGGCGTGTGGGGCACCCGCAAAACCTGCGTCAAGAAGCAGATCCCTCGGTCGCCGCGGCGACCTCGGGATGACAACGGGGTGCGTGCGGGCGGCGGAAAGATGCGGTTACAGCCCCACACGCAACAACGGCGTGTGGGGCACCCGCAAAACCTGCGCCCAGCAAAAGCAGATCCCTCGCGCTGCGGCGCCCGGGATGACAACAAGCAAAACAGCGGCGGGAGGCGATAAGCACAGCAAAAGCCGAAACCTAATAGCCCAGTTGGAGGCGAAAACAAGGCCAGCTGGACGCGAAAACACGGCGAAAAGAGGGTGGCGCCGACGAATGCGGCGCCGATCAAAAATCCAGATGGGTTTAATCGAAACGTTGCGTTTGTTGTTGCGTAACAGGTACGGCTATTCTTGCGCCGCTCGCGGCTGCGACGCTCCGGGCAGCAGAAAATCCAAGACGAAAGAGGCAATCTTAGATGGCCGAAAAAAGCACCACTGAGATGAAAGCCACCTTGGGCCTCACAGGGTTGACGATGAACGCCATGGCGCTCATCGCACCGGGGGCCTTCTTGTGGCTGACGTTCGTTGCCCAAGCAGGGGAGGGCTCGACGGCACCCTCCATGTGGATCGGCATTCTCTTTGCTACGGCGCTTTGCCTGGCAACGGCGGTGTGTTACGCGGAACTGGCAAAGCTCTATCCCGGCACGGGCAGTTCGTATTATTTCGCCGAACAATCCTTTCTGAATCACGACAAGCACTGGCGCTATGCGCGCCTATCGAAGTTCATCGTGGGGTGGGCGTCGCACCTCTACTACTGGATCTATCCGGGAGTGATGGTGGCGGTAACAGGGATCTTCTGCGGTTACGTGGTGGGAACGCTGTGGCCGAACGCCATGAGCGCCTCCAACCCGGGCACCTTGTTCATGATGGTGGTCGCGGTGGTTTTTGCGATCGGCGTTTCGTACATCGCGCATCGCGGCGTTACCGGGTCGACCGCAGTCAGCGTGGCGATCAACGTCATTCAAATCAGCGCGCTGATCGTATTCGCGGTAATGGCCATCGGCTACCGCATCAATCACCCACCCGGAAGCGTCGCTTTCCAGTTTGATCCGGTTTCCGGCGAAGCTTACACGTATGAATTTGCAACGACGCAGACGACGGCCAACGGGCAAACCACGGATACGATCACGCGGGATGCCAACATGGTGCCGCAGCCGAAGCTGGACGCTGCCGGCAAGCCGGTTCCCTACATGATCAGCTATCCCACGGCCGACGACAAAGGCAATTTCCTGTCGCATCCGAGTGCGCGTTCCGTGGTCGGCGTTCACAACGTCGGCTGGATGTTCGTGCAAGCCACGGTAGCCATCCTGATCCTGGTGGGATTTGAATCGGTGACGTCGCTGGGAGGAGAGGCGAAGAATGCCAAACGCGACGTTCCGATCGCGGTCATCACTTCGTTATTGGTGCAAGGATGCTTCTGCTATCTGTTTGAGTATTTCGCGGCCAACTACTTCTTAAACAGCGGCTATACCATGCAGACGGCCACAGGTTCGGCAGCGCCCATCGGCGACATGATGATCGTGGTGGGCAATGCATTATTTGGCCAAGGCAACGGGCGAACGTTCATGCTGATCGAGGCCGTCACCGTGTTTCTGGCTCTGATCGGCACGACGCTTTCCTGCATCAACACCGGAGCCCGCGTGACGTACGCGATGGGCAAAGACCAGGAAGTGCCGGAACACTTCGGCATGCTGCATGAAAAGAACCTCAGCCCCCACCGCGCCATTTGGGCGCTTGGCGGTCATTTCCTGCGTCATCGGCTGCATCGCGCTGCTGGTGGTGTTCGGCGACGCCGGCGCGGCTTCACTCAACGATGCGGCGATCGCGGCGCTACCGCATGGTCTCTGGTCCAGCGTATGGTTTGCAACCTCGCAGGCCCGGCTGGCGGCTCTGCCAAATACCCTGACCATGATCGTGCTGGCCTCCAACTTCGGCACATTCCTGCTGTACATGCTGAGTTGCGTCATCTGCATCGTGGCCTATCAAGGACACCCGAACTTCAGCGCGGTGAAGCACCTGCTGATCCCGGTCTTCGGGGTGCTGGCAAACTTCGTCTGCATGGCCTTCTACATCATCGGGCCATTCATGGGGTACGGCACGAAGATGGAGCCCTTCGGCGCGTTAGGAATCGCGTTAGTCTGGGCCATCTACGGCGGTATCTACTTCACGCGGGCCAGCAAGTCGGCAGGGCGGACGACCTTCGTCGTAAGCCGCGAGGGGAGGGTCTCCTGATCCCCACCCCGTCGTACGCGACTTTTCTTGAGCGTGCGAGCGCAGTTCGCGCTCAAGAGGCGCAGGCTGGGGCCGGGTAGAAAGAAAACGTAGTGGGAAGCGGATTGGGGCGGACGCCGTGAGCGCAGAACAGCGCGACAAGCGTTCGCCCCGATCGCATTTGCGGAGTTACCATGTTTGAGGTCTACAGAGGACAGCGACTACCACCCCAACACGCGCAAAACCGGCGCATGTTGGGGACCCCGGTAGATGTCGCGCGCGGCGGACCGATTCCGGCCGCGCACAAGGCATTTGACGACGTTATGCTGGAGATCGACTTCGCGGAGCTCTCCGATCCCGGACGGCAGCGCGCGGAAAATGAAGATTACCTCGGCCATGTGGCTCCGGATACTTCGGAGCAGGCGCGCAGCCATGGATGGCTATTTGCGGTTGCAGACGGCGTCGGCGGGCACGAGAAGGGCGAGGTGGCTTCGCGAACGGCGATCGAGGCCGTGCTGGACGGATTTCGCGAAGCGAGCAGAGGAGAGCCGCTCAGCGGTTTGCTGGAAAAGCTGGTGCGCAGGGCCAACACGCGGGTATTCGACGCGGGAATGAATTCGGGCATGGCCACCACGCTGGTGGCTTGCGCCTTGCGGTATGACCGCGCGGTCGTCGCGCACGTCGGCGATTCGCGGTGTTATCTGATCCGCCAAAGAACCGCCACGCTGCTGACTCGCGATCACACCATCGCGAACGAGCATGCCCGGCTGGGCTTGCTCTCCGCGGATGAAGTAGCGGAAGCGGAAACGCGGCACATCCTGAGCCGTTCGCTGGGAACCGAGCTTTCGGTGAACGCGGAGGTCAACGAACATCAGGTAGTTCCCGGGGACGTTTTGCTGCTGTGCTCGGATGGGCTGCATGGGGCGCTTTCGGCGGGGGAGATTGCCCGAGAGGTGAGCGAAACTTCGGATGTCGAAATCGCCGCGCGCAGGCTGGTGGAGCTTGCCAACAAAAACGACGGCAGCGATAATGTCACCGCCCTAGTGGTCCGCGTCCAGAATGTGGAGCGTGTGGGCATGTACCGCGGGCGGCCCTATAAGCTGCGCTGAGCTTCATTGAAAAAAGGGCCGGGCCGGCCATCCGGCTGTAACCCGCGCTCGCGATGACGTCACTCCATCCCGGCAGCCAACTCGATCATTACCGCCTGGAAAATCTCGTTGCTCGCAGCGGGATGGCGTCCATTTACCGGGCGACCGAGCTGAAAAGCGGGCGTCCCGTAGCCATCAAAATTCCCCATCCTGAAGTGGAGGCCGATCCACTCTTCTTCGATCGCTTCAAGCGGGAAGAGGAGATCGGCAAAAAGCTCGATCATCCCGGCGTGATGAAAGTGTACGCCGACGACGAGCGCACCCGCGTGTACATGGTGATGGAGTGGGTGGACGGGCGGCTGCTGCGGCAAATTCTGATCGAACAGAAAAAGCTCCCCATCGACCGCGCCATCCGGATCGCTTTGGGAATATGCGAGGCCCTGGAGTACATCCACAGCAAAGGCGTGGTGCACCGGGACCTGAAACCGGAAAACATCATGGTGGACGCCAACGATCATGTGAAGCTGATCGACTTCGGCATTGCCGGAAGCGTGGGGATGCGGCGGCTGACCTTTGCCAAGCTCACGCAGGCCATGGGGACGCCGGATTACATCTCGCCGGAGCAGGTGAAATCGAAGCGGGGAGACGCGCGGAGCGACATCTACGCGCTGGGCGTGATGCTTTACGAAATGCTGACGGGGGAAGTTCCTTTTCACGGGCCGAACGCCTTTGCCATCATGAACGACCGGCTGCTGAATAATCCGGTGCCTCCGCGCGAGCTGAATCCGGAAATTTCGCCGCAGCTGCAGGAGATCATTTACCGGGCGATCGAACGCAAGCCGGAAAACCGGTACGCCAGCGCTCGCGAATTCGCGCACGATTTGCGAAATCCCTCGGAGGTGGGCGTGGCGGAAAGGCCGGAGATGCGCGACTGGAAGATACGACGCTCGCCCCGAGGGCGCCAGATTCTCTTTTACATCTTTCTTGCCCTGATTCCGGTGGTGATTTTCGGGACCATGCTCTTCATAGCGATGTACCACAAATAGGGGCGCCCCAGCGGCAATGCAAAGCCAGTAGTGAGTCTGACTGGCAGTTTCCGAATAGAGACTTCAGCGGCTAAAGCCGTTCTCATTCTAAACGCTTAGAGTCGCCGCTATGGATTCGCTGCGCTCACCACAAGAAGCGGCGACCCCCTAACAGCGCGACCCGAGGATCGAGGAAAGTGCCGGCTGGAAGCCGGCGCTACGAAAAGGGCCAAGAGAGATTCCTCGCCCGTCGAAGAAGAAGGCGGCGCGCGACTTCTTTTACCGCGCGAGTTCCTCGCGCGCGAGAGGCGCGCCGCGACGGGCTCGGAATGACAGCGCTGTGTAGTTTCCGGAGTGCCGGCTAACAGGCTAAAAAGCCTCAGGTCGTCCCCGACGACAAACCGGCGGGGACGACCTGAGCTACAAGGATCTCCGGGAGTCAGGCGAGAAGCGAATGCTTGTGCGAAGGACGGGCACGCGGGCGTTTGCATCTGCGAGCAGCGAGGCAGGCCGAAGTAAAATCCCCAGCCTTTGCGCCTTCTTTTTAGCGCGCAAGCTCCGCTTGCGCTGGGGCGCAAAGGCTGGGCTACACAAGGCTCGCTGGAAGCCGGCGCTACGAAAAGGCCAAGAGAGATTCCTCGCCCGTCGGAGAAAGAAGGCGGCAGGTTCCGAATAGAGACTTCAGCGGCTAAAGCTGTTGTCATTCTAGACGCTTAGAGTCGCCGCTATGGATTCGCTGCGCTCACCACAAGAAGCGGCGACCCCCTAACAGCGCGAGGCGAGGATCGCGAGAAGAGCCGGCTGGAAGCCCTTCGTACCTCAGGACAAGCCGGCGCTACGAAAAAAGCCTCCCTGCCTTTGCGTCTTCTTTTTTTAGCGCGCAAGCTCCGCTTGCGCTGGGGCGATGCGCGGGCCGCGCGCGGCTGCGGCGGCTTCCTGCAGGGAAAACTCCTTGTGCAGCGTGAGCATGGCGCGCTGCATGGCGCCTGCCTCGACCACCAGCGATATGTTGTATTCGGAAGAGCCCTGGGCGATGGCGATGATGCTGATGCCTTCGCGTCCCAGGGCCGAGAAGGTGCGCCCGGCGATGCCGGGTATGCCCTGCATGTTTTCGCCGACAACGGCGACAATGGCAATGTTGGAATTGGCCGAGACGTGCTCCACGGTTTGCTCCTCGATTTCGGGAGCAAAGGCGCCGCGCAGAGCTTCCACGGTGCGTTTCTCGTCCGTGGAAGAGATCACGAAGCAGATGTCGTTCTGGGAAGAGGACTGAGAGACGAGCAGCACATTGGCCCGCAAATCGGCGGTGGCGGCGAATGATCTGGCCAGCACATCGGTCAACCCCACGATGCCGGGCCCGCCGACGTTAATCATGGTTACGCCCTTGATGGCGGTGAGAGCTTTGACGCCGCCGCCATTGGAGCCGCCTCGGGCGGTGATTTTCGTGCCGGGTTTTTCGGGCGCAAAGCTATTACGAATCCACACGGGGACGCCGGCGGCGGTGACCGGCCGCAGCGTATTGGGGTGCAGGACTTTGGCGCCGAAATAGGCCAGCTCCGCCGCTTCGTTATACGAAATTTCGTCGATGGTGCGCGCTTCCGGGACGAGCCTCGGGTCGGCGGTTTTTACGCCGTCGACGTCGGTCCAGATGACGGTTTCCTGAGCGCCCAGAGCGGCGCCCAGGATGGTGGCCGAATAGTCCGAGCCGCCACGGCCAAGGGTGGTGGGTACACCTTCCAGTGTTGCGGCAATGAAGCCGGTGACCACGGGCACAACCCCTTTTTGCAAGAGAGGGCGCAGGCGCTTTTCGGCGCGCGCGCGGGTGTGATCCATCAGAGGCTCGGCGCGTCCGTGATGCGGATCGGTGACGATGACTTCCGTGGCAGCCACGGCAACGCTGGAGATGCCGAGTTCATTCAGCGCGGCGGCGAGCAAGGGCGCGGAGAGGCGCTCGCCCATGCCGGATATGGCATCGAGGGCGCGAGGCGTGAGTTCCTTGAGAAAGGCCGTGCCTTGCAGGAGGCGTTCCAATTCGGCGAGCACGGCGGAGAGGCTCTTCTCGACTTCGGCGGCGCGCTGGGGATCGCGCAGCAAAGCTTGCAGGGCTTTGGTGTGTTGGGTTCGGAGCTCGGCAATAAGCCTGGTGGCGAAGTCAGCCTCACCCGCTTCGGCGTGATGCGCGGCGTCGATCAGGCGATTGGTAACGCCGCTCATGGCCGAGACGACGACAACGACGGAGCCTGCCGACGCGGCTGATTTGACGATGTCCGCAGCGCGGGCGATGCAGGCCGCGTCGCCCACGGAAGTGCCACCGAACTTCATGACGCGCAGCGGCGGCATTATGGGCGCCTCACGCGGGGCGCGGAGAAAGGCACGGGAAAACGTCGCAATTCGATTCCACAGACTGATTTGATCCCATAAGCTGGTTCGATCCCACAAACTGATTTGATTCCACAATGTGGCGAATTCGGGTGTTTGATGCTCATCCTTATTATATGTATCCCCTCGTTTGGTCTTCAGCCCCGGGCATTGCGCCGACGACGCTTGCGCGAGCGTAGATTTTACCAGAACGGCAGAGACGCACCGGAGTTCGTCTCGGATCGTTTGTGTTTTATTGACACAGGCTATTTCGAGCGAATAGACTCCGCGTCTCGATTAGAAACGCTCTAGTTTAGGGGAGGGTTCAGTGAATATGCGGCAGATGACGCGGAACAAAGCCTTGATCAGCTTGGCCAGATTGATTGGGCTTTCGCTGTTGGGAATTTGTGCGGTTCTGTTTTTGGCCGGCGTTTTCCACGATGGCTTGGGAGCGCAGACGGAAACGGCTCCTAAATTCAAAGTCGATGTGAGCTGGCCCAAGCCTCTGCCCAACAAGTGGAAGATGGGAGGCGTGACCGGCCTGGCCGTGGATAAGGACGACAACGTTTGGGTCTACGATCGCCCGAACGATCTCACAACCATTGAAATTGAAGCGGAGCTGAATCCTCCGATCGCCGATTGCTGCGTCCATCCTCCTTCGATGATCCACATCGCGGGGCACGACGGCCCCGGATATAAGGATGGAGAGGTGATCGGCTACTTTGACGCGCAGCAAGGGCATGGCATGGCGGTGGACAAGCAGGGATTCGTCTACCTTGGGCAGAACACCGTTCGCAAGTACGACCCCAAGACGGGAAAGATGCTGATGGCCGTCCCGCACGTCCCGGAGACGCCGGACGGCAAGCCCTTCGATGAAGATCCAAAAGTTTCGTGGACGAAGGGGAAGGGCAGCGCGGGGCCCGTGGCTGGATTCATTGCCGTCCCCGGCGCCCCGGACCGGCCTCGCGGCGAAGCAGCGAATACAGCGGCTCAACTGCAACGAAGTGCGTTTATAGCCAAGTATCCGCCGACCACGCCCATGATCATCGGAGGAATCGAAGAGATCCGCACCGACGATGCGGCCAACGAGATTTACGTGGCCGACAACGCCTTCGGCGGGCGCGTGATGGTTTTCTCGCTGGACACCTTCCAGTTCAAGCGGGGCTGGGGCGCCTATGGTCACAAACTGTCGGAGATCAGCACCAAGCCTGAAGACCACGCTTACACTCCGAACGGGCCGATGGCGAAGGAGTTCGTCGGCCACCTGACTTTTAATTTCTCAAACGACGGGCTGGTCTACGCGGCTGACCGCGCGGGCAACCGAATTCACGTCACCGACAAGCAGGGCAATTTCAAAAAGGAAATCAGGATGGCCGAATGGACGGGCATCGGCGGCGCGGCCGGCGGCGTCATGTTCTCGCCGGATAAGGCGCAACAGTTTTTGTATATTTCCGATCTCACCAACAACCACGTGTGGTTCCTCAATCGCGCGGACGGCAAGATCGTCGGCCAGATCGGGAGCATGGGGCAAAATGCCGGCCAATTCTTCGGCGTGCATATGGAAGCCGTGGACTCGAAGGGCACGCTGTATACCGGCGAGGTGTTCGCAGGCGAGCGCGTGCAGAGGTTCCTGCCGGTCAAGTAGCAATTGACTGTAGTAATTAGCTGAGGAATTGCGCTCGAATACGAGGGGAAGCATTCCATGCACATTGGGAAAAGACGCTCCAAGGCGTCTGCCGCGACGATCGCTGTGTGCTGCCTATGGACTTTGGCCGCGGTTCCGGGCACGCGGGCGCAAGACAAACCGATGTATAAGGTGGACCCCTTTTGGCCCAAACCGTTGCCGCATAAATGGATCATGCAACAGGTTCCCACGTTAACCGTGGACAAGGACGACCACATCTGGGTGTTCAATCGTTCACGACAGATCATGCCGGACGAGTCCGGCGCATCGACGACGCCACCGCGCACCGATTGCTGCATCGCGGGACCCGCGGTGCTCGAGTTCGATACCGAGGGAAATCTTCTCAGGGGCTGGGGAGGTCCGGGCTACGTACCGGGATGGCCTCGCGAACAGACCATTGAGACGGACAAAAAAGGGAACGTGTGGATATCGGGAATGGGGCGCGGAGACAGCATCCTCAAATTTTCGCCTGACGGAAAGTTACTGTGGGATTTTGGCCATCGCGGACCCTACGTGGAGCAGGGGCAAAGGGCGGAGCCTTTGAAAGACAATAACCAGCAGACGGACTTTTTCTACAGCGGAATGGCGGGCTTTGAAATAGATGACGATGCGCACGAGATCTACATTGCGGAGGGTGAAACGTTAAATAAGCGCGTCGTCGTATATGACGAAGACACCGGCGCATTCAAGCGCGGCTGGGGCGGACACGGAATGCCTCTGAGCGAAATATCGAATGATCCCGCGCCGCCCTATGACACCAGCGGTCCTCCTCCAGATATGAAGGGATTTGCGATCCTGCACTGCATCCACATCTCGCACGATGGATTGATCTACGTCTGTGAACGCGGCAGCGACAGAGTGCAGGTATTCACGAAGCAGGGAAAGTTCGTGCAGGAATTTTTCGTGCATCCTTCGACGCCGGCCCGCGGGCCGGAATGCGGCGGCCCCGGCAGCCTGAAATTCGGCCCCTGCGGAACCGTGCTTAATCTGGCCTTCTCGCCCGCTCCAGAGCAGAAATACGTCTTCGTAGCGGATGCCGCGAACGATAAGGTCTGGATCGTTAATAGAAAAGATGGCGTTACAGTTGGGTCGATCGGGGATAACGGACGCATGGCGGGACAGTTCCATTTCATCGATGGCGTGGCCGCCGATTCGCACGGGAACATTTACACCGGCGAGGTAGAGACGGGCAAACGGATTCAGAAGTTTGTTCCTATCAGTGGAGATGTGAAGCGCTAGCGGGGTCCGGTGGAGTTAAGCCGCGGTGACCTAGCTGGCGGCGGCCGACGAGGGGCTGGAGGCGCGGGCGCCAGCGGCCAAAGGGAGATCGACGCGCACGCGAGTACCGTTTTCGGCCGAAGTAATTCCGAGTTTACCGCCAAGGCTCTCTACTCGTTCGCGCATACCCGTGATACCAACTCCCGGCCGAAAAAATCCATCGGCACCGGCTTTACCCTGGTCCTCAATCTCCAACCAGACCTGATGGATATCGGCACCTATTCGGATAGAGACCGTTTTGCTTCCGGAGTGCTGGTGAACATTAGCCAGAGCTTCCTGTAGAACCCGGAACAGCACAAGCTCAATCTCTTTGCCCAGCCGGCCAAGTGGCTCGGCGATTTCGACTTTGGCCAGGATACCGCTGCGCCTGGCGAAGCCCTCTACATACCACCCCACCGCAGAGGCCAAACCGAGGTCTTCCAACAACGCCGGATGCAAGAGGTGAGATAGCGCAAGAATCTCTTCCGTACAGGTCCTGGTTATTTGAGCGGCTTCTTCGAGATTGCGATTGCCTGGAGACTCTCATATTGGCCGCTCCCAACGTCATGCTTATCCGCGGCAAGGGACTGGCCTACACTCTCGTGAAGCTCTCGGGCAACATGCCGCCGCTCTTCATCCTGGGTTTGCATTAAACGATTCCAGAATTTCCGCAACGATGCCAATTCATCCAGAAGGCGGCGGCCGACGTCGTCGGAAACGGTTTCCGGATCGGATAGAACACACTCAGCGAGTGCTTCGTGCGTGGCCAGAAGCTGTTTGATGTCCTCTTCCTGGGTTAGCTCCGGATGGACCTTGGTCCAATAGTGCGCAGTCCGCACGAAGGTCAGAAGCAGCATCAGGTACTGAAACCGAGAATCGCCCAAAGCATACCGCAGCGCATCGAGGCAGGCAGGCGCTTCGACCGTTTGTAAAAAGACATGGCCGGCAAGAGCGAAAATAGTTTCCTCCACATCCGAACCGGCCTCTGCCCCGGCACCAAACGGCGCACGATAGTCCGCGCAGCGCAGAAGGTGACGCTCTAAATCCCGAGCGCGGGGCAGGGGACGCCGCAGGAGTCTGACGATTTCCTCAATTGGTTGAGGAGGGCACGCCGCATCGCCCGAGGCGCGACCCAATCCGGCGAGGAAGCCGACGTGTCGGGCGATGCAATAGCGCACTTCACAGAAGCGGGAAAGATAAACGAACAAGCGCTCCTTGAACAAGGAAGGAAGCGGATTATCTAAATATGCAAAAGAGGCAAACCCCCAATAGGTTCGCGGTGATCTCCGGATTATTCGGGGTGAGCCGGAAAAAGTTAGGCAACACGCCAAAGCGTTTCTCGACCTGGGCTTCCAGTTCAGACATTCCTTCGCCGTTACGCGCTGAACCGTTTTCGTGCGTGGCCAAGATCTTGCTCCTTCAGGAAAGGGGGCGCCCGCGAAAATTGGTCGCCATTGGAGCCTGAGCAGACTCCAACACTGGCGGGTTACGTGGCAGAATGGTATCTGCTGAGGTGATCGGCCGCCATACCTGGAAGTCTGTAATTATCCCAATTTCAAATTGCGACGCTTCGGATATCGAGCGAGTGGAAGGGACGCGAAGCGTGGAGATGCCAACTCCCCTTCGGTTTTTCTGAGCTTTCTACGGTGGCAAATTCGTTGTGTGGCAGGCGGGGGAAGCGTTACGATTGCAGCAAGTCAGAGGTCGAAATAGGGACCCCAGTACAGTGCCGGCTGGCCGCTGAGGCCATCCGACCGATCTAGATTTGACGGCGTTGACGGAACATAGTTAAAGGGGAAAGACCGCTATGTGGATTGTCCGGCTTGCTCTGCGTCGCCCGTACACCTTCGTGGTGATGGCGGTTCTGATCGCCATTCTCGGCGCAACCGCAATCGTCACGATGCCCGTGGACATTTTCCCTTACATCGACATTCCCATCGTAAGCGTGGTGTGGCCGTACTATGGCCTATCGCCGGAAGAGATGGAGAAGCGCGTCGTCACGAACTTTGAGCGGAATCTCACCTCGGGCGTCAACGATATCGAGCACATCGAGTCGCAATCCTACAAGGATATCGCGGTGGTCAGGGTTTACTTCCACCCCAACGTGCAGATCGATATGGCAGTGGCTCAGGTGACCGCGCAAATGCAGAGCAGCCTTCGCTCGATGCCGCCCGGCATGTTCCCGGCCAACGTGCTCAAGTACGACGCGGGCAGCGTTCCCATCCTGAAGCTTGGGCTTTCCAGCAAGACTCTGCGCGAGCAGGAGATCTTCGACCTGGGACAAAACTTCATCCGAACGCCGCTCGCCACCGTGCAAGGAGCCGCGGTTTCTTACCCCTTTGGCGGCAAGAACAGAGCGGTGATGGTGGACTTGAACCCCGATGAGCTCTACGCCAAACAGCTTTCGCCGCTCGATGTTTCGAACGCGTTGAACCTGCAGAACCTGATCCTCCCGGCGGGCACGGCCAAAATGGCCCAGACCGAGTATCAGATCAAGGTGAACAGCAGCCCTATCGCGGTGGACGAATTGAACAATCTGCCCATCAAGACGGTGAATGGCGCCACGATTTACATGAAGGATGTGGCGCAGGTGCGGGACGGCTTCACCGTCCAGAGCAATATTGTCCGCACGGACGGGGCACGCGGAGTGATGTTGAGCATCACGCGCACGGGCAAAGCCTCGACACTGGCTGTGGTCGACGCGGTGAAAGCCGCTCTGCCCAGGATTCTGGCCACGGTTCCACCGGAGCTGAAGGTGACGACGCTCGCCGACCAGTCGATTTTTGTGCGAGCCTCCATTCAAGGCGTGCTGCGCGAGGCCCTGATTGCCGCCGGTTTAACCGGACTCATGATCCTGCTGTTCCTGGGGAGCTGGCGGAGCACGCTCATCGTGTGCATCTCGATTCCGCTCTCGATTCTGGCGTCGCTCTGCATCCTGAGTGTGCTGGGACAAACGATCAACGTGATGACGCTGGGTGGGCTGGCGCTGGCCGTGGGCATTCTGGTGGACGACGCCACGGTGGAGGTAGAGAACACTCACCGGAACATGGCCATGCGAAAGCCGCTGGTCCGCGCGGTCCTCGATGGCGCATCACAGATCGCCATTCCGACCTTTGTCTCGACGCTGTCGATCTGCATCGTGTTTGTCCCGGTGCTGCTGCTGACCGGAACCGCGAGATATCTGTTTACGCCGCTGGCCATGGCGGTGGTCTTCGCCATGCTCGCTTCGTATCTGCTGTCCCGTACGCTCATTCCGACGCTGGTTCATTATCTCCTCAAGTCGGAAGTGGAATTGTACCGAGAGGGAAGGCACGGAAAATCATCGGGAAACGCAAGCCTCCTTTGGCGGGTCAACAGTATCTTTAACGGGTTGTTCGAGCGCCTTCGCTTCCGTTACATCGGGTTGCTGGATTGGTCGCTGCAGCATCGCGCGCAGGTTCTCTCGGGCTTCATGGCCGTTTCGATCGCTTCGGTGGGCCTGGCATGGCTGGTCGGCGAGGATTTCTTCCCCGAGGTTGATTCCGGCCAGATGCGGCTGGATGCGCGCGCTCCGGCGGGCACGCGCCTGGAAGAGACCGAGGTAAGGTTCGCCGCAATCGAGCGCGAAATACGGGACGTGATCCCGGCTAGCGAGATGGACACCCTGATCGATAACATCGGGGTGGTAAATTGCTGGGCTTGTCTGGCCCAGGGGGAGATTCCGACGATCTCCAGCGCCGACGGCGAAATTCTGATTTCGCTCAAGCAAAACCACAGCTCGACCCGCGAATATCAGGTACGCCTGCGGAAACGACTCCGCGAGAGGTTCCCCGATACGACGTTTTTCTTCGAGCCGGCCAATATCACCACCCAGATCTTGAACTTCGGGATTCCGGCGCCTATCGATCTGCAGGTAGTGGGGCGAGATACGGGCGCGAACTATAAGATCGCCCGGAAGCTCGCGGAGAGGATTTCGCGAATCCCGGGAGCGGCCGACGTTCATGTTCACCAGGTGATCGACCAACCGGAAATCAGCCTGGACGTGGATCGAGTGAAGGCGTCGCAGATGGGTTTGACGCAGCGCGACGTGACCAGCAGCATGCTGATCTCTCTGAGCGGCAGCAGCCAGGTGGCGCCGAACTATTGGATGAACTGGGATAATGGCGTGAACTACACCATTGGCGTGCAAACGCCCCAGTACAGGATCGATGGGCTGGATGCGCTGCTTCGCACGCCTGTGTCGGTAGCGACCAACGCGGTCAACACCACCACGGCGGATTCACAAGCGGGCGTAGCTGCGGCAGGGAATGCTTTTGTGGGCGCGTCTCCCAGCGGTTCTTCGCAGGCCTACGGAAACCCAGGAGCGATGGCGGGAAGCACGCAGCTTCTTTCGAACCTGGTGACTGTGAAACGGGACACGGCACCAGTGATCGTCAATCACTATAACGTCCAGCCGGTCTTTGACGTGTATGCGAATGTGGATCGGCGGGATTTGGGCGGCGTGGGCGCCGAGGTGGAGAAGATCGTGAAAGAGGAGAGCGCCCATTTACCCCGCGGCACCACCTTTGACTTGCGCGGGCAATACCAGACGATGCGAGCATCGTTCTTCCGCCTGGGACTGGGGATGGTTTTCGCAGTGGTTCTGGTATATCTGCTGATGACCGTGAACTTCCAGTCGTGGCTCGACCCGTTTATCATCCTGACCGCGCTGCCGGGAGCTATGGCCGGTATTTTGTGGATGTTGTTCGTCACCGGCACGACGCTGAGCGTCCCTTCCTTGATGGGGGCGATCATGTGCATCGGCGTGGCGACGGCCAACAGCATCCTGATGGTGACTTTCGCCAATGACGAGCGGGCGATCGTGGCTTCGGCGCGCGATGCCATGCTATCGGCCGGCCATGCGCGCATCCGGCCGGTGTTGATGACGGCGACCGCGATGATTCTGGGCATGCTCCCGATGTCGCTGGGCCTGGGCGAAGGGGGAGAGCAAAATGCGCCTCTGGGACGGGCGGTGATCGGAGGACTGATGTTCGCCACGGTGACCACCTTGTTCGTCGTCCCGATCATCTACAGCTATCTGAAAACCAAACCTCCGGTGGACTACGAGCTTCAAATGAAACGGGAAGAGGAAGAAGTTTGATGAAGCGCGAGATTGACCTGGCAGAAACTACCGAAGAAAGGCTGCGCAAGGAGATCGAAGATCTCAAGCGCCAACTGCGGGAGCAAAAGAGCCCGGACACCTGCGCACGCCGGGCCGACGGCAACGCCGTGGCATCCGTCTTCGATCACGCTGTGGTCCATTTGTCTGGGCGTGGCCGTCCTCATTATCCTGGGCTTCTTCGCCGGTTATATTCCGCTTCAGAGACGCCAAAACCTGATCCGCCAGCAGGCCCTGGAGCAAGAGCAGGCGCTGCCGCGGATGGAAGTGATCGAGGTGGGGCTTTCTTCTCCGAAGAGTGAATTGGAATTGCCGGGGAATATTCAGGCGATCACCGAGGCTCCGATTCTGGCGCGCGCCAACGGCTACATCAAGCGCCGGATGGCAGACATAGGCGATCGCGTCAGTGCGGGCCAGCCCCTGGCTGAAATTGAAGCGCCGGAAGTAGACCAGCAGGTGAGCCAGGCCAAGGCGTCTCTGGAGCAGGCACGGGCCGCGCTCGAGCAGTCGCTCGCGAATTACGAGCAGGGCAAATCGAATCTGGAACTGGCTCGCGTTACGGCGGAGCGCTGGAACGCCCTGGTGGCCGAGGGCGTTGTCCCGAAGCAGGAAAACGACCAATATCAGGCGCAATATCAAGCGCAGACCGCCGGGGTCCAGGCGCTCGAGAAAGCCATAGCCGCGCAGCGCAGTAACGTGGCCGCCGCGGAAGCCAATCTGGCGGGCCTGGATGAAGTGCAGAGTTACCGCGTGGTGAAGGCCCCCTTCGATGGACTCGTGACCTTGCGTAACGTGGACGTCGGCGCGCTGGTGAACGCCGGTAACACGCTGCTGTTTCGGGTGGCGCAAACGGGCACGCTGCGGACTTACGTCAACGTCCCGCAGACCAATGCCAATGCCATCCGGGTTGGCCAGCCGGCCACATTGAGAATTTCCACTCTGCCCGGACGCAATTTCGCCGGTAATGTAGCGCGGACCGCGAACTCGCTCGATCCCGCGAGCCGCACGATGCTGGTGGAAGTCCGAGTACCGAATCCGGAGGGCGTGTTGCTGCCGGGGATGTACGCACAGGTCAACCTGAGCAGCGCTCGAACGAATCCGCCGCTGCTGATTTCCGGCGATTCCTTGATTGTTCGTGCCGACGGTGTCCAGGTGGCCGTGGTCGGTTCCGATCATACCGTGCACCTGCAGAAGATTCAGGTGGGCCGGGACTACGGCGATAAGCTGGAAGTGATCAGCGGATTGCAAGTGGGGGACATGCTCATTGCCAATCCCGGCGACGCGGTGGTGGAGGGCGTCAAAATCGAACCAGTCCCCGTGGAAACGGCAGCCGACGGACCAAGCGGAAAGAACGCGGGAAATTAATTTAGACCATTCACATTTATCGAAAATTCAGACTTACATGAAACCGGTGATTGCACAAAGGGTGATTGCGCAGAGGATCAGAACCCGGAGGAGTCTAAAGCGTGAGGCACTCGGGGCGCTTTGGATTCTTTCCCTGCTTTGCGCGTGTAAAGCGTCCGCCAAAGAGCGGCAATGGCAGACCGGAACGCTGCTGGGCGTCTATGAGAACAACGTGGATGCCAGAAGCCTCAAAGCGGTAGACGGCATCAAGGCCGCGCCCAAAGATCTGGTGAACGACACGTATACAATCGACGCCGGAAAGTACATCTATCAAGCGGCGGAGCTGCGCAAATCGAAACACCAGCCGCCGCCATTCACGGTCAACGGGCCATTACAATTCGCGATCGAGGGCGAACACGTTTACCTCAAGGATGACCAAGGCAAGGAGCACGATACGAAGCTTGTGGTAAGACGCCGCAAGGCCGGCGACGGCGGATGACGATGACGTCTCGTCCGACGCACATGCGGCCCCAGGGTTTCCACCCTGGGCTAAGTTCTGTCGCCCCTACGGGGCTTCGGAAGCTGCGCCACTGCAAACCGAGTCACTACCTTCCGGGCACGTGCGTGCCCGGCATTCCGATTGAAAGTACAATAGAATAAATAGATAAGGCGTGGTATAGGGACCAGTGCGGAAAAACGTGACAGGCAGGGGTTTCGAGTTGCGCAAGACGACACTCAGCTCGATTGCGGCGCTGGCGGTTACGATTGCATTTTCATCCGCACTGCTTAGCTACGCCCAAAACACGAGGCTTGCGCTTGCCGCTCGAAGCCAGACGGGTGCATCCCCAACCGACCTATCGGGAGTGTGGCTCGAGAAACAGAACCTGATCACCTTCAGCGAGAAAGAGCCTTCGTTTCAACCGTGGGCGGAGGCCAGGTACAGAGCAGTAAAGCCGGGTTACGGGCCGCACGCGACTCCGGATTCGCAAGATCCGATTCTGAACTGCTATCCGCCCGGCGTGCCGCGGATCATGCTGATTCCGTTTCCCATGCAGATCATCCAACTGCCCGGCCAGTTGATGATGGTTTTCGAATACGATCATTTCGTGCGGTTTATCGACCTGGAGCGGCGGCAACACCCGAAAGACCTGAGCCCCACGTGGATGGGAGATTCGATCGGCCACTGGGAAGGCGATACTCTCGTGGTCGATACGGTAGGCCTGAACGACAAAACCTGGATCGATCAGGTGGGACATCCACATTCCGACGCTCTGCATGTAACCGAGCGCATCCGGCGGGCGGACCGCGAAACTCTGGTGGATGACATAACCATCGATGATCCGAAAGCCTATCTGAAGCCGTGGAACGGGCAGCAAGTGTTTACGCTCAAGCACGGCTGGCACCTTCTGGAATACATCTGCGAAGACAATATGGTGGATCCGCCGAAATAGCTTCTT
Organism: uncultured Acidobacteriota bacterium; assembly: GCA_963761945.1. Taxonomy (GTDB): domain Bacteria; phylum Acidobacteriota; class Terriglobia; order Acidiferrales; family UBA7541; genus Palsa-189. The sequence goes on along the minus strand of CAVXIM010000006.1, from coordinate 274,342 downwards.
GCGGGAATGGCTTCTGCGAATGCGATGAGACGGTCGAGATGAAGTGGTCAAAAAGATCGGCGATGGAGCTGGGGGCCATTCTAGGGATGGTCGCGGTGGTCTGCACTTTGGCGGTGCTGCAGTATCGCTGGACGGGAGAGATCAGCCGGTCCGAGCAGCAGCGGTTGAAGGGGAATTTGACGACCAGCGTTCGGGGATTCGAACAGGAATTTTCGTACGACATCGAGCGGCTGTGCGAAGCCTTTGAAATCGATCCGGAAGTGGCGCCGGCGAGCCTGGGAAACCTCGTCGTGCGGCAACAGAGCGCCTGGGAGCGCGTGGCGTCGCGCCCGGCGCTGCTGGCGCGAGTCGACATATGGAAACTGGAGGAGGGCCACGCCAGCTTTGAATCGTTCGAAGCAAGCGGGAGGCATTTGGCGGAGGCCTCTTTGCCGGCGCGACTGGATTCCCTGCATCAATACCTGGAGAGACAAGCCCAACTGCTGAACGCTCGCGTCATCGGAGACCGCGAGGCGCTCTATTATCCGTGGACTTTCCAGGGACCCGCGCCGGCGCTGGTTCGGCCGATTTTTCACGTGGTGAACGCGCGGGATATGTACGTGCAGCTCCAGGGATTCCTGATTTTGGAGTTCAATGAGGAGTTTCTGGAGCAGCAATATGTTCCCGAACTGGTGGTGAGGCATTTCGGCGAGCCGGGGCTGATGAGCTTTGGCGTGGCGGTGCGCACAATCAAGGCCCCCAATCGCACGATCTATACGACCAATGCCAATTCCGGTGTCTCGAACTCCGCGCCGGATGCGGCTGTGAACCTTTTCGACTCAGTGGCCGAAGAGGCCAGGCGGCGAGGTCACGCGCCGTTGCAGGCAGCAATTGGCAGCGAACAATGGCAACTGGTGGTGCAGGACCCGGCCGGGTCCGTGGACGTGGGCGTGGCGCAATGGCGGCGCCGGAACCTGGCGATCAGCTTTGGGCTGCTGGCGATTCTGGCGGGGACGATGGTGCTCTTATTCTCGGTGGCGCGGAGAGCCGAACGGCTGGCCAAACTGCAGATGGAATTCGTGGCAGGCGTGTCGCATGAGCTCTGCACGCCGCTGGCAGTGATCAACTCCGCCGCCGAAAACATCGTCGATGGCGTGGTGGAAGGCGCGGCGCAGGTGCAACAGTATGGAGCGATGATCCGCGAGCAGGGCAGGCGGCTGGAGCGGCTGGTGGACGAGGTGCTGTTATTCGCGGCCGGGCGCTTTGGAAGATCGGGATACGATCTGCGGCCGACGGAAGTGGTTCCCATCCTTGAGCAGAGCCTGGCAGCGTCCGAAGCGATGCTGCGCGATGCGGGATTCACGTTTCAGAAGGAGATCAGCCCGCAACTGCCCTTCGTTATTGCCGATTCCGAGGCCCTGAGCAAGTGCGTCGAGAACCTGGTGAGCAACGCGATGAAGTATTCGGGCGAGAACCGCTGGGTAGCGCTGCGGGCCGTTTGCGCGACGCGGCAGGGATTGCCGGAGGTGCAGATCAGCGTGGAGGACAGGGGAATCGGGATTTCGCCCGCGGATCTTCCGCATGTATTCGAGCCGTTTTATCGCGCGCAAAGCGTGCGAGACGGCCAGATTCGGGGCGTGGGTCTGGGGCTTTACCTGGTGAAGCGCATGATGGAGGCGATGGGCGGCCACGTGAGCGTATCGAGCAGGCCTTTCAAAGGATCGGTGTTTACGCTGCACTTACCGGTATTCGACTCCGCAGACGCGAACCACAGCGATGCCGCGAAAGTGGAGGTCGCCAAAGCTTAGGTCCTTCGAATTATCGAATCATCCCGCATGAACGCAAGAATTCTCATCATTGAAGACGAAAGCGGATTAGCCACCACGCTGAAGGACCGTTTACAGAAGGAAGGGCATACCGTCAACGTGGCGCTGGACGGCAATTCGGGAATGGTTATGGCGCTGCGAGAGCCCTTCGATCTGTTGATTCTCGATCTGATGCTTCCGGGGCAGAACGGCCTGACCATTTGTCAAAAACTGCGGCAGCTTGGATCGAATGCGCCGATTCTGATGCTCACGGCGCGGCGGCAGACGATGGATAAAGTGATCGGCTTGCGAACCGGGGCCGACGATTACCTGACGAAGCCCTTTAAAATGGTGGAACTATTGGCGCGCGTGGATGCGCTGCTGCGGCGCGCGGCATCAGGAAAGGCTGCGGCGATACGGTACCAATTTGGCGAGCTGCAGATCGATATCCGCAGCACCGAGGTGACGCGCGAAGGGCGGCCGGTGGCCTTATCGGCCAAAGAATTTCAGTTGTTGCGATATTTCGTGGAAAACCGCGGAGCGACGCTCTCGCGCGATCAATTGCTGCGGGAAGTGTGGGGTTATGGGGGCCAGCCTTCGACGCGCACGGTGGATGTGCATGTAGCCTGGCTGCGGCAAAAGATCGAAAAAGATCCCAAGAATCCTCAGCTCATCCTCACGATCGTCGGGCTGGGCTATAAATTCGTTGCCTGAGCGGACATCCCGCACGGTACACTTCTGCGGCAAGATGTGAAGAAACTGCGGCTAGAGAAGAAAATACATGTTCGCATTTTGTCAGTGGCTCGAGGGCTCGGCGTTTGGGACGGCCATACACCAATCGTTATGGCTATTTCCACTGATCGAGACCGCGCATCTATTTGGCATCATTCTCCTGGTGGGAGCCACGTCGGCGCTGGATCTGCGCCTCATCGGTTTGGCGTTGAAAGAGGAACCGGTTTCGAGAATCGCCGGGAGGCTGCTGCCCTGGGCCTGGGTGGGATTGACGATACAGGTGACAACCGGATTTTGTCTCTTTGCGTCGGAGGCGACGCGCTGCTGGGAGAACCCGGCCTTTCGGATCAAGATGGCGATGCTCGTCCTGGCGGGGCTGAACGCGTTAGTTTTTCATCAGACCGTTTACCGGCGGGTGGCCAGCTGGGATGAGGCGCGGGTAACGCCGGTGGCGGCGAAATTTGCCGGCTGCTGCTCGATTCTTTTGTGGTTCGGAATTGTAGCCGCGGGGCGATGGATTGCGTTTCTTTAGTGGCCGCGCAGCGGCGGATCAAATGCGTTGAGGGCCGGCCGGTTTGGAGCTATCATCGATGTAGTTGAAGATTGGGCGCGGGAAATATGGGTCGCATACTCCCCATTTTGTTTCTTCTCATGAGCCTGGCGGTTGCCACCCGAGAAATTCCGGAACTTTATAATCTCGCAGACGATCCTCAATGATGGGCCCTCGAATGATGGGCAGATATTCAATTGGCAAGGCCAAACGGAGGTGTGTACCGCGAATCACGCTGAGAACGGGGAAACACTTCCACCGGCACGCATCCTCGCAACTTTTCACGCTGAAAACCTCAATCGCACTTCGGAAGTCTCCGCCCGGACGGGCCAGGACATTCTGCATCTAGTTAGCTTACTGCGAACATAAAGCCGACCTCTCAGTCCTGCTGTTCTCTATAGCCTTTGATCGAATAGTGGCGAAGGCTCGTCGTTTTTCCATTTCGCTCTTTATCCTGCTCTTCATTGCGCATAGGGCAAGGCCGTAAGAGCGCAAAAGGGATCCTAACTAATGCCTGCGTGTACGCAATCGCGCTTTGCTTTCGCATCACGCTTTTCCGCGCGGACGCTGCGAGGGTTTCGCCAAGCGGGCATGAGCGTTCGGCGTATATGGCGAAGTTTTCCAGGCGCAACCATCTGTGACAGGACGAGTTCTCAGTGGAACCTAAAAAGGAGGCACTCAGCCGTGACCGCACGCCAACTTCTTCGCGACGAATGTTTGAACGCGCTTTCGAACTATGTGCGCCAAGCACAGAAAACCTGTGAGCTGCTGGGCGATCTGGAAGGCAATTCGCTTTCGCTGGGCCAGTTGCTGGCCCTGCTGGCGTACACGCAAGCCGAGGACGAGATTCAGAAGGTCTATATGACGCTGCGGCAGCGTCTTTTCGACGGATTGATTGCGACTGAGCTACGTCAGCCTGATTCATCACGGGGTATTTGAATTCGATGATGGAGTTCCAAAACTCGGGAAGAAGGACCTATGAAGTTGAGGGAAATCGTACCAGCGTGGTGCAGTATTTTGCGAGGGCGCCGGCCATTCTTGTCTCTTGAAATCACCAGGGAATGCCCGCTTCGCTGCCCGGGATGTTATGCGTATGAGCCAAACCACCTCGGCGCAACCGGCCCTCTGCGTCAACTAGCGGATTACCAAGGCGAGGCATTAATCGCCGGGGTTTTAAGCTTGATCCGGCGCTTGCGGCCTTTGCACCTCTCCATCGTGGGGGGAGAACCGCTCGTGCGCTATCGCGAGCTCGGAGTTTTATTGCCAAAGCTGGAGCGGCGGGGCGTCGAAGTCCAACTGGTTACCAGCGCGGTGCGTCTTATCCCAGCCGAATGGAGCGCGCTTCCGAATCTTCATCTGGTGGTTTCCGTGGATGGGTTGGCGCCTGAACACGACAAGCGGCGCTCGCCGGCTACTTACAGCCGCATCCTGCAGAATATCGCGGGTCAGCAGATCATCGTGCACTGCACGGTAACCAGGCAACTGCTTTGCCGCCCGAGTTACCTGCGCGATTTCGCGAGCTTTTGGTCAGACCGCCAGGAAGTGCGGAAGATCTGGTTCAGCCTGTTTACACCGCAAGACGGTGAGCAAGGCGCGGAGCGTCTACGTCCCGAGGACCGTCTGGCAGCACTCGAGGAACTGGCTCAACTGCGCCACATCTTCCCCAAGATCTACTTGCCGGATGTCGTTCTGAATGGCTACTACCATCCGCCAAGCTCGCCCCAGGAATGCATATTTGCGCAGACTACAAATTGCATTTCCGCCGATCTGAGCACGCGGATTTCTCCCTGCCAGTTCGGAGGGCAACCGGTGTGCTCCGAGTGCGGGTGTGTAGCTTCGGCAGGGCTGGCGTCCATCGGGAGGTACAAATTGGCCGGATTAGTCCCTGTGTCGAGTATTTTTGCTGTGTCTCAAGGTATCGGCGAACAGTTCCGCCACTACCTCGGGCGTGAGATGGCAAGTTCCATCGCGCCACATTAAGGAAGCAATGAGCAATGATCCCACTGAATGCAAGGATTCTAGTTTCCGACATCACGTCGGCCCTGGAGGGCGAAGGGGGCGCATTCCTGGTGTCTGCTCCCACAGGCGAGACGTTGGCAATAAGCTTAGAGGACGGATACGTGGAAATTCACTATTCAGCCTACCTGCCAGATGCCAGGAGGAATGACGAACTTTGGACCATCGTCAAGATTAGCGACCGTAGTTGAAAGCTTCCCTGAAAGCGTCAGAGAGCGGGTTTATGGGTGCAGATTCCCGCCAGGGTTGCGGATGGCGCGCCAGGCAGTGTTTATCAGCAGGCGGATGTGGTAATGTTTTGCAGGGATGCCCCGCGTGGAGGCGCCTTGGAGGTGTCGAAGTGAGAGCCAAGGTTTTGATTCTTGTCCCGGCCATTGCGAGCATCTTCGCATTTTCCGGTTCCTCGTGGGCCCACCATGCAGCCCGGCAAGTCTACGAAGGTAAAAGCATCATGCTGATGGGTGTGGTGACAGATTACGAGTGGGCGAATCCGCATTCGGTTCTTTCCGTGGCCGTCAAGGACGACAAAGGGAAGGTCGAGGAGTGGCACGCGGAAATTCTTCCTCCATCGGAGATGCTTCGAGCCGGGTGGAACAAGGAAAGCGTCAAGCCCGGAGACGAAGTCACGCTGACAGGACGTCCCGGCAAATATGCGCAGCGCATCATGTGGCTCGAGTATCTGGTGACGCCGGACGGCAGAAAGCTCGGCCGCAAGCCGTAATGCGCGGCGCTGTGCCGAGAACATTTTCAATACTTGGATTGTGCACCCCTTGATTTTCAACCCCTTCCAGGCAGTTCCTGTTCATTGTCAAATCAGCACTTGGGGAAGTTTTACGGCGATTTAACCGCGAATTGCGGTTCTTTGCCGCATGATGTGGCAGGGTGTTTTGGCGCCTGGATCGTCTGCCGATGAAAGTTTGCTCCAGAATTGGTGCGCAACTTGTGATTGCCGCCGCGCTTGCCTTCTGCTGCGCGGGCGCGAGGGCCCAAACTACCGGCAGCATTTCAGGAACAGTTCGGGACGCCACCGGATCGGTGATCCCGGACCTCGCCATCATCGCGCGTAACGTCGACACCGGCGTGCAGCAGAATGCCACATCAAATGGCGACGGCTTCTATGCCTTCACGACACTTCCTGTGGGCCGCTACGAACTGGAAACATTCCGGGCCGGATTCAAGCCCTACAAACGCTCCGGTTTGACCATCGACGTGGGCACCAAGCTGCAGATCGATATAACCCTGGAGTTGGGCGAACAGTCCGAGCAGATCACCGTCTCCGATACCGGCATCCACGTGGAAGCCGAAAGCACGCAGATGGGCGACGTGGTGGCCGGGTCGGTGATGACGGCAGTAGGGCTGAACGGCCGTAGTTTTACCGACCTCTTGCCTTTGCAGCCGGGCATCGTGCCGATGTCCACGCAGACGCCCGATTCGGTGGTGATGGCGGGAGCCACCGTGGCGATCAACCCTTCCGGCGGCTTGAATCCCGGGAACCAATCCATCAGCGGGCAGCGGGAAGATGCCAACGGCTTCCTCGTTAACGGAGCGGATGCCAAGGAAGAGATGAACGGCGGCACCAGCATTATTCCGAACCTCGATTCGATCGCGGAATTTCGGGTGCTGACCAACAACTTTGACGCGGAATATGGCAATTATGCCGGGGGCATCGTGACCGTGGTGACCAAAGGGGGAACGAACGGGCTTCACGGCGACGCCTTTGAGTTTCTGCGCAATACGTCCCTCGACGCGCGCAATTTCTTTTCGCCCGAGCGCGAAGCTTTCCAGCAGAATCAGTTTGGCGGGACGCTCGGCGGGCCGATCAAGAAAGACAAGCTTTTCTTTTTCGGGGACTACCAGGGAACGAGGACCATTGAAGGACTGGATACGGGCCTGATTCCCGTGCCGTCGCGCGCCGACCGGACGGGCAATCTTTCCGACATTGCCGGTTCATTTGTCACCACGAACGCAAACGGAATCACCGGCCCTTCCACGGTAGCCGGATCGGCCCTGGCGGCGCAGCTTACGAACGGGCTGGGTTATACAGTTTCGCAGGGAGAGCCTTACTTTTTCCCCGGCTGCAATTCAACCGGCGCGAATCCTTGTGTGTTTCCCAATGCCGCCATTCCGCAGAGCGCCTTGTCGGCTCCGGCGACACACCTCCTGCAGTACATTCCCTTACCCAACGTCGGACCTTCCACTTTTTCCGGCGAGGAAAATGAAAGGATTCGGGACGATAAGACCAGTCTGCGCATTGACGCCGTCAGCGCCCGCTGGGGCAACCTCTCCGCCTACTACTTTTTCGACGACTATCGCGTGAGCAATCCATTTCCCACAGGGCAGGGCGGGGCCAGCATTCCCGGCTTCAGTGCACTGAACCTGGGCCGCGCCCAGCTCGTCAGTTTGGGCGACACGAAGACATTTGGCAGCTCCGCGGTGAACGAATTGCACTTCAGTTTCATGCGCTCCGCGAATAATGTTGGCCAGCCCGAGGGCGGCCTGGGCGTCAGCCTCGCGTCGCAGGGATTCGTTACGGGAGCGGGAACCCCTGGCATTTTTCCTCTGGCGCCGAAGATCGAGGGAGTCGAAAACATCGTCTTCCAGAATGCATTTGTCATGGGCGAGCCCATCACCAATCTGGCCCAGGCGAACAACACATTTTCGGTGAACGATAGCGTGTCGAAAGTCGTACACAATCACACGCTGAAGGCCGGCGTGGACGTGAGCTTCGAGCAGGTGAACGTCAATCCGGATGCGACGTTCAACGGGACTTTTCTTTTCAACGGCTATCAAACCGGCATCACGTTCGCGGATTTTCTGATCGGCGCGCCGAACCTCTACACGCAGGCGGATTCGCAGACCTATTATCCGCGGCACAAATATGTGGGCTGGTTTGCGCAGGATTCCTGGCGCGTCAAGCCAAGCCTTGTTTTGAACTATGGGCTGCGAGTGGAGTTAATGCAGTACTGGTCGGAGAAATACAATCAAGTGCCGACGTTCAAGCCGGGCCAGCAATCGGTTGTGTACACGAACGCGTTCCCGGGCCTGGTCTATGTGACCGATCCCGGCATTCCCAATACGCTCGTGCCCGAGCGCTTTCGGTATGCCCCGCGGCTGGGCTTGGCTTACTCCCCGGATAAGAAGGGCGGCCTCCTGGGAAAGATCCTGGGGAGCGCGGGAAAGACCAGCATTCGCGCGAGCTACGGAATCTTCAACACGATGATCCAGGGCAATACGCTGGCTTTCGACGAGCCCCAGCCTCCCTATGGGCTGAGCTACACCAGCGGCGTACCGCCGCTCTTTGCCACGCCCTTTATCGGAACGGACGGCTCGGTGCACGTGAATCCGTACCCCATCATTTTTCCGCCACTGAATGGGGCATCGGCGAGCCACCCGAATTCGAGCATCATTTATAACAATATATTTAATCCGCAGGCGGGGATGACGGCGCCTCCTCCGTGGGATACCTATCCTTATACGGAGAATTATTTCTTCTCCATCGAGCGCCAGTTGGTTGGAAACACGGTTTTGAGCTTGAGCTACGTTGGCTCCGAGGCTCATCATCTGATCTCCGTGTATTCGGCAAATCCCGGCAATCCGGCTCTCTGCCTGGCGCTGGATCAACCCGGCATTCTTCCGGCCGGAGAATCTTGCGGCCCCGGCGGCGAAAACGGGACCTATAACCTGGCTGCGCCGCTGACGTTTAACGGCGTCACGTATGCGGCCGGCACGGCTCTGCAGGGGACCCGCCAGGGATTGAATCCGAAGCCTCGTCAACGACGGCGTGCCCGGCAACTTCTACGGCAATGACGCCTACGTCGCAACGATCGGGAACTCCAGCTACAATTCACTGCAAGTGAGCGTGAAGCATTCGGGCAAGCGGCTCACGTTTTCGCTTGGCTATACCTATAGCAAGTCCATAGACCAAGCCTCATCGATGGCCGATCCGCTGGACCCCTATAATTTCGAAGCGACCCGCGGGCTTTCCGCGTGGGACCTGACGCACAACTTCGTCGCTACTTACGATTACCAGCTTCCGCTCGAACGCATTTCCCGGCGCGCTCGTTTTCTAACCGAGGGCTGGGCGCTCTCGGGGATCACTCGCGCCAGCACGGGTTTCCCGGTTACCCTGAGCACCAGTGCCGACAATTCCCTGCAGGGAAGCAATCCGAACGGCGTCAACAATCGCTTCCTGGACCTGCCGGATTACAACGGCGCGCCTCTGACGATCAATTCGAATCCGCGGAATGGGTTTTCCTATTTCAATGCGGCTGCTTTCAGCCCGAATGCGATTGGCACGCTCGGAGACGCCGGCCGCCGCTCGTTTCATGGGCCGGGAATGTTCAATACGGATTTGGCGCTGCTGCGAAATTTCCAAATTGCCGAATCCAAGGTGCTGCAATTTCGTTTGGAGACGTTCAACCTTTTCAATCATGCGCAATTCTTCGGTCCCGCAGCGGTGAATGGCAATGTGGATAGCCGCCTGTTTGGCCAAGTGGTGAACGCAGCGCCACCGCGGCTGATGCAGCTGGCGCTCAAGTTCACGTTCTGATCGGAACTCGCGCCGGGCCGGGACTCTTGCCGGAGCTCTTTCCCGATTCGCAGCGCAAACGAATTACGTCGCCCGCCAGAGGCCGCGGAGAAAATTAATTGTGAGCTTGCGGATGTCTGGCCGGCGCTTTCGTCCTGAACTGCACGGTGATGGCGCGGTTCACGTAAGTATCCGGCCCGGGAGGGAAGCGAACCAGAAGTTTGGGCGCGCGAGGGCGGGACTTATCCAGGTCCGCGCCTTCCACCGAAAGCATCTCGCCGGCATTCGAGAGGCTAAATTCGTAGGTGTTTCCGGGCAGGCCCGCAACGTCAAGGTCGAGGCGGTCGCGTTCGGGCGTCCAGGAAGTCGAGAGAATTCTGAGACCTCGGCTTGCGCTTCCTTGCGCGGGCAATTGAGACGCAACGCCCAGTTCGAAGTCATCCGTGAAGCGCATGCGCAGCGCGCTCTTGCCGGCAGGCACCTCAAAATGAGTGGAAACGTGTTGATCCGCGTCGTTTGAGTCGATGCGGTAGGGAATCGCGCGCCCATTCAATGTGGCGCTTTCCATACGCGCGCGGAGGCTGAGCGCCGGGCTGAAATCCAGCGCGCATTTCCCGTCGCCCGTGCGCGTGACCTCCAGCCAAATATCATGGGCATCTTTGCGAAATCTCAGCGCCAATATCGTCGAGCCGACGCGCAGATTGCCGATGGTGAATGAATTCCAGCCGGCGGGCACGTGAGGATTCAGGGCCACCTCACCGGTCGTGGCGTTCGTTTCGAGACCAAACAATCCTTCCAGAAGCGGACTCACGATCATGGCCGCCGACCAAGTCTGCTGCGGCGTGCTGGTGGAGAGAGGCTGGTAATCATCGCCGTTGAGCACTTCGGTGACGTGCCCGGGCGATCCGTTGAGCGCCAACAATGCATTGGCGCGCAGGTTGAGATAGGCGGCGAGGTCTCGATGATAGCGATATTCGCCGACGCCGGCCCAGCCGGTGAAGAGCGGCCACACCGCGCCAAAATGATAGCCATCGCCGGAGTATTTGGCTGAAGAAGAAGAGAGAATGCGCATGCCCCAGTCGGTCTGCATGTCCGGAGCGGCGAGGCGCGCGATCATTTCTTTCGCTTTGACGGGATCGAGCAGGCCGAACCACATGGGCACGGCTGGGAGCACGGTAAGCTCGTCCGCGAGCGCATTATTCGGATCGATGGCGAAGGCGAAAATCTTTTTCTCGGGCGACCAAAAAAGCGCGTTGAGACGAGTTCGCTGGCGCTGAAATATTTCGTCGAGCTTTGCTGCCTCGCCGTCTTTGCCGAGGAGCCGATCCAGAAAAGCGGTTGCGCGCAGCGCCTCGATTCCCAAACCGGCCTGATAGATTTCGGTTCTCACGGGAACGAGCGGCCCGCTCTCGATCCATCCGTGACCGACGCCAAGATTTTGCGCAAAGCCGTCGGCGTCAAGCGTGGAATTCAGAAATTGATAAGCTCGCGAAATGCTGTCCCATTGTTGGCGGGCAAAGGACACATCTCCGCTGCGCTCGACGTAATCGCGCATGGCGATGAGAAACAGAGGCGTGGCGTCGGCGGAGGCGTAGCCGTATGGGTAATCGTCGAACCAGGGGACCAGGCTCGCCGACTGAGGAAGTTCGTGAGGGATTTTGCCGTCGGCGCGCTGATACCTGGCGAGGAATTCAAGCGCAGCTCTGGTATCGGTGAAGTCGCCCTCGGAATCGAGGGCCAGCGAACTCCACAAAGCATCGCGTCCAAAGAACCAGTCGAATCCGGGGCGCTCGGCCTCGCCCGAGGGGCCGTAACCCGCGATCAAGCTGGTGCCGACGAGGGGATTGTCAACCATGGCCTGAAGGAGATTGATGCGGGCCCAATCGTAGGCTTGCTGGATTTCCGCGTCGGGCACCGTGACATTCAGCGTGCGGCCGAGATAATCGCGGTAATAGTTCGTGGCCTCGTCCATAAGCGCGTTTGCGTCGCGGAGGAGGCGATCGTAAATCTCGGAGGCGGCGTCACGACCCTCAAGCGAGGCAGCGATAGCTACGAGTTTTCTCTCCGTACCGCGTCGTGTGACTCCCAAAAGAAGAGAGCTTTCGCGCGAAAGGGAATCGCCGTGGCCATCTTCCTGCAATTTGGGAGCGCTCGCGGCCGGCGAGCCGACGAGCGCCGCATAGGGGTAGCTTTGCGCGGCGAAGAGAAAGGCGTGATGGTCCGCGTCCCAGTCGAGATGAGAAGGACCCATTTGCGCCGGCCATTCCAATTGAAAATCGGGCCGAAAGGCGACCTCGATCTCCAAGGGCCGTTCGGTGTGGATATCGAACATGACGATTGCGCCCGCCGCGTGAATGGGGACGAAAAGCGTCTCGCGAACCTGGAAGGAGGCATCGCTGTATACAATCGTCGACGATTCGGGCCGAGTGATCACCGTTCGCTCGAGTGGTTCGGCCGGCAGAATGCGGCCGTCGACATGAAATCGAAGATGAAGCCCGCGCAGGATTTTCAGCGGATAAACCCAAGCCTCGAATTGTCCTTCCTTGTTTCCCAGCAGCGCAGCGCGCCTTCCGACGGCGGATATGAATTGGCCCTGGGTTACGGGACGCGATAGTTGGGGCAGGCTCGATGTGTTTTGCGCAGCCGCAGGCAAGGCATGCAGAAGGAGCCCGGCGAGGGACAACAAGGTGGCGAGCCGGCGAAATGTTTGTCTCTTGCCAACTACCAAGCTGCAACGCGACGATGGGTGGAGGCAGGACATGGAACTGAGGTCGAGTCGGATGTCTACAGCATCCGATGGTCAAACAATATGATATCGGCGAGAGGGTTTGAAGACTCAAAATAGATAGAGGGAGACGAATGAGGGCCTGCGTACTTCAAGCTCCGGCTCCGGTGGAAAGCAATCCTCTCAAGTTCACGGAGGTTGACGTTCCGCGGCCGGGGCGCGGCGAGATTCTGGTTCGCGTACACGCCTGCGGTGTGTGCCGCACGGATTTGCACGTCGTGGAGGGCGAATTGCCTCCGCGCAAGTCGCCCATCATCCCGGGACACCAAGTGGTCGGCACGGTGGAAGAGTTGGGAGCGGAAGCGCATCGCTTCAGCAAGGGCGCGCGCGTGGGGATCGCCTGGCTGCATCGCACCGACGGCACCTGCGAATATTGCCGCGCCGGGAAGGAGAATCTATGTGACCATCCATCGTTCACGGGTTACACGGTGGATGGAGGCTATGCCGAGCACGTGGTGGCCGCGGAGGATTTTGTCTATCCGATTCCGGAGGCTTTTCACGACGAACAAGCGGCGCCGCTGCTGTGCGCGGGCATCATCGGATTTCGATCGCTGCGGCTTTCAGGAATCAAGAAGGGCGGGAATTTGGGACTTTATGGCTTCGGCGCGGCGGGACACGTGGCCATACAGGTGGCGCGCTATTGGGGCGCGGACGTGTATGCTGCGACACGCGATGCGCGGCACCAGAAACTGGCGCTGGAACTGGGCGCGAAGTGGGCGGGCGGCACCTTGGCCGAACCTCCAGTGAAGCTCGATGCAGCGATCATTTTTGCGCCGGCGGGAGAGATTGTTCCCGCCGCGCTCAAAGCGTTGAAGAAGGGCGGAACGCTGGCGCTCGGCGGAATCCATATGAGCCCGATTCCCTCGCTGGACTACAACCTGCTGTATGAGGAACGGGTGATGCGCAGCGTGGCCAATAACACGCGGCAGGACGGGGAGGATTTTCTGCGCATCGCGGCGGAAATTCCCATCCGCACTCAAGTGCAGCGATTTCCGTTACGCGAAGCCAATCGAGCGCTGAACCAACTGAAGAACGACGCGATCAACGGCGCGGCGGTGCTGGTCTGCGAGGGGCATTAGCGACGCGGGCTGGCCGGGCCGGATGAAACTTCCGCCGAAACGCCGTGGTTCGCGCGCGCAAATGAAAGGAGCGCAATGAAGCTCAAGGATTACCGCAAGAAACGCGATTTCGACGTTACGCCCGAACCGAAGGGAGACGGCGAGAGGCAGCCGTCTTCCGGCAAATCGCTCGCTTACGTCATCCAAAAGCATCAGGCTTCGCATCTGCACTACGATTTTCGTCTGGAGTGGAACGGCGTGCTGCTCTCGTGGGCGGTGCCCAAGGGGCCATCGCTCGATCCATCGGTGAAGCGGCTGGCCATGCAGGTGGAGGATCATCCTATCGAATACGGCGGCTTCGAGGGAGTGATCCCGGAGGGCGAGTATGGCGGAGGCACGGTGATGGTGTGGGATCGCGGCACCTGGACGCCGGAAGTTCCCGACGTCAACGCGGCACTGGCGAAGGGCGATCTGAAATTCACACTGAATGGCGCGAAGCTGAAAGGCTCCTGGGTGCTCGTGCGCACAAGAGGTTTCGGAGGCGGCGGAGGGCGTTCTTCATGGCTGCTGATCAAGCATCGCGATCAATTTGCCTCCACAAAAGACATCACCATCGAGGAACCGCGCTCGGCATTGACAGGGCGCCTTCTAGCGGAGATCGCGCAGGAAGCCGGCGGAAATGTGGAAAAGGCGGCCGCGGGCGATCCGGCTGATTCGAAGAAGGCGGCGAAGGCCGTGAAGGCCGTGGCGCGAACGCCTCGGGCGGCGCGCCGATCATCGCGCAAGCGACTTCGCGCAAAATGATGGCGTCAAGCTTTTCGGCCGGCATGCATTGACGGTGCGCGATGCCTTCTGACAAATCTCGCGAAAGGGATCGCATTCCGTTCCGCGTCAAACCGATGCTGGCGACATTGGTTCGCAAGCCATTCCATCAGCCGGGCTGGATTTACGAAGAGAAATACGACGGCTACAGAATTTTGGCTTACAAAGAAGGGGATCGCGTCACACTGGTTTCGCGCAACGGGAACGACCGCACGGCGACGTATGCGTCGGTGGCGCGCGCGATTCAGCAGCTCGCGGTACGCACGGTTCTGCTGGACGGCGAAGTCGTAGCATTCGACAGAAAGGGTATCTCGCGGTTTCAACTTTTGCAGGAAGGCAGCAGGGCGACCGCTTATGCCGTTTTCGATTGCTTGTACAAGGCCGGGCGCGATCTGCGCAACGAGCCGCTCACGACACGTCGCGCGGCCGCGGAATCGGCCATCGAGAATATGAAGGGCCTGATGATCTCGCGGCGCCTGCCCGACAACGGCCTGGAAGCTTACAAAATCGCGAAAAAGAAGGGCTACGAGGGCATCGTGGCCAAAGATTTGTCCTCGCCTTATATCGAGGGACGTTCGACGAAGTGGCTGAAAGTGAAAGTGCATCAGGAAGAGGAGATGGTGATCGGCGGATACACCAAGCCGGAGGGCTCCCGCCATTACTTCGGGGCGCTTCTGCTGGGAGCTTATGAGGATGGCAAGCTGCGATACGTCGGAAAGGTGGGCACGGGATTCACTGAGGATACCCTGGCCTCGCTCTACCGGAAATTCAAGTCTTTGGCGCAGTCGAAGCCGGCATTCGTGGATCCGCCCCGCGAGAAAGATGTGATCTACCTGCGGCCAAAATTGGTGGCGCAGATTTCGTTTCAGGAATGGACCGCCGACCGGAAATTGCGGCAGCCCGTTTTCCTGGGATTGCGCGACGACAAGCGCCCGGAGGAAGTGCAATTGCCGCCGAAAGGCACGGTGTGAACGTGGCTTCGCGCAGAAGTGCCACCAAGCCCGCCAAGAGCAACGCTGTTGGCGCGATCAGCCATCCGGACAAGATTTTTTGGCCCGACGAGGGCTACACGAAATTGGATTTGGCGCGGTTCTATGAGTCCGTATTCCCGAAGCTTCGGCCGTACGTGAAGGACCACTTGCTCACACTGGAGCGCTGTCCCGATGGAATGGCCGGCGAGTGCTTCTATCAAAAGGAAAAGCCGAAGGGCATGCCCGAGGGCACTCCGACAAAAGCGATTCGCCACAAAACGGGGATCACACGCTATGTGGTGGGCGGGTCGCTCGCCACGCAGCTTGCGCTGGTGAATCTGGGCTGCATCGCTGTGCACGCCATGGCGAGCACAGCCGATTCGCCGCGCGAGCCGCAGTGGATTTGCTTCGATCTCGACCCGCAGTCCGGCGAATTTCGGGACGCGGCACAGGCGGGGTTGCACGTCAAGGAAGCTCTTGAGCGCCTGCGGCTCACGTCGTTTGCCAAAACATCGGGAAGCCGGGGCATGCACGTATTCGTTCCGCTTCGCGCAGGTCCGGATGCCAATGACGTTCTGGCGTTCGCGCGGGCGTTCTGCGAACGGCTGGCGGCGGCGCATCCGCGGGAGCTGACCGTGGAGCATTCCATCGAGGCGCGCGGGCAGCGCGTCTATCTCGATCCATTTAGAAACGCATTTGGGCAAACGGTGGTCGCGCCATTTTCCGTTCGCAGGAGGCCGAAGGCGCCGGTGTCCACGCCTTTGGATTGGTCCGAGGTTACGCCCAAACTCGATCCGCGCGAGTTTAACCTGGGGAATTTCAGCGCCAGGCTGCGGCAGGCCGATCCTTGGGCCGATTTCTGGCGTGCGCGGCAGTCGCTGAATGCAGCGGCGAAGTCGTTAGGCAAGCTCTGACGGCCGACAATCGACCCTTTACGGTGTGGCGACCTTTTCGGCCGGCTGGCCTTCCGGCTGTGTATTCGCCTGGTCACTTGCTTGGGAATCCGCTTGCGCAGCGGTCAATTCAGCCGCTTGGGCGGCGGCTTGTTCCTCGGCGAAATCGGCGAGCTGCAGCCTCAGATTCCCAGGATTGCTCGCGTAACCCAAGCCAATCTCGAAATCGACGGTGCCGGCGCGAATGAGCTTTTCGAGTTCGCCATCGAAGTGCTGCATGCCGTCCTGGCCGCCATCGTTCATAGCGTCAACCAGGCTTTTGCCGTCGCCTTCTCCCTTCTCGATATATTCCCGGGTGCGCATGGTGGATTTGAGAATTTCGAGAACGGCGACACGTCCTTTTTCGCCGCGGCGAGGCAGCAGACGCTGCGAAACGATAAAGCGGAAAGCCTTGGAGAAGCGGTTGCGGATCGATTGCTGATCGGACAGGGGAAAAACGCCCACGATGCGCTCGATGGTCTTGGAAGCATCGATGGTATGCAGCGTGGAGAGAACCAGATGGCCGGTTTCGGCGGCTTCGAGGGCGATCTCGATGGTTTCGCGGTCGCGCATTTCGCCGACCAGAATGATCTTGGGCGCCTGCCGCAGCGCGGCGCGCAAGGCCAGCGCGAATGTAGGCGTATCGCTATGAAGTTCGCGCTGATGTATGGTGGCTTTTTTGTGATTATGGCAAAACTCGATGGGGTCTTCGATGCTCAGGATGTGGATGGCGCGTTCGCTATTGGCCCGATCGATGATGGCCGCCAAAGTGGATGATTTGCCGGAGCCGGTCGGTCCCGTGACGAGCACGATGCCATTGTGCAGATGCACGATTTCGGCAAGCCGGGGCGGAAGCTTCAGATCTTCGAAGGTGGGAACATTATTGGGAATCACGCGCATCACGATGGCGTGAGTGCCACGCTGGCGGAAAACGTTGACGCGAAATCGGCAGACCGCCGGGATCGAATAGGAAAGATCGGCGGCGCCCTCCTTTTCCAACCTTTCCCGGGCATACGCGTGCGAGCCAATCAGATCATTGGAAATCTGCTGGGTGTGCTCGGGCGTGAGGCGCTCGAGTCCCTTGAATTTCAATTCCACAAGCTGGCCGCTGGTCTCGACCTGTGGCGCGTGTCCCGGAGAGAAAATCAGATCGCTGATGTGTTCGCGGCCTTTCAACATCGCGGCGATAAGCTGCGCGGTGGGTATGGCCCCTGCGACGGGTTTAGCTTCCGTTGGATTGGTCATTCGGGCCCCTGGATTTGGTTTATCAAATAATGAAAGGGAAGACAGTTTACCGCTTTATTACTCAAGCTGTTCGGCGGGAATAGGAGCTCTGTGCCGATCCAGTTCATAGGGCTGAGGGAATTCATAAAGGCGATGACACAGATCGGCATGAGTAAAATCGCGCAGATATCGGAATCCGAGCTTATCGAGAATCTTCACAGAAGCCTTATTCTGAGGGAGCACAAAGGCCATGATCTTGGCGAGCTTCAAATCGCCGAAGCCGTAGTTGAGCATGGCAGCGGCGGCTTCACGGGCATATCCTTTTCCCCAAAACTCAAGACACAACCGATACCCCAATTCCACTTCAGACTGCCCATCAAGGCGGAAAGGTTCGATGCCGCAGGTGCCGATGAATTTTAATGTTTTCTTGAGCCCGTCTCCTTTCAGAAAGATGGGAAATTTGCCCAGCTTGCGCCGATCGAAGAGCAGCATTCTTTCCCGAACTTTTGCCCTCGCTTCCTTGGCATCGTGAACCATGAAGCGGCCCGGCCGAGAGAAGCAGTGATAGCCTACGTCGCCGGCCAAGACGAGGTAATGATCGACGTCGGATTCCCGCCAATTTCTCAGGACGAGGCGTTCGGTTTCCAGCATCATGTCAGGACCTCGCAGGGAGTGGTATTCGGGACGGGCTCATGAGAGACTTCCAGCGAAATTCAGCTCGACCCCCATCTCACGAAGGAGCGTTATGCCTAAAAAAATCGACCCACTCAACAAGAAAATGTACGGCGCGGTAAGTACGATGCTCACGGTAAGCGACGTCAAGGCGGCAGCGGCTTTTTATCAGAAGGCATTCGGCTTCACTAAAAGGGCAATCATGGATGGTCCAGACGGCAAAGCGATTCACGCCGAGCTGAACCTCCGGGGTACGACATTGATGTTGGGCCCGGAAATTACGCAGATGGGTTCCCGCAGCGCGAAGACACTTGGCGCCTCACCGGCGAGTCTGTATCTGCTGACCGACAACGCCGATAAGACGGTTGCAAAGGCCGTAAAGCTGGGAGCCACAGCCAAGGGACCGGTGATGGATATGTTCTGGGGCGACCGCTGCGGAACGGTTGTGGATCCCGAAGGCTACTCCTGGATGATTGCCACGCACAAGGAAGAACCCACGCCCGCGGAGATGAGAAAGCGCATGAAGGCGCAAACGGCGCAAATGGCCAGCCAAAGCCAAGGGGGCAGCCAGGCGGCTTCTGCGGCGAGCGGCTCCTGAGGATCGCATTTCGAAAACGTGATCTGCGGAACCTGGGATTTTTTGCTTTACACGCATCGCGCCCGCTGAGGCGCGGCGCACATCTGTGTTAGTAGATGGGTGAGTAAATGGCCGCATGTGGTAAGGTAGCGGCGGCCCGATATGAAAACTGCGCGTTGGATTATCCCGGCGGCTATTGCGCTGTTGGTCTTGCCCGCGGCAGGCCAACAGAAACCCGCCTCGGCCGCACAGAACGCCAATGGAGAAGCGGCGTCTGCGCAGCCGGTGCGCCGGCTCGCCGACGGCCATCCCGACCTGAACGGATTTTGGGCCAGCGGCACCGGGCCGGATACGCCGGTGGGCGGCTTCGGGCCTCCCGATCCGAACTTCCGGCGAGGCGATAACGGCGCTCGCGCGCGGCTCGCGGACCCCAATCAACCTCCTTACAAGCCGGAGTTGATCGAAAAGGTCAAGGAACTGGCGCGGACCGAGAGCAAGTCGGACCCGGCTTTCTTCTGCAAGCCGGGAGGCGTTCCGCGCATCGGTCCGCCGCACGCGATTATTCAGGCTCCGGGGATGCCCATCGTGTTGCTCTATCAGGTGATCGCGGGGAACACGTTTCGGATTGTGCCAACCGATGGCCGTGCGCATGACCCGGACGCAGACCCGAGCTATTACGGAGACTCCGTCGGACACTGGGAGGGAGACACTCTGGTTATCGACGCCACAAATTTCAATGACGACACGTGGCTCGGGCTGGATGGCTGGTTCCACAGCACCGCGATGCATGTAATCGAACGCATCACGCGCGAAGGCGATAGCATCCGCTATCAAGCCACAGTGGAAGATCCCAACGTTTTCACGCGGCCCTGGACGATGAATCCTCGCATCGCCAAAGCCACCAAAGAGCTGATCGTGGAAAACGCTCCCTGCGTCGAGCGCGACGAAGGCCATATCATCGACTACGATTTGAAGACCCGCCCTCAATAAGAACCAGACGCCGCTCGCAGAGACCCTCTCAATTCGCACCGAATGCCCTGGCTGTGACTTCGTGGCGATAAGCAAAAAGGCGTTCGAGCTTACGGCGGACGAAACGGCCGGCAATCATCCTTCCCAGCCTTCCCATGGGCAGAGCGTATTCCACGCGATCCTCAAGATAACAAGCCGATGGGCCATCGGGTTCGAAGCGATGTGTGTGCCGCCAAAAAGCAAAAGGACCCTTGATTTGTGAGTCGCGGAACATGCGTCCTTCCTCGCAGGCAGTGTGTTCGCTGATCCACGTCTGCCATAAAGGGCCAATGCGGACACGAATCTCAACGCGCGAGCCGACTTCGCGGAGCGTGCCCGTGCGGCGGATGACTTGACTGCGCTCCCAAGGCGGAATCAGACGCTCGAGGGCTTCCGGCTCGGCATGCCAGGCGAAGAGGCGTTCGGCCGATACAGGAAAATGCGTCCGTTTGACGAATAGTTCGGCCATCGATGAGTGAGGGCGAGTGTAACTCGTAAGGTATGCTAACCGCGCTTTTCGGAAATTGTGATGCCGACGGCCAGTCCTCAGGATAGCTTCCGAGTGGCCGACGATCCGGAAGTAATGGTCGCAGAAGGCAGCAGAAGCCAGCTGTACAGAATCTATATTATATTGCCATCCTACTTGGCTGGAACTGCAATGCGACCGTAAGCCCTCATCATCATTTTTTGTAACCAACCGATTTACTCCCGGCATCAAACAGGCTCACGGTAGGGACCCACAGAAGGGACAATCATGAATTCCAAGCAAGTGGTACTCATCACCGGCTCCAGCACCGGCTTCGGCAGACTATTCACGGAAACCCTGGCGCGCAACGGGCACACCGTTTTCGCAACGATGCGCGACCCCGCAGGCCGCAATGCCAAGAATGCCTCAGAAATTCGTACGCTTGCCGAAAAGGACTCACTGCCTATTTCCGTCCTCGAACTGGATGTCACCGACGACGCCTCGGTCGAGCGGGCTGTGGATGCCGCCGTTGCCAAAGCCGGCCGCATCGACGTCGCCATCAACAATGCCGGCTACTACCTCACGGGGCTGGAGGAAGCTGTCACCACCGAACAAGCGCGGCGTCTTATGGATACGAATTTTCTTGGACCGGTGCGCGTAAATCGCGCCGTGCTTCCGCACATGCGGCGACAACGCAGCGGCGTGCTCATGCACGTCAGCAGCGGCGCCGGCCGCGTGATTCTTCCTTCGGCAGGCTTATATTGCGCCAGCAAATTTGCACTCGAGGCGCTGGCCGAGGCCTACAGCTACGAACTTGCCTCACAAGGAATTGAATCCGTGATTGTCCAACCCGGCGCCTATGAGACTCCTGTTTTCGGCAATACGGTGACGGCTGCCGACCAGGCCCGCACGGCTACGTATGGCGCTGCTAAGGAGATCCCGGCGAAGCTCAGCGCGGTGCTTTCCTCCAGTGCCGGGAATGCTCAGGAAGTCGCGGACACGGTTCTGCGGATTGTCGAGACTCCCGCGGGAGAGAAGCAGTTGAGGTATTCCGTCGGCACCAGAGGCTTCGGAGTCGACGAGATCAATGCTCTCTGCAAGCAAGTGCAGGCCAACGTGCTGGAAGCCGTCGGCCTTGCCGCCGACACCAAATTTATCAAAGGTAAAGCAGCCGCCTCCGTCTAGCTCTTTAACAGCGACGAAAGAGCACAGCTCGGGTTTGTCAAAGCTGGAGCAACCGAGCTATCATCCGAAGCCTACGGTCTGCGCGATCCAGGTGAGGTAAGCCATGGCGCAGTGGGACGCTCCATCCCCGACGTTTCTAGCGCCGATTCTACGCTACAGTTTTGCAGTTCTGTCCTTCGCGATGGCACCCGCTTTAACCCGTTTTCCAAGATGAAACCCAGGAGGTAATCGCGATGACAACCGAGATGCGGAAAACGGGAGTCGACGTCGTCGGCGACATGCCTTGGGGGACACACTTTTGTCTCTTCTACGAGACAAAAGCGGATCTCCTGGAAACACTGGTTTCCTACTGCAAAGCTGGATTGGAGAACCAGGAGTTCTGCCTGTGGGTGGTTGCCGAACCGCTTACGGGGGAAGACGCCAGGCATGCATTAGAACGAGCGGTGCCCGACCTCGATCGATACCTCGCTGACCAGAGCATAGAGATTGTCGCGGCACGCGACTGGTATCTCCACGAAGGCACGTTTGATCTCGACAGAGTGATTAGCGGTTGGAACGAGAAACTCGCGCGCGCATCGGCCAGAGGTTACGCCGGCGTAAGGGTGACCGGAGATACCGCCTGGCTCGAAAAGAAGGACTGGAAGGACTTCTGTGAATACGAAGAGTCGCTCAACCAGGCTGTCGCCAATCAACGTCTGGCGGTGCTATGCACTTACCCGCTTGCCGCATGCGGAGCCGCTGAAATCCTGGACGTGGTGCGCACACATCAGTTTGCGGTAACCAAGCGGCGCGGGAGTTGGGACGTTATCGAAACCGCCGGGCACAAACAAGCCAAGGCTGAAATCAAGCGCCTGAATGAGGAACTTGAACAACGCGTCCTAGAACGGACCAGCCAACTGACGGCCGTCAACATGGAGCTTATTCAGGAAGTACTCCAACGCCAGCGCGTCGAAGAGGCCCTGCTTCGCAGCGAAGCCTACCTGGCGGAAGCGCAGAGGCTCACCCATACAGGCAGTTGGGCTTGCGATATCATGACGAGAGAGATTCTCCACTCGTCCGAGGAGCATTCCCGCTTGTATGGCTTCGACCCAGAGAGGGGGATACCTTCATTCGAAGAATTTGTACAGCGTATTCATCCAGAAGATCGACCGCGGGTGGTTGCGATGGCCGAGAGGTCGAATCGCGAAGGAAAAGATTTCGAGGCGCATTTCCGAGTCGTTTTTCCGGACGGCACCACGAAATACGTGTACGGAGTAGCGCATCCTGTTTTCAACCCGTCGGGCGACCTCATCGAATTCGTGGGTATTCTGATGGACGTAACGGAACGCAGGCGAGCGGATGAAGAGCGCGAAAGTTTGCGCCAAGCGGAGGCGGATCTCGCACACGTAAATCGGATAACCACCTTGGGCGAGCTGACTGCTTCGGTGGCGCACGAGATCAAGCAGCCGATTTCCGCGGCACTCACAGACGCCAGAACCTGCCTGCGATGGCTTGGCCGCGATGACCCTGACGTGCCAGAGGCATGCGAAGCCGCATCGAGAGTGGTTAATGACGTAACGCGCGCGGCCGACATCATTAACAGAATCAGCGTACTGTTCAAGAAGGGCGCTTTGCAGCGGGAGTTGGTGGATGTAAATGAGCTGATTCGAGAAATGATTGTCTTGCTGCGCAGCGAGGCGAACCGCTACTCAATCTCAATCCGTACCGAGCTTGCCGAGAATCTTCCCACGGTGATGGCAGACCGTGTCCAACTGCAGCAGGTTTTCATGAACCTCATGCTCAACGGCATCGATGCCATGAAGGGAACGACCGGCCGAGGTGAGCTTACCATCAAGTCGGAAGTCGAGCGATTCTCAACTGCTGATCTCGGTCTCGCGATACCGGTGTGGGATTGCCCCCGCAACAGCCGAAGAGATCTTCAACGCATTCTTTACGACCAAGGATAACGGGACCGGGATGGGGCTGCCCATCAGTCGGTCGATCATTGAGTCGCATGGCGGACGCTTGTGGGCCGCAGGCGCCCCCGGCCGGGGCGCAACTTTTCAGTTCACCTTGCCCGCCACGCTCGCGGCGCACGCATAACCTCCAAGCTGCTCCCAGGTCCCAGGTGGTAGCCAACCTGAGCTTTCCCATATGGGCTAATCCCACAGTGTCAGCAACACGCCAGCAGACGCCAGTCCACGCCGTTCGGTCCAGGCCATCCTCCGTCTGACGTGCGATAAATTGAGCCGACGCCAGAGGTTTGGTAGTGGTCAAGCTTGACCACTACCAGAGATTTGGCCGGCGGGCATTTCGTCCGCAGATGTAAGACAATAGAGGTACGACGATAACGAGATGGCGATTACTG
Organism: uncultured Acidobacteriota bacterium; assembly: GCA_963761945.1. Classification (GTDB taxonomy): domain Bacteria; phylum Acidobacteriota; class Terriglobia; order Acidiferrales; family UBA7541; genus Palsa-189. Next base: position 250,685 of record CAVXIM010000006.1, on the reverse strand, counting down.
GAATAAGAAGCAGAACGGCGCCCTTTGGGCACGGCGACGGGCGCGGCCGGGGACGCGATGGGGAATCCAAGCCTCCCATGAAGGTGAAGGCGGCGGGACTCGTTCATCTATTGAAGGAAGCGTGGCCGTTCATCCGGCCACAGCGAGTGCTGCTGCTGTTTGGCTTGTTGTTGATGGCGATCAACCGGCTGGCCGGGCTGGTGCTGCCCGCTTCAACCAAATTCCTGGTCGACAACGTCATCGGCAAGCGCCAGATTCGGCTGCTTGCTCCGCTGGCCCTGGCGATCGTGGCCGCCACGGCGATTCAGGGCATAACCTCCTTCACGCTCACGCAACTGCTATCCAAAGCGGCGCAGCGGATGATCGCCGAATTGCGCAAGCAGGTGCAGGCGCATATCGGCCGGCTATCGATCTCTTTTCACGATGCGAACAAGACAGGAACGCTGGTCTCGCGGATTATGAGCGACGTGGAGGGGCTGCGGAACCTGATGGGCACGGGCCTCGTGGAGCTCGTCGGCAGCTTGATGACCGCTTCGTTTGCCCTGGTGGTGCTGCTGCGAATCAGCGTTTTCATGACGACGGTGGCGTCGGCGATTCTGCTCGCGTTCGCGCTTGGCTTGAACAGAGCTATCGGCACGATCCGGCCGATCTTTCGGGCGCGCTCGAAATTAAATGCGGAAGTCAGCGGACGGCTCACCGAGTCGCTGGGCGGCGTGCGAGTCGTCAAGGGGTATCACGCCGAGGGCAGGGAAGAGGAAGTTTTCGCGGGCGGGGTGCAGCGGCTGCTGGACAACATTTTGAAGACGCTGACGGCGACCTCGATCATGAGCCTATCTTCGACCGTTTTATTCGGAATTGTGAGCTCCTTGATCTTGTACCTGGGCACCAGGCGGATCGTCGCAGGAACGATGACGCTGGGAACATTTCTGACGTATGTGGCGTTTCTGGCGATGCTGGTTGCGCCGGTGTCTCAGATTGTGAGCATCGGGACGCAACTTACCGAAGGGATGGCCGGGCTCGAGCGTACCCGGGACATTCTGGCGGAAAGCCCGGAGGAGCAGGATCCGAAGCGAACGGTCTCGATTGGGAAAATCGTGGGCGAAGTGGACTTCGAGAATGTGAATTTCACTTACACGGAAGGGAAGCAGGTGCTGTACGACGTGAACTTCCGAGCGCGCCCGGGCAGCGTTACGGCATTGGTAGGCCCTTCCGGCGCGGGGAAATCGACGATTATCGGCTTGATCGCGGCTTTTTACGCGCCCGTGTCAGGACGGGTCCTGGTGGACGGCATCGACCTCTCCACGGTGCGGCTGAGCAGCTATCGGACGCAACTCGGCGTGGTGCTGCAGGAGACATTTCTCTTCGATGGAACCATCCGCGAAAACGTGAGTTTTTCGCGGCCCGGGGCCAGCGAAGAGGAGATGAAAGCGGCGTGCCGCATTGCCCGCGTGGATGAATTCGCGGAATCGTTCGAGCAGGGATACGACACGCTCGTTGGCGAACGCGGCGTCAAGCTTTCCGGCGGGCAGCGGCAGCGAATTTCCATCGCGCGCGCCATTCTGGCCGATCCGCGAATACTGATTCTGGACGAGGCGACCTCGAGTCTCGATTCCGAATCCGAGGCTTTGATTCAGCAAGGGCTATCGTATTTGATGCAGGGACGCACAACGTTTGTGATCGCCCACCGGCTTTCAACGATCCGCCGGGCACATCAGATCCTGGTGATGGAAGCGGGGAGGATCATCGAGCGGGGCACACACGAATCTCTCTACGCGGCGGGAGGCCGGTATTTCGAGCTGTATACGCGGCAGCATGGCTTACAGGCGAATTTGTTCCTCGCGCCAGGCGAAGGGGACACGCCCGGCGATTCTGTCAATAACGGCGGGGCGAATGGTAACGATGCGGAGGGAGAAGCCGCCGACAACGAGTCGAATATTTCACGCGCCGCTCGAATTCTGCGAGGACAGACGTGAAGCCGCTCCTGGCGACATCCGGTTTCGTCGATTTTCGCGGTCACTTCGAGGGACTCAGCGAGTCTGTTCCCGAGGGCGTCGTCGCCGGCGGCACACGTCCGAACATGATTCCGGTTTCCACCTCCACGGGCCGTCCGTCGAGCACGTAAGGCCTGAATCGCCACTGCGAAAGTGCATCGGTAATGCTTTTTGCCTGATCGGGAAAAGCGCTGAGGAAGTGGATGTGCTTAACGTGGCCTTGTTGGTCGATGACGATCCGCACAGGAATGGCATTGAATCTTTGCTCGGCAAAGGCCGGTTCGACTTTCTCGATCATGTTTTCAGCCCGCGCATAATCCTTCCTACAAACAGGGACGTCACCTCCGCCCGTTCCCAATATTGGATCAGCCTCCGCCGATAGCTTCATTGGCTGCATCTCGCGAATGAGGCTCTCCAATAATCCAGTGTCGCGGCCGGTGAAGACGAATTGAACCACGTGACAGCGGATTTGCGTGGCCAGCACGTACCAATGCAGTTGCGCGATAGGCGAGAAATAGTCAAAGCGGACGAAGGAGTGGTTAGCGATGCTGACCAGCGTCACCGGATGTTCCACTTTGTAATCGGGCTGCAGTCTCTCCTGGGAATATTTCATCAACTCGAGAGCGTTCTGGGCCGGCGCCAGCGTGAAAAAGAGATCCTGGGCGGCGATCAGAATGCTGCCCTGAGTTGGCTCTTTGCTTTTGTCCGCAGGTGAGAGCTGCGCAAGAACGTAATAACCGCTGTCTGACGGGGGTGGTCCGGAATACTTCTGGGTCCAACCCGGCGCAAGAGGGTAGCTCAGACCGAAATAGGAGTTGCTATAGATACTGCTGGCTAGAGTTCCGCCTTCCGGCACCGGCGTCGTCGAATCGCTGGCGCTGGACCATGCGCCTTTAACAAGGATGACGTCTCTCGGCAGCTCTTTGATCCGCGGGTTCTGCGGGAGATCGCTCCCATTCGCCGGCCGGTCCTGCAATCGGAGCGTTCCCGCGCCTCCGAACAGCGCCAGCGCTAAACCGAGAAGTCCTAGTGACCGCCGGAATGCAGAATGCATGTCCCGTCCTTTATCTGGCACCTATCCTGGGCACGAGAGGCGTTGGGGCGAGCCAGCTTCCCGGCTCGCCCGACGCGCCTCGAGACAGCTACAGCGAGCGCAGGAAGTTGAGGATTTCCTGCTTCTGAGCAGGTGAGAGTGAGTCAAAGTTCGACTCGACCTGTGTGGCTTCGGAGCCATTGCTTCCATGAGCTTCGATTGCCTTCAGCAAGTTGGCCGTCCGCCCATCGTGCAGGAGGAAGATGCGCTGAGAGAGTCCCCACAGCGGAGCCGTGCGGAACTGATCGCCTCCGGCGCCTCCCTGCGAGACGTTGTCGGCTAATCCCGTGCCCATGTGATGGATCTCCAGATCCGAGAACGCATTCACCGGGGCCTTGTTCAACGAGGCCGTGAAGTTCGACGGCTGCGTTTGGCCGACCGTTGGCGTGTGGCAGGCTGCGCATCCGATGGCCCTGAATAGATCGCGGCCATTACTGATGGAGGTGGCCCCGCCGGGCGTGGTGGCGGACGGCGTTGGCGCCGCCAGCAAGCGCATGAACATCGCGAATTGCACGACGTCGCTGGGAACGGAGGCGTTGGTCGCGTACTGATCCGCGCCGGGTTTAGCCGTGTAGTTGGTTGTATCCTCGGGATAGCCCGTGCCGGTCAGATTCAAGCAGTTCGGTGGGAGCCCGCCGCGCATTTCCTCCTCGGGCAGCGGACGATCCTGGGTAAAGATCTCGTTGGAGACGCCCTGTTCGACGTTGTAGGCCTCACCGGCGAACAGCTCCAAGGATTTGTTCTGGGCTTTCCAGCCAAAGCGGGTGATGGTGCCGTCATTGCCGTTATGGTTGAAGGTGCCGCTGATCCCGAAATTATTGTTTGCATGGGCCGCGCGATTGGCCAGCAAGGTTGAGTCGTCCAGGTTTTCGATCAAACCCGCGCCGAAGGTCGGGGTTGGAATGCGAAAAATGATGTTATTGGTTTGCACGGCATGGGCAAAGGGAGGCTGCTCCAGGCTGCACATGCCGGCATCGGTTCGTCCCGATACGGTAAAGAGATCTTCGACGCCGCCGTTGGGCGCGTTTAGGTTGGGATTGCCAGACGGATCGAAGAAGAACGGGAAGCGGACTTCGCGCGTCGGGCCGTTGGCCGTGATGAACGACGGGATTGCGTTTGTGGAGCCGATGGCAAAGCCGCTGGCGATGACCTGGAATTCAGGATTGTTAGCCGGGCCGCTGCCTCCCATCGCCGGCTGAGAGTGGCATCCCGCGCACTGGACGAAGTTAAACCGCGGCCCCAGACCGTTGTTGCCGGTGGGGCTGTTCGAGACGGACTCTATGTCCACGAAAGCGGCTCAGGCCGTCCTGGAAGAACTGCATGCTGCCGTCGGTTGTGTTTACCGAAGCCAGCGGAGAGCCGGCGCGTGCCGCGCCACCCTGTACGCCGGGGTCGGTTTGGGCAAATATCAGCTGCGGAGACAGAAACGCAGCGAGCATTGCAAAAAGCAAAGCGAAGTTCCTAGTTTTCATTGCGCATCCTCCTAAAAAGCGGCAAGGCGGAGCAGACCTGGGCCAGGAATATTTCTTGTAAGCCCTTTGCGCAGGCCTCTCCCGTTCCTCGTCATTGGGCCAGAGAACCGGGCTGGCACTACCGGCTGGGAGTTTTCGGGATTGGGAACGTTGGCCGCCGGAGAAGCCCGGCGCCGGAGGGTGGTGCAGTTCCCAACTCGATGCGCTGATATGTAACGCCGGAGACGCGAAAGGGTCAATTTCCCGAGGGTACAGATCACGTACAGGCAGGCTGCCGATCAATGGACAGGTACGGCAGGCGACTTGCGCCAGTGCAGCACGAGTCAACAGACAGGACATTCGCGCGCGGCGAATGGGCTAGTTTATTTTGCGGTGAGCCGAGGGATCCGGGAACTGAGTATCGACGGTTAGCGAAGCGGTTTAATCGCTCTCCAGGGTCATTTGCGTGAGCTTTTGGAAATGGTAGCCCATGATCGCCAGGCGGATGGCAGCGCCGAAGGATTGACGGTAGCGAGTGCTGGCGGCCAGGAAGAGCCGCCAATAGGAGAAGGCGTGCCGGCTGAAAATTCCCTGTCTGAGAATAGATCGCGCCAGGGCTTGAATATCGGATAACGAGAGATGCGTGTGGCCGGTATGCGGCTGATACTGGGAGAGGAATTTGCGCACGCGCGCGTAATAAATATCGGGCCGATAGATGCGCTGCAGGATGGAGCGATAGCCTTCCACAAGCCGCTGCGCATCCATACGCGGCTTGAAATTGAGCCGCAAATCAAAATTGTTTCCGTCGCCGTCGCATACGATGCGGCCTTCCTTCTGCAACCGGCGATAAAGCTGGGTGCCCGGAAGGGCTTGCAGCAGGCCGACCATGGCCAGCGGGATGGCGCTCTCCTGAATGAACTTCACCTGGCGGTCGAAGATGTCGTCCGGATCGTTATCGAATCCGACGATGAAGCCGGCCATCACTTCCATGCCGTAGCGCTGGATGCGCCGGACGCTCTCCAGAAGACTGCGATGGGTGTTCTGCATCTTCTGCGCTTCCTTGAGGCTCTCTTCCGCCGGCGTTTCGATGCCGAGAAAGACGCGATCGAAGGTGGCATCCTTCATCATTTGCAACAACTCCTGGTCGTCGGCGAGATTGACGGAGGCTTCGGTATAAAATCTAAAGGGGCGGCCATGCCGCGTATTCCACTCCGCTATAACGGGCAGAAGCTCCTTGACCTTGCGCTTATTTCCGATGAAGTTGTCGTCCACGATGAAAACGGGGCCGCGCCATTTGCGGGCGTAAAGCAATTCAAGTTCAGCGACCATCTGCGGCGGCGATTTCATCCGCGGCTTGCGGCCATAGATCTCGATAATGTCGCAAAACTCGCAATTGAATGGACAGCCGCGGGAATACTGGATGGCCATGGAACTGTAATATTTGGGATTGATCAGATCGAGCTTGGGAAGAGGCGTGGTGTTCAGCCCGGGCACTTCCGGGGCCTGGTAAAGCGGCTTGGCGTCGCCACGCTCGAGGTCGGCGGCTAGACCCGCGACGATTTCTTCGGCCTCTCCCACGACGACGTGGTCCGCATACAGCGCGAGATCATTCATGCAGCTGCTGATCGGTCCTCCGACCACGGTGCGCAATCCGCGCGCGCGGCAACGGGACAAGATTCGCAGCATGCTTTCTTTCTGCACGAGCATGGCGCTGACCAGGACGACATCGGCCCACTGCAAATCGGCATCAGTTACCTGACGGATATTGATGTCGACCAAGCGCTGTTCCCAGGTTTTTGGCAGCATCGCAGCAACGGTCAGCAGACCCAGCGGCGGAAAGACGGATCTTTTCCCCTCGAAGGGCAGGGCATGTTTAAAACTCCAGTACGTATCTGGCCATTCCGGGTACACAAGAAGCGCTTTCATAGGAGAGATTCCGCCTGTATAGGATGATTTTTGTGCCAGCGTTGCGCCACGGACAGCTTGATTGCGGCACAATCATCATATGCCCGGCTGATGCCTGCGGCAACTGGAATCGTCAATACGCCAAAGCTAGGCGCGCTGGGTTCGATTGGATTTGCGTGAATAGGCCGGGCGCGATTGATCCAGGTGGTTCGAGGGAACCAGAGATTTAGGGTTCTGGAGGACGCGCCGGCAGGAGCGGTCGGGCGATTCGGGTTGGCATTGCTGCTGGCAGATCGGTGCGCAGGCGGAGGCGCGGGGGCCGTTTTCGGATTCACAATTACAGAAGGGGCTGCTTCGGGCCGGATATTCGTAGGCGGGCGTATCCGCCCGGCCCGGAATCCAGATGAACCAGACGGCGAGAAGCGCGGCGGCACCGACTCGGCAGAATTTGGGGAGCGCCGTCATGCCATAGTGTTGATTCACGGAGCGGCGCGGAGGGATAGGCGGAAGGTTCCGGTGACGGCAGTATTTTGGATTTGAGAGTACTAGATGGCGCATACGGGCATAGGGGTATGGGCGTAGGGGTGCGTAGGGGTTATTCCCGAGGCGGGATGGGATCGGGGTTTGGCGGTCCCTTTTGGAAATGGGGGGGAGCTCTTCCGACACGGTCAGGGCGTGGAGTTTATGGATTTTAAGGGATTTAGTGTAGGCCGGAGGTTCGGCAGAGACTGGCGCTTAATTTGCAAGATGAGGAGCGAGGGTGCATTCCAAGTGACGTTTTGCAGAAGGAAGCGAGCGAGGGGGAAGGGGCTTGCTCGCCGACGGAAGCAAGACGTCCCCACCTGCCTCTGAGAGGGAAGCTAGGATGGATGACCCCACGCAACCGGTCGGAGACGACCGGATCGGGATGCACCCCCCTCTTACTTATGACGGAGGATTTGACCGTCCTGTAGCATTTTCGTAGCAGCCTCGCCAGAGCAGTAAAGACAAAACTCCACAACCGAAAGGCAAAGCAGATTCCTGGCCTGCACCCCAACATGCGCAACACCCGCGCATGTCGGGGACCCCGGTCGCCCGCCCTTGCGAGAGCATGGGCGGAGTCCTCGGAATGACAGCTTTTAGCTAGTGTTAGATCGCGCCGGGCAGATAGCGCGCGGCGAGCGGATAGCTCTGCGGGACTCCGCTGGGGAGATCAGACGCGGCGCTGGACGGGAATGCGCGCCATGCGCAGTACGTGAGCGACTTCAGTTTCCTTCAGGCGCGAGGCGTCATATTCAAAGGACAGGCGATTGAGGTGTTCGTCGACGTGGAAGCGGCGCAAGCCGTAGGTGTTTGCGAATTGGCCGAGGGCTCGCAGTTGCTCGGGGCGAAGCGGGCTCTGGAGTTCGTAGGTAATTTCGACGAGAGTCATGCGGCGATTATAGCAATTGTTGCAGCAGCATTGCCGGACGCTCCTGGAGTGTTTATGCGTGAAGCGTAGCGGATGGCAGAGTCATCTATTACCGTATATATTCACGATCATGATTCGCGATCAGGGTTCGTAGACGGGGCTGAAGGCGCCGCCAAGGCTGCGGAAAATGGCCGAGCAGAAAATCATGGAACGCGATCCGGTGTGCGGCATGCAGGTGGACCCTGCTTCGGCTCGCGCCAAGAGCGAGTACGGCGGGCGGACTTATTTTTTCTGCTGCGCGGGATGCGCGAAGAAATTTGAAGCGGCGCCAGAGCAATATCTAAAACCGCGGCCGGCGCCGGCCGGTCCAATGCTGACCGTGATTTCGCCGGGCGCAGCCGCCGCGCCGGCGCAGAAGCCCGTTGCCGTTCAACTTTCTGTTCAACTTCCCGTTCAACCTCCCGTTCAAGCTACTGTTCAATCTACCGTTCAACCCCCTGTGCGGGCGAATGCGCCTGGGCCTGCTCCTTCGATAAACAAGCCGATGGCGGTCGACTACATCTGCCCGATGGATCCTGAAGTACACCGGGACAAGCCGGGCGCGTGTCCCAAATGCGGCATGGCATTGGAGGCGGCAGTCCCCGCTATTCCCAGCACGAAAACCGAATACGTTTGCCCGATGCATCCGCAAATTGTGCGACTGGAGCCGGGGTCGTGCCCGATCTGCGGGATGGCCCTGGAGCCGCGAGTCACTTCCGCGGAAGAGGAGCAAAACCCGGAGCTGGCCAGCATGACGCGGCGGTTTTGGGTAAGCGTGGCGCTGACGGCGCCTATTTTGCTCGCCGCCATGGGCGCATATTTTCCCGGCGCACCGCTCGAAAGGATGATTTCACCGCGCGCGCTGACGTGGGCCGAGTTATTGCTGGCCACGCCGGTGGTTCTCTGGGGTGGCTGGCCGTTTTTTGTTCGCGGATGGCAATCGATTGTTAACCGCAGCCTGAATATGTTCACGCTGATCGGCCTGGGCGTGGCGGTGGCGTATTTGTACAGCGTCGTCGCGACGGTGGTTCCCGAGATTTTTCCGCCATCGTTTCGGGACGGCTCCGGGCAAGTGGGAGTTTATTTCGAGGCTGCCGCGGTGATTACGACGCTGGTCCTTTTGGGGCAAGTGATGGAGCTAAGGGCGCGCAGCCGAACGGGCGCGGCGATCCGCGCGCTGCTCGGGCTTGCACCGAAGACGGCTCGTCTGGTTGGCGAGGATGGCTCGGAGCGGGATGTGCCGCTCGACGGGGTGAAACGCGGCGACCGGCTGCGTGTCCGGCCGGGGGAAAAGATTCCCGTGGACGGAATTGTCTTGGAGGGAAGCAGCAGCGTGGACGAATCCATGATCACCGGCGAACCCATACCGGTGGAGAAGCAAAAGGGCGATCGGGTTACGGGCGCGACGGTGAATGGCACGGGCTCGCTGATCATCCGCGCCGAACGCGTGGGCAACGAAACGCTGCTGGCGCAAATCGTGCGCATGGTCGCTGAAGCGCAGCGAAGCCGCGCGCCGATCCAGAAGCTGGCGGATCAAGTCGCCGCATATTTCGTTCCTATCGTCATGGGCGCCGCCGCCTTGACTTTTGTGATTTGGGCTTTTGGGGGACCTGCGCCACGGCTCGCGCATGCCCTGGTGAATGCGGTGGCTGTGCTGATCATTGCGTGTCCGTGTGCTCTCGGATTGGCAACGCCCATGTCGATCATGGTGGCGATGGGAAGGGGAGCGGGCGCCGGTGTTCTTTTCAAGAATGCCGAAGCGATTGAACAGATGCGCAAGGTGGACACACTGGTGGTGGACAAGACGGGGACGCTTACCGAGGGCAAGCCCAAACTCGTGTCCGTTGAGGTGAGCGCCGGATTCGATGTGCAAACGCTCTTGCGTTTCGCGGCCAGGCTGGAGCGCGGAAGCGAGCATCCGCTGGCGTCCGCGATTGTGAAGGGCGCCGAGGAACGAGGAGTCGCGCTCGGGTCCGCTGAGGGCTTCGAATCGATCACCGGCCGAGGCGTGCGAGGGCGGGTAGACGGAGCTCACGTTGCGCTCGGCAATCGCAAGCTGCTCGAGGATCTGGGTGTAAATCCCGGCGCTTTGGCGCAGCGGGCCGAGGAGTTGCGCGGCGAGGGGCAGACGGTGGTGTTTGTAGCCGTGAACAACCAAGTTGCCGGATTGATGGGAATCGCGGACCCGATCAAGCAGAGCACGCCGGAGGCGATTGAACAGCTGCACAAGGACGGCATTCGCATCGTGATGCTGACAGGAGACAACCGAACGACCGCGGAGGCCGTGGCGCGCAAGCTGGGGATCGATGAGGTGATCGCGGAAGTCCTGCCCGACAGGAAGGCAGACGCCGTAAAGCGCATGCAAAGCGAGGGGCGCTTCGTGGCCATGGCCGGGGACGGAATCAATGATGCTCCGGCGCTGGCTCAAGCGCAGGTGGGGATTGCCATGGGGACGGGCACGGACGTGGCGATGGAGAGCGCGGACCTGACGCTGGTGAAGGGAGACCTGCGCGGAATCGTGCGGGCGAGGCTGCTGAGCCGGGCGACCATGCGTAACATCAAGCAGAACCTTTTCTGGGCGTTCATTTATAACGCGATCGGAGTGCCGATTGCCGCCGGGGCGCTCTATCCGTTCTTTGGGGTTTTGTTGAGTCCGATGATTGCAGCGGCGGCGATGAGTTTCAGTTCGGTGTCGGTGATTTCGAATGCGTTGCGATTGCGCAAGGCGGCGATTTGAGGCGCTGACAGAATCAGGCGTGCAACGGAAAATCGAGGAGGATTCTTCGACTTCGTGGCCGCGCGGGCCGGCAGGAAAAGCCGGGACCACTTCGCTCAGAATGACAACTCTCAGGTCGGCGGCCAAGAAGTGACAAAAAGCAGATCCCTCGGTCGCCACCACCCCTGCACGCGTAAAGGCGACGCGCGCAGGGGACCCCGGCGCCGCGGCGACCTTGTGATGACAGCGGTGAGGATGCCGCCCGGAAGCCCTTCGAGACTCCCTTCGGCAAGCTCAGGGCAGGCAGGGCAAGTCGGCGCTACGAAAAGCCCCAGGGCCCCGCAAATGCGGCGGGCGCCCTGGGCTACAAAGCTTCAGGGGCTAAAGCCCCAGGAAAAGCGGAGATGCCAATGTCGGAGCTAAAGCTCCGACCCCCTGAACAAATCTTCAAAAATGGGGTATGCGATCGCGCCGGGCGCGGGTGCCTAGGCTGCAAAGCTTCAGGGGCTAAAGCCCCAGGAAAAGCGGAGATGCCAATGTCGGAGCTAAAGCTCCGACCCCCTGAACAAACAGTCCGCAGGAGCACGACCGCTAACAAACAGTTGGCGGGGCAACGCTTCAGTTGGAGCGGAGGAGGGCGTCGAGGGCGGAGGTGATCTCGGGGCTCGTCCAATCCTGCTGGCCGACGATTTTGCGGGCGATGCGGCCGTCACGGGTGATGAGATAAACCTCGGGAAGCATGGCGGTGCCATAATTCTTGGCGATATTGCCGATGGCGGGATAGGCGGCGCTGGTATCGCGATAGGTGGGAAAGTTGACGTTGTGTTCGGCAAGAAACTTTCTGATACGCGGAGGGATCATCGTCCTGGCTGATCCCTACGACGGTGCCGCCCTGGCTGGAAATGCGCTGCTGAAGAGCGTTCAGCGAGGAAGCTTCTTCGACGCAGGGCGGGCACCAGGAAGCCCAGAAATCGAGCACCACGACCTTGCCGCGAAGGTCGGCAAGATGGAAGTGGCGTCCATCGCTATCGAGCGTGAAGTCAGGCGCGCGACGGCCGGCGATGCTGGGTTCGCCCTGGCGGTAACTGGGCATGGCGAAGACGTACAACACGGCCAGTGCTCCCACCATGGCCAGGCCGCCGAGGACTTTTTGTTTCATGGCTTCACGTTCCGGTAGCTATAATAACTCGCCGGCCGAGCCTGCGCGACTCTCACCCCGCCAACGGCATGAATCCAGCATGAGTCCAGCATGAAGCAGTCCGAATGCGTGTCCGCGATCATACCCGCGAGAAATGAAGAGCGGACGATTGCGCAAGCCGTCAGGTCTGTGGCGGAACAACCCGAGATTCGGGAGATCGTGGTCGTTAACGACCAATCGACCGACGGCACTGGCGAAATATTGCGGCGCCTTGCGGCCGAGCAGCCAAAACTGCGCGTGGTCGAAGCGGGACCCTTACCCGTGGGCTGGGTGGGGAAGAATCACGCCGCATGGCTGGGCGCGCAGCCCGCCGAATGCGATTGGCTGCTCTTTACCGATGCGGATGCGGTGCACCTGCCGGGATCAACGGCTCGAGCTGCTGGCGACAGCCGAATCCCTCGGGGCAGATTTGATTTCCTACTCTCCGGGACAGGAGATGCACACGCTGGTGGGAGCGCGCGCTGATCCCTTTCGTTTTTTGCCGGCTCTCGCAACTTTATTCCTACACGGCGATCAATGATCCGGATTCGCCCGCGGCAGCGGCGAATGGGCAATATTTGCTGGTTCGGCGGAATGTCTACGAACAAATCGGGGGCCATGCGGCTGTGCGAGGCGAAGTGCTGGAAGATGTCGCGCTGGCCCGCCTGGTGAAGTCGGCGGGCTTTCGATTGCATTTCGCGCCGGGCGACGATATTTGCCGGGTGCGTATGTATTCGAGTTTCAAAGCGATGTGGGAAGGCTGGTCGAAGAATCTGTTTCCGCTGGTAACGTGGGCGGGGCAGCGAGTGACTGGGGAGCTGTTTTCGGTGATTCCGTGGATTCCGCTCTTATGCCTGCTGGCCGTGCCGTTTCTGATGGCCCCGTGGGACGCCGGCTTCGGGGCGCTGGGAATCGTGCTGCTGGCGGGCCGTCATGCGAGCTATGCCGGACTGCTGCGGAAGAATCGATTCCCGCTCTCCAGCGTCTTATACTATTTAGCAGGCGTGGGCCTCTACTGCGCCGCTTTGCTGGCTTCGGATTGGGGTTATGCGCGAGGCAAGATAGCCTGGAAAGGGCGAGAGTATCCGGTGGTTACGCCCGCCCGCCGGTCATAAGCGGATGGTCTACATCACACGCAAAATTGAGTTTTCCGCGGCGCACCGCTATCACAATCCGGGATTTTCGGACGAGGAGAACCGGCGAGTCTTCGGCAAGTGCAATAACGCGAACGGGCACGGCCATAACTACGTGCTGGAAGTCACGGTGGGAGGAGAGGCCGATCCGGTGACCGGGATGGTGCTGGATTTGAAGGAACTGAAGGAGATTCTGGAACGCGAAGTCATGGAGCGCATGGACCACCGGTTTTTGAATTATGAAGTGCCGGAACTGGCCGGCCAGATTCCCACCTGCGAAAACATCGCCGCGCTGATCTGGAAGCTGCTTGCGCCAAAAATAAAGAAAGGGCGCCTGACGCGGGTGCGGCTGTGGGAGTCGTCTGATCTGTACGTCGATTGTTACGGGGACGGGGCGGCATGAGTTTGGAACTGACGCGGCGTTATGAGTTGGCGGCTTCGCATCGCCTGCACAGCACGCAGTTGGACGACGCCGAAAACCAGCGAATCTACGGCAAGTGCAATAACCCTTATGGGCATGGGCACAACTACGTTGTGGAAGTCACCGTGACGGGGCCGGTCGATCCTGCCACGGGCATGATCGCCAATCTTGCCGATCTCGATGGTTACGTCGCGCGGGAGATTATCGAGCCATTCGACCATACTTACTTGAATAAGGATGTGGAGGCCTTTCGCGATCGTGTGCCGACCACGGAGAATTTCTGCGTGGAGATTTTTGAGCGCTTGAAGAACTTCCCCGGGGCGCGGCTGGTACGTATTCGCCTCGAGGAGACTGGCCGTAACAGCTTCGAATACGCCGGCCAGCGGAATGGGGATGCGCATGACTGATCTACCGAAAAAGACAGAAGAACTAAAGCTGAACGACGATCTTCAGCAGGAGAAAGGGGAGAGCATCGCCGACCTGGCGCGAACGATGCTTACGCGGCTCGGCGAGGACCCCACCCGCGAAGGGTTGCGGCGCACGCCGGAGCGTTTTGAGCGCGCGCTGCGTTATCTGACCAGCGGCTACCATCAGGATCCGGAAAAAGTCTTGAATGGGGCGATGTTTTCGGTCTCTTACGATCAGATGGTGGTGGTCAAAGATATCGACCTTTTCAGCCTGTGCGAACACCACATTCTTCCTTTCTTTGGAAAATGCCACGTCGCGTATATCCCCGATAAACGCGTGGTGGGCCTTTCGAAGATTCCCCGGCTGGTGAACATGTACTCGCGCCGGCTGCAGATTCAGGAGCGGCTGACGAACCAGATTGCGCAGGCCATCCAGAAAGTGATTCAGCCGCTGGGCGTAGGCGTGGTGATCGAGGCGCGCCATTTGTGCATGGTCATGCGCGGCGTGGAAAAACATCGCACCGAGACCATAACCAGCGCCATGCTGGGGGCGTTTCGAGAGAACCAGCAAACGCGCGAAGAATTCTTATCGCTGATCGGGCGCCGCATGGTCTGACGCGCCAAATCTTTGCCAAATCTTTGGAAGACGCCGCCATAGAGGCTCCTGGCCGGGTGCGGGACTTAGGGAATTTCTGGGAGTCAGAAGCCCAGATTATCGGAAAATCCCCTTAGGCGGCGAACGGCGCGTGTGGTACCCTAAGCAAGTCGAAGAGAACAGAAAAAAAGAGAGTGTAGGGAAACGACGGAGAAACACTTGAGAGAAGCAAAGTCAATGTTGATCGAGCAATATCGAAGCCACCCCAAAGACACAGGGTCACCCGAAGTACAAATCGCATTGCTCAGTGAACGGATCAACTACCTGACATCGCATCTCAAGTCGCACGCAAAAGATCATGCTTCACGCCGCGGCCTGATCATGATGGTGAACAGGCGCAGGCGTCTGCTGGATTATCTGAATCGTCGTGATCCCGATCGGTACCGCGAGATTGTCGAACGACTGAGTCTGCGAAAGTAGTTCCGGCTGCTTCCACAGATATTTGGCATTCCGCGAAGGGCGTTTAAGGCCAGGGAGTTTCGGGAACCGGCGTTAGCGGTTCCGGCCTTTTGCCGCGTTTCGTACTCCTCGCAAGCTCTCCTCTTCTCTCCGATAGTTGAATCCAGACACTGCATGTATAGCCGCATTGGAAGCGGCGAAAGGAATCGAAGTTATGTCGCAATCTGCTCCACATCAAGTACAAGTTGAAGTCGGCGGACGTCCGCTGACAATTGAAACAGGAAAATTGGCCAAGCAGGCCAATGGCGCCGTTCTGGTGAAGTATGGAGACACGCAACTGCTGGTCACGGCCTGCATGGATTCGCGTCCGAATGACCGGGATTTTTTGCCTCTCACGGTCGATTACCGGGAGTACACCTATTCGGCGGGCAAAATTCCGGGGGGCTTTTTCAAGCGCGAAGGCCGCCCCTCCGAGCGCGAGATTTTGATTTCGCGATTGATCGACCGGCCGATGCGGCCGCTCTTCCCGGAAGCGTGGCGAAATGAGACGCAGATCGTCGGCCTGGTTTTGTCGGCGGATAGTGAAAACGACCCTGACGTCATCGCCGTTACCGGCGCATCGGCGGCCGCATTTATCTCCGACCTGCCTTTTGAGAAACCTATTGCCGCCGTGCGCGTGGGACTGCTGGATGGACAGTTGGTGGCCAATCCAACCACGGCCGAGCAGAAAAAGAGCCTGCTCAACATCGTCGTTGTGGGAAGCGAAGAAGCGATCATCATGATCGAGGCTGGAGGGCAGGAGGTTTCCGAGGATACCATCGCCGAGGCGCTCAGCTTCGGTCACGAACAGATCCGCCGCATCATTAAGGCGATCAGGGAACTGCACGACCAGATTCGGCCAAACAAAGTCAAAGTGGCTCCCATAGCTTTCAATGAAGAGGTGCTGAGAGATATCGAAAAGCGCTTTGGCGAGCGCTTGCACGATGCGCTGGACACCGCCAAGTATCCGAAGAAGGAAAGTTACCGGCGCGTGAATGCGCTGAAAGAGGAAGTGCTGGCCAGCATTCCGGAAGAAGACGAGGAACTTCAGAAAGACGCGGAACGGGCGTTTGAGCGCTTGCGCGAGAAGTATTTCCGCGATGATGTGCTGCACCGGCACCGGCGCCCGGATGGGCGCGCGTTCGATGAAATTCGGCCAATCTCCTGCGAGGTGGGACTATTGCCTCGGGTGCATGGCTCGGCGCTTTTCACGCGCGGCGAGACGCAGGCGCTGGCGACGTTGACGCTGGGCACCAAGGAAGATATGCAGCGGCTGGACCTGCTTTTCGAGGACGAAGCCTTCAAGCGCTTCATGCTGCATTACAATTTCCCGCCGTTTTCGGTGGGTGAAGTCAAATTTCTGCGCGGGCCGGGACGGCGCGAGATTGGCCACGGAGCGCTGGCGGAGCGGGCATTGGTTAACCTGCTTCCCTCCGAGGATGATTTTCCGTATGCGATGCGGCTGGTCTCGGACATCCTGGAATCCAATGGCTCATCGTCGATGGCCAGCGTGTGCGGCGGTTCGCTGGCGCTGATGGACGCGGGAGTGCCTCTGCGCGCGGCGTGCGCAGGCATCGCCATGGGGCTGGTGATCGAGGGAGACCAAGCCGCGGTGCTGACGGATATCGCCGGAGCCGAGGATCACTACGGCGATATGGATTTCAAGGTGGCCGGCACGCGAACCGGCATTACGGCGCTGCAGATGGATATTAAAGTCGGCGGAGTGAGCGTCGCGCTGATGCGCCAGGCTCTGGAGCAAGCTCGAAAGGCTCGCTTGGAGATTCTGGACATCATGGATCGCACCCTTACCGAACACCGCGGGACGATGTCGCAGTACGCGCCGCGGCTTTTCCAGTTGACCATACCGACGGACAAGATTCGCGATCTGATCGGACCCGGCGGGAAAAAGATTCGGTCGATTATCGAGGCGACCGGCGTGAAGATCGATGTAATGGACGACGGCAAAGTGCACGTTTTCGCTTCCGACGGAGGCTCGGCCGAATCCGCGCTGCGCATGATCCGCGATGTCACGGCCACAGCCGAGATCGGCAAGACCTATCTCGGCAAAGTCGTTCGGCTCGCTGATTTTGGCGCGTTCGTGGAGCTTTTCCCCGGCACCGACGGATTGCTACACATCAGCGAAATCTCCGAGCAACGCATTCGCGATGTGCGCGATGAGCTGAAGCTTGGCGATCAGGTGCTGGTGAAGGTTCTGGCGATCGAAGGCAATAAGATCCGCCTCTCGCGCAAAGCCATTCTTAGAGAGCAACGCGAGAAACAGAAAAAGGAAGCGAGCGCGCAGTAGCGGGGCATCGCCGTAATGGCCGCGATAAAAGAGAGAATCCCACCCCTAAAGACGAGGGTGGGGCACGCGAAAAACCGATGCCGGGCCTTAGGCTCGTGAGACGGATACACAAGGGGAGGCGAAATCGCTTCCCCGTTTTCGTCAGTGCGTCAGTTACCGAAATGTCCTTAATGGGACAGAGAAATCTTTCCAAGTCCCAATAAGTCCTATGCTCGGAATGTGCCGTTAAGGTTCATTTAATCTGTTCGCAGCCAAAATGGCCGAATTGAGAGTAAAAATCGATCCCCGTTCGGTCCCTGTGCCGGACGGGGTTTTTATTTGCAAATGAGGCCGGATTCGACTCCCCATGAGGGAGAAGCGTATGTGATGCAAGAGCCCAAGTTCAAATCGCGGCTGGTACCACCAAAGTGCGCTATTGATCCAACGTGCAGCAACCGGAGAAGAAACTCATGAGGATTTTGCTCTATAGCCCCGACAACGGCGTGACGCGGAACTTCATGCCACATCTTTGGATGTTTCTTCTGCAGACCCTCACGCCGCCGGGCCACGAAGTGTTGCTGATCGACGGGAATGCGCGACCGATTGATGAAGCGGCTATGACACAGTTTGTGCAAGAACAAAAGATCGGACTGGTGGGCATCGGCGCCATGACCAGGATGGTGGCCAAGGCCTACCGCATGGCCGATGCGGTTCGCGCCGCTGGCGTGCCAGTGGTGATGGGCGGCCCTCATGTGACCGAAGAACCCGACGAAGCGCTTGGCCGCAGTGGCGGACCGCGGCATGCCGACGCAGTTGCCCTGGGGGAAGCCGATGAAACGTGGCCCCAGATCGTTGCGGACGCCGCGCGCGGCCAACTCCGGGAAATCTATGAACCCAGGGATGAGTTCGGGCAGGAACGAAAACCCACTTTGCAATCCTATCCATCGATTCCCTGGGAATCCATGGATCTCGACCAGTTCAACATCGTTCCCAAGGCAATGGCTCCGGTGCTGCGGCGCGTCGGTGGCGGATGGGCGACGTTCCGGATTATTCCGGTGGAGTCCGGCCGAGGCTGTCCTTATGGCTGCGAGTTTTGCACCGTAACCGGCTTTTTCGGAGATTCCATACGCTTTCGCAGCAATGAAAGCGTGGTGGACGAACTCCTGAGACTGAAAGCTCGCGCGCGGAGCGAGGACGGCCAGATGGTCGTCTTCTTTATTGACGACAATTTCGCCATCAACGTAAAGCGCACCAAGTCGCTGTTGCGCGCGATCATCGCTGCCAATGCGCAGGTGCATTGGGTGGCCCAAATCAGCGCCAACCTGCTGCGTGACGAAGAATTCCTGGATCTCATCGCAGCCTCCGGGGGCAGGTGGATTTTCATTGGCATGGAGTCCATCGACCCCGCAAATCTCGCCAGCGTGAACAAGGGATTCAACAAGCCCGGCGAGTACAGCGCCGTTTTGCAAAGTCTGGCCGATCGCAACATCTACGCGATTACCTCTTTCATCTTTGGCATGGATAACGACACGCCAGGAGTGGCGGAGCGAACGCTCCAGCAGATTCGCACCTGGCCACCGGGCTTGCCCGTCTTTGGATTATTAACTCCCTTGCCGGCGACGCCTTTGTATAAGAGGCTGGAGCAAGACGGCCGGCTCACACGGCCGAAACACTGGCAAGAATTCCAGCCTTTTGCGATGGCTCACACGCCCCTGAAGATGAGCGTCGAGGAAGCCCATGACGAAGTGAAGCAAGCCTGGGCCCACTCCTATAGCCCGGAGGCGATTGCCCATGCTGTGAACTCGCTGGGCCACAAGGAGGTGGGCTACCGTATCAACATCCTTGTCTCGCGCCTTTGTTTCCGTGGGATCTATTTCCCGCAGATGGGTCCGCTGGCGTGGCTGAAAGTCATCGCTCAAAACCGGCGAAGCATTTTCCAGGTTATCAAGGATGGCTTCGGCGACTGGTGCAACGGGTTCAAAAAGAACCGGGTGATCCCGTCAGTCGCAGATCGCGGAGCCATGGAGAGGCTGGGGTACGCCAGCCCTCCGCCAGACGCCGAATACCGCAGTAGACCAGGTCACGCAGCGGACGACTGAAGCGGACGACCCTAGATCGCAACTCTGAGAAGTGTGGTTTCCGGACCCTGGCTTCCCGCCAATTCACAGTTGTCAAGATCGCGCTTAGCTGATGCGCTCGATGCTCGCGCCCAGCCGGCTTAACTTCTCCTCGATACGTTCGTAGCCGCGGTCGATGTGGTAGACGCGGTCCACGTAGCTCGGGCCTTGCGCCACCAACGCAGCCAGCACCAAAGAGGCGCTGGCGCGCAAGTCCGAGGCGATGACAGTGCTGCCCTGCAGCGTGGCGGGCCCGTGGACGATGGCTTTGCGGCCATCGATGGAAATATTCGCGCCCATGCGGATCATTTCGCTGGCGTGCATGAAACGGTTCTCAAAAATGGTTTCGGTGATGACCGAGGTTCCCTGAGCCTGGGTGGCCAGGGCCATGAATTGCGCCTGCATATCGGTGGCGAAGCCGGGATATTCTTCGGTGGTTATATCGGTGGCTCTCAGCCTGTGGGCGCCGCAAACGCGCAGCGTGTGACCGTCGGGCTGCTGAATATCGACGCCGGTTTCACGAAGCTTGGCGATGACCGAGGTGAGATGCTGCGGCGCGCACCCCGTTATTTCCACCGCGCCTCCGGTAATCGCGCCGGCGACCAAAAACGTTCCCGTTTCGATGCGGTCAGGAATGATGGTGTGGGTGGCGCCACCGAGCTTCTGAACGCCTTGCACGCGCAATGAGGAAGTTCCCGCGCCGTTGATTCGAGCGCCCATCCGCGTGAGCAACTCGATGAGGTCGGCGACTTCGGGTTCCAGGGCGGCGTTTTCGATGCGCGTTTCTCCGCCCGCGAGCACCGCCGCCATGAGGATATTTTCCGTGCCGGTTACGGTGATTTTTTCGAAGCGAACATGACCGCCGGGCAATCGGCCGCCTCCCGGCACACTTGCGGCGACGTAGCCGTGCTCGGTGGAAATTTCCGCGCCCATCTCCTGGAGCGCTTTCAGATGCAAATCCACAGGCCGCGCGCCGATGGCGCAGCCTCCGGGCAGGGAGACGCGCGCGTGGCCCAGGCGGCCGACCAGGGGACCCAGCGTGAGAATCGAGGCGCGCATGGTGCGCACGAGTTCGTAAGGCGCCTCGGCGTCCGAAATGTTCTCTGCCTGCAGGGTGAGATCGGTGGGCGGCACGTCGGGCATTTCCACGCGGACGTTCATATGCGCGAGCAGGCGGCCCATGGTGACGATGTCGCGCACGCGAGGGATATTCTTCAGGTGTACGGGGTCGGCGGTAAGCAGCGCCGCAGCCATGGCAGGCAGGGCGGAATTTTTCGCGCCACTGATGCGTACAGTGCCCTGAAGGCGATGTCCGCCTTCGATTCGGAAACGATCCACTAAGTCTTCTTTCCCAAACTGGTCTTTCGCAGGCTGGTCTTTGGCAGACCAGCTTCAATCGAGCGTTTGGCTCTTGATGGTTGGACGCTCGCGCCGGGATGCGCGGCCAGCGCTTGCCACAGATTTCCTCCTGTCTGTTGTAGCGTGCGGCGCGCTTCGGAGGCGGAAGCTCCCGTTTTCAGCATCATCAGCGCGACGCGAAGGCTGCCCGATTTCGCGAGCGCTCGCTTCGCGTCTGCCGCGCCGGCGCCGGTGGCCTCGCTGAGAATCCGGAGGCCGCGGCGGCGCAGCTTGGCATTGGTCATGTTGAGGTCCACCATCCAGTTATTGTAAACGCGCCCCAGGCGGATCATGGCGGCAGTGCTGAGCATGTTGAGGATAAGCTTTTGCGCCGTGCCCGCTTTCATGCGGGTCGAGCCGGTAATCACTTCCGGACCGGTGTGCGGAGCAATGGTGATCTGAGCGGTACGGCGGGCGGGCGAATTGCGATTCGAAGTCAGAAGCACGGTCTTTGCGCCACGTTTTCGCGCGAATCGCAGTGCGCCCAATACGTAGGGCGTGCTGCCGCTGGCGCTGACGCCAATGACCACGTCCCGCCGGCCGATTTTTCTGGCGGCGAGATCGCGCGCGCCTTGGGACGGCCGAATCCTCCACGCCTTCGGCGGCTCGCGTGAGCGCGCGGCGCCCTCCCGCAACGATAGCCTGCACAAGGCGGGAGGGAACGCCAAAGGTGGGCGGGCATTCGGCTGCGTCGAGAGCAGCCAGCCGGCCGCTGGTGCCTGCGCCCACGTAGATCAGCCGTCCACCATTTTCGAGAGCTTTGGCAACAATCTCCACGGCGCGCGTGATCGGGGCGATCTCTCTTCCTACGGCGCGGGGCACGAGCCGATCTTCGCGATTCATCATCATCAGAAGCTCGCGCGTCGCCAGTTGATCGAGCTTTCGCGAGCGGGGATTGCGCCGCTCCGTGGCTGCCAGCCTGTGAGAAGAGTTTTTCAAGACGAGGAAGGCGCCAGGCCCAAGCATTCGACGATGCTGTTGTGAACTGCCGGTTGGACGCGGCGGATCTCGTCTGCTTCGGGATTGGCTTGCGTGCGATTGGCATTCGTCAGCAGCACAACGAAAAGATCTTTTTGCGGGTCGATCCATATGGACGTGCCGGTGAATCCGGTGTGGCCGAAACTCTGTTTCGAAAAATAACGGCCGCTCGAAGAAGGTTCCGTGGCAACGTTCCAGCCGAGGGTGCGCGTGTTTTTCGCCAGGGGAGTTGGCGAAGTGAATTCCGCAACGGTTTGGCGCCGCAGGATGCGCTCGTGCGCGTAGATGCCGCCGTTCAGCAGCATCTGGCAGAAGATCGCCAAGTCGGGGCCGGTGGAAAACATGCCTGCGTGGCCGGCGATGCCGCCCATCGCGGAGGCGTTTTCGTCATGTACCTGGCCATGAATTTCGCTATGAATTGGGCGATTACGCGATCCGGAGACTCGTTCGGTGGGAGCGATGCGCGCGCGCAGCGATTTCGGTGGATTAAATAACGTGCTGGTCATGCCGAGGGGCGCAAAAATGCGCTCGTGCGCGAATTCATCGAGCCGGCGGCCCGTCAGGCGCTCGATCATTGTGCCCAGCAGAATGAAGCCAATATCCGAGTAGATCGACTGTGCGCCGGGCTCGTATGCAAGAGGCTCGGTCATGGCGCGCGCGATTATTTCGTTGTGGCTTTTCAGCTTCGCAAAATAATCTTTGTGGGCGGGAAGGCCCGAGGCGTGAGCCAGCAGATGCGCAATGGTGACGCGCTCGCGCCGCTCACGATCGCTTCCGCAAAGCCAGCCGGGAAGATAGCGGCTGAGAGGAGCGGCGATATCGAGTTGCCCCGCTTCGCCAAGCATGGCGCAGAGTGTTGTGGTGACTACCGGTTTGGTGAGCGAAGCAGCATCGTAAATCGTGCTCTCGCTTACTTTGGCTGAATCCGCCGTGTAGGTTTTGCGGCCGAAGGCATGAACGAACAGCCGGCCGTGGAGGCCCACGGCCAGCACGCCTCCCGGATAGGCGCGAGCCGCAATACCCTTGTCGAGGAGGGCGCAAGCAGGGGAGAGTTTCGCAGACATCTCAGCACTCGCCGGCAGGAGCTTCATCGGATTTGCCGGAAGATCCATGCCGGCGCCGATGCACACCGCGCCGGGCACGTTCACGGGAATGCGGCCGGAGACAGGCGTCTCGGCGAAGATCGCGCGAGCGGCGGCGCGTTGGGCCACGTCCGCATTGCTGAAGATGCCGACCCACGTTTCTGCTTCAGGGAAATGCTTGATCACATAAGGGCTGCCGAAGCAGGCGACAATGACCGGATT
The DNA here is from genome assembly GCA_963761945.1 of uncultured Acidobacteriota bacterium. GTDB lineage: Bacteria > Acidobacteriota > Terriglobia > Acidiferrales > UBA7541 > Palsa-189. Next base: position 227,788 of record CAVXIM010000006.1, on the reverse strand, counting down.
GTTGCTCGCGAGCACGCGATGTACGGCCGAGGCCTGCTCCTCCGGCAGCGCTACGCTGCCTTTGCGGTCGGCTACGCGAACAAAAAGCGCCAAGATCACGGCGTCATAAGCCGCTGCGAGTTTCGAAAAATCGAGGCCGCCGATCGGCGCGAAGCGCGTGTCAAACCGCAGAGCTTCGAGCGAATCGGCGTGCCGGCGAATTTCGGCTTCGAAGAATCGGCCTGGCTGGATATCCGGATCGCCGGCGATGCTCAGGAGCAGCAATTTCAGGGGCCGGGCAGCATCCAGCGGCAAGATTTGGTGCGCATGGCGCAGGAGCGCGACGCCGCGGGCGGCGATATCGTCGGCCGCGCGGCTGAATTCGATGCGCGCCAGGGAGCACGGCAGGGAATCGAGATCGACGAATCGATCTCGATGCAGTCCGACGCGAGCCTTGGCGCGAAGCACACGCGTGACCGATCGATCGATTCGCTCGAGCGAAAGCCGTCGCGATTCTACCGCCTCCTTTAGCGCCGTCAGGGCCGCGTCGACTATGGGCGGCTGCAGGAGCAAATCCGTCCCGGCGAGAAGCGTCTGCACGGCGGCTTCGGCGGGCGCGTAGTGCCGCGCGATGCCTCCCATATCGAGCGAATCGCTGACCACCAGGCCGTCAAAGCCCATGTCGCGGCGCAGCAAATCGTCAATCATCTTGGGCGAGAGCGTCGCAGGCGTCCCGTCGGGGTCGAGCGCCGGCACAGCGAGGTGGCCCGTCATCAGCGTGCTCGCCCCAGCGGCGAAGGCGGCGCGGAAGGGAGGCAACTCCACCGTTTCGAGATGGGCGCGATCGCTCGAAACGATGGGCAAGTCCAGGTGCGAGTCGACGAGAGTATCGCCATGGCCGGGGAAATGTTTAACTGTGGAAAGCGCGCCATTCTCTTCCACGCCGCGCACATAGGATTCGACGAACGCGGAGACGCGCCGCGGATCTTCGCCAAACGAACGCATGTTGATGATGGGGTTATCGGGATTACTATTCACATCCACGACTGGGGCAAAAATCCACTGTACGCCCACAGCGCGCGCTTCCGCGGCAGTGATGCGTCCGATTGTGTAAGCGTCTTCGGGACGGCCGGTGGCGGCAACGGCCATAGCGTGTGGGAAAGAAGTGCCATTTTCGAGCCGCATGGCGGTGCCGCGTTCGAAATCGGCGGCAATGAGCAAGGGAATACGCGCAATTTTCTGGAGCCGATTGATCAGCGCAGCCGTCGCATACGGCTTGCCAATTTCGATTCCAAAACGACCGAGGCGAGTGCCCAGCATGAAGCTGCCGACGTGATTTTGCTCGATGTTGCGCTGCAACTCGCGATATTCGGCGCTTTCCGAAGAGGTGAACTCTCCTTGAAACGACAGCATCACGAGCTGGCCAAGTTTTTCTTCCAGGCTCATTCGGGCGAGCGTGCGTTTGATCCAGGATTCGGCTTCGGGCGAGAGACGCCGGCGAGCGCGTTTGCCAACGCGTGAGCGTGGGGGTGGCGTGTGGCGGGGACGCGGCATCAGCAGAAAGGCCGCAGGAAAGAAGCCGGAGACTCAATCAACGGGTTCGGGGCCAGTCCCTTCTGCTGCATGCGTGGTGGAGGCGAAGCTCGGCAATGAGCCATCGCCGCAGCAAAAAGTATATAGCCGCGATTGATTTCGGTACAAGAAAGGCGGTGGGGAGAGGGTCTTAAGTAATAAACGCCAGGTTCTTTGCAGGGCATTTACTCACGTGGGTCGCTCCTCGGTTCAACCGTGACCCGATGGGCTGGACGTGATTGCGCAGACCGCGCAAGGTGACGCTACACTCGCATTGATGCGCATCGTCTCACTCCTTCCTGCCGCGACGGAAATTCTCTACGCCGTCGGCGCGGGCGATTCCGTCGTTGGCGTCACGCATGAATGCGATTTTCCGGCGGAAGCGGCCAAAAAGCCGGCGCTGATTCGGCCGCGCGTGGATTCGTCCGCGCTTCCCGGCGGAGATAGAGCGGCAGGTGAGGGAACTTGTCGGGCGCCACGAGAATATATACGCGCTCGATGCGGAGCTGCTGCAGCGGCTCGAGCCGGACCTTATCGTGACGCAGGACCTGTGCGACGTTTGCGCCGTATCGGCTCACGACCTCAGGGCGGCGCTCTCGCATTTTCCGGCCGGAGCCCGGCCGCGAGTAGTCAGCTTTACTCCGCGCACCCTGGATGAAGTCTGGAACGGCGTCCGCGAGATCGCCGATGCCGCGGGCTGCGCCTCGGAGGGACAAGCGCTGGCCGAATGGCTGGCCTTGGAAGTTTCCGCGGTGGGGCAGGCGGTGGCCGAAGCGGCGTCGCGTCCAAAGGTGCTGTGCCTGGAATGGTTCGATCCACCGTATTGCGCCGGACACTGGATTCCGGAGATGGTGCGGATCGCCGGCGGCGTGGACGTCCTCGGGCGCGAAGGCGTGCCGTCGGTTCCGATTGAGTGGAAAGACGTTATCGCTGCCCGGCCGGAGATCATTGTCCTGATGTCCTGCGGCTACAACCTGGAACGAAATATCAATGTCTGGCGTTCGACCACGCTGCCGCCGGGATGGGACGAAATTCCCGCAGTTCGAAATGATCGCGTCTACGCGACCGATGCCAACGCGAATTTTTCGCGCCCAGGACCGCGGCTGAGCGAGGGCGTGGCCTTGCTGGCTGCACTACTGCACCCCACGCGCGTGGGCGCGGAATTGGCGCGGCGGTCGGGCTCGGTGCGGCGAGTCTCTTCCGAAAGCGGTTCGCTGCGGGCCAATCCCGCAGGATAGAGCGCGCCCCTGCGACTAGATTTCGCGGATTCTCCTCCCTCGTCGGTCTTTCATTCACGGCATTGACGGGCATCGACGGCATTGACGGCATTGACCGGAGTGGCGATCTGCCTAAGAATACTCGGCCTATGGCCAATCCTCTTTCACACAAACGTTTGGCGGTGCTGGGCGCAGGGAAGATGGGCGGCATTCTGCTGCGCGCATTTTTGGATCAGAAGCTGGTGTCGCCGGGGCACGTGAGCGCGACGGTGCGGCACGCGGAACGCGCCGAAAAGCTCGGCAAAGAGCTGGGCGTGCGCATTGGTACCGACAACCATGCTGCCGCGCACGGCGCGGATGTGGTGCTGCTGGCAGTGAAGCCGATGCAGGTGGCGGAAGTCCTGCAGGAAATTCGGGCGGAGTTGAAACCCGGAGCGCTGCTTGTTTCCATAGCTGCCTCGGTGCCGACGAAATTTATCGAACAGCACCTCGGGGGCGAGGCGGCGGTGGTACGCGCCATGCCCAATACCCCGTGCGCGATCGGCTGCGGAATGACGGGAATTGCGCGAGGGAGTCACGCCAGCGGCACACATGTGGAAATGGCACGGGCCATGTTCGAGGCTGTGGGGCGAATAGTGGTGCTGGACGAAAAGCACATGGACGCGGTCACGGGGCTGTCGGCGAGCGGCGCGGCGTTTGTTTACATTATCCTGGAGTCGCTGGCGGAAGGCGGAGTGAAAGTGGGCTTGCCGCGCGACGTGGCCACGCTGCTGGCGGCGCAGACCATGCAGGGCGCGGCGCGCACCGTGCTCGAGACCGGCGATCATCCGGCGCTGCTGAAAGACGGCGTAACCACTCCGGCGGGATGCACCATCGACGGCATCATGGAACTGGAAGACGGCAAGGTTCGCGTGACGCTGATCAAGGCGGTGGTCAAGGCGACGGAACGGGCCAAGGAGCTGATGTTCGACGCGGTGTGATGGCGTACCGAAGACGAGGATTCCGGCCGCCTTCATGCGGCGAATCCGCTTGCTGGGATGAGGGGCGCAGTGGCTGCGCTTGCGGCTTATGTTAGGATGTGCGGCTCGACGATAGGAAGATAATGCCCAGGCAATACATTCCGATCATTATTTTTGCCGTGCTGGCGATGGCGTTTCCCGCTGTCACGCTGGTCCTTTTCCGATTCATTCGGCCGGATTCGCGAGCGACGGGCGCGAAGCTGAAGCCTTATGAGTGCGGCATTCCGGCGGAAGGCGACGCGCGAGGCCGCTATTCGGTGCGGTTTTTTATCGTGGCGATTTTATTTGTGATCTTCGACGTGGAGACGATCTTTCTTTTTCCGTGGGCGGTCCTGTATTCGACTCATGAGGAAGGCTACCGTCTGACGCCGATCTATGGTCTGGTGAGCATGTTTGTGTTCCTGGGGATTTTGATCGTGGGATACGTCTGGCTGTATCGCAAAGGCGCGCTGGAGTGGGTGTAGACCACCAGCAGAGAGCGCGGCTTTCCCGGCAGCATGAAGCGGCCGGGATTTTTTTTGCGCCGGTTGCCTTGTGTAGTGGCGTGTGTTAGAACCTACGGTTCGAGTTTTAAGCCGTTTGCGCCTGTGTGCGCGGGAGATTTTTTAGCTCCGGTTCTAGGGAGTCCGGCGGACTCCACCGGAGTCCAGGAACCGGACCGAGAGAGCTAAGCGCAGTTGAAGGTTTCGATTCCTTTCGGCTCATGACCAACGATTCAGAGGAAAAGCAGCCACCTCGACCAGCCGAGGCAGAAAAGCCCGCGGCTACTCCTGCTGCACCTTCCGCTTCCCCTTCTGCTTCGGGCGGAACGCCGCCAGGCGAGACTCCGGCTAAGCCTGCGGCTCCTTCCGCGCCCGCGGTTCCTTCTGCTCCGGCGGCTGCGGCAAAACCGCCAGCGGCTGCAGTTCCGCCCAAGCCAGCGGCACCCGCGGCAGCGAAGCCGGCGGGTCCGCCACCTCCCAAAGAGCCAGCGATCAAGCCTGTGCCGCTCGATAACGAACTGGTGAAGCGCTACAAGTCGCGCTTCAGCAGCGGGATTGTGGAGGCCTGGCTCGATCGGAAACAGGCCATTCTCGTGGTCGCAGCGGAGCAACTGCTGGAAATTGCGCGATACAGCCGCGACGAAGAGCGCTTCGACCTGCTGGCGGACCTGACGGCCGTCGATTGGCCCAAGCGCGAAAAGCGCTTTGATCTGGTGCTGAACCTCTACTCATTTCCGAAGAATGAGCGGCTGCGCATCAAAGCGCAGCTTGGGGAAAACGAACCGGTGACGACCGTGGAGGGCGTATGGCCGGCGGCCAATTGGCTGGAACGGGAAGTCTACGACATGTTTGGAATCGTTTTTGAAGGGCATTCGAATTTGAAGCGCCTGCTGCTGCCGGAAGAGTGGCAGGGCTATCCGCTGCGGAAGGATTACGACATTCTGCAGCAGGACGAAGCCTGGGTGCGCGAGAACCTGGGCATCGAGAGCGGGCAATAGAGCGAGCGAAGGATCAGGCACTTCAGTGGCTAAAGCCACTCCAAGGGCGAAGTATTTACGTCGCGGCTGAAGCCGCGACCCACAAAGAGGGGCAGATTCAAACGCACCCTCGCTAGGGAGCAATGGCCGACCGGTACAATTTTGGCGGAGGGGCGGGCGGAGCGAACGTGGAGACCACCGTGCTCGGCGCCGACGAAATCATCCTCAACATGGGGCCGCAGCACCCCTCCACGCACGGCGTGCTGCGCGTGAAGCTGCGCCTGGACGGCGAGAAGGTGGTCGGTTCGGAATGCGTGATCGGCTATCTGCATCGCGGCGTGGAAAAGATCGCCGAACATCGCAGCTATCAGCAGTTCGCGCCATACGTGGACCGCATGGATTATGTGGCGGCGGTGTCCAACGGGCTGGGCTATTGCGAGGCTGTCGAGAAGCTGATGCAGGTGGAGGCGCCGCCGCGGGCGCGCGTGATCCGCACCATCCTCACGGAATTGCAGCGGATTGCCAGCCATCTTTTCTGGCTGGGCACGCACGCGCTGGATATCGGCGCGCTGACTCCGCTTTTCTACTGCCTGCGCGAACGGGAAGAGATCCTGAAGATTTTCGAGAAGTACTGCGGAGCGCGGCTGACCACGCATGCCTTCCGCATCGGCGGCCTGCAATACGAGGCCTACGACGAACTCGAAAAAGACGTAGAGCGATTCTGCAAGGAATTTGACAAGCGCGTGGACGAATACGAGTCGCTGCTCACCGCCAATCGCATTTGGGTGGGCCGCACCAAAGGCATCGGAATCCTGAGCGCAGACGCGGCGATTGCCATGGGCGTTACCGGGCCAGTGCTGCGGGCGAGCGGAGTGGAATGGGATCTTCGCAAAGCGGCGCCGTATGCGGCTTACGATCAGTACGAGTTCAGCATACCGACCTGTAAGAACGGCGACACCTACGACCGCTACCTGGTGCGGCTCGAAGAGATGCGGCAATCGCGAAAGATCTGCCTGCAGGCGATCGAAAATATTCCGGCAGGGCCGATCCTCGGGAAAGTAGGCAAAGTGCTGAAGCCGCCGCCGGGAGAGGTGTATCACGCGATCGAGGCGCCCAAGGGCGAACTGGGCTACTACATCGTGAGCGACGGCACCACGCAGCCGTATCGCGTGCGGATTCGGCCGCCGTCACTGATTAATCTGGAAGCGCTGGATCAGATGATCCGCGGGCACCTGGTGGCGGACGTAGTGGCGGTGATCGGAACGCTCGACATCGTGCTGGGGGAAGTAGACCGATAAGCGATGAACGCGATCATTCCTTTCATTTTTCCTATCCTGTTTGCGCTGGTGATCGTGGCGGTGCTGCCGCTGATAGCCGGCTACATCGTGCTCGTCGAGCGCAAGGTGATGGCGGATATGCAAGTCCGCCTGGGTCCCATGCGCGTGGGGCCGCACGGATTACTGCAGCCCATTGCCGACGCGGTGAAACTGCTGCTCAAAGAAGACATCATCCCGGAGAGCGCAGACCGGCTGGTGTTTTGGGGCGCCCCGCTGATTTCCGTGACCGCGGCGATGCTGGCGCTGGCGGCGCTGCCCATCGGTCCATTTTTTCAGATTGCCGACCTGAATATCGGCTTGCTCTACATTCTGGGCGTCAGCTCGCTGGGGATTTTCGGCATCGTGCTGGGCGGCTGGGCTTCGAATAGCCACTATTCGCTTTTGGGCGCGCTGCGCAGCGCGGCACAACTGGTGAGCTACGAGACGTCCGCGGGAATGGCGATTGTGGGCGCGCTGCTTCTGGCCGGAACGCTCTCGACGCGCGGAATCGTGCAGGAACAGGCCGACACGGGCTGGTGGTTCATGTTTGTCGCGCCGGTGGGATTCTTTATTTATCTGGTGGCGTCCATCGCGGAAACCAATCGGGCTCCGTTTGATATGCCCGAGGCAGAGTCGGAACTCGTGGCCGGATACATGACCGAATACAGCGGATTCCGCTGGGCGCTCTATTTTCTGGCCGAGTACACGAATATGGTGGTGGTGGCCTCGATCGCCACCACTCTATTTCTGGGCGGATGGCTGCGGCCGTTTGCGAACACGCCCTTGTTCAATTTCCTCGATTATTTTCCTCTGTTGCTGCTGCTATGGGTGGCCGGATATTGCTTCCGGCGCACGCCGAAGCAGCCGGTGCCGGTGCAAAAGATGTTCATGGCCGCCGTGGGCCTGCTGTGCCTCGCCCTGGCGGCGGTGCTCACGGTTCCGGTAATCGCGCCACAAGGTTCGCTACTGGCCTCGGCAAAGCCGGGCCTTCACGGAGCGTTCTGGTTCCTCTTTAAGGTAGCCGCTTATATCTACGTTTTTATGTGGCTGCGGTTCACGTTTCCGCGATATCGCTTCGATCAATTGATGCGGCTGGGCTGGCAATTTCTGGTGCCGCTTTCGATTGTCAACGTGATCGGCATCGCATTGGCGCTCGCGCTGCATCGGCAATTGGGCTGGCCGAATATCGTTTGCTTCCCGCTGGGAATCGCGCTCACGTTGATCGCCGCGGCCTATCTTCTGGCGGCTGGGGAAAAGCACGAACATCCGCGAGTGGGCGAAGAGGAAGAGGAGGAGACGCCCGTCCATGCTTGATCAGGTGGTCTTCTATTTTTTCGCGGCGCTGGCGGTGGCGTCGGCCATTCTGGTGGTTACGCGGCGAAATGCCGTACAGAGCGCCATATTTCTGGTTACGGCGCTGCTGGCCACGGCGGGAATTTTTCTGAATCTGAACGCGGAGTTTCTATTCATCGTGCAGGTGATCTTGTATGCGGGCGGGATCATGGTGCTGTTTGTCTTCGTGATCATGCTCGTGAACCTGGACGTGGCTTTGCACCAGGTGCAGTTCAACCGGCAATGGTTTGTGGCGCTGATCATCTCGGCGGTGCTGGCGGCGCAAGTGGCGGCGGCGATTGCGGTCAGCCGGGGAAGCCTATACACCATGGCTCCGGCGCCGGCGGAAGCGCTGGAGCCGAATACCGAGCGCGTGGCCTTTTATCTGTTCCATACCTATATGCTGCCATTTGAAATTGCCTCGATTCTGTTGCTGGTGTCCATGATTGGCGCGGTAGTCATGGCCAAAAAGAGAGTGTGAGAGATGGTGCCCATCGGACATTACATCTTTCTGAGCGCGGCGCTGCTGGCGATTGGCATCGTGGGCGTCGTCACGCGGCGCAACGTGATCATCATCCTGATGTCCATCGAACTGATTCTGAACGCGGTGAACATCAATCTGGTGGCGTTTTCGCGGCTGGTGGGGTCTGTGGAAGGGCAGATCTTCGCCATCTTTATCATCACAGACGCGGCGGCGGAAGCGGCCGTCGGCCTGGGGATCATCATTGCTTTCTTCCGGAATCGCGAGACGGTCTTGGCGGACGAAATGGACATCCTGAAATGGTGAGCGGCTTGCAATCGGCTGGAGCGGTTTCCTTGGGATTCGCGTATGCCGACTGAATTTTTTCTGCGCAGCATCTGGCTGATTCCGATATTCCCGCTGCTGGGCGCGGCGACGATGTTGTTGATCGGACGGCGGCTTTCCACTGCGGCTGTGAGCACGGTGTGTGTGGGCAGCGTCGGGCTCTCGATGATCTTCGCTTTTGGGGCCATCCTGCAGTTGATTGCGCGCGATCCGGCGCAGCGCGTGGTGGAGATCGTGCTGTTCGACTGGGTGCCTGCCGGCGCGATGCACACGATGTCCGGGCATCTGGTGAACTTCAACGCGCAGTGGGCCATGCTGATGGATCCGCTTTCGGCGGTGATGCTGGGCGTGGTAACCGGCGTTGGCTTCCTGATTCACGTGTATTCCACCGGCTACATGGCGCACGAAGGCGGCTACTACCGCTTCTTCGGCTACTTGAACCTGTTCATGTTTTCCATGCTGGTTCTGGTGCTGGGGAACAATCTGCTGTTGCTGTTCGTGGGCTGGGAGGGCGTGGGGCTTTGCAGCTATCTGCTGATCGGATTCTATTTCCTGCGCAGATCGGCGTCGGATGCGGGGAAGAAGGCGTTCGTGGTGAACCGCATCGGGGATGCGGGGTTCATCCTGGGCCTCTTCCTGCTGCTCAACACGATCGGCACGATACGGTTCACGGAAATTGGCCCGGCCATCGAGGCGGGCGGATTCACCGTAGGCAACGGCATAATGACGGCGATTGCGCTGCTGCTTTTCGTGGGCGCAACGGGGAAGTCGGCGCAGATTCCGCTCTACGTCTGGCTGCCCGACGCGATGGAAGGCCCCACGCCAGTGAGCGCGCTGATCCATGCGGCGACCATGGTGACGGCGGGCGTGTACATGATCACGCGCATGAACGTGGTGTTTCAGCTTGCGCCCGTGGCATTAACCGCGGTGGCCACGATCGGCGCCGTGACGGCGATCTACGCGGCGAGCATGGGCCTGGTGCAGAACGACATCAAGCGCGTGCTGGCATATTCGACGATCAGCCAGCTGGGCTACATGTTTCTGGCCCTGGGCGTGGGCGCGTTTACGGCGGGAATTTTCCACCTGATGACGCACGCCTTCTTCAAGGCGCTCCTCTTTCTTGGTTCCGGCAGCGTGATCCACGCGCTTTCCGGCGAGCAGGACATGCGCAAGATGGGCGGCCTGTGGAAGAAGATTCCCATTACGGCGTGGACGTTTTTGGTGGCCACGATCGCCATCTCGGGAATTCCGCCGCTGGCCGGATTTGTGAGCAAAGACGCGATCCTGGCCGCTTCCTTCAACGCGCGGCCGGTGCTTTGGGTGATCGGCTTTGTGACCGCGGGGATGACCGCGTTCTACATGTTCCGGCTGGTGTTTCTGACGTTTTTTGGCGAATCGCGCGTGCCGCCCGAGGTGGAGCACCACATTCATGAATCGCCGCGCTCGATGACCGTGCCGCTGATTCTCCTGGCGCTTCTTTCGGTCGTGGGCGGATGGATTGGCTGGCCGGAATCGCTCGGCGGCAGCGATCATTTTGCGAAATTTCTCGATCCGGTGATCGCCCGGCACGCGGAGGTGGTGGCCGCTGTTCCCGAGGCGACGCAGCGCATGACGGAATGGGAGTTGATGGGAGTTTCGGTGCTCGTGGCGCTGATCGGGATCGGCCTGGCCTGGTATTTCTATCTGCGCAAACCAGCGATACCCGAGGCGGTCGCGGAAAAGTCGGGCGGACTTTACGAGCTCATCTACAACAAGTACTACATCGACCAGCTCTATGATGCGATGTTTGTGAACCGGACGAAGGATCTGGGCACGACGCTGGGCGCCTTTGACCGTGGCGTCATCGACGGCCTGGGCGTGAACGGCGCGGGCTGGGTTACTCGGACGAGTTCGAGCCTTTCCATGTTCTGGGACAAATGGATCATTGACGGTCTTTTGAACCTGACGGCGCGCATCGTGTGGATTTTCAGCTACCCGGTGAGGATGATTCAGAGCGGGCGCGTATCGAACTATGCGCTGCTGATCGTTTTGGGTGTGCTGGTCTTTTTGGGTTATTACTTGCGGGTGACCGGCGTGACGCTGCACAACATGCTGCATTAAGAAGGCGAGGGAGACTGCAAGTGAACGAAACTCACATCCTGAGCTGGATCCTCTTGACGCCGCTGATTGGCGCGATTGTGCTGCTGTTTATCCCGCGCGAGCGCGACAACCTGCACCGCGTGGTCGGGAACGTTTTCGGAATGCTGGGCCTGGTCGTTTCGTTGCCGCTGATCTGGCGATTTCAGATTGGAACGCCGGGCTATCAGTTTCGCGAAACCTACGACTGGATTCCCTCCATCGGCGCGCACTACTCGCTGGGAATCGACGGCATCAGTTTTCTGCTGGTGATGCTGACCACGCTTCTGGGCGCGATTTCGATTCTGTCTTCCTGGAGCGCGATTCAGAACCGCAAAAAGGAATACTACATTCTGTTTCTGCTGCTGCAGACGGGCATGCTGGGCGTCTTCATGGCGCTCGATTTCTTCCTCTTTTATCTATTCTGGGAAGTGATGCTGGTGCCGATGTATTTCCTGATCGGCGTGTGGGGCAGCGACCGGCGGCTCTATGCGGCGATCAAATTTTTCCTGTATACGCTGGCCGGATCGGTGCTGATGCTGCTGGCCATTCTGGCGCTTTACTACCGCGCGCATGAGGTAACCGGGGCCGCGTACACGTTTGATATTCCCACGCTGCTGGGCGCGGTGCCGCAGTTTTCAACGGCGCTGCAGCGGATTTTGTTCTGGGGATTCTTCTTTGCCTTTGCCATCAAGGTGCCGATGTTCCCGTTTCACACCTGGCTTCCGGACGCGCACACCGAGGCTCCCACTGCAGGCTCGGTAATCCTGGCCGGCGTCCTGCTGAAGATGGGCACGTACGGATTCATCCGCTTCTCGCTGCCTCTTTTGCCGACTGACGCGGTGACCCGGCAGCACATCGTCGAAATCCTGATGGTGCTTTCGATCGTGGGCATCATTTACGGCGCGCTCGTCTGCATGATGCAAAAAGACATGAAGAAGCTGATCGCTTACAGCTCGGTGAGCCACCTGGGGTTCTGCACGCTGGGCATTTTTGCGCTGAATCCGCACGGCGTCTCCGGCAGCGTCATCCAGCAGATCAACCACGGAATTTCCACCGGCGCGCTCTTCCTGATCATCGGCGTCCTTTACGAACGGCGGCATACGCGGCTGATTTCGGAATTTGGCGGGCTCTCGACGCCGATGCCGAATTTCGCGGCGATTTATATGATCGCCACGCTCAGCTCGCTGGGCCTGCCGCTGCTCAACGGCTTTATCGGGGAATTTACGATCCTGAGCGGCGTCTTTCAGGTGAGCCTGCGCTGGACGGCGTGGGCCGTAGTCGGCATCGTGCTGGGCGCCGCGTATCTGCTATGGCTCTATCAGCGGGTCATGTTCGGTCCCGTGACGAATCCGGCGAACGAGCACCTGCCGGATTTGAATATGCGCGAATACGCGACGCTGGTGCCGCTGGTGCTGCTGGCCTTCTGGATCGGCATCTACCCCAAGCCGCTATTCCGCGTTTTGGACGCGCCGGTGCGGCAGATCGTGGAGCAGGTGAATCCGGGCTACTACAATTCCGCGACGGCCCAGCGCTGGGGAGAAAAGCCTCCGCTAGCTGTGGCGAAGCAAGCGCCTGGCGCCAACGCGAATGAGCGGGGCGACGGCGACGCCAAAGCCGAAGCCAAAGCCGAAGCCGGAGAAGCCCGCTCATTCGGCGCCCGTTGCGATGGTGGCGGCTTCTTCCGTGCCGATAGGCGCAAACACAGCGGAGAAACGGTAAGCCGCATGGACACCGCCGCATTTCGCCACGACTTCTTCCTGATTCTGCCGGAGGTGGAACTCGCGCTCTTCGGCCTGGCGATTCTGCTCTTCGACTTCATGCTGGGCGTAAAAGACAAAGCCGGCAACGCCGTTTTTGCCATGCTCGGCGTGATCTTCAGCGGCATTTCGCTTTACCGGCTGCGCTCGTTCGGGCCGGACGCGGTGGGCGGCTTCAATAGCTCGATTGTGGTGGACCCATTTTTCCTGTTCTTCGGGATGATCTTTCTCGTCGCCACGGGCTTGTAATCCTGCTTTCGGTGCGCTACCTGCAAATCGAAGACGAGAATCACGGCGAATATTACGCGCTGCTCCTGTTTGCCACTGTAGGAATGATGTTCATGGCTTCGGGCTACGACTTGATCGTGCAATTCCTGGGCCTCGAGACCATGGCCATCAGTTTTTACATACTGACCGGCTTTTTGCGCCACCAGCGGCGGTCCAACGAGGCCGCGGTGAAATATCTGCTGCTGGGAGCCTTCAGCTCGGGCCTGCTGGCCTACGGCTTTTCGCTGCTGTACGGAATCAGCGCCATGGCCCAGATCAATGGGCCGCTGGGAGTGCCGCTGCAGGTGCCGCGAACGAATCTCGACGTGGTGCGCACGGCGCTCGAACTGCGCGGGCCGGCGGATTTGCTCGTAATTCTGGCCATAGTGACCGTGGCGGCGGGGCTTTTCTTCAAGGTGGCGGCGGTGCCTTTCCATCAGTGGGCGCCGGACGTCTATGAGGGCGCGCCCACCACGATCGCGGCATACGTCAGCGTAGCTTCGAAAACGGCCAGTTTCGCGCTGCTGCTGCGGCTCTTCCTGTATGCCTTCTGGCCGGTGCGCGTGAATTGGGTGGGAATTATCGCGGCGGTGGCCATTGCGTCGCTGACGCTGGGAAATTTCGCGGCGATCACGCAGACCAACGTCAAACGGCTGCTCGCGTATTCTTCGATCTCGCACGTCGGCTACATTCTTCTCGGCCTGGTGGCGGCCATGAGCGGGCCGGACGGAAACGAAACGGGGCTGAAGGGAGTCGCCTTCTACCTCTTTGCTTATGCGTTCATGACCATTGGCGCCTTTGCCATCATCATTGTGCTGCGGCGGCAAGGATTGATCGGAGACGAACTCGACGACCTGAATGGCCTCTACCGGCGCAGTCCAGTGTCGGCGGTGCTCTTGCTCATTTTTATGCTGTCGCTTGCCGGCATTCCGCCGCTGGCCGGCTTTGTGGGGAAGTACTACATCTTTCTCGGGTTGATCGAGACAGGGCACTATTACCTGGCGTTGTTTGGCGCGCTCTATATTGTTCCCGCGCTCTACTATTATTTCCGCATCGTGGTGCACGCCTGGCTGCTCGAGCCGTCCGGCGAAGCGCGCACGCGGGTGACGCCGGGACAATCGGTGGCGCTGGCGGTGATGTGCTTTGTTACGGTGGCTGCCGGTATATATCCGGAGCCCTTTATCCGCCTGGCAACTTATTCCCTGACTCTGCCGTCCGTACTCTTTGCCCGATAGCAATCCAGATTCGAAGCTTCCCTCGTCGCCGCGTCGCGATGGGGATGGGTTTGCCCGCCAGCTCGGCAACGTCATGGACCTTCCGTTTGTGCTGGTGGGAAGTGTGCTGATCGGAGCGGGGATTGGTTATTTCCTCGATAAGCGATTCAACACCTCGCCGGTTTTGACTTTGATCCTCGGCTTGCTTGGATTTGGAGGCGGGATGTTTGAAGTAATCCGGCGGCTCACTGCAAGGCGCCCCACGGGAAAATAGCCCGGCGAAACTAAAGATGAGCAATGAGCCATTTGGAACCGCCACCCTGCGCCGTATCGAATGGCTGACGCTGGTGCTTGGAGGATTGGGAGCAGCCTGGGCCGGCCGGCGCTGGGGATGGCGTGGAAGCGCGGGATTGGCTGTTGGGGCCGCTGTTTCCTGGCTGAATTTCAGGTGGCTGAAGGGCAGCGTGCAGGCATTCGGTCGAGCCGCGACGGCGCAGGCCGGTTCTCAGAACGTGCGTGTACCAGTGGGTGCGTACATTAAGTTCTTTGCGCGCTTCGCTTTGCTGCTCGGAATTCTCTATGTTATTCTCACGCGTTCGTGGCTGCCGGCGACTCCTGCGCTTGCGGGAATCTTTGCGGCGCCGGCGGCGGTGGTCGTGGCGCTGGTGTACGAGCTAGTGTCGAGCGGTATGCAGCAAAACGCGCGCGGCTCGTAGCACATAACGTCGTCAAACGCGGGAGCTGACCGGTAGGAGCGATGGAAGAGAGCATCCTGGGAATTACAAAGCTGGTGAATGCGCTGCTCGGCAAGCCCGCGCTGGCGCTTTTGAACGCGCTGCACATTCAACCGAGCAATCCGCAATATCCAATTCCGAACCACATCGCCATGGAGTTCCTGGTATTCGCGGTGGCGGCGGTGTTTTTCCTGTGGCTGCGCGCGCGGCTTTCGGTGGAGAACCCCGGCGGCACGCAGCAAGTGATGGAGACTTTGCTGCACAATCCGATGTCCCTGGGCGTGGCCGACCTGCTGGAAAACAATATTGGGCATGACGCTATGCGCTATCTGCCGGTGATCGGGAGTATCGGCCTTTTTGTGCTGTTCTCGAATTTGATCAGCGTGGTGCCGGGACTGGCTTCGCCGACGGCGGAGGTTTCCGTTCCACTGGGTTGCGCGGCGGTGGTGTTTCTCTATTATCACTGGTCGGGACTGAGGAAACATGGGCCGGTGCACTACGGCAAACATTTCATGGGCCCGAACGTATATCTATCGCCGCTGATGGTGGTGGTGGAATCGGTCAGTCATCTGGCGCGGCTGCTCTCGCTCACGGTTCGTCTTTGGGTAAACATGATGGTCAGCGAGATGCTTTACGGGATTTTCCTGGGACTGACGCTCGCTTTATTCCTTTTCGCCGGGAAACTCAACGCTTTGGGATACGTCCTGGCGCCGGTACCGCTTCTGGCTCCGGTGATTTTCATCATTTTGCATATATTCGTGGCGTTTGTGCAGGCCTTCGTATTCACGATTTTGCCGGTGATCTATCTGGCCGGCGCGGTTTCGGAAGGGCACTAACCGGTTTTCATAGGGGCATCATCCGCCGTCTCGCGTGAGCCCGGCTGCACGAGGATGTCGGGAACCACCTCCGAGCGGCCATTCATAAGCTGAGGAGAGTTAACAGAATGAGGAGAAAGTTCGCTGTGGTTGTGCTGGTGGTTCTGGCGTTTTGCCTGATCGCGCCGGCTGCCTTTGCTCAAGCCAACGATCAGGCGGCAGCCCAAGCCACGAATTGGGTGGCCATCACTTCGGGCTTCGCGATGGCGATAGCTTCCGGAGCATGCGGCATCGCGCAGGGCCGGGCCTCGGCAGCGGCATCGGAAGGCATGGCGCGCAATCCGGGAGCGGCAGGCGTGATTCAAAACATGCTGATTCTGGCGCTGGTGCTGATCGAATCGATGGCGCTGTACACCTTCGCCATCATTTTCATCAAGGTCAAATAACACTCAGTCGCGATTGGATTCGGAAGCCCGCGGGACGCAGCAGCGTTCCGCGGGCTTTTTCCTTTATGGCTGCCGATACTTAGCGGCCGGGAAGGGAGAGGGCGGCTTGCGTGGCCAGCGCCATGACGCGGCCGGGAAAAAGGCCGAGGTAGAAGGTGCCGGCGGCGGCGACGGAGAGGACAAACGTGACGGCCCAGGGCATGGGGACAGGCGGCCAGGTCTGGTTTGGCTCGCGCATATACATGACCACGATCACGCGAAGGTAGTAAAACGAGGCAATGACGCTATTGAGGGCGAGCAAAACCGCGAGCCACACGAGACGCGAGGCGAGCGCCGCGTTGAAGATATAGAATTTGCCGAGGAAGCCCGCCGTTACCGGAAGTCCCAGCAGCGAGAGAAGAAACAGCGCAAAGCAGGCGGCGGCGACAGGCTGTCGCATAGCCAGTCCTCGGAAATCGTCGATTTCCATGTGGCGTTCGGATTCGCCGCCGAGCTGGGAGACCAAGATGAAAGCGCCCAGCTTCATCAAGGCGTAAACGGCAAGGTAATAGAGCACGGCGGCCACGCCGAGCTCCACTTGATCGGTAGCTGCCGCCGCGGCCAGCGCGACCAGCATATATCCGGCGTGCGAAACGGAGCTATAGGCCAGCATCCGTTTGACGTTCGTTTGCGCCACGGCCGCCAGATTGCCCACGAACATCGTCAGTGCCGCGGAAATCCATAGCGCCCAGAACCAGAACGTGCCGGCAGCCGACACGCTGGCGAGAATGCGCAGCAGCAGCGCGAAGGCGGCGGCTTTTGGCCCCGAGGCCATGAGCGCGGTGACCGGGGCGGGCGCGCCTTCGTAGACGTCCGGGGTCCAAAGCTGAAAAGGAGCCACGGCAATCTTGAACGCCAAACCGACGAGCATGAGCGCCAGCCCCAGATCGAGCAGGCGTTCGCCGCCGGGGGCAGCAGGAAAAGTCATGCGCGCGAGCTGCGTGGTGCCGGTGGCGCCATAAACCAGAGCGATGCCGTAGAGGAAAAACGCGGTGGCAAAGGAGCCCAGAAGAAAATATTTCAGCGCCGATTCGTTGGAACGCGGAACGTCGCGGCGATAGCTGGCCAGGATGTAGGTGGAAATGGAGCTGGTCTCGAGCCCGACGAAGGCGGTCATCAATTCAGCGGCGCTGGCCATAACGCCCATGCCCGCCGTGGCGAAGAGAATCAGCGCGTAGTATTCGCCGTGCTGGATGTGTTCGCGATCGAGATAATCGCCCGAGCCGATGATAACCAGGAAGGCGACCGCCTCGACCACGACGTGGACGAAAACGCTGAAGCCGTCGATGCGCAGCAGTCCGGAAAACGCCGTGCCGGGAAGCATGGCCGGATAGATCGTGGAGGCGAGCGCCAGGCCGCTGCCGAGCGCCGCCAGCGTGACCAGGACGCTTTTACGCGCGCGCGTGAGAAACGGCTCGACCAGCATCAGCAGAATGCCCGAGAGGCACAGAATGATCTCGGGCAGCAGGCGCAAAACGTCTTCGCGTGGTGGAAACATCAGCGGAGGCCACTCGGAGTGGAAGGTCGAGGCGAAGTCACGGCCGCCCGGGCGTTGTAGGCCTGGGGCCGCTGCATGAGCACGAATATATTGCGCGTGGAGGCTTCCGTGCGGCGCGTAAAGCCGGCCGAACCAATTCCCATCCAGAGAATCAGCACGGCCATGACGACAAGAACGGCCCATTCGCGGCGATCGGCGTCAGCGAGGGTGCGGTTCTTTTCTTGCGTGACCTCGCCGAAGAATACGCGTTGGTAGGCCCACAGCAAATAGACGGCCGAGAGAATGACGCCGATGGCCGCCGGAGAGGCCCAGTTCGCGTGGCGCACGAACGTGCCCGACAAAATCAGGAATTCGCCGACGAATCCATTGAGCATGGGAAGACCCGCGGAGGCCAGCGACACAAACAGGAAAAAGGCTGCGATCACGGGCAGCGGGGTGGCCAAACCGCCGAATTCACGAATCAGGTGCGTATGCCGGCGGTCGTAGAGCATTCCGACGATGACGAAGAGCGCGCCGGTGGAGACGCCGTGGTTCAACATTTGATAGAGCGCGCCCTGGACGGCCGTGGGATCGAAAGCAAACAAGCCGAGCACCACGAAGCCGAGATGGCTGACAGAAGAATACGCAACCAGGCGTTTGAGATCGGTCTGCACCATGGCCACCAGGGCGCCGTAGATGATGCCGATGATGGCCAGAACGGCGACATAAGGCGCGAAACGGTGCGCCGCTTCGGGAAATAGCGGCAGGCAGAAACGCAGCATGCCGTAGGTGCCCATCTTCAGCAGCACGCCTGCGAGGATCACGGAACCGGCGGTGGGCGCTTCGGTGTGCGCGTCGGGAAGCCAGGTGTGCAGGGGGAAGAGCGGCACCTTGATGGCGAAAGCCAGAAAGAATGCGGCGAAGAGCAGAAGTTCGGTGCGGAGCGAGAGCGTCACCTGCCCGCTCACCAGCATGGACTGGATCTGCGGCAAATCGAACGAGCCGCTCAGTTCGTAGAGCCAGATCATGGCCACGAGCATCAGAATCGAGCCCAGCATCGTGTACAGAATGAATTTGATCGCGGCGTAGATGCGGCGCTCATGGCCCCAGACGCCGATCAGGAAGTACATGGGGAAGAGCATGGCTTCCCAGAAAAGAAAGAAAAGAAAAAGATCGAGCGAGACAAAGACGCCGATCACGCCGGTTTCCAGCACCAGCAAAGTAATGAAAAAGCCGCGCACACGCTGCTGGATCGATTTCCAGGAGGCCAGGATCGCGACGGGCGTGAGGAAAGCGGTCAGAATGACAAGAAATAAACTGATGCCGTCGACGCCGATGTGGTAATGGATCGGCGGGGAGGGAATCCAGTTGTGATACTCGGCGAACTGGTATTGCGACGAATCGGGGACAAAGCCGCGAATCAAAAGTAGAGACAGCGCGAATTCGACAAGCGATATGGCTAAGGCGATGCGGCGAATCCATTCATGGTCGTCGGCGCGCAACATCAAGAGCGCGGCCGTTCCCGCCAGCGGAAGGAACGTCAAGATGGTGAGCAGATAGGAGGGCTGCATCAGTGCACCATCCAGGCGAGCACGGTGGTGAGCACGACGGCGCCCAAAATCACCCAAGCCGCATACGTCCGCGTATTGCCGGAATTGAGATGCCGGAGGCGATCGCCAAATTCGCCGGCTTCGTGGGCCACGCCGTTCACCAGGCCGTCGATGGTTTCCTCATCCACGACGTGCCAGAGGAAGTTCGTGGAAATCCACAGTAGCGGGCGCACGATTGTAAAGGCGTAGAGTTCGTCGATGAAGTACTTTCCCGCAACCAGCCGATAGAGTCCGCCCAAGCTTTCGGCGATGCGCTTGGGCATTTCCGGCCTGCGTATATAGAGCCACCAGGCGAGCAGGAATCCCGCAAAGGCGGCCAGCACGGGAGGGCCAAACACGGTGGCGATCAATTGGCCACTCCCGGTGTACGGTTCGGTGGAGCTCGAGGTTTCTCCTCCAGCGAAAACCGGTTTGACGAAATTATCGAAGTAGTTGAGGCCGCCCACCAGATGAGGCGCCGCCCACCAGCCGCCCGCGAGCGAGAGCAGCGCCAGCACCGCAAGCGGCGCGAGCATGACCCGCGGCGATTCATGCACGTGCGTTTTCCTGGGATCAAAACGCGGCGCGCCGTGGAAGGTCATAAAGAGAAGCCGGAACATGTAGAGCGCGGTGAGTCCCGCGGTGAGCACGCCCAGCACGTAAATCACGGGATTGGCATAGGGGCCGGTGCGCGCCGCCAGAAGGATCTCGTCCTTGCTGAAAAAACCGGAGAAGCCGGGCGTGCCCGAGATCGCCAGCGTGGCGACGAACATGGTGCCGTAGGTCCAGGGGATGCTCCTGCGCAATCCGCCCATGCGCCGCATGTCCTGCTCGCCACTCATGGCGTGCATCACGCTGCCGGCGCCGAGAAAGAGCAAAGCTTTGAAGAAGGCGTGAGTCATGAGGTGAAAGATTCCGGCGCCAAACGCGCCGACGCCGCAGGCCAGGAACATGTAGCCGAGTTGGCTGATGGTGGAATAGGCGAGAGTTCGCTTGATATCGGTTTGCACCAAAGCGATGGTGGCGGCGAAAAGAGCGGTTGCGCAGCCGACCACGGCGACGGCGAGCATGGCTACCGGCGCGTGAATGAAAAGAATATGCGAGCGCGCCACCATGTATACGCCGGCAGCCACCATGGTAGCGGCATGGATGAGCGCGCTGACCGGGGTGGGGCCTTCCATGGCGTCCGGCAGCCAGACGTAAAGGGGAATCTGCGCGGATTTTCCCGTAGCGCCGGCCAGCAGCAGAAGGGAAATCGCTGTGAGAACTCCGTGCCCGGAGGTTTCGACGGGCAGCGCGGCCGCATCGTGAAAGATCGAACCGAAATCGAGCGTGCCGAACTGACGGAAGAGCAAAAACAGCCCCAGCAGGAAACCGAAATCGCCGACGCGGTTCACCCAGAATGCCTTGTTGCCCGCATCCGTGGCGGTTTTCTTCAAGAACCAGAATCCGACGAGCAGATAGCTGCACAGGCCCACGCCTTCCCAGCCGACGAAGAGGAGGACATAGTTCGCGGCCAGAACCAGGATGAGCATGAAAAACATGAAGAGGTTGAGATAGGAGAAAAATCGGCGATAGCCGGGGTCCTCCGCCATGTAGCCGGTGGAATAGAGATGGATCAGCCAGCCGACGCCGGTGACGACCAACAGCATGATCAAGGTGAGCTGATCGATTTGCAGGGCGAAATCGGCGCGCAAACGGCCGGCGTCGATCCACGTGAAGTAAGACTGCACCCAGGGAATCTGGGCGGGGCCGAGATGCACGAACTCGCGCACCACTTCGAGCGTGGCGAGAAAGGAAAGGCCGGTGCTGCCCAGGGCCACGGCATTGACGGCGCGCCGCGGCCAGCGGCCGCCAAAAAGTCCGTTGGCAGCCGCGCCCAGCAAGGGCAACAGCGGAATGATCCAGAGGTGCTCGAGTATCAGCATCCGGCCCTAGAGCTTCAGCAGATTAATGCGTTCGACGTTGAGCGATTGCCGGTTCCGCGCGATCACGATGACGATGGCGAGGCCCACGGCTGCTTCCGCAGCCGCCACAACAATTACAAAAAACACGAAGACTTGTCCCTGGAGTTGCCCGAGAGCGCGGCCAAACGCGATGAAAGCAAGGTTGACCGCGTTGAGCATCAATTCGATGGACATGAAAATGGTGATGATGTTGCGCTTGAAAATAAAGCCGATAACGCCGAGGCCGAAGAGGACGGCGCTGAGAGCAAGATAGTAAGCAATAGGCACCAAGGTTTCTCTCCTTACCTTTTGCCGATTCGAGCAAGCGTTCAGGTAATTTTTTCTTGCCCGCCTTTGGCGGGTACGCCTTCACCTCGCTGGGCCAGCACCAGCGCGCCAAGAATGGCGATGAGGATCAAAATAGACGTCAATTCAAACGGAAACACGAAATCCTGGAACAAGAGCATGGATAATCCGCGGGTCACGTCCGCGGCGGCCGGCTGCGCCGTCATGGACAAAGTCGCCGCGCCAATCTGGTAAGCAAGTTCGATGAGCAGGAAAATCGCCAGCGGCACGCCCGCGTAACGCGCCATGCGGCTCATATTGGTGCGCTCTTCGACTCCGGCGTTGAGCAGCATGATCACAAACACGAATAACACCATGATCGCGCCGGCATAAACGATGATCTGGACGGCGGCGATGAATTCCGATTCGAGGAGCAGGAAAAGTCCGGCCAGCGCAATCATCACGGTGATCAGAGAGATCGCGCTATGAATGGGATGGCGTTGCAGGATGACGTTCACGGCGCCGGCCACGGCAATCGCCGCCAGGATCAGGAAGATCACCAGTTGAGGCGTCATTTGCGCATCACCACCGCAAGGCTGGTCAGGACGACATTCAAGAGCGCCAGGGGAAACAGGACCTTCCATCCGAAGCGCATGAGCTGGTCATAGCGAAAACGCGGCAGCGTCCAGCGCACCCAAACATAAACAAAGAGCACGAACAGCACCTTGGCCAGAAACCAGAACGGCCCCTGAACCGCATCGATCACGCCGGGACGCGAGCAGAGAAATGATAGCGCACAGAGGGCTGCTCCCAGCAGTGCCAAAACGAAGGGAGGATGCTTGAGGCCATCGATGATCGCGCCTACTCCGGCGGCGACCAAAACGACGGACGGAATATACAGGCTCCAGCTCATGGCCGGCGTCGGAGGAAAAGGCGAAAGCCAGCCACCCAGGAACAGAATCGAGGCGAGACACGCGACCGTGATCATGCTGGCGTATTCGCCCAGAAAGAACATGGCGAATTTGAAGCTGGAATATTCGGTGTGATAGCCGGCCACAAGTTCCGATTCGGCTTCGGCCAGATCGAAGGGCGCGCGATTGGTTTCCGCGATGGCGGCAACGAAATAGCAGAAGAAGCCCAGGATTTGAGGCAATGCCGGGTTCAACAGGTTCCATTTGGGCAGGAATCCCCAAGTGAATCCGTCCTGCCGTTGGATGATCTCGCTGAGATTGAATGTGCCCGCCAGAAGCAGAATGCCGACCACGGAGAGCGTCAGAGACAGCTCGTAGCTGATCATTTGGGCCGAACTGCGCAGCCCGCCCATCAGCGAATATTTGCTGTTCGAGGACCAGCCCGCCAAGACCACGCCATAAACGCCGACGGAGGTGATGGCAAAAATGGCCAGCAGGCCCACATTGATATTCGCCACCACCAGCGGCGTGGCCACGCCAAAAATGTGAATGGATGCAGGCCCAAACGGAATCATGGCGATGGCCGAGATCGCCAGGGTCATGGTGAGCAGCGGCGCGCCGAAATAAAGGAAGCGATCGACGCCGGCCGGCGTGGCATCTTCCTTGAAAAGGAACTTGACGCCGTCGGCCAGCGGCTGCATTAAGCCATGCGGGCCCACGCGGTAAGGTCCCCATCGACCTTGCAGATGCGCGGCAACTTTGCGTTCGAACCAAACCAGGTAAGCGACGGCGGTGAGAACGAGAAATAGCAGCACCACGACCTTTATGACCGAGACGAGCAGGATCGACTGTGCCGTGGCGCCGTTCACGGGGTTGCGCCCGCTTCTCGCAGAGATCGAATCAGACGGCAATAAGGGGTCAAGCTGCCGCTGGTGAAAAGCGAATCATTGTTGGAGAAGATGACGCCGCCGGCCGGTTCGGCGGGGCTGTAACCATTTGCGGTCAAGTTCGGCTGCGTCGGCTCGGGGGCGCCGCCAAGCAGATTGGTCCAGGAGACGGCGTATCCGGGAACGCGCTGCGAGATTTCCTCGAACGCGGCGTCAGGCGTGCGCAGGCGGATCGGCTGCCCCAATCGCTGCTGCGCTAACTGGTAGGAAAGAATGCGCAGAATGTCGAAATCCGAACGCGCGCCCATGAACTCCGCGCCTTTGCGCACGAGCTGCACCTCACCGGCGGTATTCGTCATCGTGCCGCTTTTTTCGAATCCGGAAAGCGCCGGCAAGACGATATCGGCAAGGCGCGCCGTCTCGGAGAGATACAAATCCTGAACCACAAGAAGATCGAGCTTGCCCATTCGCTTGGATCCGACGAAATTCGTTTTCTTGACGGGATTCGCGCCCACGACGTAAAGGGCTTTGAGCCGGCCGTCCGCCGCGGCCTCCAGCATGGCGCGCGAATCGAGCCCCGATTTTTCCGGCAGCGTCGCGCCCCAGAATTCACCGAAGAATTGGCGCGCCGCGGCGTTCGCGACGGGCGCGTATCCCGGCAAGAAGCCGGGCAGAAGCCCCATATCCGCGGCGCCGCGCGAATTGGCGTAATCTCCCAGGGCCATGAATCGAGTGTGCTTGCCTTGAGCCGCGCGCTCCCGCGCGAATTCTCCCAGCCGAGCGAGCGCAGCGCCTTGAATGGCGGCGCCAAAAAGAACGATGAGATCATTTTCGGCGGCCAGAGCTTCGCGGAATCCCTGAAGGCGCCGGCCGAGATCGCTCTCGGGCACGTTCGCCGCGCCGGACGGCAGAAAGCCTCCCAAGGACGTCCGCTTCTTCTCCTTCGGGAAAGATCAAAGAGCCGCGGGCTTTGCTTTGGAGCTTCTGTTCGCGCGAATCCAGAATATACAGGCGGGAACGATGATGGCGGATGGCTGCGCGAATCTGCCAGGCGACCAGAGGATTCTGCTCGGTGGCATCATTGCTGATTAAGCAGAATGGCCGGCGCCGAGGCCAGCTCGCCCATGGTGGCAAACATTTTGCTCACCGCCAACTCGCCAAAAGTGTCCACTTGCTTGCCGGCCAGAGCCATCAGGCCGGCGTAATCCGCCGTGCGATGATGATCGACGTTGTTCGTCCCGATCGACGCGCGCGCGATGCGTCCCAGCAAATAGTTTTCTTCGTTGGTGGTGCGATTGGAGCCATAAAAACCGATCGCATCCGGGCCGCTCTGCTTGTGTATCGCGGCCAGACGCACGGCTGTCTGTTCCAAAGCCTCTTCCCAACTCGCCGGCTCGAGCCTGCCGCCGAGGCGGATCAAGGGTTGATTGAGCCGTTCGGGATGGCGAGTGAAGTCGAAGGCGAATCGGCCTTTGGCGCAGAGAAAATCGCCGTTGTAGCCGGAGAGGTCGCGATTATTGACGCGCAGGATTTCGTGGTTGCGCACGCTGAGCGTGGTTTTGCAGCCATTGGAACAATGCGCGCACACCGTTGGCACGTATTGCATCTCCCAAGGGCGAGTGTGA
Source organism: uncultured Acidobacteriota bacterium (assembly GCA_963761945.1). Lineage (GTDB taxonomy): Bacteria > Acidobacteriota > Terriglobia > Acidiferrales > UBA7541 > Palsa-189. The sequence continues at coordinate 202,979 of CAVXIM010000006.1, read as the reverse complement.
TAGCGGTAAGTGCCGCTGGTCAGCGCGCCCACCGGGCATATATCGATGCACATGCCGCATTCGACGCATTCGAGAGAGTCATCGCGATTGGGAATGATCACCGAACTGGCGCCGCGCTGGCCGACGCCGAGAGCCTTCACGTCCATGCCTTCGTCGCACACGCGCACGCAACGGAAGCAGAGGATACAGCGAGGCGCGTCGTAATAGACGATGTTGGACCACTTGACCTCGGGGACGTGCAGTTTTTCCTCGACGAAGCGGCTGCGATCCGCGCCGTAGCGGAAGGTCATATCCTGGAGTTCGCATTCGCCGCCCTTATCACAGACAGGGCAATCGAGCGGGTGATTGGCGAGCAGGAATTCCAGCATGGACTTGCGTGCTTCGTGGACCTGCGGCGTATCGGTGTGCACGACCATGCCATTCACGGCCACCAGGGTGCACGCCGTTTGCAGCTTGGGAGCCTTTTCCACTTCGACGAGACACATCCGGCAGGCGGCTTGCAGCGCCAGACCCGCGTAGTAGCAGAACGAAGGCACCTCGATGCCTTGTTGCCGCGCCGCCTCGATGACCAGAGTCCCGGGAGGCACCGTAAGTTCGCGGTCGTCAAGCTTGAACTTTATTTCCGGAGTCTCTGCCATGTTGTTGAGATTACCCGAGAGCCGAAGCCAGCAGCTCCGCCGGCTGATAAGGGCACCTGCCTGCCAGATGTTCCTCGAACTCGTTAGCCCACTTTTTGACGATGCTGATGGTGGGCAGCGCCGCCGCGTCGCCGAGCGGGCAGAAGGTCCTGCCCAGCATGTTCTTGGATAGCTCACCGATCAGAGCAATGTCTTCCCGGCGGCCACCGCCGGAATGGAAACGGTCGAGCATTTTGCGCAGCCAATCGGTGCCTTCGCGGCAAGGAATGCACCAGCCACAGGATTCATGCGCGTAGAAATGCATGATGCGCCGGGCCAGGTCGACCATGCAGGTGGCCTCGTCGATCACCACCAGGCCGCCCGACCCAAGCATTGATCCCGCCTTGGCCAGGGAATCGAAATCCATGGGGAGATCAATTTCATCGGCCTTTGAGCAGCGGGCAGGAGCTCCCACCGGGAATTACGGCTTTCAGCTTTCTTCCGTTTGGTATGCCTCCGGCGACGTCTTCAATCATGCGTTTCAAATTGAATCCCATCGGCAATTCGTAGATGCCGGGCCGGTTCACGTGGCCGGAGATGCAAAAAAGCCGCGTGCCGCCGTTCTTCGCCGATCCCAGGCCGGAATACCATTCGCCGCCGCGATGAAGGATCGCGGGAACCGCGGATAGCGTTTCCACATTATTGATGACGGTGGGCGAGCCATAGAGGCCCACGACGGCAGGGAAGGGCGGACGAATGCGTGGGTAACCGCGCTTGCCCTCGAGCGATTCCATGAGCGCGGATTCCTCGCCGCATTCGTAGGCGCCCGCGCCGGTATGCGTCGTCAAATCGAAATCGAAGCCGCTGCCCAGGATGTTTTGCCCCAGGTAGCCGCGGGCATAAGCCTCTTCGATGGCGGCATCGACGATTTCCAAAACGTAGCGATATTCGCCGCGAATGTAGATATATCCGCGGTGCGCACCCACGGCGCGGCCCGCGATAATAATGCCCTCGATCAGTTGGTGCGGAGCCATCTCCATCAGCGGCCGGTCTTTGCACGTGCCCGGCTCGCTCTCGTCGGCGTTGCAAAGAATATATGTGGGCTTGGCCGATTCCTTGGGAACGAAGCTCCACTTCACGCCGGTGGGAAAACCGGCGCCACCCCGGCCGCGCAAATTTGACTTCTTTACCTCTTCGGTCACCTGCTCCGGCGTGAGTTCCTTGAGAGCGCGTTCCAGTCCCTTGTAGCCGTCGTGCTGGAGATAAACATCGATCTTATGCGAATCGGGAACGCCAAAAAGCCGGCTGATCACCGGCACTTCGGCGGGATGCCGCTCGTGCACAGCGCCGGAGGTGGGCTCGGTTCTCGCGGGCCGCGAACCCTTGTCCAGGGCGTCCAGCAAATCATCGGTGCGGCGCTCGGTGAGGTTTTCGTAGAAGTCATAATTGACCTGCATGGCGGGCGCGCCGGTACAGGCGCCAATGCATTCCACTTCCTCCAGCGAAAACATGCCGTCGGCGGTGACTTCCTTGTTTCCGATTTCGAGCTTCTTCTGTACGAACTTGTAGACCTCATTGCCGCCGCGCAGCATGCAGGAGACGTTGGTGCACACCTGAACGTGAAACTTGCCCGCCGGTTTGCGGCGGATCATGGAGTAATAGGCGAGCGTTTCGTTCACGTGCAAAGGAGTGAGCCCGAGCCGGTTGGCGATCTCCAGGATCAGATCGTCGGTCACGTACCCTAAAACGTCTTGAGCGTAAAGGGCCATGGGCACGAGCGCCGAACGTTTCACGGGATATCGCGCCATGAGCGTCTGGAATTTTTGTTCGAGGACGAGCGGCAGCTCCATCAGCGGTCCACTTCTCCGAGGACAATATCGGTCGTTCCGATGCAGGCAATCAAGTCGGCCACCAGGCCGCCTTCGGCGAGTTCGGGCAACGCCTGCAGATTGACGAATGAAGGCGCGCGCACCTTCACGCGGTAAGGTTTGGGAGAGCCGTCGCTCACAATGAAGTAGCCCACTTCACCGCGCGGCGATTCCACGCGTTGATAGACCTCGCCGGGCGGCGGCGCAAAGCCCTCGGTGAAAATCTTGAAGTGGTAGATCAGCGCTTCCATCTCCGTCTTCATCTTTTCGCGTTGCGGCGGAACAATGCCCGGCGCCTCGGCCCTGATGGGCCCTTCGGGCGGGATTTTGCTCATGGCCTGGCGGACAATTTTCAGGCTTTCGCGCATCTCCGCCACGCGCACGAGATAACGGGCATAGCAATCGGATTCCGTGCGCGTCGGGATATCGAAGTCGAACTCCTCGTAGCTGGAATAAGGAAAGAATTTGCGCACGTCGTAGGCCACGCCGGCGGCCCGCAACATGGGACCGGAAACGCCGAAGGCAATGGCATCCTTCGCTTCGAGGATGCCAATTCCCACCGTGCGCATCAGCCAGATGCGATTGCGGGTGAGCAGGTTTTCGTATTCCTCGAGGCGGGATGGAAACATGTCGATGAAGCGGCGAACGCGTTCCAGCCAGCCCGGCGGTGGCTCCAGGGCCAGGCCGCCGATCCGGAAATAGCTGGTCATCATTCTCTGGCCGGAGACCATCTCGAAAATCTTTAGAATCTCTTCGCGTTCCCGGAAACAGTAGAGCATCACCGAAGTCGCGCCCAAATCCATGGCGTGCGTTCCCAGCCACACCAGATGTGAGTTCAGGCGGGTCATCTCCGTGAGCAAGACGCGGATGTATTGGGCTCGCTTGGGCACTTGCAGGCCCAGGAGCTTCTCCACGGCCAGGCAATAGCCAAGGTTATTCGAAAGCGGCGCCAGATAATCGATGCGGTCAGTTAACGTGATGGCTTGAGTATAGGTAAGGGCTTCGCAGCTTTTCTCGATGCCGGTGTGGAGATAACCGATTTCGGAACGGGCTCTGACTACTGTCTCGCCGTCGAGCTCCAGCACCACGCGCAGCACGCCATGCGTCGAGGGGTGCTGCGGCCCCATATTCAGGACCATGGTTTGAGCTGTGCCGGCGGCGGTCTCAACCGTGGTGGTCATGAGCGGAATCCCTCGACCGGATAGTCCTTGCGGAGAGGGTAGCCCTCCCAATCGTCGGGCATCAGGATGCGGTGCAAATCCGGATGTCCCTCAAAGCGAATACCGAAAAGATCGAAGACCTCGCGTTCATGCCAATTTGCGGTAGGCCAAACGGGAATGACCGTGGAGATGGCCGGATCTTTTCCTGGAAGCCAGACGCGCAGGCGCACTGTCTGGTGCAAAGGGATCGACAGCAGGTGGTAATTCACTTCGAAACGAGGCTCGATCGGGAAGCGGTCCACCGCGGAGATGTCCGATAGGAAATCAAACTGTAATCCTGGCTCGGCCCGGAGATATTCGGCAGCGCGTTGAAGATGCTCGCGGACCAAAACGATAGTCAATTCGCCCCGGAACTCACTGGTTTCGGCAATGGCCTTTTCATCCCAGGCACGCAATTGTTGAACTATGGGATTTTGTTCGACGCTCGGCTGGTCGGTCACGTTTGGCGGTTCCGCTGCGTGTTCGAGGGGTTCCAATCAAGAGCCCCCTTCTTCCAGAGATAAATATAGCCCGCCAGCAGGATCAAGATGTATACCAGCATCTCCGTAAAGCCGAACCAGCGCAGTTCTCGATAGACATAAGCCCAGGGGTACAGGAAAACAGCTTCCACGTCGAAAAGGATAAAAACCATGGCCACCAGGTAGAACTTGACGTCAAATGGCTCGCGGGCGTCGCCGACGGGCGTGATGCCGCACTCATACGGCTGCATCTTTTCGCGACTCGGGCGATGCTGGCCGATCAAACTCGAAAGTATGAGGAGGATGGAAGCAAGCCCCAGTGCGATCAGGAGATGTATCAACAGCGGAGCGTAAGCTTGGGCCAGGTTCCCGGACATAAGCACACAAGCTATAATAGCGACGCTTCACCAACGGGTCAATTCAAGTGACCTGGAAGAAAAAATTACCAGCGAAAAATGAAATACGGCTTCAATTCGAAAATGCAAATCGGTTCGGAATCCTACGACGTGCAGACCGAGGATCGCGGCGCCTCTCATCCATTTATCGACACGCTGGTTCTGATCCAGGGCAGGGTTGTCTACCGGCACAGCACCAGCTATGAGGATTTGGCGGCCAGCGGGGCCTTGGATCAGGCCATTCTGCGCGCTCGCGTGGAAAAACAGCACCGCGAGATACTCGAAGCGCTGCGCGGAGGCGCGCTTTCGTTGGACAAAAGGGCGGCGGAGAAAGCTGCGCCGGCGAGTAAGGAGGGCCTCGCGGTCAAGCTCCTCAATGCCGGCTCCTGGCTGGACTCGGGGCACGTCTCGCTGGATATCGAGGTTTCCGCGAAAGGGGGCGGCCAGCCCGTGACCGGCGCGCAGGTTGAGGCTTTCATCGAAGGCGCAGCGGGCGCGCCCGAGAGTCACTTCGCACAGACGGATGCGGAAGGCCGCACCTCATTGCAGTTTCCGTTTCCCACCCTCAACGAGTCCTCCCTTGCCGCCCTGGTCATACGCGCTCATATCGGCGAAGGCCGCGAGGAATTGCGTTACCAACTGAAACCCAAGCGCCCAAATCGGTAGATCATTCGATAAATGAGCGAAACGGTGACCATCCAGGTGAATGGCGAAGCGCGTGAAGTGCCGAAGGGGCTGAACGTCGCGCAACTCGTCGTGCAACTGGGCCTGACGGCGAATCGGCTTGCCATTGAGCGCAATCTTGAAATTGTTCCGCGCGGGCAGTGGGGAACGACACTCGTCTCGGGGGGCGATCGCTTCGAAATTGTGCACCTGGTCGGCGGCGGCTGAGCACTCTAACGGTGCCGAAGATATTCGAAAAAGCAGATCCCTCGGCCAAAAAGCGGCCTCGTGATGACACCGCTAGTCTTATTTGAGGCTAACTCGTTGCAGCTAATTTGTTGCGACTCGCTCGCACTCTACTCAGAAGCCGGCGAGGAGATGTCCCAGTTTCGTTGACTTCGTAAGCAGGTAGTTTCGCGCGGCATGCGTGCCCCGTGGCTGACAAGGCACTCGTTCGACCACTTTTATGCCGTGCGATTCGAGCTGGCGGACCTTGTCGGGATTATTCGAGAGCAGACGAACGCGGTGTACGCCCAGGGCGCGCAGGGCAGCCGCGGAGAAGCCGTAATCGCGCGAATCGGCGGCGAATCCCAGGTGTTGATTGGCTTCCACCGTATCCATGCCGCCGTCCTGCAGTTCGTATGCGCGCAGCTTATTCATGAGCCCGATGCCCCGGCCCTCCTGAGGAAGATAAAGAAGAAGACCGGCACGCGCTGCGGCGATCTTTCGCAACGATAATTCCAGTTGAGCGCGGCAGTCGCAGCGTTGCGATCCCAGCACGTCTCCGGTAAGGCATTGCGAATGAATGCGAACCAGGGGAATAGCGCCGCCATTCAGACGTCCGCGCGTGAGAGCCACGGCGTTTTCTTCCGGCTTCTCTCCCTCAATTCCCAGGATTCGGAAGCGGCCGTATTGCGTGGGCAAGTTGGCCTGGGCTACCACGCGGATTTTTTGTGCGCCGGCGCCACCGGCACCGTTTGAGCGCTTTAGCTTCATGGGATGTTTGTAGTATAGCAGTAACCGGCTTTACATCGCCGGGTGTGATTGGCTAACGTAAGCAGGAGCCGGGCCACAAATCCATGCAGATACTTTCCACCACCCAGGGTCTGCTATTCACCTTGCTGTTGAAAGTGGGTGTCGCGGCATCCATGGCCGCTCTGCTGGCGCGCTGGGCGATTTTTCGCCGTGTCCTCTACACCGAAGTTCGTGACTCCGATCAGAAAGTGAAGCTGCTGCTTTTCCTCACCCCGGCACTCGCGATCAGCGTGCTGCTGAGGCTGGTGTATACCCCTTACGAGTTTGCCGATCTGATGGCCGAGGGCTCTTTCCTGCTGGGCCTGCTGGGGGGCCTCGTCGTGGGGCCTTTGGGAGGCACGATTGTCAGCCTGCCGGCCTTCTTTCATCATGAATGGCTGGCAGCCCCCGTGGCGGCAATGGCTGGATTGATGGGCGGCCTGATTCGGCAGGCGATCCCCAATAAAGAGGACATCTGGAGTTTCGGGCCATTTACGTTCCTGAATTTTCCGAAATGGCTCACCCGCATGGTGCGGCGCTCGAGCGTTGGGTGGGAAGTGCTGCCACTCGCCGGCTGCGTCGGGCTCGAAGTCGGACGGCTGCTGCTCGGCCATTCGCTGCCTTCGCGCTGGCTTTTCATCATCGACGCCCGCAACTGGTGGTCGGTGCTTCTGCTCATGCTGGCGACGGTAATGACGGTGGCGGTGCCGATCAAGATCTGGAATAACACGCGGATTGAAATGAACCTCGAGCAGCATCAGCAACTCTTGCTCAAGGCGCGCATGGATGCTCTAACCAGTCAGATCAATCCGCATTTTCTTTTCAACACGCTCAATACAGTTGCTTCGCTGATTCGCTACGACCCGGATCAGGCCCGCGTTGTGGTTTTAAAGCTGGGCAATATTCTGCGCCGGCTTCTACGCAAGCACGAGACGTTTGTCGCTTTGCAGGAGGAACTCAACTTCATCGACGATTATCTGGATATCGAAGTGGCGCGATTTGGCCGCGATAATCTGCAAATCTTCAAGCACGTCGACCAGAATACGCTGGAGGCCTTTGTGCCCAGCATGCTGCTGCAGCCTATCATCGAAAACTCACTCAAGCATGGGTTGGCGGCGAAACTTGCGGGCGGGCAGATCACCATTCGCACGTCCCTGAGCGACGGGCGCCTGGCCATCGAAGTGGAAGATAACGGCGCGGGCATACCCGAGGAGCGCATGCCGCAGGTGTATGTGGACGGCATCGGAATCAGCAACGTCCACGAGCGCCTTCGCGTGCTTTACGGCAATGACTTCGAGCTGAAGATTTCCAGCCGGCGGGGCGCGGGCACGCTGATCCGTATCGAAGTCCCGGAGCTGGTTTCGGAGATGCCGGGCGCGAGCGCGGGTCTGACTGACGTCCTGAGGTCCACTTAATGCCGCGGCGCGATGTTTATACCCGAGTGCCTTGGTTTGTGAATTGAGCGTGGATTACTGCCCGTTGCTGCCACCGCCGGCTGCTTCCTCCCCATCTTTGTAAACGTATTTGATCACTTGTTTGTAGATGAGCAGATTGGGGCTGCCGAAGCGGGTCAGCTTGATGCAATCCCGGTCATACCACTCCACTGTTCCGCGCAAGGTTTCACCGTCGCGAAGCACGATGGTCATGGGTGTGTGCGCCTGCATCTGCTTCACCCAGTAAAAATTCTCCGCATGCGTCTGTTCGGGCGGCGCAGGCTTTTTGTGCGGCTGCGGCCCAGTCGCATGAGAACGGGTGGCCGGCGGCTCTTTCACTTCAGTTAAGGTCGGACGGAATAATTTGCGATTAACCATCCCTTCTCCTTCTATGATTACGTGCTGCAAAATTAAGTTCCAAAATTAAGTATGGAAGGCGCGACTCGCTGGTTAAGATGCGCGCCGCCGCGGGTTAGTTACGTGATAATTTTTTCACGCAGCTTATTTCTTGCAGGCTTCGGCTAGCGATAACGCGATCGCGTCCAATCCAAGTTGTTTGTTTACGTTGCGCCGCAGACGCCCGCCGAGTTCATCGAGGGCCTCCACGGCTGATGCGACCCAAGCCGTGTCAATCTGCCGGCTGAGTTTGGCGAGCTCTTTGCCCAGCGCCGGGTTGCGCCCGCCGTGACCTGTGAAACCTGCGGAAAGCTCCAACAGATCGTTCAACAAACTATAAAACACCTCCAGCACAGTTTCAAAGGGTGTCTTTTGACCCTTCACCAGGAGTGCCGTTTCGTTGAACAAGTCCGTTGAAGAGCGCTTCTCGATGATTGTTGAGAGCACTTGCAGGGCCATCTTCCTCAGTTCAACCGTCTCGGCGAGGTCCATGGCCAAGGCCGCCCCTGGGCTCCCTTCAGCCAATTGAGCGGCAAGCTTACGTTGCGCCGGAGCGAGATCGTCGCGCTGACGCAACACCTGCTCAACCTGATCGTGCGCGAGCGAGCTGAAAAAGAATTGCAAACAGCGCGATCGGATCGTCGGCAGCAGCAAATAGGGGTTGGGAGTGAGCAAGATCAAAGTGGCGGTCTCGGGCGGCTCCTCCAGAATCTTGAGGAAGATGTTGGCATGATCCCAGCGCATGGTTTCCGCGCCGTCGATAATAAAGACGCGACGTTTCGTGAGCGGCCTGAAATATGCTGCCCGCTGCACGGCCCGCAATTGGCCCACGTGGAGGATGGGCCTCGCCACGGGATTTTTCAGCCGCACCGGATCGGGAACGATTGCCCACACATCCGGATGTGTTTCCAGCACGAGCGGGATGCGCTCGACCATCGCCGAGTCGGCCCCCTCGCCGCGTTCGCCAAGGCCCTGCTCGATGAGCGCGGGGATGTTCTGGAGTCTGGCGATCGCCCGGCAGGGAGCGCATTCGCCGCAGAAATCATCGGGCAGTCTCTCGCAATTGGCGGCCTGCGCGAACATGCGCGCCAGCGTAAATTTCCCCAGGCCGCGAGGCCCGGCGAAGAGCATGGCGTGAGGAATCCGGCCACTAGCGAGCATCCCACGCAGGGCGGCAACGATTCGCGAATTGCCAAGGAATTCTGAGAATGGCATGAGCTGTAAATGTCTTCGAAAGTTTTCTACTGGATCGATGCCCAGGATTTCGGCATTTTTTATACGCCGCCTGCCTCGTTCACGAGTGGGCCACGCGCGAGAGCACACGAGAATCGAGAGCCTCGATCACGTCCCGGTGAATCTCTTCGGGAGCCCTATGTGTGCCGGAATGGGCATCGAAGCAGTCTATGGTGACCCAATTTGGCGATTGCGCGAGATCGTCGTATACGCGCGCTGCCTCTTTCAGATGCAGGAGGTCTGATTCCTGCAGATCCCGCCGCAGGGCCGTGTAACTCCGCGCTGATTTGAGGCCTACCAGCCGGTGTCCCTCTTGCGCGGGTACACGCAGATAGATGACCAGATCTTCGGCGGGAAGCCCGTAGATGCCGTATTCCAGCTGTCGCAGCCAAGAGATGAATTCGCCGCGCCCTTCGGCCGGCACGCGCGCGGCCTGGTGGGCCAGATTGGAAGCGATGTAACGATCGGTGACGATTGCCTGGCCGGAATTGAGGGCCGCCTCCAATTCAGCCTTGGCCTCAAAACGGTCTCCCGCGTAGAGCAGTGCCGAAAAATGGGCGTCTACAGCAGGGAGCGGGCCGAAGTCGCCGTTCAAGAATCGCGCGATCAGGCGGCCAAACGAAGATTCGTAACGCGGGAAGCTAAACCGCACAAAGGCCATGCCGCGTTGTTCGAAGGTGCGAGCAAGCAGGTCCGCTTGCGTCCGCTTACCTGCGCCATCAATGCCTTCAATTACGATGAGCTTTCCGCGAGACATTCGCCGCGGTCAGTGTAACCCGGCCGGGCAGGGCTCGCAACGCGCCCACAACGCGTTCCAGTGGTAACTCTGATAAAATTCCGCGGCATGGGAACCTCACCGAACGCGGTGGCCGAAAATGTCGCGGCCCTTCAGGAACGGGTAGAGCAGGCTGCCAAGCGGGCCGGCCGAAAAGCCTCGGAGGTGACGATCGTGGGCGTGTCCAAGACGTTTCCCGCCGAACGCATCCGCGAAGCTTTCGATTTGGGCATCCGGCATTTCGGCGAAAACCGCGTTCAGGAATGGGAATCGAAGGCTCCCGTCGTCGAGGGCTTGGCGGCGACCTGGCACTTGGTCGGTCATCTGCAAAGGAACAAGGCCGCGCGAGCCATTCGCCTTTTTCACACCATCGATTCGGTCGATAGCCTGCCCTTGGCCGAAAAGCTGCATGCCGCTGCCGGCGAGGGCCGCCGCTTGCCGGTACTGATCGAGGTGCGGCTCGATCCAACGGTGACCAAGGCCGGGTGCGACCCTGCCGAACTCCCACGCCTTGCCGAGGGTTTGCTTCTGATGCCGCGCCTGGAGCTGCGCGGCCTGATGACCGTCCCGGAACTAACCGCGGATCCCCAGCAAGCACGGCCCGTCTTTCGCCGCCTGCGCGAGATGCGCGATGGCGTCGCAAAGCAACTCGGTTGTCCCTTGCCGGAATTATCGATGGGGATGTCTCGCGATTTCGATATCGCCATCGAAGAGGGAGCCACGCAGGTCCGCATTGGAACCGCACTCTTTGGCGCCCGGCATACTCGTGATCGCCATCCGTGAGTGCCCGGGCGGGCTCAGCTTCCTGGTGCGCGTACAGCCGCGCGCGAGCCGCAATGAGATTGATGGCGAATGGCAGGGTGCTCTGCGCATTCGGCTGAATGTTCCTCCCGTGGAGGGCCGCGCGAACGAGGCTCTAAGGCGTTTTCTGGCGGCTTATTTGAATGTGCCTGTGGGCGCTGTTAGAATCGCCTCGGGTGAGCGGAGCCGGCTGAAGCGCGTTGAAGTCGAAGGCGCAAGCGCAGGTCAAATCCGCGCCATGGCGCGTTCTGAAGCGCGAGAAGCTCATCCCGGTAAATGAAGTCTCGCGCGCCAAACGGAACTCCCAACACGCGCCGGTTTTGCGTGTGTTGGGGTGGTAAGTTATGCCGCCAATAGAAACCATTCAAAAAGAGCTGCGATCCGCAGGCCTGGACGGCTGGCTTTTCTACGATTTTCATCATCGCGACCCGATTGCGTCGCGTGTATTGGGGTTGAATGGCGCGGGCATGGGTACGCGTCGCTGGTTCTACCTGATTCCCAGCCGCGGCGTTCCGCGTAAGCTCGTGCATCGCATCGAGGCCGGGGCGCTCGATACTTTGCCGGGGCAGAAGCTGATTTACGCCAGCCTCGACGAGCTCAACAAGAATCTCCCGCGTCTGATCGGACGGGCGCGCAAAGTGGCCATGCAATATTCGCCGCGGAATGCCATACCTTACGTTTCGCTGGTGGACGCCGGGACGGTGGAGATGGTCCGAGCGCAAGGCTGCGCGGTGGTCAGTTCGGCGGATTTGGTCCAGCGGTTCGAGGCTTGCTGGAGCGCGGAGCAATTTCAATCGCATCAGGAAGCCGGGAAGGCGATCGATCGCGTCGTACAGGAGGCTTTCGCGCATGCCGCCGCCAAGGTCCGCGCGAAGGCCGATTTGACTGAATATGAATTGCAGCAGTGGATTCTGGAGAGATTCCGCGAGCATTCGATCACCGCGGACGAGCCACCTATCGTGGCCGTAGGGCCCCACAGCGGCAACCCGCATTATGAGCCGACTGCGGCGGTGTCGGCGCCGGTTCGCGAAGGCGATTTGCTCCTGCTTGATATGTGGGGAAAACTGCAGCGCCCCGGCAGCGTCTATTACGACATCACCTGGGTAGGTTATCTGGGCGCGGAAGTTCCAAACACGTACGCGCGCATTTTCGCGCATGTGCGCGAAGCGCGCGATCAAGCCATCGCATTTGTCCGCAACGAACTGGCCAGGGGCCATGCCATAAAAGGATGGCAAGTGGATCGCATCGCGCGCGACGTCATTTCCGAGGCGGGTTACGGGAAATATTTTGTGCATCGCACCGGCCACAGCATCGGGCAAGAGGTTCACGGTAACGGAGCCAATATGGATAGCCTCGAAACACACGATTCGCGTACGATTTTGCCGCGTACCTGCTTTTCCATCGAACCCGGCATCTATCTGAAGGAATTTGGGATTCGCAGCGAAGTGAATGTATACATAGACGGAAAAGAAGCGCGCGTCACCGGCCCGATGCAGACCGGTATCCTCGCGCTGCTTGCCTGACGAATATGGCCGAAACACGAAAGAACTCGATCAATCCCGCGCTTGTGTTGGTGGCCGCCGTGGCAGGATGGCTCGTGCCCGGGATTGGGACACGCTTTGCTTCAGCGATGGAGCAAAGCCATCGTTTACTTCTTTGCCGTCGGAATCCTGGCGGTGCTGGGTTTGTGGATGCGCGGAAACGTATTCAGCTCGAACTCGGCGGACGCATTTGACATGCTGGGGTTCCTGGCCGATATCGGCAGCGGAATCTTCTACTTCCTCGCCGGCACCATCAATCCCGCGGGAGGAGACGTTTCCAGGGCCGCTGGGGATTACGGCACGCGCCTTTTTGCCACGGCCGGCGTGTTGAATCTGCTCTGCGTCCTGGAAGTGCTGCAAATTGGTTTTGGATCCAAAGAAGAAGGGCACGCCGCGGTATGATCCTCACTCATTTTCAAACCATGGTGATTTTTGCCCTGGCGGTATCGCTGGTCTTTGCTTTTCTCTCCAAGAACACAATGAGCGAACGCCTTCGCTATGCTGTGTGGGCGTTCCTGGCCTTCCTGATCGTGGCTATAGGAATTGGCTGGCTGATGTATCCGTTTTCCCGCTGAAATAGGCTTGCGCGATACCTCAGTATCCTCTGTGAACTCCGTGTCTCTGTGCCCTCTGTGTTAAATTCCAGCATCTTGACTTCATGAATCCGCTCACTGTGCTCGATCACCGCCCCTGGCCCGTGCCGAAGCGGCCCTGGATCATGGTTCAGGTGTGGCGCGACCTGCTTTTCGCCCATTGGAATCTTTCGCCCGCTGCGATCCGGCCTCTCGTTCCCGAGCAACTCGAGCTGGATACTTTCGATGGATACGCCTGGGTGAGCATCACTCCCTTTCATATGTCGGTGCGGCTCCGCGGACTGCCTCCATTTCCGGGGATGTTTGATTTCCCCGAACTCAACTGCCGCACCTACGTGAGCGTCCAAGGCAAACCGGGCATTTACTTCTTCAGCTTGGATACGGCCAGCCGAGCGGCCGTGTGGGGCGCGAGAAGCTTTTATCACCTTCCTTATTTCCACGCGGGCATGCGCATCGCCAAAGAGAACGATTCGTTCTCCTATTTCTCGCAACGCGGAAACGCGGTGTGGCGGGCTACCTACGCACCGACGTCCGTTGCACGTCGCGCGGAACCGGGCACGCTGGATTATTTTCTCGCGGAGCGATATTGCCTCTATACCTTATGGAAGGGCAGGACCTATCGCGGCGAGATTCACCACGTACCTTGGCCGCTGCAAGGCGCATCCGTGAAGATCGAAGAAAACAGCGTCGCACGCGCGGCGGGCATCCAGCTAACCGATACTCCCGCCGCCGCGTCGTTCGCCCGCGAACTGAAAGTGCTGATCTGGCCCCTGGAGCGCATTGCTTAGCCGCATGCTTAGCCGCAGAAAGGCCAGGTTTCCTGAAAATGGCTACGCAAATCTCTCGGATCGGATAAAATGATCGGATAAAATCAGTGAGCCACAAACGGCCGAGGTAGCTCAGTTGGTAGAGCGGCGGTTTCGTAAACCGCAGGTCCCCGGTTCAAGCCCGGGCCTCGGCTCCAGATTTTCTATCGCTTGCGGGCCCTTCACTGTGTCCAGCAACAAACTGCTTCGTCGATCGATCACCTCCGTAACTTGCCGGCGAGCCAGTAATCGACACTGAACTTTCCCGGACCAGAGCAGATCAGCCAGATAAAGAAGAGCACGTACAGGACTTCCGGAAGGTAGAGGAAATCGTCGAGCCAGTTAAGAGGCGAAAGTCCTTTAGGCATGGCGGAAAGCTTGGTGGTCAGGATGGCGACAAGCATATCGACCAATAAAGCCACGCAGGCCAGGCTCGAAAGAAACCCCACGGTCAGCAAGGATCCGCCAACGAACTCGACACCCGACACGAAATAAGTCATCAGGTGGGGAAACGGGACTTTGGCCTCAACGAGCGTTTCGTACATCGTTTGCGCGCCGCCGGCGACAAACAATTTGTTTGCCCCGGAGATGGCGAAGAACAGCCCGAGCGAAACGCGTACCAGCAGGATGGCATATGGTTCCAAATCACTGCTACCCAGCAGCGCAAACTGGACCAACCGTTTCCAATCCACCTCTTGTGCCTCCATCGGAGGATGTGCTGTTATGCTGCAAACCGCAAATGGCGGTGTCGTTGGCGAATTCTCGCGCCTCGAGATTATGTGTCCATCCGTTCGACCCATTGAGCGCGCCATGCGGGAGCCACGAATGGATCCGCAAAGTACTGTGTTTCCCGCGCAACCTTGTCGTCCCTGAACTCCATGATGCTCACGGTGTAGGAGGGCTTGCCGTCATATGTCAGGATGAATTCGGTGATCCAAAGATCACCGCCGCCAATGATTCGTCGGACAGCAAACCGCTTTTTGCTCGGCTGACTGGCGCGTTGGTTCTGTATGTTGCGTCGACCGCGGGTTCGCTCGCCTGACTGCGGGTATTCCAGCACCGCGTCCTCGCGATAGATGCGGTGCTCCGTTTCAAAATCGTTGGCATCGGACGCCGCCCAATGCTGATCCAGTGCCGCACGGATCTCTTGATCTCGCGCTCCAGAATACTGCTCCTTCTTTTGTTGATCGTTCATCTTGAGCCTTCAATTTGACAAGAAGCTAAATGCTGTAGCGGAATCGCAGTGTACGACTCGTCAAGTCGCGCTGTTTCTTCGATCACCTCAGAGTCTACACCGCGTCGAAGCGGCTAACTCCTCATTAGTCGGATTATCGGACAAATACTAGGCTAGTACTTTCTCCCGAAGTGGGCCCAAAGTGAGGATCGATGCGACGACTTAATGCTACGTAAGTGCTTGATGCCGCTGAGGCCGGTAGAAGGGAGTTAGATTCGTAAACCGCAGGTCCCCGGTTCAAGCCCGGGCCTCGGCTCCAGATTTTCTATCGCTTTCGGGCCCTTCGCTGCTTCACCGTTGAACAATCGCTGAACAAGATTCAGCCAACGTAGTTGCCACGCAGGCGCAGTGCATACCAACCGTGCCATCGAAAGCTTTGCGGCCTCGAAGCCACGTCGTGAAAATGGCCGAGCCGTCACGCCGCGTCTACGAGGGGCCGTTCTGAACCCCCACTTCATTCTTTATGACTTTGCCGCCCTTCATCACGAATTTCACCCTCTGAAGTTCGGTGATGTCTTTCAATGGATCGCCAGACACGGCAATGATGTCGGCGTACTTGCCTTTGTCGACGGATCCGATCTGGTTCTGCCATCCCAGCACTCCGGCGTTGACCATGGTTCCGCTCTGGATGGCGCGCGCCGGACTCATTCCGCCATGCTTCACCAGCATCTCGAATTCGAGCGCTTGCGTTCCATGGGCAAAGGTCGAGCCATCCGCTCCGCTGCCCACCATGATTTTCATTCCTTTGGTGGCCGCCGCCATGGACACCGCGTGCTCGAAAATCGGAATCAGCCGATACTTGCCGCCGGTGTTTTTCGCATCGTTGTCATCCATATACGGTTCGATGTAACGCTGAAATGTCGGCTCATAGGCGAGCCCCTTCGCGACGATCATATTGGCTTGCTCTTGATCCAGGTCGAAGGCGTGCTCGATGGTGTCGCAGCCGGCCAGGATGGAATTCTTTTGCCCCTCGCCGCCGTAAACATGGCAGCCGGTCTTTTTGCCCAATCGATGCGTTTCATCAATGAGCGCCTGTAATACCGGCATCGGATAGGTCAACTCATATTTGACCTGACCGGTGGGCGTGAACGAGTATCCGCCGGTGGGGAAGAGCTTGATCCAATCGGCCCCGTGCGCGATCTGCTCGCGCACCGCCACGCGCGCGTCCTCAACCGAACGCACCACCGTGCTGGCCAAGGGATTGTCCGGCGCGGCTGGATTCGGCGGTTTCGCTCCCCAGACGATGCCCAGGGTCGATACCTGGTATCGCGGCCCGTCGATGCGGCCCTGGTTGATGGCGTCGCGGATGGCAACATCTCCGTAGCCGTTCCCATGGGTACTCATGTCGCGCGCTGCCGTGAAGCCGGCGCGCAGATTGGCCTGCACATTCGAGACCGCGAGGACCATGGCCTGTTCGGTCGTCACGTTTGGTTTGCGCGTATCGAACATATGCGTATGTCCGTCGATCAGCCCCGGCAGGACCGTGGCCTGGCTAAGATCGATTACCTGCGCACCCGCCGGAATTTTCACCTGACCTTCGGGCCCCACCTCGGTAATCCGCTCGCCGGAGAGAACGATCACCTGTTTCGTCAGCATCGTGCCGCTCTTGCTGTCGAATAAACGCCCGGCGCGAACCGCGATCGTTTGCGCCGGCGGAGGGCATTTATAGATGCCGCCGTCAGAACCCACGCACGGCGTCGGCCCCGCTCCGCGCCAAGCAGCCGGCGGCGGCTGCACCTGCGCGCCCAGCGCCGTAACCACGAATAAGACCAAGAAGCCCAGTCCAGCCCCGCGTGCAAAGGCCCGCATCCGCACCTGCCGGTGGATGTTGCTCATGGTCCCCCCTCACGATCAAGGCGGCTCAGCCGCCGATCCGGCGCGGATGTTAGTCCTCGATATATGGCATGTCAACGAGCCTTATGCAGGGAAAGCTGAAGCTCAGCGCTCGGCAATTTCACAAGGCCGCCGTATGAGCCTCGGGGCTATCGGAAGATCGCCGGAGCCTCGAAAAATGTCGTGTTAATATCCATTCGAGGAGATAAGGAAATGAAAAAGCTGGCAATCGTTTTGAGCATGTGCGCGATCTTTGCCCTGGGCGCGGGCGCCCAGCAACAGCCGAAGCCGTACGTCAATAAGCAAGCGCCGATGGAGCATTGGTCCGGCCTTCTGAGACTCGTGGAGACGATCCCGATTCCCACCGAAGGCTATATCGATCACCTCAGCTACGACCTGAAAAATCAGCACCTCTTTATTTCGGGAGAGAACAACAAAAAGCTGGTCGTTGTGGATATGAAGGCCGGCAAAGTGATCCACGAGACGCCACTCGGCGGAAATCCTCGCAAGCCTTTCTTCGACCCGGCTACCAATCAACTTTGGCTGGACCTCGGAGACAATACCGCCGTTGCCATCAACGGGACCACATTCGAAGTGGAGAAGACCGTCGAACTGACCGGTGGAAAGGGCGCCGCTCATAGAGATCCAGACAACGCGGCTTACGATCCCGTCAAAGGGTTGTATTACGTGGGCATCGTTACGGGGCAGGGGAATAAAGACGGCTCGATCGAGATCGTGGACACGAAGGCGGCCAAACTGGTGGGCAGCATCAAGCTGGATACCAGCGATCCCGCGGGAATTATCCTCGATCGTGCGGCAAATCGGCTGTACGTCGGTTTGGGTGACATCGTGAATGGCGAGAGTGTCGTCAAGGTCATCGACACCAACAAACGCGCCGTCATTGCCGAATGGCCCATCACCGGAGGCCCGCAGCCCCATACCGCGGGTCTGGATGCGGCTCACCATCGGCTGTTCATGGGCAGCCGGCTCGGAGGCGGACACGTCGTCGATCCGGGGAAGTTTGTGGTCATCAACACGGATACCGGAAAGGTAGTTCAGGCATTGGATGCGGCGGGCGGCGCCGACGAAATCTTCTATGACGCCCCGACTTCGCGCGTCTATTTCTCCGGCAGCAGCGGAGCACTGATCGTTTTTCACGAGGACGATCCGGACCATTTCCGGCTGCTCGGAAAAGTCCCCACGGGCGCGATCGCGAAGTCAGGTATGTGGATTCCCGAAATGAAGCGATACTACTCAGCCGTCCCGAAGCACCTTGTCCAGTTGATGCCGACGACGCAATACGGCGTGGGCGACTGGGTAACCGAAGAGTCTCACCTCATGGTCTTCGAAGAGGTGCCCGCAACGTCTCGTTCAGAAACTCGCGAGACACAATTGCGTTAATGGCCGCAGCGATAGGTAGAAAAAGAAACCTGCTTTCGGGAATGATTTAACGAATTGGGCTGACTTGACGAATTGGCTGGCCAAGCCATCGGAATTTTCGGGACTTGATCCGTCGAGAAAGACGTGGCAGTGTCTTCTCGCGTTGAGGCGTATTCCGCCCATCCGGCGAGAAGGCGCCTCGCTGCCATTACACTGGGGCTAACTATGATCCGCGAGGATATTCTTCAAAAATTTCCGGAACTCTTCGGAAGCCAGAAAGTCAACGGCCGCCGCATTGACGTCGACCAGACCATCACCACGCTTACGAGAAAGCTGCGCCCGCGCATCCACGAGGCGCTGGCCAAACGGCGGGCACTGCTCCAAGCCGGCGCGCCGGTTAAAGAGAAGTATGGGTGGCCTAAGTGGGACGAAACGTTTGAAGATCCCGTAAACGGGAAGTCCTGGACCTTTTCGCACATTGTTCAGGGCATGATTGACAACTTTCTCGATCGGCAAAGTGAATGGCGCTGGCGGCTGAATGACGAAGCGCCTATCCCAAAGGATGCCCACCCGCTGAACAATCCAGGATTGGAGCTTACCGGGCCGTGGTATCCGCTCGATATGGCCTTCAATGCCTTGAACAGTCCCGCTCCCATCAACATGCCTGATTTCGAAGACGCGTCGCCTCCACACTTCCGCCCCGACGGCGCGCCCGGCAATGAACCCACAGGCGTTTTTGCCGCCCTGCAAAATGCCAAAGAGATTTTTGAAGGGCGCTGGGCCGATCGTCCCTACGAAGTGGTCAAGAAGGGGAAACGCCGCGCCTATAGGATCACTACGTCGCCGGGAAAGTGGCCCACGCGGTTTGTTCGCCCGCCCAGCATCCATGTGCTTTACGACCACATGACTGTCGATGGCCAGCCGGTGCCCGGCATCATCCCCATCACTGTCATTTGGGCGCTTAACAATTACGACGCCCTCGCACGCCTCGGCACCGGCCTGTACTTCTACATTCCCAAGATTCAAACGCCGCAGGAAGCTCGGATCGTGGAAGAGCTCTTTGTCACCGTGGAAAACCTGATGGGCGTTGCTCCCGGGACCATGAAAATCAAACTCCTCTACGAGGAAGGGAACGCCGGCCGGTTCTTGCCCGTGATTGCCTGGGTGTTACGCCGCCGGCTTCTGGGAACCAACGTCGGCCGATGGGACTACCTGGGTAGCCTCATGGAAATGTGGAAAGACGATCCGCAAGGCGTTTTCCCCGACCCGCAGTCGATCACCATGGCTTCTCCGAACATGATTGCCTATCAGAGATACAACGCCTTGATGATGCTGATGGCCGGGATGAAAAGCGGCCAACTCACTCAAGGCGCCCCGATCGGGGGCATGGCAGCGGTAATGATTTATCAGCCTGCCGATTCCTACGGCCGCTCCCGGTACAATCCTCTCGCGCTGCGCGCCATGGTCACCGACAAATTGCGAGAGCGTCTTCTGGGACTGATGTTCGTGCCCGAAGGACCGCTGCCAGCGGCTCAACTCCCTACGCTGGAAAACATTCTCTCCGGTCAGATCAAAGGAAATCTCTACGACGCCTATCGGCAAAGTTGGGTGGCGAGCCCGGAACCTTCCTATGTCGCCGCGGGCAATACACCTCTGCGCATTGCTGTGACCGAGTTGCAGGCCATGCTTGATGCTCCGCAAGAAACTGTGGAGGTCAAAGGCAAGCGCGTGCCAACGATTGCCAGTGGACTGGTGGATTCCGAACGGGCCGTGCTGCAATCGCGTGGCTTATTGGACGCCAAAGGAAAGATCACGCCGCGCGTCATCGCCAAGGACGCGATTGACACGCCGGCCAAAGTGTTCACGCCGGAACTTTGGGAGTCCATCTACGAAGTGCCTAAAGGCGAGATCACCATCGAACACATCCAGCACGCCTTCTATATGTCGGCCAACTACGGCTTCCAGATTCTCAACGGCAATTTTGCCGCGGCGATCGATGACTATGAACTTTCGCTGCGCTTCATGAACGACCTGGCCACCTATCGCATCAATGTGTCGTGGCTTTGGACGCTTCTCCGGCACCGTGCCGTCATTACAAAGGATGGCAGCCTCAAGCGGCCCGCGATCACTGAAGACGGCGTCATTCCCGGTGTAGCTGCTCATGCGGTCAAGGCCGGAACTCGCTTCACCGGGGAGTTGTTCCAGAAGGTCTGGGATTATCACAATGAATGGACCGAAGAGTTTTTCGCGGAATTGGACCGCCGGGGTGATCCAGGCCGCTTTGATCGGGCCAAAGCGCCGATCATCATGGAAATCTTAAAACGGCAACTGCTTTCGCCGCACTATATCCAGCATAGCGCCCGGGTGCTTTTCGTCGTGGCGCAGGCAAATAGCCAGGAGCGGGCGCAGATTCTGGAGGCGATTTTCGACCTCTCTCGCGCGGAAATCGTGAAACGCGTCGAGGCAGGCGCGCTCGGCAAATCTGCCCTCTTCGCACACGATTACGTCTATGACGTCACGACCGATTCGGAGGAAGCGCGGCGCGCAACTGTCGTCAGTTAATGGCGAAGAACCGTAGCGGGGTGTCCGCTCTAGTGGGCGCTCGCCGAGTCGAACCCTGTGCGCTTCAGAGGGCGCCAGTCGTTATCGCCGCGTAAGTATTGCCAAAGTCCCTGCAGCCGCCAGAACATATGCAATTGGCGATAGGGAAAATGCTCCAGGAAGCAGTAACTGATCAAGCGCGCCACGTCCTTCCAATCGTTATAGCGCCTGTATGTAATCTCCTCTTGCAGAACCGAGCCGATCGATATCATGGTTGCAAAGGCGTATCCGAAAATGAGGAATTTAAGAAAAAAGCCGCGGCTCAAAATGCCCAGCACTGCCGCAAGGGTAATCGTAACCAGTCCCGTAATTTCGATTACTGGCGCGATCATTTCAAATAGCCACAAGTACGGCAGCGCAAAGCATCCGATTCTGCCGTAGCGGGGACGCATGAGCATGTCTTTGTTGAGCCACAGCACATCCAGCAGACCCTTCTGCCAGCGCGCTCGCTGCCTTCCCAGCGATTTCAAGTCAGAAGGAACTTCCGTCCAGCAGACCGGGTCCGGTAGGAAGCCGATTCGGTAATCGGCGCCTAAATCCAGTAAATAGCGGTGTAACCGGCAGACCAGGTCAACGTCCTCTCCAATCGCCGCTGCGCGATACCCGCCCACCGCGCGGACCAGGTCCGTCCGAAACACCCCGAACGCGCCGGAGATGATCGTGAGCATATTCCCCTCGGCCCACGCCTCTCTGCCAATCAAAAACGCGCGGAGGTACTCGATGACCTGGATCACTTCGATGCTTTTTCTCGGCAGCCGTGCCCGAAGCTGACCTCCCTGCATCTCTGACCCGTTCAGCACACGGACGATTCCTCCGACGGCGACGACGCGCTCGGGATCCTGCATAACAGGCAGCATGATGCGCAGCAGGGCGTCCCGCTCGATAACGGAATCGGCGTCCACCACACACACATAAGGAGAATTCGCGGCATTCAGCCCGGCGTTCACGGCATCCGCCTTGCTTCCCGCCGCTTCCTTATCAATGACCACAAGAGTCGGCTCGGTCTCGCTGCGGTAGAGGCCGCGTATCGCTGCGCTCTTTACTCCCGGAATGTAAACGGCGCGCACGGGCCTCAGGTGAAACTCCTGTTGCATCTCCTCCAGTGTGCGATCTTCTGATCCGTCGTTGACGACGATAATTTCGACTTCAGGGTAGTCCAGATCGAGCAGTTTCCGGACCGCCACGCGAATCGATTTCTCTTCGTTATGCGCGGGTACGATGATGCTGATGGGCGGTGCCAGCGTGGTCTCTTTCATCCACCCCAGGCGATGGCTTTCCAGCAGGCGATGGTGCCTTGCGCTCGTCTTGAGCGCGATCACGAGCATAACCAGGTAGGCGGCATTGCTGGCCAGGTAATACCAGAAGAGCGTGTCGTTTGAGATTTGTAGTAAACGGCCCATGGCAAGGCTGCCTTTTTGTCCGTGATAGACATAAGCAGGGCCATGGCCTTTTGGGTTCTCGGAACATATTGATGTCTGCAAGGCTTAGGTAGATTTTGCTTCGGGTAGAAATTACCCGCTGTCCATAAGTGGGCTTGAGTGTAGGCGAGCGGTACACCAGCAGGGGAATAGAAAAACGAGCTGAAACGCGCTAAAAAGCTGCTGGCGACGCCCTTCAACTCCGGCCCAGGCAGACACTCGAGGTCACTGCAGAGTAAGATGTACGGATCATGGCCCAGAAAAAAGCGACCACACGGAAAGCGACGACAAACAAGAAAACAGAGCAGGACGAAAACGCGGAACGCGAAGCTATCCTGGACGAGCGCGAGACCTTGAAGCGCCTTTTCCCCGCGCACTACTCGCCCGATATCGGCGTCTTCAGCGATGGAAAAGTCGAGGTGATGTTCAGGCTCACTTATTCGCAGGCCGAGAGCCTGGCCCGCTTGTTGAAGGAAAACAAGCTATGACTGCTCGGCGCATTCATGGGCTTGGCGGGTGTTGATTCGCCCAAGCGAGCGGCTGAGACCTGCCTAAACCCACTCCCCGCCGCGCATCAACGGCTCCGCAGCGCCCGTGGCGCTCACTCCGTCCACGTCGACGTGATTCGATCCGATCATCCAGTCCACGTGAATGAGGCTGCTGTTTGCGCCGCGCGCGGCCAGTTGTTCTTGTGTAATCTTGTCGCCCTCCCTGAAGCATGTGCTGTAAGCCTGCCCCAGGGCGATGTGGCAGGCGGCGTTTTCATCGAAAAGCGTGTTCATGAAGAGCAATCCGCTCGCCGCGATTGGCGATGAATGCGGCACCAGCGAAACTTCGCCCAGCCGCCGCGCCCCTTCATCGGTTTCGATCATCTTCTGCAGGACTTGCTTGCCGCGCGCGGCATCGGCCTCCACAATCTTCCCGCCCTGGAATCGCACGGAAATCCCTTCGATCATCGTTCCCTGATAAGACAGCGGCTTGGTGCTGGTCACTTTTCCTTCCACGCGATCTTTGTGCGGCGTGGTGAACACCTCTTCGGTCGGCATATTGGGAATGCAGTACCGGCCGTTTCGCGCCGTTGTGCCTCCGCCCAGCCAGAGGTGATCGTCGGCCAGACCGACGCGCAGGTCGGTGCCGGGTCCCCGGAAGTGCAAAGCCGAGTAGCGCTTTTCGTTCAACCGGTCGGCCCGCGCGTGCAGGTTTGCGTCGTGTTTTTTCCACGCGGCCACGGGATCGGACTGGTCCGCGCGCGATGCGGCGAAGATTGCCTCCCAAAGCCGCGCCAGCGCTTCATCCTGCGGCAAATCGGGGAATACCGCCGCCGCCCACGCCGGAGAAGCGCTGGCGACGATGGTCCAATTGATTTCGTGGCGCGTGATCAGCTCCAGCGCCGGGCGGTATGCCTTGGAGGTCGCGCGATTCACCCGGCTTACCTTTTCCGGATCTTCCCTGGAGAGCAGGGAAGGATCGTTGCCGGTAATCGCCAGGCGGGCCGCGCCCTTGCGGTATGCCTCGGCCATGCCTTCATAAAGCCAGGATGCCGCGGCGTCGAAGCTCGCGTCGGGACCATAGCGAAAGCGCAGCAGCGCGGACTCCTCGTCGCTAAACAACGTTGTGACCAGTGTCGCGCCAGCTTTATAAGCTTGCTCGGTAATCCGCCGCGCCAGCGGAACGGCATCGAGCGTCGCGGTCATCACCATTTCTTGTCCGGGCGCAAGGCCTAGTCCAATGCGGACGGCAACTTCAGCCAATTTGTCGAGATGGGCTTCGAATTCGGGTATCTGGGAAAGCTTATTGTTGGCAAAAGCAGTTTTCGAACTCATATTTGTCATTATCGCGCGGCGGTTAGGGCAGTGACAATCCGTGGATGGAAGTGCGAAGGCCACCGAAGTCCGGCAGTCCATCGACTAAGCGAACAGAAATTATGGCTGGCTGGCAGGATTGGAGAGCAATCGCAGGATTATGCGATCAGCCCATCGAATGCGCGCCCTTGGGCTCGATCTTATAGATGACTCGTACCTCGCCCGCGCTGCGATAAGGGTATTTATCCTGGCCCAGGTATTTCTTGGCCATTTTGTCGATGTGCGCATCGGCGCCTTGTTCCGTGATGTCCACCACGCGCCCGCGAAGCGAAAGATGACGGTAAGGATTCTCCGGATCTTGCAGGTCCATTCCAACGCGGGGATCGCGCCGCATATTTTTGTCCTTGACGCGCCCTTTTGCGCTGTTGATGAGGATGTGCTTGCCATCGTAATCCACCCACACGGGCGATACCTGTGGAGTCCCGTCCGGCATCAACGTCGCGAGCTGTGCAAACGTTTTCTTCTGGAATAAATCGAGATATTTTTCTGGGATGGCAGCCACTGTAAGTCTCCTCTCTGAATTGATTAGAGGTTACACTAAGCGCGGCTCGGCGCGGTACGACTTATTTGGGAGCACACGTGCAGCAAGTCGTCGCAGTCGTTGGAGGCACCGGAGCGGAAGGCAGCGGGCTGGCCCTTCGTTTCGCCAAAGCGGGCTTGCGCGTGCTCATCGGCTCGCGCAATTTAGACAAGGCTCAGGCTAGAGCGAAGGAGATCGCCGCACAGGCCGGCAGCGGAGAAGTTACAGGCCACACCTATCCCGATGCCGTGAGCAAGGCCGCCATTGTGATTCTCACCGTGCCGCTCTCCGCCCAGGTCGAGACGCTCAAATCGATTCGCACGAATTTCGCATCGAGCGCAATCCTTGTGGATACCACTGTGCCGCTCGAAATTGCCATCGGCGGTCGCGTGTCTCGCACGGTGAGTCTGTGGGATGGATCGGCCGCGCAGCAGGCCGCGCGGCTTGCGCCTCAGGGCGTTCCGGTGGTGGCAACTTTTCATCTGCTCGGCGCCGAAGCGCTCAAAAATCTCGGCCAGCCGGTCGATTGCGATGCGCTGATATGCGGCGACAGCGCGGAGGCCAAAGCCGCGGTGAGCGCGCTTGCCGAAACGATTCCGGGTGTGCGCGCCATCGATGCCGGCCCGCTGGAGAACGCCCGCTTCCTGGAAAGTTCCGCAGCCCTGCTCATCGCATTGAATCTCAGACACAAGGTGAATCACAGCGGGCTGAGGATCACCGGGCTGGGGCCGGGTGAAGTTCACCGATGAGCCGTGGCTCGGTGGTCGCGCTTGCAGGTGGCGTGGGAGCGGCGCGTTTTCTCGACGGGCTCACCCGCGTGCTCGCGCCCGAGCGGATTTTCATCATTGGCAACACGGCCGATGACGCCGAAATCCACGGTCTCCACATATCCCCCGATCTGGACACGGTAACCTACACCTTGGCCGGCTTGGCTGACCCTAAGCGCGGCTGGGGCATCCGTGGCGACAGTTTCCGCTGCCTCGAGGCTCTCGGCCGGCTCGGAGGGGAGACCTGGTTCCAACTCGGCGATCGTGATTTGGCCATGCATCTGTATCGCACCGAGCGTCTGCGCCAGGGCGCGACGCTTACCGGCGTAACTGCGGAGATAACCGCGGCGCTGGCGGTGCGCTCTCGGATCGTTCCCATGTCGGATGATCGCGTCCGAACGCGCATCTGCACGCCGGCCGGCGAACTCGAATTCCAAACCTATTTTGTGAAACGCCGCGCGCGCGATAAGGTTCTTGACGTGCGCTTCGAGGGCGCCTCGGAAGCGACACCCGCGCCTGGCGTCATCGAAACGATTGCAGCCGCCGAAGCGATCGTCTTGTGCCCCTCGAATCCATTTATCAGCATCGCACCGATCCTGGCGATTCGAGGAATACGAGAAGCGCTGCGGCGCAAACGGGAACGAGTGCTGGCCATTTCTCCGATCGTGGGCGGCCGCGCGCTCAAAGGCCCCGCGGCGCATATGATGAAGAGCATGCGCTTGCGGCCGGCTGCGGTTGAAGTGGCGCGATTGTACGCGGACTTCGCCGGCGTCTTCGTACTGGACGAAGTGGATCGAAAGCAGGCCGTCGACGTGGAAAAGCTTGGGATGCGTCCCGTCGTGACCAATACGGTCATGCGCGGTCTCCGAGAGAGAAAAGCTCTCGCGCGAGTCGTCGTCCGCAAACTGGAGCTCGCCTCGTGATCTTTGCCGTATTGCCGGTGAAAAGTCCGCGAAACGCCAAGCAGCGGCTGAGCGGATTTCTTTCCGCTGAGCAGCGGGAAACGCTGGCGCGGATTTTATACAGGCAGACGCTGGCGTCACTCTGCCAAGCCGAGGGGATCGATCGAGTGGTCGTGGTGACCAGCGATTCGGAAATCGCCGAACACGCGCGTCGCTCCGGCGCGCTGGTCTTCGATGAGAATGCGCAGGTCAGTCACAGTGTGTCCGCGGACGCGGCGTGTTTGCGTGCGATTCAGTTAGGGGCGACGACAGTGTTGCTCGTCCCCATCGACGTGCCGCTCGTTACGCCCGCCGATTTCACCCGGCTTGCCGCCGCCGCGCGGCCCAGAGCTCATGGAAGCCCTCAGGGAAGCCCTCAAGCAGGCCCGCAAGCAAGCTCTCAACCAGGCCCGCAGGCAAAACTGATTGTTGTGCCCTCGGCCGATGGGACGGGAACAAATGCCCTGGCGCGCACGCCGCCCGATGTGATCGAGAGCCGCTTCGGTCCCGGAAGTTGTCGCGCTCATCTGGACCAGGCGCGCTCGAAGAGCGTTCACTCCGAGGTGTTGCGCCTGCGTGGCTTGATGTTCGATATCGACACGCCGGAAGATGTGGCCGAATTTCTCGCCGGCCCCCACGATAGCGACGCAGCCGCCTTTCTGCGAACCGTATGCGCCTCGAAATAGTCGCGCTTTCGAATTTGCCGGAAGTGCGCCGCGGCGATGATCTCGCCGCGCTCATTCGCGACGCCGCAAAAAAAGAGCGGCAGCCCATCGACCGTTCCGTCATTCTCGCCGTGGCCCAGAAGATCGTCTCGAAAGCCGAAGGCGCGATTGCCGATCTTCGCGATATTCAGCCCTCCGCCTTCGCGCAATCCTGGGCCGGCCAATGGGGCAAGGATGCTCGTTTGATCGAACTGATCCTGTCGCAATCCAGGCGCATCCTGAAAATGGATCGCGGCGTCCTGATAACGGAAACTCGCTTGGGTCACGTGTGTGCAAATGCGGGCGTCGACCAATCCAATGTCGAAGGCGATGACTTTGCGACGATCCTGCCGGCCGATCCCGATGCTTCCGCCGCGCGCCTGCGCGAGGAATTGGGCTGCGGGGCCGTCATCATTACCGACACCTTTGGCCGCCCCTGGCGTGAGGGACTTGTCGACGTCGCCATAGGCGTCGCGGGACTCGCTCCACTCGAGGATTACCGGGGATGCGTAGACCGCCGCGGACGAAAGCTTACCGGCACGATCGTGGCGGTTGCAGACCAGCTTGCCGCTGCGGCCGGCATCTTGATGCGCAAAGCGGCGGGATATCCGGTGGTGTTGTTGCGCGGATTCGAATGGAAAGCGGCCGAAGCTTCCGCGCGCGCTCTTATCCGCAGCCCCGAACAGGATCTCTTCCGGTGAGTGGACCGGCGAATTGACACCAAAGTTTCAGCTTGTTAGCGTGTGGCGCTCGCAAGCTCGAGGGTTAGCCTGGCGACGCGAGGATGGCCCGCAGGCGCCTGGCTGACTGCTGTGGTTGGAGACCGACACTTGATTCGCCGCTATGTGATCGCTTTGCTTTTCGTGGCGGCTGCGTTTGTTTCCACGCTATTTTTGCAACGCTTCTTCCCCTACCCATTCCTTTTTCTCTTCTTCGCGGCGGTAATGGCCAGTGCCTGGTTTGGCGGAACGGCCGCGGGGCTTTTCGCCGTCGTGGTTTCGACGCTCCTGGTCGATTACTTTTTTCTTCCCCCCTACCATACATTCTCGATCCAACCGACAGACGTTGCGTATTTCGGAGCTTTCATCGTCTGCTCTTTGGCCGCGAGTTGGGTGAGTGTCTCCAAGAGGCACACTGAAGAGGCCCTGAGGCAAGCTCGCGACGAACTGGAAATCCGTGTCGCCGAACGTACCTCCGAACTCCAGAAGTCGCTATCCGACCTGCAGGATAAGGAACGCCAGAGGCTGCTACTTGAAACCGAGAAATCCGCTCTCTCGGATAAGCTTGAAACCCGCAAGGTGGTAGATCGCGCCAAAGGTATCTTGCAGCGCGACTTGAGGCTCAGCGAGGAAGATGCCTACCGCGCCTTGCAGCGGGAAAGCCAGCAAACGCGGCGCTCGATGAAGGAAATCGCGGAATCGATCATTCTGACCGACGAACTGAAGCGCGGTTCAGCCTAGCAGAATCCGGCGATTAGTGCTGAGTTTGGCCGGAATTAGCCCGGGCTAAGTTTCACGTTGACTCTTCCTGACAAAATCTGCAAACTTCGGGCTGGACCGGCCCAATCGGGTCGCTCTGCTTTCCTCTTTCGACGCCGAAAGAGGTCAGTTTTTTTCGATCGCCTTCTGTGCCGTATCTCGGACACGACGCTGTGTCCAAACTAGCTAAACACTAGGCTCGACGGAGAGCCGGTTAGATAGCGGCGAATTGTGCCCATCTGGGCCGATTGCCCGCGCGGGTTCGCTCTGAAATCGCGGCCCGGCGCCGGACTTTCCGCAGCTGTTGCCGTTCGTATTTTGGCGATGTCTTGCCGCGAGCGTGGTGTGGAAGATGACGTTAACCAGCTTCTTGAGGTTGCAGGTCATGCCCCCTTTCCTGGTGCTGTCCGATCTGGCGAGACAGGTCGCCAAGGTCATTCCGGACACCTGGGACCGATTCAGTTTTCGGCGCTTTTGGGGAGAAGGAATCCTGTCCACGGACGCGTATTTCGTGATGGACAGCTACGAAAATGTCCGCCTCAGAAATAACTTCAGAAACGCGGAGCCGTCTCCAACTTCCGAAAAGCCGGAGGCCTTCCCGGGCGCCGAAATCATCCGCGGCAGTTTCTGCCCGCAGGCAGCCGCTATGCTCACGGCGCTATTTCTGCAAAATTCCGGCACAGTGCTTCGCATTGCCACCGACACCGAACCCGGACTCAAGAAGGATGCCATTTTGATCTGTTATGGCACTCCCGACATGAATTTCAAAACCTTTGATATCGAAGCCTGGGCGGGAAGCAGCTTGTGCCAATTCCTTTTTATGCCTAATGGCCAGCGCGCATTCCGGCTGGCCGGCCAAGTCCATTCCATGGAGAACCGCGGCGGCGTCATCTATGACAAAGCTATGGTCCTGAGGCTTACGAATCGGCAGGAATCGGGTCGCCCCCACGTGGTTTGTGCCGGCCTTTCGGAATGGGGCAGCCTGGCCGCCGTCTACTACCTGACCAAGAATTGGAAGGACCTCCATAAGCGCTTCGATAGCTTCGGGCAGCGCAGGGATTTTTGCGTCCTGCTCGAAATCGAGTGCGGTCAATTCGAAAATGCAAGAGAACTGAGTTCTGTAGTTTGGTGGGAACCCGGCGTCGCTCCGAGTCCCGCGCTGGCGTCCAGCCATGTCTAGGACCATATCTAATCTCATGTGCCGGCAAAGACCGGCTTGGGTTACTCACCACATCTCGTAGCGTTGTTCGCCCCGCAGCCACATGACGCCCGACCCCCTCCTGACAAAAGAACCCGGTACTATGCGGCCCGTCGCCCGGGTCGTGGTGGCCACCACGGCCATGCTCAGCTTCATCTCCTTCTGGCGGGCCGCCGCAATCGTTCTCAACGACATGGGCTCATCGGCCTTTTATGCCGGTGCGATCGCCGAACAAGCCTTCGGCAAGACGGCGCCCTGGTTCATCCTGGCCATCATGCTTTTTGCCTACGCCGTTCGCGCTCTGTACATGGAGAGCTGCAGCATGTTCGTTCGCGGCGGCGTGTACCGCGTGGTTAAGGAGGCGATGGGCAGCAGGCTGGCCAAAATCTCCGTCTCCGCCCTGATGTTCGACTATATTCTTACCGGACCCATCAGCGGTGTGTCCGCCGGGCAATATCTCACCGGTTTTCTGAACGATTTTTTCCGTTACGCTCACTTGCGGCTTACCCTGCCGGAAAATCTCACCGCCGCGCTTTTTGCTATCGCCGTGACGCTCTACTTCTGGTGGGAAAACGTCAAAGGCATTCCCGAATCCAGCGGAAAAGCGCTGCGCATCATGTACGTGACCACCGTGATGGTGGTGCTGATGCTTGCCTGGTGCGCCTATACGCTCTGGATGCGCGGCGCTCACCTTCCGCCGTGGCCCGAGCCGTCCAAAAATATGCATTTCTCGCGCTGACGCGCTCGGCTGGCTCCGCAATACCAGCTGGCCCTATACCATCGGCTTGATAGGCATCTTCATCGGGCTGGGCCATTCGGTACTGGCCATGAGTGGCGAGGAAACTTTGGCCCAGGTCTATCGGGAGCTCGAGCATCCCAAGATCAAGAACCTGAAAAAAGTTGGCTTCATCATTTTCGCTTACAGCCTTGTCTTCACCGCCGGCGTATCGTTTTTCGCCGTCATGATCATTCCGGACTCCTCGCGGTCTCAATATTTCGGAAACCTGATCAGCGGATTGGCCATGAATTTCGCCGGCCCTTACACCCTGCGCCTGGTATTCCAGGCGTTCGTGGTTCTGGTCGGCGTCCTGATGCTGGCCGGTGCGGTGAATACCGCCATTGTCGGGTCGAATGGCGTGCTGAACCGCGTTTCTGAAGACGGCATTCTGCCGCAGTGGTTTCGGCAGCCGCACCGGCGCTTCGGGACTTCCTATCGCATCATTAACCTTGTCGTCGGATTGCAAATCGCCACCATCATTCTTAGCCGTGGAAACATCTTCCTGCTCGGCGAAGCTTATGCCTTTGGTGTGATGTGGAGTTTCGCCATGAATGGCGCAGCCGTGCTCGCGCTTCGCTATAAGCGGCCCGGATTCCGCGAATTCCGCGTCCCTCTGAATTTCACGGTCGGAAGTGTGGAAGTTCCATTGGGTTTGATCCTGATCACCATTACGCTGCTCGGATTGTGCACGATCAATCTTTTCACCAAGCAAATCGCCACCATCTCGGGCCTCATTTTTACCGCGGTCTTCTTTGCTACCTTCACCGTCGCTGAAAGGATTACCAAGAGAAAGGGCACGGCGGGAGCGGAACTCGATCTATTCAATGTTGCGTCGCGTACGGACCTGAGTACCGCAACTTTGGGTGTTCGGCCGGGCAACGTCCTCGTTCCCGTAAGCAACTTCCACGCTCTGTATCACCTCGGGGCGGTGCTGGATCGCGTCAAAACCGAGCGCCGCGATATCGTGGTCCTCCATGTGCAAGTCCTGCAACGTGCCGGCTCGGGCGAGACTGAATTTGAAACCGACCAGCTTTTCGGCAGCATCGAGCAATACCTTTTCACGAAAGCTCTCTCCATGGCTGAACAGCGCGGCAAGCCCATTCGCCTTGCCGTCGTCGCAGCCAATGACCTCTGGGACGGCATCCTGAGAGCGGCCGTCAATCTGCAGTCGTCTACCATCGTTCTCGGACGCTCGGCAAAGATGCCCCTTGCCGAACAGGCCTGCCAGTTTGGCCTCGCCTGGGAAGCGCTGCCGGATCCTCGGCCTCCCTTTAATCTCGAAATCTTCACGCCCCAGGGTGAGCACGAGTTCTTCCTTCTCGGTCCGCACGCTCCGAACCTCACCCGCAACGAAGTGAATTTGGTCCACCAGCTCTGGCTGCGCCTGGGCGATCTCGTCCGGCCCGAGGAGTTGCATCATCACGATGTGGTTCACTTTGCCCTGAATGAGGTCAAGCAAGAGCTGTTACAAGGAAAAGAACAGGACGTCGCCCAGCGGCTCAAGGAGCACCTTACCCAAAACAAGTCGCAGCGAAATCCCCCCGCAAATTAGAATTATTCCCGACGCAATATGCTCGAATCGGCTGAATGGATATATACTCTCCCCACGGTAGGCCCAAAACCAATTCCGGAGTGACACATGCCGATACACAAAAGCGGGAATCGCGGCTCTGGCGTAATTCTCCGTTCATTCGCGCTTGGAGCAGCCTTGGTCATACTTGGCGCGGCGTGGTTCGCCATCAACGCCGCCCCCAAGCCCAAGCCGGCCGCGGCGGCCGATGCCGATAAGGACAAACTCGCCGCCGACGACCTGCAGCGCTCCCTGCTCCTCGATACCTATCGCATTGACGGCAATAGCGGCGCCGCGCGCGGCGAAGTGATCTACGCCTACAAGTGTTGGATGTGTCACAACAAATACACCAAGGGCGGCCCTTATCTCTCGGATGTTTATAGCCGGCCGACGCTCCTCTCCGGCCCTGCGGTCAACGACGAAAACGTTGCCGCCAAGATCAAGAACGGCGGTCCCCTCATGCCGGCGTTTCACTATGTCCTCTCCGATTCCGAGGTGGCGGACCTGATCGCCTACATTCACTCCGGAAAGTGCTGTGTGGAAGGCGAAAACCCGCCCATGAATCCGTGGTATCGCGCCGAGACCCACAAGTGGTCGGTGCAAAGCGGACTCACCGGCGGCGCAACCGGCGTCGTGCGCATCAAGAGCGGCGATTCGCCCGAAGGCGTTGGCGTCCAGTTGATCGCGCCCAATGGCGTTCGAACCACCGTATACACCAACGGCGACGGCAAATTCGAATTCCCCAAGATGCAGTCGGGTTCTTACGCGTTGCGGATCCCCTCGCCCGTGCCGTTCAAGCCTTACGTGCGCGACTCGGTTTCCATCGATGGCGCAACGAAGCTCGACGACATCGTTCTCGAACGCGTGGCCGATTCAGACGATCTGCCCGCCTCGCCGCTGCTCGAATCCCAGCTCAGCGGCGCGGAGATCCTCTTTAATCTCCCCGGCTCGGCGGAAGAAAAAGCCATGCTGCAGAAAAACTGCTCCGGGTGCCACTCCTGGCAGCAGATTTTCCGCAATCGCTATGACGAACACAGTTGGGCTTTGATCGTCGACCGCATGATGCATTTCACCGGCACCGCCATCGCGGTTCGCAATAAGCCCATGAACGCTCCCGATCCCGAAGCCGACATGCTCACCAAGTTCCTTACCCGAGTCCGCGGTCCGGAATCGCAGGATATGCCCATCCGCACCTTCCCGCGTCCTCATGGCGAATCGACCCGCGTCGTGGTCACCGAATACGAGTTGCCCCGGAATTTGCTGATGCTTCATGACGCTGCGCTCGATGCCCAGGGCAATGTCTGGTACACCAGCCACAAGACTCGCTACGTCGGCAAGCTCGATCCCAAGACCGGCATCGTCACCGATTACACCATCCCGTTGACGCCTGGAGCCATGCCCGGCACGCATCACCAGGTTATCGATAAGAATGGTATCGTCTGGATTTCGGAAAATTGGGCCCATCAGCTCAATCGCCTCGATCCCAAGACCGGCGAAGTACACCAGGCCAAAATCGACAGCACCACTCCGATCAACTCGCCCAGCTTCGGAAATTTCACCCTCGACCAGGAGGGCAACGTCTGGGATGGCCGCCACGGCTTGATCGTGAAGATGGATCCCAACACAGGTCAAGTCCTGCAGCACTGGCCGCTGCAGGCTGACAGCACCTACGACAACACCATCTCCTACGACGGCAAATATTGGGGCGGCAGCGGCCCGGCCAACTGGGGCAATACCCTCGAGATCATGGAAATTGCCACCGGGAAGCTGCTCAACCTGAATAGCGGAGCGCACATGATGACCGCCAAGCGCGGCGGCTTCGATCCCTTCGGCAACACCTGGTGGGGCGGCGCCGATGGCTCCCTGATCGAACTCAATTTCAAAGCGCAACGCATCGACGAATTCACGCCGCCCATTGCTCCGCATCCCTACACCGATTTCTACGAAGCCATGCCGGATAAGAACGGCGAAATCTGGGCGGGCGTGCTGCATGGACGGCAGATGCTTCGCTATAACCCCAAGACCGATCATTGGACCGTGTATCAGATGCCCGAGCCGTATTCCTATAACCGGCGCACCGTCATCGATACTTCCACCAAGCCGGCAACCGTCTGGTACGTGGACTACAACGGCTATCTCGTTCGCGTCCAGCCCTTGGACTGAACCCCGGCTGCGGGATGAACTGAGTTTTCTGTCTGTCCCATTTTTCGAGAGCCAAAAAATAGAGCGGCCTCTTACTAATTAAGGATTGGAGCCTAAAATGGGCGATTACAAAGAGGACGATCGGAAGAAGCGTGTCTCCAGACTCGGGCGGCGAGAGGTAATGAAGTTAGGTGCCGGCGCCGCCGCGGCCGCGGCCGGAATGCTGAAGACTCCGGCGCTATTCGCCCAGCAAGGCCAGCAGGCGCCGCCCGCGCCGACAGGCGGCCCCACGGGAGGCCCCACGGGAGGCTTGGACCAGGCCCCATCGCAAAGAGTCCAGCATTTTCCCGACATCACGGAGAGTGAAGAAGTCATCACCACCGTGCAGCCCGGCTACATCACCAAAACCGGCGCCGGCTGGGTGAATAATTCGGGCCGCGCCAGTGGCAATGGGCCGATGGACGAATCCAGCCGCCGCATCGTGGAATGGGTGCACGGATTCTCCGAATCGGACCTGACTGCTTCCTGCCTCGAGACGATCAATTACCTCCAGCATGACACGCTGGGCAGCCTCTATGGCGGATTCGAAAGCGAGCCTGCCCGAATCAATGCCCGCTTATCCCAGACGATGCCCGGCCCTTGCACTGTGATGGGCTACGGCATCAAGACCACCTACGAAATGGCCGCGTTCGCAAACGCCGCCATGATCCGCCACACCGATTTCAACGCCACTCCGCACAATAACGAAATGTTTGGCGGAATTCTCGCCGTCGGCGAAGCGCTCCACTCCACCGGTTCGCAGGTGCTGGCCGCCATGGCCATCTGCTACGAAGTGGTCACTGCGATCGGAAACACGGGACAAGGCGATTACGATCCTGCCGGCTGGGATAGTCCCTACCATAGCGTCGGCGTCGCCATGGCTTGCGGGAAGCTCATGGGCCTGAACCAGGATCAGCTCGCCAACGCGCTGTCGCTTGCTCTGGTTCCGCATATGCCGATGTACGTCTGCCATATCGGCACGCAATCCATGTGGAAGGGAACTCATAGCGCGGAGCAGGTCCGCAACGGCGTCTGGGCCGCCATGCTGGCGCGCGAAGGGATGACCGGCCCGTGCATGCCCTTCGAAGGCCGCGACGGCCTGATCGCGCACATCGGTCCGTTCACCAGGGACCTGAAATTTCCCACCAGTCCCGATGGAAAGCTGGCCATCGAGACGATTCACGGAAATGGCGGCGGATATAAGCGCGTCGCCACGGAAGGCAACAACCAGAATTTTCACCAGAATATCGCGCCGCAAATCCTGGCCTGGACCAAACCCGAGGAAATCGAATCCATCGACGCCAAATTCCATTATTTCGGCTGGCAGGAGATTTGCGATCCGCCCAAATGGGATCCCCGCAACCGTGAGACCGCCGACCACAGCGCGCCCTACAACGTCGCTCGCATGCTCCTGGACGGCAATATCTATCTCGATTCCTTCACGCGCGAGAAGTATATGGACCCAAAGGTCCGCGAGCTTATGGCCCGCATAACTTTCTCTCCCAATAAACATCTGGAGTACGGTGGAGACATCTTCACCGTGCGCAAGAAATCGGGAGAGGAGCGCACGTTTTACGGTGGGGCGGTAAAGCCGATGACCCACGAAGAACTCAAGGCCAAGTATTACCGCATCGCCGAATTCAGCCGCGTGGATAAAGCTCAGGCCGACCGCGCTATCGAGCAGTGGACGAATCTCAAGTCCGTCAAGGACATCGGCGAAGCCATTCAGACCGTGGCGAAGTTCGGCCAGCCCCGGCCGCTATCCGACCGCACCCCCGCCCGCATTTCCTGAATTTTTTCGGCTAGCTGCTCAAGGCCGCGCAGCCAGAGCAGCGCGTCCTTCTGCCTCAAGCGCCCGACCGGCTGACGAACGTCTGCCATCCGTTTGCGCTGCGGTCGGCATATTTCCACAGCGCTGCGCTCGCCATTCAGGCCACGTAGTGGAAAGACTGTATGCCTCTGTGCTATTCTCCGGCGCGCACCGCGAAATTACAGGCCCCCTGTTCCGTCGCTCCCCATGTGAGCGCGTCTTGCGTCGGAGGTTTACCCTGATGAGTAATCCCGCCACACGTGCCTCAAACTTTACTTACGTTTGTGCTGTCATCCTTCTTATTGCAATGGGTCTTGGCGCCTCGCTTGTCTGCGCGCAGAGTCAGAACCCTAAGCAGGGACAACAAGCCGCGACAGCGCAGGGACAATCGCAGACTGCGGCGAGTTCGCCTTGCGGCACTGCCGCGACGCCGGTCGCGGGAGCGAGCCAAAGCGCCGCCAGTGCAGGTGCCGCCGTGAAAAATGCGGCGAGCGCGGTTTCCAACCTTGGATCTATTTTCGGAAAGAAGAAAGCTGCCCAGCCCGCCAATCAGGGTGCCAGTCAAAGTCCGAATCAGCCGGCCAACCAGTCTGCAGACGCCTCGGCAGTTTGCGATCCGACAGTGAACGCTGCCGCAGGCGCTGCGGCAGGCGTCGCTTCGACCGTGGACTCCGTGGAATCCATCGGTGGATCGACGACGGCGGGTGGACCGGCTACGGCGGGTACGGGCGCAACGCCCGCCGCGGGCGCATCCGCTACACCTGCAGTTGCGCGCACCGCGATGACACCTGCCGCAAAAGGGTCAGCGAACTCAGCAGCGCCGCCCGCGGCCAACGCAGCCGTAACGCCGGCTCCAGCTCCGGCCACGAACCAACCGGCCGCCCCCGCATCGGCGCCGGCGCTGGCTCCCTCAGCGCCGCCCAATTTCTCCGAAGCTGCCGGACGTTAACGGCATTCAGTTGGGAATGACCGTGGATCAAGCCTTGGCGAAGGTCAAAGCTCTCTATCCCAATCCCACGGACATGACAGTGAGCTACGTGAAATTCGAGAAGACCGCGGACAAACCCTGGGTCCACGACATCGTACTGGTAGCGGTCAACCCCCAAAACAACGCGAAGGAGAACCTCACGGTCCGGTTTAATGATCCCCCGGACGAACAGCGGGTTTTCTTCGTCAGCCGCAGTTTGATATTTCAGCAGGGCAAGCAGACGACCCTCGCGAACATGAAGGCGGCGTTGCTCCAGAAATACGGTCAGCCGCGGTCGTCAAGGTCAGAGACTTTGATTTGGTCTTTTGACGAACAAGGGAATCCAGTGACCGACCCGAAGCTCAATGGCACCGACTGTTCTGGTGCCGCTGTGTTTAACCACGCCGGGGAGGGCGGAGATCCGAACCACCCTACTATAGCTATCCGCGGGAGTCGATCTAGCGCAAGACGACCTGCAGAAAAACCCCTGCTACTCCGGTGTGCACGTCAGTGCGAATACCGGCACTCCGATGCCGGATGGTCTGGTCATTAGCCTGGATGTGACGATGGGCGAAAACAGCTACGCTACGCGGACCTTTATCGACGAACAGGCCTATATTAAAAACGCCGCAAATCAAGCGCAGCAAGAGCAGTTCAAGAAAGCGCAGGAGAGGTCCGCGCCCAAGTTGTAAGGCCGCAGATTGCAAGGCCCAGGTCGTAAGGCAGGTCGGCAAACGAATCTTTCGTCGTTGCAGTTATTTTTTGTCGGAGAAATAAAATGAATTCAGCGACACGTATCTCGAGATCTATTTATGTTCGCGTGGTCATCGTTGTTGTGGCAATGGGCCTTGGCGCGTCGCTCGGCTTCGCGCAAAGTCAGCCAGCCGCCAAGCCGCAGGCACAATCGCAGACGGCAGCGGCTTCTCCGTGCAGCCCTGCGGGCGCGTCCGGCTCAGCCGCGAACCAAAGCGCCGCCAGCGCAAGCGCCGCCGTGAAGAATGCCGCGAACGCGGTCTCCAATCTCGGCTCTCTTTTCGGAAAGAAGAAGCCCGCCCAGCCCGCCAATCAGGGCTCGAATCAAAGTGCGAATCAGGGTGCGAATCAGTCGGCGAATCAATCAGCTGACGCCTCGGCGGCTTGTGATCCCACAGTGAACGCTGCCGCAGGCGCGGCGGCGGGTGTCGCTTCGACCGTGGGCTCCGTGGAATCGTTAGGCGGACCGGCCGCTGCGGGCTCGGGCGCAACGCCCGGCGCGGCCGCGGCCCAACCCGGTGCAGCTGCTCCCGCAGGCTCATCCGCTGCACCCGGCGCCGCACGCGCCGTGACTGCGCCTGCGGCAAAAGGCACAGCGAATTCGGCCGCGCCGCCCGCGGCCAGTGCCGCCGTAACGCCGGCTCCAGCCACGAACCAACCGGCCGCGCCTGCCGCATCGGCGCCGGCGCTGGACTCCTCCGCGCCGCCCAATTTCGCCAAGCTCCCGGACATTAACGGCTTTCAGTTGGGAATGACCAATGATCAAGTTCTGGCCAAGATCAAGGCCCTCTATCCTGCTGCCCAAGGCACGGACGATAGTGTTGGACTACTTTAAATTCGAGAAGACCGCGGATAAACCCTGGCTTCAGAACGTGCACGTGGTCGTAACCCCGCAACCCTGCGGCGGGGCGTGCCAGGAGGAAGTCAGAATCCAGTTTAACGGCCCTCCGGACGACCCTCGGGTTATCTCTGTCACGCGGTCGTTGGGGATTCAGGAGGGAAAGCGGACGACCGTCGCGAATATAAAGGCGGCGTTGCTCCAAAAGTACGGTCAGCCGTCGTCGCCTGGTACTGCACAGACCTTGAATTGGATCTTTGACGAACAAGGAAATCCGCTGAACGACCCAAAGTTCAACGGTCAGCAGTGTGCTGGGATTATCTTGTATACCGCTTTACCGGGGGGAAGTCCGAGTAACCCTGCCCTTATTCGTGGCCCAATTGGCATATTAACGGATAGTGACCTGAAAAACCCCTGCGGGTCCGGCGTGCACGTCAAAGCAGATGTATCCGCTCAAGCGGACGGTCTTGTCTACGCCCTTGGCGTGACCATGAGCGAAAACAGCTACGCTATGCGAGCCTTTGTCCATGAGTTGGCCTTCACGCAAAACATGGCCAATCAAGAGCAACAGCAAAAGATCAAAAAAGCCCAGGATACGGCCGCCCCAACGTTGTAAGGCCCAGTTGTAAGGCCCAACTCGTAAGGCAGGCCAGCAAGTTTCGTAATTGCACTTATTCGTTCGTCGGGAGAGACATCATGAACCGTTTGGCGTGGATGACATACGCAGTAGCTCTTTTTTCGCTGGCCGCCTGCGGGTCCAAGAGTACAAGCACTCCTAACACGAGCGGCGCGCAACCCGCCAAAGCGCCGCCTGCGGGCGCGGCCAGCGCGGAGCAGGTGGCCAAGGAAATGCGCGGCAATGTGCGCTGTCCGGCCAAGGCTTCGACACAGCCGCCCGCCGGCACGCCGGTCGATGACGTCACCGGCATACGCCCGGGCATGTCTTGGGATGAGGCGGCCAACTTCGTTATGTGCGACAACCCGCTGATGGTTGTCAGCGAAAGCTCCCGTAACTTCGGCATAAACACCTATGGCCAGCACATCCGCCAGGGCTTCGACGGGACATTCGCGCAGCCGCGCGTGGTCAAAAACTCACAGCAAATCCTCGAGGATATGCGGAAGGCCGAGATGCTGCGGAGCGAAAACGCTTACATTGCCCCGCTGCAGCCGGGGCAGAGCCGCTATTCCGTCAGCACCATGGGGCTGCCCGGAAAAGAGCAGGTTCTTTCCGTGGCGCGCGAGGAATACTACGCTGACGGCAAGCAGCCCACCATGGATAGCGTGAAACAAGCCCTGATCGGGAAGTATGGGCCGCCAACTTTCGAAAAGGACGGCGGCCGCACTTATTTCTCTTGGGACTTCGACCCGGCTGGAAACAGGGTTCCTCCAGGCTCGCCGCTGTCCAGTAGCTGTAGCATGAACACCCCTACGCCCGACTCGGCGGTCCACCTCTCTTCAGAGTGCGGTGTCACCGTCGGGGCGGTCATCGACGCTTTGCCCAGCAATCCAGGCCTGGCGCACGACCTGGACGTCATGTCGCAGGATGGCGCGCAGGATATGGCCGTCTTGAAGTCCGTTGCGGACTACTTCCAGAAGGGCGACGAGGCCCGCAGGGCCAACGAATTGAACAACGCATCCAAAAACGCCGGCTCTCCGAAGTTGTAAGCTCTGCGCACGCCTGTGCGGTGTTGCCACGCATCGGGCAGATCGAGGCCTCAAGGCAACTTCGAAGTTCGACTCAAGCCCTGGATACCATCGGCGCTCGAAGCTGTCATCCCGAGGTCGCCGCAGCGCCGGGGTCCCCTGCGTTCCCAACTCGGATACTTTACTCGTGCGGTAAAATAGATATACGTCTGTTTGAGAAGAATGCACCGAGGATACTCCCGATGAATTCGGCGGCTGGGTGTACCTTTGGTTTCTCTGTGTGCTCTGTGTCTCTGTGCCCTCTGTGCTAAATCCGAGGGGTCGCGTCGTGTTTGCTTTCGTGCTCACAAAAAAATTAGCCCTCACGGACCAGCCGAATTCCCATTTGCCGTTGTTTCGAATGCAGTGGCATTCACTTTCCATTTCAGCCGGCCAGGCTGGAGGAAATCCTGCACTGTTGTCATCGCCGAGGTCGCTTCTTCGCGCGAAAGTCATCAGCGCCAGGCCGCTCGCGCGTTAGGAGCATTTCGCGCGTCAGACCAAGTCGACCGAGCGATCTGCTTTTGTTCGGCTCTTTAGAATCAGCAGTTACATACGATCGCAAGCTAACTTTTCTGAAATGAACACTTCCAAAACAAACGAGTTTAAGTCTCCTGCAATGAACACTTGCAAAAAAACAGGGGTGGGGGTACGGTCTTTTTACTCACGGAGGTTTCCGCGATGAAGCGCGCAATGGGTGGTCTCATAGCAGTTATCGGTTTGCTCATTTCCGGGATGCCGGCCTCGGCGCATCATTCCGTCCAGGCGGAATTCGACCTCAATAAGCCGCTCACGATTACGGGCGTGGTCACCAAGGTCGAATGGATCAATCCCCACTCCTACCTCTATCTCGACGTAAAGGACGACAGCGGCAATATGAAGCATTGGGCCTTCGAGATGGCCGGGCCGGGCGCGCTGCGCAGGGCGGGACTGAGCCGCGCCGACCGCGGAGGGCTGAAAGCCGGCGACACCATCACCGTGAACGCCGTGGCCGCCAAAGATGGTACCGACGCCGGGCTCATCAAGGACGTCACTCTTCCCGACGGCCGCAAGTTCACCATCTGGACCACCGACCCGTACGCCAAATAGGCAAGCCGGGGAGGGAAGCATGAAGCGACAAAATTTCGGCTATGTCCTCTTAGGCGTGGCGCTGTGTCTGGCATCAGTGCGCGGAATGGCTCAGACGAACCAAAGCGCTCCGCGAAGCTCGGACGGCCATCCCGACCTGAACGGCCTGTGGATCGGCCAGCGGGCGCCATTCGTCCAGAGCGATGATCCGCTGGCGCAAAATCTCGCCTCGCGAGATGGCACGCTGCTGAATTTCGAGCGCGATAACGCCATGATCCGCAGGTCCGATCCCAATAAGCCGCTGTATAAGCCGGAGTTCTGGGAAAAGGTGCAAAAGCTGGATCAGGACGGCAACCATGCAGACCCATCGTTCGGTTGCATGCCTGCCGGCGTGCCGCGCATGGGTCCTCCCGCCAAGATCGTTCAGACGCCGAAAGAGTTGGTATTCCTGTATGTCAGTCCGGCAGCAGAAGGTTGGGGCGACGCCTACCGCGTGATTCCCACCGACGGCCGCGAGCATACGCCACTCGACGATCTGGATGGCACCTGGAAGGGCGAGTCGATCGGCCATTGGGAAGGGGACACGCTGGTTATCGACACCATCGGGTTCAACGACACCAGTTGGCTCGATATCACCGGCTACTTGCATAGTGAGAATATGCACGTCATCGAGCGCATGCACCGCGATGGCGATACGCTCACCTGGCAAGCCACCGTCGAAGATCCCGACGTGCTGGTCAAGCCTTGGACCATGAATATGCGCACGCTAAAGCTGAACCCCGATCCCAAGGCGTGGCTGACGGAAACGCTGCCGTGCGTGGAACACGATTTGTCGCACCTGGTAACCAAGGAACATCACTAAAATTTCGCTCCAACTGATGATGATGCGCCGCCTCTTCTGCTACACCTTGATTGCGGCAGTGCTGGCCGCTCCGTCTGCTCGCGCGCAAGACGCCCAGGCGGTCATCAAGACTGCCGAATATGCGCTTGGGATGATCCGCGGCCCTCAGCGCATCGACGCCATCAACACGCTGGAATATTGGGGCACGGGATCCACCTACGCGTTCGGTCAGGCATACCATCCTGGTTCGGCGTGGCCCGAATTCAAGGCGACGTATCACGCCAGCTTGAGTTATGCCGTTCCGGCCATGCGCGTGGATATGACGCGCTCGAATCCGGATGGCCTCGATCCAGGGCGGCGGCGGGCTGCCGCTCGCGGCGCCTCAACGGCAGATTCAAGTCGT
Organism: uncultured Acidobacteriota bacterium; assembly: GCA_963761945.1. Taxonomy (GTDB): domain Bacteria; phylum Acidobacteriota; class Terriglobia; order Acidiferrales; family UBA7541; genus Palsa-189. Next base: position 160,338 of record CAVXIM010000006.1, on the reverse strand, counting down.
CAGCGGCAAATTCGCCTGGAATGAGACGGTGCCCGGCGCCGGTTTCATCGCCGGAAGCACCGCCACGCCAACTCCGGATGCGGCGAACGATCGGCTGCTGCAGCTTTGGATGACTCCGTTTGGAGTTCTCAAGATGGCGGTGAAGGCCGGCTCCGCCGCGAAAGTCACTACGGAAGCCGGAGCCACGGTCATTACGTTTCCGCTCTCCGGCGCGCTCGAGGGAATCACCATCAGGGCCACTCTCAACGCCAAGAATCAAGTGGAGCGCGTCGAGACGCGCACGAATGACCCCGTGCTCGGGGACATGCTTACGGAGACCACCTATTCGGATTACAAGGACCTCAGCGAGATCACCACAGACGTCCCTTTCCCCTCACACATTGTGCAGAAGCAGGGGGGCTTTGCGGTTTTGGACCTTACCATCACCAAGGCGGACACGAATAATCCATATGTGGTGTTTCCTGTCCCTGAGAATGTCGAAAAGGCTCCGCCGTCAGCCGTGAAGGTTGAAACGACGAAAGTGTCCGACGGCGTGTGGTACCTGACGGGCGGCACGCATCACAGCGTGGCCGTGGAGTTCAAAGATTACGTTGCGCTCGTCGACTGCCCACTGAATGACGATCGCGCGCTCGCCGTCATCGATGCCGTCAAGAAAACCATTCCCAACAAGCCCATCCGCTACGTGGTCAATACGCATCAGCATTTCGATCATCTGGGCGGCGTGCGGGCATGCGTGGCTGAAGGCGCCACCATATTGACGGCCACGGAAAACAAGCCTTATTACGAAAAATTGTGGACTCTGCCGCACACCCTGAAACCGGATCGCTTAGCCAAGACGCCCAGGAAGCCCGTCATTGAAGCTGTCGCGGATAAACGCGTGCTCAGCGATGGCACGCAGACTCTGGAGATTTACCGCCTTCACGGAACCAACCACGCCGACACGATGCTGATCGGTTATCTGCCCAAAGCGAAAGTGCTGATCGAAGCCGATGTGTACAATCCCGCGCCACCCAACGCGCCCGCTGGTCCGGTGGTGAAGGAAACCGTGAACCTTTACGAGCAGATCAAGAGCCTCAATCTCGATGTGCAGCAGATCACTCCGCTCCACGGACGTCTGGTTACGATTGCCGATCTGAAAAAGGCCATCGGCCAGAACTGACAGCGAATTCCGATCTCAGCAAGGGAGATTTTCGAGCGCGTGGAAAGATCACGAGCGCACTTCAGACGTGGCGGGCCGAACCCAACAGGACATTAGTTGTGAGGCAGGACGTTAGTCGCGGGGGCTGAAGTAGCCGGCGCGGGCGCGCGCTCGGAGCGGTGGCTGGTCGCTCGACGGCGCCAGGCCGACCTTGATGCGGTGCCAGCGGCCGTCGTGATGGGCATCGCTTGGCTTGTATCCGAGGACGTACTGGCTGCGTAGCTCCGTGCCAATCTTTCCGGAGAGATCGGCCATTTCGCTCAAGCTGGCGGCCTCGAAAAGACGCCCTCCGGTCATCTCGGTAAGTTCGGAGAGCAGGCCCGGGCCGTTGCGTTCCTCTTCGGTTTTCCTCATCTCTTTGGGATCAAAAATTCCCAGCGCGTAGAGCTGGCAATCGGCCTCTTGCAGGAGGCTTCGGATTTCGCCTTCGTGGTGCCGGCTATGATTATCGCCGCCGTCCGAGATGACCAGCAGAATGCGCCTTTCGTTGCGGGCGCCCTTCATTTGCGCCAGGCCGAAGTAAATAGCGTCCAGAAGGGAAGTGCGGCCCTGCGGCTTCAGCGAGAGCATGCGGTTTTGGAGCACCTCGATATTGGAATCGAAGTGGCTGTCCAGTTCGGCGCGATTATTGAAACTGATGAGGAAAAACTCATCGCTGGGATTGGACTTTTGCAGGAAATTGGCCACGGCCTTTCGCGAAGCTTCCATTTTGTCGCCCATGCTGCCGCTGGTATCGAATAGCAATCCGACGGAGGCCGGCACGTCTTCCTTGGAGAACGTCAGGATCTCCTGCTCGACGTCGTCTTCAAACAGGCGGAAGTTTTTCTTTGCCAAATCGGTGATCAGGTGGCCGGAAGCATCGTTCACGCTGACATTGACGAGCACCATCTCCACGTCGATCTGAATCGAGCCGGACCGCGGTTGCGGCGTGGACGGCGCCAAAGGGCCGCTGACTTGCGCGCCGGCTGGCAGGAGAAACGCAATTATGGCGATAACGAAAAAAAGGAGGGTGCCTTTGCGCGCTTGGTTCATGACCGCTCCGCTACAACTTGGCCCGAGCCGCTCAGCCGCTCACAGACGGGACCGGATCACTGATTGTACTTTTGATGTTTGCGCAGCGAGATGGGACTATCGGCTTAAGCGGGCCATTACCCAGGGACTAGAACCATTAAATCGAAAGGATTTAACACCGAGGCCACAGAGACACAGAGAGCGACAGAGAGGACAGAGATACAGATTTCACGGAGATGCGGAGTCTCAGTAATACGCCGAGGACGGGATTCCGGGCGTTCGCTACTGCTTCACGAAGCGGCGGAAATTCATGGTGTTGGTGAAGCCGGCGTAGACATTGCCGCTATCGTCTGCCGCGACAGCCTCGATGGTATTGCCTTCCGACCAGGGAATAAATTCCCTGACCTTTCCGTCCTTCACGTTTCCGATGCGGATGCCTTGCTTGAAACCGGGATTGATTTTGTCGGTCGAGGTTGAATCGGATACGTAAATGACGTCCTTCTTGTTGATGAAGATGCCGCTGGGCCGGCCGAATTGCCGCCACTCCGCGAGGAATTTGCCATTCTGATCGAAGATCTGGACGCGGCTATTGCCGCGATCGGCGACGAAGAGCCGGCCGGCGGCATCCATGGCCAGACCGTGCGGCGTATCGAACTCGCCCGGGCCAGAGCCCTTCTGGCCCCAAGCCTTGATGAACTTGCCGTCTTTAGTTAGCTTCACGATCCGGGCGTTGGTGTCGCCACCATGTCCATCGGCGACGAAGATGTCGCCGTTGGGTGCGACCAAAACGTCGGAGGGGCCGTTAAAGGTGTCCGGGCCATCGCCCGCAACGCCGGGTTTGCCCAGTGTCAGCAAGAGCTTTCCCTGCGGGCTAAACTTCATCATGGTCTCGCCCCTGCCGTTCTTGATTCTGCCGTCGCCGACCCACACGTTGTCTTCGCGATCCACGAAAATTCCGTGGGGATAATTGAACATACCGGCGCCGAAGCTGGTCACGAGGTTGCCGGAGGCGTCGAACTTCATGATTGGCGCCAGATTCGAGCCGGAGCAATCATCGGGCGTGGCGCAGCGGTCAAAGACCCACACGCTCTTGCCGTCGCGATCGATGTCGACGCCGACGGCCGCACCCCATTTGCGTCCCTGGGGCAGCTTGGCCCAGCCTTCGTCGACGTGATAAGGATTCGGCGCGGAATTGGGATCGTCGCCACCCGCCGCTCCGGCGGAAGGCCCTCCTGGCAGCATGGCGATAGCCGCAAGGACGGCAAGCCCGAGTGCGTAGCGAATTCGGTGTGTCGGCCACATAACGTTTTCCTCCTTCACGCGCGGCGCTTCGGCTGGCGATATTCAGCGAGGCGGCAGCGAGCCCAGGTATGCCGAGATGGAAATAATGTCGTCCTCGGTAAGATTCGCGACTACTTTCTTCATCAAGGCAGCAGCCGTGCCGGCGCTCGATCCGTTCTGCATGCAGATGAGCTGGCGCGCGATGTAGACGGGCTGCAGACCGGCGAGCCGGGGCACTTCGCCGAGGCCCTTCAGATCGTCGCCGTGGCAGATCGCGCACTGAATGGTTTTGCCGGAGCCGCCGGTTTTCACGAGCCCCTCTCCCTTGGCGATGCTGCCGGGCGGAACGTAAGCAATAAAGGCGGAGTGCGGATCGCGAATCGACGTCTGCATGGGATCGACCGGCGTTTCGATGATGCGATGACCGATCGGCTCGGTGCCGCCGCTCGGATCGAGAACGCGATGGCGGGCGTCAATGCTGACGTAGGTTTTTGGCGGCGTGGCGGTTTCGATCACTTTGACCCACGGAATGGGCTTGACGGCCGCGAAATAGTCCGCCGCCTGCCGCACATCCTCTTCGGATACATTTCGGGCGATCGGACCCATGCGGTCTTCATCTTTCCGCGCGGCGCTCTTGAAGTATTTCATCTGGCGCACGATGTACTCGGCGGGAAGGCCGGCGATATCGGCGGATTCGGGATGGCCCTGGCCGGACATGAGGTGGCAGGTGCCGCACACCGCGCCTGGAGGCGCATTCGGGCCTTTCACGATTTGTGGTGCGGCCGGGTGTTCGTCGGGAAACCAGTCGGGCGGATTTGTAGTGCTGCGGACCAGGGACGCGTCGTATTCCTTGGTGCTGCCCGGGACGCGGATCGTCCCCGTCAGCTTCGGGACGGGAGGCTGATCCTTATCGGGGATGTTGTAGGCCCAGGAGGGCAGGCCATTGGGAACCGATGTCGGGTTCTGCGCTTGCGCGGCAGCCAGCAAACGATCGAAAGCGCGAACAGACCGGCAGACAAGACCCTGATGTACTGGTTCGTTTTTTTCATAAGCACGCCCGCGAAGTAGTCTGAAAAACTGCGCTAAAGCATACACCCAGATGGCGAGCTTCGGCAGGGCTTAGCACACCGGTGCGCACCGGTGCTCGAGGTCGTGCCCTGGCGAGGTTTGTGTCCGAGCTTGTGTCCGACCAAACGCGGATCACACCGCAGTTATTTTTCGACTTCGATGTGCACGAGTTCGCCATCGACCCACTTGACTGCCGAGGGGGTAAAGATGAGTTTTGCGGTGTGCCCCCTCAGTTCGCTGCAAGGATCTATGTCGTCGTGGATGGCGGAAGTGTTGCTTGTGTAGCCGATGCGGGTGCGATCGTTGGCGCGAAACATCATTGGCGCCTGCCGGTCGGCCACTTTGGCTGTGACTTCCATTTCATTGCCATTGCAACGCACCTGAACCACGACGGCGATCACATCCGTTGCCGGAGTGCGCCGCTTGAGAAGCGGCGCATCGGGATCGGGATCGCCATTCTGCACGGAGGTTATCTCCGCGGTCGTGGTCTCTTCGGATTTGCGCGCGGTTTGCTCGGAGCGCGCGGCGGCCTGCTGGCGTTGCGCGGCAAAGGCCTTCTCACGTGCGGCGGCATCTTCCTGCATCTGGCGCTGCCGAGCATCAAAGTCGCGGGCCTGTGTAATATACGTGAGCATCTGGTCGGCTTGCGTGCGGATATTGTCATCCATGGCGGCCGCGCGGACGCGGTGAACCAAATTCTCTGCGTCATCGTAGCGTCGCATGCGCAGAAGCACCTGGACCACAGTCAATTGGTAAGAGGAGTTTCCCGGCTCCAGTGTAACGGCCTTCTGTCCAAGGGTAAGCGCCTCAGGCAACTTCTGGTTATTCGCGGCCAGATAGAAGGCCAGCAATCCATTAGCCGCCGCGAAATCCGGTTTCAACGCCAGAACCTGCCGCAAATCCTCTTCGATCTGTGCATCGCTGTGAGATACATCGTCGAAAGTCAGCTGGGCGCGAAGATAGCGGGTGGTAGCATCTTGCGGATCGAGCGCCACGGCGGCGGAGAACGAGGCCAGCGCGTCGGCGCGTTCCCCGCGGAAATAATGCAGAAAGCCCAAATTTCGCTGGGCTAGGGCGAGCTTGGGATCGAGTTGGGCGGCTTCCTTCAGAAGAGGCTCGGCTCCGTCGAATTGGTGATGAAGCGCAAGAAACCCTCCAGAATAAGCATCTACTTCGGCCTGCGAAAGCGCGTGCATATGGAGAGCGCTCTCGGGAATTTTAGCGGGGGCGGGTACGGCCACGGCGGGAAAGGTAAGGCGCCCGATGTATTCTTTCAGATTTTCCTGGAGTTTTCGGAGATCGCCAAACGCCTTGGCCGCGGCTTCATCCGGACTGGCGCCTTGGCTCAAGGCGCCTAAATAGCTTCCGAACGAAGGATTGTGGGCGCGACGGTCGCCCAGCATGAGGTAGTGGATCAGAACCCAGGATTCGGCATAAAAAATGGAGACCTTGTTCTGCTCGTTGTAGTAGGGGGATTTGTGGTCCACTTTGAACAAGAGCGGCAGAGGAATCAAAGGGCTGGTGCGAAGTTCCTGGATCAAATCGGGGTTGGGCATGCCGAGATCGGCGGTCTTATCACCGATTACGGAATTGCCGAAGAAATCAGCCATGCCTTCGGCGACCCATGCCGGCAGGCCGGGGAAATAGGGCACGGTCACGGAGTGGTAGTATTCGTGATAGAGGCTCTCGTAGGGGTTGTCACCATGCGCGCTCAAGTTGAGAGCCACCTGGAATTGGCCGTAGCCGCCGCCGAGGAAAATGCCGGCGGGATGGGCGTGTCCTTTTTGCGCCCAATATTCCGGCAGCAAGTCGCGCAGGGAATCCTCGTCCTTAACCGCCAGGATCGTAATGACAGGCGAAGGGGTATCTTTGACGTAGGAAAGAGAATCCCGAAAGAGGGAGCGAATTTGCTCGAACTGCACATCGATCTTGCGCGCCTCACTTTCGCCGGCGTTGCTGACGACGATGAAATTCGGGCTGCGCACCTCGATCCACTTGCCGGTAGGAGCGGCAGCGGCGGCGGTGGCAATCAGGGATAGGGCAACGAAAGCGCACGACACGATTGGCCTTCGCACCTTTATTCCTCCTGGAAGTGATGGGCCTGTTCGACTCGGAGTGGCAGGGATTCTACAGCGTTTTTACGCTGCTTGCCACGGTTCGGACACAGGGGCAGGGCACGCTCCTCTGGCCCTCGAGGATGGGCGCGCCAGAAGAAAGTCGCGCAGTGCCGGTGTGGTTCGGATTAACGTATAATCACGGCCGAATCGTCCGGGAAGCAAATCAACCGAGGGGTGCGCCGACTATGTCTTATTCTATCCGCCCGAGAATGGTGTTTGCCGCTGCCGCCATAATCGCCGCGATGACCTTCGCGGGCCAGTCGATGAACGCGGAAGTACTCAGCAAAACAGCGGAAATTTCGGGGACCAAACTGGACTACAAAGTCGTCCTGCCGAATGGATACGATGCGGCGAAGGCCTATCCGGCGATTCTCGCGTTTGGCGGCGGCTCCCAAACAATGGATATGGTCCAGGCCACGCTGCGGCGAAACTGGCAAGAACAGGCGGAAACTCTAGGTTACATCGTGATCCTTCCGGCCGCGCCGGACGGCGACCTGTTCTTCGAAAGCGGCGATCGCGTGTTTCCGGCGTTTATCGTAAAGATTCTCGCCGACTACAAGATTCAGCAAAACAAGCTGCATATCGCGGGCGTCTCCAATGGCGGACTGAGCGCCTTTCATATTGCTTCGCTTTACCCGCAGTATTTCTGGTCCGTGACGGGCCTTCCCGGATTCCTCGACGATCCCTCGCCCGATCACCTGCGAGCCCTCTCCAAACTTTGTATTTATATGTACGCGGGAGAAATGGATCAAGGCTGGCTGCAAAGCGAGAAAGCGCAGAGCACGAAATTCAGGAGCCAGGGCTATACCGTGGAATTCAACGAGGAAAAGGGAGAAGGCCACGTCATGCGAACGCTCGATGGAAAAGGCGCAGCACGGCTTTTCAAGCAATTCGAGCAAGCCCGCCAGGGCTGCGGTAAGTGATTGGCGGAGAGATTCGGGCCGACGAGTTCGCGTCAGCTTGTTACGGGGAGAAAAGCAGATTCCTCGTCGCCCACCCGTGCAGGAGCACGGGCGGACTTCTCGGAATGACAGCAGAGGGTATGCGCTGGTGAGTTAACCGTGCCATTTTTTTGAGGCCTGGGTCAACCTTTGTGAGGGCAGGCTTGGGAATGAGAAGAATTTTAATAATCGTGGCGCCGGCGATGATCCTTTCGTTGTTGGCGCTCGCTCGAAGTGGACAGGCCCAGCAGGCGCCGGCGGCGACGAAACAGAAGGCGACGTTGACGGATCAGAGATCGGCCGCCGCGCCGCGTCACGATGTGTCCGGCACCTGGGAGCCGGCCAACGGTCCGAGCGAAGGAATCCAACCGGATGGCGTAAAGGCCATGCCGAATGACGGAAAGCCGGAACATCAGTTGCCGTACACGCCCTACGGACTGCAAACGTACAAGTCCCACCACGCGCTGTTTGGACCGGAGGAGAATCTTCCCGCGTTTAATAACGATCCGCGCGACAAATGCGAGCCATTGGGATTTCCGCGGATGGATTTTTATAACCTGAGGGAGACGCAGATCCTGCAGAACGAATACAAAGTGGCCATATTGTACGAGTATGGCACCGCCTGGCGCGTGATCTGGACCGACGGGCGCGCCCTTCCGAAGTTGGTGGACGGGGGCGTACAGATTGGGAATGAAGTGAAAGAGCCGCGCTATTACGGGTACTCGGTGGGCAAATGGGTGGATGACACGACGCTGGTCGTTCAGACGACGGGAATGATGGGAGAAGACCGAGTGTGGCTGGACACCGCGGGGCGCCCAATCAGCGATCAAGTGCACGTTGAAGAACGGATGCATCGCGTGGACCATGACCATCTGGAATGGACGGTGACGATCAACGACCCCAAGATGTATACGAAACCCTGGGTGGCCATGGACAAGTTTCCAATGAAACTCGAAGACCCTCATCGGGACGTCATGGAGCAGTACTGCTCGCTGACGGAGATGGAGAATTACAACAAAACATTCGCCAATCCCGCGAGCGCGCCCACCGGCAAAACGCCGGCACAGTAGTTTTTGCAGCTGTGACGACAGAGTAGAGGACCGACCTTCAGGGGCTAAAGCCCCGTCACTTCTTAAGGCTTGATGTCGCGGCTAAAGCCGCGACCCCCTAAATCGCTCGGCACTCGGGCTGCAGGGCTCGCGAGCGCGGCGCCCTAACTGGCGCCGGCAGACAAGAGGCCTTGCGCGTGAGCGGGCCGCCTCGCACAAGAGGCAATTGTGCGGCGATCCCAATCAGCCTAAAATGTGATCACCCTGAGCGGTAAGGCATTCTCCGAAAGCGGAGGCAATCGCAATGAGAAAGAAAGTTCCAGGCGCGCTGGCATTAGCTTTTGGCGTTATCACACTTTGCGTTCCGCTGCTCGCACACCACGGAACCGCGGCATTCGAGAACGAGAAAAAGGTCGCCCTGAAGGGAACCGTCACGGAATGGCTGTGGTCCAATCCCCATTGCCTTTTGCAGTTCGACGTGAAGGGCGATGACGGGAAAGTGGCACATTGGATCGGGGAGACTCAGAATCCGGTGAGCATGACCAACGTCGGCTGGAGTAAGTCCGCCATTAAGGCCGGCGACGAAGTAACCGTGACCATTCTGCCGGTGAAGAATGGGATGCCGCTGGGGCGCGTCGTGTCAGTCCTGCTGCCCAATGGGAAGACCTTGATATCGGGCGAGGGAGCTTCGAAAGAGGTACGCGACGAATTGGAACGCCAGGTACAACAGGGCACGTCCAAGTGATGGACGCGCGCAAAGGCCGGTAATTCCGCGACTGGGAAGCGGGGCATCAAAGCTTCGCGAGCCGATATTCCGGAAGCAGCGATTTCGGATGGGATTTCGGATGAAACCGCAGGCTAGGTCTGGTCTACTCCGTATCGAGATCTAATTTTCTTCAGAGGCACCTCACAGCGGGCAGAGTTGCCGCGCGCACTGATTCAGTGCGATTCCGCAGCAATCACTTCAGGTAAGCGCGAACGATGTCGATGAGGTCGTCCGCGGCCTCGTCCGACGTCTTGGTGTGTTTGCTCATGTGGTTGCGGATGTGGTCTTCCATCAATTCCGCCATGAGGCTATTGATAGCGCCGCGTGCGGCAGACAGGCGGTGAAGGACCTCGGAGCAAGCTTCGTGCTCGTTCAGAGCGCGCTCCACCGATTCCAATTGCCCAATCACTTTCTTGGTGCGATTGACCAGGTCCAGCTTTTCTCGCGACAGATGTGACATTCGACCTTGACTACCCTAGGGGGGTAGTGTATCAGGATAGTTGGCTTGCCGGGCCAACTTTATTTTACAGGACCGGCGAATTCATTTGGGAGCGTTCCAGCACGCCGTCCAGGCTCTTTTGCTCCGCAGCCATCGATTTTCACCGGCATTTAATCGTCGAGGCGGCGAATCGCGTGCAAGATGAGTGTGAGGAAGCGGCACCGGAGGCGCCGCGTAATCGAATAAGGAGGAACCTGATTCGAGAAGTCGTGATCAGGCGAAGGGGCCAATGATTTTCCGTGGCGGGCATGCTGTATGGCTTCGAGTCGGGCGCTGGTTTCTGCTGGCGGGCGTAGTCGTATTGTATTCGTCTGCCCTCCTGGCGCAGGACGCGAATTCCCCGAATACAGATCCTACGAATCCAGATCCGCCGAAAACGGAGCAAGTTTCGGACCAGGAGCCGCAAAGTATATTTCCGCATTCGGATACCTCGCGCTGGTGGCTTTCCGGGCAGGTCAACATTATCGGGCAGGGGCACGGCGATTTTCGGGCGCTCTATAGCGGTCCCAACAGCCTCAATCCGAAAAGCGAGATCCGCGCTTCTCGTATTTTCACGCTCTATACGGCATTGCGGGTGACCCACTCGATGGATGTCGTATTTGATTTGGAGGAAGCCAGCGGGAATGGCATCAGCAACTCGCTTGGCCTGGCGGGCTATCCGAATATCGACGTGGTGCGCGTTCCCGGCGAGGGGACGCCATTGAGCGCGGCGCCCTATGTGGCGCGGGCCATCTTTCGTTATGTATTCGCTTTGAGCGATGAGGCTGAGGACGCCGATATTGGGCCCCTGGGAATGCTCAAGAGTTTGCCCGTCAGACGCCTGCAGTTCCGCGCCGGGAAGATGTCCCTGGCCGATTTTTTCGACGTGAATGCCGTGGGCAGCGACAGCCATTTTCAGTTCATGAATTGGACCATAGTGAACAACGGGGCGTGGGATTATGCGGCCGATACGCGCGGGTATACGTATGCGGCCATTTTGGAATATGACGATCGGACATGGGCCCTGCGTTTTGCGGAAGCTCTGATGCCGACGGTGGCCAATGGCATCGCCCTGGACGGCGATCTCGCCAGGGCTCGGGGAGAAAATCTGGAGCTGGAATTACACCCCAATGTGATCGCGCAGAAGCCGACCAAAGTTCGGCTGCTTTCCTACGTGAACCACGCGAATATGGGCGATTATCGGCAGGCAGTGGATTTGTTCCTGGCGGGAAAAACACCCACTCCCGACGTTACAGGCACACGACAGCCGGGAAGAGTGAAATATGGCTTTGGCGTCAATCTCGAACAGCAGTTGTCCACGAATCTACGGGCTTTCGGCCGGTTCGGCTGGAACGAAGGAAGGCACGAGTCTTTCGCCTACACCGAAGTCAATCAGAGCTTTGCTTTGGGCGCGGACTATGTTGGTAATCGCTGGCATCGACGGCACGACAAAGTTGGTTTGGCTTTCGTTACTAACGGAATATCGGGCGACCACCAGGAATATCTGAAGCTCGGAGGCCTGGGCTTTTTGCTGGGCGACGGCAACCTCACCTACGGACGGGAAAACATCTTCGAAGGGTATTATAATGTCCATTTCTGGCGGGGCATATATGGCGCTATCGACATTCAGCACATCGCCGACCCGGGATATAACAGGGACCGCGGTCCACTTTTCGTGCCTGGATTGAGATTGCACCTCGAGCTATAGCGCGGCGCAAAGTGCTGCCACGTGGCCGGTGTGCGCGCGGTGAACAGATTCAGAAGGTGAGTACGCAGATTGAACAGAGTTGTGCCCCTGTTTTGGAAGGCGGTTCTCGTAAGTACCTGTATTTACAATGACCTGTGAGGCCTCAGGCGGACGGCGAGATTGGCCTGGCAAATGCTTCTAGTAGGTCAGAACGGAATTCACGGGTCCCCAAGACAAGGAATCCTCTCAGAGGGAGAGCAAACAAATGCGAAATAAACAAAAGGGCTTCTCGCTGATCGAGCTTCTAATCGTCGTAGCAATCATTCTGATCATCGCTGCCATCGCCATACCGAACCTGTTGCGGGCAAAGATCGCCGCTAATCAGGCTTCCGCGGTTGGGTCGCTGCGCACGTTGAACACAGCGTGCATCGCGTTTTCCACGAGCTACGGCCAATTTCCGGCTGCGCTCACGAACCTGGGTCCAGTCTCTTCCGGCGGCACGGCCAGTTCCACGTCAGCAGACTTGATTGACTCAGTGCTGTCTGCCGGCACCAAGAGCGGCTACACGTTTAAGTACACCGCAGGCAACGCCAACCAGTCGTACACGATAACGGCGACGCCGATCACCGCGGCCACGACCGGACAAAGCATGTACTTCACCGATCAGTCCGGCGTGATCCGGGTGGATACCTCCGGTTCGGGTGCAAGCGCCGCCAGCACGCCGATTGGCTAATAGGGTTGGCTAATAGGGTTGGCGAATAGAGCCTTTAGTCCGGGGCGAAAAGGGGGAGCCAGCGCGCTCCCCCTTTTTGTTTTCCTCTCTCCGGAGCACGTGTTCTTGTCTCCGGCGAAACCGAAGAGAGCGGCGTCGCGTAAGTGAACTGTGCGATGTGAGAGATTGCGGGGCAGGTCGCCAGTAGCTACGGGGTTTTATCAAGCCGAGTAAGGTGCTTAAGATATCGCTCGGAAGGCCATTCCTATAATCTACTTAATCAGCAGCAGTTGTTATCGCAAACCCGCGCCCAGCCAGAAGGAGTATATTTGCCATCTTTCTAGCGGATTGTAAAACTGGCTGCGCTCCTAGAGGTGCTTCTTGGCCATTACGGAACGCCGTAGCACGAAGAGGTTTCCACTCAAGCTCGCGCTTTCTGTGCGCCCGTCGGGCGTACGCACTGCCGGAGAGATTCTCACCGAATGCAAGGACGTCAGTTCGCATGGGGTTTTCTTCTTTCTGCAGGAATCGTTACAGAGCGGTTCGCCCCTCGAGCTTGTTCTGACCTTACCATCCGAAATCACGCGCGCGGAGCCAGTACGGGTGCGTTGCGAAGCGCGGGTCCAGAGATCGGAGCCCGCGGGGGAAGGCCGCGTAGGTATCGCGGTAAAAATTGAGCGTTACCGCTTTCTTCCAGGCAAGCGCGAACGCCGCAAAGCGAGCTGATGCCGGAGCGGCGCCGCGCGAACAGATTGCAAGCGAACGGGTCGAGCCCGGGATTCGTCAGGGACGCGTAGCTTTTCGTGCGGCGCGCAGACCTGCATCGGCCATATCGGAGACGTTCTGCCGCGTCTGCTCGGCTATTTCCTGCGCGCGCCGGCTGACGGTTTTGCCCGCCGCGCGAGCTCGCCGCGTTCCTTCACTCAGCTGATCGGCCAGGTCTTCCCTCAACTCCTCGCCCGATTTCGGAGCCAGAAGCATCCCGATCCCTACGCCCAGGCTGGCACCGATGAAAAACGCAAAAAATGTCGTCCATTTGGAACCTGTCATAACGACGCTCCTTAGAGAAAAGGTTCTGCTCTAATTTGATGTTGATCGGACAGGCAGCGAGCCTGGAATTTCGCGCGGTGTCGCGGCTAACCCGCGGAACGCTTGCCGGCCCGCTTGCGCGCCGGCATTGCTTCCGGCACGGCCTTCATCGGCGCCTTCATTTCGACAGGCACTTGTTTGGGCGGCGCCTGCTTGCCGGCCAAACTCTTTTTCAGCGCTTCCATCAAGTCCACCACGGGCGCCAGTTGCGGATGGGGAGCGGCGGCGACCTCTTGTCCCTTCAGTTTAGCGTCGATCATGGCGCGCAAGCTGACGCGGTATTCGTCGCGAAACTGCTGCGGATCAAAGGGCGCGGAGAGGCTCTCGATCAGTTGCAAAGCCAATTTCTTTTCCTGCTCTTTTGGTTCGGCGCCATCCTTCTGACCGTATTCAGCGACGCTGCGGATCTCATCGGCGTAAAACATGGTATGCAGAGTGAGCCCGTGGGCGCGAGGCCGAATGACCACGATGTATTCGCGCTGATGCATGTAAAGCTTGGCGATGGCGGCGTGCCCGGATTCCTCCATGGCTTCGAGGAGCAACTGGTAAGCTTTTTTGCCGGCATCTTCGGGAGTGGAGTAATAAGAAGCGTCAAAGTAAAGCGGATCCACTTCGTCGGTTTTGACGAATTGCAATATTTCCATGGTGCGCGCGGAGGGCGGATCGAGCTTATCCAATTCCTCTTCGGTGAAGAGAACGTACTGATCTTTCTCGTACTCGAATCCCTTGACGATTTCGTTGCGCTCGATCTGGCGATTGCAAGTGGGGCAAAACTGGGGCTGGCGGATGCGCGAGTGACACACCTTGTGCAGTTGGTTGAGCGAGATACGCTCCGTTCGCGCCGCGGCAAACAGCCGGATGGGAATCGATACGAGGCCAAAGGTGAGATGGCCTTTCCACACCGAAGTTGCCATGAAAACACCTCCTGCTGCCGATCGGCGGTTGGCACAATCGTGCAGCGAAACTGTAAGGTTAAGGAGCGTCCACGGCGAATGCAAGGCGAAGAAGTGGGCGAAGGTCCGTGAAACGTCACCCGCATCCACCATGTTTCGCCACGGCGGCGTAAATGATCCCGAGCGATGGCTTTCGATTCGCTATAATTTCGGCGCACGAATCCCCGAAAATGAACGCCAGCAAACAGGAAAGTTCCGTCGCCGCGATCAGCGCCGCGATCAGGGCCGCGCCGGACCCGAAACATTTGCCATGCGCGCTATGCGGCTCCAGGGAAGCCGAGCCGATCCTGGAAAAGACCCTAAGCGGTTCGGGCGACGCTTTGATTTTTCGGCTCTGGCGTTGCGCGAAGTGCAGTTTGGTAAGGACCGAGCCGCAGCTTACAGCGCAAGCGCTCGAGCCTTTTTATCGTGAGGAATACTGGGGTGGGATCGGAGCCGCCAGTCCAGAGTGGATTCGCCGCGATCAGCGCCATCGCACCGGCTTTCTTTATCGGTTTCGGAGCGGAGGCAGCATCCTCGACGTGGGGTGCGGCCTGGGGTTTTTCCTGCGTGCGCTCGATCCAAAACAATGGGACCGCTACGGAATCGAGCCCATGCCGGTTCCTTACCGGGAGGCGGGGCGGGCGCTCGGAACGGATCGAATTTTCAATACGGAACTGATCGCGGCCGGATTGCCCTCAGGCAAATTCGACGCGGTCACTTTTTGGGATTCGCTCGAGCATCTGCCCAATCCCCGCGAGATCCTGCAGGAAGCAGGGCGGCTATTGCGCTCGGGCGGCCTCGTTCTGATTGGCCTGCCAAATTTCGGCGGCTATCAAGCTCGCCACTTCGGCGAAGATTGGTTTGGGCTGTCGCTGCCTCATCATTTCTATCATTACACGCGAGAGACTCTCGCAAAGCTTCTGGAAGATTGCGGTTTCCGCGTCCGTGTGATGGAAGATCGGACCGGCGCCGAAAATTATCACGCGTTGAAGCACAGCGTGTTGAACCGCCTCACGCGGCTTCACGGCCGGCGCGCGGGACGGCTGCGCTACTACCTGGCGAAGCCATTTGTGCATCCCTGGGAATGGGCGAGCACCCGCTTGGCCGGCGGATCGTCTCTGCAGGTTTGCGCGGAACGGGTGCCAGACAAAGCGGCGGCGGGATTTTCGCGTTGAGCGCGGCGGGGCTTAGCATCGTTGTGCCCAATTGGAATGGCCGCGCGTTACTCGAGAGATTTGTGCCCACCCTGATGGACGCGGCGCACGCCTTCGAGGCCGCGTGCGGGCAACCAACGGAGATTGTGATTGCCGACGATGCCAGCACCGACGACAGCGAGCCATGGCTGCGGGCACATTGGCCGGAAGTGCGCTTCGAGCGCAGCGCGCGCCAGCAGGGTTTTGCGCCCACGGCGAACCGCGGCGTGCATGCTGCGCGGTTTCCGCTCGTTTACCTTGTCAATAACGATGTGGCGCTGACGGCGGACACGCTGCCGCCCCTGGCCGCCCATTTTCGCGACGGCAATGTTTTCGCCGTGACCGGCAATGCCTATGATTTTGCCACCGGAGTGCTGCGCGGTGCGGGACAACGCGGAAGATTTCGACGCGGCTTTCTCGGCGTTCACTCCCGATTTTTTGTGCCGTCGCCACCGGCGCAGATGAAGCCGCTGAGCACCCTATACGCGACGGGCGGCTCGTCCTTATTCGACAGGGATAAATTTCTGGCGCTGGGCGGTTTTGAGGAAATGCTGGCGCCCTATGGCTGGGAGGACGTCGAACTTTCACTGCGCGCCTGGAAGCACGGATTCGAAATTCGCTATGAACCGTGCAGCGCCGTCTGGCATCAGTTTTCGTCCACGATTGGCGCGCAAGTGCCGCGCCGCCGCGCCACAGCCACGTACGAACGCAATCGACTGCTCACGCATTGGCTGCATCTGGATACACAGAGCCAGAAGATATCTCATGGTTTGGGCGCCGGCGTGAGGCTGCTTACCAGCCCGTTTTCCGGCCGAATCGAATATTGGCAGGCATTTACGAACGCGCTGGCGCTCTGGGATAAAGTACAGGCGCGGCGGGCCGAATTGCGGAAGACGCAGCGGCGCACTCTCGCCGAGGTCGTGCGACAAATCGACGTGCAGATGTCCCGGGCAGAGGTTGTCCTCTTAATGCTGCTTCGGCGCCGATAAGCCCTTACGTCCGGCCGGAAAGTTTCAGGTCATTTCCGGCCGCGTCCAAGAGAGCACCATGAAAAACCAAACCAAAATGATAAAACTCTGTGCCGCGCTGGCTCTTGCTTTAGCGATTTTGTTGGTAAGCTCGTCGGCCGTTCTGCGGGCGCAGCGGGATCCCGCGGAGCCACCGAAAGAGGAGCCCGCTCCCAAGCTACTGCCGCGCCCGGCGGGAGCCATCTCGCGCCGCGACGTGGATGCGGCTGGGATGCGCAGCCTGATCGAAGAGTTAGTGGCCTGCGGCACGCGCCATTCGCTTTCTTCGTGGACGGATCCCAAGCGTGGCGCGGGGTGTGGCCGCGATCACATCGTGGCGCGTTTGAATGCAATCGCCAAGAGCTCAGGCGGCAAGCTGCAGGTGGTGATCGATAAATTCGAGGGCACGGGCCAGCGAACCAACAACAAACCCGCGCATATGGAAAATGTGTACGGGGTTCTGCCGGGCAG
The DNA here is from genome assembly GCA_963761945.1 of uncultured Acidobacteriota bacterium. Taxonomy (GTDB): domain Bacteria; phylum Acidobacteriota; class Terriglobia; order Acidiferrales; family UBA7541; genus Palsa-189. Next base: position 143,335 of record CAVXIM010000006.1, on the reverse strand, counting down.
GGATCCGCAGCTTGCGAAGACTGTTTTCATCGTCTCGGGCCACTTTGACTCCATCGGCAACGATTTGATGAATCCGAATATCGACGCTCTGGGCGCCGATGACGATGCCTCAGGCGTGGCAGTGAGTATGGAATGCGCCCGGCTACTCAGCCGCGCCGGCACGAGCGGCGGCGGAAGCTATCGCGCGACGCTGCTCTTCGCCGCGGTTTCAGGCGAAGAGCAAGGCTTGTTCGGAGCTGAACGCATGTTGCAATGGGTGAAGGAGCAGGGCTATACGGTGGGCGGCATGCTCGATAATGACATCGTCGGCGCCGATTTCGCTCCCGGCGCGCCGCATCGGGTGCGTCTCTTTTCGGGGACGGGCGAGCAAGACGACGCCGATTCGCCTTCGCGAGAATTGGCGCGCGCCATCGAGGAGATCGACGGCCGCGACGCGGTTCGCCTGGTCTTTGCTCTTGATCGCGTCGGACGCGGCGGCGATCACGAGCCTTTCTATCGGGCCGGTTTTCCCGCCGTTCGATTTACCGAGCCGCTGGAGGATTATCGCCATGAGCATCAGGCGCCGAGCGTCGAAAATGGCGTCGAAATCGGCGATCGGATGAACTACCTCAACTGGGAATTTATGGGCAATGTCGCGCGCGCAAACGCCGAAGCGCTGCGCCAGCTTTCCCTCGCGCCCGCCGTGCCTGCGGGCGTAAAGCTGGGAGGTGGTTACACGCGCCAAGTACTCGAGCACCCCGAGACTCCGGCTGATGCAAAGATCGCATGGAGCGCCGAAGAGGATCCCGAGCGTGCGGGTTTCGAGATTTTATGGCGCGAGACCACCGAACCGCGCTGGCAAACCTTTCAATTCGTGTGGCAGTCTGCGGGTGAAACCGTATTGAAAGGCGTCTCCACGGACAATCATTTCTTCGCGGTGCGCTCGGTAGGGAAGAATGGCGCGCGGTCGATCGCCGTTCCGGCATCGGCGCCAAGGACGCCGCGCTCTCCCGCTTCCGTCCAACCCGCGAAGTGATTCCGCGCCGACATCGGCGCAGGGCGCAACAATGGCGCGAGAGATGCGTACGATGCCGGAAGGGCTGAAACGCCAGCACGGTTTATAGCCTGCGTGCGGAAAAATTGAGTGAACGCAGATCGCCGTTTGCGGCTGGTCGTCGAAAACCTCGACTTTGCCGCCCTTGATGTCCGTCGCGTAGTAGAAGGTCATGGTCTCGAGGGGGTCATTGGGCTTGGCGTTTCGCATGCGGTATTCGAACCAGGCAAAATCGCCTGCGTACAAGGCGACAGCCGCCGCGACGAGCGCTGCCAGAATCGCTTTTAAGACGGCCTTCGGCGTCACGAAATCTCCTTAGAAAAGATCCTCGAGTGCCGCGCGCGCGGCCAGATTGCCGCAAAGGCCGTGTACACCGGGGCCGGGCGGCGTTGAAGACGAGCACAAATAAATTCCTTTTGCCGAAGTGCGATAGAGGCGCCGGGTCGGCCGCAGCAGAAACTGCCTCAAATCGGCGGCGCCGCCACCGATATCTCCTCCGATCAGATTCGGATTGTAGCTTTCGAGACTGGCGGCGACGCGCACGCTGCGCTTCAAGATGAGCCTGCGAAAACCGGGCGCGAATCGCTCGATCTGCTTCTCGATCGCATCGGTCATATCCACGGCCGATCCATTTGGCACGTGGCAGTATGCCCAGGCGGTGTGCTTTCCCGCCGGAGCGCGCGTTTTATCGAAGAGCGTGGGCTGTGAGAGCAGCACAAAGGGCCGCTCGGAATGCTTGCCCTGCCAGCAATCGCGCTCGGAGGCGGCGATTTCGGCGAAGGTGCCTCCGAGATGCACGGTCCCGGCGCGGGCGCACTCGGCGGCCTTCCAGGGAATCGGGCCATTCAGGGCCCAATCGAGTTTGCAAACACCAGGTCCGTATCGGTAGCGATCGAGTGCGCGGCGAAAGCCGGCAGAAAGGCGCGATCCGGCGATTCTCAGCAGTTGCCGTGGCGTCACGTCGCACAGGACCGCGCGGGCCCGAGGGAGTTGCTCGAGGGACTCCACGGGGGTGGACGTAATAATCTCTCCGCCCAAGGATGCGAGATGACCGGCAAGTGCGTCGGAGATATTTTGTGAGCCTCCGCGCGCGAAGGGCCACCCTTGCGTATGCGCGATGATCCCCAGAACCAATCCGAAAGCGGCGCTGGGCACGCGTTCAAGCGGCAGGACGGAATGGGCGGCCAAGCCGGCGAGAAGCGCGCGCGCTCGTTCGCCGCGAAAATGGTGCCTGGCTACGCTCGACGCCGAGCGCAGGACCGTTAGTCCGAAACGCGCCGCCGCGAAAGGATGCGACGGAATGCTGAAGGGACTTTGCGCGCTGGACTCGAGCTTCGGCCACGCCGAGGTGAGCGGATTCATCAGGCGTCGATAGCGGCCGGCGTCTTCGCCGAGATTTTGCGCTGTCGCTTCGAGAGAGCGCTCGAGGATAACCGCGGAGCCGTCGTCGAGGGGATGGGCAAGGGGCGCGGCAGGATGAACCCATTCGAGGCCGTGCTGCGCGAGCGGCAAACGGCGAAAAAAAGGGGACCACACGGCCATCGGGTAAACCGAAGAGCATACGTCGTGCACGAAGCCGGGCAGCGTCAGTTCCGCCGATCGCGCGCCACCGCCGATGGTTTCGTATCCCTCGATCACCAAAACGGAGCGACGCGCCTCGGCCATGGTAATCGCGGCGGACAGACCGTTTGGTCCGCTGCCAATCACGATGGCGTCGTATTCTTTGCGGGAAAAGGGCATGGGTTGAGGCGCCTGAGCTTATCGCAATTTCGCCGGCGGCCTTTCCCTGACCGAGGGAGTTTGCCGGCCAAGCTCGGGCAGGCGCACGCCTTCGTCTAGTTCGGCGCACTCCATCATATCCTGAGTGCCATGCACTTTAGCGATGGCGTCTGGGGAAGAGTCCGTCGTGCTCAGGAGGCCGTGGACAAGCGCTCGTTAAGGTAATCGCGATAACGATCCCGCAGCGCGCTCTTCAGCAGCTTGCCCGTAGAGGTGTGCGGCAGTTCTTCGACGAAGATGTAGGCGTCGGGAAGCTGCCATTTGGCAAAACGCCTGGCGAGAAACTCGTTCAGCTCCTCTGGCGCAGGTCTCGGCTCATTCGCGACAACCACGGCCACCGGGCGCTCGTCCCATTTCGGGTGCGGGACGGCAATCACCGCGGCTTCCTTGACTCCGGGATGAGCGACAATGGCATTCTCCAAATCCACGGAGCTGATCCATTCGCCGCCGCTCTTGATCAGGTCTTTGGTGCGGTCCACGATGTGCAAATAGCCGTGCTCATTCACGGTGACGACGTCGCCCGTGCGCAGCCATCCGTCGGATGTCCATTTGTCGCCAAGCTCCGGCATGTTGAAGTAACTCGAGGCCACCCATGGCCCGCGCAGTTGCACTTCGCCCATGGTCTTGCCGTCACAGCACACCTCTCCGTCGTCGCCAACAACTCTGGCTTCGATGAAAGGCACAGGCGTTCCTTGCATGGCGCGAATGGCATACTTTTCGTCCTGAGACAAATCGCTCAAGGAGGGTCGCAGATGACACACGCTGGCGATGGGGGTCGATTCGGTCATGCCCCAGGCGTGGATCAGACGGATGCCGTGAGCATCGAAGCGGCGGATCAGCGATTCCGCCGGCGCGGATCCTCCAACAGCAAGCGTGAGGTTTGGCGCAAGCCGCCAGCGGTTCGGGTTCTTGTCCAGTTCGGCGCACACAGCCATCCAGACAGTGGGTACGCCGTTCGCCAGCGTCACTTGCTCGCGTTCGCATAGATCGAGGAGGCTCTCGGCATCCAGACATGGCCCGGGCAGGACTTGTTTGGCTCCTACCAGCGTGGCCACATAAGGAAAGCCCCAGGCATTCACGTGGAACATGGGAACCACCGGCATCACCGTATCCGGGTGAGAAATCCCAAAGCAATCGGCCATGGCCAAAGCCAGCGAATGCAGCGCCAGCGCACGATGCGAGTAAACGACGCCCTTGGGGTCGCCGGTAGTGCCGGAGGTATAACACATGGCCGCGGCGTCATATTCGCTTAGCTGTGGCAGAGCGCAATTGACCGGCGCCGTTGCAAGCAGAGATTCATAATCTTCGTAGAGACCGGACGAGCACGCGCCGGTGCGATAGACGAAAATGCGTTCAAAAGGAGCGTCGCTAACGAATTTTTGCAGCAGGGGAAGAAGGACATCGTCCACGATCAAAAAGCGGTCTCCGGCGTGACGCGCGATAAACCCGAGCTGATTGGGAGGAAGGCGAAGATTCAAGGTGTGGACCACGCCGCCCGCCAGCGGAACGCCAAAATAGGCTTCCAGATGCACGCTGTGGTTCCACATGAGCGTGGCCACGCGCTCGCCGCGCTGCAAGCCCGCGGCGATGAGGGCGCGAGCGAGCCTGCGGGCCCGGGCCGCGAGATCTGAATACGTACAGCGGTGAAGCGTGCGGTCCGGCATGCGCGAGACGATTTCTACTCCTGGATACAGCTTCGCCGCGCGCTCGAGCATGGGCGCAAGAGTCAGCTGAAAATCCATCATTGTGCTCTTCATGCGCGGGACCTCCGGGATGCCGGTGGCGCGATGTTATTCAAGTGCCGGGCAGATCGCAAGAGAACTCGGGGTAGCGCTGCGGTCGTCCGACCGTGTCGTTATCAGCACAGTATTCGGAGTAGAGCGCGATTTTCGGGCGCCGGAGGGCGAAATGTGCTATATTGCTTCAGCCCTTGATGCGACGGTTGTTTGTGCGGTTGGTTAAAAAGTCGATCTGACAATACCCGCCTGCCGTTCTTTCCGTAAATCTTCGGCCTAAGTTAAATTCCAATTGGCCAGGCTCGTTTCGGTCTACGCTCGCGAATTGTGCGCGCGTCCAATCGTTCCGGCCAGAGAAAAGACAAAAAGTGCAGAGTTTTTCAGAATTAGATATTTCTTCGTATGTGAAAGGGAGATTGTTGCACGAAAATTTCGTGACTCCCACGCCTGTGCAGGCGGCAACGATCCCGCATGCAATCGGAGGGAAAGATGTGTTGGCTTCGGCGCAAACGGGAACCGGCAAGACCCTGGCATTCCTGATTCCGGTGATGGAACAGCTCCTGCGGGAAAAGACGCCGGGAGTGACGGCGCTGGTGCTGGTGCCTACGCGTGAATTAGCAATGCAAGTCGCCAAGCAGTATGAGGCGTTGCGCGGCGGGCAACTTCCCCCGGCAGCCGTGGTGGTAGGAGGATTGGCGGAAGGCCCGCAGCTTGCCGCGGTGCGTCGCGGGGCTCGTCTGATTGTGGCCACCCCTGGCCGGCTGGAGGATTTCCTGGAGCGGAAGAATATTATCGATTTCCGCGGGTTGCGGATTCTGGTGCTCGACGAAGCCGACCGTATGCTCGACGTCGGATTTCTGCCCGCCATTCGCCGCATCGCCGCAGTTCTACCCAAGCACCGGCAAACAATGTGTTTTTCCGCGACGCTGGAGGGCGAGGTGGTACGCCTCGTCACCGATTATATGAAGAATCCCGTACGCGTGGCCTTCGGGTGCAGCATGAAGCCCGCGGAGAACGTGCGCTTGCAAGCCTTCGAGGTGGCCCCTGAGCAGAAGCTGGCAGCGCTGCGGCGCCTGTTGGTCAAAGAAACCGGCCGCTGCCTGGTCTTTGTGCGCACCAAGCGCGGAGCGGACCGGCTGACCAAGGCGCTGAACCATGACGGTTTGGCCGCCGCCACGATCCACGGGAACCGTTCGCAATCGCAACGCACAACGGCACTCACCGCATTCCAGCAGGGCCGCTACCGCGTGCTGGTGGCCACCGACGTAGCTTCCCGGGGTATCCACGTCGAGGAGATCGTCCACGTCATCAACTATGACCTGCCCGAAGTGGCCGAGAGCTTCATCCATCGCGTGGGGCGCACGGGGCGATTGGGCAAGCGTGGCTGCGCTTCCACACTCTTTACGCGAAGCGAACGAGCGGACCTGCAGCACCTGGAGCGGGCGCTCGGAGTTAGCATCGAGAAGCCGCGTTCTGGGGACAGCCAGCCTGAAAGCCACATTGAGAGGGAAGTTCGAGTTCAGAGCAATGTCGAACAGCGCGAAGCCGCGATACGCTTCAAGATGATTCCGCTGCCGGGGGAGATTCTGCAAGGACAACTCGTATAGCGCAGCAAACTTCGAATTGAGACTTCGATTTGCCTTTTGGCGTCGTCCATGGCGGCGCCAAGAGGCATTCGTTTAACCGGCAGCGCGATTTATGAACGTGCCGGTGTTCGGGCTTTGGGCGGCTGCAGATCGTCGCTAAATAACTTCTCCGTTTCTTCGCGGGTCACGAGTTTCGAGACAATACGACTATGAGTAGTCGTAGCGTTTTCTCTTTGCGCGGTGATCACACCGCCGACGCCGGCTGTGGCGTCTATCGTGTACATCACACCATCATTTGTCCAAGAGTCGAGCACCTGATCCTCTTTTGCTTGTAAAGGCATGTGAAGAAGCTGTGTCGCCGATTTTTACGCTCATCTTGAGAATCCCATGCGAACAGACGTTTCCGCGGTAGTACCTTCGTACCATATCGCCTCCCGATCTGGCGAGTTATCATTTGCAATAATCACCAAAGATCTAATATCGGGCCATGTCGGGGGACATGGAAGATATTGCCCTGCGCGAGTATGTTGCCCTGCGCCAGTTTGAAGACCTCAAAGGAGATGCCATGCGGAACAAGCAGAAAGGCTTCTCGTTAATCGAACTCTTGATCGTGGTGGCGATCATTCTGATTATCGCTGCCATCGCCATCCCCAACCTATTGCGGTCGAAGATCGCCGCCAATCAGGCTTCTGCAGTCGGCTCGCTGCGTACGTTGAACACATCGTGCATCGCGTTCTCCACGAGCTATGGCCAATTTCCGGCTGCGCTCACGAACATGGGTCCAGTCGCTTCCGGCAGCACGGCCAGTTCGACGTCAGCAGACTTGATTGACTCAGTGCTCTCTGCCGGCACCAAGAGCGGCTATACGTTCGTCTACACCGCAGGCAACGCCAACCAGTCCTACACCATAACGGCTACGCCAATCACCGCGGCTACCACCGGACAGAACATGTACTTCACCGATCAAACCGGCGTGATCCGCGTGGATACCTCCGGCGCGGGCGCAGGCGCGGCCAGCACACCCATCGGATAAGTTTTTCCGGTCGCAAAGACAAAAGGGGAGGAGTTGAACTCCTCCCCTTTCTTTTTATCCTTCATCTACTCCAGCAAGAATCCACGTACCAGCGCCTGGTAATTCGGCTTTTCGGAAGAGAGCCGCGAGGCAAGCGGCCGGCTTCATAAATAACTCGTCTTGTGGCAGATTGGCTGGACTTCGATGAAGAAATATCGAAGCAAAGCGGGGACCTGAATGTTTCAGCGGGATTTGCTCAAGACCAAGCGCATTCTCATCACCGGAGGCGGGACAGGCTTGGGCCGCGCGATGGCCGAACGCTTTTTGCAGCTCGGCGCAGCGGTCCACATCTGTGGCCGGCGGGCCGATGTCTTGCAGAAAACCTGCGAGGAACTGGCAGGCAGCACGACCGGCCAGATTCAGGGCTCTGTGTGTGACGTGCGCGACCGCGACGCCGTGGAGCAGATGATCGCCAAGATCTGGGAGTCCGGCCCGCTGAATGTGCTGGTCAATAACGCCGCGGGCAATTTTATCGCTCGAAGCGAGGAACTCTCTCCGCGCGCATGGGAGGCTGTGCTGGGTATCGTCCTGCATGGCACGATGAATGCGACCTTGGCTTGCGGAGTACGGTGGCTGAAAACGGGGCAGCAGGCAACCGTGCTGAACGTTTCCACAACTTATGCCGCGGCCGGATGCGGCTCGGCCTACGTCGCACCGTCCGCAGTGGCCAAAGCCGGCGTGCTGGCTTTGACGCAGAGCCTTGCCGTGGAGTGGGGATCGCGGGGCATTCGGTTGAACGCGATTGCTCCCGGTCCTATACGCACGGAGGGCGCATTTTCGCGCCTCCTGCCGCGGAAGGATCTCGAGCAATACGCGCTGGCACGCATTCCTCTGCGGCGTTTTGGGACGCTCGAGGAGTTCGCAAATCTCGCCGCTTTTCTCGTGAGCGATGGGTGCACCCACGTTAACGGCGAAGTCGTCGTGATGGACGGCGGAGAATGGCTGCAAGGGGCCAGTGAGTTCGGCTACGTCGGGCAATTACTGAGCGATTCGGACTGGGAGAATCTGCGGCCGAAAAAGCGATAGGCGTGGCGGGGACGAGAAGCCTGTCCCCGCCATCAAGACATCGCCATATCCACGCCCTCGTTATCCACCAGACTGCGAAGCCGAACGCGCCCGCTGCCCGCCGCCCTGGCCTTGATTCTGACCCTGACCCTGGCCCTGACCCTGGCCCGAAGAGATCGGAATCTGCCGCCGATTCTGCTGCGATTGCGGAACCGGAATGGTTATTTGCAAAACGCCATTTTCAAAGCTGGCTTGGGCGTTGTCCACGTTCGCGCCTTCCGGCAATGGAATGAGCCTGTAGAATTGGCCGTAAACTCGCTCGGACCGCCGAACTCCGCCCTCTTCGCCGGTGTACTCCTGCTTCCGTTCGCCCTGGATCACCAGGCCTTCCGGTGTAGCCTCGACCCTCACATCTTTCTCGGTCAGACCAGGCAACTCCGCAGATATCACCAGATTGTTATCGTTCTGGCGGATTTCAACTGCCGGTATCCAGGTAAGCTCCTGGCCCTGAGATGTGCCGGTGGAAGACACGCCAAGGTTCGCGAAGGCGCGGTCCATTTCATCAGCAAACCTTCTCATCAGCCCCAAAGGACTCATGGTGAAAAAATCTCTCGGACTAAGAGAAAAGGCCGAGGGAAAGAAACCGGCCCTTCTCTGAATCCCGCCTGAACTCGGTTGAGTCCCGCCTGAACTCTGTTGTGTGTGGCTCCCGCGTTGCTCTTCTCTTTCATTCGACCGCTGTCTGCTTATTCCGCTTTCCGGCATCGTCTGACCTCCAGCGATTTTCGCGCTGCAACATTCGCGGCGCGATTTGTTCAGAAGAGTGCAGGGAGCCTGTGGATTTCAATCAGGTCGATCTAGCACGGGAAAATCTGACGGAAAAATTTGCGGCCGAATCTCTTGCTCGCTTGTGTTCTCAGCGATGAGAAACGCGAAAAGCGCAGCCTCGCTGCCTTAATTTCATTCTCAATGGCTATCCCGCTGCTTCCTGGCACGCAAATGAGAGGCACGACGATAGAGGCAAGCTGCCGCTCAGCTATAGAGGCGAGAGGCCGCGGGGAAGCGGCCTCAGCCTCAATCCAGGTGAGTCGATAAACGAGGGTCGGATTATCTGATTATCTACCGGCGGCGGCAGACGCGGTTTGGTCAAGCAGTTGTGCTGCGCGTCCGGTTTCTGCCACGCCGAAGAATAACAACGGGGTGTTCGTGCTCGGTTCTACGCCCCCGTAAGCATAGTTGATGTTGATATTGGCTTCGCCAAGCCGCCCCGCGACACGCGCAAGTTCTCCAGAACGGTTCGGCAACGCTACTTGTGCCACATCATTTTCGGTGTAGGTCAATCTTTCAGCGTCCAAAACCGTTTTGGCCGCTGCCACATTGTCCACTATGAGATGTACTTGGCTCCTGCGCTCAGCAGTGGATGCATGGAAGGCCACGATGTTCACTTTTCGGTCGGCAAGTCCCTTGCATAACTTCGCGAGCGTACCTGGCTGATTTTCGAGTTGGATGTTGAGTTCTTTGGCCGTTGGCATAGTCGATCTCCTTATGTGGATTTTGTGAGGAACGCCTGGGCGCGGTCCTGCGGGGCTAGATGCGAGAATCGTACGCCGCTTGCCCGTCAATTCACCATCCAACAGATTGCGTAGTGTGAATGGGGTACTGTGGAAAAAGACAAGGCAGCGAAAATCTGACGGAAAAATTTGCGGCCAGCGGCGGACGGCTTAGGCGTTGCCTACACCAGAACTTCAGGGACTTCCAACCTCTGATTGCGTTGCGTGCAGCCTTGATGCGTTTTGCCAGGTTCGAGCAATCTGCTTCAAGCGCTGCGGTTGAATAGGGCTCTTCCTTTGGGTGCAGAACGCGACTCGCACTGGTTAACGGGGTAAAACTCGCTTTGGCGGAGCGCCAATCGGCCAGAATTGGGGAGCAGGCTGAGCGAACTCGACGGCTACTTGAGTCCAGTGACCATCTAACGCCGCTAAACGGCTAACGCGAGCTTCTATTTCATCCCACGTCTGGGGATTCACGAGCAATAGCTTCTGTCCGAGTGCGACGTTCGAAGACAAGGCTAAGAGCGCGCCGTGAGAATTTATCGAGAGAGTGACGGACTCTTCCTTGAACCTGGGGGATGTTCCGCAGACCATGAGCACCACGCGGTATTGGAATCGTTCACTGCGGCGACGTTCGATGTGCTGTCTGGCGAGAGCTTTAGCTGGGCTTGCCATGTAATCCCCTTACAGTCGCTTTCGATAAAGGCAGATGCGCGACCACGGTTGTGCCTTTGCCATCGGACTTGATTTCGAGCGTGCCGCCTAACTGCTTGGCCCGTTCACGCATTCCGAGAAGCCCCACGCCTGAGTCGATGGTGCTCTTCTCGGACATGCCCTTGCCTTTGTCCTGAACTTCGATCTCGATCTCGGTAGCCAGCTGTTCCACACGAATCCTGGCAGTTGGGCTGCCGGAATGGCGATGGATGTTGGTCAAGCATTCCTGAACGATTCTATAAATGGAAATCTCGACTTCACTGGGAAGTTGACTAAAGTTCTCATCGATCCGCAAACTCGTTTCAACTCCACTGCGTTGCGAGAATCCCTCGACCAAACTTCGTAGAGCCGAGGCCAGACCGACTTCATCCAAAAGCGGCGGATGAAGCAGATAAGAGATCGTCCGAACCTGTACCGTCATCGCTTGGACCAGAGCCACACTCTCGGATAAAAGCCCTGCCTGCTCCGGACTCAGGGTTCCGAATTGTGCGAGCCGATCTAAATTCATCTTCAAAAGCGCGATTGTCTGTCCGGTGCAATCGTGCAATTCACGCGCTATTCGCCTTCGCTCCTGATCCTGGACGCCGATGAGGCGAATGCTAAGTTCGCGGAGCTTCGTTTCGGTACTTTTGTGTTCGCTTTGATCCGAATTCCCGGAAGGAGTCGCCCGTTCCGCTCGTTTGGGGACCACGCTACTTGACATAAACCACTCCACGCCGACCGTCTAAAGGCGGGGTTTGAGGGTATTATAAATTGCGGATCGTTGTCGGTACGCCAGAGTACCGAAGTTAGTTTGAATTATCTGCCGGTTCAGCTGGCCGTAGCATTCGCAGGCAGCGTTGTCTACACCAGAACTTCAGGGACTTCCAACCGCTGCTTGCGGAAGGCCGCCTCGAACGCCTTGACGACGCGAGGATCGAAATCCTTGCCGGAGGCCTTGGTGATGGTGTCTCGGGCCTCGAAAGGCGAAATCCCCTTGCGATAGGGGCGGTCGCTCACGAGGGCGTCGAAAACGTCGGCCACGCTGATAATGCGCGCTTCGATGGGAATGTCTTCGCCCTTGGTGGGGTGGTAGCCGGACCCGTCAAACCTATCGTGGTGCGCCAGGACGATTGGCAGGATGCGCTGGAGTGATCCGCCCACCGGGCTGAGCATGTCAATTCCTTTGTCCACGTGGCCGCGAATGTGGGTCATCTCCGCGTCTGTCAAACGGGCAGCTTTGTAAAGAATTTCGCGGCTGGAATCCAATTTACCGATGTCGTGCAGCAGAGCCGCGGCACGCACGTCTTCGATACGCTCCTCGGACATGCCCATCTCCTCGGCAATTTGCGTGGCGTAGATAGAGACACGATAGGAGTGATTCTGAGTAAATTTGTCGTTGGAAATGAAATGGCTGAGAATCTGCAACACGCCGTAGTAGGTTTCGCGAAGGTCGCGGAGCCTGCGCTGTCCGTGCTCGTAGAGGGTCCCGGTCGCGTAGGCGGAGATCAAAAGAAAGCCCGCCCAAATGGATACGTCAGACCAGCCGAGCAGAGCCTCCTCTCCTCCGAGCACTGCCGGATGCATGATGAAAAGCCAGGTCACGAGCAAGATGGAGGCGACGGAGGCCTCCACGGCTCGGCGGCGCCCAAAATAGTAGGCGGCGAAGAGCGAGGGCAGGTTGTAGATGGTCAGGGCCATGCGCTGGCCGGAGATCAGCAGATTGATGAGCCCCGCCGAGCCAACAATCGAAAGAATGAGCATTAGCTCCTTGTTGACCTCGGTTAGGCGGGCGATCCAGTTCTTTTTCACGCAACCTCCGGCGGCTAAACAGAAATCGAATCCATACTTTGGCTGAGGGGGCGCGGTTGCCGCTATAGTACCTCGGAGATTTTTTGCTCGATCAGTAATCGCTTAGACCGCAAGAAGTTAAGCAGTCGCTTAGCGTGCCGGAAGGTCGGCAGAGTAGTGCTTTGATTTGGAACAGAAACAAACAGGGAGGCGGCCTAAAAAGGGAAAGCCCACCCTTTGGCGGGTGGGCTTTCCAGAGGGGAGAATAGTTCCAGGCCTATGCGCGGAAGGCCTTGAAACTCGTTCCTCGCCTGGAAGTCTAGAAGATGGCCATTCGGCGAGTCAAGAAAGGAAAGACCCTAAACTGCAAAGCCATATCTTACTTCTTATCAGGTACTTACTTGACTTTCCGCCGGGCTGTTACGGGTCAGCGCGAAGAATGTAGTATGTAGAAGTCCTTGACGTCTACGGGCTTGCTGTTTATCCCCAGTTGAAGTATTTCGATATCGGCATTGCGGTCGAATATCTTTCCGGGTGCCAGGATCTTTGCCAGCAGCCGAAATCCTCCAAACCCGATGGAAGCCGCCAGGGCGAGCAACATGATCGCACCAGTATCCACGATGGCTCCCACGACAATTGTAGAAATAGTCGGGTCTGTAACCTCGTGGGTGGGTTCGTTCCAGGTAACGTCCGAAGCGTAATGAACTTGGTTGAGTAACGCGGCGGCTGTTTCCCGCGACTCGACGCCAGAAAGCAGGGCGATCAAGGCACTGGAACGCGTGCCAAATACGACGGGCTTGCCACCGGCCAACTCAGGATCAACGTTGAGCGCAAAAGACTTACTGAGGGCATTATAGCGGTCGGCGGCGAGCTGCTGCGTCGGGTAGAGGATCAGTAAAAGCAGACCCTCGGTGGGATGCCCTCCGCGAGATTCGCCCGAAGCTGGCCTGCCCGAAGGCGCCCTGGAAGTCCCGCCAGAGAGTTTGGACGAAAGCGCGTCCGAAAGGCGATAACGCCCGACGATTGCTTCCGCACTGCTGGCGAAGCCCGCCCAATCCGTTTGAACCGCTGCGCCCGAAGGAAATACCTGCGCGAGAGCCAAAGGGCCGAGTATGTATCGTTCCGAACCGGGAATCAGGCCCGCCTTGGGCAAAAAGCCCACGATCGGGGGATAGGGACGCCGATCAGCCTGAGAGGCAACGCTTTGCGCCAAGGCATTCAAGTCAGCTGAAACCATTTCGCGCTTGGTGGATGCCACGTCCATCACGAGATTGCCGACCACGAGCAGCGTATGGCCGCGCTTACCGGCAGCATAAGAGGCAGCGGTGATCGGTGCGGGCATGGCCATATCGGGATCGCGAAGGAAGGTGAACGCGCCGAAAGCGGCGCTCGGATCGACCATGCGATAAAGCGTAACTTCAGCTTTATCTTCGCCGTCGGCATACTCGCGCCGCTCGCCGGAGGTGATGCCGTACTCGCGCAGAATGCCGGCATGGTCTTTGGCCAACTGCTCGATCTGCTGCGGAGAAGCCTGAGCCGAACCGCCGGACGCGGCCCACGCCCCTATCGAAGCCGGCAACACGTCCTGAGCCGCCAGAGGCACAGTCCATATGCCGCTAAGCACGAGCACCGCAGCAAACGACAGCAAAACGAATCTTGTACCCTTCATCCCATTTCCTTAGACACCAATTTTAGCTTTTATGTTACCGCCGCCGAAACATTCGCGCTACTGCGAAGGCGGCCAATTGAGAACGCGGCCCTATTGAGAACGCGGCCCTAGACCTAGTTCGCCGAGGGTGAGATCGTTGTCGTGAGGCTATTGACGCCGCGAAGATATTTCTCGATGCCGCGATAGAGTCCGTCGGCGGATCGTTGGCGATTTTCCGGCTTCTTCAACCATTGCTCGTCGGCAGGATTGCTGATGAAGGAGATTTCCGCCAGCACGGAGGGCATATCCGCCCCCACCAGCACAACGAAGGGCGCTTTCCGCACGCCCCGATTCCGTTCGGGACGATTGCCGATTTGCATCGAGGCGGCGAGAGATTCCTGAATGTCGGCGGCAAGGTCGCGCGATTCCTCGATCTTCTCGTTGCGAGCAATTTTCGTAACCAGGTCCTGCAGATCGTGGACGGAACTTTGCGCCGTGGCATTTTCGCGTGCCGCCACTTCCATGGCCGGGGCGGAGGCGTTGAAGTTGAGGTAATAGGTCTCGATGCCGCTTACTTTGGTATCGTCGCTGGAATTCCCGTGAACGGATATGAAGAGGTCCGCCTTGGCCTCGTTGGCGATTGCGGTGCGACGTTCGAGCCCGACGTAGCGGTCATCCTGCCGGGTATAAACGATCTCGGCGGAAGGAAGGTTCCTCTCGATCAGCTTGCCCAATCGCAGCGCCACATCGAGGCATAGATCTTTTTCCATGAGGCCGGTCGGGCCGATGGTGCCGGTATCGTGGCCGCCGTGACCAGGATCGATGACGATGCGCCCGATTTTTAGCCCAAGCGCGCGCGTCAAAGAGCGCTCGCCGCTGCGCGTCGGTTTTGCAGCGGGTGCCGGGCCGATGTTATCCGCCAGGGTCTTGAGCGATTCGGAGGGTGGAGACGCGGCGGCTGCGGATTTAGGCAAGGCCGGCAGCGAGAGCAGGGAAGAAGAAGCCTTCGCTGACAACGGCAGTAAGCCGAGTGAAGGTGCCCGCGGCGCCTCGATGCGTGCAGTCTTCGGCGTGGAAGCAGGAGATGCCAGGGGCGCAGGCAGCGAGATCGAAGGCCCTGAAGCCACAGTCGCCGGAGCCGCGGGCTTGCCGTTTGTTTTGGGATTTTCTTTAGCGGCGGAATTTGCCGCAGCCACAGCCCCTGCGCCATCGGCCGGCCCGTAAACGTCCACTACGAGCCGATCGGGATCGGCGAGCTCAAAGACCGAGTAATCCTTCACTTTCGCGACGTCGAGCACAACGCGTACGACATCGGAGCGGTTTTGCGCTACGCGTACCGCTTTCAAATATCCGCCCGAAGGAACGTCGATCGGCTGGTGCAGCAGTTCGTTACTCAGCTTGGCATTTTCGATATCGAAATAGATGCGATCGGGATCAAAGATGCGGGCGGCCTGATATTTGGCCTGGCCACCAAGCTCGATGATGATGCGGGTGTAATTCTCCGCGTTCCAGATACGCACATGGCTGACTTCTGAGTTCTGCCCCGGCGGCGCCGTCGAACCCGGCAAGGCGTTGCCCGCCGCGGCGCTGCCTGCCGCAGCACCACCC
Organism: uncultured Acidobacteriota bacterium; assembly: GCA_963761945.1. Taxonomy (GTDB): domain Bacteria; phylum Acidobacteriota; class Terriglobia; order Acidiferrales; family UBA7541; genus Palsa-189. Next base: position 127,834 of record CAVXIM010000006.1, on the reverse strand, counting down.
GGTGCAGCACCGGCCGCTGGAGCGCCGCCCGCAACACTGCCGCTGGGCGTGCTCGCCGATGACCGGGCCGTGGGCGCTGCGTCAGGCTGCTCTGGCGCCTTCGCTGAATCTTTGGCTTTTTGCACCTTGTCGGTTTGTATCTTATCGCCTTGTATTTGGGCGAGGGCCTTGCGCGCTTGAGGCGCAAGAGTCGAGCGCGGGTACTGCCGCAGGAAATCCTCGTAATTCTCCTGCGCCAGCTCGGGCTGCGAGAGATTGTTTTTGCGGATCTCCGCAATGGCGATCAGGGCGCCTTCGCGGAGGCTCGATTCGGGATAGTCGTGAATCAGGTACTCGTAGGTCTTGATCGCGAGATCGAAGTATTTGGGCTCGAATTGCTCGCCCATTCGCCTGTACAGATCGGCGACGGTTTTGATCGCAGGAGGAACTTGCACTGCGCTTGGCGTGATCAAGTAGACGCGCCGGTAGGCTGTGACCAGCTCCTCGTATTCGCGCAGGGACCGCTCGCGTTCGGTCTTGGCCTCGAGCGTGGCCCGCAGCGCCTCTGCGCGTTCAAATTGCCCCTCGGCGGCCGCACGGCGCGAGACAGGGTCATCCTGTGCGGCGGCGGGCGCGGCCGAGCCAAGCTCCAGCACCAGCAGTAATGCGAGGGAAAAGGAGGCCAGCGAAGATACGAAAGCGAAGGCGACTTTTGGTCTTAAGGTGGCCCGGAAAGGCCTAACCGATCTCATTCGTTGGTGAAGAGAATCCGGCCGTCGTCCGTCGTGGTGCGGTAGATCGGCTTGGGGGCCGCGCGCCAGGGTGACTTGTGGTCGGAACCGGGTTGGAAGTAGGTGCTGGTCACTTTACGAACGTATTCGCGCGTCTCACGATAATCGGGAACGCCGCCCCAGCGATCCACTACGCGGGGGCCCGCATTATACGCCGCCAGAGCCTTGGGCAGGTCGCCATTATATCGATCCAGAAGCATACTCAGATATCGGACGCCGGCGTCGACATTTTGCGCCGGGTCGAAGGGGTTGTACACGCCAAAGTGCTGGGCCGTCTCCGGAACAAGCTGCATGAGGCCCTGGGCACCCTTGCGCGAAATCGCGGACGTATTCCAGTTGGATTCGGTGGAGATTACCGCGCTCACGAGATTCGGATCGACGTTGTGCTTTTGCGCCGTCTCCTGGACGAGTTGATGCAGCACGTCGGCGCCAAGCGAAGGAGCCGCCGGCGCGGAGTTGGCGGCGCGGAGCGTCGCGGTATTCCGATTTAGCTCCGAAGCGACCGAGCCTTTCTCAGCTTTCTCACCTGGAGCCTTTTCGGCGGAAGCTTTGCGCGCCTGGGGGGCGTTGTCATTTGTGTAGACGACCACGTTTCCCTGGTCGTCCACGTAGTAAGACAATTGCGCCCGAGCCGGCAGTGCCGCCCATCCAAGGGCGGCAGCGAGAGCGGCGGTCATGAGTAAGGTCTTCATGGTTGAAGTCTTCGTGTGCTCGGGGAAAGCAGAAAAGTGACAACTTCCTGAAAATCAGAGAGAGCCAATGCTCTGCAGGCGGATGAGCTACTTTCGCCCGAAAACGTCTCTAGCGCTATTGGGAGGATAGCATCCCCTCAACCAGGGCGTAAACCCGGTCGAGGGCACTTTTTAGGTTGGATGTGTCTTTTCCGCCAGCCTCCGCCAAATCGGGACGTCCGCCGCCTTGTCCTCCTAAGTCCTTGGCAACAGACTGGATAAGCTTCCCGGCGTGGATCCGGTTGGTCAAATCCTTGGTCACGCTCGAAAGCAGGGCGACCCTGCCGTCTTCCACCGCCGCCAGCACAAATACCCCCGATCCCATCTTCTGCCGGAGGGGGTCTACCAATTCCCGCAGGCCCTCCCGGGTGAGGCCCTCGACTTGTGCCGAAAGGACGGCAACGTCTTTGACGTTCCGCTTGTGCTCCAGCAGGGCATCGAGCTTGCCGACGGCCGCTTTGCGCTGGACGGCTTCGAGCTGCTTTTCCACCTGCTTTTGGGCCTGCGCGATCCGCTCCAAGGCCTCGTTTACCTCATTTTCGCCCACGTGCAGACGAGCGGCAACCTCGGCCAGCAACTGCCTGGAACGCTGGTAATCGGCCAGCGCGCCTTCGCCCGTTAGCGCCTCGATGCGGCGGATTCCCGAAGCCACGGACTGTTCGACGGCGATCTTGAAGACGCCGATATCGCCGGCCCGCCTGACGTGCGTGCCGCCGCAAAGCTCCTTGCTATAAAAGCCGCGCGGCGAGGCGGGATCGGGGATGGTCACCACGCGGACGTTCTGCTCCGGATAGCGGTCGCCAAAAAAGGCCAGCGCGCCGGAGGCCAGGGCGTCGTCGAGCGTGGTTATATCCGTTTCGATGGCGGTGTTTTGGCGGATGTGTTCGTTCACCTGCTGCTCGATGTCGGTCGAGTTCCGCGGGATCGACCGGAGCAAAGTGCGAGAAATCGAAGCGCAGCCGGTCCGGCGCGACCAGCGAGCCCGCCTGCTTGACGTGTGTGCCCAGAATATTGCGCAGGGCGGCGTGCATCAGGTGCGTCGCGGTGTGGTTGCGCTTGTTGCGTTCGCGGCGCGTGGCGTCCGCCTCGCCGGCCACGCGATCGCCCACGCGCAGCGTTTCTTTGGCCTTGACGCGATGCGCGACAAGGCCCGTGACCGGATAATACGCGCCGCGCACTTCCGCCAACTCCAGGGTGCGCTCGTTGTTCCAGAGCGTGCCCGTATCGGCGATTTGGCCGCCGGATTCGGCATAGAAGGGCGTGCGGTCCAGCACGATTTCGCCTTCGGCGCCGGCGGGCAATTCGTTCGCCGGACCTTTCGGCGTGATGATGGCTTCGATTCTCATGTCGCGCGCGCTGGTGCCGTAGTAAAAATCGGGCTCGGTGCGAAACGTTTCCGCCAGTTTGGCGTAGGACGGGCTCGCGGCCTCTTTGTGCGCGCCCTTCCAGGACGCCCTGGCCCGCTCGCGCTGCTCCTGCATGGCGCGGTCGAATTCCGTCGGATCAAATGCGATGCCCTGGTCGCGCAGCGTGTCTGTGATGAAATCGAGCGGCAGGCCAAAGGTGTCGTAAAGGCGGAAGGCCTTTTCGCCGGGATAGCGCACCTGCGTTTGCGACTTTTTTTGCGCGAGCAGCGGCGCCAGATCTTCTTCGAGCCTGCGAAGACCCATATCGATGGTGTGGGCGAAGCGCTCCTCTTCGTGGCGGATCACGCCGGACACGCGATCGATGCTTTCGAGCAGTTCGGGATAAGGTTCGCGCATTTCCTGGGCTACTTGCTGCGCCATCTCGAAAAGAAATGGCCGCTCGAGGCCAAGCATCCGGCCGTGACGCACCGCGCGGCGAATGATCTTGCGCAGCACGTAGCCGCGTCCTTCGTTCGAAGGCATGACGCCATCGCCGATCAGGAAAGCTGCGGCTCGACCGTGGTCCGCAAGAATCCGCAATGAGGCGTCGCTTTCCGGCGCGGCGCCATAAGGTTTGCCCGAAAGCTTGCCGGCAAAATCGATGAGCGGTCGAAACAGATCCGTCTCGTAATTGCTGATTTTGCCTTGGAGCACCGCCGCAAGCCGTTCGAGGCCCGCGCCCGTATCGATCGAAGGCTTCGGCAGCAGGTGCATAGTTGCCCGCGGCGTCGCGATTGAACTGCATGAAAACGAGATTCCAGATTTCCACGTAGCGGCCGCAGTCGCAGCCGAATTGGCAATCGGTGTGGCCCGCATCGGAAGCCGCCGGGCCCATGTCGTAGTGGATTTCGCTGCACGGGCCGCAAGGGCCGGTATCGCCCATGGCCCAGAAATTTTCCTTGAGGCCGGGAACGGCGAATCACACGCGCTTTGGGCGCGCCTGCATGAATCCAAAGCTGGGACGCTTCGTCGTCAGGAGGCAGCTTTTTGCCGGGAGAAATCTCAGCGCCGCCAAAAACGGTGAAATAGAGCTTGTCGAGTGGAATGCCGAATCTGCCCGTCGCCGAAGAAGTTACCAATTCCCATGCAAATGCGACCGCCTCTTTCTTGAAGTAATCGCCAAAGGAGAAGTTCCCCAGCATTTCGAAGAAAGTGTGGTGGCGGTTGGTGAAGCCGACGTTTTCGAGGTCGTTGTGTTTGCCGCCGGCGCGCACGCATTTCTGCGCTGAAGTGGCGCGTTTGTAATCGCGCTGCTCGAGGCCAAGGAAAACGTCCTTGAACTGGTTCATGCCCGCGTTGGTAAAAAGCAAAGTCGGGTCGCCGATGGGCACGAGCGAAGAACTGCGCACCACGCGATGGCCGTTTTGCGCGAAGTAATCCAGAAATGTGCGGCGAATTTCGTGTCCTGTGAGCATGTGCGCGATTTCGTTGGGAATTATGGCAGACGCATGTAGAGCCCGCAATGCGGGGCCCCGCGCAGTGCTTTCCACGGTTCATCGGGCCGACGAAAGCGCAGAAAACCCCCAGCCTTTGATGAAAGAAGACGCAAAGGCTGGGCTACAGGCTTCGCTTCGCTCAGAACGCGTCGCGCGAGTCCACACCCTTTCCTGGAATGCAGAAAGGGTGGGCTACACGCTTTTGCCTGTGATCAGTGAATCGTGCGAGTCAGAGCGACGACGGAGGCAATCAATCCGATCAGCGCTAAACCGCAGGCGATGCTGGCGATCCAGAAAATGGCGCTCACGCGTTCGGCCAACGCTTCGGTGGCGCGCAGCGTGTCCTTTAAACTTTGCTCCAATGCGGCTCCGCGGGCGTTCTGCTCTTTGGCTTGCGCGTCAAGCTCGCCGAGCCTGCTCTCGAGGGCTTCAAGCCGTCCGGAATGCACGTCTTTGTGCGCGGCGCCCGAGCGCACAGACTGAATGTCCCGCCGAAGATCGGAGATCGTCTCGATCAACTTACGCCCGAGTGAGATTGCGGAGAAAATGTCGCCAAGCATGAGTAGTTATCCCGCGTGGAAAGCTGTAGCTGCGGCACCGCACAGCAAAGCCCTATTCTCCCTCATCCCCCGGCACAACATCGGGAGCATCGCTTTGAGGGCTTCGCCCCACAGTTGCCAGCTCGCGGCGGATCACGCCAGGATCGAAGCCCGCGCGCAGGAGCGTGCGATAGAGCGAGGCCATCTTTTTTCTGTCAAAGTTTCTATCAAAGGTTCCATCAGGGTTTCCACCAGGGGGGCGCCGATCGGAGGGCCCGCGCGCCGAGCGCGTGCGACGCTCGATCACTTTGCGTACGATGGCGGCTTCGTCGAAATCGGCGAAGACCTGCGCGATAGCCGCATCGATGTGCCGGTCGGGAACGCCGCGCTTGCGGAGTTCCATAGCGATTCGGCGGCCGCCCTGGCGGCGCGCGCTGGCCCGGGTACGCGCGAAGTCGAGCGCGTAGCGGGCATCATCGATGAGCTTTTCCTGCTTCAGCCGAGCCAATATATGGCGCACCGGCGTGGGTTCTACCGCGCGGCGCTCGAGGTAAATACGCAGCTCGAAGGTGGAATGCGCGCGACGCATCAGCGCGCGCAGGGCTGCGGCGTAGAGTTCGGCTTCGCTGGAAGTTTTTCGAGGTGCGGAGCGCATGGCGCGCCCAGCATACCACCCCAAGACACGCAAAAGCGGCGTGTCTTGGGGACCCCGGCATAGAAGTTTTGCGGGAATCGGCAACGCAATCGGGCTTCAGGGGCTAAAGCCCCGGAAGCGACGAAGTACAAAAGTCAGAGCTAAAGCTCTGACCCCCTAGGGAGCCTGTAGCCCAGACTTGCGCTTTTCAGTACCAAAATCCCCACCCTTTCCCTGAAAATGCAGAAAGGGTGGGCTACACGCCACAAGCGCCGCGCTGTCGTTCTGAGCGCGTTCTTCTGCTCGAAGAGTCTATCTTCGATCTCGGGACTGCCGGAGGGATCCTTCGCTGCGCTCAGGATGACTAGCTTACAGCCTTAAGCAGAAGTGGGGATCAGGTGTGGCCGAACTGCTCGTATTCGGCCATGGTGCGTTCCATCTCTTCGCGGGCGGCGTCTGCGGCGGAGCGGATGCCCTGCACGCGCAGCTTGAAATCGTCGGGGTTGGATGCACGGCTGAGCGCTTCCTCGAAGCTGATGAGGTTGCGCGTAAAGAGATCGTAGAGCGATTGATCGAAGGTCTGCATGCCGTACTGACTGGTGCCGGCGGCGATGGCTTCGTGGATCATGCGCGTCTTTTCCGGATTGATGATGCAATCGCGAATGTAGCCGGTGGCGATCATCACTTCGACGGCGGGAACGCGGCCTTTGTCGTCGGCACAGCGGACCAGGCGCTGGCTGACGACGGCCTTCAGCGTGCCGGCGAGCTGCAGGCGAATCTGCTTTTGTTCCGGCGGCGGAAAGACGGCGATGATGCGCTGAATGGTTTCCGTCGCGTCCAGGGTATGCAAAGTGGAAAAAACCAAATGGCCCGTCTCGGCGGCGAGCAAAGCCGTGGCGATGGTTTCGAGGTCGCGCATTTCGCCGACGAGAATCACGTCGGGATCCTGGCGCAGGGCGGCGCGCAAGGCGGTGGAGAAGTTGGCCGTATCGACCTCGACTTCGCGCTGATTGATGAAGCTGCGCTTATCGCGATGCAGGAACTCGATGGGGTCTTCGATGGTGATGACGTGATCGGAGCGCGTGGTATTGATGCGGTCGACCATGGAGGCCAGGGTGGTGGATTTGCCAGAGCCCGTGGTTCCGGTAACCAGCACCAAGCCGCGCTGCTCGTCGCAAATCTTCTCGACCACGTTCGGTAAGTTGAGTTCCTCGATGGTGCGAATCTTGGTGGGGATGACGCGCAGCACCATGCCCACGTTGCCACGCTGCTGAAAGACGTTGACGCGAAAGCGCCCCAGGCCGGCGACGCCGTAGGCCATATCCAACTCGGCTGTTTCCTTGAACTTCTGCTTTTGCCGGTTGGTCATCATGCTGAAGGCCATGGAGAGCATCTCTTCCGGCGTGACGCGCGGCACATCCGATTGAGCGACCAGAAGGCCGTCTATGCGCACGTAGGGATGGTTGCCAACCTTGAGATGCAAGTCTGAGGCTTTCTTTTCGACCGCGCAGCGCAGCAGGTCATCGATGCCTTGTGCCATACGGAAGCGGCTCCCCAGGAAACGTCTCATCGAAACTAGCATCGGGCAGGGGGACCGACAAGCGGCGGAGCGCGCGCGGTTGCTCCTTAGTAACTGCCGTGGAATTTCGTCGAAAAGCGCGGAGAGATCACTCTCTTGCGAGGCTCGCTGGGGATGACGATGCTGGTGGCATCGTCACCTTCGCCGCGGAATGACCAGCCTTATCGGATGGTCATTCTTTGGGCGTGCCGAGGAAGATGAGATCGGAAATCCACGCGGCGATCACGCCTCCCGCCAGCGGGCCAATCCAGTAGACAGCGTGATTGCTCCAGTGGCTGGCGACGACGGCCGGGCCCAGGGCGCGGGCGGGATTCATGGCTCCGCCCGTGAACGGCCCTCCGAGGAAAGAGGCCACGGTGACGATAAGGCCGCCCGCGAATCCGGCCACAGGGCGCGGGATGCCGTGTTCATCGAGGCCGATCGCAAACATGACAAAAATCAGGAAAAAGGCCATCACGCCTTCGATCATCATTCCCGGAAGGCGCGTCACACCGCTGGCCAGGTCGGGCGTACCCAGGGCCGTAGCGCGCCAGGTCTCTTCCGGCACGACGTAGCGGAGTAGATAAGCCGCCAAGATTGCGCCGCCAAGTTGCGCGGCCCAGTAGAGGATGGTGTCGATGGTTCCAAGGCGATGCGTGACCCAATAGCCGATGGTCACAGCCGGATTGAGGTGCCCGCCCGATACGCGTCCCACGGCGACAATCATGGCGCCGTAGGTGAGTCCGTAGGCCAGGGAGATGCCCAGGAGCCCGAGTCCGGCCTCGTTGGTATTGCGCAGAAACTGATCGGCGCAAATGGCTCCCGCGCTGAACAGGACGAGCGCAAAAGTGCCGAAAAATTCGGCGGCGAGCTTTTGCACCCTGCTGTAGGCAAGTCCCGGCGGGGGAATATAGATCGCGGGATCGGGTCGTGCAGACATCTTGGGTGCCGATTCTATAATGTAGGTAGTCATTGTTGTAAGCGAACCCAGAAAGCGAACTTAGTAAGCGAACCTAGCAATTAGAATCCGAAATCGCGGTATAGGGTCAGGGTTGGGGCCAAATCGGACGCCCCCCTATGCGTTTTCCGTAAGTGTTCATTTTGCGAGAGTTGTGGGAGCCGCTGGCGTGGCGTGCTTATAATACGGCGCTTCGTTCCGGCGCTGATGGGTGGTGCGATGGCTAAGAAGCTGGCGATAACGATCTCGGGCGCCGCCTCGCTATCTGTCGGCGTGGCATATGAAGTACTGGATGCGCTCGCTCAGCATAACCAGTGGGCTGATTCGAACCATCTGCCCGACGAACGCATTGAGATCACGTGCTCACTGGCGCTTCGGCCGGAGGAATGACGGTCGCCATGATGGCGCAACGTCTGCTTTACGATGGCGCCTCCATGAGCGAGGCCTACGACAATCCTCTTTACAACGCGTGGGTAAGACTGTGGACATTGAGGGATTGCTCGCGCGAGGGGCGGACGAGGACGTACGCTCCGTTCGGTCTCCCGAGTTCGCGTGGGCAGTCGGAAACGTACCTGATCGGCCGTACAAAATTCCGCGGGTCCGTCGCCGGCACAGCCGCATCCGGCGCTCTCTTCAGACCGCAAGGTGCGTCTGGGGCTGGCCCTTTCGAACCTCAATGGCGTTGACTACTTCCGGCCTACGCTCAGCGGAGGTCACTTCATATATACGAGCCACGAAGATCAGTTCGTGACTGAATCGACCAGATCAAGGGCGATTGTGCCGAAATCTGGGACAGAATCGGGCCATGGCGGTGGCGTGCGGCGCATTTCCGGTGGCGTTTCGGGTGCAGGACCTGGTCAGGTACATCGCGGAATATCCGAGCATGTTTCTCGTTCGCAGCCTTTGGGGCGGGCAGCCCAGCACGACATTCACGTACACCGATGGCGGGTTTTCCAACGAGCCGCTGGGGATGGCCAAAAATCTTGTGGAAACAGTTCCCGGCGGCACCTGATGCCCCCGAGCGCGGCTATTTGTTTATCGCGCCCAAACCAAAGCGGTCGGAAGAGGTAAAGAATTCGCCGGACCCGAACGTGGGCTTCAGTGCGGCAATGCGTTACAAAAGATGGCGCTGCAGCTGGCGGATGCGGTGGTGGGCAATCCGAGTTTCAGGATTGGTCCATTGCAGAAGGTACAACCATCAGCTGCGTCTACTCGACGAGCGGCAGACGAATTGAAGAAGCTGTTTCTTTCGAGTGACGCCCGCGATGACGCGCCCTGTGACGGATGCGCTGCTGAAGGCGTTTCAACGAAAGGAGCGACTCCTCTGGCCATCTTGCGGCGCGCGCAGTCAGTTACGCCAGCATATGCCGCCGAATACGCGCATCGCCCGCAATACCGCCCTCGCCGACGCCTGGCTGGATGGCGTGCTGGTGCTGAGCCGCCGCGCGATTGCATGAGAGAAGAGATGCTCATCTACGATTTCGTGCCTGTGCCTGAGAAATTGGCGAGCAATGGATTGCTGGCGTTCGGGGGATTCTTCGACGTGAGCTACCGCAAGCACGATTACGACTACGGCGCAGCGTCGCGCAGCAACAGTTATCCGAATACATGAAACAGCCGAAGCGTTTGGCGAATCTGCATTGGACTCCGAAACCGATCGATACGATTGATCCGCGCCTCAACAATATTCAGATGTCGCAAGTGGATAAGGCCAAGCGCCAGAGAGTTTATGACCAAATCTGTGAGCAGCGGAGGATCTGCTGCAGGAATTGAATGTGAATATAGTTATTCCAAACCGCTGCTGTGGTTTTTCATCCAGGCCAAGTGAAGAAATTGCTCGCGCTTTAAAGCCGGGATACCTAGGGTCTCGAGCTTGGGCGCGTTGGGGCACGGGATTGCGGAGCATTCTCGGTTTGGCATATAGTCGGCGGAGTTTCATTCGGCCTATCCCATATTTTCCAAGCCTGTTTGAAGACAGGGGGAGCACATCCGTGGACCCTTCTCTTGGCAGCTCGCAAGGATCGAAGCCCCGCGGACGTTTTTCTTTGAAGCTTTCCTCAAGATTTTCTTCGAACGCATGGGCGCCAAAACTATGGGCGGCTAGCGTCTTCTGCGCGACGCTCGTGGGGATTGCGGTACTGCGCGCGGCACCGCTTCCTCCAGACACATGCTCGAATTTGAAAGCGCTTCTCTCGCTGCCGCACACAACGATCAACTCCGCACAAACAGTGGAGGCTGGGACGTTCAGCCCTGCCAATCGCGGCGGCGCTAACGCCAAACCGGTTACCGGCCTGCCCACTTTCTGTCGTGTGACCGCTACGCTGGCTCCGACGAGCGATTCGCAGATCGGAGTCGAGGTATGGATGCCGGCTTCGGGGTGGAATGGCAAGCTGCAAGCGATCGGCAATCACGAATTGGGCGGCGTGATCTTCTATGGGGACATGGGAGCGGAGCTCAAGCGGAATTTTGCCGTCGCCTCCACGGATACCGGGCACACACAGACAGCCGATGCCAGTTGGGCATCCGGCCATCCCGAGAAGGTGGCAGATTTCGGCTGGCGCGCGGTACACGAAATGACGGTGACAGCGAAGGCTGTGGTTGCGGCGTTCTATGGCGCCAATGCGCGCTATTCATACTTCAACGGCTGTTCCTCCGGCGGCCGCGAGGCGCTCAAGGAAGCGCAGAGATTCCCCGACGACTACGACGGGATCATCTCCGGTTCAGCGATGAATTACTGGACACATTCGCACCTGGTACACATCTGGGAAGCGCAGGCGATGTTGAAGGACGGCATCGACGGAGCTTCCTACCTGCCGCCGAGCAAATATCCGTTGGTGATCAATGCGGCGCTGGCCCAGTGCAGGGCGCGACAGAGCGAAGCTCCGGGCGACGATTTCCTGGTGAATCCATCACGCTGCGATTGGAGTCCGAAGACGCTGGTGTGCCAGGCGGGCCAGGATGCGAATACTTGCATTACTCCGGGGCAGGCGCAGGCTCTCGAGAAGATCTACGGGGGCTGGCGTAACTCGCGCACCAAGGAAGAGATTTATCCGGGTGCTACCAGGACCAGCGTCCCGAGTTGGGCGGCTTGGGCGGCCCGTCCGGGAACGAGTCCCAACGGGTTGGAAGCCAGCGGACCGGCGCAGCAGTATTTGGAATGGCTGGTCTTCGACAATCCGAAGTGGGACTGGCACACGCTCAATTTCGACAGCGACGTTGCCTTCACCGACGCGAGCGACGCGAAGGGCCCGCAGATCAATGCCATCGATCCCGACCTCCGGGGATTTCAGAAGCGCGGAGGCAAGCTCATCGAATACCACGGCTGGCTCGATCCCGGATTCTCGCCCAATTACGCTGTTGAGTACTATGAGAGCGCGGTTCAGGCGTTGAGAAAGGCCGCCGGAGTCGGCGACGAGGAAGCGGCTCTGAAGCAAACCGAGGATTTTTATCGCTTGTTCATGGTGCCGGGAATGGGGCATTGCACTGGAGGACCGGGGCCGAATGCTTTCGGCGGTTTAGCGCAGCCTGCGGCTCCGCTCGATCCGCAACATGATCTGGTGAGCGCGATCCAGGAATGGGTGGAACGCGGCGTTGCGCCGGGACAGATCACGGCCACGAAATACGTCAAGGACGATCCGGGGCAGGGAATCGCCATGCAGAGGCCGATCTGTCCGTATCCGGAAGAGCCGCACTACAAGGGGTCGGGCAGCACGAGCGATGCCGGCAATTTCATGTGCGTGAAGCCAAGCGGCGCGAAGGTCACGGTATCTCAGAGCGCGAGCCGGTAGCGCAGCGGTCGCCGTAGAGCCGTCGCGAATAGAAGGGCTTGATTTTGTGGATTCGTGAGTTTCGGTGTTGGTCCAAAGCGACTGGAGGTGGCCTTTTAAAGCCAAGCTGCTCTCGGTTGGGGTACTTCTTCTGGCAGTTCCGCTTTTCGCGCACCATGGGGGCGCGTCGTTATATGACATGTCCAAAGAGGTGACGGTAGATGCGACTGTGACGGAGTTCCAGTGGACGAACCCGCACGTCGAGATCGGCTTGGACGCCAAAGACGACAAGGGCAAGGTGAAGCATTGCATTCTCGAGGCAAATTCGCCACCGGTAATGGCGAATCGCGGTTCGAATCGAAAGAGCCTGGAGCCGGGAGAAACGATCAAGGTGACCTTCAATCCGTCGCAGAGGGGCGGGAGCGTGGGGCGCTTCATCAAGCTGGTCAAGGCGAACGGCAACGAGATGCTTAGAGGTTGAGGGTAAAGACAGGCGGAGGGCGGAGAATGAGAATCAAGATGCTGGCAATCGCTGTGCTGCTGACGGCTATACCGCTGTGGGCTCATCATGGAGGTACATCGTTATACGATATGTCGAAAGTAGTGACGGCGCAGGCGATGGTGACGGATTTCCAATGGACGAATCCTCACGTGGAGATCGGTTTGGACGCCAAGGACGACAAAGGCAAGGTGAGACATTGGATTCTGGAGGCGAATTCGACGCCGGTGATGGTGAATCGTGGGTGGAATCGAAAGACTCTGCAGCCAGGGGAAATGATCAAGGTGAGCTTCAATCCCTCGTCCCGGGGCGGAAGCGTTGGACGGCTGATCAAGCTGGTCAAGGCGGACGGTACGGAGCTTGGGGGCTTGAGCGCCGCGGAGAACGCTGGAAAATGAGACATCAATTCTGCAAGTCAGCTGTATCTTTTTTGGGATTATCGCTGCTGGGAGTGGCGGGATTTCTCTCCGGGTGTTCGGCGGGCAGCAACACAAAGCCGGCTACCCCGGCGCCCGATTTATCCGGACTTTGGCTGGGCAAGGCAATTCAGTCTTTGAGTCCGTCGGATCCGATGGCTAAAAGAAAGCCGGGGACCGAGGACGACATACCGTACACACCGTGGGCATTGGCGCGGTTGAAGGCCGAGCGGCCGGCCACCGGACCGAATCAGACGTTTGAGAACACAAACGATCCGGCACTGAGATACGCGGACCCGGACGGCTATCCGCGCGCATCCATTCATCCGATGCGATTCAAAATCGTGCAAACGCCGGACTACGTTTATCAAATGTGGGAATACAACAAATCGTGGCGGCAGATTGCGCTCAACAAGCAGCCACTCGGAGGTTCCGGATCTATCGTGGTTTGGGGAATCAGTGGGCAAATGGGAAGGGGACACGCTGGTGGTGGATTCGGTGGCTTCAAGGATTCCACCTGGCTCGATCCGGTGGGGCACCCGCACAGCGAGGACCTGCACATGATCGAGCGCATCCGGCGCACCGATCCTGAGACATTGGTCTTTGATTTTACGTTTGACGATCCGAAGGCTTACACGAAACCGTGGAGGCTCACAACTCACGTTCAAGTCAAAGAACGATGGGATCATGACCGAGACGATCTACACGATCTCCGATGAACTCAGCTTCAGGCAGCGCTTCCTGAACGAAAAACCACCCATTCCCATAAGGGCGAGCAATTAGCGAACGTTGTTACGCGCGAAAGCGCCGTGATGGCTCGGGTCTTTTCCCGCTCCACAACCGGCTGATGGCGTCGCTCAAGTTCCTTCAAAGCGCGGTTTTAGCCCTGCTGGGATCGAGAATTCGCAGGAACCGGGCTCTGAGGCCGTCCTTGATTGCATTCAGCGAGTGTCCGGTCATCGATTCCCACAAGCCATCTTCCCGGAAAATCCAGTGCCACAGCGCGAACGCGATGTGCGCGTAAATCAGGAAAAGCAGGAAGTCGGAAACACCCACGTGGAAACGGATCGCGCTCGCGAGGAGGGGATTGTCTGTCCTGATTCTGCGCCGCGTGCCGAAGATGTGGGATCGCGGGGTGAGGTAAGCGATCAGAAATCCCGAGGCGAGCACGGCAGCCAATGATCCGTAGATGGAAAATTGAGAGATCGAAGTGAGAGCCTTTTCCCAGCGCGGCGCATCGGTGGGGAGACGCGAGCCTCCTCGAAAAACGTAAACCCAAATTGGCCGAACAAGAAATAACACCGCAATGATGGCGCCCAGGATTACGTCCCTGCGCATCGCCGCCGGCTTGAACAGGACGCGGGTCGCTTCACCGTTTTCAATAAAGGCGTACGCCAATAGCGCAGCGCCCAGCCAATGGAAAATGCGCGTGGCATAACCGTGGGGAGCGGCACTTCTGCCCTTATGGAGGAACCTTTCGAATAGGGCGCGATTCGCTCTCATCTCGATTTACTGCCTATCCTGACGGTTTCTTATAAATTGTTGGTGATTTCAGCTTAAGGCACGGGTGCGGTTTTCGCTTATTGATTCTGCAGGACGTCGTAGCGGGCGATGGCATAGCCGAGCACGGTTCCGAGGACGACATCGGACGGGAAGTGGGTCCGCAGGGTGATTCGCGAAAAGCCGATGGTTCCGGCCAAGCCGTAGGCGGCCCAGGGGACCCAGCGATGGTTGCGATAGCGGCGGGCGATGACCGTAGCAATGGAAACGGCCGCGATCATATGCCCTGAGGGAAAGCTGCTGCCGACGTGGGACGCCGAGTGGAAGAAGGTGTTCGAATAACTCCGGCGATTGAAGATATCCTGAGGACGCCACCGACGGGTGACGCTGTTCAGGACCACGCGAAGCACTTCGGCGTCGGCGACGGCCTCTCCGGTGAAGAGCGCGGTTTTCTCCATGTAGGAATCGCGGAGGTCGAGGCCGGCGACGTAGAGCGCCGCGGGAATGACGATGGTTTCAGCTCCGGTGATGTTGCTGGCGAAATCCCGATTGAAGTCGCGGAAAGCAGTGGTGTGAGCGAAATAGGGCTGGACGTGGGGGTCGGCGGAAAGCAATCCGAGCGTGGCAGCGGCGACGACCACGGTGGGAGCCCAGTAGCGTCCTCGTGCGAGTTCGCGCGGGAAAAGCCACATGTTTTTCTGGTCGCGCAAGAAGTTTGCGGGCAGGAGGGTTAGGGAAACGTCATGCGAGGCGGGTTCCGCCAAGGAACTGCTCTCCTGTGCCGGATCGTCAGCCGGAGAATCAGGCTGGGGATCGCTCTGGGCGCGAAGCCCGGGCGAGAAGACGAGCAGCGACACCACGGCGCACGCGAGTAAAGAACTCGGACGCCGCCAAAGGGATGGCGTCACGCTCAAATTAACCTTTCTGGGTAACTTATGAAGCGAGGCCGAGATCGATGGCGGCATGATATCACGGACCGCCGAGAAGTTGACTGACGAAATGTGGCAGCGGTGATGAATGGGATGAACGGGCAGGCCTGCCCCCCGAATTCTCCACGCGCTTGACAGATGCAACGAAGGGACGCTATACCGCAGGCGCGTCCAACACACCTCCTCCTATGGAATATTCCAAGCGTTACGAGAACCACCTTGTTCTGATTCTTTTTTTTACCTGGGGGACAGTGTTTCTGGATCGCATGTCCCAGCTTTACCTGGCTCCCTATTTCGCGCCCGAATTTCATCTTTCCAGCCAGCAAATCGGTTTTCTGGCATCGGTGGTATCGATAACGTGGGCTCTGTCGGGTCTGCTATTTGCCGCGCTGTCGGACCGCTTCGGACGGCGAGTGGTATTGATCCCCGGTGTTCTCTTATTCTCCGGGCTCTCGTGGCTATCGGGTGTAGCGCACAGCTTCGAGCAACTGCTGCTCATTCGCGCGCTTATGGGCGCCGCCGAAGGACCGTGCTGGGCGGTGATCAATGCGATTACCGAGGAGTCTTCCGCTGCGACCCGCCGCGGACGGAACGTCGGGATCGTGGTTAGCGCCGGAGCCCTGGTGGGTCTTTGCGCCGCGCCCATCTTGACGACTCAGGTGGCATCGCGATGGGGATGGCGGTGGGGGTTTTTTGTGACCGGGGTGCCCGGCATGATTATGGCGCTGCTGATCTGGAAGTTCGTTCGCGAGCCAAAGCGAATTCAGGGGGAAGGGCCGGAACATGGCCGGCCAAACCTTCGCGGCTATTTTTCGATTTTGCGAGTTCGCAATGTGTGGCTTTGCTGCGTAGGCGCCGGCGGATTCATCTCCTGGCTCTTTCTGCAGAATGTATTTGCGCCACTCTACATTACGGAAGTCATGCATCAATCCGGAACCACGGCGGGCTTCTTGCTCGGCGCGGCTGGACTGGGCAGCTTCTTTATTGGATTAACTTTTCCGGGCTTATCGGACCGTTGGGGGAGGAGGCCCACGCTTCTTTTCCTGGCGCTGATCTCAACGCTATTGCCGATCGCGCTCTATCTTCCTTTTCTTTATCTGCATCTGTGGCTGCTGGCGGCGATTCTATTTTTTACTCAAGGAGGGCAGGGGATAGCGGCGCTGATCATGGTGCTGGTGCCGGCAGAAAGCGTGCCTCCACAGTTCTCAGCGACGGCCATCGGCCTTGCGACATTGGTGGGCGAGATCATCGGTGCGACGATTGCGCCAGCGCTGGGAGGAGCGATGGCCGAACAGTTTGGGCTCGGTATGCCGTTGCTGATGGGTGCCGCGAGCACAGTGGTGCTTTTTGTCGTAGCGCTCTTTATTCGGGAGCCGGGAGATTTGCAAACGCGAGGCGCGCCGGAACCGGCAGCGGTGCCGGCAGACTAACTGCTAGCCGCAGGGCTCTGGAAGAACGATTCCAGAGAACGCGGGGGCAGAAGGTGTTTTTACTTGTGTCAGTCCTTTTGGCGGTCCCGGGTAGCCTTGGCGCACTCGATCATGAGGTCCAGGAACCTGGTGTAATTCTCCTGGCCGACGACGAAGGGGTTGGGGTCCCCGGGTTTTCGCGCGCGAAGCGCCACGAGTTTATCGGCAAAGCCGTCGAAAACGGGATGGTTCTGGATTTCGACGTCGACCTTCATTCTCTTGGTCCACTCCTCGAAGTGCTGGATGGAATCGATGAACTCCTGCACTTGGCTGGCCGGACCTTGAGCGATGAATCCTCCTCCAACCATTCCGGCCACGTGCGTCTTGCCCCCGTCTTTGACCTGGAAGATCAGGCCGAGCGAGCCGGGCGTATGGCCGGGAATGAAAACGGGAGTTACGCTCGCGTCGCCGAGAGTGATGGGCACGCCCTCGAAGGCATTCATGTCACGCTTGGGCAGCGCCACTGGCGCGGCTGCGTTTCCACCCGCCGCCGGTGGGCGAGGAATGTTTATGAAATCCCAATCGGCCGCGGCCATGTAGAGGTGCGCGCCATAATGCTGTTGCAGATAGGCGGCGCCGCCGTAATGGTCTTCGTGGCCATGGGCCAGGATAACGACCTTGATATTGGCGGGATCCAGGCCCAAAGTCTTCAATCCGGGCAGAAGAACGGTCTCAACATCTTTGGCGTGGCCCGGGTCGATCAACATGATTCCGGCTGAAGTAGGAAAGATGTAGGTGACGGCATTTCCCACGGAGTAGGCGCCGGGAATGGCCCAGAAATTATCGAAGAGCTTGACCGGTCCGGGATCGGCGGCTTGAGTTGCGCGGGGCGCCTCGCAGAGAAAGTGCTCCGCCGAGGCCCAATAGGTGCCCGCGATCTTCTTTGCCTTTTCGATATGCGCCAGAACCTCGGGAGAATCCGGTTTGGCCGCCGGTTTTTGTTCTTGCGCAGGCAGTGGCCGCGCACATAGCGCGCAAATCGTCAGTGCCGGCAGAATCCAATAAACCTTTTTGGGCATGGCGTTCCTCCGTGATCTTGCCTGATCGTTCATCACACCTGGCCTGGCCTCGTGCCGCGGAAAATCGTCGCTGCGGCGATGTGTATGGTCGCTAATCTTCGTTTTGACGCCCGCGTAAGAGGCCTTATATACCGGAAGCGCCTCGGAATGAAGCGGAATGTTCGTGGCCAGGTCGGAAGCTGATGGAAATTACTGAAGTCCCAGGGCGTGGGCCGGATTGGTCTTGGACATCAAATCGACGTCGGCCTGAGAGATTCCTTCTTTGCGAAGCGCCGCGAAGAACATGGCCAGCCCGTCTGGATGCAGGGGGCGTTTGGGTTGGCCCAGATCGCTCGAAAGAATGCAGGATTGCGCGCCTATGGCGCGAATCGCCTTGGCATATTCACTCATGGGGATCACGGCGTTTGCTCCATTGTCCGCCGGGAGAGTAGAGCCGTAGACAAATTCGATGTAGGCGCCGTCGCGGGCGGCCTCTTGCATTTGCGGAATGGTCATCAGGACAGGAGAAGCCATGGCGTGTGTGACCACCACGTGCTGAACTCCCTTTCGACGCGCCTCGTGCACAATCAACAGGCCGTCTTGCGCCGAGGAATGGCCGGTTTCGAGCGTCAGTTGATACTTGGCGGCCAGGGCGATTACCTCTTCCACCTCGGGCAGCAGATGCCCGTCTTTGGAAATAGAAACAAACGGGCGATTTTCCTTGCTGTATTTCACCTGGTTTTCGTTATCGAAGGTGGGCATCCAGACGACTTTGCCCCAGCCGCCGGACATCAGAACCATGCGTTCGATGGCGGCGGGATTGATGCCTCCGACGGAGCGATTCAGATCGATGCCGCCGAAGATTTCGATGCCGGGAACTTCCTTGCGCACGACGTAAGCCAGCGCAGCCGTGGACTCGTAATGGTTCTTCAGCACCAGACCGCGCATGCCCCGCTGCTTGGCGAGCTTAGCCAAGTCGATGGCGTCGATCGAGCGAGGCATGCTGTCGGGGGCGGAGTGCACGTGGATGTCGATGACGCCGGTCAAATCCGATTGCGAGCGCGCCGGCAGCGCGACCAAAGAAACGAACAGGCACAACCATAGAGTTCGCGGAATCAGCGTTCGAGGTGATTGCACCGGAATTCGCATTAGCGACTCGCCGCCAGGCCGGTAACATACGCCTGGCGGGCGCTGAACGCAACGGCACTTCGAGAACGGCCTATAGGGTTCGAATCGGCCAATCATTCCTTATAGTTCCTTACAGTCCCTCACAGTTCCTTACAGGCCGAGGGCGTCCATTTTGGGCTTTTCGTAGGAATCATCCTCGCCGGGATAGCGCAGGCGGTCTTCGAAGCGGCCGGTCTCCTTGGCCAAGGCCCAGACGAGGCTTTCGCCGGCGGGAAGAGTTTGGGGCTGGCGTTTGAAAACGGGATCGTCGAAGGCGCGCCTGGCGTCGATCCACTGCCAGCCTTTATCCGTGAAGGCGCTCATTACGTCATCGAGGTACAGCGCATTGATCATTCTGTGGTGGAGGAGCAAGGTGTGCGGGATTTCGTGGCCCAAAACGTCCAGCGCGAGCTGGCGATAAAAGGCGGCGCGCTCTAGTAAATGGGACACAAGATAATCGCCGTAGGGCTCGGTGCTTGCGGCGGGCTGTTGGTCGAGATGCGCGTTCATGCGGTCATCCACATACCAATCGGAAGAGTCGATGGTCACGTGGCCCACGCCGTAACCTTTTTGCTTGAGCAGGGCGCGGAAGCGGTCGCGCTTCTCGGGGGTGTCGCCTTCTTTGAGGAAAGGATACCGAAAGAGGCGCGTGAAATGGCGGTAATGCGCGATCAGCGGCTCATCGCGCTCGAAGTCCGCAGCGAAGTCGTCGTAGCTCTTTTTCTCGGAATTGAAGTTGAAATGCGAGTAGGAATGATTGCAGATCAGGTGCTCGGCTTCGTCCCATTGCCGCAGAAGTTCTTTGCCCTGTTCGGAATCGACCCTCATGCCGCAGACAAACAGGGCAATGTGAAGATTCCATTTTTGGAGAGTATCGAGGAGGGCGCGATTGGCGTCACGCCAGGCGATGTTTCGGCTGAGGTTGGTGGTCGGGTCGTCCATGGTGAGGGCGATGCGGGGCCTTTCGGGCGCGGGCGTGCCGAGCGGGAGAGAGGATGCCGCTACGAGCGAGCTGAAACCGCGGAGGAATTCACGGCGACGCATGCGAGCACTATATATCGCGGATAATGCCGTGGGAAATCGAAAGAAAGCATCCCACGTAAAACATGAGCGCGCGCCCTGGGCTACAAAAGAGAACCCACCCTTAAAAACGAAGGGTGGGGCACCCGAAAAACCTGTGCCAGTCGCGGGTTTGGGATTCGGAGAAATGGGCGAGACCAACGTGCAAAAAGCCTCGAGGCCGCTCACTAACCGAAAACGTGAGTGCGCCCTGGGCCAAAAGAGAACCCACCCTTAAAAACGAAGGGTGGGGCACCCGAAAAACCTGTCGCCGTCGTGCGCAGGGAAGGAAAGCGAGACAGCAAAAGCCCGAGGCCGCTCACTGCACCAAAACGTGAGCGCGCCCTGGCTACAAGAGAACCCACCCTTAAACGAAGGGTGGGGCACCCGAAAAACCTTCTTGGATCTAGCGGGTGGAGGCGACCGGCGAGCCGACGGCGGCTGCAACTGGCGTGAGCCAGTTGTGGCGGTCGGGCTTGGCGCCGGAGAGAATGGCGAAAAATTCTTCCTGGAGGCGCTTGGTGATGGGGCCGCGCCGCCCGGCGCCGATGGTGATGCGGTCGATCGACCGCAGCGGCGTGATTTCGGCGGCGGTGCCGGTGAAGAAGACTTCGTCGGCGATGTAAAGCATCTCGCGCGGAATCATTTGCTCGCTGACTGGAATGCCAAGGTCTTCACAGAGCGTCATGACAGAGCTGCGCGTGATACCGGGAAGAACGCTCGAAGCTAGCGGCGGCGTGAGGATCGCGCCGTCGCGCACGATGAAGATATTTTCGCCGGAACCTTCGCTGACGTAGCCATTGGTATCGAGGGCGATGCCTTCGGCATAGCCATTGGCGAGCGCTTCCATGCGGATCAGCTGCGAATTCATGTAATTGGCGCCGGCTTTGGCGATGGAGGGCAACGTATTAGGCGCGAGACGCGCCCAGGAGCTCACGCAAACGTCCACGCCTTCCTCGAGCGCTTCGGCGCCTAGATAGGCGCCCCATTCCCAGCAGGCCAGGTAGACTTCGATGGGGCAGGGAAGCGGGTTCACGTTGACGTCGCCATAGCCGCGAATCATCAGCGGGCGGATGTAGCAGGAGTTCATGTGATTTTCGCGCACAAGCTCGCCGGCAGCGGAGCAAAGCTGGTCGAGCGTGTAGGGGCTCTTCATGCGGTAAATATGGCCGGAGTGGATCAGGCGCTGCATGTGTTCGCGCAGGCGAAAAGCCGCCGGGCCGTGCTTGGTTTCATAGCAGCGAATGCCCTCAAAAACCGAGGAGCCGTAGCTGACGACGTGGGAGAGCACGTGGATTTGCGCTTCGTCCCAGGGGATCATTTTGCCGTTGTGCCAGATCCATTCGGTTTTCTTGAGTGCCATCGCGGTGTCTCCTGAACGAAATTATAGCATGAGCGTTTCGACGGCCTTGGAAGCGAAAGGGCGCGCACACGTTGGATGCGCAGCCAAATTGGACGGGGTGCTGGCCGCACGGGCGCAGGAAATACAAGGGCATCCATCGGCCGAAAATGCCGCAGACCCCATACCAAGCGGGCTATTCGCGGGGACTGGTGATGGGGGCAGGGCGTTCTGCCGGCGCATTGCGCTCGATGGAGAGGAAGTCGGCGCGAGCGGCGGCACGCAGGCTGCCGTGCGCGTTTTCCCATATGCCGAGCAGCAGGAAGGGAACGATGGTGGCTGTGGCCAAGACCTTGGCTCTGGGCCCTACCTTTGCCTCCGGTTCCCAGCGAAAAAGCTGCTGGCTCAGAAAGAACGCGATGGCGGCGCTTACCGCGAGGGCAACGATTTCCGAGCCGATTTGAGTGATACTGACGCGAGCGACCATAACGCGTTCGAGGCCGGTAACGAGGTACGTTGCCGGCAGAAAAAGGGCGAAACGCTGCATCCAGACGGGCAGCATAGGCAGGGGCAGCGTGGCGCCGGAGAGGAACAGAAAGGCGGACCAGAGAATTTGGTTGATGACCTGAGTTTCCTGGGTGCTGTTGGTGACGCTGGCAATGATCAGGCCGAGTGCGGCAAAGGTAACGATTCCCAGGGTGACCATAAAAAAGACGCCCCCCAGGTTGCCCCACTGGCTCATGTGGAAGATCCTGCGGGCCAGCGCGAATTCAATGAATACGGTAGGCAAGGTCAAAAAGTAGTTCGAAAGTATGCTGGAAGCCAGCATAGCTCCCGGGCCTACCGGCGCGACACGAAAGCGGCGCAAGATTCCCTGTTCCCGGAAGGTGACGAGCTGGACGCTCAAGCCCCAGAAGCTGCCCATGACGGTGATGGACAGGACTAAGGCGAGCGCGTAAGGGACCACGGCGACGTTGCGGCGTCCGAGCCAACTGAGCACGCCAAACAAAATCGTCAGCGGGAAGATCAGGCTGAAAAAGATGAAGGCGCGGTTGCGCAGCGCCAGGCGCATGCGGACCTTGGTTAACGTCCAGGTGTTTCTCAATCGCGTAGGCTCCTGCCGGTAAGCTCCAGGAAAACATCCTCGAGTGAAGGCGCGGCAATATCCAGGCTGGAAAGCTCATTGCCGTGCGCCTCGAGGTATTTCACCAGCGAAACAATGGTTTGCGGGACGCGCGTGGAGTGGACCACATAGACGCCGTCGGAGGCACGGCAATCGGCTACGCCTTCAAGCTGCCTGAGGGCGCCGTCGGATTCCGGCCGTGCCAGGCGCAGTTCGATGCGGGTGGTGCCGGCGGAGCGCTGTTTGAGCTCCCGGGGAGTACCCTGGGCAATGACGCGGCCCTGGTCCACGATGGCGACGCGGTCGCAAAGCTTTTCGGCTTCTTCGATGTAATGCGTGGTCAGCAAGATGGTTTTCCGTTCTTTCTTCAGCTCTTCGATGATGGTGTAGATTTCGCGGCGGACTTGGGGGTCGAGCCCGGCCGTGGGCTCGTCGAGGAAGAGCACGCGGGGGTCGTTGACCAGGGACATGGCCAGGGCGAGGCGCTGTTTTTGGCCGCCGGAGAGCTGGGAGTAGAAGGTGTTGCGCTTTTCTTCCAGGCCAAAGCGCTTGAGCAGGGCGGCGGGATCGCGGCGGCGTTTATAAAAGCTGGCAAACATGGAAAGCGCTTCGGCGACCCGAAGCTTATCGGGAAGCGCGGTCGCTTGTAGGACGGCTCCGATCTCCTGTTTGAAGCTGGATCCGGGCGATTGCGGGTCCAGGCCGCAGACGCTGACGATGCCTCCATCGGCAGGCCGAAGGCCTTCGAGGATTTCGACGGTGCTGGTTTTGCCGGCTCCGTTCGGCCCCAGAAGGCCGAAGACTTCGCCTTCCTGGACTTCGAAGCTGACACCACGGAGGGCATGGACTGGGCCGTAGTGTTTGGTGAGATTGTGAACCTCTATGATGGGGGCGGTCACGGTGTAAGTGGGTATCTATAGCACATTTTGAAGAGACACGAAGCCCGGGAGCAAAATCGGGTCGAGTGTCATTGGAACGAAATGACCGCAGAAGGCAAAATCGGGTGGCGGGCTGGTTCGGAGAGGCGCGCGGATGGCAGTTAAGCTACCGGAGTGGAGTAAATGCGCGTAAAATCCCCCATGAAATTAGGAAGTTCGCCGAGCCGAGAACTGCGACATCGTGTGGCGTCCCGTCAGGGCTTCGCAGGAATTGTGCGTGATGCAGGAGCCGGAATAGCTTGCCGACCGTGAATCAGCCTTATATAGGATTCGAGGGACCTATCGGAGCCGGCAAAACGACGCTGGCACAACTCCTGGCTTTGCATCTCGGAGCCACTCTCATTCTAGAGGACGTAGACGGCAACGAGTTTCTTCCCGATTTTTATAGAGAGAGAGAACGGTGGGCCCTCGGAACGCAATTGGCATTTTTGATTTCCCGGTACGAGCAATTGAGGACAATTCCGCCGTCCCGAAGTAAACCCGTGGTTGCGGACTACACGCAAGCCAAAGATCCCATTTTTGCGCGCGTGATTCTGAATCAACGTGAGGTGGAGTTATACGGAAGGCTTAGCGCCGGGCTTGATGCGAGCGTTTCCCGTCCAGACCTCACGGTGTACCTGGATGCGAGCGATGACGTCCTGCTGGATCGAATTCGGCGGCGCAATCGGCCCTACGAGTTGTCGATTGACCGGGCCTATCTGGACGCGTTGCGCGACGCATATTCCCGCCATCACCAGTCCACGGGGAGGCTGCAGGTCTTGACCTTTGATACCTCCACCTTGGACCTGCATTCGGAATCGCAACTCAATAGCACGTTCAAAAAAATACTCGCAGCGGCTTCGAGACTCTGCTCCGAAATTCCGTTTTGACCTCCCGAAGGATCGAAACTTCACCCACAAGGGCGTCAGTGCTCAACCGATCGGCGTTTTTTAGACTTAAGGACGGGCGTTCGACTCCGCGGGGGCGTCCAGGTGTGTTCGGCGAGGATCACGCGGCCGTTAGCCAGCCGGGCGCCTTCGGCTTCGAGCAAGCGCTGTTGAAGGCTGGCAAAGGGCTCGCGGACCACGATTCGGCCGCCTGCGGCAACCACGCGATGCCACGGAATAGCCTGGCCGCGCGGGCAAGCAGCCATGGCTCGCCCCGCGGCGCGAGCCCCGCCGGCGAGCCGCGTAGCGCGAGCCAATTGGCCATAGGTGAGGACGCGTCCCTTGGGGATGCGCTTAACGAGCGCGTAGACTTTGCTCCAGCCTGATGCCATGAGTTCAAGATAACCGCAGTGAACGTGGATTGCCAGTTTTGCCACTTTAGGGACACTTTAGGGAACAGAAAAGGCAGAAAAAGGCATCGTCGCGGCATCTAATTAGCAGGGTAAGAAGGGCCCGTCGAACTCCCCGGTTCAATTCCCATATCGTCGCTCAACTCCTGGGACCGCAAAACCGCGATTTTTAGCGGGAAACGTGTGGACGAAACGCTGTCGCACGAATCGGGCGAGCAGAAGCTGATCGAAAAATTCGATGCGTATGATCGATAAAAGAAAACGCGAGCGGTGGAGAACGTGCACTGATCGACGGTTTGAAGTTCGGAGGCGGCCAGCGATGGGAGTTACTGAATGTGGGAGTAACCGATAGGAGGCAACAGCGCCCGAATTTGGGGCATCGAACTTGACGGTGTAGTGGATGCTCCTTACACTACAGTCAATGATTGGGGGGTTTTGAGGGGTAGCATGGCTTTCGTACGGCGCAAAGGCAACGCATATTACCTGGTGCACAACGTGCGCCAGCGCGGCAAGGTGAAGCAGATTCACCTGGCCCGGCTGGGCGAACGTCCGAGGATCACCGACGATGTGGTGCGTCAGGTAAGCCGCACTTACCCTTTCGTGGACGTCAACTGGACAGAGCTGCGCGAGCAGATGAATACGCGCGTGGAGCTGTTCGACTCGAAGTCCGCGTATGTCCGGAAGCTCATTGCGACGCTTCGTACCCTCAATCTGGACTTGGCCGATCTCTTTCCTCCGCTATTAGACGTCTCCGAAGCGCCCGCGACCGGGCAGGAACTGGTCACCCAACTGCGTCTATTGCACTCGACGGTGGGTGTGAAGCTCGACCAGTTCGATCGGGCGCCGCATCGGGCGGTGATGGCGGAGCGGAACTTTCGGTAAGTGGTCAGGAGGCACAAAGCCATGCGCGCCAGCCAGCAGCGTCGGTCTTTGGATCCGACTCTGAGAAGCATTGAATCTCAGGAGTTCGAGAATTCACTGCGTGAGAAGATTGTCGGGCAGGAAGAGGGGATTCGCGCCCTCGTGGATCTCTATCAGGTCTTCTGCGCGGGAATGTGTCCGAGCGGGCGACCGGTAGGCAATCTGCTCTTTTTGGGGCCGACCGGCTCGGGAAAGACACGCATCGTGGAGGCGGCCGCGGAGATTCTCTTCGGCGATCCGCGCGCGGTGATCAAGGTGGACTGCGCGGAATTCCAGCATTCCCACGAAATCGCCAAACTGATCGGCTCGCCGCCAGGCTATCTGGGCCATCGCGAGACGCATCCGCTGATTACCCAGGAAGAGCTGTCGAAATATCACACCGACCAGTTGAAGCTCAGTTTTTTGCTTTTCGACGAAATCGAGAAGGCCTCCGACTCATTGTGGCAACTGCTGCTGGGCATGCTGGATAAGGCCACGCTCACCCTGGGCGATAACCGGCGCGTGGATCTTTCCCAGGTGATGATTTTCCTGACCTCGAACCTCGGGGGCGGGGAAATCACCGAACTGATGAGCGGGGGCATGGGATTTGTACAGCCCGTGGATAAACCCGCGGATACGCTCGACGGGAAAGTGACCCGGACGGCGCAGGAAGCGGCGCGACGCAAGTTTTCTCCTGAATTCATGAACCGGCTGGACAAGGTGGTGGTTTTCCATCCGCTGCGGCCGGTACAACTCGAGCAGATCCTGGAAATCGAGCTTTCCATGGTGCAGCGGCGCGTGCTGGATACGGCCAAAGGCCAGTTCCTCTTCCGCGTGACGCCGGAGGCCCGCAATTTCCTGCTGCGCGAAGGCACGGACTTGAAATATGGCGCGCGGCACCTGAAGCGCGCGATCGAGCGGCATATCGTCTATCCGCTGGCAAACCTGCTGGCGACAAGCCAGGTACATCTCGGCGATCTGCTATGCATCGACTGGGACGAACGCGAGCAGATGCTCGTTTTCGAGAAAGAAGGCGAGGGCGCCGTCCTGCCGGTCGCTCCTCCCGCGGCTGCGGCCGCGGCAGGCGCATCGTCAGCGAAGGCCACGGGCGGCAAGCCGGCCGAAGGTCCGCCGGCCATCGCGGCGCGCGAAGCCAAGGCGCCGATTTCCGTGCCTCTGGCGCCACTGCCGGCGCCGTCGAGCCGGCGCAAGAGCGAATCGTAGACTTTTTTGGCAGGAAGTCTGGGCGCAACGAAGAGGGATTCTTCGGGTGTACGACGTAAACCCGCGTAAACCCGCTCAGAATGACAACAGTTTCCCCCGAAGCCAGCCGGCCAAGGCTACGATAAAAGAACACTAGTCGTCTGTTTGGCGCCTACCTGGCGTTGAATTCTTCCCTAAAACCGCTCTCATGCGCACGGCATCAAAGCAGCTATCCGCGCCGGCTTGGGCCGCAAGCGGATTGGCGTTAGAGTACAGGCATGCGCAGCAACGCCCAGATCCGGATTCGCAGGGCCGGTGTTTCCCGCCAGGGCGGCGCGTTTCTCCGCTGGCTCATGCTGGGGCTTGGCTGCGCGATTCTGCTGGCGGCAATCCAAATCTGCTGGGCCGACGAGCGAACCGTGCTCAAGCCCGGCTGGAACCTCTTCACTCCGGAACAGGACATTCAGATCGGGAGGCGGGCCTCCGCAACAGTGGCGCGCCAGGTACTCCTGCTGAATGACCCGCGAGTGGACAACTACCTCGATGCGCTGGGCAAGAAATTGGCGTCGTACGCGCCGGGATACAAATTCCCCTACCAGTATCGCTGCGTGAACGACGAAAACGTCAACGCCTTTGCCCTGCCCGGCGGATTCATCTACATCGACCGCGGGGTGATCGAAGCGGCCGATGACGAGGCGCAGCTCGCCGGAGTGATGGCGCATGAGACTTCGCACGTGGCCTTGCGGCATGGAACCAATCAAGTGAGCAAGGCCGAGGCCTGGCGGATTCCATTGGGCCTTCTGGGGGCCGCGGGGGGCCTGGGAGGGCTGATGGCGCAGTTAGGCGGCGGATTCACACTCAATTCCATTGTGCTGAAATATTCGCGGGACGATGAGACGCAGGCCGACGTGCTGGGCACCCAGATTCTGTACGATGCGGGCTACGATCCGCGCGCCCTCGCGCAATTCTTCGAAAAAATCGAGGCCGAATCCAAAGGGAAGGAGCCGGCCCAATTTTTTTCTGATCATCCGAATCCGGGCAATCGGATCGGACGGATTGACGAAGAAGTTGACAAATTGGGCGGGCCCGAGCTGAACTATCAAAGCGATTCAGACGATTTCCGCAGTATCAAGATTTACGTGATGAAGCTGCCCAAGCCGCCCAAAGCCGCGGGGAAGTAAATCTCGCCAAGCGCTTTTCAGCTGATTAGCGGGATTCGATACAGTCCTGTGTCGCCCCTGACGGGGCTCAAGTTCTTTCCTTCCGCGATCCCAGTGCTTCCGCACTGGGCTCAGTTGTTTCGTCCTCTTGCGGGACTCAGACTAAGAAAAGCCTCAGTTCGCGCAAACGCGGCGACCTAGCTAAAGAAAACCGCGGGACTTTTGGTGGAGGTCGTCGCGAGGATTTAGGAGAGCAATCCAATAGCTGGCATCAGCAAACACCCTTTCCATTAAGAGGTCTTTGGTCCACCGTAGAGGTAGTGATCAAGGTTTTTTGAGAGATCAGCGGGCACTCTCTCCCATTCCCTATCGGGTACTTGCCTAGGAGGTTGCTTCAAAGGACTTAGCCAAATTCCCGGCGTTATTAGGAGTCCAAGGAGAACCTACTCGATTCTCTTGTTTTTCAAGCAGTTCGAGCCCTTGGCGGACGACCTCGTCGGCGGACCGGTAGCGACCGCTTTGCAGTTTGTCAGCAATCAGACGCTCAATTTCGGGACTCAAGGAGATTTTCATAGCGGGCAACTTTGACTTAGCTTACCAGAAAAATTCCAAGGTTCGGCGGGGCAACTCAGCCGGCGGATTTGGAGGAGGATTTGGGCTTCCAACGGAGGATGGGCTTGCGGGCGGCGCCGACTTCGTCCAGGCGTCCGACGCGGGTGGAGTGGGGGGCGGTCTTCACCAAATCGGGCTGAGAGGCGGCTTCCTCGGCAATGGAACGCATAGCGTCAATAAAAAGATCGCATTCTTCCTTGGACTCCGACTCGGTGGGTTCGATCATCATGGCGCCGGGAACGATCAGGGGGAACGCAGTAGTGTACGGGTGGAAGCCGTAATCGATGAGCCGCTTGGCGATATCCATGGTGTTCACGCCGTGCTTTTTCTGCCGACTATCGCTGAAGACGACTTCATGCATGGAAGGCGAGGCATAGGGCAGATCGAAGACGCCTTCGAGATTTTTGCGGATGTAATTCGCGTTGAGTACGGCGTCTTCGGTGGCCTGACGAATGCCGGGGCCGTAGGCGAGGATGTAGGCGAGGGCGCGAACCAGCACGCCGAAATTTCCGCCAAAGGCGCGCACGCGGCCGATGGATTGAGGGCGAATCGCCTCAAGAGCAAGCTGGCCGTTTTTCTCCAGCAGCACGGGAACAGGAAGAAAAGGCTCGAGATGATTTTTTACCAGGACCGGGCCGGCACCGGGACCTCCGCCGCCGTGCGGGGTGGAGAAGGTCTTGTGCAAATTCAGGTGCATGACGTCCACGCCAAAGCGGCCGGGCTGCGCGATGCCGGCGAGCGCGTTCATATTGGCGCCATCCATATAAAGCTGGGCGCCGCGGGCGTGGAGTATTTCAGAGACCTCGGCAATGCGCTGCTCGAAGACGCCCAACGTGGACGGGTTGGTGACCATCAGGGCGGCGACATCTTCGTTGACGATATTTCTCAACTGCTGGACATCGATCTGCCCGCGCGCATCCGAGCGGATATTTTCGACCTCGTATCCGGCGATGGTGGCGGTAGCGGGATTGGTTCCGTGAGCCGAATCCGGAACGAGCACTTTCTTACGCGGATTCCCCTGGCTTTCGAGATAGGCGCGGATCAGCAACAGGCCGGTCAATTCGCCCTGCGCGCCGGCGGCAGGCTGGAGCGTGGCGGCATCCATGCCGGTGATTTCGAGCAGGCATTTCTGCAGCGTGAAGAGGATCTTCAGGCAGCCTTGCGCGAGTTGCTGCGGCTGGTAGGGATGCTCGGTGGCCAGCCCTTCGAGGCGGGCGATGTGCTCGTTGACGCGCGGATTATATTTCATGGTGCAGGAGCCGAGCGGGTACATGCCGAGATCGATGGCGTAATTCCAGGTGGAAAGGCGCGTGAAGTGGCGAATCACTTCGATTTCGCTGACTTCCGGAAAATTCTCGATATCGGCGCGCGCGTAATCGGCTCCCAGAGCGGCCTGCACGTCGACGGCAGGGACGTCCGAGGGAGGCAATTCGAATCCGCGTTTCCCGGGCGCCGATTTCTCGAAGATCAGGCCTTCGTTCTGGCTGACGTGGCGTCCGGCTTTTTTGATTTTATCGGCCACTTTCGTTCCTCAGGCTTCCTTTTTCACGACGGCTCCTGCTCCAACGGGCACGAGCGAGGGTTTCGCGAACCGCGTCGGCCAGGCGTTCGATCTGCTCGCGCGTGGTCGTTTCGGTTACGCACAGGAGGCCGCATTTGGTGAGCTCGGGATAATACGGGCCCAATGGCAACGGGCCGATGATGTTGTCGCGCAGCAACTGCGCGTTGATCAGGCGCACGGAGCGAGGGAACTTCACGGCAAATTCATTGAAGACAGGACCTTCGAAGACGCGGCGCACGCCGGGAAGCTTTTCGAGCTCCGCCAGAGCGAACTGCGTTTTGGCGATGTTTTGTTCGGCCATCTCTCGCAGGCCCTGCTTGCCCAGCAGGCAGAGGTGAACGGTGGCGGCGAGGGCGCAAAGAGCCTGGTTGGTGCAAATGTTGGAGGTCGCTTTTTCGCGGCGGATGTGCTGTTCGCGAGTAGCGAGAGTGAGGCAGAAGCCTCGGCGGCCATGAGAATCGGTGGTCTGGCCGGCAAGGCGCCCCGGCATTTGCCGGACGTATTTCTCGCGCGCAGCAATGACGCCGGCGTAAGGCCCGCCGAAGCTCGGGGGGATGCCAAAGCTCTGCGTTTCGAGCGCGACGATATCGGCTTCGGCGGGCGGCCGCACGGCGCCGAGGGATACGCCTTCGGCGATCGCGACGATGGTGAGCGCTTCAACGCCGCTCGCGATCTGGGCGACGCGCGGCACGGGCTCGAGCACGCCAAAAAAGTTCGGAGATTGCACGAGCACGGCGCCGATTTCGCTATTCATGGCAGCGCCCAGTGCCTGCAGGTCGATTTGTCCCGACGAGGTGAAGCCGATTTCTTCGATTTGCAGATCCAGATTGCGGGAGTAAGTCTCCAAGACCTGGCGATATTCGGGGTGCACCGAACGCGCTACGAGTACGCGGCGACGGCGCGTGACACGCTGGGCCATGAGCACGGCTTCGGTGGTGGCGGTTGAGCCGTCCCACATGGAGGCATTCGCCACTTCCTGGCCGGTAAGTTCGGCGATCAGAGTTTGAAATTCGAAGATCGCTTGCAGCGTGCCTTGGCTGATTTCCGCTTGATATGGCGTATACGAAGTGAGGAATTCGCCGCGCAGCAGAATTGTGTCTGTGACCACCGAGCGGAGGTGGTTGTAGATGCCGGCGCCGAGAAAACTGGTGTAGCCCACGGAATTTTCGGCGGCACGCTCGCGGAAATACCCGATCAACTCGGCTTCGGACATGGCGGCGGGCAAAGCAAGCGCGCGCTTCAGGCGAAGCGCTTCGGGAATGGAAGCGAACAGCTCATCGATGGAACGCGCGCCGATGGCTTCGAGCATCTGGCGGCGCTCGGAGGGGCTTTTCGGGAGATAGCGCACTATGAGTTAACCTTATTGTTTGTCATAGACTTACGTTTGTCCCTATTAGCACTAAATGGCCGTAAATAGACGTGTTTTCGACCCGTTTTAGGGACAAGGTAGGACAAGTCCTTCAAAGAGAATCGTTATTATAACGGGATTTTTTGAGAAGAAAAGAGGCGCCGAGTCGAGGAGACCCAGAGGAGGATACAATCACTTGGCGCGTTCAACACATCTTAACTGAAATGGGCAGACAGGTAGCTAGCGTGCTTTACGTGGTGGCGATGGCAGCCGTCATAGTCGGTGTAGATTTCGTGTTCTTCAGAAACCGATTCTGGGAACGGCTGATGGTGAATATTGGCATTGTCTTGGTGTTCGGAGCTTTCTACTTGAGATTCCTCAGGCGTCCATGAACAAGGCGCGATAGCGCCCTTTCGCTGCGATTGTGCCAGGACGCATCCTAGGGACAAGTATTATAGAAAACCAGCCAAAAATGCGGGTTTCTGTTAGGTGAGGTATTCCTCGGGAGATAGCGCATCAGTTTTTCATGGGGTTTTCATGGGGCCGAGGCTTCCTTTTGCTTATCGGCGATGAAAGCCTCGTAGGCGGCGGCGTTCATCAGCTTGCCGACTGCAGAAGAATCAGCGAGCTTGAGTTTGATGAGCCAGGCCTTGCCGTGCGGGTCTTTGTTGATGGCTTCGGGGGTCTCCGCCAGCGCCGAATTCACTTCGGTGACTTCGCCGGCAACCGGCGCGTAGATATCGCTTACGGCTTTGACCGATTCCACGGTGCCGAAGGATTGGCCGGCATTGAGTTTTGCGCCCGGCTTGGGCAACTCGACGTAGACGACGTCGCCGAGCTCATGCTGGGCGTAATCGGTGATGCCCACGGTGGCGACGTCACCTTCGACGCGCACCCATTCGTGTTCCTTGGTGTAACGATAATCGCTGGGATACGCATCTATTTGCCCATTCCTCTTCCTTAACCTGGAGCGCATTACCGGCATTCAAGGCCGTACAGCAGATCCCTCGGTGTGACGGAGAATTCTTCGGGATGCGCAAGCTAAAAGCCGGTCCGTTCCGGCCCAGCTAGCGAGGCCGCTTATAAAACGGCAGAGGCACGATTTTGGCCGGAGCCTCCTGTGATCGAACGCCGATGCGGACCTGCGTCCCCGGAGCGCTCGATTCTACAGGGACGTAGGCCATGCCGATATTCTTTTTGAGAAAAGGCGCGGGCGATCCGCTGGTGACGCAGCCGGCTTTTTGGCCATTGCCAACGATCACAGGATAGCCATCGCGAGCGATCATACGATCCTGCATCTCAAAGCCGGCCAGAATGCGGCGGATTCCGGTCTCCTTTTGCGCGAGCAAAGCATTCCGCCCGAGGAAATCGCCTTTGCCCGGCTTGCAAATCCATCCCAGATTAGCTTCCCAGACCGTGGTCGTGTCGTCAATTTCATGGCCATAGAGGCACATGCCGGCCTCGAGCCGCAGGGTATTGCGGGCGCCCAGGCCGCAGGGCAGAAGTCCTTCGGGGTTGCCGGCTTCGAGCAAATCGTTCCACAATTTTTCGGTGTGCTCCGGCGCGAAATAGATCTCGAAGCCATCTTCGCCGGTGTAGCCGGTGCGCGCTATGAGGGCGCTCACGCCGTCCACCTCGCCGGACAGAAAATGATAATACTTCAGCGAGCCGATGGGGGCGCGAGTGAAGCGCGTGAGGATGCCGAGGGCTTTGGGTCCCTGGATGGCGAGCTGCGAATACCGCTCTCCGGCGTTCTCGACTTGGGCGTGGAAGCGGCTGCGGCCGGCGTCGCGGATATAGTCGAAGTCCTGATCCTGGTTGCTGGCGTTCACGCAAAGGAAGTAGTGGCCGTCGGAAATTTTGTGCACCAGCAAATCGTCGATGAAGGTTCCGGCGGCGGTCATCAAGCCGGAGTATTGGGCCTGACCGTCGGCAAGCCTGGCGGCGTCGTTGCAGGTGACGAACTGGACCAAATCCAGCGCCTGCGGGCCGCGCAGCTCGATTTCGCCCATGTGGCTCACGTCGAAAAGTCCGGCCGCGGTGCGCGTGGCCAGATGTTCGCTCACAATTCCCGAATACTCGACGGGCATGTCCCAGCCCCCAAAATTGACCATCTTGGCGCCCATACGGCGATGCACGGAGTTGAGAGCCGTTTTGCGGAGTTGCGCGGTGGTCGCTTCGGTCACAAGAAGTCCGATTCAGGCAAGTAAGGGAAACTAACATCGGGGCGGAGGCGAGTCAAGGACGCGAAACCCGCGGTAGTGGGTCAGTTTGAATTGACAAAACCTTCCTCAGAAGCTGCAAAAAGTTGCCAAGTTCGCCTCTCACGGATAACGGCAAGGCTATTGTTTTCAACAAAGCCCGCACTGGCATTTCCTTTGCCCCTCGTTTACAAGGGGTAGGTGTGGCTAGTCGGCCTCGCTCGGGAAGCCTTTCCTTAGCCCATCCGCTTCCCAGGCCCATCAGAACTTCGATTGGAGGCAAATCATGAAAAGCACAAGATATGCGCTATTGGTGGCGTTAGGTTTGATCGCTCTAGCTGCACCGAATGCGCTCCGGGCCGACAGCATCTTCAGCAATCTCGGCCCGGGAGGCACCTACAACGGCGGATCCGGCTTTGGGGCTGGTAATCCGAATCCTATCGCGATGGCCTTTACCGTAGCGGCAGGAACCGGGTTCGCTCTAACCCAAATCGATCTCGCGCTGTACAGCATCGATCTAGTCAGTGGAGGTGGAATAGAACTGGTAACGAATTCTGCTTCCGGCGTGCCGAGCGGCGATGTGCTGGGTAGCTGGACTTTTCCGAGTCTTCCGACCCAAGGTTCTAATTCCATACTCCAGACAGTAAGTGGAATCTCCGGGATCGTGCTGACCGGTGGGACGACATATTGGTTGGAAACTACTTCAGCCCCCCTTTTGGTTTTGGCTGGGCCGCAAACACCACGTCTGATATTGGGACATTCGCTTCTAGTTTAGACGGGGGGACTACGTGGGGTACAATTACTGATCTCCTTGGAGCATTCGACGTGCAAGGCACTCCGGTTGCTGCGACCCCAGAGCCATCCAGCCTACTCCTGCTCGGTACGGGCTTACTCGGCCTGATTGGAACGGGGCTCTACAAGAAG
This sequence comes from uncultured Acidobacteriota bacterium, assembly GCA_963761945.1. Lineage (GTDB taxonomy): Bacteria > Acidobacteriota > Terriglobia > Acidiferrales > UBA7541 > Palsa-189. Next base: position 93,413 of record CAVXIM010000006.1, on the reverse strand, counting down.
CGACTCGCGTAGATTGGCCGTCCCGTTTAATCCGTCCACAATCTCAAACTGACCCACTACCAAACCCGCCGTAGTGACCCAGTTTGCTTTCACGATTGTGTCGTCCCTACGGGGCTTAAGCCAAACCGTGAGGGTTCCTGGGAGGAAATCCGGCTTGAGATCGGCGGCGGCGTACCTTAAAATTCGATTTAATGAGCCCTGCCAACACAGCTATGTGTTCCCAGTGCGACCAGCCCGAGCAACATTGCCGTTGCGACCGCTACTGCTGCATCTGCCAGGGAGTCGACAGAATCAGGCTCGGCGCGGACGGCTTGTACTATTGCCCCGATTGCCTGCAAGCATGCGACGTCAAACAGGCGAACCGCAGTGTCTTGTGAACATTCGCGTACGGTTCTGCATCTCTCCCGCGATGATCGCCTGATCGCCGCGGTGGGGGGAGCGGTGGCGCATTTTGCCGAGCGGGTGGGGATGGACGATGCGGCGCGCAATCTGCTGACCGGGGCGCTCGAGGATCTTTGCCGCCAGACCCTCCCCTTACTCAACGGGAAGGGCGACGGGTTGGATGTGGCCATCGAGGATTTCGACGACCGCCTGCAAATCAGCGTGGAGCACCAAGGAGAGGCGCAGCCTTCGGTGGGCGTGGAATCTTTTATCGCCGAGTGCGCGCGGGGATCGAACCAGCGAGTTACCGGCGTGCACCTGATGCGCAGCGTCGACCGCATCGAATATGACGCCTGCCACGGCAGCATTCGAACGACCCTGGTGAAGTATCTCGATTTCGGAAAGAACGGGCACTGAGCCAGTCCCTCGGCGTGGCCCGCTTCCGTCTCCTTTTTTCGGTACGCCTTCTCGACAGGCTCAGAACGTCTATATTCTGCGGGAAATCCTCTGCGAATGCCGACGCCAGGCCCAAACCTAACAGCAATCCCTTGGACGAATAGGGTGATTCGGGCATTGGCCTGGCAGTTACCCGGTTACTAACGTAGATCGAAGCGGCAGGTGCCTCATTTCGACAAGAATTCTGATCGTCGACGATATGGAAAGCGTAAGACAGGGCGTGCGCCGAATCCTGGAATCGCAAAATGATTGGGAAGTCTGCGGCGAAGCGGCCAATGGTCAGGAAGCCTTGCGCTTGACTCAGGAATTGAAGCCGGATGCCATTGTGATGGACATCACGATGCCGGTGATGAGCGGCCTGGAAGCGACGCGCGAGATTACCAAGAAGAATCCCGATTCCAAAGTCCTGATCATTACCATGCACGACACGCAGAGTTTTTTCACGCCCATTCAGCGCTCCGGGGCCAAAGGCGCATTGAACAAATCGAAAGCCGTGAGCGATCTGACGGCCGCGCTCCAGGCCATTCTCGCGGGCCAGACCTATTTCCACTAGCTAAGGGGCCACAATCGCGCTACATGGTGACAGCGAAGGTATTCCGGCGAATCAGCGAGAGCATCTGATCGTCGGTAAGGGAGAGCGATACGTTCAGGCGGTCCCCGGCCGGAGTGATCCGCGTAGAATCGATTAGGGCGGCGAGATCCGGGTTCGAACTTCCCAACTGATAGCGCTTATAGAGCAGGCCCGCCTGCAAAAGGGCGGCGAAGGTATTGGCGTCGTCAGGCGTGGCGCAGACGGATTGAAAGCGGGCTTGCACGCCTGAACCGGCAACAATCTGCAGGCTGAGAGCGCGCAGCCGGGAAACGAGCTGCTGCGCCTGCGGGAATTGCGCGGCTTCCGGGGCCAATTGCTGCATGGCCAATTGGGCATAGGCGGAGTTCATCACCGCCCATACCACGCCGCTGCCATTGGCCTCATTGATCAGAGGAAGCATCTTGGAGTCGGTCAAAAGGCCCTCCTCTTCGCCGGCGCGGATGCCGATCAGGCGCTCGAGTTGCTGGCGTTGCCCAAATGCCGCCGTATTGGAATCGAGGAAGAAGAAGAAAAGGTCCGCCGGTCCCGACCCGCCTCCAAAGGCGTAGAGGGAGAAGTTGCGCACCTTGACCACCGGAAGCTTCTGCGCTTTGAAGTAGGTCTCCGCGGTTTCGGGCCGGAAAGAGCCGAGGGCGACGCCCAGGACCTGCTCGCTTCCGGGACCCGGCGTCTGCGGCGTGCTGCGTTGGCTTGGCCATTCGGAGCCGATTGAGCCGGCCTGCTGGGGCCGGGCCCACGGTGGCCCACGCGACCTCTTCTACCTGGGAATTCGGATCGATGCCTGCCGCAGACAGGAACTGCTCGAACTGCTTAAACCTCGAGGGAAGCATTTGCTGCTTGAGCTGCGGAAACCAGCTCAGAGAACGCGCCTCCTTCAGATTCGCATAGGCGAATTCGCCGATATTCTGCGGGAACATGCCGATCACGTCCGTGCCAAGCGTGCTGGCGTGGACCCGAGTAGCTGCCGTGCATGCCAGCACAAGCGTGAAAAACAGCATCGCGACAATTTTTCTATGATTCATGTGTTCACCCTCGAGACTCCCGATTGCACTATGCCCATCCGCCAATGCCGCTCCTCGGTCTATTCCTATGATCAGATGCTGCGTAATGGGATGCCGTCGGCCGCTTCTTCGTTGGTCTTAGCTTTCAGGGCCTTCAGACGCTCTTCCAAAATCTTATTCGCCGGCGAGAAATTCTCCAACTGCAAATGTGCCGCTTCGTTCAGATCGAGTGCCTTGCGCGGCACTAAACCGACGATCTCGCTGCTGTGGATTCCGCAGCCGTAGCGCGCGGCTTCCAGCCGCACCACGTCGAAAACGCGGCGGATCGAGGTCTGCTCGAAATCGGTGAGATTCGTGGAGACCTGAGCGAGCTCACGCGCTTTGAGTTCGACGCCGATGGCTTTCACATGGCGTAGCCCGCCATTCGAGGCGCGAATCAGGCGTGCGATTTTTTTGGCGATGGAGACGTCGGGCGTATCCAAATTGACGTTATAAGCAATCAGGAATTTTCGTGCCCCGACGGCCACCGCGCCCGCGGAGGGGTGCAGGGCCGGCCCGCCGATATCGGGAGCGCGATCGGGGTTTCGCATTACTTCTTCACGCAGATACTCGAATTCTCCGCTGCGAAGGCTCTCTAATCTTTTGCGTTCCGGCCGCAGGGCCGCCTCTTCGTAAAAATAGACCGGAATCCGGTAGCGGGCCCAAATCTCCTGGCCGGCATGGCGGGCCAGCGCGACGCAATCCTCCATGGTTACGCCCTCAATCGGGACGAAAGGCAAGACGTCGACTGCGCCGATGCGCGGATGCTCTCCGGCATGGCGGCGGAGATCGATCATTACCGCGGCTTTGGCTACTCCGTGCAGCGCCGCTTCCGCGACGGCTTGGGGTTCTCCCGATAGAGTGAAGACAGACCGGTTGTGGTCCGGATCGCTATGCACATCGAGCACCCATGCGCCTTTGATGCCGCTCATCGCCGCGGCCAGCGCTTCAATCCGTTTGTGGTCGCGCCCCTCGGAAAAATTGGGAACGCATTCAATCAAGCGCTTCATGCCGAGTTCCCGCCCCGTGGACATCGATTCTGTGACCCCGTATCGAGAAACTACAGAGCTCACCGAGGCAATTAGCTCACAGAGAGCTAGAACAAGTGAGCCGGAAGGAGTTCGAGGCCCGCAGCCCTGACCAGTATGATGGTACGCGATATGTGAGTGCTTGGCCATTTCTCATACGGGGCGGCGTAGCTCAAAAGGCAAAGTCTTTGGCAAAGAAGCGCTCGACGTGCTCCGCGGTTTTGGGTTTGCCGTCGATGACGATGAAGGCTGCCCGTGGCTCGTGACCCTGGGCGGGTTCCGCGGCTTCCTGGACTGAGAGCCACGATGCGCCGCTGGCAGAGTGAAGCAGAGCGGCCAACTCGCGGCAGAATCGGCAAGCCCCTGGGCGCTCGCCTCTGGATTCGCAGCGTGCACAGGGGTTGGCTGCCGAGCAGGTTCCCGCCTTCCGTCTGACGAATCGAGCGCCCCATCGCCACCGGCGCCTTGATCGCGGCTCGGGCGACGAGATCGTTGATGGCAGCGCCGAGCTTGACCGCTTCGTCGCGTCCAATCAAGCAGCTACGCGCAGGCAAACCCGGCGAAGGATGTTTGCGCGCGATAGCAATCCATTCCCGCAGCTCGCCGTCAGGGAAGAGGTTCTGAAAGAGATCGTCCACGCGCGTGAGATCGCCGGGATCGCCGGAGAGCGCGACAATCGTAAGCGGGCCGCGGCCGCGTGCCAAATCCGGCGCCAGATAGTCGGAGATCACTTTGGGCATTTCGTTGGGTTCGGCCACGCTGCGGGCGAGCGCGCGCGCCTCCATCTCATTCCCAAATACAAATATGACGGAGCCCATCTTCTTGAGTTCGAGCATTCCGCGAAACTGCGCGGCAATCGAATCCAAAACCTTTTTGACATAGGCACGCGGATCTTTTTCGCTCGATTCGAGGGCCTGCGCCGTCGTGAGGCCGTGCGGAACGTAAGGCTCGTCTGCGTATGTCTGGTCGGTAAGCAAGTCCGGCAAAACGCCACGACGCGCCAATGCCGGAATGAGTTCCGCAGGATGCGCGATCAGGCCGACGGAGGCCGGCTCGCGCTTGCGGACCGCATTTTTCAAGATACGCAAGGCTTCGTCCAGATCGTTGACCATCACCTCGCAATAACCCGTTTTGACGTGGCGCTTGATGCGCTCGGCATGGGCATCGATTCCGAGAAAAGCGGCGCCATTGAGCGTGGCGGCGAGCGCCAGCGCGCCGCCCATGCCGCCCATTCCAGCGGCAACAACCAAACGGCCCGCGAGGCTTCCGCCAAAATGTTTGCCCGCGATAGCGCGAAGGGCTTCATAAGCTTCGGGGAGCGCGCTGGCAGGCCCGGTGAACATCCAGTCTGCCGCGAAGCGCGTCGTTTGCCCCGGCGTGGCGCGCTCGTTCGTGGCTGAAGGCGCGGCCTGCGAGGACGGCGGAGGCGTTGAATTCACGACGAGGACGCGGGGGAGATCGAGATTTGTTTTCAGGATCGGGCCGGGCTCGCCGTCGTAGATGATGCAAAGTCTCGTCGTCTGCGAGAGCCTGGAGCGACTTTATGATGGCATAGAAGGCTTGCCAATCGCGGGCAAGCTTGCCGATGCCGCCGGAGACAATAAGCTCTTGGGGATGCTCGGCAATCGCGGGATCGACGCTATTCATCAGCAAGCGCAGCGCGGCTTCCTGCTGCCAGCCCTTGCAGGAAAGCTCCAGGCCGCGCGGGGCGCGGATGGGCTTGTAGGAACTGGCGGATTGGGCGCGTGATTCAGCCATGAAGAGTTCGCGATTGATATTAACGCACCCGCCCGGCGGGCTGCGCTTCACCGGCGCGATTTCCCGAAGCAGACTTTCTCCGGCGTGCGGGCTGAAGGCGTGTGCGCTTGAACCGTGTGGGCTTGAGCCGTCTTGAGCCGTGCAATCGTGTAAGGACAGCAAAGATATGCAAGGAAAAGGCCCACTGGAGTGAATCCAGTGGGCCTTTGTGCAAATCCTGTTCGGTCTAAATATCGTAATACAGGTGGAACTCGTACGGGTGTGGACGCATGCGGACGGGGTCCACTTCGTTTTTGGTTTTGTATTCGATCCACAAATCGATGAGCTCCTGCGTGAAGACGCCGCCCTTGGTCAGATACTTGTGGTCGTCTTCGAGGGCCTTGAGAGCCTCGTCGAGTGAACCGGGCATGGTGGGCACCTTCTTGGCCTCGTCCTTTTCGAGTTCGAAGATATCCACGTCGAGCGGCTTGCCGGGATCGATCTTATTCTCGATGCCGTCGAGGCCGGCCATGAGCATGGCGGCGAAAGTGAGATAGACGTTGCAAGAGGGATCGGGCGGACGGAACTCGAGCCGCTTGGCCTTGGGATTCGCCGAATACATGGGGATGCGCACGGCCGCGGAGCGATTGCGGCTGGAGTAAGCCAGATTCACAGGGGCCTCGTAACCGGGCACGAGGCGTTTATAAGAATTGGTCGTCGGCGCGGAGAATGCCGAAATACTGCGACCGTGCTTGAGCAGGCCGCCGGCGTACCAGAGCGCCATTTGGGAGAGGCCGGCATACTTTTCTCCGGCAAAGAGCGGCTTGTTCTTGGACCACAGCGACTGGTGGGTGTGCATGCCCGAGCCATTATCGCCAAACAGCGGCTTGGGCATGAAGGTGACCGACTTGCCGTATTGTTGGGCCACGCTCTTGATGACGAACTTGTACTTCATCATGTTGTCTGCGGAGGTCAGCAGGGTATTAAAGCGCAGATCGATTTCGGATTGGCCGGCGGTGGCCACTTCGTGGTGTTGGCACTCCACGTCCATGCCGACTTCCATCATGCGCATGACCATCTCGCTGCGCAGGTCCATGAAGTGATCGATCGGCGGGGCGGGGAAGTAGCCTTCCTTGTAGCGCGGACGATAGCCCAGGTTGTGCTCGGCACGGCCCGTATTCCAGCGGCCTTCATCGGAATCGATGAAATAGAAACTGTGCTGCGGCTGGGAGTCAAAACGAATGCTATCGAAGATGAAGAACTCGGCTTCGGCGCCGAAAAAGGCCTGGTCGGCGACGCCGCTGTCCTTCAGATGGGCTTCGGCGCGGATGGCGATCTGGCGAGGATCGCGAGGGTAAGGTTTATGCGTGATCGGATCGCCAACGTTGCAGATGAGCACCAGTGTGGGCGTATCGCGGAAAGGATCCATGAAAGCTGTGTTCGGATCGGGCATGAGCAGCATGTCCGATTCGTGAATCGATTGCCAGCCGCGGATGGAGCTGCCGTCAAAACCGAATCCTTCTTTGAAGGAGCTCTCTTCCAATTCCCCGATCGGATAGCTGACGTGCTGCCACAGACCGGGAAGATCAGTGAAGCGGAGATCGAGCATCTTGGCGTTGTGCTTCGAGGCAAAATCTAGAACACCTTTCGGGTCCATCCTTGCTCCTTATGAAGATTAGAATTAAAGAAATTGACACACCCTAGGCTAAGGACCGGCGACAATAGCGCAGGACTTGGACGGCGTCAAGAAGCGCATGGGCGGCTCCGGCCATGCGTCTTTTGCTCTTCGATTGCGCTCGGTTCTTATGAGTACTACTGCCTCGGCTGATGCTCCTTTTTCCCGGCACGAGAGCGAAAATCTGCGCGTGCCGGAAATCCCGCGACAAAATACCGGCAGGTCGCCCACATGTAAAATGAAAGTTTTAAATAAGACAAATCGAGGATTTCGATGAAGGGGAAGGCAGTTCCGTTGAGGCGTCCCATTCCTGCCTTGCAGTCCAACCGCTGATAACGTCCGGGAAAATCAGACGAGGGAAAGCTCGCGCGTTTTTGAAAGTTACCGCCGCGAACTTTCCCTCGTGGGACCCTCGTGGTGCCCCCATTCTCGCCCTTGTACCGGCTTTCGTTGGGGCCCACGTACTGGATTTCTCAGTCTTGGTCGCTAATCCGCAGCCGCGGTGGTGAAAACAGGCTTGGGGACGCTGTTGATCGTCTTCAGAAGGCGCGAAACTATCTGATAGGGATCGCCCTCGGCGTTCGGGCGCCGATCTTCGAGATAGCCGCGGTACCCGTTTTTGATGAAATTGACAGGCAAGCGTACCGAAGCGCCACGGTCGGAGAGGCCATAGCTGAACTTGTCAATCGCTTGCGTCTCGTGCAGACCCGTCAAGCGCAAATGGTTGTCGGGACCGTAGACGGCAATGTGATCGGGAATTGTTTTCTCGAAGGCCTTCATTAGAGCTTCGAAGTATTCCTTGCCGCCGATTTCGCGCATGTATTTGGTCGAAAAGTTAGTGTGCATGCCCGATCCATTCCAGTCTCCCTTGATCGGTTTGCAATACAGTACGAAATCCACCTCGTATTTCTCACACAGGCGCATCATCAAATAACGAGCGGTCCAGGTGTCGTCCGCGGCTTTGGCCGAGCCTTTGCCGAAGATCTGGAATTCCCATTGACCCTTGGCGACTTCGGCGTTGATCCCTTCATGATTGATCCCTGCAGCGAGGCACAGATCGAGGTGTTCGTCGACGATTTGGCGAGCCACGCTGCCCATGTATTTGTAGCCGACGCCGCAATAATAGGGCCCTTGGGGACCCGGGTAGCCCTCGGCAGGGAAACCAAGAGGCCTTCCGTCCTTGTATAGGAAATACTCTTGCTCAAAACCAAGCCAGAAATCGGGGTCGTTCTCCGTCTTGGCGCGCATGTTGGAGGGATGCGCGCTGCCATCAGGGAGCATGACCTCGCTGAGAACGATATAGGCGTCCTTGCGGCTGGCGTCGGGATACAGCGCCACGGGCTTGAGCAGGCAATCCGACGTTTTTCCCTCTGCTTGCATGGTAGAACTGCCGTCGAAGCCCCAGGTAGGCAGGTCGGCAAGAGTGGGGGGATGATCAAACGGCTTAATAGTAGTCTTGCCACGCAGTTCGGGAATAGGAGTCTTTCCATCGAGCCAGATGTATTCCAGTTTGTATTTCTTCATAGCGTTTTGGGTAAGGCCCTCCTCTAGATTTAAATTTGGCGAAACGTCAATCTACGCGGCAGCGCCGGAAAACACCAACGCAACGTTTCGATGGGATGCATGAAAAAATTTCGCAGAAGGCGAGCATTAACTGGCGAATCGACGCAGTCCGATGACCAGCGGCAGTGGCGCGCCGGCCGGCAGATGCAAGAGCAGATTTCCGGCCACCGGCGCCGCGGAAATCGGCACAAAAACCGGCGCGGGCTGCTCGGAATGACAGCCTTCCGTGTCAGGAGCCTGATCGCGGCGGGTTTCGTCGAGGTTAGTCGTAGTATTCGGAGCCGAGGTGGGTGATCAATTCTTCGCCCATCATCCAGCGCAAAGTGTTCTTCAGTTTCATAAGCTGAATGAATAAGTCGTGCTCGGGATAGAGTTGCGGCGCGCACATGGGCGCTTTGAAATAAAAGCTGAGCCATTCTTGAATGCCGCGCATGCCGGCGCGCTTGGCTAAATCGAGGAAGAGCACCAGGTCGAGCACGATGGGCGCGGCGAGAATGGAATCGCGGCAAAGGAAGTCCACCTTGATCTGCATGGGGTAGTTGAGCCAGCCAAAAATATCGATATTGTCCCAGCCTTCTTTATTGTCGCCGCGCGGCGGGTAATAGTTGATGCGGACCTTGTGGCAGATATTGCCATAGAGCTTGGGATAAAGCTTGGGCTGGAGAATATATTCGAGCGCGCCGAGCTTGGATTCTTCCTTGGTCTTGAAGGATTCCGGGTCGTCGAGGACTTCGCCGTCGCGATTACCCAGGATGTTGGTCGAGAACCAGCCGCTCAGGCCAATCATGCGCGCCTTGAATCCGGGCGCGAGGATCGTTTTCAGCAGCGTCTGGCCGGTTTTGAAATCCTTGCCGCAGATGGGTACGTTGTGTTCGCTCGCCAGGTGTTGCATCGCGGGAATATCCACGGTGAGGTTTGGCGCGCCATTGGCGAAAGGCACTCCCGATGTGATCGCAGCCCAGGCGTACAGCATCGAGGGAGCGATGGCAGGATGATTTTTCTTCATGGCCGCCTCGAACTTGGCGGGCGTGGAGTGCACTTCGTGGGGTGTGAGGAAAATCTCGGTTGAACCGCACCAGATCACCACCAGGCGCGCGGCCTTCGACTGCTTCTGAAACCGCGCGATGTCGTCCTTGATCTCCAGGGCCAGGTCGTATTTGTTTTTGGCTTTTTTTACGTGAGGGCCATCCAGCCGCTTGACGTAGTCCCTATTGAAGGCGGCTTTCATGGGCTTGATGGTCCCGAGAAATTTCTTGGCCCGCACGAGGTCTTCCGGCGAGAGCACCGCCGCGTTGGCGGCCGCTTCGTAAGCGGATTCGGGAAAGAGATCCCAGCCGCCAAAGGCGAGATCGTCGAGCGTGGCGAGCGGGACAAACTCCTTGATCAGCGGGGAACGGTGCTCGGTACGCTTGCCCAGACGGATGGTGCCGAGTTGCGTCACGGAACCGACGGGTTGCGCGCCGTTCGAACGAATGAGGTCCACGCCGGCCATGAAGGTGGTGGCCACGGCCCCCATTCCGCAAGTGAGCACGCCGAGCTTTCCTTGTGGCGGTGCAATGGTCGTGGGCCGGCGCATGAATTCGTTTCCCCCTGGGTCCTATTTTGTAATGCCTGCTTATTGCCGCGAGAAATCGCGCATGCGCGAAGTCTCAGACGGGCCGCGGCTCCCCTGGAAGCGGCGGCGTTGCAAGCAAAGTTCAATATCATGCGGAAAGCGCGCCCGAATTGCAATGATTGGCGGCGAATTGTTTGGCCAGCGGCTGCACAGCCAGGAGTGGCTGTGCCACGCAATCAAGACCGGGGGCTGGCGGCGGCGCGCTTCGACGAAGCGGCGGCGGGCCTGGGGCGCAGCGCGGCGAGCATCTCCTCCAACGGCAGCGCGTTCAGCACATCTTTCTTCTCGATCCAGCCGCGGCGGGCCATCTGCACGCCATAGCGCATCAGTTCGAGATTCTTGATCGAATGCGCGTCCGTGGAGATCACCACGCGCACGCCGCGATCCTTGGCCATGCGCAGATAGGTGTCTTTTAGGTCGAGGCGGTCGGGCGCGGCATTGCACTCCATGACGACTCCGCGGCGGCGCGCCGCGTCGAGGATTTTTTCCATGTCATAAGCCATGGCATCGCGCCGCAGCAGGATGCGCCCGGTGGGATGCCCGATGATCTGCACGTAGGGATTCTCGATGGCCGCAAGCATGCGCTCGGTGATCTCGGCGCGCTCCATACTCATGAACGAATGGATCGAAGCGACCACGATATCGAGTTCGGCGAGCACTTCATCGGCCAGATCGAGGCGGCCGTCCTTCAGGATATCGACTTCGATGCCGGCGAGAATGCGAATGCCATCCACCTTGGCGGCGCGGATTTTGCGCGCGTGCTCCCGCGTGCGCGCTTCGTCCATGCCGTTGGCGACGGTCACAGCTTTGCTGTGATCGGTGATGGCGATGTACTCGTAGCCCATTTTGCGCGCGGCCTGGGCCATCTCTTCGATGGAATGGCGGCCGTCGCTCTCGGTGGTGTGCATTTGCAAATCGCCGCGCAGATCGGATTGTTCGATGAGCTTTGGCAGACGATGCTCCGCTGCGGCGTCGATTTCCCCGCAATTTTCGCGCAGCTCGGGCGGAATGAAATCGAGCTTCAGCTTGGCGTAGACCTCCTCTTCGGTCGCTCCGGCCACGCGGCGCTCTTCTTTCAGCGTCGCCAGGGCGTATTCGTTGAGCGTGTAACCCATCTTGATGGCGCGGCCCGCGCAGCGAGACGTTGTGTTCCTTGGAGCCGGTGAAATAGATCAGCGCAGCGCCGTAACTTTCGGGCTGGAGCAGGCGCACATCCACTTGCAGCCCCTTGGCCACGCGAAAGCTCACTTTATTTTCGCCGCGAGCCAGCACTTGCTCGAGTTCGCCATAGCCGAGAATGTGTTCCTTGATGGCTTCGAGTTCCTCGGGTTTGGTTTTCGGCGCGTAGGTCAGCAGAAGATCGAGATCGCCGATGGTTTCCTTCCAGCGGCGCAGCGAACCCGCCGGCGTAATCGAAGCGATGGCTTTGCCGTAGCGTTGGATATAGGCGATGAGCTTGGCGGCTTCGTGCTCGGCGGTGGGAATCACAAAGCGCCCGCCAATTTTCTTGAAGACCTCGATGGCCTTGAGAATGTTTTGTTCGGTTTTTTCGCCGAAGCCGGCCAGATCGCGCAGCTTGCCTTCGCGGGCCAACTGCTCCAGTTGATCGACTGTGCAGCATTGGAATTCGCGCCAGAGAATCAGAGCCTTCTTGGGGCCGAGCGACTGCAGCGAGAGCATTTCGAGCATGGTCAGCGGATATTTCTTCAGCAGCTTTTTGCGCAGGCCGTAGTCGCCGGTGGAGAGAACCTCGCGGATGTGCTCGGCCATTCGTTCGCCGATGCCGGGAAGCTCTTCGAGCTTTTCCGGATCGGCGGCGATGACTTCGATCGATTCGGCCAGGCTGGCGATCAGTTCGGCGGCTTTCTCATAACTGCGATAGCGGCCGATGATGGCGCCGTCGATCTCCAGCAGTTGCGCGGTCTCGCGCAAGACGCGCGCGACCTCCCGATTCTCCATGCAAGCCTCCGCGATTTTTTGGACGCCGCGAAGCTCCCGACTTTGTTTGTCCCGAAAGCGCATCCCGTGGGTAGCTTTTCGGGGAAGAGACGTTCGCGGCGAAAAGGGAATTATGCGTCAATCGGAGAGAAATTGCGCACGGGCGGAGAGGGAAGAAAAGCAGATCCCTCGATGCGTCCGCCTTCTCTTGCGCCGAACGGATCGGGGGGCAGGGCTACTCGCCGAGCACGTAGGCGAAGACAAGCGGCGCCACGATGGAGGCGTCCGATTCGATGACGAACCGCGGCGTATTGCGGTCGAGCTTGCCCCAGGTGATTTTTTCGTTGGGCACGGCGCCGCTATAGGAGCCGTAGGAAGTGGTGCTGTCGGAAATCTGGCAGAAGTAGCCCCACAGCCGGCACTTCTCGCGCAGGTCCTGGATGATCAGCGGCACGACGCAAATGGGGAAATCGCCGGCGATGCCGCCGCCGATCTGGAAAAATCCGATGGACTGATCCTTGGTATTTTTTCGGTACCAATCGATCAGCGCGGCCATCTGTTCCAGTCCCGATTTCACCACCTGGATATTGCCGACGTCGCCGCGCACCACGTTGGCCACAAAAATATTGCCCAGCGTGGAATCTTCCCAGCCCGGCGTGAAGATCGGCAGATTTTTCTGACAGGCTGCATAGACCCAGGAGTCTTTCGGATCGATCTCGAAAAACTCGCGGATATTGCAATTGCGGATAAGCTGATACATGAATTCGTAAGGAAAGAGCCGCTTGCCTTCGCGGTCGGCCTCCTGCCAGTACTTCAGCACCTGGCGCTCGATGCGCCGCATGGCCTCTTCCTCGGGAATGCACGTGTCCGTCACGCGATTCAAGCCGCGCTCGCGCAGGGCGAGCTCTTCATCATCGGTCAGATTGCGATAATTCGGAACGCGGCGGTAATGATTGTGGGCGACGAGATTGAAAATATCTTCTTCCAGGTTGGCGCCGGTGGTGCAAATGGCGTGGACTTTATCCTGACGGATCATCTCTGCAAGCGACAATCCGAGTTCCGCGGTGCTCATCGCGCCTGCCATGGCCAGCAGCATTTTCCCTCCCTGGTCCAGGTGGCGGAGATAGGCTTCAGCGGCATCGACGACGACGGCGGCATTGAAGTGCCGGTAGTTGTGCTTGATGAACTCCTTCACGCTCATCTGCGCGTGCACGCTCATCTTCGCGGATTGTGTTTTCAGTCAGTCACCTCCCAGGCTGATTTTTATGCATCGTAGACTACCCGTGAGCGCGTTGCAAGCAGCTATCGCGCGTCGCCGGCGTCTTGCGCGGCATCGCCATGAATTGCAGAACGGTGGAAATTATTCCTCCGCGCCGCGCGGACTCAGAATCACACCGCGCCGTCATTGTAAGCGCGTTTACGCCGCGCATCCGAAGAATCTCTCTTATTTTGATTTCAGGAAGCGCGAATAAAAAAGAATCGCGGCGACGGATTTTGCGTCGTGCAGAGATCCGCCGCGAATCATTTTTTCCAGCGCGCGAAGCGAAAATGTTCTGGCGGTGATGCGCTCGTCTTCTTCCGGCTGCGCCACGCCGCGCTGCAAACCCGTGGCTGCGAAGATCCACATGCGTTCGGTGACAAATCCCGGGGAAGGGAAGATCTCCAGAATTTGCTTTCACGCGGAGCGCGGTGCAGCCGGTTTCCTCGATGAGTTCGCGCCGCGCCGCCGCCGGCCGCGATTCGCCCGCTTCGAGCCGCCCGGCCACCAATTCCCAGAGAGAAGCGCCGATCGCGTGCCGGTATTGGCGCACCAGGAGAATGGAGCCGTCCGGGAAAACAGGAAGAACCACAACCGAGCCGCGATGCACGACGATATCGCGCGTGACGCGAATGCCGCCGGGTTCGGCGATGCGGTCCTGGCGCACGCTGAAGACGTTGCCTTTGAAAATGGTTTTGGTATGAAGAATTCGGACTCGACGATTCGGCATACTTGCTCCAGTTGCTTCCCGGAAAGAAGACGGCAGCAGAGTTCGTGATCCGTCATGAGGCCGTTGTGCGACAAAGATTCGGAGAGATCCCTCGCTCCGGTTCGTCGCTCGGGACGGCAATCCTGATCGGATTGCCGATTTTAAGGAGTGTAGGAAGGAAATGCCAGACGGCTGAGGTCTGCTTCTCCGAGGGCGAACGCGCCGATCAGCCACCCGTCATCTGCCGGCCGCAGCCAGGCGAGCTGAAACAGCAGTTGCGAGATTCCCTCGGGAAGGGAAGCGCCGCCCGGCACGGCGCGCAGTGCGAGTGCGGAATCTGTTAGCGGCCGCGTGCGCAGGCGCAGGCAGCAGCCCGAGCGGCTGATGTTGACGGTGGAACAAAGTTCGACGAAAAATCTGCCGCTCGCGGCCAAGCCGCACACAGCGAAGGTGAGTTCGGCGGAGGATCGCGGTTCGCGGCGAGTGGAGCCGAAAGGCGCAGCGCCTGGCATCCGATACGCAGCTTGCGCTATCATCCTCGCTGCCCGCGCTGGACGAACCACCCCTGGCCTCCTGGCGTCCGGTTACCTGATCGTCAATAATCTAACGCAAAATGGGGGCCGCAGTTGCACGAAAATTGTGCAATTGCGATCTCCTTAAAGCCAAAGAGCTTAGCGCCATGGCGCCTTTGCGCTCCCCGCCGCCCGGCCAATAGCCGCTGTGAATTTTCTATGCGCTGCCAGCATTTTTGACCACCGACGCCCGGCCAACGTAACAGAACATGGCCAGGGCGATTTTATCGGTCGCGAATGGACGGCTTTCGGCCATTTGTAGCCTTTTCGGGCCGGGACGGAGCGCCGGCTGCCCTCAGGTAAAAGCGCAGTTGGCCCGCTCCCGGCAGCGCCGTATACTCGTGGAGCGGGGATCCTCGAGCGGCGCATTTTGTTCTCTGCGTGCAGGCGCCGCCGTTTCCATAAGACACGACGAGTGGGAGCTGATCGCGACAATGCAGATGAATGCCGTAATCGTTGATGACGAAAAGCCCGCCCGGGACGAATTGGCATTTCTCTTGAAAAGCTTCCCGGAAGTAAGCGTGGTCGGGCAGGGAAGAAACGGGCTGGAAGCCGTCGCTCTGATCAAGGAGCACAATCCCGACCTGGTTTTTCTGGATGTGCAGATGCCCGGCCTGGATGGCTTCGGCGTGATTCAGAAGCTGATGGACCGCAAGGTGCGCCTGCCGCACATCGTTTTTGCCACAGCCTACGAATCCTACGCGGTGCAGGCCTTCGAGGTGAACGCGGTCGACTACATTTTGAAGCCCTTCGATAAGCAGCGGCTCTCGCGGGCGGTGCAGCGAGCGCGGCGCGCCGTGGGCGCGGAATCTTCTCCAACCGAGCGGCTGGAGACGCTCATGCATCAGTTGGGCACTCGCAGCGGCCATCCCGTGAAGCTGCTGGTGAAATCGCAGGGGCGGCTGCTGCTGGTGGACGCGGCGGAACTGGTGTGCGCCTCGATCGAGGACGGCACGATTACCATTTCCACGCGCGAGCTGGAGGGCACTTCGAACTATCGCACGATTGAAGAATTGTCGGAGACGCTCGATTCCGAGCGGTTTTGGCGGCCGCACCGTTCGCATCTGGTGAATATCAACCACATCAAGGAAGTGCTGCCGTGGTTCAAATCGAGCTATATGCTGAAGATGAACGATAAGAAGCAGTCGGAAATTCCGGTGAGCCGCGCGCAAACCAAGCGCCTCCGCGAATTGCTGAAGATGTAAGCCCCATTATTGTCATTGTGAGCGCACCGTCTCAATGTGCATTGGATGGTAGGCGCTGTCCTTGTAGCCCAGGGCGCGCCGGTTTGTGGCGGCCCTGGCAGTTTTTTCTTTCTCCGTGTCCTCTGTGCCCTCTGTGTTAATGTTTTGTCTTCATGGATTTTTCTCTTACCGACGACCAGCGCCTGATTCGAGATAACGTTCGCCGCTTCATGGAAACCGAAGTGCGGCCGCACGTCCGCCGCAACGATCGAGAAGAAAAATTCGCCGGCGCGGAAATCCGCCGCCTGGGAGAACTCGGCTGCTGCGGCATGCTGATTCCCGAAGAATGGAGCGGCGCCGGGCTCGACACGATCTCCTATGTGCTGATGCTCGAGGAAGTGGCGCGCGTGGATGCGTCCATGGCCGTGGCGCTGAGCGTAACCAATTCCGTGGTGGCCTGGCCGCTGTGGCGCCATGGCAGCGATGCGCAGCGGCAGAAATATCTGCCGCGGCTCGCGCGGGGCGAGATCCTCGGCGCCTTTTGCCTCACCGAGCCGCAGGCCGGCTCGGATGCCGCCGCCATTGAAACGCGAGCGGTCCGCAGCGGCAAGACTTATCGCCTGAACGGGACCAAGAGTTGGGTCACCAACGGCGGTGAAAGCGGCGTCTATCTCGTCTTTGCGAAGACCGAACCCGCCGCCGGCGCCTCAGGGGCTACGAAAAAAGCGATCACCGCTTTTCTCGTCGAGCCCGGATTCTCCGGCTTTCGCGTGAGCCGTTACGAAGATAAAATGGGCCTGCGCTCTTCGCGTTCGGCGGAACTTGTTTTTGCCGATTGCGAAGTGCCGGAGGAAAATCGCCTGGGCGAAGAAGGGCAGGGCCTGAAGATCGCGCTCGAAGCGCTCGACGGCGGCCGCGTGGGCATCGCCGCGCAGGCTGTGGGCCTCGCGCAGGGCGCGCTCGAAGCCGCCGCGAGTTACGCGAAACAGCGGCGCGCCTTTGGCAAGACCATCGGCGAATTCCAGGCCATTCAGTTTATGCTCGCGGATATGCAGACGGAGATCGAAGCGGCGCGCTTGCTCGTCTGGCAGGCGGCCCATATGCGAGACACGATGACGGACGAGCGGCGCGACGCGGGCCCTGACAAAGGCCCTGACCAAAGATTGACCCGCCTGGGCGCGCTTGCTTCTCGCGCGAAGCTTTTTGCCGCCGAAATGGCCAATCGCGTGGCCTACAAGGCCGTGCAGATTCATGGCAGCATGGGCTATTCGCGCGAGAGCGACGTCGAGCGCATGTATCGCGATGCGCGCGTGCTCTCGATCTACGAAGGCACCAGCGAGATTCAGCGCATGATCATTGCGAAAGACCTGCTGGGCCCAAGTCAGTTGCGCGAACCGCTCGGCGCCGGCCGCTCAGTTACCGAGGCGAAAGCATGAAAGCTTGCCATCCCGTGGCACAGCCCCTTGGCTTTGCATCTTGGTTCTGTAGCGCAGGTCGTCCCGGCTGGTTTTGCCGGGAGACCTGAGGCTTCTCAGTTCTGGGGCTCGTATTAGCTTGCCGCCTTCCGCAGAAACCGCCCCGGATAAACGCAAGCGCGTCCTGAGCGGCATGCGTCCCACCGGGCGGCTGCACATCGGCCATTATTTCGGCGCGCTGCAAAACTGGATTCGATTGCAGAACGACCCGCAGTACGAATGCTTTTATTTCGTCGCCGATTGGCACGCCCTGACCACCGATTACGCCGACACTTCTTTTGTTGCCCAGAATACGATCGAGATTGCCACCGATTGGCTCGCCGCCGGTCTCGATCCCGACAAATCCACGCTCTTCGTGCAGTCGGCGGTTCCCGAGCACGCCGAGCTGAATCTGCTGCTCACCATGATCACGCCGCTCGGATGGCTCGAGCGCGTGCCCACCTACAAAGAAGCGCTGGAAAATATCACCAACAAAGACCTGCATACCTACGGCTTTCTCGGCTATCCGGTTTTGCAGACGGCGGATATCGTCATGTACGGCGAGCCTGATACCGAACTCGTCGTCCCCGTCGGCGAAGACCAGAAATCTCACGTCGAGCTCGGCCGCGAAATCGTCCGCCGATTTAATGTCTTACTATGGCCTCGATATTGACCTCGAGGCGCTTCCTGAAAGAGAACGTGCCGGAGCTGACTGAGGTACGAGTCTCGTCTGATTGGCTCATGTGGATCCGAGACTCCGGGATATCCTGCAGTGAGAATCAGAAGGTCCGCAGCGTATCGAGTCGAACAGGTATTGCGAATCGATCGCTCCGAAGATCGGAATGACAATTTTCGGCAGCGATACGAGCAGTCTGCGAGCGTTTTTCGTTTGAGCCCGTACTGCGGGAGCCGGAAGCCATGCTCACGCATACGCCGCGCATTCCCGGCCTCGATGGCCGCAAAATGTCCAAGAGCTATGGCAACGCCATCATGCTCAGCGAATCCGACGACGACATCCGCAAGAAAACCAAAGTGATGGTCACCGATCCGGCGCGCAAGCGCCGCACCGATCCCGGTAATCCCGACGTCTGCCCCGTCTTCGACTGGCACAAATTATTTTCGCCTCCCGAAACGCAGGCATGGTCGGCGCACGGTTGCCGCACGGCGGGAATCGGCTGCATCGAATGCAAAGCGGCCATGGCCGACAATCTGATCAAATGGATCGAACCGGTGCGGCAGCGGCGGATCGATTTTGAACGCGATCCGCAGCAGGTGCTGGAATATCTGGACACCGGCTCGAAGCGGGCGCGCATGGTGGCGCAGCAAACCATGGACCGCGTCCGCGAAGCCGTCTTTCACTGGAACGAGAAACGCGCAGAGCTCGGCGGTGCGCGCCGCGAGGCAAAGAATGCGCCAGCGGGACGCTAAATTGGCTGCAGAATCGTGTCATTCTGAGCGGAGGCCAGCGCTTTCATCGCCGCCTCCCGCGCTCGACGTCCTTAGCGCAAGGAGCGCGACTGCGCGAGCGCCTGCACGCTTCGCGCGCACTCGGACAGGCCTTGACGTAAAATGGTGACAGTGGGGAGTGACTGGCGACTCCATACAAAATTCATCTCGATTCCTACGACGGGCCGCTCGATCTGCTGCTGGATCTGATCCGCAAGCAGGAGATGGATATCCACAATATCCCCATCTCCAAGATCACCGGCCAATACCTGGAATACCTGCACAAGCTCGAACAGCTCGATATCGACGTCTCGGCGGACTTCATCTACATGGCCGCGACGCTGATCCTGATCAAATCCAAGATGCTTTTGCCGGCCGATCCCTTGGCTGGCCCGGAAGACCAGATGGATCCGCGCGCCGAATTGGTTCATCGGCTGGTGGAGCACGAGCAATTCAAGAGCGCCGCGCAATTGCTTCACCAGAAGCAGCAGCTCGAGGCGCATGTCTGGTCCAAACCGGACCGCTCGCTTTACGAAGGCGAGGACATGCAGGGCGAGCTGGTGGTTTCGCTGGTGGATCTGGTGCGCGTCTTCCAGCAAGTGCTGGAGCGGCGCAAGGAAGTCACCAAGATCGAGCTGCGCCACGACGCGTTCACCGTCGAGCACATGATGCAGGTGCTGCGCGGGCAATTAGTGGCTTCGGAGGAGGGCATCGAACTGGTGGCGTTTTTCGAATCCTGCCCGTCGCGCCCGGCCATGATCTGCGCGCTGCTGGCCGTGCTGGAACTGGTGCGCTTGCAGGCCATCGTGCTCGCGCAGACGGAAATTTTTGGCGCGATCTACGTGCGCAAGCATAAGATGTTTGACGTGGTCTTTGCCGGCGGCGAATTATCCGCGTCCGTGAAGACGCCGCACACGATCGGCGGCGAAAGCGAGGGGCAGCTTTAGTGCGCCTCGCTCTTTTTGTAGCGCCGGCTTCCAGCCGGCATGAACAGATGTCCCAGACTTTCGCGCGAAAGCAGGATTAGCCAAGATCCATGACTATGACTCCGATCGAACTCAAAAGCGCGCTCGAAGCCATCATCTACGCGGCGGACGAGCCGGCCACGGTCGAGCAGCTCGCGAGCGTGCTGGGAGAAGAGAAACTCGTCGTGCGCGCGGCGCTCGACGAGTTGGTGGCGAGCTACGCGAGCGATGAGCGCGGCGTGGAGATCCGCGCCGTCGCGGGCGGCTATCGCGTTTATACCAAGCCGCAGCATCACGATCTGGTGCGCAGATTCATCAAAAGCCTGCGTCCGCCGCTGCGTCTGACCATGCCGGCGCTCGAGACGCTGGCCGTGATCGCCTACAAGCAGCCGGTGACGCAGCCGGAAATCCAGGAGATTCGCGGCGTGAATTGCGCGGGCGTCATCGAAACGCTGCTGGAGAAGCGCCTGGTCACCACGGCGGGACGCAAACAGGTGATCGGCCGGCCGATTCTCTATCGCACATCGAAGGATTTTCTGATGCGCTTCGGCCTCGGCGATCTCGACGAGTTGCCGAGCCTGAAGGAGTTCGAGGCGCTGGCGCGTGAAGCGCTGGGCGCCGACGACGGCATCGCTGCCGAGGCGGAACCTGCCGACGGAGAAGCGGGGGAAGCAGCTTCTTTCGAATCGGCATTGGCGTCCGAGCCTGCATCGGACTCAGCGCCGCAACCTGTCACGTCGGCTGCTGCGGGAGGCGAAGTGTCCGGCGAATCGCCGGCCGCTTCCGCTGCGGCTCCTGCCGCGGAGCCGGCGTCGGGAGAGGGCGAGCCACGCGATTCAGAATCGCGCGCCTCCGGCGAGGTCCGCGACGAAGCCGCAGACCCCGCCCGCGACGCCGTCGCGGGCGAAGCGTCTTCCGAATCCGCCGACCGCGCGGCCGAACCGGAGTCCCCAACGCGCGCCGAGTCTGCGCGCGCTGGGGTTGGGAAGAAGGCCGCGCCGGGCGGCTCGGCCTGAGGGCGAAGCCCGATTGCAGTGGCACAGGCACTCATGCCTGTGCGGGTTTGATCCGGTAAGCGGGAACGCACAGCCAAGAGTGGCTGTGCCACCAAAAATGCTCGAACGGCTGCAAAAAATTATCGCGCGTGCCGGCATCGCTTCGCGACGCCATGCCGAGGAATTGATCCGCAGCGGACAGGTTCGCGTCAACGGCGCGGTTGTCACCGAGCTCGGCGCCAAGGCTGATCCCGAGCGGGATCGCGTGGAAGCCGCGGGACGCGTGGCCGAGCGGCCCGCCGAGCCCAGCTATCTTCTCCTGAATAAGCCCGTTCACGTCGTTTCCACCATGTCCGATCCCGAGGGCCGAGCCACGCTGCGCCATGTGCTCCGCGGGCTCGCCGGCGGAATTTTCCCTGTTGGGCGGCTCGATTACGCAGCCTCCGGATTGATGCTGCTCACCAGCGACGGCGAACTCGCCGATCGCATCTTTAAACATTCCTCGCGCATGCCCCAGGTGTACTGGCTGAAGGTGGCGGGCCGGCTGAGAGACGACGAGATGCAACAGATCCGCCGGCAAGCGCATGCGCGTTTGCGGCGGCTGCGCGCCCCTGGCGCCGCGGGTTCCGAGCCCGCGAACCCCTGGTACGAAGTGGAACTGAACGACGCGCGCCGAGACTTGCTGCGGCGCGCGCTATTTGCGCTCGGGCATCCCGTGGAAAAAATGAAGCGCGTCAAGCTGGGGCCGCTCGAGTTGGACGATCTTGCGGACGGCCACTACCGCCGTCTGGAGCCCCGCGAAGTGGCGCAATTGCGCAGATTCGTCGAACACACACAGGAAGGCCGCCCCGCGGCCGCCGCGAAGCACGCGCCGCGCCGCGCGCGCCGTCAGCGCGGAAAGCAGCGGCGTCCGGCGCAATGACGGATACGGGCCACGCACTCCAGCCTTCCGATCAGCAGATCAAGGATCTGCTGAGCCAGGCGCATACGATTGCGGTCGTGGGTCTTTCCTCGAGCCGTGTCCGCGCCAGCTACGGCGTCTCGCAATATATGCAGTCGGCCGGCTATCGCATCATTCCGGTGAATCCGAACGAGCAGCAGGTGCTGGGCGAAAAAGCCTACGCGCGCCTGGAAGACATTCCAGAGAAAATTGACGTGGTGGATGTGTTCCGCAGGTCGGAATTCGTGCCGGAAGTTGTGGACGCGGCGATTCGCGTGGGCGCTCGCGCCATTTGGATGCAGGAAGGCGTGGCCGACGAAGCCGCGGCGCAACGCGCCCGCGAGGCAGGCTTATTCGTGATCATGGATAGCTGCATCCTGAAAGAGCATCGCCGGTTGCTGCGCTGACGTCACGTTTGTCATTCTGAGGTCGGCCCGGCGACCGAAGAATCTCTCTTACTTTTTTCAGGAAACAGGAATAAGAGGGATTCTTCGCGCGCAGCGCTCAGAATGACGCCTGACGCGCGATAGTGCCCAAATAGGGTTCAGGGTTTGCCTGAGTCCGCGGGGCGGCGGGATTTGATTCCGCGAATCTCTTCCATGCGCGCGCGCAGGCGCTTCTCGAATCCTTCATCGGTCGGCTGGTAATACTGACGGCCGGCGAGGCTGGGCGGCAGGCATTCCATGTCCGCGACTTTGTCGGGTTCATCGTGCGCGTACTGATATCCGTGGCCATAGCCTTCGTGTTTCATCAACGGGGTAGCGGCATTTCGCAGATGCAGCGGCACCGGCTCGGACGCGGTTTTCTGTATATCCTGCTGTACGTCTCCGTAGCCGGTATAAAGCGCGTTTGATTTCGGCGCGAGCGCCAGATAAACGGCGGCTTGCGCCAGCGCCAGATTTCCTTCGGGCACGCCCACAAAATCCGCCGCCTGCATCGCCGCGATGGCAATCCCCAGCGCCGCGGGATCGGCAAGCCCGATGTCTTCGCTGGCCATGCGCACCAGGCGCCGCGCGACGTATAGCGGATCTTCGCCCGATTCCAGCATGCGCGCCAGCCAGTAGAGTGCGGCGTCGGCATCGGAATTGCGCACCGATTTGTGCAGCGCCGAAATCAGGTTGTAGTGCTCTTCGCCCGATTTATCGTAGAGGAGAAACTTGCGCTGCAGCGCGGCGGAGAGCAGTTCCTCGGTAAGCACGCGCGCGCCATCGGCGCCGGGCGCGGCGGCGCGCACCAGCGCTTCGAGCGTGTTGTAAGCGGCGCGGGCATCGCCATTGGCAAACGTGGCGACGCGCTCGAGCACACCTTCCGGCGTCTCGATCTTCTCGGCGCCATATCCGTGCTCCTTATCCGAAAGCGCGCGGCGGAGCAGCCCGAGGATCTCGCGGTTCGATAGCGCCTGCAAAGTGTAGACGCGGGTCCGCGAGAGCAGCGGCGCGATCACTTCAAACGAAGGATTCTCGGTGGTGGCGCCGATGAAAATAATATTTCCCGCTTCCACGTGCGGCAGAAAGGCGTCCTGCTGGGCCTTGTTGAAGCGATGCACTTCGTCCACAAAGACGATGGTGCGGCGCCCGGAGCGGCGCGAGTGCTCCGCCGCGGCCATGACGTCTTTGATTTCGCGAATGCCGGTGAGCACGGCGCTGAAGGCCACGAATTCGGAATGCGTGCGCCGCGCGATCAATCGCGCGAGCGTGGTCTTGCCGCAGCCGGGCGGTCCCCACAGGATCATGGAACCGAGATCGTCGCTTTCGATGGCCGTGCGCAGCGGCTTCCCGGGGCCGAGAAGAGCCTGCTGCCCGGCAAATTCCTCGAGCGAACGCGGGCGCATGCGTTCGGCAAGCGGCGCGCCGGCGGCGATCTCTTCCGATTCCAATTTGGCGAAAAGGCTTGTAGCGGTTTTGCTCATGGGATTCCTATTACATTAAGAATAGCCGTTCCCGAGCGATTTCGCTTGCTCGTGGCACAGGCACTAGCGCCTGTGCGTGTCGGCGTGGACGAGCACAGCCAAGAGTGGCTGTGCCACGCGTAAGCTA
This sequence comes from uncultured Acidobacteriota bacterium, assembly GCA_963761945.1. Lineage (GTDB taxonomy): Bacteria > Acidobacteriota > Terriglobia > Acidiferrales > UBA7541 > Palsa-189. Next base: position 69,829 of record CAVXIM010000006.1, on the reverse strand, counting down.
AATCATCAGCCCAGGCCGCGCTGGCGCGCCGCCTCATACAACAGGATGCTTCCGGCGACGGCCGCGTTGAGCGATTCGCGAGACGAATCTTCGGCTGGCGCGCCGCGCCGGGACGCGGCGCGGGCAGCGCCTGCGGAATGCGCACGATTGCGTCTGCCGAGCGCACCAGGTCAGCGGGCAAGCCCGCGCCCTCGTTGCCCACCAGCAGGGCCGCGGGGGCGCGCCAATCGATCTCCCAGGGAGCCAGCGCTTTCTTGGCGGAGCCTTGAGAGTTGGCAGCAGAAACGCCCTCCGGGCTCGCTGAGCCGCCATCGGAAGCGTCCTCCGGGCACGCCGCATAGATGCGCACTCCCGCAACTTTCAGTTGCGCGAGAAGCACCGGCGCGGAGATTCCGCGCACAATCGGCAAACGCAGCGTGGAGCCGGCGGAGGCGCGCAGCGCCTTTGGCGCATAGGGATTGGCGGTGCCGATGGCGCCCGCAGCGCACGCCGCGATTCCGGAAGCGCCAAAGGCCTCCGCCGTGCGCACCAGCGTGCCCACGTTTCCGGGGTCCTGCACTCCGGCCAGCACCAGAACCAACGGAATTCCGCTGAGGAGATCGTCGAGAGTTCCCACGCGCGGGCGCACCAGCGCCGCAACGCCTTGCGGCGTTTCGGTGCCGCTGGCGGAAGCGAAGAGGCGATCGCTCGTGCGGAGCACGCGCGCTTCGGGAGGAATCCATCGTTCGAGCCGGGAGATTTGCTTCGCGCCGGTTTCGCTGAAGAGCACGGCGAGGATTTCGACGCCGGAACGCAACGCCGACTCGACCAGACGAACTCCCTCGACGCCGGCGATTTCCCCGTCAAGATCGGAAGCTTCGCCGCGACGTGGAGCGGTCTCGCCGGAAAGCCCGGCGCGAAAGCGCTTCAGCCAGCGATTTTCGCGGCTCTCGATGGATTCGGAATGACGTGCCGGCGCCGCGCGGCCGTGACGCATTTCGGCCATGCGCTTCATGCAGCGAGAGTAACAAAGGGTTATCGGCTGGTAAAGCTGCTAGGAGAATAGCCGCGCGCGGATGCCGGTCAGAGCCAGATGCCAGGCAGGCGAATCGGCCAGTCCTTTGAGCCCAAAAATAAGCGCGATGAGCAGGCAGTGGAGTTCGGCGCGAACCGCCTTCGGCGAAAACTCATTCCAGAAAACAATAGGCCGCAATCCGCCAAGACGCGGGAACCAGCGGGGCACTTCTCGCAGATAGCGTTCGTACGGACCGCCATAAAGTTCCCGAAGCCAGCCTTCTTCGTAATGGACGACGATCGAGTAGACCGTGAAAACCCACAGCAAGATAAAGGGAGCCAGCCAGGGAAGCCTGGCGAAAAACGTGGCGCTCGCGCAGACGGCCGCGTTGCCGATGTACAGAGGATTGCGCACCAGTTGGTAGGGCCCGCCGGTGGTCAGTTCCAGCGGCAGCTTCAGCCGATGGTGAATGTACGATTGCGCCCAGATGCGCAGGGCCATGCCGGCGAATAGCAATGCCAGCCCTACGCCCCACATCAGCGCCGGATTATTCACCTCGCCGCGCCTCCAGAAAAGCACCAGCAGCAAAGGCGCGTGCGCGATCACGCCGCGATGCCGGAAAAACCATTTCCCTGAGAACATGCGCCGGTTTTTATCTCCATGGCGCTCCGCCATCAATGCGGAGCTGCCCGTGTTTCGCCGTACAGTTTAGATCAGATGTAATGGGCAGATGAAAGGGAAAAGGCAGGAATTTCGTGCGGATCAATTTCGTGCAAATCAAGGAACCGATTCTGCTTCAAGAACCCGCGGCGGTCTGGAGCGGCGCCCCTATCGCGAGTGCGCGAAGTCCTGGCTGGAAGGGATCCGTTACGCCTTGGCGCTCATGCGAGTTGCCGAATGCCTCATGTACTCATCCCGGCATTGCAGCGAGCAAAGATGGATCGCTCCCAGCTCCAGGACGCGCCGGTCATCCCAGTGGTCGAGCAACCGGATGGAGCGCTGCACCGACTTGGGCGTTTCCATCTCCAGATCGTAGCCAAGAATCCATTCGGTAGCGGCGGGAAGTTGCTGCGGCTTTTCCGCGCCGCAATTGTCACAGGTGATTCTCACCATCGGTCATTACTCCTTAATGCCTCCTTGAGGCCTACCCTAATAAGATGCGAGGGAGGGCACGCCGGAGAAGGGAATCGAGGAGCTTAATATGCGTTCAGCAGGCGCTTTAGCGCGGGAATCAAATCGGTTCCGGCGCAGGATTTGCTGATGAAGCCGTCCGCGCCCAAAAGTCGGACGGCGGCTTCGGCCTCGGGCGTACTTTCCTGCACGGTGAAAAAGAGGATTTTCGTCGCGGGGGCGATACGTCGAATTTCGAAGGCCGCCTGTATGCCGTTCATCACCGGCATATTGATGTCGAGCAGCACCAGCTCCGGATTGAGCGCCTTTACTTGGTCGAGCGCCTGCTGGCCGTCTGCCGCTTCGCCGCAGATGCGTATGGCGTGCGAATCCAGGAGCGCGCGGACCGTATGCCGCGCGATGTGGTGGTCATCAACGAGAAGAATTCCGGCCGTAAGTCACCCTCCGGGAGCTTGTCGCCTGTGAGGCGTGAACGTCGGGCCATAGTCCTACCCTTCGAGCATCCCGCGCTATACAGCAATGCCTGTAGAGTGTTCAAAATTGCACAGATTTGCTTTTCTTATGAAGCTGTTTCTTCGTCAGTTACAGCGGGTGCCTCGTCCCGGCCGCTCTCAACGGCCTTAGGCCTGAATTCCCCAGCGCGGAAGACGAGGCGCGAAGAGCGCCGCGCGTTGCTTCGCCCGAAGCGGAAGAGCGGCTACGTCTGCTCATCGAAACCTTCAGGATTACGCCAGCGGGATTTATCGGCGGAAGCGGCCAAAGCCTCCAAACCCGGGGCCAACCCAGACTCCCGCGCCCCAGCCCCAATACGGACCCGGATAGCAGCTCCATCCCCAGGGCCCACAGTATCCAGAGTAATAGTAGGGCCCGGGATACGGCGCGGGATACCCGGGACCGGGGCCTCCGCGGCGCAGGCGTGGCCCATTCGCGTAGGCATCCTGGTCTTTGTAGTCGGCTTGTGTGACCGGCTGGAACGCCACCCGGCCTGTTTCCGTGGAAATCTCCACCGGCGATTGCAGGCGGAAGCTCAATAGCGTTTCCGGGGCGATCGTAGTCGGCTGCCCGCGTGTGTACAGCACGGCGGCCAGGCCTGCGGTTGCTCCGATACCTGCGCCGATCGCAGCGCCCGTCCCACGGCCAACGGCCGCCCCGACGATTGTGCCGATCGCGGTGGTAGTGGCCACAGTGGCCACGTTACGCTCAGTCGCTCCCGGCGGGGCAGGCGCGGGCGCGGCCTGCCGAATTTGCGTGCTCACGGGAATTTGCTCTCCATCCACCAGCGTGAGTTCGGTGATCTCCAATCCCAATTGGGAAACACCATTGCCCTGGCTGGCCTTCTGCGCTACGTCCACCCGGCCCATCACCGTCTGGCCGCGCCGCGCCACCACCCAGCCGTGAACAACAAGCGGCTGGTCCAACACTGCGCTAAAAGTGTCGCCTGGATGATTCCGATCGCTGGAGAGCCACTGGTTGGTGCGCACCGCAATAACCGCGCCGGCCGGCAGCGTCAGAGTCGCCGGAAGGGTTCGGGCAGGCTGCGCCGGAGCGCCCTGCGGCTGTTCCTGTGGCTGTGGAAGGGGCGCCGCATCGCCTGGCTGCGGCTGCGCATCGGAGGGCTGCTGCTGTGGCGCCGGTTCATCCGGCGGCGCATTCTGGTCCTGTCCCCACGCCGGCAAGGCAGCCGCGCAAAACGCCAATACAAAAACGCCCAACGCTCTCAGGTGCATGGCCCTTCTCCCCATAGAATCTCTCGTCACAGCCACTTACCACCACTTACCACGATGATCCTTCGGCTATTTTGAGTTGCCCGCACAACCAGCCGGCATTGTCGTCTGCCGCGATCTTCGTGACAATCTCCCTCGGCGCGCCAAAGCGCATAGTCTGTCATTCTGAGGTCGCCGCTTGACCGAAGAATCTCTCCTAATTCTTTGATTGCCTCGATTTTCTCAATTTCAACGTAAGAGGAGTATTCGCGCGCAGCACACGCTCAGAAGGACACGGCTCAGCGCTTTGCGGCACTGCGGATCGTCACTTTTCCCGCGCCATCCTGCGGTAGTAGCGGTTCGGAATCGCGCCGGCCATCGCGGCCACGATGATGGAGCCCAGAAGCGCCTCGGCCGGCGGGTGATCCAGGACGTGGAGCAACAGATAGGCCATTCCGAGGTAAATCGCTTCCATCACCACGATGCGGCAAATCGTGACCCGCCGCGACTGCCCGCGCGACCGCAGCATCAGGAGCAAGACCGCAATCAGAGCCGCCGCAAACAGCAACGGTATCCATTCCGGAGACACGATTTTCCCCCGTTATTCCTGGATGATCTTAATAAATCGATCGAGATAAATCGATCGAGCGAAAATAAACCCCACAGCTTGTTCCGCAACTACATACCTCCTACGGCATGTCCTGTATTGAACAGCGCCGTGCGGGTTTAGTATTTGACCATGGGCGCATTTTTGTAGGTCCCCGTACAGCCCAATGACAGTCTCATCGGCATAGGTAACTTGTCCTGAGCGAATCCAAGAGCATCCGATCCCAGATCGATACCGGCGCCCGCCAGGCCGGAGAGCGTCCCCGCGTTCTTTTCGTCGATGACGAAGAGAGCATCCGCGTGACGCTGCCGCTCCTGCTGGAACAGCACGGATTCGACGTTACCGCTGTTCCCACGGTGGCCGATGCGCTCGTCCAGATCAGCGCCGTCAGTTTTGACGTGCTGGTGGCCGACTTGAATATTCATCGCGAAGGCGACGGCTTTCTGGTCATCACGGCGATGCGCCGAGCCCAGCCGCGCTGCAAGAATTTCATTCTCACAGGCTATCCCGGCCTGGAGAACGCGATTCGCGCCATCCAGAATCAGGTGGATGATTACTTTACCAAGCCGGCGGACGTCGAGGAACTCGTCGCCAAGATCAAGGCCCGGCTCGCCGCGCCGGCCGTGAAGCCCGTCCGGCTGGCGGCTGTGCTTATGGAAAACGAACGCGAGATCACCGCCAAAATTCTCGAGGCCATCAAAAGCGATCCCCTGCTTCGCAAAGTGCGGATCACCGAGGACGAGCGCGTCGATCATCTGCCCTCGATTTTCCAGGCCGTCATCTCGCGCTTGATGCACGAGAACCGCCCGTTCAAGGCGAGCGAATTGAAATTCGCGGCGCGTCACGGAAGGCGGCGCAAGAAAGATCGCTATACGCCCGCGATGCTGGTGCGCGAATTCCAGCTCATCGGAGAAACCCTCCATGAACTGCTCGGCACGGACATACTGCCGCTCGGCACCGTGGAACTCACTTCGGATTTGAAACTATTGACCCAGAGCTTGAACATATTCACGCTGAAATCTTTCGAAGCCTACTCCCGCGCGAGATGAGCATCCGATCAGGATGCCCATCCCGAGCGAAGAACCTGATCGAGGGATCTCTCTTTAGACAGGTCGGGAATAACAGAATACGACGCGAGCGAGCGAACTCTCAGAATCCCGGCCTCTGGCCAAGATCGCAGAAATAACCAGCACGGCGCCATGAACGATATCCCAGCCGCGATCCTCTGCATTGATGACGAAGAACCGGCGCTTTTGCTGCGCCGGCGCGTCCTGGAAAAGGCGGGATATCGCGTTTTTACGGCGCTCACCGGCAAAGAGGGCATCGAGATTTTTCGCTTTCAGTCCATCGATGTGGTCATCCTGGATTACTGGATGGCCGATTTGGACGGCCTGGACGTGGCCGCGGAACTGAAAAAGCTCAATCCCAAAACGCCCGTGATCATGCTTTCCGGGTATACCTCGATCCTCGACGAAGGCTTGGGAAGAGTCGATCTCTGGCTGCGTAAGGGTGAAGGCGATCCCAACCAGTTGCTCCTGGCCGTCGCGGAGTTGCTTAGCCGGAGTCGTTCGGCGTGACGCCCTGCGGCAATTACGATTGGCCGGCGACGAGTTTTTCGATGGTGGAAACGAGGACGCGGGCGGGCGAAGACTTGGCAACCAGAGCCTCCACCCCCAGCAATTTCGCCGCGGTCACGGCTTCCGGCGAGTCGTTGACGGTGAAAAAAATGATCTTTGCGTAAGGAGCGATGCGCCGGATTTCGTACGCGGTTTGCACTCCATCCATTTCCGGCATTGCGATATCCAGGAGCACGATATCCGGCTGGAGCCTGCGGACTTTTTCGATGGCAAGTTTACCGTTTTCGGCTTCCCCACAAACCACAGCGACCTTCACCCCGACGTCATCCAGAACGGCGCGTGCCGTTCTCCGCGCGGCCGGGTGATCGTCCACGAGTAAAACTCGGGCTGGTATGTGCAAACCGGTCTCCGCTAGGGGCGGCTAGCTGCGGTCAGCCCAAAAGGCAGGGTTTTTGGGAAAGCGCGTTCGCCCGAATCTAACTATAAAGTGGGGGGCTGTCCGTACAATACAGGACATACCTGAAAAGCAGTACAAACCTACCTGACTGGCGCACTAAGCGACTTGGTCACAATTACTTGCGAACTAGCAGGTTTGCGCGGATTTTGCGGCCCGTGTGCCTTTGCACCCCATCCTACCCACTGTATGCTTAGGGGCCAAAGCGGTGCCGCTTACCAGATGTGAAGTATTGCCCGGTCTGCCAAGCAGAGGTTAACTACTCCTGCAGGCCACAGGCCGGGCGGGGAATATAATGGCGATATGGCGTTTCGCGTGAACTCGAATTTTCGCGGTTCAAAGGACTCCCGCCAACCGCACCTCAAGGGCATATCGCGCCTGGTGAATCCGCAAGACGATGACCCCGAAATCGTTTCTGCCGAGAAAGAGGAGGGCGAGCGCGATTATCTGGGGCGCCTCCTTCACGTTGCCGATGAAGCGCTCCGCCACGGCAGGCAAGGCGTCTCACACCGTGGGAGACGCGGCCGCATCCACTAAGTCTCACCCTGCCGCATCCACTGAGTGTCACCCTTCCGACGCACTCGCATTCGAAATCATCTCTGTCCTTTGCGAATTCGTGTAGCGTTTCCTAACTGCTAGAATGCTCCGGCAGGAGGGCGTCACATGGCCACGGCTGCCGGTGTAAGCACCAGCTTTCTCGAGCCGACATTCAAACGCACGGCCAGAATCTGGTGGGCGTGGGTTTGGCGATCGGCGCTTTTTGGCGGGGCCGCGGGACTTTTTGGCAGCGTGGTTCTAAGTGTGAGCGGAATCTTGGAGCATATTTCGGAGAACGCCGGAAAATACCTCGGCCTGGCCGTTGGTCTGGCGCTGGCGGTGCCCGTGGGAATCTGGGTTTTTCAGATAATCCTGGAAAAGGATTTCGGCGAATTTCGGATCCGGCTGGTGCCGAAGTCGCCCCCCGCTGCGACGCCCTCACCCATCGATCCCGGCTAACGCCCTGGGGCGGCTGCTAAGGATGTAGAATTGGCGGAGAAGGGAGCGGCGGCGGTGCGCATTCTTTTGGTGGAAGACGACCCGCGAATCGCCAATTTCGTGGCCAAAGGGCTGCGCGAACAGGCCTATGCCGTGGACGTGGCCGCGAACGGCGAGGATGCGCTCTATCAAGCTTCCATCAACGCCTACGATCTCGCGATCCTCGACGTGATGATTCCCGCGCCGGACGGATTCGAGGTTTGCCGGCGGCTGCGGCAGTCGGGCCTGCGCTTTCCCATCCTGATGCTCACCGCGCGCGATGCCACCGACGATCGCGTGCAGGGACTCGATACGGGCGCCGACGACTATCTCACCAAGCCCTTCGAGTTTCGCGAATTGCTGGCGCGGTTGCGCGCTCTCTTGCGGCGTTCGGGCGAATTGCGGCCCAACCGCATCGAGGTGGAGGATCTGGCGCTGGATACCGCCGCGCAGACGGCGGCGCGCGGCGGAAAGCAAATTCCGCTGACTACCAAGGAATACGCGCTCCTCGAATATCTGGCGCGCAATGCGGGCCGCGTGGTTGGGCGCGAGGAGATTTCCGAACATGTCTGGGACGAAACCTTCGATCCCTTCACCAATACCATCGAAGTGTACGTAAATCGATTGCGCCGCAAAATCGACGAACCCTCCGCCAAGCCCCTGATTCACACGCGGCGCGGCGCCGGATATATGCTGGGTGCCGCGGAACTGAGCGGCGCGGGCGCTGCCACGGCCACCGTGAGTGACGGCGCGGAATCCGCCGGCATGGCCGCGGCCAGTACGCAGCCCCGCAGCCAATCGCGCGAAAAAGCCAAGGCGGCTTCGCTCCATCCGCCGGCAAATCCCCGCGCGGCAGGGAAGAAGCATGTTTGATTCGGTGCGCATTCGGCTGACGCTGTGGTACACGGGCGTGCTCGCATTCGTGCTGGTATGTCTCTCGCTGGGCACTTACTGGCTCGTGAAGCGCACCACCGAGCGGCGCACGTATATTTCGCTGGCGGAAATTTCCGAAGGCTTCCTCACTACGCTGCAGTCGGAATACAAGGATCAGTTGAACGAGAAGGCCGCCGATCCTCTGCGCGCCGCCGCTGCCGAATCCGTGATGGAATTTCGCCTGCGCGATCACCGCTTCGCCGTGCTCGACGGCGCCGGCAACGTGCTGGCGGAAAACCAGGCTCTGCCTGCGCCACGCGAGCCGGCCCGAGCCGCTTCGCAGCCGGAAATCCCCGCCGAAGTTCTGCGCAATCTCGTGGCGGGCACCGCCGGAGCGCCGCGCCGGTTGCAAGACGTCACGCTGGGCCGGGAGCGCTTCCGCGCCGGCGTTACCCAGGCCGAAATTGGCGGATCGGGTGTGACCATCGTCGCCATGGAATCGCTCGAACGCGAGCGCGAACTGCTGCAGGATATTCGCGCGACGCTGCTCTGGGTAATCCCCATTTCGCTGATGATCGCCAGCGCCGGCGGCTATTTCCTGGCGCGCAAGAGCCTTGCTCCGGTCGTTGGCATGAGTGACAAAGCCGCTCTGATCGGCGCGCAGAACCTGCACGAGCGCCTGCCGGTGCAGAATCCGCGAGATGAGCTAGGCTATCTGGCCAGCACGTTCAACGGCCTGCTCGAACGGCTGGACCGCTCGTTCGAGCAGCAGCGGCGGTTCATGGCCGACGCTTCGCACGAGCTGCGCTCGCCCGTGGCCATCATTCGCGGCGAAGCGGAAGTCGCGCTTTCGCGGGCGCGTCCGCCCGAGGAATATCGCGAATCGCTGGCTATCGCGCTCGATGAAGCGCGCAGGCTTTCGCAGATCGTCGACGATCTCTTCACGCTGGCACGCGCCGATGCCGGCGAATATCCATTGCGCCCGCGCGATTTTTATCTCGACGAACTTGCCGCCGATTGCGTGCGCGCGGCGCGCACCATGGCCGCGACCCGCGGAATCGCGCTCAGCTACGAGCCCGATGGCGAAATGCCCATCCATGCCGATGAGGCGCTGGTGCGCCGGCTGGCCATGAATTTGCTCGATAACGCCATCAAGTACACGCCCAGCGGAGGAAAAATCAACGTGACCTGCGCGCGCGCCGGCGGCGAATATACGCTCACCGTGCGCGATACCGGACCAGGCATCCCCGCCGAAGCGCGGGAGAAAATTTTCGAGCGATTCTTTCGCCTCGATCCGGCGCGTTCCGCTTCGCCCCTTTCGAACTCTCCGATTTCGTCCGAGGTCGCCAAGCCCGCGGAAGCGAGCGGTTTGCGCGCCGAAGATTTCCGTGGGGAAGCTCTTCTCACGGCGCGCTCGCCACAATCTGCCGGCGTTCAGCTCGTCGCCGAACGCGCCGGTGCGGGACTCGGCCTATCCATCGCCCGCTGGATCGCGGAAGCGCACCATGGCCGGCTGACGCTGGCGCAGTCGGACGCTTCCGGCAGCGTCTTTGTGGCATTTCTGCCCGCCAACGGCGCGGCGCAAACGCGCGGCTGAAGGCACGGGGACCTAAAGTCACCCTTAGCCAATCGCCAAGACCTGCGTGGTTTGCCCTCGCTGTTAATCGTACGTTTATCTGGGATTCTGCACTGTCTCCCAGCGGCATTGGTACCGGTGTGGGCCATCTATGGTAGCATCGCGTTCAGTTTGGAGAGATGCCGTCGGACCCCAATCCTCAAAGGTATAGACGTCGTTCCAGCTATTTAGGAGGTGACTTGTGAGAGGCAAATTCCTGGCGGCTTTTATTTTGGTCTCAGCTATGTCGCTTGTTTCGCTGCCGCTCTTCGCGCATCACGGCAACGCGGTGTACGACGATACGAAGACCATTACGCTGAAGGGAACCGTCACGCAATGGGCTTGGTCCAATCCCCATTGCATCCTTCACCTCGACGTCACCGATGACAGCGGGCAAGTGGTGCCGTGGATTGTCGAGACGGAGAATCCCACGTCGATGTTCAACATCGGCTGGACCAAAACGTCCATGAAGCCGGGGGATCAAGTGACCGTCACGGCCATGCAGGTGAAGAATGGCAAGCCTATCGGGCGCATCGTAGACGTCCTGCTGCCCAGCGGCCAGAAGCTGATTGGAAAGGCGCGGCTTAATTCGGTCGATTCCAAGTGAAGTGCCTCGGGCGCGGTCATCGAGTCTGAGCGGGTCGCGGGCGCCGTTACACGGCATCGAATCCGGGAATTGCACCGACATTGGGCCAAAGGACGGGGGTTTAACGATGGCAAGCATTCCCACTACGTTGAAGGGCTTTGTGGCGGCAATGGCCGTGATGACCGTCTTGACGTTCTCGCCGCCGATCCGCTCTCAAAACGCGCCGCAATCGGGAGCCAAGCAATCAGGAGAAAAACCATCGGGAGCGAGTAAAAATCAGCAGGGGGCGCCGGACCATATTTACCCCGAGCCCGTAGACTATTGGAAACAGGCCGCGGCCGTGCCCGCGAAACCTCGCAAGACCGGAGGCCCTGCTCCGCGCCATGACATATCCGGCGTGTGGGACCCCGGCGAAGTTGGAATCCAAATCTTCGGCGCAGCCGCGATGCCCGCGGACGGCAAGCCTGAACATGTCTTGCCCTTCACGCCTGCGGGTCTGGAGGCTTTGAACCGCAACAAGCCGAATGGTGGTAATGGAGGCGCTCTGCTGGCGGAGAATAACGATCCCGTCTTCACCTGCGACCCGCAGGGACTTCCTCGCGAGGACCTGTACGAATTGAGGACGACCCAAATCTATCAGACGCCGCAGAAGATCGTCATGCTGTACACATTTGGCAGGGCCTGGCGCGTCATCTGGCTCGACGGCCGTGCGCTCCCCAAGGATCCCGAACCTCGCTGGTATGGATACTCGGTCGGCAAATGGGTGGACGACACCACGCTCCTGGTCGAGAGCGCGGGCCTGGATGAAAGAACCTGGATCGATCGGGCCGGTCGTCCGCATAGTGCCGACCTGCGCGTGGAGGAGCGGTTCCACCGCGTCGATCACGACCACCTGGAGCTGAGCGTCACGATCAATGACCCTCAGATGTATACCAAGCCCTGGGTCGCTCTGGACAAGATGCGTTTCGAATTGCAGCCGGACGATTTCGATGTGCGCGAATTTATTTGCGCGCCGTCGGAGTATCGGGACTACAACAAAGAGGTCGGCGATCCCGCCAGCACCAAGTAGTCTTCCTGGTCTTGCGGCCCCAAATCAGCGCGGGGACAAATAAGGTCTTCATGTCCATCAATTCTCCCGAGGAATTTGAAGGTCTCCGCGCCGCAGGGCGGGTTGTGCGTCGCATGATCGAAGCCATGAAGCGGGAAGTTCGCGCCGGCGTGACGACGGCCGAGCTCGATGCGATTGGCGATGCCGTCATGCGCCGGCACGGAGCCCGATCGGCGCCCAAGCTGGTCTACGGATTTCCCGGAACGAGCTGCATCAGCGTGAACGACGAAGCGGTGCACGGAATTCCCGGCGGCCGCGCGCTTTGCGACGGAGATCTCGTGAAGCTGGACGTCACCGTGGAGAAGGACGGCTTCATGGCCGATGCCGCGGAAACGATCTCCGTGGGGCAGACGACGCCGGAACGGCTCCGCCTGATTGCCTGCGCCGAACGCGCCTTCGCGAAGGCGGCGAGCGTTGCTCGCGCCGGCAGTTGCGTTCGGGAGATCGGCCGCGCCGTGGAGCGCGAAGTGATCGCGAATCATTTCTCCGTGATTCGCGAACTGGGCGGCCATGGCATCGGCCGCACGATCCACGAAGAGCCCTCCGTGCCTAATTTCGCCGATCCCGCGGCGAAACAGATTTTGACCGCGGGCCTGGTGATCACCATCGAGCCCATCATCGCCGCCGGTTCCGGCTCCGTATTCCTCGGGCAGGACGGCTGGTCCGTGCGTACATCCGACGGCCGGCCCTCGGCGCATTACGAACACACCCTGGCGATCACCAATCGCGAGCCGATCCTGCTCACGGCAGCCTAATGGTTCGCAGTTGACCTTGCAGTCTTCGGCCCCGTACAATTGTGATGTACATTATGTACCTTCCTGATGTACATAGAGGCTTAGCATGACTACACGAACGCTGATGCAGCCGCGCACGGTACGCGTGAAGCGCTCCGACTTGCGTCAGAAACAGCGTGAGACGCTCTGCCAGGCCAAAAAGAATACGGTGGTCGTCATTTCCGCGAACGATCCGGAGGACGAGAAGCTCCTCATAGACAAGAAGTATTTTGATGACCTCGTGCGGAGAATGCGTTCGCTTGTGGAAACCCTCGAGATTGCCGCTGATCGGAAGCTCTTCGATCAGATTCTCAAAGCGGCGCCTACCCTGAGGGAGGACGCGAGGCTCGGCAAATTACACTCCTTCGAGGAGGCCTTCCGAAACGATTAGAAAAAACGAACTTGTACAGCTCAAAATTCACACCCCAAGCCCTGGAAGATTTGAAAGACCTTCCCAAGAACGTGCGGAATTCGCTAAAGCGTGAATTCACGCGGAAAATTCATCTTCATCCGATCGAATGTTCCGAAGCATTGAGCGCGCCCCTCAAGAAGTTTCGAAGTTTCCATTACAGAGACTATCGGGTGGTCTACCAAGTGCTTGAGGATCTCAAGATCGTGGCCGTGGTGGGCATTGGCAGGAAGGATCGCCATCATCACGGCGAAATATATAAGCGCCTCGAAGATCTTGCGAGGAGCGGCAAGCTTGCCGCCGCGATTCTCGACACTTACCGCTCGATTTCTGCCACTGGCGAATCTCCGGACGAATAATTCTTTTTTTGGCATTTTTTCTATTAATCGTGCGTTTATCTGGCGTTCTGTACTCTCGCCTCAGATCGCAACCAAAACCGGACTGGCTGACGCTCCGGTGGGGCCGATCGCAGGAGCGGCCCGCAACCAGGGCGTCAGCCGCCAAAAGGAGAGGGTCCATGAAACGAGCCAAGATATTCGCGGCGGTAATTTACGTAATGCTGGCGATGGGCACCATGGCGTTTGTGCATTTTCCCGAATTGCAAGCGGACGAAGTGCAAGCGAAAATCGGCGCGCAGCAGGCGCGCGAAACGGCGCTGCGCGCGGTTCGCGGCACGATCAAGGATAACGAACTCGAAACCGAGCATGGCCGGCTCATCTATTCCTTCGAGATTGCGCGGCCCGGCGAGCGCGGCGTCACAGAGGTAAACGTGAGCGCGATGGACGGCTCCATCGTCAATGTCCATCGCGAGCACGCATCGAAGCGCAACGAGGTGAACTGCGCGGAGATCAGTTCCGAAGCCGAGCCTCACCGGGACCTGCTCTGAGCAGGTCCCGACCGCCTCTCTTCAGCGCAGGGCGTTTTCGGCCATTTCCCAGGCAATATCCGGCACGTCGTCGTTCGAGGAGTTCGTGAGGACGATTGCCGTCACCCGCCGGCTGGGCACGCGCAGAATGTGCGTGGCATAGCCCGACCAGCCCCCGCTGTGCTCCACCACCTTCTCGCCGTGCAATGAGCTGATGAACCAGCCAAATCCGTAAGAGCTCCGGTGCGTAAATAGGTCGGTCACAATTTCTTTGCCATCGTTGGTGTGGCCGGGGGCAAAGGCCATCTCCAGCGTGGAGCGGCTCACCAGACGTTCGGTGTAAAGCGCCTGGTCCCATTTGTAGAGATCGTTGATCGTGCTATAGATGCCGTCCTCGCCATAGATGGAGTTTTCCGGAGTGTAGGTGATGTCTTGCCACTGACCGTTGCGTTTTTGCATATGCCAGTGCGAGTCGCGGCACCTTTTGTTTCCGTTCATCCACGACCAGTGTGTCATTCATTCCCAGTGGATCGAAAATCGTCTCCTTCAGAAATTCGGCATAGCGCCGGCCCGTTAAGCGTTCGATGATCTGCGCCAGCACGACATAGGCGGAGTCACTGTATTCAAACTTTTCGCCGGGGGTAAAGCGCAGGTTCCGCTGGCGGCTCAGGACTTGCAGCGCCTCCGCCGCGGTGAATTCGTGGGCGGCAGGCGGGCTCTTGGAGGAGCGGAAGTAGTTCTCGTCGACTTTGCCGACGAGAAGCTCCTGATATTGCGTGAGACCCGCGGTGTGGTTCAGCAACTGGCGAATGGTGATGGTTCGGGCGTAGTCCGGAAACTCGGGGCAAAACTTGGCCAGCGTATCGTCGAACTGCAACTTGTGCCGTTCCGCAAGGATCATGATGGCCATGGCCGTGAATTGCTTTGTCAGCGAAGCCAGCAGGAATTGCGTATCGGCGGTTATGGGCGTGCGCGCGTCGAGATTCGCAAACCCGAAAACTTTGCGGTACTCGATCCGCCCGTTGCGGACGAGCAACGCGGCCATTCCCGGCGCATTCTTCTCTCTCCAGTCATTCAGCAGCGCGTCGAGGCGCGCGTTCAGCGTTTGCGCATGAACGCGGACACACCCGAACGCGGCCAACGCGAGGCACGCAATTATCAATGGCCGGAAGGTGGGGCCTCGTCTGGAGATAGCCGTCGCAGCCTTCATGAGAGTTCGGCGCGCACGCCCATCGGTTGTAAAGCAGAAGAGCGCCGACTACAAGACCTGCATGAGCGCCAACTCGGGCGGGAGGTAAAGAACAAATCGATGAGTCTCTTCCGGCGTACTTGCGCCGCCTTTATGTATTCGTTGAGCTGCCGGATGGGCACGCTGCTATAGCAGGCAATGGCGCCCGGAGAGCCGCAGGCTCGAGGAGGAGGCGCGATACGACGTCAGGCCGATACCGGGACCCTTCGAGGTTTGTCGCCCAGCACGGTCTCCACCGCGCTGACTAATTCCATCCCTGAGAGTCCTTTGGTCCAAGAAGCCGCCCTAGCCGGGGTGCGGCAGGTGGTAGACACAGTCGCGAGTCGTATCAGCCTGCGTTAGAATCTCCCCACCATGGGCATGGCATCCCGGGAAATAATTCCCAGCGGGCGCCGCGATATCTAGGCGGTTGTGGACTAGCGCCGGCGTTAGGCGCGTACGGAGAAGTCTCGTTGGCCGTGGACGTATCATCGGAGATCTTGATCCGACGACCCCGCGATCAGGTGGCCGTATACTCCGCCGATCCGGACAATGCACCGAAATGGTATGTGAACATCAAGTCCGTGGAGTGGAAGACGCCGCCTCCGCTGCGTCTCGGCTCGCAGATCGCTTTCGTGGCCCACTTTCTTGGAAGGCGCATGGCCTATGTTTACGAGATCGCCGAGCTGGAGCCAGGCCGCAGACTCGTGATGCGGACCTCAGAGGGCCCCTTCCCCATGGAGACGACCTACGAGTGGGAATCCGTGGATGATCGGTGTACGCGAATGAGGCTGCGAAATCGCGGCAATCCCGTCGGGTTTTCCCGGCTGGCCGCTCCGTTCATGGAATTTGCCATGCGCCGGGCGAACCGTAAGGACCTGGCGCGGTTGAAGGACATTCTCGAAACTTAGGGGCGATAAGGATGACCGGAAATAGACTCACGTTCGCGATTGTAGGCGCCGGCATCGGCGGGCTGACCGCCGCGTCGACGCTCCGCCGCATCGGCATCGACGCGCAGATTTACGAACAGGCGGCGCGATTTGCGCGCGTGGGCGCGGGTATCCAGATGATGCCCAATTCCATGAAGGTGCTGCGCAAGATCGGCGTCGAGGAACTCATGCGCCGCACGGCCTTCCAGCCGTACTCGCATCTGAACCGCGAAGGGGATACGGGCAAAGTGATGCGCGAGTTGCCCATGCCCGAAGACCTCTTCGGCGCGCCCTATCTCTGCATGCACCGCGCGGACCTGCACGACGCCTTGGTTTCCGTGCTGCCGCGGGAGATTTTTCATCTCGGGAAAAAGCTCACCGGACTTGAGGAACGCGGCTCGGGCCGCGTGGCGCTCTCCTTTGCAGACGGCACGCGCGCCGAAGCCGACGCCGTCATCGGCGCCGACGGCGTCCACTCGCTGGTGCGCGACATCATCGTGGGTCCCGATGAGCCGCTCCACAAGGGACGCATCGCTTATCGCGCCGTTTTTTCCTCGGCGCTGCTGAATGGCTTCGATATCGGGCGTTCGCGGACGAAGTGGTGGGGAATTGACCGGCACATCGTGATCTATTACGTCACGGCCGCGCGCAGCGAACTGTATTTTGTCACCAGCGTGCCGGAGCCGGCGGGCTGGGTGACGCGCGAATCGTGGTCGGCCACCGGCGATGTGCTCGAACTGCGCAAGGCCTACGAGGACTTTCATCCCGACGTGACGCGCGTGCTCGAAGCCTGCCCCGATTGCCACAAATGGGCCATCCTCGAGCGCGAGCCGCTGCCGCACTGGTCGAGCGGCCGCGTGGTGCTTTTAGGCGACGCCTGTCATCCCATGACGCCGTACATGGCGCAGGGCGGCGCCACCGCCATCGAAGACGCGGCGATTCTCGCGCGCTGCCTCGAAGAGGTCGAGGGCGAGGACATCCAGGGCGCCTTCCGCCGCTACGAAGCGCACCGCAAACCACGCACTTCGCGCATCCAAGCCATCTCCAGCGCCAATACCTGGATGCGCGGCGGCAGCGACGACACCAGCTGGCTTTACGGCTACGACGCCTGGAATGTTCCGCTCACGCCCGCCGAACCCGTCACCGCCTAAATTTCAATCCAGGGATTTGTAGCCCGGGGCCGCTCTCAGCCTGCGAAGCGCCACCTTCGAAATGAAGTCGCGAGTCCCCTGGTTTTTTCCGAATTTCAGTGAGGGTGCCGTCTGGTCTTACGCCGTAATCAGCGGCAGCAGGAAATCCTGCAGGCGGGTGCTTTCGCTGGCAGATAGCCCGTCGAACTGAATGCCCATCCGATCGTTGTTCACCGTGCGTTTCACCGAGCCCTGACCTACCACAGGCTCCTTTTCTCCCAGGAACAAGCTGACCTTCACCGGCATTCCTTGCGGAAAGACGTGTAGCACGCGAACGAAGAGCCCGTCGAGGCTCACGTTGATGGTCGCGGCGTCGATTTCCTCCGTGCCGCCCTGGATGCGCGCTTTCAACTCGACGGCCACGCGCCGGAAGCGGCGTATCTCGTTTTCGATCGCTCCCTGCGTCACGCGCACCAGGCGCAATAGGCGCGTGCGGTCGAGCGGTTTATAGACCAGGAAGCTGGCTCCGGCTTCGAACCCTTCCGTGAGGAAACCCGTATATTTGGGAGTGGTGATCATGACGATGGGCGTTTTGCGGTTGAATCCCGACCCGCGAATTTTTCGCGTGAGTTCGATTCCGTCCGAAACCGGCGAACTCGAATCCACAAAAACCACGTCGAATTTCTGCGCCCGTGCATAATCGGCGGCCTGGGAACCGCTCGCCAAGGTGACCGTCTCCGTGCCTTCGGATTTGAGGATTTCCTGCAGAAGCCCGCAGATGGGCGGTTCGCTATCGACCAACAGTGCCGATTTCATGAGGGTACCACCAGGGGCAAGCCGCTGGCTTTGCCTTCAGCCATCAAGCGGCCGCGATCGGGCGCCGTAGCTTCGTAGTAATGAAACTGCACGCCCACGCTGTACATGCCCGGTTCGGTGCCAACCTCTACGTGGACGACGTGGCCTGTAATGCTCCACTCCGGCACGCGCCAGCCCATGATCATTTCCGGCATGCGCAGCCGCACCACCAGAATGGCGCCAAGGCCCGGCGGTGCTCCTGTTTCCATGAGCACGCCCCGCGACGAAATGTCCAGGCTCTCGCCGTGGCACTCCGGCTCGGATGATTTTACTAATTGAAAATGCAATGGGATGCTGATTCGGAACCTCGGGGACCCGCGACGATCGGATGCTTGCATGTGACTACTCCCTTGAGTGCTTGTGTTCAGGAAGGGGGAGCATGCAGCAGTCACTGCAAGGAAGGGAACTAAATAGTACCACGGGTCGCTGCCGCTCCCAGCACAAATTTAATGCAGGCCCAGTGGCCAAGCAGTTAACACGTTAAGGGTTTGGTGATCCCAAAATGGGCCGAGCTAGGGTAAGCGGAATCACGGGATGAAATAGCCGCTCTTGGCCAAAATGCTGTAATCCCGGCCCTTCTTCCCAAACGACGGCGCCAGGCGAACCTCCAGCTTGTGTGGTTTGCCCTCGGCGCCGTTGGCCGACGTGTAGTAGCCCAGCGTGTAGCGCGTCTTGATCCGCTCGATCAATGCGCGAAAGGTGGAATCGAGCGATGCCATGTTCTCGACGTCGAAAATCTCACCGCCGGTCTCTTCCGTTACCTTGTGAATGTCCACCAGTCCCGGAATCAGGCCCGCCGCGAAGCGCACGTTGGCCGGATTATTCCCCGGCACCTTGAGATTGTAGAGTGTGGCGTCCGCGGCGATCATTTCGGTGACGATATCGCGCGTGCCCTCTCCTCCCGCATCCGTGCCTACGTCATCGCTGATCAGAATCACCACGCGGCGGCCCTGCGGCGTCAGCGCCAGAAAATACTTGGCCGCGTCAAAGATGCCGTCATTGATATTCGTTGCTCCGCCCGCCTTGAACGTATTGATCTGCTCGGCGATCTTGTTCTTGTCTTTTGTGAATGGCGCGCTCAATTGGGCTTCGGTGGAAAACGTAAATAACGCGACTTGGTCTTCGCTCTTGAGGGCCGCCAGAGCCGTGGTCGCGGCGTCGCGCAAAGGACCCAGGAACGGGCCGATCGAATCGCTGAGGTCGAGTACCAGCGCCACATTGAGCGGAAATTCGTCGCGGCTGAAGACGGTCAGTTTCCTGGCCGCGCCGTCTTCGCGGACCTCGAAGTCGTCTTTTTTCAGCCCCGCCATGATCTGCCCGGCCTTGTTTTTCACGGTCGTATCGATCATCACCAGATTCACGTCCACGCGAATGGCATCCTGGCCCGCCTCCTGCGCCGCCGCGGGTCCGGCAAAAAAGTACCCGTGGATAGCCACGAACGAGAAGGCGGCCACAAGAAAAAACACCGGCCTCCTTAAATTCCGTGTGCGGTGCCGAAATCGAGGGGTGTCCATGGCGATTTCAACGAAGCTGCAAGTTACGCAAAAAAGTTGCGCATGTCCGGCTGGTGAGGCTACTGGCTGTCCTTGCCGCTGGCGGGTTGGCCCATGAGTTTGTCATATTCCGCGAGCTCCGAGGGCGAACACATCATCTCCCGGACGTCGAAGTTGGATGGTTCCAGATTGAATCTCAACTTATCGAGCGCCACCCAAGGCTTCGTATACATCTTCGGATCGTCGATGGTCACCGTCAACTCGAGGTGGTCATGGTCCACGCGGTGGAAGCGTTCCTCCACGCGCAGCGCGTCGCTATGCGGGCGCCCGGCTCGATCGATCCACGTTCTTTCATCCATGCCCGTGCTTTGCACCACGAACGTGTACTCGTCCTCCCATTTGCCTACGGAATATCCGAACCATCTTGGTTCGGGGTCCTTGGGAAGCTCTCGCCCATCGGACCAGATGACCCGCCAGACCTTGCCGTATTCATACAAGAGCAGAATTTTATCGGCGGCCTGAAAAATCTGAGTCGTTCTTAATTCAAACAGGTCCTCGCGCGGCAGCCCCTGCGGATCGCAATGCCATGCCGGGTCGTTCGAGTCCGCGGGAAGAACGGTGCGCACTCCATTGCTTGGCATCGTTTCCTTCAGCTTTGCTAATCCCGCGGGAGTGTAAGAGAGCTGATGGTCCGGCTTGCCGTCTTCAGGCATGGCCCCGGCGCCCAGTGGCTGGACGCCGCGGGTTCCCGGTTCCCAAATCCCGGAAATGTCGTGAACTGGAGCGGGGGCCGCGCTCGATTCCGCCGGTATCGTCTTTCCCCACCCATCGATGATGGGTGCCGCCTTCTGACTCCTGGCGGCGCCGGCCGGTTGAGGCTGAGCGTTCTGAGCGCGGGCCAATGAGCAGAGCGACGCCACCGCCGCGACAACGATCAAAATCACACAGCGATATTTGGCTATGAATTGGAATTCCATCGAACTCCCACGCGTGCTGCTTGCGGAGCACTCCCTCAGAAAGCAGAATCGCCCCAGCAATCCTACTGTCCGGAGCCTTGATCACCACCGTGCGGCAACTTTTGCCCATCGGGGAAGAGCACTTCGATGAGCCGCCCCACGGTTCGGCCATTCTTCACCGGCAGCACCGTGATCGTGACTTGATCGCCCGGCTTCAACGATTGCTTGGTCCAGCCCCGTTGGATCAAGCTCGGCGGAGCCGTTGTCTCCGCCACCCAATGCGCCGTTTGGCCGTTGTCGGTCACGTCAAACCGCAGCACGCAATGCGGATTGGCCCAAACCCATTCCGTCACCGTCCCCTTCAGCGTGACGTTCTTGGCCGTCACATCGTAGATCGCGTCACCATGAT
Source organism: uncultured Acidobacteriota bacterium (assembly GCA_963761945.1). Lineage (GTDB taxonomy): Bacteria > Acidobacteriota > Terriglobia > Acidiferrales > UBA7541 > Palsa-189. The sequence continues at coordinate 49,120 of CAVXIM010000006.1, read as the reverse complement.
GTGCCCATAGCGGAACCCAAGCGAGCAATGCTGTCGCTGCCAGCGCAAGGGCCATAACGATTTTCATGGGTGGCGTGACCTCCCTCTTGGTTGGGACTGACGGATCCCAAGACGCATGCATTTGCGCCGAGATTATCAAAATATCCTGCGCCAGTCTAACCGCGCCATCCCGCTCGCGGCAAAAGTGTCTCTTCCACACCGCTGCGGCGTCTTATAAAAGGGCTGCCGTGCACTTCTGCGGACGAGCCTGCGGGCGCCACATGCGTTATCTTCGAGAAAACGTGCCCGAGATTTCGATGTGCGTTGGGCCCGGCTCTATGAGAAGATAGGGGTGCGTTTGTTGCTCTTGTACAAACCTTTGGATCCGTTTAAAGGGGCTGCGAGCCGACACACTCGCGCCCCTTTTCTGTTTTTGGCTCAGGGCGTTCTAGAAGCGCCCAAGAGCCTGGGACCCGCGCAAATGGCTGACCAGATCGTACAGTATGTCGGCTTCACCGCCGGCGCTTCGGTTCGCGAATACAATTTCGTGGTTCGCGAGGAAGGCCGGCCCCGCGAATACACGGTGACCATCGCGAATGAAGCGTTCGTTTCTCATCGAGCGCGCTATCAGGATGGACCCACCATTTGTTCGCTGAGACTCCGCCGCGAACTCGCCGTCAACCCGAATGACCCCGCTACAACGCAGTTTTGTATTACCGACTCGGAACTGGCCGACTACAAAAAGGACAACAGCCCCAAGGCAGTGAACTACTTGCAGAAGCGGGACCGAGACTGAAGCGAAGGACGGAGGCCCTTTGTCGCAGGCAATTGAAGAGAAGTATGACCAGATGCGGCAGCTCATTGCGCTCGGGAAAGAGCGCGGCTACTTGCTCTTTGACGACGTGAATGACATGTTGCCGCCCGAAGTCGACTCGCCTGAAGAAATTAACGATCTGCTCTCTGCTTTCGAACGTTACGGCATCAACATCTACGAAGATGTTTCCGCCGCAAAGGCTGCCGCCTCCGCGGCGGAACCTGGCGAGACGCTGGAAACACCGAAAGAGGAGGAGGCCCCCAGCCCCGAGGCTGAGCTCGATCTCACCCCTGGCCTTCTCGAAAGAACAAACGATCCGGTGCGCATCTATCTGCGGGAGATGGGCCTGGTTCCCTTGCTCACGCGGGAAGGCGAAGTTGCGCTCGCCAAGCGCATCGAACGAGGCCGGCTTGTTGTTCTCAAGACCATCACGCGTTCGCCTATAGTCATCAAAGAGCTTTTGCAAATTGCCACCGACCTGCGCCAGGGCGCCCGTTCGATCAAAGAGATTGTGCTCTTCGATGACGAGGAGATGAAGGAAGAGCAGATCGAGAGGAAAACGCGGCAGATCCTGAAGACTCTGGACAAGATCGCCGGTCTCCACCAGATCGCTCTCAAACAAGCCGCGCGGCTCGCGCGTATTCCGAAATCGAAGAAACGCCCCTATTTGCACGCCCGCTACGCCATCGCTCGCACGCGCATTGAGATCTCCCAATTGGCGCGTGCCATTGAACTCAACGTGCGCGAGCGCAACCGGCTGATCGCCGTCCTCCGGCAGGCTGTGGAACGCCTGCACTCTCTGGAACGAGAGGTGGCCAAACTCGAACGCCGCGTGTTATCCAGTAATGACGGGACCACGGCCCGCAGGGAATTGGCCATGCGCCGCGCCGACCTGGCGCAAATTTCCGAAGCCAGCGAAGTCGGAGTGATGGAACTCAAGCGGGCCCTGCAAAGGATTCTTCGCGGAGAGGCCGTCGCTCAACAGGCAAAAAAGGAACTGACCCAGGCAAACCTGCGCCTGGTTGTTTCCATCGCCAAGAAGTACAACAACCATGGCCTGCAGTTCCTGGATTTGATCCAGGAGGGGAATATCGGCCTCATGCGGGGGGCGGAAAAGTTCGAATGGCGCCGGGGCTACAAGTTTTCGACCTACGCCACCTGGTGGATTCGCCAGGCGATCACCCGCGCCATCTCCGATCAAGCGCGCACCATACGCGTGCCGGTGCATATGGTCGAGCACATCAACAAAATGATACGCGCCAGCCGCGAAATGGTGCAGGAACTCGGCCGCGAGCCCACTTTGGAAGAGCTTGCCGAGCGCCTGGAGATGCCCGTCGACCACGTTCGTAAGGTGAAGAAGATCGCCCAGCAGCCCATCTCGCTGGAAACGCCCATCGGCGAGGAGGAAAGTTCGCACCTGGCGGACTTCATTGAGGACAAAGGCATCGCCTCCCCTTCCGATGCCGCTATCAAATTGAATCTCGAGGAGCAGACGGCGTCCTTGTTGAAGACGCTTACCCCGCGCGAGGAGCGCATCATCAAAATGCGCTTTGGCATGGAAGACGGCTCCGAGCACACCCTGGAAGAGGTGGGGAATACATTTTCTGTAACCCGCGAGCGCATCCGCCAGATCGAAGCAAAAGCGCTGCGCAAGCTGCGTCATCCCTCGCGTTCGGCAAAGCTTCGCGTCTTCCTGGAAGGCTGATCTTCGGACCTGTGGTTTGCTAAGGAGAGAATTATGAAGAATCTGTTTGTCGGCAACATGAGTTTTCAGACTACGGAAAGCGATCTGCGCGTGCTGTTTGAGCCTTTCGGGCAGATCACGCGTATTCACATCGTGCAAGACCGTGAGACCGGGCAGCCTCGAGGCTTTGCGTTTGTCGAAATCGCCGATGACGCGGAAGCGGCCAAGGCCATATCCGCTTTGGATGGGAAGGAAGTTGCCGGCCGCGCCCTGAAAGTGAACGAAGCCAGACCCAGACCCGATGGGGGCGGAGGCGGTTCTCGCGGCGGCGGATTTAGGAATAGCGGACGCGACCGATACTGAACCGGCGAAACGTATTCGGTTCCAAGGCCGGGCGAACCTGGCCGGCAAGCGCCAGGCGTGAGGTGATTCTCTCGGATTTTCTCGTCGCGTCCCCTCGCGGCCCTGTCGCGCAGTTCAATCCCGATTTCAGGAGATGGTTATGAGCAGGATTACCTTCCAGAAACGTCAGAAAGAAATGAAGCGGCAGGAAAAGCAGCGCATGAAGGCCGAGCGCCGCGCGCAGAAAAAACTGGCTAAGATCAATGGGGAAAAAGAGCCGGAGATCGCGGAGAACATAGACAACCTGGAGAACCTGGACAACGTAGGGACCGCAGACAACGTAGCGGTTCCCGACAAGCTGGAACCGTGAGGAATCGCCGGGCCACATCGACTCAGGCGGCCACACGGGAAATCGGCCGGGGCCGCATTGATTCCTGGCCTTTCAATTCTGCCGGGCTGAATCCTGCCCGCTGAATCCGGCCTCTGCATCCAGAGGGCGCGCGCCAATCCCGAATAATTTCTTAGCTCGCCGCTATAGCTCGCATCGGCGATCGCTGGATCATCCCCGCAAACCCCATCGCCGCAGGAAGCCGCATGCAGGCTTGCATGCAGACCCCAAGAAAAATCGTTCAGCTCGCCTTCTTCGGATTGTACGTCTTGCTGAAGCCGTTCCGCGTATTCGTCACCGTAAAAGTCCCGTCCGGCTGCGCCGAGAGCTTGATCCAGTAGGCCGTGCCGTTGTGCGCCGGCGGCGGAGGCGTGTTGGGTCCGGGTTGCGGCGCCGCCATGGGAGCAACGGGCATGGCCGGCTGCGGATCGTCCACCGTATTGGCGATGAACATTCCCGGCTGCGTATACTCCTGGCCGCTCAGCAGCGAGAAATGCATCTGCCACAGATCTTCCAGGCCCGGTGAAGCATGCACCGTCTGCATCGTTTCCGGCTCGCCGCCTTTGCGCGTGCCGTCGTTCATGATGGCCACGCGCGGATGCAGCGCCCACACGAGCACCGGTGAATTCGAGCTCGACTGCCCGTGGTGCAGGCCCAGGAGCACGTCGGCGCTGCCCAGCCGGTTCGTCGGGCACATCAGCTCAAACTCCTTGTTCTTGGTTATATCGCCCAGGTGAACGGTGCGAAATTTGCCGTAGGTAATGAAAATCCCCACGGACATGGGGTCCTCGGCATTGTTGTCTCCCGGCTTGTATTGGGAGCAGTAAGGATTGGGCCCGCCGCCCGCCAGCGGCGTCTTGATCACTTCGCCCGCCGCAGTCACCACCGTCACATCCATGCCGGCGCCCATGCGAATCTTGTCGCCCGGTTTCGCCACCGTGTGCTTGGCATTGGCGATGATCTGCGGATACGTCTTCGCCAAGAAATCGTCCGCCGCCTGGCCGGGCTGCACGTTCGGCCCATGGTCGATGAATTCCTTGATGGGGATCTGCGGAGCAAGCTCCGCCAGCCCTCCGAAATGGTCGCCGTGCCAATGCGTGATGATCAGGTGATCGATCTGCTTGAGCTGCGCGTCTTTGACCGCCGCCATGATGCGGCCCGCGTCGCGAACCGCGCCCGGCGCCACGTTGCCCGTATCCATCAGCAGCGATTCGCCCGAAGGCGAGACGAAGAGCACCGCATTGCCGCCCTCCACGTCGATCACATATATTTCCAGCCCCTTCCGTGCCTGCCCCTGCGCCGCCGCATTCGCGGCGCACAGCGCCAGAGCCAGCAGCATCAGCATCGCGCCTCGCACAGCCGTCGCCGTGCGTGTTGAAATCGCGTCACGCAGCCTTGCCTCCCCCATCACCGTCGCCGTGCGTGTCGTGGTTGCGCCACGCACCAAATTCATCGCTTTATTCATGATCGCCTCCGTCCTCGCTGGCCGCGTAGGGTAACACGTCCGCGGTTTGCAAGTTAGTCCCCGACGGAAGGGGCTTCTCGGCGGGTGGAAAAGTGTTAACTGCATTGATACCCCCACCCCTCCCCCTTTTTCTGTAAGTGCGCATTCTGCTCGACTTGTGCGCGCACCCCGCCGGCGATCCTCGCCCCGGATTCGCCGGCAGGGAACCGGAACGGAGCGGGCGGAGAGAGACGCAGGACGCGGTGGCCCTCTTCCTGTTTTTTTTCAAATGTTGATTACAAACGAGATTAAGTTGAACAAAATCGTAAGTGCAGATTCTGCGGGATTTGCGCGCGCGGTTTTCGTAAGTGTTGATTCTGCGAGCGTCACGTCGATGTGGTTGGTATTCGCACTCCGGAGATTGTGTCGCCCCTATCCGGCGCTTTTTCAATCGGCGGCCGTTTTCCCAGCGTTTCCACGCTGGGCTACGGTGTGTCGTCCCTACGGGACTCTGCATGGGTGTGAACCGAACATGGCGGGTCCTGTTTCGGGAGAGGAGCGTGGAGATTGTTCGAAGAAGATGATTCTGTTTGGCCCGGCAGCTTAGAAGGGTTATTTTTTTGCGTGAAGCAGAACCAACAAAGACAGATCCCTCGCTCCGGTTCCTCGCTCGGGACGACGATCCTGATCGGATCGTCGTTTTTTCGCGGCTGCCGACAAGCGCGTGTGTCGCGTTCGCAAGCGATACATCTATTTTACCGCTGGAGTCAAATTGCCCGAAGTCCAACGAGCGGTGCAGTTGCGCCTCGGCTCAAGCGCCACGATCGGTCCGCGCACAGCAGAGCAAGTTTCCCGCCCTGCATAGCACGTGGTATGTTTCACGAGATCTCGGACGCTCCCGGAGCAGTACGCATGATCCGATCCATGTTTGCGGGTTGCCTTTGGCTCTTCTGTGTGTGTCTTGGGAACTTTGTGCAGTTTGCCAAGAGCCAGCAGCAGCCGCCTGCCGCTCGTTCAGACACTGACTCCGAATATCAGAAGCTTGATGACCTAGTGTCCCTCTTGCGGACCCGCATTGCGCAGCAGTATGCGATTGACTCAGCAAAAGGTGTTGACGAGGCAATGTACGTCCACCTTGGAGGTATCGAACAGTGGGTCACCATCCGAGGGGAAGATCGGCAGAATCCTGTGCTGCTATTTGTTCACGGCGGTCCAGGCGATGTCACAAATCCATGGTCATTCGCCTATTTCGCAGCCTGGGAAACGCGCTTCACAGTAGTGCAATGGGACGAACGAGGCGCAGGTAGAACGTTCCGGAAAACCGGTCGCTCGGTTGCGTCCACGATGACGCTTGATCGCAAGGCGCAAGATGGCATCGAGCTGTCCGAATTTGTCCGGAAGCATCTCACCAAGAACAGGATTGTTGTCGTAGCCCACTCCTTTGGATCGATCCTCGGCCTACGAATGGTGCAGGCAAGACCAGACCTTTTCTATGCCTATGTAGGCACAGGTGAGGTCGCCGATGAAACAAAGAACTACTCTGTGGCTTACGCCGCGTTGCTGGAGAAAGCGCGATCTACCGGAAATCAGCAGGCTATTAACGAACTGCGCCGCATTGGCCCGCCACCCTACGCGAACGGTGAGGGCTACGGCATACAGCGGAAATGGGCGAACACTTTCGAAGGCGCGGATCGATTCCTCTACGGGACGCTTGGACTCACTTTGGTCGCTCCCACTGGTTCCGTCGAGGATTTGAACGATTCTCGCGACGGGCAGAATCTGAGTAGCGAACGCCTCGTTCCACAGACAGGGTCTTCGACGTCGAAGGATCTAGGCCTTGATTTTCGAGTGCCGATGTTTTTCTTTCAGGGAACCGAGGACTTTACGACTCCTACCGCGCTCGCACGGCAATATCTCGAGGAAATCAAAGCTCCACTCAAAAAGTTTGTGCCGATTGATGGCGGGCACTTCGCCGTGTTCATGCATTCCGATCGATTTCTGGAGAAGCTCGTCGCCCTGGTGCGCCCGCTGGCTCTTGAGCGCTGACGCTTGCGATTTTGTGCGAGTTCAAGTGGTCAAGCGAGAAATCCTGTTCCCGGAAAGTGGCCACTCGCCGAAGTGATTCCTGCCAGCAAATTTCAAGGGCGAAGGATTTCTGGGCCATATAGTTTCATCCGCGCTCATCGAACGCATTTTTGAAAATGTCCGCGGTAAACCGGGAGCTTCTGCTTTATTCGGCGGGATGCTACTTGGCGCGGGCGGCGGTCCAATTCACGTGAAACTGGCCCTGCGTGACGGTGCCGGCGATGGAATTGGCACTGACGGTGCCCGCGAATTGCTGGGTCACTTCGCCGTCCGGCGTCTCGCGCTTCACGGTGAACGCGATGTTCTTACCGGTCACTCGCCCGCGAACCTCGGCGGGATTCCCGTGTTGAGCCCTGATCGTCCCGGAGATGGCGCCGCCCTTTTGCTCGATGGAGAGAGTTTGGCTTACCGCGGCGCTCTGCCCCTGCATGCTCACCTGCCAGGAGCCGGCCACGTTTGCCGGCGCGGCTTGCGCCCGAGCCGTAGGAGCCGTCGCTGCGATGCAGAGAGCGGCGGCAGCCAGCGCGATCATTTTTAGCTTGATCCTTTCTTGCATTCGAGGTTTCTCCTGACGGCTCAGCATCTCCATGAGCAGTTGGTCCAGTTTCAGAAGAACACGTTATCTCGCAGGCCCATAGGAGAATTCAGGGGCGGCGTGTCCCAACAGTTCTTTTGTACGGGGGTGATTTGGTACGGGGTGACTTGTTTTCTTGCGCGGGGCGTCAGAGTGACGTACGTAGCGGCCAAACAGTGTGGGGTCAATGCTCGCGTTCTTACTGAAGCGGCTGCCAGAAATCGGGCCGCGGTGCAGGAAACGAAACTTCCACTTCCAGCAATTGACCGCTCAGCGAGCGCGTATTGACGATCTCCGCTTCCGTTGGATTTTGCTGGGTGTTGATGAGCAGCAGCTTCTGTCCACGGCTCACGGCAGCGCTCAGGATCAGCGAACATCCGTGGGAATGCGCCTTCAGCGCTTTCGTTTGTTTGTAGAACGGGTTCTTGGACTGGCCGTACCCGTACACGAAAACGGTCGCGCCCGATGCGGCGCTTCCCGAGCTATTCTTGGCGTCCAGCGCTTGCTTCGAATCGTTTTGTTCGCTCATTTTCGTTGGCCTCGCCCTTATATAGAGCAGGGGCAGGGCCAAATGACCATATCTATCTACTGTAGAATCAACAGCATGTAATGGATAGAAGTTACCCACTGTTCAAAATACGGACGATGTACGCGGTGACTACACCCCCAAACGAGGCTTCATGAAAAACCGCCAAACGGGCTTCGTGAAAAGCGGCAGTTGTCCGGGCGGGAGAGGCGCGAACTCAAAGGAAATCTTGAAGCGGTGGGAGGGGAACGCGGAAGGGAAAAAGGAGAGAGGCGCTCGGTAAGGATTCACAAGCGCCTCCTCTACTGCGTCAACTTAAACCGTACCTCACTGGATCACCTCCTTCTCGGCAAATGCGCCGATGTCGACAGCGCCCGTAACATGGAACAGAGCCTGTCGCATGGAAAGGATTATAACGCCGCCATTATTGTCGGCAAGTCCGGACAAACGCATTTGCATACTCTGAAACACGGGAGGTGCGAGAGAGCAAAAGCAGATCCCTCCGGCGCCTTTTTTGGAGTCAGGGGCTAAAGCCCGGAGAAACCTCCGATCCGGCGTAAGTCAGAGCTAAAGCTCTGACCCCCTAAAGGGGTGGTGTGATATAAGGACGGCAATCTAACCGGCTCCCAGGATTACGCTCAAAGGAGCAACGATATGAAAACTCCAACCAAGTTGGCCTTAAGAATTGCGCTGAAACCGCTCGTTATCGCCGGCATTGCGATGTTCTTGTGCGCCGGCGCGAATGCGCAGGAGTCTGGCGGCACGCACGCGTCCGGGAACACACCAGCCGCCACCACGGGCGTGGTGATGCAGCGGAATTTGTCGCTCGGCTTGGCGAAGACCATTGCCGAGGCCGCGCTCGCGGCTTGCCGCGAGAAGGGTTACCACACCACGGTCGCCGTGGTGGACCGCGCCGGACAGCTGCTGGTCATCCTACGGGACGAGCAAGCTTCGCCGCAGACGGCCGAGATGGCCCGGCGCAAAGCCTATACGGCGCGCATGTTCCGCACCACCACGGCCGAATTTCAGAAGCGCACCGCGGATAATCCGGCGTACTCCGCGCAGCGTAATCTCACCGATATCCTGGCGTTGAGCGGCGGCGCTCCGATCAAGGTGGGCGATGATACGGTGGGCGCCGTGGGCAGCGCCGGGTCCACGCTGGAGCAGGACGATGCTTGCGCCAAGGCCGGCATCGCCAAAGTGGCGGATCAGCTCAGGTAACTCGTCAAGTAACTCGCGCCTGTCATAACTTTCCGGCTGCGCGTCTCGCGGATGAAAATCTGGAGGATCCGGAGCGCCACTCAGAGCCCGCCTGTCCTGCTTGCCCCCGAGAGAGGAGCCTCGAAGGGCCGGCCAGCTCTTCAGGAGCCCGTGCGGCCAGCACTCAAGAGCCCGTGCGGCCAGCACCGGGGTCCCCGACACGCGCCGCTTCTGCGCGTGGTGGGGTGCAAGGCGTGCTAGAATGCGCGCAACCGAAGCCTGAGGTAATCCGGAGGCGACAAAATGAAAAAGCGGAATCGCATTGCGTGGGACATTCTGCTCGTATTCGCAAGCGCAGTTCTCTGCCTGGCACTGCTCGATGGGTTGAACGTATTTCTCGGCGGATCGCCAGCGCAGGCGCAAAAGCCGCAGGGCGCGGCGCAAAAGGGCGGCGAAGATGAGACCGGCCCTTACGAAGTGGCGATGGGCTGGCCGCAGCCGCTCGGCCATCCCGGCTGGACTTGGGGTTCGCAGGGCGGCGTTTTCGCCGAGAGTCCGAATCGCATTTACATCGCGAATCGCGGCGAGCTTCCCATTCCCGAGAAAGCTCCCGAAGGTTACACGGGAGGCTACGGCGCCTTCGGGCAGCCGGCGACGCAAGGGAAGCCGCGGATGCAGAACTGCATTCTCGTCGTGGATGGCAATGGCAAGCTGCTGGAGGATTGGACGCAGTGGGATCACCTCTTCGAGGGCGGCCGCGGCCCGCACCACGTGAAGATCAATCCCTACGACCCGGAAAAACATGTCTGGGTGGTCGACGACATGGTGCAGCAGGTCTTCGAGTTCACCCACGACGGCAAACAACTGGTGCTGACGCTCGGCGAGCGGCTCAAGCAAGGTGACGATGACAAGCACTTCGGCCGCCCGACCGATATCGCCTGGCTGCCGGACGGCACCTTCTTTGTCAGCGATGGCTACGTCAATACGCGTGTGGTGAAGTTCGATAAGAACGGCAAATTCCTGATGACCTGGGGCACGAAAGGGAAAGGGCCGGGGCAATTCGACCTGCCGCATTCGATCGATATCGATGCGCAACGCCGCGTGTACGTGGCGGACCGCTCCAATAGCCGCATCCAGATCTTCGACGAGAACGGCAAATATCTCAACGAGTGGGACAATATCCGGCAGCCCTACCACATCATGATGACCACCGGAGGACCCAACGACAGTGCGCAATATCTTTGGGTGGCCGACGGTGTCACCAACAAGTTCCTCAAGTACGACCTGAATGGCAAGCTGCTGTACTCGTGGGGCACGTACGGATCGTTCCCGGGCGCGTTCTGGGGCGTGCACCAATTTTCGATCGATTCCGCGGGCAATCTTTACGCCGCGGAGACTTTCGGCGGGCGAACGCAGAAGTTCATGCCCAAGCCAGGCGCCGATCCCGCAACGCTGATCGGCCAGCCGGTGAAGATCACGCAAGTCTCATCGCGGTAAGCGGCGAAAAAGACTCGGAAGAGATTTCGCGGGCGAACGATTCTTTTTTTGCCGTGGCGCTCCACCACCCCAACGCATGCAAAACCGGACGGACTGGACGCCGAGCACGAGGAAACGATCAGGGATTGGCCTGCGAGGCTGAGGGGGACGGGTCGGAGGGCGAGGCCTGGCTGTTTTGCAGCCGCTGCTGGAGTTCGTCGCGATGCTGGCGGACCCGCTCGGCGAAGTTGCCATTGGGCGCGAGCTTCAGATAAGCGTTGAAGTCATCGAGCAAGGCGGGATCGTTCCCCAATGCAATGTGAATGTCGGCCAGCAGCAGACGCAGCAGCGCATTATCCGGCTGTAACTTGACGGCGGCTTGGGCGTATTTTTCGGCCTCCTCGGGGCGTTTGAGCCCGATCAGGGCCTGCGCCAATTCCGATTGGGCGTGCCAGGAGTTGGCGTCGAGTTCCACGGCTTTGCGCGCCAGCGGTTCGGCATCGGCGTAGCGCTTTTCGTTCGAGAAAAGCGCGGCCAATATAAAGAGCGCGTCGGGATAACGATTCTCGCTGAGGTCAAGCGATTTGCGCAGGGCTTGCTCGGACCGGGCGGTGTCTTTCATTTTCATGTAGGCGACGCCCATCTGCGCGTAAGCTTCGTAGAAGTTGGGGTAGGCCTGAATGGCGCGCTCGAATTGCTTGATGCTTCCGGCGTAATCGGATTTGTCATACAGCAGGCTTATGCCTTTGCTCATGGCATCGCGCGCTTTCTGCGGCATGGAAAGCTCGCGCACCGAGACGCTGGAGCCACCCGGACCACCCGAATTCAATCTTCTGAGCGCGACGTTCATGGCGAAGACGGGGCCTTGGACCTCGACTTCCTGCCGGGAATCTTGATAGCCCACCTGCTGAAAAACAAGTTGATAGCTTCCCAGGCGAACATTGGTGAATTCAAAGTTTCCGCTGCTTCCGGTGAACTCAGTGGCCAGGATGCCTCCGGAAAGCCCTTGCAGATCCACACGCACTCCATCGATGCGTTCATGGCTTTCGGCGTCTGAAACCATGCCGGAGATGCTGAAGGAGTGTCCCCGCGACGGGCTTAGGCCCGCGTCGTCATCGGGAAACGGCGTTGAGTTCGGCCGCCTTTGAGCCGCGAGAGGCAGGCAATACAGAAAGAATGACCAGAGGAGTACTGTCGAAAGAGTAAAAGCCAGACCTGGGTTTCGACGCATGGTTGATAGCGAGTCTACTCTCGGGCAAGTCCGGGAGCAATCGGAGAAAGACTCAGGAGTTTTGCAAGAAAGCATGTAGGTGCCGCGGAGCGCTGTGCGCGCGGTCTTGCTCGGAAATGTGCCGCTATGGTACCTTGCTAACTTACAGAGAAGCAGGCGCTTCGGACGCGATGACCACCTCAATACGCGACTTTTTGGAGCACGCGAGTAGCTGCTCGAGCCGAGAGGCGCGTGTGGGGGGAACACCGCATCCGGGACTGCAGAGGCACACATAACTTTGCAGGCTGAGCTGCTGAAAGTTTCAGGGGGAACCCCAGATAGCACGGCCATTCACTACGCCGCCGAGTTCATCAAGCGCGGCCAGGTGGTGGGTGTGCCTACGGACACGTTCTATGGCCTGGCGGCCGATCCTTTCAATCTGGCGGCGGTCGAAGAGATCTATCGCGTGAAAGGCAGGCCGGAAAACCGGGCGCTGCCGATCCTGGTGAGTTCGATCGAGCAGGCGGCTGTTTTAACGCGCGACCCGCCCGAGAATTTCCTGAAGCTGGCGGCAAAAGCTGTGGCCCGGCGCGTTGACCATCGTGGTCGAGGCGTCGCAGAGGCTTCCCCTCAAAGTCACCGCCAATAAGGGGCGCGTGGCTCTGCGCTGGCCGAATTCTCGCGTGGCTTGCGCCATTATCGAGCAGGTGGGCTCGCCGATTACCGGCACCAGCGCTAATATTTCCGGCTTTCCATCCTGCTCCAATGCGCAGGAGCTCGTCAAACAGCTTGGGGAGCGGCTGCCTCTGATCCTCGACGGCGGGGACACCGGGGCCCGGGTTTCGTCCACGATTGTGAATTTGGACGGCGACGTTTGGAGTATTGTCCGCGAAGGCCAGATCTCCGAGCGCGACATCGAAAAAGTGCTCTCGGATTCCTAGCAGTGATTCTGCGCCTCGATTGACTCGCGGACGAAGCATGTTTCGATATGGCCATCGCAAGTTTCCGCGCAAAATTCGGTTCATCAGACGAACACAATCGGCTGGCGCAGTTCTATGCGTCTTTAACCGATGGTGAATTGCAGCAGCTCGCCCGCGAGGGCACATCGCTCACCGAGGAGGCCAGGGGCGCGCTCGCTTCGGAGATGTCGCGGCGCGGGATGCAGGCCGATGCGTCTGGCGACGGGACGGACGATCAAGCTACTGATGGGGCGATTGAGGGGGCAGCTGACGGGGCGGCTGATGCGGAAGATTCGGCCGCGGCCAATGGGCGCGCGGAGATGCGCGATCTGCTCACGATTCGCCAATTCCGGGATTTGCCCGAAGCGCTGCTGGCCAAAAGCGTGCTCGATTCGGCGGGGATCGAATGTTTTTTGGGAGACGATAACCTGATTCGCATGGACTGGCTGTGGTCGAACCTGCTTGGCGGCATCAAGTTGCGCGTGCGGCAGGAAGACGCCATCGTCGCCTCACGCCTGCTCGACGGCAGAGAGGCCGAAGGCGATAGCAACAATTCGGAGAAGTAGCAGAAAGAACAGAAGAGATGAAAGGACCCACCCGAGTTTTTCTTGCGCGCAAGCTTCGCTTGCGCTGGGGCCAAGGGTGGGGCCCCCGCAAAACCTTCTCACACCATAATGAGTTGCCTGCCGACGCACGCAAAACCTTCTCGCGGCGTACAACCTCTTGCCTTTGTTAACCTTTGCCTTTCCTCCAACGTTATAGCTATAGAAAAGCAAGCCGAGGGCGCCGACTGGCGGCAACGCAGGACTCCTCGGAATGACGCGATGTCCCTCGCTTGCGAGGAACTGGAGGAAACGAAATGATCGGCGCGATGATTTTGGCGAATGCCATGCCGCTCTGGCAATCGGTGTCGCCGGAACTGCAGCAAGCCATTCAAGACGAGGTGCAGGACGAGCTCAGGCGGGGAAGATTCCGGTTCGGCGGCAGCGGATTCAATGGGCCTGGCGTTGTGGGTGCGTTCGTCCCCATCGCATTGTTTGCCATGATCGCGCTGATTGTTTTCGTGATCGCGCGGCGCCGGCAGGCTGAGCTTCGAGCGCGGGCGGAATTTCAGAAGCAGATCCTGGACAAATTCAGTTCCGGAAAAGAATTCGCGGAGTTTCTGGGAAGCGAGGGGAGCCAGCGCTTTCTGGAGACTTTGTCTTCGCATTCTTTCGGGGCGCGAGAAAGAATCTTTCGCGGGATGCGCAGCGGCATAACGCTGGCCGTGCTGGGAATAGGGTTTCTGCTTTTGACGGCGTTGCGGCGAGGTTTCGTGGTGCCGGGCGTCCTCTTTCTGGCGCTGGGAGCCGGGCTGCTGATATCGGCCGCGGTGTCGTATCATTTCTCGAAGAAGTGGGGCAGCAGCGGGCCGGCAGCTCCCGGGCAGCAGCTTCCGCCCATGTGAATTCGACAGGTGTAACGAAGCACTATGCGGCTGAGTGTCAGTCTCGATTTCGCGGCGGCTAGCGACGATATGGCCGCTCAGGATGCGACTGCGTCCGATACGCCGGCGCCTGCCGTGCGCATGCACGCGAACGCGTTCCAAGTGTTTTACGCGAAGACGGCGCCCGGGCTGCGCGGTTATATCCGGCGCGCCTCGGGCAACGACGCTCTGGCCGACGATATTCTGCAGGAGAGTTTTCTTCGCTTTCTCCGCGCCGAACTGCCCGCGCTGGAAGACGCGCCGCTTAAGGCCTACCTCTACAAGATTGCCTCTTCGCTGCTCGTCGATCATTGGCGGCGCGTGAAGCGGGAGCGAAGCTGGAGTCTTCGGAATTTCCTGGGCGGCGAGCCGGCTGCAAATCCGCGTGGCGATAGCGACGCTCTTCGCTTTTTCCGGCGGCTCAAGCCGCAGGAGCAGCTTTTGCTGTGGCTCGCCTATGTGGAGGGCTTCGAGCATCGCGAAATCGCCGCGGCTCTGGGCGTGGGAGAAAAAAGCGTGCGCGTGCTGCTCTTCCGCGCGCGCAAGAAGCTCGGGCACGCGCTCGAAAGCGCGGGGCTGGGCCGCAAGGAGGGAGCATGAGCGACACGAACTGTTCGCAGGAAAGCGCTGTCGGGCGGGCCGTACGCAGCGGCGAGTGGAGCGAATCTCTCGAGGCGCATCTGCGCGATTGCGCGGTTTGTCGCGGCGTGCGGGAAGCCGCGCTCTGGATGCAGGCGTTGGCTCCGGAGCCTGCGCGAGAAGCGCAAGAGGGTTTGCCGGACCCCAGGGTTCTGTGGCTGCGCGCGCAGTTTTCCGAGAGGCAGGCCGCCGCGGAACGCGCTCATAAGATTTTGCAGTGGGTGGAGATTGCCTGCGTCACCTCGGCTTGCGCGGTCCTGGGTATATGGCTGCGTATGGAGCTGGAATGAAATCGGCGGCGGCATCGCCGATCGGCTTGGTTGGGCTCTATTCGACGCGTGGCCGGCATTGTGGAGCAATCTCGATGCTTACGGTCCGGTGAACGCGCCGATTTTGTTTTCCTCGGCGGTGGCGGCGATTTCGCTGCTTGCGCTGGCGGTTGCCTATCCTTTGCTGGCGCGAGAATAGGCGGAATAGGCGTTCTTCCTTCTTCATCGCGACGAGATCCCGGCGCCGCATCCCAGACCGTTTGACGGCGCGCCCGGTGTAGGAAAGTTTTTTGCGCAGGCAGCGAACAGGGGACGGGTGTAAAATCGTCGCCGAGTATCAAGTCCGCGGTTTCAGTCAAAGAGCAGGTTCCAAGTACCCCCCGAATTTCCAGCAAGATTATTTCCAGCAAGATTAAGGAGACATTCCATGCCGACAATCACCGTGAAAGACGGCACGCAGATTTATTTCAAGGATTGGGGTAAGGGACAGCCGATTGTTTTCAGCCATGGCTGGCCGCTAACCGCCGACGATTGGGATGGGCAAATGCTGTTCTTCGGCCAGCGTGGGTATCGAGTGATCGCCCACGACCGCCGCGGGCACGGCCGCTCCGGCCAAACCTGGGACGGCAATGAGATGGACACCTATGCAGACGATTTGGCCGCGCTATTTGAGGCTCTCGACCTCAGGGACGCGATCATGGTCGGGCATTCGACGGGCGGTGGCGAGGTTGCGCGTTACCTGGGCCGCCACGGCTCCAAGCGCGTTGCCAAGGCGGCGCTCATCAGCGCGGTGCCGCCCCTGATGCTCAAGACGGAAAAGAATCCAACTGGTCAGCCGCTGGCGGCTTTCGACGCACTCCGCGCGGCACTCGCTGCCAATCGGGCGCAATTCTACAGGGACATTACTCTTCCGTTTTATGGCTATAACCGCCCGGGCGCAAAGATTTCCGAAGGCATCCGCGAGCACTGGTGGTTGCAGGGCATGTTGGGCGGCGTCAAGGCCCACTATGACTGCATCAAGGCGTTTTCGGAGACCGACTTCACCGAAGACCTGAAGAAAATAGACATTCCCGTGCTGGTGATGCACGGTGACGACGACCAGATTGTTCCCATCGTTGCTGCGGGTCCCCTGTCCGCCAAAATACTGAAGAAAGCCACGCTCAAGGTCTACCCGGGATTCCCGCATGGAATGCCCACGACCAACGCGGACCAGATCAATGCCGACCTGCTGGCCTTCTTACAACAAACTCAAACCGCGTCGGCGTAACCGCAAGGCTAACGCATAGCTAACCCTTGAAGGAACTGGGGAGATGCTGTGACCCCGCCTCGCGGCAAGAGGGCTGTAGAGGGCCGATGCCGCCTGGAAGGCGGCGCTACAAAAAAGCGGCCTCTCGTCTTCTTCTTTGTGATGCGTGCGCTTCCACGTGCGCCGATATGTTGTGTCGCCCCTCCGGGGCTTTATGCTCTTTTACGACAGCTGACCCACCGCTTGAACCTCCCCGAAACGCGCAAAGGCCCGCGTGACGGGGACCCCGGTTTCGCGGTGGGCTACGTTATGTCGCCCCTGGTGGGGCTTGGCTGTACGTGACGCGCCATTCGGCGCTGTTAGGCTTTGGCTTCGGGCGCCGAGGGCGGGGCGAAGGGGCCGCACCGGCTTTGCATGCCGGCGCGGAATTTTTCGCGCTCCTCGGGCGTCATTTGCGCCCATCGCTCCATCATCCGGCCGCGCCAATGCATGCCGCCCCAGCGCCCGCGAAACCCGCCTAAGAGCAACCTGCTGAGCGCCAGCAGGCCCAGTGCCTGCCAGAAGCTGATCACGTGCAGCCCAAACACCGGCGGCATGAGCCAGTTCCACAACTGCATGGCCACGAAGCTCAGCGCCAGCGCCCCGACAATAGCAAACAGAATGAACCTTGCTGCTCGGGCAAATCGATTTCGTCTCATTTTTTTGCCTCACTTTCCTAAAAATTCATCGTGAATGGCCTGCAGCCGTCGGCGCAGGTGAAGCACGGCATGGTGCTTGCGCAGCACCATGGCGTTCACCGTGATGCCGGCTTCGGCCGCCATCTCCTTGAAGCTGCGGCCCTCGAATTCGTGTCCGACGAAGGCGGCGCGCTGCTCGGTAGGCAATTCGTCGAGGGCGGCCTCGATTTCTTCGAGCAGCACGGCGTGCGCGTAGGCCGCTTCGGGGCCGGCGTCGGGCGAGGGCAGCAGCTCTTCGAGCTGCGGCGGCTCGCCGTCTTGTTCGGCGCGTCCGGACAGGACGCGCATTGCGTCTGGCAAAGCCTCCGGCTTCTTCCTGCGGAAGAAGTCCGTGATGCGATTCCGCGCCACGCGAAACAGCCAGGCGCCGGCTTCTTCGATGGGCTCGAAGAGCCGATAGGCGGCGACGAGTTCGTAGAAGACTTCCTGGAGAATATCGTCCGCCTCGGCCCTGTCCGGCACCCGCCGGCGAATGAAGCTGGCGAGCCGAGCGCGATAGCGCGCGGAAGCTTCGAGGATACGGCGATCGTCATCGCGCGTGTCTCGCCTAGCCGGTGCAGCAAGGCCCCGCTGATTCACGAACCCGATGGTCTCGGCTCTCATCTTTTTTTTGCGCCGGAAGCTCCCCTTGCCGGGGACGTTCCGGCGCCCGGCAACCTCAGAACTTTGACGCCAAAAAGCTAGATGCTGCCCTGAAGGGCAGCGCTACATGCGCGAAAGCCCCAGGGCCCCGCGTCTTTCTTTATGAGTGCGTGCGCTTTCCCGCCGGGACGCGGGCACCCTGGGCTACAAACGCTGCTTTCGGCGCTCATTCTGTAGACGAATGAGCGCCCGAAATATTTCTGCTTCCGCATTAGATGCTTAGCGCACCGGCTATTCTTCAGCCTTTCCCAAGCCAATCCGCGGGGCACCGAAATTTCGCGGCGGTGTCTAACCTCGCAGAGCACGCCGCGGCAAGCTCGCAAGCCAATAAACCGAATGCCGGCTTTTGCCGGATGGAGGCACGACCATGTTTAGCGAGCTTGTTGTCTCGGATGCGCGCCCACGCAATAAGCGAAAAGATTGGGCTCTGGTGGTTTCGGCTATGTCGCAGGCAGGCTGCTTATTGATTCTGATTCTGGTCCCGCTCATCTACACGCAGGCATTGCCGAAGGCCATCCTCAATACTGTTTTGGTTGCCTTCCCAGGCGCTGCCTCGCAGCCCGCACCGGAAGAGCCACCGGTAAGGAGCGGCCCACACTCGGTCCGGCTGCTGAATCACCACGTGCTTATGGCCCCAACCCACATTCCCACTCATGTGGACGTCTTTAACGAGGCGCCATTGCCGCCCGAGGAGCCGGTGAGCCAAGGATCAATCATCGGCACTTCGGGTTTTGATTTGCTGAACGTGGCGCCGGTGCCGGCCGATCGAATGAGCCGGCCGGCGGCTCCGCCGAGCGCGCCGCAACGCGTGCCTGTGACGAGCACCATCGAGGCGGCAAAGCTGGTCTCGCGGATTCAGCCCGTCTATCCGCCGATTGCCATCCAGGCGCGCATACAAGGCAATGTGGTTTTGCATGCGATCATTGGCAAAGAAGGAGCGGTAAGCGAGCTTCAGGTTGTCTCGGGTCATCCGCTGCTGGTACAGGCGGCGTTCGATGCCGTGCGGCAATGGCGCTATAGCCCGACGCTTTTGAGTGGACAGCCGGTGGAAGTGGAAACCACGATCACGGTCAGTTTTGTGCTAGGGCAGTAGTCATTCGCACGTGGGTGGACGGCACAGCCGGTGGTAGAGTGATGGCGCAGTTTTTGTATCCTAGTTTTGGGTCTTTGTTTTGTCTCTTTTGTATCTTTTTTGTATCTGGGGGCGGGCAAAGTGCATCTGGATACCTGGGTTATTGCGGTAAACGAGCGCCCATAGGAGGGTGAGATGGGGGAAGTGGTTTACGTTTCACGGAGCCGGATCGAACGAAAGCAGGGGCCGCTGCGCCTGGCGCAGATTCAGGGGGAAGCGCAGCCGGTGGTGTTCAGTGTGCACGGGGCGATTGCCGAGCACTATAAGGTGGATCCGGCCAAGCTGCAGGGTTCGCATGCCGCCACGATCGACTATGTGATCGCGGCGACCGCGGGTTGAATGGTGGGAACCTTCGGGGGCGCGCTGGAAGCGCGCAAAATCGACGCAAGCAACGGCAAGCTGGTCGGCGAGGTGACCGGCGAAGTGGAAACCGAGGAGGGCGTGCTGGTGATCCGCCGGATTAATGTGGTGATGAAGCTGGCGGCGCCGGAAAGCGAACGGGCCACGATTGAACGCGTGCACGGAATTTACGCCATGCGCTGTCCGCTCTATCGCACGTTGCACAAGGCCATTCAGCTGAGCTCGTCGTTCGAGCTGGTGAGCGGCTAATCCATGGCCAGTTGGTTACGAACGGTCGCGTTGCTGACGGCTGTGCTCGTTTTATCCATGGGGCAAAACGGTGTGGGCGCCGCTGCGCGGCAGAAGGCGGGGGCGGCGAGCGCGGGCGGCGTGCCGGAACGGCGGCTCGCGCATTTGCGGCGCGGCATCAACCTGAGCGATTGGTTCGCGCAGGTCTGCGATCCGGGCGGGTACACCAAGCAGCATTTCGATACGGCGATCACGCCGCACGATCTGGATCTGATCCAGGCCATGGGCTTCGATCATGTGCGGCTCAGCGTGGACCCCAGGCCGATGTTCCATGCGCGGCAAGCGGACCAGATCGCCTCAGACGACCTCGCCTATCTGGACGCGGCGGTGAAGATGATCCTCGATCGCGGCCTGGCCGTGGAGATCAATATTTTTGCCGACGGCGAATTCAAGCAAAAGCTGGCGACCGATGACGAATTCGTCGAGCAGTTCGCGGATTTCTGGCGGGCGCTGGCGCGGCACTATGCAACTCTCGATGCCGACCGGGTGTTTTTCGAAATCCTCAACGAGCCGGAAGGCAAAGACCGCTATCGCTGGTACGGCGTGGAAGCCAAGCTCGCGGCGGCGATACGCGACGGCGCGCCCGAGCACACCATCATCGCTACCGGGGCGCACTGGTCGGATGACGACGATCTGGTGTTTCTCGAGCCGCTGCGCGATGCGAACGTGATCTATGCGTTCCATTTTTACGAGTCGCACATCTTCACGCACCAGGGAGCGACGTGGTCTTCGAATTATTGGCATGAGCTGAAAGGCGTGCCGTATCCCTCGACGCCGGAAAACGTGCAGGCGGCCGCGGCGGAACTGCCCGATGCCGTGCACCGGCTGGCGGTGGTGCGTTATGGGCTGGATCGCTGGAATGCGGCGCGCATCGATGCGGAGATCGGGCAAGTGGCGGCGTGGGCCAGGCGTTGGAGCGTGCCGGTGGTGTGCAATGAATTCGGCGTCTACCGCAAGAATGCCGAACCCAAAGATCGCGTAGCGTGGCTCACCGATGTGCGCACGGCACTGGAAAAGCGCGGCGTCGGCTGGGCCATGTGGGAATATCACGGCGGGTTTGGCGTGGTGAATACGGAGAACGGGCAGCCGGTGCCGGATGAAGCGACGGTGCGGGCGCTGGGTTTGAAGCTACGGCCCTACCAGAGTTCGGACAACAACAGCCGGCCCAATTGAGCTTCGAAGACCTGGTTGTGGTGGCTCTTGCTTGTGTAATTGACGTACGATTCCGCTTCGATTACTGTGCAGCTATGGCTAAAAAGAAAAACACCAAAAACACCGAAAAGAAAGCCTTCCTGGGAAACCTGGACCGTCTCGGCGGCAAGAAATTGACGCAGCATGGTGCCGACGAATCCTCGCGGGGCAGGGAATCACGCAAGCACCGCATGGGCGGCGGCGGGCGCAAGTCCGGCTGAAGCTGAATCTTCCTCGATCGCTTCGGCTCAGGCCGATCAGCCTTCGCCGCCAACATCATCGTGCTCCGCGTCGTGTGCCTGAGCGTGCGGGTCCCTGGTGTTTGCCGGGTCCGAGGGCGGAGCTTTTGCGGCCAGCCCTGGCGAGGAGCGAGGGACAGCAGAAGGGAACTTGTCGTGAGTCTCCCGGTCTTGTTCGAGTTCAGCAAGGATCTGCCTGAATAAGGGCATAATCAGCGCAACCACTTTCGCTTCTCCGCGGGCGGAATTCAGCTTGGATTTGAGGTCCGTATTTTGCTCAACAACGAGTTTGGTGAGAATCGCTGCTGCTGTCTCCATTGCCATTGGTTGCCTCGATGCGCGAATGAATAGGTACAGGAACTAGCATCATACAGATGCGGCCAAGACTTAATCCATCGTTCCGGAGCTTTTGGGGTTGGCACCTACAGCCGAGCGTCAACTTCCGAAAGCGGATTTCTCGGAGGCCCACTATTCTCCGTCGTTCGAGGACTTGAGAACCCCTTGATCGCTAATGGCCAGGCGAAGCGCCTCGACGTGCGGCGCGCATTGCCGCGCCAACTTCACGTGGTCCACGGCCTCGTCCAATTCCCAGCCCAGGCAGGTATGCAGATAGCCGATGGCCACGGTAGGCGCGCGGCCGATGCCGGCGGTGCAATGGAGATAAACGGTGTGGCCTTCGGCCAGCAATTCGCTCAGGGCCTGGATTGCCTGGCAGAGCTTGGCGCGCAATTCGACCTGTTCTTCGACCATCGGGGCGCGGCGCAGAACGATCCGGTTCGCTTTGTAGTGGGCTTTCAAGGGCGGAAAATCCAGGTTCACCGAGCGCATATCGTCGTCGGTGTGGATATTGAGCACGGCGGTGATGCCGGCTTCGCGGCGGAGGCGCTCGATATCGTCAACGCTTCGGGGATGGGATCCGATAAAGAGGCGCGGAAGGATCTGCGCGTAGGTTAGTTTTTCGCCGGGGAATCGACACATTTTTCGTTGAGACTTCAGGTTAGCACGAATTTGGCGGCCCGCTGATGATTGCGGATGAGGGCGTTTACGATGTAGAGACATTGCGTAACGTTTTAAGTCTTTTGATAGACACGCAGAAGGCCTTAGAATTGACCTAATGGCACGAAATATTTCAAGACCAGTGAAGCTTCCCGATATCAGTTTTACCGCGCAGGTCTGGAAAGAAGGCGCGACCTTTATCGCCTATTCTCCGGAACTCGACGTGGCCAGTTGCGGCCATTCGCTCGCCAAGGCTCGGGCAGCGTTGCAGGAGGCAGTGAGCCTGTTCCTGGAAGAGTGCGCCCGAAAAGGAAACCTTGAGGCAATTCTCTCCGAAGCGGGCTTCGAGAAGCACGCCAGAGGCTATCGGCCCCGCCGTATCCTGGCGCGCGAGAAGCTCAGACTGGCCGTTCCGTTGGCGTCATAGTTAGGCGCCAGATGGACATCGAATTCACCATTTCACTGCCGCGAGATTACGTGTCCATCGAACACGAGGGCTTTTTCTTGCTCGCGATCGCGGCGATCACTATGGTCGTTGGTAAACCGGCGATTGAGTCGGTCTAATATGCGGGACCAAGCGCTACGATCCCTTGACGGTGTCAGCATCAAAGAGATGCTTTGCGGACGGCCGGAATGCGGCGAGCGCTATTTTGCGTTGACGGGAGATTGTCTGAGTTCCTTCACCTGAAGTTCGCACGAGCTACGCAGGACTGGCTCTTCGCAGCAACTTAGCCTCAGGTCTCCGGGGCCATAATGCACAGGCACTTTGCGCGGTTGCAGGGGTCACTTGAGTTTACCAATCCCGGAAGCTCGGTTAGCGCGGCGGGGGGAGGCAGATTTTGCCGAGGATGGCGGGGCGCGCGGCGCCGGTGGCGCTGGGCAGATTTGCGGGGCGGCCGTGAAGGGTCTCGTCCGCCAGCAGAGCGAATATGAAGGCTTCCTTGGCGTCGCCGGGCAGGCCCAGGGCCTCCGTGGTTGTAACTTCGATCCCGCCCAGTGCGGCGGAGAGTTGCGCGAGAATCAGCGGATTGCGAGCGCCGCCGCCGGACACGACCAGTTGCGCGATCGGAGTCTTTATGGAACGCGAAAAGTCCCTCCGGTTAACGCGTCGCGGCGCTGACGTGGCCGATGCGGGAACTTTTCGCTGGGCTGGCAAAACCCAGCGGTGCAGGGCGTCGGTGATAGAGAGCGCGGTGAGCATCGTTGCGGTGCGCACCAGATCTTCAGGACGCGCGCGGTGGCGCGTGCCCCAGGCGAGAATTTTTCCCACATAGACTTTTCCGTACTGCTCGCGGCCGGCGGATTTTGGCGGCGGCTGCCGAAAATAATCTTCGGCGAGCAGGGAATCGAGCAGCGCGGGCAGCAGATGGCCGCGCGAGGCCATTTGCGCTTCGGCATCGTAGGTGCGCCGGCCCTTAGTGAAATGATGCACGAGCG
This sequence comes from uncultured Acidobacteriota bacterium, assembly GCA_963761945.1. Taxonomy (GTDB): domain Bacteria; phylum Acidobacteriota; class Terriglobia; order Acidiferrales; family UBA7541; genus Palsa-189. Next base: position 25,798 of record CAVXIM010000006.1, on the reverse strand, counting down.
CATCGATGACCATATTTCCGGGACCGGTATCGAAGGCGATGACGCAATCTGGCGCGGCGGCTTTGGGGATGATGGTGACGTTGGCGATGCCGCCGATGTTCAGCACGGCGCGGCCCCGGCGGGCGTCCCGATAAAGAAGATAATCGACGAAGGGCACGAGCGGCGCTCCTTGTCCGCCCACGGCCATATCCGCGGGACGAAAATCGCCGACGGTGGTCACGCCGGTGATCGCGGCGATCACGGCGGGTTCGCCGATTTGCAGAGTGGAGGCGACGTTTTCCCCGAGAAACCGGCTCGGCTTGCCCTGATGAAAGATGGTCTGGCCGTGCGATCCGATGACGCTGAGCCGGCGCGGCTGGATGCGAAATTTGTGGCAGGCGCGCAGCGCGGCTTCGCCGAAAAGGCGGCCGAGGCGGAAATTGAGTTGGCTGATGTTCACCGGGCGAGACGTTGGCGCCTTCGGCAATGCGCAGCACTTCGGCGCGCACGGGGGCAGGGAAGGGCACGGTGATGAAATTCTCGAGGCGCGCGTGCGCCGCGTTTTCGTTGGTCTTTCCTCTCGTTGGGGGCGCGATGCGTACCAGAGCGACGTCGATGCCGTCGACCGAAGTGCCGGACATGAGGCCGAGGGCGAAGCGGGAGGCTTGGGTTGCGCGGCTCATGAAGCGGAGTTCCCCGGCGACCACAATACGAAACAACATGCGTTGAGGGTCCCACGGGCTACACGATTGCCGGACTGATTCAACCGCTGTGTCGCCCCTACGGGGCTTCGCTTTGTTTCGGGATGGGTTCCCAGTGCTGCCGCACTGGGCTACGTTGTGTCGTCCCTGACGGGACTCCCGATGACGGTCATACACCGCATAACCCGTAGCAAAGCTGGAATTCCCCGGGGCCCGCAACACAAAAATCGGTGTTGCGGCGCCCCAGGCTACAAACCCAAGACGCAGAGTGAGTGCCAAGGGCGGGGCCGTCATGAGATTTGCTTCTTCAACTGCGCGAGGAGATTCAGGGCGTCGATGGGGCGCAAGTGGTCGAGATCGGCGGCGCGCAGCGCGTCCAGGACTTCGCGGTCGATAGGAGTAAACAAGCGCCTGCTGCTCGCCGGAGCCATTCATGGGCGGCAGCCCGGGCGTGAGTTTTTCGCTTAGCTGGCGTTCGCTCTGCTCGTGCCGCTGCAGGACCTCGCGGGCGCGGGCGATGACGGCGGGCGGGAGGCCCGCAAGGCGCGCGACTTCGATGCCGTAACTTTTGTCCGCGCTGCCCTCTTCCACACGCCGCAGGAAGACGATCTCGTTGGGCAACTCCTCGACCGAGACGTGCACGTTTTTCACTCCGGAGAGCAGATCGGCGAGTTCGGTCAATTCGTGGTAGTGCGTGGCGAAAAGCGTGCGCGCCCGGGTATGCGATTGCAGATATTCGACCACGGCCCAGGCGATGGAGAGGCCGTCGAAAGTGGCCGTGCCGCGGCCGACTTCGTCGAGCAAGACCAGGCTGTGCGGCGTGGCCAGATTCAGAATGGCGGCCACTTCGCTCATTTCTACGAGAAACGTCGACCGGCCGCGCGCCAGATTATCCGAAGCGCCGATGCGCGTGAAGATGCGATCGGTGATGGGCAGGCGGGCCTGTTCGGCGGGGACGAACGAGCCCATCTGCGCGAGCAGGACGATGAGCGCGGCCTGGCGCAGGTAAGTGGACTTGCCGCCCATATTCGGGCCGGTGATCAGCAGAATCTGGTGCGTGGTGGAGTTGAGGTAAAGCGCGTTGGGAACGAAACGCTCGCCATGCTGTTCGAGCAGATTTTCGATCACGGGATGGCGGCCGCCCAGGATCAGGAGTTCGCCGCCATCGGTGAACTCCGGGCGGACGTAGCGCCGCGAGGCGGCCAACAGGGCGAAGGTAGCCAGCACGTCGACCTGGGCGATGGCCGCGGCGGTGCGGCGCAATCGCGGCGACTCGTGGGCCACCCAGCCGCGCACTTCGGCAAAGAGCCGGCGTTCGATTTCGGCGATGCGTTCATCGGCGGCGAGGACTTTGGTTTCATATTCCTTGAGTTCGGGCGTGGTGAAGCGCTCGGCATTGACGAGCGTCTGCTTGCGCTCGAAATCGGGCGGCGCAAGATGCAGGTTGGCCTTGGAGATCTCCAGATAAAAACCAAAGACCTGGTTGTAGCGAATTTTCAGCGAGCCGATGCCGGTGCGCTTGCGTTCGCGATCCTCCATCGCGGCGATGGTCTGGCGGCTCGTCTGGCTCAGATCGCGCAAGCTATCGAGTTCGGCGTCGAATCCCCGGCGGATCACGCCGGGATCGGATGCGAGCGCCGGGGGATCTTCGGCGATGGCTTGTTCGAGGCGCTGCTGAACGTCGGCGAGTTCGTCCATTTCGGCGTGCAGCGCGGTGAGGCGCGCGGCGGTGCAATTCGCCAGATAACGGCGGAGCAGCGGAATGCGGGCAATGGACTGGCGCAGGGCGACGAGATCGCGCGGGGTGGCCAAGCCCAGCGTGGCGCGGCTGGCCAGGCGTTCGAGATCCTGCACGCCGCGCAAATTTTGCCGAATTTCCTCGCGCAGCATGGTTTGCGCCTTGAACTCGGCGACGGCATCGAGGCGGGATTCGATCTCCGGCCGGGAAAGCTCCGGGCGCAGAATCCAGGAGCGGAGCAGGCGCGCGCCCATGACGGTGACGGTTTGATCGATGGCGCCGAATAAGGATGCATCGGGCTGCGAGCCGCGCGCGGTTTCTTCGCCGTTAAGCGGAGAGAGCAGCTCCAGATTGCGCACGGTGACCGGATCGAGCGCCAGCGAATCCTGCTGTTCGTAATAGCGGATGGTATCCAGATGGACCAGGCCCGCGCAGGAAGCGCCGTCCGGCGTGGCCGAAGTTTCGCGAAGATAGTGCACGAGCGCCCCGGCGGCGCAAATGGCCTGAGGATGCGCGGCCAGGCCGAAGCCTTCGAGGCCGGCGACGCCGAATTGTTCGGTGAGAAGGCGCTGGCCGTAGGCCGGGCGGAAGATCCATTCCTCCAGACGGGTTTCGACGCCATCGGAGGCGACATTGGCCGAGGCGTCCAGCCGTCCGGAGATTGCTGGCGCGAAGAGGCCCGCCTGGCGCGGCAAAAGGATTTCGCGCGGGCCCAGCAATTCCAATTCATCGCGCAGCTTCTGCTCCGCATCCGCTCCGGCAAACTCGGTGGCGCAAAACTCGCCGGTGGAAAGATCCAGATAAGCCAGCCCGATGGGCACCCCGGCATTGCCTCGGGCGACCGCGGCCAAAAAACTATTTTCCTTAGGCTCGAGGACGTTCAGATCGGTGGCCGTGCCGGGCGTGATGACGCGGACCACTTCGCGGCGTACCAGCTTCTTGCCCGGGCCGGGCTGCTCCATCTGATCGCAGATAGCGATTTTGTAACCGGCGCGCAACAGCCTGGCGATATAGGTTTCCGCGGCGTGAAAGGGGACGCCGCACATGGGGATGGGTTCGCCGCGCTCGCGATTGCGGGAGGTGAGGGTAATTTGCAGTTCTTTGGAGGCGACCAGGGCGTCTTCGTAGAAAAGCTCGTAGAAGTCCCCCAGACGAAACAAGAGCAGCGCCTGGGGATAGCGCTTCTTGATCGCTTGATACTGCCGCATCAGCGGCGTCGAGGCTTCTATCATTCGCGGCCTGCGGACCTGGCGAGGCCGGAATATACTAGCCGACGATGCGCTCGGCGAGCAAAACAGGTCTGAGGAAATCCGGCCGCCCTCCTCGGAGGGGAACACACACGGAGATTGAAGTTAAGCTCCGCATAGCCGACAAGCGGCGGCTCTTGGGTCAACTGGCGCGCCTGAAAGCACGGCTGATCCGGCCTCGCGTGCACGAACTGAACACGCTTTACGACACGCCGGAGGGAAATCTGGCGCGGCAGGGCCAGATCTTGCGCCTGCGCGTGGAACGGCCCTCTGCTCGCGCCAATCGCGCAGGAAAGGCGCGGGAAAAGGCCTCCGGCGAATCGGAAACTTCGGCTTTGCTGACATTCAAAGGGCCGGCAAAAGGGCCGAGAGCAAACACGCCAGGGCGGTACAAGATTCGCGAAGAACGGGAACTGCGCATCCGCGACCCCGGCGAGGCGCCCAGAATCCTGGAAGCGCTCGGCGTGCGGCCGTGGTTCCGTTACGAGAAATTTCGGACGGTTTTCGAGCTGCCCGGGATGCGCAGTCTCAAGCTGGCACTCGACGAAACGCCCATCGGCCTGTTTTTGGAGCTGGAGGGACCGCCTGGGGAGATCGACCGCGCCGCCGAGTTGCTGGGTTTTGCTCGTTCCGGCTACATCACCAAAAGCTATGGGGCGCTCTTTATGGAACAGTGTGGGCTGTCCCGCCGAAGTTCCGGCCGGGCGTCTCATGGGGAACCCGTTCCGTTTTCAGGCGTGACGGATATGTTGTTTGGGCGAAAGAAGTCCCTCCGATAAGGTAATGCGACAACGACACGATGGCGAAGAGGGATTCCTCGCCCGCCGATGGGAGAGTCGGGCGCAAACAGCGTCCGACGGCGGGCTCGGAATGACGACTACTTGATTTATCCGACCCAGAAGATGTGCCACCAAGGGCCGGTTCATCGCTCGATGGCTGCCGTTTAGAGCTTTGTGCGACACATTCGATAAAAATTTGGTAATTTCGGCACTCTTTTCTTGACAAAGCGAGCGACTGCATTTACTAGATCAATTGAGGGAAAAACTGTTTGCGATGAGCTATTCGGATCAGGAGCCCTTGCCAAGTCGTCATGCCGTAACGACGGCAGGCATTTTGCGGGTCAGCGGTAAGGCTACGGGACCCTCTCGCACGGCAAGCGGTCGAACTTGGGGTAGGAGTAGGAGAGCCGACTAGGGATCACCGGCCCCATTGGGCTGACCCGTGGTCGGGCGCTCGCCCCGGCCACGGGCTTTTTGTTTTTAGGGGATTCCTCAAGACGTAAGCGAAAGCGAGGTGATGGCAGATGCTGCATGCGACGGAAGTGCTCGGCGGGGAGGCTTACGACGCCCAGGGTAACTTCGTCGGGCGCGTGTCGGAGTTATTTATCGAGCCGGCCGACCAGCCCAATCGAGTGGCGCGTTACCTGCTAGGGCGAGGCAAATACCTGCCGCTCTTGGCGCGGCACGACCAGATTTCGTCGGTCGCTCCAGGGATGATCAAGCTGAACGTGGAGGAAAGGGACCTCGAGCATTTCCATTCGAACGAGGCTTGGCTGGCGGTGCGCAAGGATCTGCTGGACCAGCAGATCATCGATACGCGCGGGCGCAAAGTGGTGCGCGTGAATGACGTCGATCTGGCCGAGCAGCGCATCAACGGAACCGTGGAGCTGCGCGTAACCGACGTGGATGTGGGTTTGCCCGGGGCGGCGCGGCGCTTGCTGCAAGGGCTGGCTTCGCCGGCATTCATTCGGAGCATTCAAGAGAAGCTGCCGGCCCGGACGATTCGCTGGGAGTTCGTGAATTTGATCGAGCCGGACCCGCTGCGGCGCGTCAAGCTGCGCATCACGCACGACAAGCTGGAAACCATGCACCCGGCCGATCTGGCAGACATTATGGAAGAACTCTCGCCGGCCGAACGCCAGGCCATCATCGCTTCGCTCGACGAACAAACCGCCGCCGAAGCGCTGGCCGAACTCGATTCCCGGCTCACTTCCCAGATCGTGGAGAAAATGGCTCCGGAGAGAGCGGCGGACATCATCGAGGAGATGGAACCGGACAAAGCCGCCGACGTTCTCGCCAATCTTTCGCCGCAAGCCTCTCAAGACGTGCTCGAGGAATTGCCGGGGGAAGAGGCGCGCGAAGTGGAAGCGCTGCTGAGCTTCGATGAGCACTCGGCAGGCGGGCTTATGACTACTGAGTTCGTGTACGTGGGCGAGACGGCCACGCGTCTCCAGGTGCTGGATTGGGTGCGCGACCGGGATACCAATGTGGACCAGTTGGACACGATTTTCGTGATCGACGGCAACGCCAAGCTCTCGGGAGCGGTTCCGGTGGGCCGGTTGCTGCTGGCGTCCGATGACGAACCCCTGGCGGCACTGAAGTTGGAGCCACTGGTCTCGGTGACGCCCGATGCGCGGGAGAAGGAAGTTTTCGCGCTTTTCGACAAATACAATCTGCGCAGCCTGGCGGTGGTGGATGCTTCCGGACGGCCGATTGGAGCGATCACCGTGGACGATGTGATCACGCACCTGCGGGCTTCGCTGTAACCAGGCGCTGAAAGCAAACGGCAGCAGCCCGGCGCAAGGGAGTAGAGACGGCAGTCTTGGTTGGCAAATGAATTGGACTTCCATTAACGAGCGCACCGAGGAACTGCAGCGCCGTGCTACCCATGTGCGCCGCCGCAGCCACAATTTGTGGCGCCGGTTGGCGCTATTGGGAGCGGTGTTGGGTCCGGGGCTGATCACTTCCAACGTGGACAACGACGCCGGCGGAATTTCCACCTATTCGCTGGCCGGCGCGCAGTTTGGCTACGCGCTCTTGTGGTCGCTCATACCGATGACCATTGCGCTGTACGTGACCGAGGAGATGTGCGCGCGCATGGCGGTGGTCACCGGCAAAGGGCTTTCGGACTTGATCCGGGAGGAGTTTGGCTTCCGGCCGACGTTTTTTGTGATGGTCGCGGGATTTCTGGTGGACCTCGGCAACGTGGTGGCGGAATTTGCCGGAGTGGCTTCGGCGGTGGAGATATTCGGAATCAGCCGGTATATCGCGGTACCGCTGGCGGCCTTGGTCGTCTGGGTGCTGGTGCTGCGCGGAACTTATCGGCAGGTGGAGAAGATCTTCCTGGCGCTCTGCTCGTTTTATCTGGCCTACGCGTTTTCGGCCTTTCTGGCGAAGCCCGATTGGCTGGATGCGGCGCGGCATACGGTCATTCCATCGCTGCAGTTCAACGGCAATTACCTGCTCATGGTCACGGCGCTGGTGGGCACGACGATCGCTCCGTGGCAATTCTTTTACATGCAGGCAAGTTTTGTGGAGAAGCGCATCGGGCCGCGCCAGTATTCGCAGGCGCGGGCGGACGTCATTGCGGGCAGCGTGAGCTGCATGGTCATCGTCTTTTTCATTATCGTTTGCACCGCGGCCACCCTGTACGCGTCGGGCCATCGCAATATCGTGGATGCCGCGGATGCGGCGCGGGCCCTCGTTCCGCTGGCAGGACGCTGGGCGGGGCTGCTTTTCGCCTTCGGCCTGCTGAATGCGTCGCTCTTTGCCGCGTCCATCCTGCCGCTTTCGACCGCGCACGTGATTTGCGAAGGGTTGGGCTTCGAGGCGGGGATCGACCGCAAATTCAAAGAAGCGCCCATTTTTTATTGGCTGTATACCATCCTGATCGTGGTCGGCGGCGGATTGATCCTGATTCCGCGGGCGCCGCTCTGGCGCATCCTGGTGCTCTCACAGGTGGCCAACGGGATCTGGCTGCCCATCGTGCTGATTTTCATGATCCTGCTGATTAACCGGCGAGATTTGATGGGCAGCCAGGTGAATAGCCCCACCTTCAATGTGGTTGCCTGGGTCACCAGCGTGGCCATGATCGCCTTGACCCTGGTGCTCATTTATTTCGGCCTGTTTCATCCTTCCGCGGCGACCGGCGGATTGTAGATTCCAGTGCGACGTTCTTTTGAAAATCCGTGCAACCGCGCGCACGCCTTTTATCCTGTTCTCTCAGCGGCAGGCGTTTTCTCGCAGCACATTGCAGGCTGGCTGTCATCCCGAGGAAATTCGCTCGCGCTTCTTGTGCGGGCGAATGACGAGGGATCTGCTTTTCCATCGTCAAGAACATTCCCGACGCGGCGAAGTTGCGCAGGGTGGGGCACTGTGCTAGCTTTGCGTTGTAAAGGAGCCGGCGCTTGATCCCCGCATTCTATACTTGGCCGGCGACGCCTCGCGTGACATCGGAATAAAAGAGTGCAACCACCCGAATTGCTTGAACCGGCCAGCCGCGAAGAGGCTCGCCTGCTGGAAGGCCTTGACGCGCAGCGACTGCCGCGGCATATCGCCGTCATCATGGACGGCAATGGCCGCTGGGCGCAACGCCGGCATCTGCCGCGCGTGGCCGGGCACCGCGCCGGCGTGGAATCCGCGCGCATCATCATTGAAACCTGCGCGCGCTTGCACATCCCCGCGCTCACGCTGTACGCGTTTTCCATGGAAAACTGGCGCCGTCCCAAGGCCGAGATCGATTTCCTGATGCGCCTGCTGCGGCAATATCTGCGCAAGGAACTGCCGGTCATCCATCGCAACAATATCCGTCTGCAAATTATCGGGCGCACCGAGCAATTGCCGGAGGAGGTTCAGGCGGACCTGGCCAAAGGCGTGGCCCTGACGGCGCAGAACTCCGGAATGGCTTTGATGGTGGCCTTGAATTACGGCGCGCGCGCGGAGTTGGTGGACGCCTTCAACGCCATCCTGGATCGCTTCCGCAAAAAATCCGCCAACGGCAATGGCGCCTCGGCAAATTTTCGCGTGGACGAAGAGACCATCTCCGAGAATCTTTATACCGCGGGGCTGCCCGATCCCGATCTGCTCATCCGCACCAGCGGCGAAATGCGCATCAGCAATTTCCTGCTGTGGCAGATCGCCTACGCGGAAATTTACGTCACCGAGACGCTTTGGCCCGACTTTCGCCGCGCGGAACTCTATACCGCGCTGGCCGACTACCAGAAGCGTGAACGGCGCTATGGCGGTTTGGCTGCGAAGCACTCCCGAAGTTCCGGCGCTGCAGCCGGAATGACTTTCGCATTTCCCGACTCCGGACCTCGTCGTCCGCCCTCGCGGGAGCGTGGGCGCGCTCCTCGGAATCACAACTGGCGGCTTCTGTCACGTTCTTGTAACCTTTAGCGTTTCTGGGAGTGTCGCAAATTCCGCAACCCTCCGTGGGGAAACAGGTCCAGACGCCAAGCTCTAATTCGGGCGCCATCTCCGGCACCGCGGCTCGCATTCTGACCGCGGCGGTATTGATCCCAGCCGTGGCGGCTGCGGTTTGGTGGGGATCGACGGCGCTGGTGGCGGCGCTCGGCGGCGTGGTCGCCGTCCTTGCCCTCCTTGAATTTTTCTCGCTGGGCGCGCGCCTCAATCTGCAAGCTTATCGGCTGTGGACCAGCATCTGCGCGCTGGGAATATTTTTTCAGCAGTGGAGCGCGCGCGGGGCGCAATCCTATCAAGTAGGACGTAACCTGCGGCTCACGCAGTTACCCGCTATGCCTGAGCTGCCGCTCGAATTGGTGTTTTTCATCTTCCTGCTGGGCTGCGCGGCGACGGTTTTCGCTTCGCGGCGACCCCTGGCTAATGCCATCGGAGATATCGGGATCGGCTCCGCCGGGCTGGTGTTCATCGCCTTGCCTCTGAGCGCGGTGGTGCGGATTCACGCGGTGCCATTAATCGGACCGAAACTCCTGCTTTTTACATTACTGCTGGTGTGGGTGGGCGACACGCTGGCTTACTTTGTGGGACGCTCGCTTGGGCGCATGCCCATGGCTCCGCAGTTGAGTCCCAAGAAAACCTGGGAGGGCGCGGCCGCGAACCTGCTTGGCTCGGCATCGTGGCGCTGGTTTTGTTCAATTGGCTGGATATCGATGCGTTCCAGGCCGTCGTCATGGCTTGCCTGGCGAACGCCGCCGGGCAGGCCGGGGACCTGCTGAAGTCCGCCTACAAGCGCGGCGCCGGGGTCAAGGATTCGGGTACGCTGCTGCCGGGACATGGTGGCATACTCGATCGCATCGATGCTTTGATATTGGCCGCGCCGGTGGTCTGGTACTATTTTCGATTCCTGGTGGCCTCGCGATTCTAGCGAAAGCCCTGAGCGGCATCGCCGCCTTGCATGAAAGCAATTGCCATACTCGGATCGACGGGCTCCATCGGCCGCCAGACGCTTCAGGTGGTGGAATCGCTGCCGGAGCGCTTCCGCGTGGTGGCGCTGGCCGCCGGCGGAAATCTGGAAGAACTCGCGGGACAAATCGCGCGGCACCGGCCGCAGCTTGTGTCCGTAGGCGATGGAGCGAAAGCTGCGGAGCTGCGGGAGCGGCTGCGGCAATCGGCCGGCGGCTCTCGAGCCTTTGCCCGAGATTCAGCATGGCCGCGAAGGATTGCTGAGCGTGGCCACGCATCCGGATGCGGCCATGGTGGTATCCGCGGCGGTCGGCGTGGTCGGTCTCGAAGCGACCTATGCCGCCGTGCAGGCGGGGAAGTGCGTAGCGCTATCGAATAAAGAAGTGCTGGTGGCTGCCGGCGCCCTGGTGATGGCCGCGGCCAAAGCCAAGGGCGTCGAACTACTGCCGGTGGATAGCGAGCACAATGCCATCCATCAGTGCCTGCGCGCCGGGCGGCCATGCGAGGTGCGGCGCCTGATCCTGACGGCCTCCGGCGGGCCCTTCCGGCAGACGCCGCTGGCGCAAATGGCCGAGGCCACTCCCGAGCAGGCGCTGGCGCACCCCAATTGGCGCATGGGCAAGCGGATCACGATTGATTCCGCCACGCTGGTGAACAAGGGCTTCGAGGTGATCGAGGCGCACTGGCTTTTTGGGATCGAGCCGAAGCGGATCGACGTGGTCATTCATCCGCAATCCACGATTCATTCCATGGTCGAATATGTGGACGGTTCGATCCTGGCACAACTCGGCCCCACGGACATGCGCATGCCCATCCATTATGCGCTAACCTATCCGGAGCGGGAAGCATCAAACGGAGTAGAGCTCGATTGGGGTGCTTTGCGCCGGCTGGATTTCGAGAATGTACCGGCGCGAAAGTTTCCCTGCTTGCGGCTGGCTCGGCGGGCGCTGGAAGAGGGCGGGGCACAAACCTGCGCGCTGAATGCGGCCGACGAAGTCGCGGTGGAGGCCTTTCTGGAGCGGCGATTGCCGTTTGCGGGCATCGCGCGGGTGATCGAACGCGTGCTCGAGCGCATGCCCCAGGTGCCCTTGGGTTCGATAGACGACGTGCTGGCGGCCGACGGCGAAGCACGGCGGCTGGCGCGGGAAGAGGTCGAGGCGATGGCGGAATCCGCGGCCAAGCTAAGCGCGAGCGGTTGAGCCATCAATTCGATAAAATAACATGAGTAAAACGAGGGCGAGTACAATAATCGAAGTGAGGGAAGTTCAGACGTGTTGACGGGAATCGTAGCGGTGGCCATTGGGCTGGGCATGATGGTTTTGGTCCACGAATGGGGCCACTTCGTCGTGGCCCGGCTGTTTGGCGTGCGCGTGGAGGTTTTCTCGATTGGCTTCGGTCCGCGTCTGTTTGGCGTCAAGCGCGGGCCCACCGATTACCGGCTGAGCGCGCTGCCGCTGGGCGGCTACGTGCGCATGGCGGGCGATAATCCGGCGGAAGAGCGCAGCGGCGATCCCGACGAATTTCTCTCCAAGCCGCGCTGGCAGCGCGTGCTGATCGCGCTGGCCGGTCCCACGACGAATTTCCTGATGGCCGTCATCCTTACGGCGGGGCTCTTCGTGCGCGGAGGGGAGCAGCCTTCGTATGCCGATAAGCCCGTGGTCATCGCCGGCGTGGTGAAGGATTCGCCGGCGCAAAAGGCGGGCATCCAGGCGGGCGACCGATTGTTTCCTTCGCCGGCGTCAAAAACCCGACCTGGGACCGCGTGGCCCTGGAACTGGCGCTTTCCGCACCGGGACACTCGGAACCGGTGACCATCGAGCGCGACGGCCAGCTGATTACCACGAGCGTGACGAGCGAACCCCAGCCCTTTGCCGTACTGGGTTATCCCGCCGAGCCGGTCGTGGTGGGCTCGATCGCCCACGGCTTGCCGGCGGAACACGCTGGCTTGATGGCAGGCGACGTCATCGTGGCGCCGACGGCCAGCGCCTGACCGCGCCGTCGCAATTCTCCGAAGTCGTGCAGCAAAGCGGCGGGAATCCCATGACTCTGGAGATCCTGCGCAACGGCCAGCCGCAAAAGGTGGAGCTGCGTCCCACCTGGGGCGATCCGGGAGACGGCAAGCCGCGCTGGCAGATCGGCATCACCTTCCGCTTCGTCACCTCGCCGCGGCGGCTATTCGGTGCCCGAGGCGGTGGTGAAGGCCACACAATTCCATATCGTGCTCGCCAACAAGTTGATTTATATGGTGGGCGATCTCTTCACCGGCAGAGTTTCGCTCAAGCAGGTGCAAGGCCCGCTGGGAATCGTGCAGGAGTCCAGCCGCGCGGCGAAGCGGGGTTTCGGCGACCTGATCAGCCTGATGGCGCTGGTGAGTCTGAACCTCGGCATTCTGAACCTGCTGCCCATCCCCATCCTGGACGGCGGACACATCCTGATGCTGGCATCGAGGGCCTGATGCGGCACGACCTCAGCCTGAAGATCAAGGAACGCTTCGTGACCGTGGGCATGGTCTTCCTGCTGCTGGTGTTTCTGATCGTCATGTACAATGATGTGCTGCGGCTTTTCCCGAGCCACTGATCGTCATGGCTTCTACCCATCAAACGCGCGAGGCTGCTGACAAGAGCCGGGCGCGAGAAAACGATCATCGGCGTGTCTCTTCCGGTGAGCGGCTCAACGCTCATACCGAGCCGGGCCGTTTGCGCACCGCGCTTGCAGCGCAAGGGCGTGCGGCTCACGCGCCAGCGGCGCGTCCTGCTGGACGTCATGGATCAGGCCGAGCAGCACCTGACCGCCGACTCCATCCTGGAGCGCGCGCAAAAAATCGATCCGCGAGTGCATCGCGTGACCGTCTATCGCACGCTCGAAATGCTCAAGAGCCACGGCCTGCTCGACGAACTCGATCTGCTGCACATCCACGGCCATCGGCATTATTACGAAAGCCATGGCCCGCGCGACCATATCCACGTGGCCTGCCTGCGCTGCGGCAAAGTGCGCGAAGTGGAAAGCGATCTCTTCGAGCAGCTCAAGCGCCAGGTCGAGCGCGACACCGGCATCGGCATCACCGTGGCGCGCGTCGGAGATCGGCGGCTATTGCGACGCCTGCCGCCGAAAGCTGCCGCAAGCGTCGTCGTAGCTCGCTGCTTTCCTCAACTACAGATCCCTCGTCGTTCACCCGCTGGGGACATGCGGTCGATGTCTCGGGATGACAACGGTACGTCGGGTAAGCGTTAGGAGCGGACGGGCTGAGCGGCGGTCGCGGCGGCGGAAGTATTCGCGGACCTCGCGCAGGTCGGCGGCAATCTGCGCGCGCAGTTCGGCGGGGCCGCTGAATTTTCTTTCGTCGCGCAATCTTTCGCAGAAGCGCACCTCGAGCCGCCCCTTGGTTAATTCTCGCGAGAAATCAAACAGGTGGCTTTCCACGCCCAATAACGTGCCGTCGAAGGTCGGCCGGAAACCGACGTTGGTGGCGGAGCGATAGACGCGGTCCTCGACGCGCGTCTCGGTGGCATAGACGCCGACCTTGGGCAGCAGTTCCTGTTCCGGGGCGAGATTCAGCGTGGGAAAAAGCACCGTGGCGCCGCGCCCCGCGCCGCGGATAATCTCTCCCGTGAGGGCAAACGGCCGGCCCAGAAGGCGCGCGGCATGCGCGACGCGGCCTTCCGCAACCGCGCGTGCGCACCGCGGTGCTGGAGACAAATTCGCCGTCGATCACCACCGGTTCGACGATCTCGACCGAGAATCCGAAGCGCTGCCCCAATTGCGCGAGCGTCTCGACATTGCCCTCCTGGCGATGGCCGAAGCGAAAATTCTGGCCGACCAGGACGGCCGCCGTCTTCAATTCCTCGACCAGCACGCCGCGAACGAAATCCCCGGGACTGAGCGCGGCCAGGGCGCGATCAAAGCGCAAGACGAGCGCGGCTTCCAGTCCGATGGCGGCGAACTGCTCCATTCTCTGGTCCATCGTTTCCACCATGGGCGGCGCCTTGCCCGGACGCAACACTTTCAGCGGATGCGGATCGAAGGTGATTACGGCGGCGACGCCCTGGAGCTTCTGGGCGCGCTCGATCACCTGGCGAAGGATTTTCTGGTGGCCGAGGTGCAAGCCATCGAAATTGCCGACGGAAAGCACGGCGCGTCTTCCGGAAGAGCCGTATCGCGCCGCCCACTCCACCGTGGAACGCAGCACGGCGCATCCGCTCACGCTGCCACCTCGAAGCTGAGGCCGTCGTAGGCCAATTGGACGTGGGGAAAACCCATACGCACCAGCCGCTCGTTGGTTTCCTGGTGCGGCAGGTCGTGGGCGATATGCGTGAACCAGGCGCGGCGGGGCTGAAGCCGCGTGACCAACGCGAGCGCCTGTTCCACGGTCTGGTGCATGGGGTGAGGCTCATCGCGCAGAGCATCCATCACCAGTTCGTCGATACTCGCCAGCAGCGGCATGGACTCCTCGGGTATGCGGCTGAAGTCGGTGAGATAAACAAGGCCGCCGACGCGAAAGCCCAGCACGGCCATATTCCCGTGTTCGGCGGGAATGGGCTTCCACGGCGTGCCCAGCAGTTCGAACGGGCCTTCGATCACGTGCGGAGTCACCTCGGGAATCGTGCTCAGCGCCGGCTTGCCGTCAAAGACGTAAGCGAAAGTTCGCCGCAGGATCGCCCAGGTTTCCTTGGAGGCGTAAATCGGCACGGCCGCTTTCTGGCGCAGATTGTAAGGGCGGATATCGTCGAAGCCGAGAATGTGGTCGGCGTGCCCGTGCGTATAGACGATGGCGTCCAGACTTTCGAGTCCCTGGCGCAAAGCCTGAAAACGAAAATCCGGAGTGGTATCGATGACCACGTGATGATCCTCGCGGGAGACCAGCACGGAAGGGCGCGTGCGGTTGTCGTGCGGATCCTGCGAACGGCAGACGCGGCAATGGCAGCCGAGGCTCGGAACGCCCATGGACGTGCCCGAACCGAGCACGGTCACGCGCACAAGGGAAGCATTTTTCGTGGGACGGGGGAGAGACACCGGAACCGCTTTCGCTACGGGCGAGCCTTGGCCTTTTCCTGCATCGCTTTTGCCGCCGCCTTGGTCATTTCCATGTAAGAGAGCTTCAGGCTGCCGAGGACGTCGAGCAGCAGCCGGTCGTCTTCCGAGGCCAGATTGCCGCGGGTGGCCTCACGCAGGCCGTCGAGCATGTCGATCAGTTCTCGCGCGCCCTCCAGATCGAGTATGGGCTGGCCGGTGCGCGGATCCGGGTAAGCGCCCAGCAGCATGGCGGCATTCTGGGCCACGAAGTTGATGAGCATCTGGATTCCGCGAGAAGGCTTGGGCAGCTCGGCTTCTGCCACGGGCGTTTCTCGCGCCGGTTCGGTCTTCTGAGCAGACTTCGGCGCGGCGCGGCGTCTTTCTTTTGCGCGGCGGCCGGGGAAGAGTTCAGCGGGCTCGCCGCGCTCGGTTCGGTTTCCTGCTTACGCCGCTCCTCGCGAACAGCTTCATCGCGTATTTCGCCTTCGGTATTGAAGAGGCGACGGTCGATAACTCGAAATGTTTCTTCCTGCTTTGGATCCGCCAAGAGGCAACTCCCTGTGTTTATGGCGTAAAGGCCGGTGAATTTGGAAATTTAGTGTAGCATCCGCCCCCGCGCGGGGACAAGCAGCCGGGGTCAGATGTCCAAATCCTGCGTGGATTCTCATCTGCCGGGCCTCCCGAAATGGAATCGAAGCAGGCCGGCAGGGAAGAGGCCAAGCAGCCTTAGACTTCGATGCACAATGCGGCGGCTTGTCGCGGCGGTTAATACGGCATAGGCGGCGGGACGGCGTTTGGGGACTGCAGGAACAGGTGGGGCGCTGGATAATTGACCCCGCCGAATTCGCTTCGCTGGTCAAAAATCGCTTCGGAGGATACATTGCGAAAATCCCTGGCCCTGGTCGCGGCCGTGCTATTGTCCTGCGCGCTTCTTAGTCTGGTCCCCGCAAGTTGCCTGGCTCAAGACGAAGCCGCCTCGTTGAACGCCATTGCTTTGGCCCCCGAAGCGAACGCCATCGGGTTACCCGGCTTGCCCGATGTTCCGCCCGTCCCGGCTCCGCCTAGTCCTGACCCGTTAGGCGCGGAAGGACCGCGCCGCATTGGCGTCGGGGCCAAAATATCGCTGCTCGGAATCGGCGGCGAAGCCGCGGTGTACCTCACCAAGCGAATCAACGTCCGGGGAGGATTTAATTTCTTCAACTATAGCTACAATTTCAATAAGGACGGCGCCGCCTACGGCGCGCAACTGGCTTTCCGATCCGCGGAAGCCCATTTGGATCTGTTTCCTTTTGCCGGCGGGTTCCACGTCAGTCCCGGCCTCTTGTTTTATAACGATAACCACGTCAACGCGAATGTACTCCGTGGCTGCGAACCAGTCGTTCACGCTGGGTGGCGCGAGCTACACCAGCAGTGCCGCCAATCCGATTACCGGTACCGCGAGTCTTGGTTTCAACAAGGTGGCGCCGTCATTCCTGATCGGCTTCGGCAATCTGATTCCGCGAAACCGCCGGCGCTTCAGCTTCACCACGGAAGTCGGGGTGGCTTATACAGGCTCGCCCAAGACGTCGCTGGCCCTGCAGGGCACCGCTTGCGCAAATTCGGGCGCGAGCTGCGTCAATGCCGCCACCGACCCCACGGTGCAGAGCAACGTGCAATCCGAACAGGCCAAGGTCAATCATGATGTGTCTTTCATCAAGATTTATCCGCTGGCGTCCTTCGGCTTTGCCGTGAATTTCTGATCGGCGGCCTGAACACCGCTGACGTCTGACATTCCTTAGGCTGTGCATCGGTCACATCGCCTGTCGAGCGAGGCCGGCTTGCCGCTAAGCTTGCCTGGCTCCGTGGCGCCGATCCAATCCTGCGGCCTTGCCGCGCCGTTGAGCCTCCATCCTGTGGTATCGTTCGCCGCTTGAACTCGTCCAGCGCACTCCCCGGCGGCCGGGACACGACGCGCCGTTTATGCCAAACGCTTTTTGTGGCCGGCGCTTTTCTGTTTTTGGCCGTTCGGCTTTTCCGCCAGGTCTCCCGCTATGCGGTGAATATCTTTTACTCGGATCAATGGGACTTCAATGACGCCACGCTTTTTCAAAAGCACTCCCTCTGGGAAATGTTTCGGTGGCAACATGGGCCGCATCGCCAGGGGGTAGGGGCGCTTTTATCCAAGCTGGTCGAACCGCACTTTCAGTGGAATAGCCGCGTCGAAGCTTTTCTGGCGACTGGCATCGTCGTCATCGCGGCGCTCTGTGCCCTTTATCTGAAAACGAGGCTATGGGGTCCGCTCTCGTTCTCGGACATTGCCATTCCGTTGATTTTCTTTACTCCGGCCCAATACGAAAATCTGTGGGTCACGCCGAATTTCTCCCATGGCCCGCTGCCGCTTTTGCTGGCGGTTCTTTACGGTCTCGCGTTGACGTGCGAGCGTACGGTCACTCGATATGGCCTTGCGCTGATCGTGAATTTCCTGGCCATTTACACGGGCTTTGGACTGTTCCTCGGCGTGATCACTCCGGTATGGCTGTTGCTGGATTATTTCTTACGGCGCCAAGCCGGCCAGCCGTCAAATTATGTTCTCATTGCGCTGGCGCTTTCTCTTCTTATCGTTGGGCTCATTCTTTGTGGGTATATCGGTTTGAGCCGGCTGCGGATTGCTTTTCGCTGCAGCCTCGCTCGGCTGTGGATTACCTGGTTTTTATAAACTTGATGCTGGCACATTTTTTCGGCGCGCGAGGTTCCCGATTCTTTGTCTCCATACCCCTAGGCGGCGCGATTCTGGCGGCCATGGTTTTGGTCTCGTAAGCTTCGGTAAGCGGGTGAGGCAGTCGAAGAACTACGCGCCCAAGGACCTTATTCCCGCGGTCTTGGTGGGCTTTTGCCTCTTTTCTGTGCCGCCAACGCCTATGGACGCACATGTTTTGGCCGTGGCATGGCGTTTTCCAGCCGGTACACGGAATACATCGAGGTTGGCGTTCTCGGCCTTTACCTTCAGGCGCTCAGCGCGAGCACGAAATGGGCGCGAAGGACCCTTTCTGGCTTGGTAGTCGCGATGCTGCTGGTCGGGTCGTTCCCGGCCCCTCCGGCAGATCGATACGCCATGCAGTACTTTCACAATATCAAGGCAAACTGGCGAAGCTGTTATCTTCGAATCGAAGACATACATCAATGTGACCAAGAGGCTGGCTTGGGGGTTTACCCACGGCCTGAGCTCACAAATTTGAAAGAAAAGCTGGATTACCTGAAACGTACCAGGCAGAACCTATACTCAGACTTGAAGTGACAGCTACGCCTGCCGGGCAGCCGCCCCTAAATCTATCCACCGGCCGGCTCTTGCGAACCGGCAGAGGCTACCGTAGAGTAATCCTTTAGCCTTTAACACTAAGCTGATCATTCAGGCGAACCGCCCACTGTGCCCCGATCAAGATCTGCTCGCAAGGCAACGAAAGGTTCTCGCGTCCGCCACGGCGGACAAGCCCGCCGCGGCAAGCCTGCCGGCAGCCAAAACTCGGGCATGCCGCGGCTGGATCTGAAGGGAGACGCCCGAGCCCGCAAGCGAATCGGCAAAGCCTTTGAGGCGCTGGTCGCTTTGCAGGCCAAGCTGCGGGCGCCCAACGGCTGTCCCTGGGACCGCGAGCAGACCCACGATTCGCTTCGGACCTATCTGGTGGAGGAAACCTACGAGGTGCTGGACGCGATCGACGGCGGCGATGCCCGAAAGTTTGCCGACGAACTCGGCGATCTGCTGCTGCAGATCGTCTTTCACGCCGAACTCGCCGCCGAAGCCGGCAGGTTCGATATCGCCGACGTCATCGAGCACATCTATACGAAAATGGTGCGCCGCCATCCGCACGTCTTCGGGGAGGTGCGCGCGAAGACGTCCGCGCAAGTGCTGAAAAATTGGGAGCAGCTTAAGGCCGAGGAACGCGCCAAGAGCCAGCCGTCGCCGGCAAAGGACGCGTCGATCCTCGATCCCGTTCCGCGCAGCCTGCCCGCCCTGCTCGAGGCGCATCAGCTTACCCGGCGCGCCGCCAATGTCGGGTTCGATTGGCCCGACGTGTACGGCATATTTGACAAACTGGCCGAGGAGACCATGGAGCTGAAGTCCGCCATAAGCGGTCTTGCGTCTGGAGATCGCCGCCCGCAGGAAATCGAGGAAGAAGTCGGCGATCTGCTCTTCGTGGGCGTAAATCTGGCGCGTTTTCTCGGCCTGGATGCGGAAATCGCGCTGAAAAAGGCCAATCGCAAGTTTGCAGGGCGATTCCGGGAGATGGAGCGCATCGCCGCGGCGCGCGGGCAAACGCTGGGCGGCCTTTCCGCCGCGGAGCTCGACGCGTTGTGGAACGAGGTCAAAAGCGCCGCCGCCGAACGGGCGGCAGGATGAGCCGTTTTCGCAGGCTCGCGACGAAAAGGCAGGTCCCTCAGCCGGCTTTCTGAATGGCGAAGGCAGGGGACTTTGTCTGGGTCGGGATGGCAGGATGACAACAAAGTTAATATTTTTGTTCGCGTCCAAAGACGGATGAAATACGATTATTTGATCCCGGCCGGCAAGTTTAACGATACTTAGGTGAAGCTATGACAACGGTTGCGAAACACGCCAAATCGTCTGAGGAAAGTGCGCCGGAGATTGCCGTCCGCTTGTGCTCCGGCATTTCGGAATTCGCCAGCTGCATCGAAATCGAACGCGCCGTCTGGGGATCCGCGGACGTCGACATTGTTCCGCTGCCGCTCTTCGTGGTCGCCGCGGAAACCGGCGGACAGGTGCTGGGCGCATTCGCGGGCGACCGCATGGTCGGCTTCACCCTGGCCATCGCCGGGGCGCACGGCCGCAAACCCTTTCTGCACTCGCACATGACGGCAGTGCTGCGTCCTTACCGGAATCAGGGCGCGGGCCGCAAGCTGAAGCTCTTCCAGTCCCAGGAGGCGCTTGGCCGGGGCATCGATCTGATCGAATGGACCTTCGATCCGCTGGAGATCAAAAACGCCTACTTCAACTTCCGCCTGGGCGCCATCGTGCGGCGGTTCATTCCTAATATGTACGGCCTCACCACCAGCCCGCTGCATGGCGGCTTGCCCACCGACCGGCTGGTCGCGGAATGGCGCTTGCGCTCGACGCGGGTGCGCCGCGCGCTCTCCGATAAGCGCCCGCGGGCCGCGAAGTCCCGCAAGGAGTACGCGCGCATTCGCGTCCCGGCGGATTTTGCCAGGATTCGCGGCACCAAGCCCGAAGAAGCGGCGCGCCTGCAGGCGGAAGTGCGGCAGGAATTCGAACACTGGCTGACTGCCGGCTACGCGGCCACCGGCATCGACAGGACCGACGATGCCGCCGATTACCTGCTCGAGCCTTGGGCCGAGAAGTGAGCCGGAGTAGTGCTTCACTCTTAACTCTTAACTTTTAACTCTCAACTTTTAACTCTTATGCGCCTGTGCCAGGCCACGCTCCGCGAGATTCAGATGCCGCTGGTGCGGCCGTTCGAGACGAGTTTTGGCCGCACCACGGACCGGCGCATTCTCCTGATCGAGGTTGACGCCGATGGCGTGACCGGCTGGGGCGAATGCGTCGCCGGCGAACGGCCGTCCTATTCGCCCGAAACCATCGAGACGGCCTGGCATATTCTGCGCGATTTCATCTGGCCGATGCTGGCCCGCAAGGAGTTTGCCGCCGCGGCCGACGTATGGCAAATGCTGGCGCAGATTCGCGGCCACAACATGGCCAAGGGCGCGATCGAGGCAGCCGTCTGGGATGCGGAGGCGCGGCAAAAGAACCTGCCCCTTTGGAAGCTGATCGGCGGCACGCTCGAAGAGATTTCCTGCGGCGTCTCCATCGGCATTCAGGAAAGCGATGACGAGCTCGAGCGCGTGGTGGAAAGGGAATTGGCGGCCGGTTATCAGCGCATCAAAATCAAGATCAAGCCGGGCTATGACGTCGAGCCGGTCGCTCGCCTGCGGCGGCGCTTCCCGAAGATTCGCCTGATGGTGGACGCCAATTCGGCTTACACATCCAAAGACGCGGCGCGCCTCGGCGAGCTCGAAGCCTACTACCTGATGATGATCGAGCAGCCGCTCGGCTGGGACGATATCTGGAGCCATGCGGAATTGCAGCGCCAGCTCATGACCCCGATTTGCCTCGACGAGTGCATCCACACCGAAGAGCACGCGCAGGCCGCCATCGCGCTGGGCGCCTGCCGCATTATCAATATGAAGCTGGGCCGCGTGGGCGGATTCTCGCCGGCTCGGCGCATTCACGACCTCTGCCGGGATAACGGCATTCCGGTGTGGTGCGGGGGCATGCTCGAATCCGGCATCGGTCGGGCGCACAATATCGCGCTCTCCACGCTCGCCAATTTCACGCTGCCCGGCGACGTCACCGCCAGTAAGCGTTATTGGACCGAAGACGTCATCGATCCCGAAGTGACGGTCACGCCGAGGGGAACTATTCGCGTGCCCTCCGGTTCCGGAATCGGCTATGAGCCCCGGCGGGAGCGCATCGAGGCGATCACGGTGCGGCGC
Organism: uncultured Acidobacteriota bacterium; assembly: GCA_963761945.1. GTDB lineage: Bacteria > Acidobacteriota > Terriglobia > Acidiferrales > UBA7541 > Palsa-189. The sequence continues at coordinate 4,458 of CAVXIM010000006.1, read as the reverse complement.
GAGGTCCTTCGTTAAGTGCTGGCCGCACGGGCCCCTGGAGGAAACCCCACCCCATTGCAATCCTCTTCTATGGATTCTATGGAGGACGCGAAGCAATCTCACGTAATACGTGAGGGTGTAACGCATGAGAGTGAGCCTGCGGCCGGACCTTCTTCTCTCCTGATTTTTCTGGCCATGGCTTTCCTGATCTTCGTGTGGTCCTTGAACTACATCGTCGGCAAAATCGAACTTCGCGAACTCCCCGCTTTGGCGCTCGGATCGTTTCGACTAATGGTGGCCGGGATTGTCTCGCTGCCCGCGCTGTTTTTCCCGAGAGCGGGGAAGGGGCAGAAGGTTAAAGTAAAAGTTGAAGTGCCGCAGAAGACGCGGCTCCACGCGCTTTGGGCCATTACTTACCTCGGCTTTTTCGGCGTGGTTCTCAATCAGGGCTGCTTCACGGTGGGCTTGAACTACACTTCGGTCAGCCACTCTTCGTTGATTATCGGTTGTGCGCCAATCCTTATATTGATCTTCTCCTGGACCCTGCGGCTCGAAGCGCTCACGCGGCGCAAAGTCATCGGCATGGCGCTCGCGTTTGCGGGCGTTGCGGCGGTTGGCGTGGAACATGCCGGAAATGCCGGGGGTAGCACCGGCCTCGGCGATCTGCTCACTCTGCTGGCTGCCTTCGGGCTCGCGCTTTACACCGTCCTGGGCAAGCGGGTGGTGGAGGAATATAGTGCCGTGCGCGTGAGCCTGCTGAGCAATGTCGCGGCGGCGGTGCTCGTGTTGCCGGTCGCGCTTTGGCAAATTCGCGCACTCGCTCATCCGGGCCGGCTCGGCGCGATCAGCCTCGAGGGATGGGGCGGGGTGATCTACCTGGGCGTGTTGGGCTCGGCGGCTTCCTACATTCTATATTTCTGGGCGCTGCGCTATATGACTCCGGCTGGGCTCGGCGCGGTGAGTTATCTGCAGCCGGTTGGCGCGATCCTGTTGGGGCTGGTGATTCTCGGCGAGCCGATCACCCGCCGTGTGGCCGTCGGCGGGCTTCTCATCATCTCCGGGGTCTACGCCATTGAAAGCCGATCGCATGATCGTCGGCCCGAGCGGGAATTGGCGTGATCTTTATTGCTTCACGCTTCCGGCGGGCGCTGAATTAGAATATTCGCAATGAAAACGACAATTCTGATCCTGCTCTCGTTGCTGTGGGTGAGTTTCAGGCTGGCCGCTCAGCAGGCGCAGCCGGATGAGCCGCGGTTCACCAGTGACGGCCAACTCCAGCGGCCGGACAATTATCGCGAATGGATCTACCTCAGCTCCGGGCTGGGTATGACCTATGTGCCGAGCGCGACATGCGGCGAATCAGCGCTTCGACAATGTCTTCGTCACGCGGCAAGCCTATAAAGCTTTTCTCGAGACGGGCACGTGGCCCGAGAAGACCATGTTTGTCCTGGAAGTCCGCTCGGCGGCCGGCAACGGATCGATCAACAAAGGTGGCCACTACCAGGACGAAATTGTCGCGATGGAAGTTCATCTCAAGGACGCCAGCCGATTTCCCACGACAAAGTGGGCGTTTTTTGAGTTTGGCACCGCGGCGCGCAGCGCCAAGCCGCTGCCGCCGGACTCGAATTGCCAGACCTGCCATTCCATGAATGGCGCCGTCGACCAGACGTTCGTGCAGTTCTATCCGACGCTGATACCTGTGGCCAAGGCCAAGGGCACATTCAAGCCGGCGAGCGAGAAATAGCGTTGCGACTCGGTCTATCCGCCGTCATTCGGTGCCCACCCGTCTGGCCTTTCGTGCATCGAATTTTCGCGCGCTGATTCCGTGAACACTCCCACCTCCGCAGAGCAAGCCGCCAAGCGCATCGCGGTTATTCCCGGCGACGGCATCGGCACCGAAGTCATACCGGAAGCGGTGCGAATTCTTCGCGCCGCCGTCGCCAAAACCAATCGCCAGGCGGAATTCGTGGAGTTCGATTGGGGCGCGGAACGCTTCCTGCGCGACGCCACCACGCTTCCAGCCGGCGCCGTGGAGATGTTCCGGCGCGAGTTCGACGCCATCCTTTTTGGCGCCGTGGGCGATCCGCGCGTGCCCTCGAACCGGCACGCCGCGGATATCCTTCTGGGCCTGCGCGCCAAGCTCGACCTCTACGTGAACGCGCGGCCGGTCGAACTGCTCGACCGGTCGCTCACGCCTTTGCGCGATCGCGGCGAAGACGACATTCGCTTCGTCATCTTTCGCGAAAATACCGAAGGGCTTTACGCCGGCGCGGGCGGGCAATTCCGGCGCGGCCATCCCGAAGAGATCGCCATCCAGGAAGACATCAACACGCGCCGCGGCGTCGAACGCATCGTTCGCTATGCCTTTGATTACGCCCGCGCGCGCAAGCTGGGCAAAGTGCTGATGAGCGATAAATCGAACGCGCTCACCTTTGGGCACGAGCTTTGGCAGCGCGTTTTTGCGGAAGTCCGCCGCGAATATCCGGAGATCGAGGCGCGCCATCTTTATATCGATACGTTGGCCGCGGAACTGGTGCGCGATCCGAGCCAGTTCCGCGTGATCGTTACCTGCAATCTTTTCGGCGATATCGCCAGCGATCTCGCCGCGCAATTGGCCGGAGGATTGGGAATCGCGCCTTCGGGGAATATTCATCCGGGGCAGGTTTCGCTATTCGAGCCGGTGCATGGCTCGGCGCCGAATATCGCGGGGAAGGGAATCGCTAATCCCATGGGCGCGGTGCTCGCTTCCGCGATGCTCTGCGATCACGTCGGATGGACCGATCTGGGCGACTTGCTGCGTGCCGCAGTGCGCGCGGCGGTCCGGGAACGGCAAACGACGCGCGACCTCGGCGGGTCGCGCTCGACCCGCGAAGTCGGCGATTGGCTGCTGGAGTATGTCGCGAGCGCAAAGCTGTAGGTGTAGCCCAGCCTTTGCGCCTTTCCTCAAAGGCTGGGGCTTTTTCCAAAGCGAGTTGCTCGTGCGCGCCTGGATCGCGTCCGACGGCCTGACAAACCCCCCACCCTTTCCTGAGATGCGGAAAGGGTGGGCTACAAAAAGCTTACAAGAGCTGAAGCCTACTTAGCTTTGAAGGTTCATCGCCAGGGCGCGGGCCAGAGCAATGCATTCCGTTCCGGCGGCAGATCGATTGTGTCGATCGTATCGCTACCACACTTCTTCGCGTAGTAAGCCGCGCTGGACCAAGGCCATTCCTCCGGTGAAGCCACGAGCTTGGCCTCAACGGGATTATGATGAATGTACTGGAGCTTCTCCCAGAAGTCTCCGACACGGCGCAGAATGAAATCAAAATAACGCGCCTGCCAGAAAGCCCCGTGTTCCCCACGTAATGTGCGAATCCGTCGTCCGGTTCTCATCTTCAAGCGATGCATTCCATCCTGTAGCCCTGCCTGAAAGGGCGCTATGAGCAGATGCAGATGGTCGGGCATCACCACATATCGGAAGATTAGAAACGTGCCCTTGGAGCGCTCTGCGGCGACATATTGCAGTACGATATCTCGTTCGGCGGGAGAAAGAAGGCCCACTCCACGCCCCACACGCACTGTGATGAAAAAGATGCGGTCATGGTCGGCAATGCGTCGCAGGCGTGTCACGCCGATGTCTCCCTCGTGTAGCCCAGCCCTTTGCGTCCCAGCGCAAGCGGAGCTTGTGCGGTAAAAAGAAGGCGCAAAGGCTGGGGCTTTTTGTCTTCGGCCGCCTTCGCACCTGGACCGGCTAACGTCGCCCGACAAAATCCCCACCCTTTCCTGAGAGGCGGAAAGGGTGGGCTACAAAAAGCCTTCAGTTCATCCGCTGGCGCTCCAGTAGTCATATTGACGGCGCTGCTGGCGCACCCCCCACACCAGAAACATGCCCAAAATAAAGCCGCCGATATGCGCCCACCAGGCCACACCACCCTGGTTGGTCTCCCCCAGCGTGCTGAGGCCGCTCAAGAACTGGATCACGAACCAGTAACCCAGCATCAGGAGCGCGGGAATGCGGATGGTAAAGAAAAAGAAGAGCAGCGGCACGAGCGTCAGCACTTTTGCGCTGGGGAAGAGCACGATGTAGGCTCCCATCACACCGGAAATGGCTCCGCTGGCGCCAATGGAAGGCAGCCCCGAACCCCAGTTCACCACAATTTGCGCCAGACCCGCGCCGATACCGCATATAAAGTAAAACCCGAGATATCGCGGATGGCCTAACCGGTCCTCGACATTTCCTCCAAACACCCACAGGAAAAGCATGTTCCCGAGAATATGCAGAAAGCCGCCGTGCAGAAACATGCTGGTGACCAGCGGCAAAATCGCCGGACCCAACTGCGCCCCGGGACGCGCCAGCGCCCGTTCCGCGCGCGCGGTACGAGACCGAACTGCTGCACCAGCAAGTCTCCCGCTCGCGGCGGCAGAGAGAGTTGATAAGCGAAGACAAGAATATTTGCCAGGATCAGCAGGATATTGACGATCGGGAAGGTGCGGCGCGGC
>CAVXIM010000005.1:0-340046 GCA_963761945.1 uncultured Acidobacteriota bacterium | reverse complement strand
AAGAAGCTGCTTTTCCGTCGCAAGCCCAGACGCATCCTACGCCTTCCCGATCTGGATCACTGCAAAACAGCTGTCCTGAATACCCTCAGCTCGCCCGATTCGCAGCGAGCGTATCGCTTTGCGAATCGATGACTTTGTTGCGTGGTATTGCTCGGAGCCGAGGCTGGCTTTCAATAAGACCGTCCCCTTGGGAGATAAGCACGCTCTTCTGTTCGGCGATACCGTAGGCTGGTTTTAATATCAAACCGTGAACGGTGCGCGAGCTACCGGTGGATCACTCAACGGCCCTGGCGCGGTCGTGGTCGGCGGGATGCTGTATGTGAATTCCGGATACGCACGGCAGGGCACGATACCGGGCAACGTCCTTTTAGCCTTCTCGGTTGACGGCAGGTAGCCAAGCCGCTGGGCTTCGTCATAACCCGGTGCCAAGCCGAACCCAATTCAGCAACAAACAGGAGGTGGACTCTAATAGTTCAATCGGTCAGAAAGCGTGGTCCAATGACGCTCGTGCTTGCCGTACTCCTCCTGGCGGGTCAAACGCAGCGCGTGGCTGGAACTCCTACAAGCACAGCAGAGCCTCCCGCAGAATTAGCGCCCGCGGCGACCGAAACGCTGACTTACGACCACCTTCATTTTGGCGTTCCTGACCCGGCGAAGGCAGTCGAGTGGTATGCCAAATACCTAGGTGGGCAGCCAGGGTCGGTGGGGAGCCGAACGACCGCCTCCTTTTCGGCAAAACCCGATTTATCTTCCTGAAGACCGATAAGCCTCGCCCAGCGCCGGCAGTGCCGTCGATCACATCGGACTTTGCGTCCCTAACCTAGCCGCAAAAATTAAGGAATTGCAAACGGCAGGCGTCAAAATCGTCACGCCGATCCAAGAAGAGCGAGGATTCTTCAAGCACGCTTTCTGAAGATCCGTGGGGCGCCAGAATCGAGGTCCTGCAGGATCCTGAGACGCTGGGCGTCCACCACGTCCATCTCCGCGCACCTGACCCCGAAGGTGCCTTCAAGTGGTACCCCGGATGTTTGGCGGCGAACGCAGAAAGCTGAAGGGACGTGTGGATGCTCTGAAATATGCGGTTGTAAGGCTCTAGCGAGAGAAGTACGAGACCCTCCAAGCCTTGAAGCGGACGTGAGAGCATGGCGGATTAAAACATGCAGACCGAACACCGTCGCGCATCCCGCCATCTCCTCGGAGGAACTGTTGAGGTGACTGACTTGGAATCGGAAAAGGAAATCGTAGCAGTGGCCCGCAATTTCAGCGTGTTTGGTTGTTTTGTGGCGACGGTCACTCCTTTCGTTACGGGAACGAAGGTCAGATTGCGAATCACGCACCGGAGCCCGATATTCGCAGCCTTTGGTTGTGTGACCTATGCCTCAGCCGCCGCTGAGGGGATGGGGATTGCGTTTGGCGAAATTGAAACCAAAGACCGAGCGATCCTCGACACCTGGCTAGGTGAGAAGCACGGGTGATAGATCAGGTTAAGCGGGGGATGATTTCTTGGGTGGATACCCAATCGGCCAGAATTGGGTAGCGGGCTGCGTGAACTCGACGGCTACCGCAGTCCATTGACCGTGTAGTGCCGCTAAGCGGCTCACGCGAGCCTCCGTTTCGTTCCACGTCTGCGGATTCATCAGTACGACCTTCTGTCCGAGCGCTACGTCCGCGGACAAGGCCAGCAGAGCCCCATGAGAGTTTAGGGACAGGATCAGGTCTCTTCCCTGAACGGGCCCCTCTCCGTAGATTGTCCGCAGACCATAACCGTCACGCGGAGGGGAAATCGTTCACTGCGGCGGCGTCGATGTGTTCTACCGCGAGGCTTTGGCTGCGCTTGCCATCTTCAGCCCTCCATTCATTCATCCAGCTTGAGAAGTGATGCTACGCCCCCTGGCGCAGTGGTCCGTCAAAAGAAAAGTCCTCTGTGGAAAATGTGTACTGCTGTGGAAATTCAGGGGTCCGCCAGAACCAGATGATTGTTGAGCAAGCACGAAAAAGGAGACTATAGGGGCGATGCGCCCGCGGCGGAGCCAGGGTTTCGGTCTGTCAGCACTTTGACAGCCGGCAGATCTCAATACTTTATCAATAGGCAACGGTGTGCACGCGGCGCCGTGCCACGCAATCTGGCCATCTCTGACGGGCAATTTCGTATGCGGATAAGCTCCAAGGACTTAACGCCCATCGAGCCCACATTTTCGCGGCCCAATTTAACAGTACTTTAACAGCAGGCAACCCTGTGCACGCGAATGGGTAAAACGCGATCTCTGAAGCTTCGATCACCCAAGCCTGCTTCCGCCTTCTCCATCACCCTTCCATTGGTCAAAGCTTTGTTCAGGCCCAGGATGGACTCTCCCCGCTGATTCTCAATACTTTCTCAATAGGGGAGGACGGGTTTTGTAACACCTTTGTAGCCGGTAGGACAGTGGCGATCTTCCGCATCACTTGCGCACGATTGGCCGATGCGGAGGGCGAAGCCGTCGATGGCGGCGATCTCACCGCCTTCCGGTTCAAGACCCTTCCCACGCTCGCCGAGGCGTTGGCAGCCAAACGGCTACCACTACATACCCCCACCCAAGATGCGGTCGATCTGCCGAAGATGATTCAAGTCGTGTGCCGCTTCCAAGCGGACGAACTCCTCGACCGTTTGCCGTCCGCGTACCTCGTGGACCCCATAGCACTCCACCCACCGTGCGCGCGGGACCGACTCCAACAGTCGCAGGTTGCTCTCGCGCAGCGCCCGAAAGACCCCTGCCGAAAGGCTCGCATCTTGCTGCGCGTAACCCAAGCGCTCCGCCCATACGGCCTGATCCCACCACGTTAAGGCCACGCCCGGATTCGCCAGCATGTTTCGCAATCGCCACCCCATCGCCAGCTCCGCGTCCGCCAAGTGCGCTACGATCTCGGCGATTGACCACTTTTCAGGTGCAGGACGCCGGATCAACTCCTCGGGCACGACATCGCGCAGACGCCGATCGAGCTGCGATGGGGTGGCTTGTTGGACACCGATGGGCTCCTCATCGCCAAGATAGCTTAGGACTCGAGTTCGGTATGCTTCGAAGGTCTCTGCCATTGGTCCTCCCGGTAGACTGCGTATGCGGCCGAACATCTCGTGGAGTAGACCGAGCCATCCTGGTTCGCAATCATACGGGTGATGAAATCCCCAGCGTAGCCGGTTCCATCGACATCGCAGAAACCAGTTCCTGAAAGATCCACGCTCTGCTTCATGCATTTAGGCTGACACAGAGCTTCGCTCGCGTCAAAGAACGAAATCGCGATAAACCCTGCAACATCGATAAGCACATAAGGCTCCCGGTCCACAGTACGGTGGTCACGTTTCAATTTCCGGCCAATATTATGAGTTTCGCGCGCTTCGAGAATGATGATGTAATGAGCATTCCTTTGAGTCTGAAGGCGGAACTGAAACGTCACATGACACTCAATCCAGATGTTCCCCGGCAAGTAAGGCCTCCCCTCGGGGTTAACACGATATGCAAACTTACGAATGTCCCTGAGCCGCACGCGCAGCGAATCAGGCCGACATTCCAGTAAGCCATCTGTTACGTGGCCTATTCCCTCTCACGGTTAACGGCGCGTCGGGTCAAAACTTTCGAAAGAGACCATCGTTTCGATGTTCGTCCGTTCCGAAAGCACTCAACGCCAGGCGCAACCAAATAACGGCTGAGTTTCCGAGTACGCCGTGATCCGTGCATAATTGCCTGTCCCGTAGGCAGAGAACTCCGCCCGTAAAGCGGTCAAGGAAGCGATGACAGCACCGGATACCGATCGCGCAACAGGTACTTTGGCTGACGACGCCGCTCTAACGCCGAACTCTAAGCCCGTAGCGCCCCCAGCCCACCCATTCCTGCCTTCGTTTCGAGGGCAATCGCAAAAACAGACGATTCGCGTCTCTCCCGCCGTTCTCGACGCCGCCCGCAAAGACGGCGAAGAACTCCTCCGCGACTTGCGCACGTCTCTGGCCGGGTTAACCGAAGCTGAAGCCGAGGAGCGCGCCCGCACGACGGGCCCGAACGAGGTTGCACAAGAGCGCAAGCAAGGCTGGTTCGCCCGCCTTCTGAAGATGATCCGTAACCCGCTGGTCATCCTTCTGACGACCTTGTCGGCAATCTCCTTCCTCACGGGTGACGAGCGCGCCGGCACCGTGATGGCGATGATGGTGGTCCTGAGCGTGAGCCTCCGCTTCTGGCAGGAAGCTCGGGCGGACGCCGCCGCCGAGAAACTCAAGGCCATGATCCACGTGACCGCGACGGTCGTGCGCGACGGCGCGCCGAGGGAGATCCCGCTCCGCAACTTGGTGCCGGGCGACATCATCAAGCTGGCCGCCGGCGACATGATTCCAGGCGACGTGCGCCTACTCTCCTCGAAAGACCTCTTCGTGAGCCAAGGCAGCCTCACGGGTGAGTCGCTCCCGGTCGAGAAATTCCACGACCCCGAAGTTAAAGAAGAAAGCTCCCCCACGGAATTCAAAAACATCTGCTTCATGGGAACCAGCGTCGAAAGTGGCACGGCGACCGCAGTCGTGGTCACGACGGGCGTACAAACCTACCTGGGTAGCATGGCCCGCTCGATCACTGGCGAACGCGTGCCGACAAGCTTCGACCAGGGCCTCAATCGCTTCACCTGGCTCATGATGAAGTTCATGGCCGTGATGGTCCCGCTCGTTTTCTTCATCAACGGTTTCACCAAACACGATTGGAAGAGGGCCTTCTTCTTCGCATTGGCCGTAGCCGTGGGGCTCACTCCCGAGATGCTGCCGATGATCGTGTCCGTGTGCCTCTCGAACGGCGCCCTCGCCATGAGCCGCAAGAAAGTCATCGTCAAGCGCCTAAACTCCATCCAGAACTTCGGCGGCATGGACGTGCTCTGCACCGACAAAACCGGTACCCTCACCGAAGATCGCGTCGTCCTCATGAAGCATTGCGACGTCGCTGGACGCGAGTCGGTTGAGGTGCTTCTCGGCGGGTACCTGATCAGCTATTTCCAGACGGGCCTGAAAAATCTGCTCGACCGCGCGATTCTGGATAGCTCCGACTTCCACGAGCAGGCGCTTATCGAGAAGTATAAGAAACTGGATGAAATCCCGTTCGACTTCACCCGGCGCATGATGTCGGTCTTAGTCGAAGACCCCGAAGGCAAATCGATCCTCCTTACCAAAGGGGCTCCCGAAGAGGTGTTTCTCCAATGCTCTCATTTCGAACTCGACGGCAAGTTGTCCCCAATGGGCCACGATCAAGTGGTCGGCCTGAAGCAAGAGTACGACGATCTCAGCAACGACGGCTTCCGCGTGCTGGCGGTAGCTACTAAGGAGCTGGCCGGGAAGCAGATTTGCGCGCGGGAAGACGAGCGCAACCTCGTACTCAGAGGGTACGTCGCTTTCCTCGACCCGCCCAAGGAGACCGCGGCCCGCTCCCTGGCGGCCCTGCACAAACATGGCGTGGCCGTGAAAATCCTCACCGGAGATAACCTCCTTGTCAGCCGCAAGGTGTGCAAGGACGTTGGCCTCTCTGCGGACCCGATGCTACTGGGCGGCGACGTCGAGAAAATGTCCGACGCCGAACTGGCCGAAGCAGCCGATCGGGCGACGCTGTTCGCCCGGCTCTCGCCCGCGCACAAAGAGCGCGTCATCCGCGTCCTCCGGGGCAAGGGCCACGTCGTCGGATTCATGGGCGACGGCATCAACGACGCTCCTGCCCTGCGCGCGGCCGACGTTGGCATCTCGGTTGACACCGCGACGGACATCGCCAAGGAATCCGCCGATCTGATACTGCTTGAGAAGGACCTCATGGTTCTGGAGGAGGGTGTTGTCGAAGGCCGTGCGGTCTTCGCGAACATCGTCAAGTACATCCGCATGGGCGCGAGTTCGAATTTTGGCAATATGTTCAGCGTTCTCGGGGCCAGCGCCTTCCTGCCCTTCCTCCCGATGGCCCCGATTCAAGTGTTGACCAATAACCTCCTCTATGACTTCTCCCAGGTGCCCATCCCCGGCGACGCCGTCGACGAAGAGCAAGTCGCCCGGCCGCGCCCCTGGAACGTCGATGAAATCAGGCGGTTCATTCTCTTCATCGGCCCCATCAGCTCGATTTTCGACTACACCACATTCTTCGTCATGCTCTATCTCTTCCACTGTTGGGATCCGTCCCGCGCGCCCCTGTTTCAGACCGGCTGGTTCGTTGAATCCTTAATGACGCAGACGCTCATTATCCACGTCATTCGCACCAACAAAATCCCATTCGTCCAAAGCCGAGCGAGTTTGGCGCTGACGGTCACGACGGTAGCCATCATGGCGTTTGGAATCTGGTTGCCCTCTTCCCCACTGGCTCCGCCGCTGGGCTTCACGCACCTGCCGGGGTTATACTGGCCCATCCTGCTGCTCACGCTGCTCAGCTACGTGGCCCTCACGCAGGTCATCAAAGTATGGCTGCTTCGCAAACGCTGGATCTAAGCCGCATTCCGAGCGTATCGGCAATTACAACCGTCCTCCCAGCCAACCCGACGCGCAGTTAGGCGGTTAGCGGCCCCTTTTGCTACAACTGAGAGAGAACATGAAAACAATTACCCTGGTGATCGGTTATGCGGCCGTAGCGGTCGGTACGACGTGCATGATGCCGCAGGTGCTGAAATCGTGGAAGAGCAAGAGGGTGGACGACCTCTCTTTCGCGTCGGTCACGCTCTACTTTGCAAATAGCTTACTTTGGTTGGCGTACGGCATCTTGATCACCGCATGGCCAGTCGCCGTGGCAAACGCGCTTGCCCTCGTGATCAGCATCGTTCAACTTTCATTAAAATTAAAATACACACTGCAATCCTCTCCAATCGTACAAATCGGGCATGCGGCGGCATGGGTGGCTGATCTCGAGCGAGCACGCGCTTTTTACGAACGTTGGTTTAGTGCTACGCCCGGAACGAGGTACTCGAGTTCGAAGCGGAACTTCAGGTCCTATTTTCTCTCTCTTGGCTGCGGGGCCCGGCTCGAGCTGATGACGTCACCCGGCGAGGCTCCGAGACATGCGCATCTCGCCCTGTCGGTGGGCTGCCGCGATGCCGTTGATCAATTGGTGAAGGAGATGGAAGCCGCAGGAGTTCGAATCCTCAATGCGCCGAGGGTCACAGGGGATGGATACTATGAAGCGTTGGTGACCGACTCGGAAGGCAATCTTTTGGAGATTACAATCTGACACGCTACTGCCACAATTATGGAGGCGCGGCGAGTAACCAGTGGCCGGCTACGTACGTCAAAACGGTCACAGCGACAAGTGACGGCGCTCGGTCGCTTAAAGTTCATCGGCACTGAGGACTTCAACATGAGACATAAGCTCGCGATGATTTTTGTTGTGGCTATCGGCTTATCTCATGATTTCAACTTCGCTATTCGCGCACCATGGGAATGCAGCGTACGAGACCGACAAAAAAGTCAGTGTGTCGGGGACGGTGACGGAGTGGCTTTGGGCTAATCCGCATTGCTTTCTGAAGATCGACGGCAAAAACGACAAAGGTGAACAGACACACTGGATCGTGGAAACCAGCAATCCGCAAGATATGGCCAGACAAGGCTGGGCTCGTAATTCGTTCAAGCCAGGGGATGAAGTCACTCTCACTATAATACCCGCTAAGAACGAGCGCTCAATCGGGCGTTTCGTCGGAAAAGATAACTTCTTGCTTAACGGAAAGCCGTTTCCACCGGCCGATAAGCAATAGTTCCGGCGCGACGGCGAGCCAAGCCAACCGGTGACGGGAGCCCGGAAGTCTCGTTTTCAAAGAAGAGCATTTATTCAGTAGCCAATTGGAAGCATGCAATTCTAGAGCTGGGAGGGAACAGGAATGCTGAAGCGTCTAGTTCTAGTGGCGATGGTCCCGATAGCTCTATTGAGCCCAACACTTCTCATGCACGCCCAAACCGCCTCGCCGAATGCATCTGGAGGCGCGCATAGCCAGGAGAAATGGAATAATGTTCCGCCGCCAAATAAGTCGGCATACGCGAACCAGAAGTCGGCTCCCGCTCCGCGTCGGGACCTCTCCGGTATTTGGGATGGCTTAACGGAAGGAGGAGACCAAGCAAAAGGCGTCTTCGAGTACCCCGCAACCCTTAAGGATCATCCAGCCGATGAGATCGGCGGGCAACCGGACGAGAGCAACATTACCCGCCAATTGCCGTACACGGCCGCCGGGTTAGCCGCGCTCAAAACACATAAGGTTACTGTGGGGGTTCGGGCAGTTGACCCTAGCTTTACAAATTATCCTGTACATATCTGCGACCCGGAAGGATTTCCAGGCATGGAACTTCACGAGCTCAAAGTTATCCAGCTAGTTCAAACCAAGAACCAAGTGATTCTGATAAGTCAATTCAACGCCCGTGCGCGTACCATCTGGACCGACGGACGCGAACTCCCGAATCCGAAGGACGTCGAGCCGAGGTGGTACGGCTACTCGACCGGCAAATGGGTGGACGATTATACGTTTGTGGTTGAGACGGTCGGCATGGACGAAAGAACCTGGCTGGATCAGGCAGGCCGTCCGCATAGTAGCGAATTAAAGGTGGAGGAGCAGTTTCATAGGGTGAACAACGACAGGCTGGAGCTCACGATGACAATCGATGACCCAAAGTTCTATACTCGGCCTTGGATGGCTCTCAATAAGTTCGTCCTTCACCGCTTGCCGGACGATTTCGATCGTAGGGAGCTGTTTTGCTCGCCATCAGAAAATGCTGAGTACAACGAGATTGTTTCTGATCCCGTCTCCAACGTCACGCCTCAAAAGTAGCGAGCGATAGGACCCAATAGATCAGCCCATCGGCTCTCTCCCGCTGCAACGACGAAGTGCTTCACGGGTGTCCTGCCCTTTCTGTCCTGACTGGCGAAGCACGCAATCAGCTACCGTCCAAGCAGATGCCATTCGCAGAGGCTGAGAAACGGTTTTGTCGGAAACTGAGATTTCGCGGCAGAGCCTCACATTCCGAAACCAGACTTATCAGGAGTTGAGTTTGTCGAGAAGAAGTCGCGCCTTGTCGGCGGCAAAATACAAGACGAAACTGACGACAAAGATTCCAATCACAACAGCTCTTGAGGCTATCGGTTCACTCGCAGCAATGGAATAAATGGAGACCATCAGCCACAAGCCACAATTAACAAAACCAGCTTCACGTCTCCTTATTGTTTCAAGGAGAAGTCCGATTCCCGCGAGAAAGAGTGCAATCGCGTAAGATGGATTGTCGTGGAGTACATCCCAAAACGACGGATGAGGCGGATTACCCAGAGAATTGCGAACGTCGTCCTGATAGACGCCCTTTAGCACATAAATCGAAAAGACAAATACCGGTAAATTTGTGACAGCAACCCACAGCAGTCTTCCCCAATGTCTCTTGAGAGTGCGCTTCTTTGGGACGGTCGCGTCATTCACTCGCAACGGAATTGCGCGCCGTCGTTCCAGTATTCCCATAATGAAGCAGCCGAGGAAAATCCCGATGCAAGATCGAACGCTGCTCAGTGCTATTCCCCGCCAAAAGTACGCGTATCCTAAGTATTCCCGCAACCACTGATAGCGGGTAAACTTCACTTCCCTCGATTTCAAGAAAGCCTGCAAATCTGACACTGTGCGGTTATCGTAAGACCTGAATTCGTCTTGGCTTATTCCCGGTTCGTATTTCACCCCGGGTCGCACGGACGCTACGGTTGAGACGAATGTGAGCGGCGGTCCGATCAGAACTGCCACGAGTAACGATCTGAGAAGAAGACTTCGCATTAAATTCACCACATTTATTCTGCCAGGCAGCCCCAAGGACCATTATCCCAAGTAGCGAATTTGGCGAGCTAAACTGCTTTGACTCTTGGACTCAATTAAGTCAACTCCCGAAAAACGGGGTGGTCTCAAGGGGTCGACGCAACACTGGCCTGCAGTTTATCCGCCGGAGTTCGAAATCCCAAGGTTTGTCGCGGCCGGGTAGTGGGCGCAGAGCGATCTCGTCCAGCTCCGATTGCGAAAACCTGGACAGGTCGGCGTTCTTTGGCAGGTATTGCCGCAGTAGGCCGTTTGTGTTTTCGTTTGAGCCCAGCTGCCAGGGACTCTGCGGATCGCAGAGTAATTCTGCTTCCGCCGCCATCGTGAAGGTTTTGTGCTGGGCCATCTCCAGCCCGCGATCCCAGGTCAGCGAGCGACGCAACTCCGCCGGGAGTTGGCCCACGTGCTGGCTCAGAACGGCCACCACCGTAGACGAGTCCTTGCCCGGCATCTTCACCAACATGCAGAACCACGAATGACGCTCCACCAGCGTGACCACGTGACTGTTGCCGGCCCCGCGCAACAGATCGCCTTCCCAGTGACCGGGAACGGCGCGATCTTCGACTTCGGCTGGCCGTTCGCGAATGGAGATGGCCTCGACAATCTGGCCGCGCGAGTGCCCGTGAACACTGGAATGGCGCGAGCGGCGGATCCGCCGCTTGGATCGCAGATGCCGCACCAGTTCCTGTTTCAGCGCTCCCCGCGCTTGTATGAACAGACTCCGATAGATGGTTTCGTGAGACACGCGCAGGCTCTCGTCGTTCGGGTACTCCATCTTCAGCCACCCGGAAACCTGTTGCGGCGACCAATCCTGCATCAGTTTACTCGCAACCATCTGTTGCAGCTCGCCGTGCGTGGCCAGCCGACACGGCTTGGGCCGCACGGCGGACTCCCAGGCCTGCTGATCGGCTTCGTTGGCACGATACTGCGTGCGCCCGCCATGGCGGGCTACCTCTCGGCTTACCGTGGAGCAAGCGCGACTCAAACGTTGGGCAATGGCACGCATCGAGAAGCCACTGGCGATTCCCCTGGAGATGTCTTCGCGTTCCGCCAAAGTGAGTACCCGCGGCGAGCGACGGCGGACCGGCGGAGCGATCCCACTATGACGCGCTAAAACGAAGTGAACGACTACGTGGTCTTTACCCAAGGCACGGCCAATCTCATTGAGCGACTGTCCCGCCTTCCAACGGTTCCACAACTCGGCTTTTTGCTCCGCAGAAAGCCCTCTTCGCTTGCCTTTGATCAACATAAACACCACTTTGCAAAGAGCTTCTAGCTCAGATGGTGTTGCATCGACCGGTTGAGCCGGCACGGGTGATCGGAAAGTAGCTTTGGTCGCAAGTACGGCGGCGTATAGGCGGTTACTATTCCGCTGCTGTTTCACGAAGTAGGTTTTTGGCGGACGCCTGAACGGCCCGCCGAACGGTGCCCTCACCAACGCCCAACTCCTCCGCGATATTCGCCCAGGACCGCCCATCCTTGCGGAGAACGGCTATCCTGGAGCGACTCACGACTACCTTCGGGCGTCCCAGGCGCTTTCCTTTGGCTCTGGCGTTCCGCAGGCCGGCCTTGACGCGCTCCACAATGAGCGAACGCTCGAGCTCGGCCACGGCGCCCAACACCGTGAACACCATCTTCCCGGTCGGCGTGGATGTGTCCATTTGCTCTGACAGGCTGACGAATTCAATGCCGAGGCTCTGGAAGGTTTCCAGAGCCCTCAGCAGGTGGGATACGGAGCGCGCGAAGCGGTCAAACTTCCAAACCACCACCACGTCAAAGCGGCGTCTATGCGCGTCAGCCATGAGCCTGTCCAGAGCGGGCCGCTTTTCTTTCGTACGCGAAATCCCGATGTCAACGTACTCGACGAGAGCCCATCCGCGGCGCTCGCAAAACTCGCCGAGCTCTCGGGTTTGCACCCGCGGGTCTTGGCCGTTGTTGGCTGCTGAGACTCGGGCATAAATCGCAGCCCGGGGTGATGCGGAGCGAGACTTGTCGTGCGGTAGAATTGCGAGTCATCGATTACGTCCTAGACCAATTCGAAAAGCAACTGGTCCGCGAAATCGACGGCATCAGCGGAGAAATGGATCGCATGAAAAGGCGAAAGGCAGAGTTGCAATCGGAGATTGGGCGACTCACTGCGGGACTCGCAACAGGACTACATTCGCCCGCTGTTATGGCTGAAATCACCAAGCGCGAGCAGGAGATTTCAGATATCTCCGACCGCCTATTATCCTCGAAGCCCGAGTCAATACGCTCACGGATTGCCGAACTAAAACAAGGCGCCGTCAAACGAATTCACGACCTTCGCCAATGCTTGGACAGTGATCCGATAACGGCTCGGGCCTACCTGACCAAGCACGTGGAGAAAATCGTGATGGACCCTCAGGGTGGGGTGTACGTAGCCTCTGGGAGTTGGAATTTGCTGGGGAGCGATACGTTGGGTGCAGAACGGACGTTGGGAATGGTGCCGGGGGGCAGAGTTGAACTGCCTACGCCGGCCTTTTCAGGGCCGCGCTCTACCGGTGAGCTACCCCGGCACCGGAAGAATTCAAAAATTGTAGCGGCGCGAAGTTGCGATGTCGAGGGCCAATCCGCGAGGGCGGCCGTTCCGGTAGAGTCAGTAGGAATGATGAGCAGCTACTTCAGAGATTCGTCAAATTCCCGCATCCAATCCTTTTTCTTGAGCACTTCGCGTGGCTTGGTGCCTTCGGCGGGACCGACGATTCCGTCTTTTTCCATGATGTCGATCAGCCGCGCGGCGCGGCCATAACCGATACGCAGGCGGCGCTGCAGCGTGGAAGTCGAGGCGCGTCCCATTTCGCAAACCACGCGCACGGCCTCCTGATAAAGTTCGTCGTCGACCTCGTCCTCCCCGCCCTCGCCGCCAGCCTCAGCAGCTGGACTCGTCCTTCGGAATTTCCAGAAGCTTCTGGTTGTAAACGGCTTTGGCCTGCGATCGCCAGAAATCGCAGAGGGAGACGATCTCCTCTTCGCTTACCAGCGGGCCGTGGATGCGGTGCAGCCGCGATGAGCCTGCCGGGAGGTAGAGCATGTCGCCGCGGCCCAGCAGCGATTCAGCGCCATTGGCATCGAGAATCGTTCGCGAATCCACTTTGCCGGCTACGCGGAAGGAGATGCGCGCAGGGAAATTCGCTTTGATCAGGCCGGTGATGACGTCGACCGACGGCCGCTGGGTGGCGAGAATGAGGTGAATGCCCACGGCCCGCGCCATTTGAGCCAGCCGGGTGATCGATTCTTCCACGTTGCTCGTATCGACCATCATCAGGTCGGCCAACTCGTCGATGATGATGACGATCAGCGGCAATGGACGATGCTCTTGCTCCTCCACATTTTCAAACAGCGAGAGCGATTGCCCTTTCGCGAAGGTCCGGTTGTACTGGTCTATATTGCGCACACCCCGATGCGCCAGAAGCTTCAGGCGCCGCTCCATCTCACGCGTGGCGTTGCGCAATACGTTCGAAGCTACTTTCGGATCGGTCACCACCGGCGCCAGCAGGTGGGGAATGTCTTCGTACAAGCCGAGTTCAAGCCGTTTGGGGTCCACCATCACCAGCTTGAGCTCTTCGGGCGTAGCCTTATAGAGCATCGAGACGATCAAAGAATTTAGAAAAACGCTCTTGCCCGTACCCGTCGACCCGGCGATCAACAAATGCGGCATCTGCGCCAGATCGGAAACCCGCACGCGCCCGATCAGGTCCTTCCCCAGCGAAAGCGTCATTTTCGAGGGCGAGTTGATGAAATCGGGCGACTCGATCAGTTCGCGCAGCATAATCGTCTGCCGGCGATGGTTGGGGACTTCGATGCCGACCGTCGATTTTCCCGGAATGCGCTCGATTAAAATCGATTCGGCGCGCAGGGCCAGGCACAAGTCGTCCGCGAGTCCGGTAATACGGCTGTATTTGATGCCGGCTTCCGGCTTGAATTCGTAGGTCGTCACCACCGGCCCGGGATTGATCTGCGTGACGTGGCCGCCCACGTCGAATTCGCGGCATTTCTCTTCAATCGCTTTCGCGCACTCTTTCAGTTCGTCTTCCTGGACCTTTTCGCCACGTTCCGCCTGCCGCAGCAGAGTCGGCGATGGCAGACGGAATCCTGCCGCGCCGCGCGCGATCTTTGGCTCGCCGCCGATTTCTTAGCGGAAGTCGATGCAGCCGGGGAAGCGATCTCGGGAATCTCGAGCACATGCCTGGCTATAGCCGTGTCTTCGCTCTCGTCTTCCGCAGCCTCTTCGGCGCGTTTTTCTTCTTCCGCGGCTATCTTGCGCTCTTTCGGTCCCAGCGTTTGCGGCGGAACGGGCACGCGGCCGCTCACTTTATTGGCCTCCACGCGCTTGCGCAGCCTTTCCTGCTCGCGCTTTTCACGCCAAGCCGACCAGCGCGCCTTGATCCGCCCGATCGGGTCCAGTTTGTTAACCGGCGCGCGCAATAGCGCATGGGTTCCGTGGAACGAAAATGACGTAGTCAGGAAGAGGGCCGCGATGAGAGATGCCACGGCTACCACGTGTGCGCCTACGGAATTGAATGCCTGCCGCAGACCGGAGGCAATGAGTCCGCCGACGAAACCGCCCGGCGGAATGGCTTCGCGCACCTCCGGGATGCGCCACAAGCTGAGCATGGCCGGAACGGAAATGATCAAGAGCGCGTACCCGATCAGCCCCTCCCAAGCCGAATCCAGCGGACGGCTGCGAAACCAACGCAGCCCCAGCGCGAAAATGCCCATCGGCAGCAGAAAGGCCGCGTAACCAAGGACCTGAAACATGAAATCCGCCCCGTAGGCGCCCGCGGGTCCGATCCAATTCTGTGCCGGATGCACTTCGGGCGATTGCGCGGATACATTGAACGAGGCGTCTCGAGGGCTGTAGGAAAGCAGGGCCAGGGCCATCAATACGGCCAGAGTGATGCCCAGAAAACCGATCAGCTCATTGAATCGGCGGTTTTCCGTCGGGGTCAGTAAGCGCACAGACATCTCCTGCGTTCTGGGGAAGGCAGCACTGAGTCGCACAGGACGCGCGGGCGCTGGTTCGCGCGGTTCACCTGTGGAGGAACATCAAGAGCAGAATGAATATACCAAAGATGATGCGGTAAACAACAAAGATCTTCAGCGTTCGTGTCTGCAAATACCGCAGCAAAAAGCCGATGACGGCGTAGCCCACCACCGCGGATACGGCAATGCTTATGAGCAGCGTGGAAAGCGGCAGTTCCAGCCCGCCGGAACGATGCAGGCGCGCAAGCTGCGGGACCTCCTTGAGCGCCGCGCCGGCGATCAGCGGCGTGGATAGCAGGAACGAGAAGCGCGCGGCGGTCTCCCGGGTCATCTTGCGCCAAAGCCCGGCGATGATGGTAATTCCCGAGCGCGAGACTCCCGGAAAGAGCGCCAGAGCTTGCGCGGATCCTACCCAGATGGCATCGCCTAAATTCACGTGTTCGAGGACGCGCCGCAAACCGCTTGTCGAGTCCGCGATCCACATCAGCAGGCCCACCGCGATCATGGCTGCGGCAATGGGGCCCGGATTGCGCCAGGTCTCCTCGATAAAGCGCTCGAAAAGGAATCCCACGATGCCGCCGGGAATGGTTCCGATCACCAGCAGCCAAAACAGGCGGCGGTTGGTCTGCACTTGCTCGCTGCTTGCATGTGCCGGGAAGTGGATGCCGAAGCCATTGAGGATCAACTCGATCCAGGTTCGCAGGAAAAAGAGCACGACGGCCAGCAGCGTTCCGGCGTGCAGCGCCACGTCGAAGGGTAAGCCGCCATCGGGCCAGTGCAGAGCCCATGGAAAAAACCAAAGATGGGCGCTGCTGCTGATGGGAAGAAATTCGGTGAGGCCTTGAACGATGGCCAGCACCACCGCATGGAATAGGGTCATGCGGTGGCCGGCCTCCCCCGCTGGTCTAATTCCTTGAGCATTTCGTAGGCGTCGATGCGCCCGAGGTAATATCCCCGGGTCACACCCGAGCTACGATAGCCGTGCCGCTGCCAGAAGGCAACGCCTGCCTGGTTGTTTGTTGCTGTTTGCAGCCCTACGTAACGCACACCCATCTTTGCCAATCGGCGCTCAGTCTCCTGGAGGAGAGCTGTGCCGATGCCAAAGCGGCGGTGAGCTTCCAGGACGTCGATGGTTACGATGTAGCCCTGCTGGCCGCGATGGTCCGCGATGAGAAAACCAACGATTGCGGGCTCCGCATCGCCCTTCGCCTGCGCCACGACGCAGAGGGCCCCTGGCTGGCTCAGATACCAGCGCAGCATGCGGCGCGAATACGCAATTCCCCGCGGATAGCAGGCTTGGTCAATCGCGTAGAGCGCCTCGAGATCGGAAGGGGAATAATCGCGCAGCGTGTATGCCATGGGGAAAGGAAGCCCGCGCTGGCCAGGCCCCTCAAACTTCCAGAATCACCGGCAGGATCAGCGGGCGTTTTGAAGTCTGCTTGTTCAGATAGCGCTTGAGGTCCACGCGAATCTTCTCCTTGATCACACCCCAGTCGCTCTTCTCCTCGGCGTTCGATTGCTCGATCGTCCGCAGAATGACCTCCCGCGCCCCTGCCAGCACCTCCGTCCCATCCTCCGGGGGCAAAAAACCGCGCGTGACCATTTCCGGCCGCGATTCCATCCGCCCGGTGTGTTTGTCGATCGCGATGATCGGCACGACGATGCCGTCTTCGGCCAAGTGCTGGCGGTCGCGGATCACCACCTGCTCGATCTCTTCAAGAGATCCCGAATCAACGCAGACGCGTCCTACCGGCACCGGATCCCGCCGGTAGGCCCCGTCTTCGGTGAACTCGATTGGATGACCATCCTCGAGGAGCAGAATTTCGCCCGAGACCGCCCCTACCTGCTGCGCCAGCGCCGCGTGGCGGAAAAGCTGCCGGTATTCGCCGTGCATGGGAACGAAATAGCGCGGCCGCACCAGGTTCAACATGAGCTTTTGCTCTTCCTGGCTGGCGTGACCGGAAACATGCAGCAATCCGCCATTATTGTCGTAATAGACCAATGCACGCCGGCGGAACATGTGGTCCAGCATGCGAAAGATGGCCTTCTCGTTTCCGGGAATGATGCGCGCCGAGAGGATCACGGTGTCGTCCGGATCCACGCTGATGAGGCGGTGATTGTCGACGGCTACCCGCGAGAGCGATGACATCGGTTCCGCCTGGCTTCCGCTCACCAATACCACCATTTTCTGCGGATCGAACGACCGCAGGTCTTGCGGCCGTATGACCAAACCGTCGGGGATGCGCAGCCGCCCCAATTCGTGCGCGATCTCGACGTTATCGACCATGCTTCGCCCGACGAAGCCGACTTTGCGGCCGACCTGCGCGGCAATGTCCACCACTTGCTGAATGCGGTGAATGGAGCTGGCAAAACACGAAACCAGCACCTTACGCGGCGCCGCGCGAAAGAGTTCCTCGATGCGGTTCCATACGGCGCGTTCGGAAGGCGTGTAACCCGGCCGCTCGACATTGGTGCTGTCGCTGAAAAGCGCCAGCACGCCTTCCTGGCCGTAGCGCGCGAAGGCATGCAGGTCGAAGGGCTCGCCATCCACCGGCGTGGGGTCCATTTTGTAGTCGCCCGTGTGGATGACCACTCCTACGGGCGTGCGAATGGCCAGCGCCACGCAATCGATGGTGCTGTGCGTGACGTGGATGAACTCCAGTTCGAAGGGCCCGATCTCCGCGTGCCGCCCGGGGATTACTTCTCGCAAATCGGTTTTGTCCAGAAGCCCATGTTCTTCCAGGCGTTTGCGCACCAGAGCGAGAGTAAAGCGTGAGCCAAATACGGGGACGTTGAGGTCGCGCAGAATGTAGGGCAGCGCGCCGATGTGATCTTCATGCCCGTGCGTCAGGACGATGGCGCGCACGTGCTCGCGATTCTGTTTCAGATAGGTGATGTCTGGAATGACGATGTCGACGCCCAGCAGCTCGACTTCCGGAAACATCATGCCGGCGTCGATCACCAGGATGTCATTCCCGGTGCGCAGGGCGAGCATGTTCATGCCAAATTCGCCCAGCCCGCCTAGGGGAATAGCCCAAAGGGAAGGTTTGCTCAACTTTTTCACAGCTCCTTAGTCGGATTATCGTACCACGCCGCTGCGCATTCCTCCCGCCGCTCACCCCTGCGGAAGCGCGGAGGGCAACTAAGTCGAGGGGTTGTCAGGCACTCGCCCAAATCGGCCGACTAGCCGTATCGTCCAGACGACAGTGAACGCCCCAAAAATCACAAGGCTGTACCACAAACGCCGAGGATTCGGTCCGTTGGGCGAACGCAAGTTGGTTTGTACGGCAAAATCAAAGGCCAAGATGATGACAGCGTAAACAGCGCATCCAAACCATGCAAGCCAAGCGCTCAGGAATTGCATCGAGGCAGCCCATCGGCCTGCGCCCAGCCAATATTCCTTGTTGGGAAGATTAATCAATTGCCTCGGCATCACAGGCATGATTGCCGGTATGCCGAATACGAGAAATGTTGAGAGCAGCGTCATTCCTGCAAAGACCTCGAAAAATCTTTGTTTAGTTTGCCAACCGTTCGCAAATCCGTGCTTGTCGAAATGCGAAGCCACCACCTTGGGAAGAAGCGGATAGTAATGCGAGAAATAAATGGTGGCGCAAATAGCCAGCAATAAAAATAGTGCTTTGGGCAGCGATTCGCAAAGAGTTCACAAAAGATCTAGGCGTGCTTTCCGCCGCTAAATAGCCGAGCGATCAACACCAGGAAGACCGCTCCTACGGTTGCGGCCGCCAGGCTGTAAACGAATCCGCCGCCAAAGATGCCCAGCTTCGAAAAAATCCAGCCGCCAAGAATCGAGCCCACCAGCCCAATCGCGATGTTCCCGAGGCACCCGAAACCCGCCCCACGGCTGACCTCGCCCGCGATCCAGCCCGCCAGCAGCCCGATAATGATCCATCCCAGCAGGGTGGAACTGATCGAGATTCCAAAAAAATGAACCATTACGCCACCTCGATTGGTTTTAAAGACTTGCTCACGCGCGTTACTCAGTCCCGGCGCGCACGTTAGTTCCCTTCAGCGTGACTTCTTGCTCGAGCTTCAGCGGACGTTCGAACCACGCCACATCCCAATACTTCCCGAACTTGCGGCCATTCCCGGTAAACGTCCCAACATGACGGAAGCCAAAACGCTCGTGCAGCGCGACCGACGCCGGATTTGGCAAGGTGACGCCTGCCACAATCCGATTGATGTCCTGGCCCGCGATCAAGTCGAACAAGGCGCGATAGAGCAGCGTCCCCACTCCGCGTTGCGTATTCTCGGGACTGCAGTAGATCGTCGTTTCCACCGTGGTTTCGTAAGCTTGCTTCGGGCGGAACCGCGAGGTGCCAGCGTATCCGATTACGCGCCCATCATCGCCGTTTTCTGCGGCAACCACCAGCCGGTACCTTTTGCCGTCGGAGTGTTGTCCAAACCACTCCCGGAATCCCTCGAGCGTAAACGGTTGCGTACTGAAGGTGATCGGCGTGTTAACGATGTAATGGTTGTAAATCTCCGCCAGCCGGGGTAGATCGGAAAGCAAGGCCGCCCGGGTGGTCACCTGGTTTATTCGCCTCGTCGTGACGTCGCTCATTCGAAGCTTTCTCCTTGCGCTCCTATTCAATAATGCGCGGCGAAAAACCGCAATGCTGGGCGCGTAATTTGACTAACCCTGCAGCGCCGCATACTATCGTTCGTTTCAGCACCCCGGTTCGGAGCGTCCGTGAGCCAGGCCGATAATCGTCCGAAGTTCTATCTGACAACGCCGATCTACTACGCGAACGCGCGTCCTCACGTCGGCTCGGCATATACGACATTGGTTGCCGATACCGTCGCCCGATTCAAGCGCATGCAAGGCTATGACGTGGCATTTCTTACCGGCACCGATGAACACGGCGAAAATATTGCCCGGGCCGCGGCCAAGGCGGGGGTCACGCCGCGCCAGCATGTGGACCGCTATTCCGCTGTTTTTCGCAGTCTCTGGAATGAACTGGGCATCAGCTATACCCATTTCATCCGCACGACTTCGCCCGAACACCTGAGGGCCGTACGCCGGCTGCTGCTACGCGCTCGGGATGCCGGATACGTCTACAAAGGCTTCTACCAGGGCCGCTACTGCGTCTACGACAATCTTTACGTCAGCGATTCGATCGATCCCATCGATTGCCCGGTTTGCGGCCGGCCTGCCGAGGTCGTTTCGGAAGAGAATTATTTCTTCAAGCTCTCCGCGTTTCAGGAAAAGCTGCTGAAGCTTTACCAGGACCAGCCCGATTTCATCCGGCCCGCATTTCGCCGCAATGAAGTGCAGCGCTTCGTGGAGGCGGGCTTGCGCGACATTTCCGTCAGCCGCAAGACGGTAAAGTGGGGTCTCCCCTGGCCGGATGACCCCGAGCACGTCGTTTACGTCTGGTACGATGCGCTCACCAGCTATCTCAGCGGCATCGGCTATGGCGACGACGAATTGCAGTGGGAAAAGTATTGGCCGGCGCAGCTCCATTTGATCGGAAAGGAGATCATCCGATTCCATTGCGTCTACTGGCCGGCTTTCCTGATGGCTGCCGACGAGCCGTTGCCGAAAGGCGTTTTCGCCCACGGCTGGCTCCTATTCGACCAGCAGAAGATGAGCAAATCGAAAGGCAACGTGGCCTACGCGGAGCCGATCGCTCGAACGATTGGCGTCGACGCGCTGCGTTACTATCTGCTGCGCGACGTCCCGTTTGGCCAGGACGGTAATTTCAGTCACGACGCATTGCTCACGCGCTACAACAGCGATCTTGCCAATGGCCTGGGCAATCTCGCCAGCCGCACACTCACCATGATCGGCCGGTATTGCGAAGGGCAGATACCTCCCGCGCATTCCGACGTTATCGGCGAAGCCGAGAAATCGCTCTCCGCGGCCATGATGGAGGCTGCGCGCGCCAGCGCCGAACAATTCGAGGAGCTCTCGTTTTCGCGGGCCCTCGAACTCATCTGGGCGGCCATCGCCCAGGTAGACGGCTACATCACGGCTGAAAAGCCTTGGTCGCTTGCGACCGATCCGGGCCAGCGCGCGCGCTTGGAAACGGTTTTGTATTACGCCGCGGAATCGTTGCGCATTCTCGTAGTGCTGGCTCATCCCGCTTTGCCTCAAGCCACAGCGAAGATCTGGCTTCAACTCGGGCAATCCGGCGCGCTCGGGGAGACGCGAATCGATCAGCTTGCCTGGGGCGCTCTGCGCTCCGGGACAGCCATCGGCGAGTCCGCGCCCGTATTTCCTCGCGTGGAAAAAACTGAAACTCTGGAGAAAATAGCAGCCATGGAACAGGAAATGCTTAATCCGCAAGCCACGCCCGCAAGCCCATCTGCTCCGGCCGCCGCCCCCGCTGCACAACCGGCGGCAGCCGCAGCCACAAATTCAAAGATCAGCATCGACGATTTCGCCAAAGTGGAGATGCGCGTCGGTCAGGTCAAGTCGGCGGAACGCGTGGCCGGCGCCGACAAATTGCTCAAAGTGATGGTGGATGTCGGCGAGGAAGTGCGCCAGATCGTCGCCGGAATCGCGACGGCCTATCAGCCGGAACAATTGGTAGGCCGCAAAGTGGTTGTCGTCGTGAATCTGCAGCCGCGCAAGCTGCGAGGTGTGGAATCGAACGGGATGATTGTTGCCGCGTCGGTCGGTCCCGAGGGCAAGCCCATTCTCGCCGGGTTTCTGGAAGACGTGCCGGTCGGCTCGCGCCTCAAGTAGCAATGCGCTGAGAGCCTGGCGGCAACCCGGCTCGCCAAGCGGGTCATGAGGCAACCGCATCATGGAAGACGGCCTTTCATCTTCCGCACAGCTAGAGCTGGTCGATTCGCACGCCCACGTGGATATGCCGGAATTCGATTCCGACCGAGCCGACATGCTGGCGCGGGCGCAGGCGGCGGGCGTGCGCCAGATTCTGGCCATCGGCGGCGCTCCGGGCGCGCTGGCATCGGCGCTGCCATTTGCCGAACGCTACGAGTGGATCTATGCCGCGGCCGGTATTCACCCGCACGAAGCCAAGCTTGCCACCCCGGCACATTACGACGAACTCGCCAAACTCGCGAAGCATCCAAAATTTCTCGGTTGGGGTGAAATCGGCCTCGATTATCACTATGACCATTCGCCACGCGACGTTCAGCAGCGCGTCTTCACCGAACAGCTCGAGCTAGCGCGCGTCGCCGCCAAACCCATCATCATTCACTGTCGCGAAGCCTGGCCGGATTGCCTCGCACTTCTCGAGACGCATTGGCGTTCCTCCGGGATTGGCGGAATTTTCCACTGCTTCAGCGGCACCTTGGAAGAGGCGCGCCGCGGGACCGAAATGGGTTTCCTGATTTCATTCGCGGGGAACGTGACTTATCCCAAGGCTCAGAATTTGCGTGAGGTTGCGGCTGCTTTGCCGCTCGAATCCATTTTGATCGAAACCGATTCGCCATTTCTCGCGCCGCAGCCCTTTCGCGGGCGCCGCAACGAGCCCGCCTTTATCGCCGAAGTAGCGCGGACGCTCGCACCTGTGAGAAACTTGGCGCCGCAACAGGTCGCGGCTGCGACCGCCGCTAATTTCCGGCGCTTTTTTCGCTTATCAGAGGCCGGCAGCCGCCACGCGCAAGCGCGGAACTGATGGAGGAGCAATATCTCACTGTTTACGGTTAAAGAGATTTTTGATCTGGTGCGCGACGACCTTTCTCGCGTAGAGGAAGAGCTGGCGCAGCAGACCGGTCTCGCGAGCGAGCCCGTCTCCGAGATCGCCGGCTACTTGCTCGGCGGAGGAGGAAAACGCCTGCGTCCCGCGCTTTTGCTGCTCTCCGCCGGATACGCGGGCTACCACGGAGCCGCCGCGGTGCGCCTCGGCGCGGTGGTGGAGCTGATTCACAGCGCCACGCTGATCCACGACGATGTGATTGACGGCGCCGATACGCGGCGCGGCCGGCCTTCCGCCAATTCGCGCTGGGGAAATCATCGCAGCGTGCTGGCCGGCGACTGGCTTTACATGCAGTCCTTTCAGATGGCGCTCGAGGAACGTAATTTCCGGGTTTTGGATATTCTGATCGACCTTACACAAAATATGGTCGAGGGTGAACTGCTGCAACTATCGAGCCTCGGGCGCATCGATTTGTGCGAGCAGGACGTTTTGGACCTGGCTGCCCGCAAGACGGCTTGCCTGTTTAGCGGCTGCGCGCGGCTGGGCGGCGTGCTCGGCTCCCTCAGCGAGGCCGAGGAGCAGTCGCTGGCCGATTACGGGCGATACGCGGGATTGGCATTTCAGCTCGTCGATGACCTGCTCGACTTCACAGCTTCACCTTTGCAACTTGGCAAGCCGGTGCTCAGCGATCTGAAAGAAGGCAAAGTCACTCTGCCCCTCATTTACGCGCTCGAAAGGGATGGCGCGGCGGGCCGCAGGATGGTGCAGGCCGTCCTCGAAGAGAAAGGATTCCACAGCGTGCGCCCGGAACAAATCTCAGCCCTGGTGCGCGATTCGGGAGCGCTCCAGCGCACGCGCCTGCTGGCCCATGATTATGCCTCGCGCGCCAAAGCCTGCCTGAACGGCCGCGCCGCAAGCGAATTTGGCCGCGCGCTTTTCGTCGTCCCCGACTTCATCCTCGAACGCGAACATTAGTTCCGCCGGGGCCATGCTGCCGTTCAAGCTCGTCTATCACGAAGGGTACGATTTACAGCTGGGCCAGCACGTTTTCCAATCGCAAAAATTCAGGATGGTGCGCGACCTGGTGCTCGCCGAGCACATCGCCGAACCCGCCGATATTCTCGCGCCGGAACCGGCCAGCGACGAAGATATTCTCCGCGTGCACAAGCGCGAATGGGTGGACAAGCTCCTGCACGATACGCTGAGCGCCAGCGAACGCATGCGCCTGGAAATCCCGTATTCGCAGGCGGCCGTGCGAGGATTCTGGCTGGCTGCCGGCGGATCGATTCTCGCCGCGCAGCGCGCCTTGAAGGATGGCTTTGGAATCAATATCGGCGGCGGATTCCATCATGCATTCCCCGGCCACGGCGAAGGCTTCTGCATGATTCACGACGTCGCAGTGGCCATCCGCCGATTGCAAGCCGATGGCGCGATACGCAAGGCTTTGGTCGTCGATACGGATGTGCACCAGGGAAATGGGACCGCGGCAATTTTCGCCGGCGATGACGATGTTTTTACAATCTCTCTGCACCAGGAAAATAACTATCCCGAGCCGAAGCCGCCTTCGGATATCGACGTGAATCTGGCCGACGGTACCGGCGACGAAGAGTACCTGGAGTTACTGGATAAAGCCCTGGCGGATGCCTTCCGGCGCTTTGCGCCCGAGATGATTTTTTATATCGGAGGCGCCGATCCTTATCGCGAAGATCAGCTCGGCGGACTGTGGCTGAGCATGCGAGGTCTGCAGGAGCGCGATGCGCTCGTCTTTGCCGAAGCCAGGCTTCGCGGCCTGCCTGTCGCGGTGGCGTTTGCCGGCGGTTACGCGCGAAAGGTGGAAGACACCGTGCGCATTCACGTGAATACGGTGATCGCGGCGCGAGAAGCGTCCGTGGCGCGGGCGGGCGGAGCAAATCCGTAGGTCACGCTGTGGCTTCTGTCAGCGCTACTGAAAATCAATCAGGACGTCGACGACGTGGTTCTGAGGATTCGGGCGCAGCCAGTGTCCCATTTGCCCGTAATGCACCGGGATCTCTCCAAAAATTATAACTGTAGGTTTCTCCAGCTTAGCGAGCATGGAATCAAGAAAAGTTTTATCGAAGACTTGACCGGGCGCCAGCCGCCAATTGTTGCGCAGCTCGCGTTCCGCATCGACGGAGAGGCCGGTGATCACCAATTGGCCCATGCGATATTGCGGCCCTTCTTCGATTTTCACGTTGTACGCGACTGTGCCATTGGCGTCATCGAACTGGGGCACGGAAGTGACCTTCGCGTCGAGATAGCCGCGATGCCCGTACTCCAGTTCAATCTGCTGCCAGCCCGCGGCGAGCCGCATGCCGTCCGCGAGGTCGCCGGCCTTTAACGTCACCAGCTTGGAAAGCGCGGCATCGTCGAGCGCCGTATTGCCTGCTCCACTTAGTGCCGGAGAGATGAAACACCGGTCCCGGCTCGATTGGAATCTGAACGTCCACTGTGGAAGCGGCATGACCGCCGGAATCCTCGCCGATCTGTACAAGCGGCGCGCCAAACTTCACGCGGGTCTGACCGCCAGAAAGATAAATGGGCAGCACCTGCTCATTCTCGAAGAGTTCGATGGCAAAACGCGAAAATGTTTTGCCGGCGAGGTCGCTCACGCGGTCGTGGAGCTTTTCCGAATTTTGCGCCAGCGAATCCCCGAAGTGGACATTCGAGATTGTGAAGCTCGGGCCATCCTGCCGGAACTGCATGATCATCTCGTCGCCGGAAGGTTGCGCTACCGGAGTGTGCTCCACGCGAGCCTTGATTCCGCGCGAGGCCAGCTTGGCGGAAAGCACCGCCGTAATTTCTTCGAGCAGAGAGCCGCCGTTCGGAGCGCCTCCATCGAAGAGGGGTACGGACTGCCGAATCTCGTCGGAGAGTTCCTGATCGGTGAACCAGGGGAAATTCTCGAACATCACGGGAAGAATCGCAGCGTCTTGGAGCTCAAAATTGATGGTGGCGCGCTTGTCTTTGGCGGCGAAGCGATAATTCACGCGTGAGAAAACGCCCAGTTCCGCCAGGAGGTTGGCAATCGCCTGCAGTTTCTCGTTATCGACCGGATCGCCCGGCTTTAGCCCCGTGGTGGCGGCGATCTGCGCTTCGCTGTAACGATGCGAGCCGGAAGCGTGCACTTCGGCCACCACAAAAGACGAAGGAGCCGCCTGGGCTGCGAGATTGCAAGCCGCGAGGACCACACACCAGAGACAAGCTGAGATCTGAACGAAACGGAAGTTCCGCATAGGCCCGCAGAGGATTCTATCGCGCTGCGGCGACGATTGGGAGTCCCGCCCCGCTATTTTGTTATTCGACGGTGACGGATTTGGCCAGGTTCCGCGGCTGATCGACGTCGCAGCCGAGCCGCACGGCAATGTGATAGGCCAGCAATTGCAAGGGCACGATCTCGAGAATCGGAGCCATCAGCTCGGGAGCTGTGGGGATCTCGATCACGTGATCGGAGACCTTGCGTGCGAGGTGATCGCCTTCCGTCACGATGGAGATGACGATGCCGTCGCGGGCCTTCACTTCCTGGATATTGGAGCAGCTCTTTTCGTATCGCGTCATCGATTCGGAATCGAATTCGTCGCGCGTGGCCAGCACGACCACGGGCAGATTTTCGTCGATCAGCGCGTTCGGGCCATGCTTCATTTCGCCGGCGGGATAGCCTTCGGCGTGGATGTAGGAGATTTCCTTCAATTTGAGCGCGCCCTCGAGCGCGATCGGGTAGTGAATGCCGCGGGCCAGGTAGAGGAAATCGGTGTAGCGGAAAAACTGCCGGGCCAGGGCTTCATAAATTCCGTCGCGTTCGCCTTGCAGGATCATCTCCAGCTTTTGCGGAATGCGGGTGAACTCCTGCATCAATTTTTTGCCCGCGTCGGGGGAAATCTTGCCGCGAAGCTGGCCGAGATAGAAAGAAATCAGCATGAGCGCGGTCAACTGGCTGGTGAATGCTTTTGTGGAGGCGACGCCAATTTCCGGCCCGGCGTGCGTCAGGATCGTGCCCGCGGCTTCGCGAGTGACCATGGAGCCAACGACATTGCAGATCGCCAGCGTCCTGGCGGATTTCTGCTTGGCTTCGCGCTGGGCGGCGAGGGTATCCGCGGTTTCGCCGGACTGGCTGATGCAGATAACCAGCGTGTGCTTGTCCACGATGGGATTGCGGTAGCGGAATTCGCTGCCGTAATCCACTTCCACGGGAACTCCGGCCAGGCGCTCGATCATGAATTTACCGGCCAGGCCGGCATGCCAACTGGTCCCGCAGGCGACAATTTTGATATTGCGGAAATCGCGGAACTCTTGCTCGCTGATCTCCATTTGATCGAGGAAAACCTTGCCCGATTCCTGAGAGATGCGGCCAAGCATGGTGTCCTGGATGGCACGGGGCTGCTCGAAAATTTCCTTGAGCATGAAATGCTTGAAGCCGCCTTTTTCAGCGGTTATGGGATCCCAGGTGACGTGATGAATTTTCGGCTCGACCGGATTAGCCGCGGCGTCGCTGACTGTGACACCCTTGGGCGTCAGGACGGCGATATCGCCGTCCGAGAGGAAAAACATGTCTCGCGTGTGCGCCAGGATTCCGGGAATGTCGCTGGCCACAAAGTATTCGTCTTTGCCCAAGCCGACGACCACGGGCGGGCCATTGCGGGCGGCGACGATTTTGCCTGGGTCCTTGGTCGATAGAATCACCAAAGCATAGACGCCGCTCAAACGCTTGATGCTTTTGCGCACGGCGTCTTCGAGCGGGCCTCCGTTCATATATTTCTCCACTAAGTGCGCCACGATCTCCGTATCGGTCTGCGTGACGAACTTATGGCCTTCCTTTTCCAGTTCCTGCTTGAGTTCCAAATAGTTTTCGACGATGCCGTTGTGCACCACGACGACTTCGCCCTTGCAGTCGCGATGAGGATGCGCATTCTCCTCGGTCGGCCGTCCATGCGTGGCCCAACGCGTGTGCCCCAAGCCGTAGATGCCATCAATCGGATTGTTGCGAATGGACTCCTCGAGATTTGGCAATTTGCCGGAGGCGCGGCGAATCTCCATATGGCCGTTTTGGCTGACCACGGCGATGCCTGCGGAGTCGTATCCGCGGTATTCCAGGCGCCGAAGCCCGTCCAGGATCAGGGGTACAACTTTCTTAGGGCCAATGTATCCGACGATGCCGCACATGGTGAAATCTCCTAAAGTGGAAACCGGGGGGAAGACACCGGCTAATCAGGTTAGCATAGGTCATTTGGATGGCGCTTTACGTGATGGGCAGTAGTTTTCTGACGCTAAACCCCTCAAACGTCATCACAGGGCCCTTTCCTAAAAGAGAGAGTTAATTGTGAGGGCGCTCCCCGGCTTGGAGGGAGCTGGAAGGCAGGACTTAGCTCTTCCGGCGTATTTCTCGGTGCAGCCGCTCGGCGATTAGCGGCCGGGTTGTCGTTTATCGTCGTTCAACAAGGCTGTTATTAGTTCTGATTCGGGGCCGCAAGCAATTTCTGGCCGGTGCCGGCCAAAGTGACGGCTTTGGCGTTTGCAACGTGGCTGCCATCCCTGGCGCGAACGCCTTCGACGCCAATGACGTCACCAATTTTCAGCGAATTCCGCGTCCAGCCATTCCTCAAGAGCTGGTTCGGACTGTTCATTTCAAAGCCCCAATTCGTCACCGTACCGTCATCCTCTTTGACGTCGATGTAAAACCAGGCGTGTGGATTCGTCCACTCGAATTTCGTGACCGTGCCGGTCACCTTGATGGGTTTTGAGGCGTCGAACTCGGCCGTAAACGCGTGGTGCGCAACCACTGGCCCTGCACTCAGGAGTAATCCGGCAACAGCAACACAAACCGCCCATGTGGTTCTCATCGCTAATCCTCCGGTAGCAGAAACGCGTGACATAACGGTGCTTGCCACACTACTTAAGCAGGTGTTCCGCATCCCTTTCGTTTTCGCACAAATGCTCAAGGAGTTCCGTATCTGGAAGCAATTTGAAGTGAATCGTCGCAGACTTCCACGGCTTCGAATACGCTTTAGGGTCGTTGATGGCGACGTCGAGTTCCAGGTTGCCGAAATTCGGGCGGCGATAGCGTTCGGTAATGTGCAACGCCTCAGTGTGAGGGTGACCGCCATTATCGAGCCATGTTCCCTCTTTGAAGCCAGCCACATCGACCACAAACGTATCACCTTCCCACTTAGCGACCGAGTAGCCAAACCAGGCCGGATTCGGATCTTCCGGGAGGCTACGGCCATCGGTGAAAATTTGGCGATACTGATTGAACTCTTCGTAAAGCACAACAGTTTCACGTGGCGTCTGCAGGATCTTGAACGGGATAGCAGACACCAACATCGCGTCGGGTACGCCGTGCGGTAAGCAACGCACCTGCGGCTTGTCTGCGCCTAACGTTTCCTGGCGCTGTTTGTAGAGAGCCGCCGCCGATGGAAGCATGGGCACGTCGACGCCTTCGCCGGCAAGATTATCCACATACCGATTGTCTTCAGCGTGCCAGATCCCGGAGAGGTCCGGCTTGCCGTCTGGTGTTTTGGGCGCCGGCGCCACTAGGTTGGGCTTGCCGTCTGGGGTTCGGGGAGTTCCGGGGAGGGGCAAACTGAGCCATTGCGCTCGAGCGGTTGCGGCCATTGCAAAGAGCACGGCTATGGCTCCGACTGAGACTTGTAGTCGTTTTGCAGCGCCTGGGGAGGATGTCATAAATCACGGCTCCGACCGGTATGATGTGGCCTCAAGCTCCGGATGGAACAGATTCCGCGACCACGACTTCATGCCGCGACCACGACCTCATTCTTGACCGGTAACATACGCCTAACGGCTTCGCCAGTGCAACGGCCTCACCGATACGCCAGTGGCGTTCTGCGCGGCCTACCCTGCTGACGCCGGCTTGGCGTCCTCTACGATCTCGAACCGAAACTCCTCGATCACCGGATTCGTAAGGACATCGCGCGCGATACGCTCGACCTCGGCCTGTGCGGTGGCGCGATCGAGATTCTCGAGATCGAGCACGAAGAATTTACCCTGGCGGACATCGCGCACTGCGGCGTGGCCCAGCGAGGCGAGCGCTTGTTGAATGGCGGTGCCTTGAGGGTCGAGCACCGTGGATTTGAGCATCACCCAAACGTGGGCTTTCATGCGGGCATTATAGCAGGGTGAGCACAGCGGCCTTGGCGCGAAACGCTTCCAGCAGAGCGGACTTATCGCCTGCCGGAAGGAAGGCCCCTCGGAAGGCGCTCTCGGCAATGCTTACCATTTCCTCATCGCTAAGGCCCATTTGGGGCAATTTGCTGAATTCATGAGCCAAGGTCGTGTCGAACATGGCGGGATCGTCGGTGGATATGCTGACCGGTATGCCGGCACGAAAGAGTTCGGGCAGCGGATGATCTCGGAGGCTTGCGTCGCCGCGCCCAAGGTATCGTGCCAAGGCGCCGGTGCGGAGATTGCTCGTCGGGCAGATTTCGAGACCAATGGATCGCTCCGCAAGCATAGCCATAAGCTTCCGATCAGCCGCCGCGGCAATGCCGTGGCCGATGCGCTCCGCGCCAAGAATCTCGACGGCATCCCAGACTGAGTCCGGCCCGCCAATTTCGCCCGCATGGACAAGCCGGTGCAGCCCCCCCGCGGCTGCATAGTCATATACATTGCGAAATTCCGCCGCAGGGCGAGAGAGTTCGTCGCCGCCCATTCCGAAGGCCACTACGCCCGCGTCGCGCAGCCGCACCGCGCATTGGGCGACGTCGTGTGCGGCAGCGCTTCCAAACTGGCGCACCGCGTCGAAGATCCACTGCAAACGCAGGCCGCGCGCCTGGTACGGGGCGGCAGCTTCGCGGATAGCGCAATAGTTGGCTTCCACGTCCTGCTTGCGCAAAAGCATCACGCCCACCGACAGCGTCACTTCCGCATAGATCACGTTTTGGGCCAGCATTTGTTCGCACATCCGGCGCGCCGCTAACGCGTAGTCTGCCGGGGCGCGCAAATACGAGGTCACCCATTTATACGCCTCGATGAAGGCACTGAAGTCGCGGGTGGCGTAGCGCGCCGCGACGCTGGGTTCGTCCAGCGCATCGCCATGATTTTTTGCCAGAGCGACCACGGTGGCGGGTTCCATCGTGCCTTCGAGATGCACGTGCAGTTCGGCCTTGGGAAGCGCCTGGAATCGCGCGGGCCAGGAATCTCGGGACAATGGACGGGGAGAGGACACGGCCACTAGTGCGGGAGCGCGGGTCGTCCCGCGTTGATCCATGAGGTGAGCCAATACGAGCCCACGTCCGCGGCGGCGTCGCTGAGTTGCCGAATGAGAGTCGCACCGGCTTCGCTATAAAACCGATCGTAATACTCGTCGGTGTAGTCGCTCAGTCCGCTGCGGGCGCGCCGGTCGGCCACGAGCACAATTTCGAGCCAGGAGTGCGCCTTGAGGCAATCTTCAAAAGCGTGGTCGGTCGGGTCCGAGATGAAGGCGGCATCATTTGGCCGCAGTGGAAAAAACAGCGAATAGCGGTCGACTAGGCTCGTATCGAATCGCAAATT
Organism: uncultured Acidobacteriota bacterium; assembly: GCA_963761945.1. GTDB lineage: Bacteria > Acidobacteriota > Terriglobia > Acidiferrales > UBA7541 > Palsa-189. Next base: position 309,099 of record CAVXIM010000005.1, on the reverse strand, counting down.
GACGCCGGGCTGGCCCCACGCGCGGCCATCATAATTTTCCGTGGTGTTGAAGGGATCGAAGGCTTGGGCTACGTAGCCGGCGAGCTGAGCGGCAATCAGGCGCGCCTGCTCCCAATTCCCCGAGCGCATCGCGTCCGTGAGTCTCGCGCTAAAGAGTCCGATCTGCCAAGGAAGCAGGCCGCCGCTCTCGAGCTTGGGCCTGCCGAATTTTGCCACGGCCGCCTCATATTTTCGCGGCAAAGCGTCGAAGGGATACTGGCCGTACCGATCGAGATAAAGCACCTGATTGTGGCTTTCCGTGGCGGGATCTTTCTGCAGGCTTTCCACCGGATCAGCCGCATGGCGGGTGATGAAATCGCGATTGGTTTCGAAGAAAGGACGCAGGTCAGGCGGCAGAGTCTCGACTGCCCGGTTAGCGATCAGACGCTCGGCGTTCGGCCCCCAGGCAAATGTTTGCAGGGGCAGTAGAAGAGCAATCAGGGCCGCTAGCGTAAACCGCGCCAGGGAATGCATCAGCGTTTCTCGGCGGCCGCATCACGGGCGAACTCGCTATGTTTGCGGCTATAACTCGTATAGATCATCAGCCCCAGGGCCAGCCACACGACGAATCGAATCCAGGTGATCACCGTCAGACCCATCATCAATCCGCCGCACAGAACAATGGAAGCCAGAGGAAACCAGGGGACGAGTGGAACGCGAAAGGTTCGCCGGCGCTCCGGTTGTTTATGCCTCAAAACGATAACTCCCAACGAGACGAGCACAAATGCAAAGAGCGTTCCGATGTTGGAGAGGTCTGCGGCATCGCCGATATCCACCAACCCCGCAGGGATGCCCACGGCAAAACAGGCGATCCAGGTGGACCAGTACGGCGTCTGGAACTTCGGATGCACAGCCGAGAAGAGCTTGGGCAAAAGACCGTCGCGCGACATGGCATACCAGATTCGCGCCTGGCCATACTGAAACACGAGCAAGGAAGAGATCATGCCCATCAAGGCGCCAATCACGATGATCGACCGAAAAAGGCGGCGCGTGCCAAGCTGCTGGAGAGCGTAAGCGACCGGCGCCTCGGCCGCCGCGCCGGAGGAAAACGTCACGTACTTCATCATTCCCAGCAATACGATGGCTACGCCAATGTACAGCACCGTGCAGACGATGAGTGAGGCGATGATCCCGAAGGGCAAATCCTTTTGAGGACGGCGGCATTCTTCTGCCGCGGTGGAAACGGAATCGAAGCCGATATAGGTGAAGAAGACAATGGCGCCGCCGGTGACGACCCCTGCGAACCCCGACGGAGCAAAGGGCTTCCAGTTCGCCGGATTTACCAGCATTCCGCCCACCACCAGAAAGGTAACGATGGCGCCAATTTTGATGGCCACCATCACGTTATTCGCTTCCGCCGATTCGCGAACGCCTCGCACCAGCAACAAAGTCAAAATGAATACGATCAAAAATCCCGGAAGGTTGAAGTAAGCTCCCGTCCATTGGCCTGATGCCCATACAGGACTCGCCCATCGATCGGGCAAGTTCATGCCAAATGCGGCGAGCTGCGCCTTCGCGTAGCCACTGAACCCCACCGCGACCGCCACATTGCTGACCGCGTATTCGAGAATCAAATCCCAGCCGATGATCCACGCGAAAATTTCGCCCAGCGTAGCGTAGGAATAGGTGTACGCACTGCCGGCAATGGGAATCATCGAAGCGAGTTCTGCATAGCACAACCCCGCGAAACTGCAGGCGATGGCCACGAGAAGAAAGGAGACCGCGATCGCCGGGCCGGCCGGCGGACGGCCGTGCATGAGTACGCCGGCGGAGCCGCCGTGGCGCAGGTAATTGATGAACAGGTCAAGGACTTGCGCGTGAAGGATGGAAGGCGCCTGGAAATATTCGCCGGCGGCGGCGGTTCCCGTCAGAACAAAAATTCCCGAGCCGATAATGGCGCCAATACCGAGGGCGGTAAGCGACCAGGGACCGAGGGTTTTCTTCAGCCGGTGTTCGGGCGTTTCGGCATCAGCCAGGAGCTTGTCGATGCTTTTGACCTTGAAGAGCTGCGAAGTCACGCCCACCGCCGGCAAAAGATGGCGAAACTTTATCCTGAGCCTACGATGCGCGCAACCTTCGCGCTGCGTGTTTGGTCCTGTTCATTACTGCGCCGAAGGTCTGACTGTGCTTACTACCGTGCCGAAGCTGACTGCGCCGCGCCCCACTGAGCCCAAGCCCTACTGAGCAAAAGAAAGATTGGCGTAGCGCTCCACGAGTTTTTTGGTCCCGTGGTTGGCAAAACTCACGGTAAGCCTGCGGTCATCGTCATCGCCATCCACGTGGATGATGGTGCCGAGTCCATAGGTTGGATGGTGGACGCGCTGGCCGATGAGGGGATTGCCGTCGCGCTTTATCTTGGCCCGCGAGGGAGCCTCCGATCGAACCCTCGGCGCGCGCTCTCTCGACGGAATCGGCGTGCGGCGGACGCGTCGCGCGAATTCCTCGGCCGAATAGGAATATTCGGGATCCGGTTCGTAGCGGCGCGTTTCTCCCGCCGCGGCGAGCGATCCTTCCGCGGTATCTACGAGATCCGCTGGAATTTCCTTCAGGAAGCGTGAGGGAGAAGAACCGTGCAGCCGTTCGCTGCCGTAAATGCGCCGGTAAATCGCCCGCGTGAGCGTGAGTGTCTCACGCGCTCGGGTCATGCCCACGTAGCACAGCCGGCGTTCTTCCTCGAGCTCTTCAGGATCGTTAAGGGAACGGCTATGCGGGAAAGTGCCTTCTTCAAGGCCGGTCAGGAAGACGTGGTCGAATTCGAGGCCTTTGGCCGTATGCAGCGTGAGCAGCGTGACTGTGGCGCGTTCGTCGAAATTATCGGCGTCGCTCACCAGTGCGGCGCGATCGAGGAAATCGGAAAGCGTCTCGCCGCGCTCGGCGCCTTCGACCATGGCGTTCACCAATTCATTCAGGTTGTCGATGCGCGCCAGGTCCTCGGCCGAATCGTGCTGGCGCAGCATATCCAGGTAGCCGGTGGCTTCCAGGACGAAGGCGATAAATTGCGCGGGCGGCAGCGAGGGAAGCTTCTCGCGCAGTTGCTCGATCAATTCGCGGAAGCTGCGCAGCGGGGCCAGGGCACGCGCGGAGCCGGAGGCAACGGTTTCACCAAGCGCGCTCCAGAGAGAAGTGCTGTGTTCGCGAGCCATCGAGCGAAGCGATTCGATGGTCACTTTGCCGATGCCGCGAGGCGGCGTATTGAGCACGCGCAACAGCGCGATATCGTCGTCGGGAAACATCGCCAGGCGCACGTAGGCGAAAATGTCCCTGATTTCCGCGCGCTGATAAAAGCTGAAGCCGCCGAGCAGGCGGTAGCGCATGCCCCGCGCGCGAAAGACTTCTTCCAGCGCGCGGGACTGCGCGTTGGTGCGATACATCACGGCGCAATGCGCGGCGGAATCCTCTCTCTGGATCTCGGCCACGCGCCCGCATACGTACTCGGCTTCGGCCCGGGCGTCGCGGGCCTCATAGAATTTGAGATTGGAACCTTCGCCCCGCGTTGCGGTGAGCTCTTTGCCGATGCGCCTGACGTTTTTTGACACCACAGCCGCGGCGGCGTTCAGAATTTTCTGGCGCGAACGGTAGTTCTGCTCGATGCGGAAGACCCGCGCGTCGGGAAAATCCTTGGCAAAGCTCAAGATGTTGGAGACGTCGGCGCCGCGCCATCGATAAATAGACTGGTCCTCATCGCCCACGACGCACAGATTGGGATGAGGGCCGGCAAGCAGGCGCAGCAGATCGTATTGCACGCGATTGGTATCCTGATATTCGTCCACGTGCAGATATCGGAAGCGCTGCTGCCAGGCGTTGCGGGCTTCCTCGAAGCGCCGCAAAACTTCCACCGCGCGAAGCAGCAAATCGTCGAAGTCGAGCGCTCCGTTTTTTCGCAGAGTTTTTTCGTACGCGTCGTAGGCTCGCGCCGCGAGCTTGCCGCGCTCGTCAAACGAATCAGCCAGCGCTCGCTCGGGAGTGATGGCGTGGTTTTTTGCAAAGCTGATGCGCGAGAGAATCTCGCGGGGCGTGTCGCCGGAATCGTCCGCGCCAAGATCTCTAAGGGCCAGCTTTAGCGCCGCCAACTGTTCTTCGTCATCGTAAATGGCAAAATCGCGAGGAAGAGCCAGCCGAGGAGCTTCGCGGCGGAGAAGCCGGACACAAAAGGAGTGAAACGTGCTGATCCAGGGATCGCTCAGGCCGGCCTCGGTGTTTTCGAGCAGCGCGCGCACCCGTTCGCGCATCTCACCGGCGGCTTTATTGGTGAAGGTGACGGCGAGAATCGCGCCGCCCGGAACGCCCCGCTGGATCAGATAGGCGATGCGATGAGTGATGACGCGCGTTTTCCCGGTGCCCGCGCCTGCCAGGATAAGGATCGGCCCATCGGTGGCGAGCACGGCTTCGCGCTGCTGCGGATTCAAACTATTGAGAATGTCCATCTGTCAGAGACTGCCTGCTGGTTCGGGCCCGGAGGCGAAAGCATTTTAGCCGAGCGGACGGAAGTGAGCAAACCGCGCGAAAAAAAATGGCTGGAACTCTACCGCAAGACGCTTACTTAGTGCGCCGAGGCAGCCAGATCGATCTCGAAAAAGAATAGAGGCTTGGTATTGCCGAGGAACGCGAGATCGGGCACCTCGAAGCGCGCGTTGGAGATCCAGTCGTAATGCCTGTCAACATCGAAGTAAACGAAGCCGTGAGTCGTGCCATGAGGAGGCAGCAAATCCGTGGCCACGGCCGCCTCACGCACAGTGGCCGCGAACTCTTCCCAGTTCTTGTCGTGTTTGGGAGGGGGCGCTCCTATGCGCGGGACGGGAAATCGAGGGGTTGGATCTTTTGGTTTCGCCAGGACGCGATCGGCCACATCCTCCGGAGAAAGCGGGTCCAGCCGCTGGCGGGATTCGCCGGGGGCGCCGATGAGCAGTTGCATGGTCTTGAGATTGATGCGGATCGGTAAATCGTTGTCGTTGCGGAAGAAAACGTCGATGGCGACGATTCCGCCCTCGTAAGGCGAATGCTTGGTGAACTTGTCTTTGTAGCGATCCGCCGAAGTGTAGGGATCGACGGCAATCAACAAGCCTTGATGGAAGTCGTGCGCCGGCAGAGATGCGGGATCGACCGAACCAGTCCTCGCCGGCGTCGCAGGGGCCTGACCGTGCGAAGCCGCAACGGCGAGCAAGAGCACAGGCATTGCAAGCCTGAGTGGCCCGAAAATCAGGTGCATTCGTGGATGCATGGAATCCGATCGTGAGATGCACGGCATCGCCCCGCGTTGCCTTTGCGACCTGAGATACAACATCGATTGTGCTCCTTCTCGCACAATGCCGAGGCATCTATAATAACGTGTTCGTTCGCCGTCGCATCGCGATAGTCTAGCGGCGCTCGCATTTGCATGTATTTTCTCTACAGTCTGATCACCGCGATAGGCACGATCCTGCTAACGCCTTACGTTCTGCTCAGCAAGGTCCGGCGAGAGAAATACCTGCCAAATCTCCGAGAACGGCTGGGTCTGAGATTCCCGGCAGAACTCCTGGCCAATGGCCGCCGGCCTTCGCGCGCAATTTGGCTGCATGCCGTTTCGGTTGGCGAAGTACTTGCAGCCGTTCCGCTTGCGCGTTGTTTGAGACAACGCTTTCCAGGCTGGCGGCTGGTGGTCTCGACGACTACCGCTACCGGGCAAAAGCTGGCTCGGGAGCGAATGAATTTCAGCGACGCCGTTTTTTATTTCCCGTTCGATTGGAATGGGCCCGTGCGGCGGGCCTTTCGGGCAGTGCAGCCTGCTACGATCGTGATCCTGGAAACAGAAATCTGGCCGAACCTGCTGCGCCATGCCAGAAGAGCCGCCATTCCAGTTGTAATTGTGAACGGGCGGCTCTCGGACCGATCCTTTCGCGGATTCTCGCGCGCGGTGAAGGTCAGTGCTGGAATCCTCGGGGGCTTCCTCCGGCGCATATTGAATGACGCGGCGTTATACCTCGTGCAGAGCCGGCAGGACGCCGGACGGCTGACAGCCCTCGGTGCGCCGCCGGATCGTGTGGTCGTGACCGGAAGCATGAAATATGACGTGGCCTTGCCGGTGCCGACCGACTTCGTAAATTGGCTCGAAGGCGAATTAACGCGATCCCAGCGCGGGCCTGTGGTGGTCGCGGGCAGCGTGATTGCCGGCGAAGAGATGCTGGTTATGGATGCCTTCGCATCCATCCAGCAAAAATGGCCCGAGGCACTCCTGATCTTGGCGCCGCGCAAGCCTGAACGATTTGTGGACGTGGGCGAAATCGCGGCGCGAGCCGGCTGGCAGCCGGTTCGCCGTAGCGAGATTTCGCTCGATGGACGCTCGGCGGGGATATTGGATGCCGCCGGCGGAAAAAGCATTCTTATCCTGGATAGCCTGGGCGAACTCGCGGCGTTATATGGGATCGCTGACGCCGTGTTCATCGGCGGTTCGCTCGTTCCATCCGGCGGGCATAACCCGCTCGAGCCGGCGGTCTTCGCAAAGGTGCCGATTTTCGGCCCTTCGATGGATAATTTCCGTGAGATTGCCGCGAGCTTGCTCGAAGCTGGCGCCGCGATTCAGGTAGACTCGGCTGCGCAACTCGGCGCCGCCTGGTTGGGCTTGCTGGAAGATGCTCCGCGTCGCGCCCAAATGGGCGCGGCAGCGCGCGAAATTGTGGAGCGCAATCGCGGCGCGACCGCGGCGACGCTCGATCGCGTGGCGGCGATTATAGAATCGCAGCGGGCGCATACGTGACGCCGTCGCCGATCGCTCGAACCCTACTTCGGCCCCTGGGTCTGCTGTATGGCGGTCTGATGCGCCTGCGAGCCGCCCTCTATGAGGGCTGGGCTCTTGCGCACCCGGCGGCTGCAGGGCACGGTGATTAGCGTGGGAAATCTGACGGTCGGCGGCACAGGCAAGACGCCCATGGTGCTTTGGATTGCGGAGCGGCTGGCCGCGGAAGGGCATCGCCCCGCCATTCTCACGCGCGGCTATCGAGGCATCGAAAAACGCGACACGCGGGTCCCAGCCACCGCGGACGAAGTCGCCTTGCTGCGCCAAAGACTCAACGGCCGCGCCCAGTTTGGCGTAGGCAAAGACCGTTACAAGAATGGACTCGCACTGGCGAAAGATGGGGCAGAATGGTTCATTCTGGATGACGGGTTTCAGCATCTGAGGCTCGAGCGCGATGCGGATGTTGTCCTGCTCGACGCCACAGATCCTTTTGGAGGGGGAATTTTGCCGTCCGGGCGCTCGCGAGAGCCGCGCTCAGCGCTGGCGCGCGCGGATATTGTGGTCATCACTCGGACCAGTCATGCTCCCGGCCTCGAAGCTATGGTGCGCAGATTCACGAATGCGCCTCTTTTTTATGCTCAGCCGCGACTCGAGATGGTGCTCCGGGCGCCCTCGATGACCGAAGCTTTGCCCGAAAGCGACCAGCGGCAATATAAGTTTTTTGCCTTTTGCGGCATTGGCAATCCGCGCGCCTTCTTCGAGGATCTGAGCAATTGGGGTTTTGCCGTAGCGGGCAGACGGAGCTTTGCCGATCATCATCGTTATTCCGGCGCTGAAATCCAGGATCTCGAGAAGGCAGCCGCCGGCGTCGCCGCGAATGCTTTGATTTGTACGGAGAAGGACGTTTTCAACTTGCCGCCTTCGATTGTCACGGCGCTTCCGATTTACGCGTGCCGTATTCGCTTGGCACTTAACAACGAAGATGCCTTTTGGACGGCGATCCGAGCCGTGATTGGCCGGAGTCAGCCGGTGACGCAAGCATGAAAATTCTCGTTCGCGCGACAAATTGGGTCGGCGACGCGGTGATGTCCATTCCGGCGCTGCGGGCCATCCGCAGCCGCTGGCCTGGCGCAGAAATCGCTATCCTCGCGCGCCCCTGGGTGGCCGATCTATATCGCGGACAAGGCTACGCCGATCGTATTGTGGTGTACGAAAACAAGGGCAAACACAAGGGCTTTTGGGGACGGGAACGACTGGCCCGCGCGCTTCGCCGTGAAAGATTTGACGTAGCCGTGCTGTTTCAGAACGCCTTTGACGCAGCTTGGATCGCCTGGCGCGCGCGAATACCCGAGCGCATAGGTTATGCCCGAGATGGCCGTAGCTGGTTACTGACTCGAGCCATTCCGCTTCCGGCGAAAGGCGAGACCCCGGATCACGAAGTATACGATTATCTTGAACTGCTGCGCAGGGCCGGATGGCTCGAGCGTCTGCCCCGGGTCGACGAAATCACCATCGCCGTCGATGAGGGAGATCGGCAGAAAGCGCTTCAGCGCCTCTCTGCCGCGGGGGTGCGCCAGAATGCGCTCCGAATTGCCTTCGCCTCGGGCGCGGCTTATGGTTCCGCAAAGTGCTGGGAGCCCGAGCGGTACGCGGAGCTGGCGGACCGGCTGATTACTGCTTTCGACGCGGACGTGATACTTTTCGGCGCGCCTCAAGAAAGTGGAATGGCCGCGCGCATTGCCGGGGCGATGCGTCATCCCGCCTTCAATCTGGTCGGCGCCACTCCAATCGGCGAACTTCCAGCATTGCTTTCCACCTGTCGCCTGTTTATCGGCAACGATTCCGGAGCGATGCACGTCGCGGGCGCGGTAGGACTGCCGGTGATTGGCATCTTCGGCCCCACCGATCCTGAAGGCACCCGGCCTGTGACCCCGCAATTCACCTTGATTCGCGAGCCTGTGGATTGCAGCCCCTGTTTTCTCCGCAAATGCCCCATCGACCATCGTTGTATGACGCGCATCTCCGTCGATCGGGTGTTTGAAGCCGCCCGATTTCTGCTGACCACCGGGGATCGAACCAGAAGCTCGAGCGTTTGGAGCCAGGGCCTTGCCTGAGCCGAAGGCTTTGCGGGCGGCGGTTTTCCTCGATCGCGATGGAACCATTTGCGAAGAGATGGGTTATCTGAATCATCTCAGCCGGCTGCATATTTTCCCGTTTGCGGCCGCGGCAATCAGGAAGCTGAATAGCGCAGGTTTTCCGGTGATCGTGGTTACCAATCAATCGGGCATTTCTCGACGCATATTTCCGGAGTCGCTGGTGAACCAGGTTCACGCCCGCATTACCGAAGAATTAGGGGCGGCCGGGGCACGCGTCGATGGCTATTATTATTGCGCACACACGCGCCAGGACGATTGCACATGCCGCAAACCCTTGCCGGGATTGCTCGAAAAAGCTGCGCGGGAGCACGGCTTGAGCCTGGAGCGTTCTTTTGTCGTTGGCGATCGTTATGCTGATGTCGAGTTGGCGCAGGGTGTGGGTGGGCGTGGAGTGCTGGTTCTCACCGGCTATGGCCGCGGCGAATACGAATTTTACCGGCAGGAATGGCTGCGCCAGCCCGATTTCGTCGCAGAGGACCTGTCGGCCGCGGTGGACGCGATTCTCGGAGAATTGACGTGAACGCGGAACTCAGCGCAGATGTGGCGCGGCTGATCGGCATCATCGAACAATTTCCCAGGCAGAGCATTCTGGTTCTAGGCGATTTTGTCGCCGACGAATTTGTGTTTGGCGAAATCTCCCGCGTCTCCCGAGAAGCGCCCGTGCTCATTTTGCGGCGCCGGGAAATGCACAGTCTGCCCGGCGGGGGCGCGAATGCGGTCAATAACCTTGTGGACCTCGGCGCGCAGGTACACCCGGTGGCCGCATTGGGCGACGATGCCGCGGGCGACGTGCTGACGGAATATTTCCGGAAAAAGAAAGTCGATCCCGCGGGGCTCGTGCGCAAAAGCGGCTGGACTACTCCTGCGAAAACGCGCTTTCTTGCCGGATGGGCGCATACGGCGCAACAGCAGGTGCTCCGAGTGGATCGCGAGCCGGACGGACTTGGCGATGCAACCGTCGAGGCGCTCGTGCGCAAAGCGCGTGAGCGGATCGGCGATGTTTCGGCAGTTCTGATCTCGGATTACGGCTACGGTTCGGCCACGCCGGAAATCGTGGCGAGCATTCGCAGCCGCAAGCGGTGGGCGCGTCCGGTTACGCTGGACTCTCGCTATCGGCTGCACGAATATGCGGGCCTGGATCTAACGGCAGCCACGCCGAACGAAGCCGAAATCGAGGCCGCTCATAATGCGCGGATCGGAGGAGATGCCGCCAAGCTCGACGCTTTCGCGCGACGCACCATGGCTCGGCTGAATCTCAGTGCCCTGGTGGTCACCCGCGGGCGCCACGGCATGACCGTTTTCGAACGTGGGCGCGCGCCCCATCCGATCGCCGTGTTTGGCAGCGATCAAGCCGTCGATGTGACTGGCGCGGGGGACACGGTGATTGCGGCGTTCACGCTGGCGTTGGCGGCAGGCGCCACGGTTTTGCAAGGGGCGCGGATCGCCAATTATGCGGGAGGCATCGTGGTCATGAAGCGCGGCACGGCAACCGTCACGCGCGAAGAGCTCGTGGCCGCAATTCGATCCGACGAGAGCCAGAAATGCGCGGAGCCCGGCTGCAGTAGCGCCGGCGTGTCCGGTAAGGGAAGACGGGCGCATTAGAAATGGACACGCGAAATAAAATTCTGCCCCTCGGGCCCTTGGCCCTCAAGCTTACTGAGCACAAAAATCGAAAGGAACGCATCGTGCTGGCTAATGGTTGCTTCGACGTATTGCACGTCGGGCATGCTAGATACCTGGAAGGGGCGCGCAGGGAAGGAGATGTGCTTGTCGTGGCCATCAATTCGGACCACAGCGTGCGGTCGTTGAAAGGTGAGGGCCGCCCGATCCTTTCCGCCGAGGCGCGCGCGCGTCTGGTGGCGGGTCTGGCAGCGGTGACTTACGTGGTGATATTCGAGGAGCCCGACGTCGCACGCTTGCTTTCGATCCTGGGCCCGGACGTGCACGCAAAAGGAACCGACTACACCGCCGACACTGTACCCGAGCGCGAAACCGCACGGCGCCTTGGCGTGCGCATCGCCATCGTTGGCGATCCCAAACAGCACTCCACGCGCGACCTGCTGGCGCGGCTCCGCACTGTCTCTCATGCCTAGAAAATCCCAGACTGGAATTCGGTAAATTGCCCGCGACTCCGGAAAGCGGCGTGGAACGCATGAACGCGCCTGGTCCAGCTTGGGCACGCTGGCGGGCGCCTCTGGGTTACCCGACGGCGGCACTCTGCCTCTGGCTGGCTCGTCCAACGTTCCTCTCGATTCTCATCGGCTCTATTGTCGCCGTGTTAGGACTTCTGATTCGCGCCGCAGCCGCGGGGCACTTGCGCAAGCGGGAAGCGCTCGCGCACACCGGACCGTACGCGCGGACACGCAATCCCTTGTATTTTGGCAGCGCTCTGATTGCGGCGGGATTTGTTCTGTCCAGCCGGTCCTGGCTTGTAGCCGGCCTGCTGGGCCTTTATTTCATTGTCTTTTATGCGCAGGTGATGCGCCGGGAAGAATCGGAACTGCGCCAGCAATACGGCCGGGCATTCGATGACTATGCAGCCAGTGTGCCGCTGTTTTGGCCGAGGCTGCGCGCGAAGGCTTCCCCGGATCGCATGCGATTTTCCTTCGCGCAATATGTCCGCAATCGTGAATATCACGCCGCCATCGGCGCCGCGCTTACGATCGCGGTGCTTCTGGTGCTCGCCATTTGGCGGAAATAGAGACGAAGACCTACTGCAGTCGATAGACTTCGCTGATCAGGCGGCGGAATTTCGGCCGGTAAAGCAAGTCGTAGACTTCGCCCTTGCCTGGGAAAAGTTCCTCTGCCAGCCTCCGCGCCGCCGCGGCAATCTCCTGAGCCTCCTCGTAGGGCACGTCGCCTTGAGCGATGATGCTCAGAGAAAGATTGACGACGATCCGCAGGCGGCGAACCCGCCTCGATTCTTCGTCAATTTCCGCGTTGGTAGGAGAAACTGGCTGAATGGAATTCATGGATCCTTCCAGGATTATAGTGGCTGCCCCAATATGCAGCAAGAAAGCTCTGGAGATTTGTTTCGCCCGCCAATTAGATTCCCGATCGAGGACTAGAAAACCGGGGCTTCCGCAGGGGTTACCGCGGAGGAGGAGAGTTCCGAACAGGGGCTTGTACAGGTGAGGAACGAGTGAACGTTCATCGACTTGCCGTCGGTGGCGAGGGTGACGGCGCCATCGCGGTCGGTGCGAAACAGCCGCGTTCCTTGGGCTCGAATTCGCTCGAGCGTGTCGGGGCTGGGATGACCATACGGGTTCGCCTCGCCTACGGAAATGGCCGCAATCGCGGGGTGAACCGCATCGAGAAAAGCCGGAGTGCTTGAGGTCTTTCCGCCATGGTGCGGCACCTTTAGGAAATTGGCCGCAATCTCATCGCCGTTCGCCAGGATGCTCCGCTCCACGGCGCGTTCGATGTCGCCGGTCAGGAGAAATGAGTCCGCGCCATCCGCGAGGCGCAAGACCAGCGAATCATCGTTGAGCGCGCGAGCCGGGTCGCTTGAGGCGGGCCACAAAACGCTCACCCGCGCGCCGGCCCAGTCGAAATGTTCGCCTCTGAGACGATGAATCACCGGAATGTTTCTGGCCTTGGCCTCCGCGAGTACATTCCGGTAACCGGTGGCATTCTCATCGCGCCCCACCCACACTTCTCCGACCCGAAAATTTCGCAGCACTGCAGGCATGCCGCCGAGATGGTCTTCATGCGCATGCGTCACCACGACCGTATCGATGCGCTTCAGCCCGTGCGACCAAAGGAATGGCGACACTACGTCCTCGCCGACGTCGAACCCCGGCCGCATTCCCCGAATGTAGTTCGCGCCCGGAAGTCCTCCGGCATCCACGAGCATGGTGCGGCCATCGGGGAAAGCCACAAATATGGAATCGCCTTGTCCCACGTCCAGGACGGTCACTTCGAGCCGCCCGTGCTGCAATCGAGCGGGAAAAGGATAGATGATGATCAGCGCTGCGCATGCAAACACAAGCGCGCATGCGATACCGCAGGTCCATTTTCGATTCATCAGAATCCCCGCCGACAGCACCAGCGCCGCCGCGAAAAAGCTAGCCAGCAGGGCCACGGGCGGCGATGGAACCCGTACGGAAGAAGACGGAAACAGCGCGAACCAGCGGGTGCATAGCGCCAGCGCCGCAATTAAAAGACTCAGGATGTGCCCGAGAATGATCCCCAGGCCCCTCCACATCGCGCCGAGCGCGAGCGATACGAACCCAAACGGCACGATAATGCCGGCAAGCAACACGGCGGGAATATTCGCCACCGGTGCGATAAAAGAGACCCGATGGAAATCCCGGGCCATCAACGGCAGCATTCCGATCTGGAGAGCGAACGAGAGCACGGCGAGTTCCCACAGCCGCAGACCAACGCGGCATGGGAACACGACGAGTTGGTCGGAATAGGCGGCCATTTTCGCCGGCATCGCTGAGCGCAGCCAGGCTGAGAGAGAGCGGAGATCGAGACGAAGCTCGGCCGCTCTCGGCGTGTGGCTGCCGTCGCGCGTCACATCGCCGAGATGCTCGAGCGCGCGATGATAGGGTTCGGCCGTTCGTTCCAGCAGCGGCTGCGCGACCGCAGCAATAATTCCGGCGGCAAGAAACGAGAGCTGGAAGCTGGCCTGCGCGATCTCCGACGGCCGGAATAGAAGAATGGCAATAGCGGCGAGGCTGACCACGTTGAGCAAGGCCACGCGGCGATAGAGAATGCGCGCGACCAAATAGAGGATCGCCATCAAGGCCGCTCGAATAATGGGAGGGCGATCCTCAATAATCGCCACGTAAAAACAGAGAGCCGCAATGGTCACCAAGGCCCGGGAGGCGATCGGCAAACGCAGCTTTTTCCCCGCCCAGAAAAAGAGCGCTGCGAGGAAACCGACATGCAGGCCGGCCACGACGAGAACGTGGAACGCGCCTGTTTCGCGGAACGATTCGGCTTCTTGTGAATCCAGAAAACTACGATCTCCCAGCAGCATAGCGCGCGCAATGGCTGCGCGATCTTCAGCGGGAGAAAGCATAACGTCCAGGTCTTTCAGCAGGCGCCCGCGCAGGCGAGCCAGATAATGAGAGAGCTTTGGCGCCGGCCCGGCGAGTTCTTGCATCAGGGACGGATTCCGCAGGGTTGCGGTGAGATCGATCCCTTGTTGTTGCATCGCCCCGCGATAGTCAAAGGCTCCAGGATCGCCGAAATTTCGTATCAGCCGCGCCCGGGCTAAAACTTCCACCCGTTCGCCGGCACGGACCGGCGCCGGATTTCCCGGCACGCGCTTGTCAAAGAAATAGGTCGCACGCAAGCCGCCGTGCACTGCCCGCCATTCTCCGGCTGTCTGCACCTGCTCGAGATCGATGTCGTAGCGAATGCCCCATGGCAGCAACAAGGGGTCGGCGCGCAGAATCCCGTGCCAGCGCAGCGGCTCTTCCAAATCCAATTGACCTCTGCCGGCTAGATTGGTGACTTGATTAGGCGGGAGGGCGATGCGCTCGATTTGTGCGGCCGCGGCAGCGAGAAAGAACCACGCCAGCAGGCTGGCGCTCCAGGCGAGGTGAGTTCGACGCAGCTTCAGCAGCCCGACGCCCGCAAGTACACAGGCAAGCGCAATGGCCAGCGACAGGTCGAGACTATGCGCAACGTGGGCAGTAATCGGAGATGCCGCGAGAACCCCTGCGGCAACGAAGATCGCGATGAGCAGGGCGGGAAGCTTCATGCGCGACGCGAGAGTCGCACTAAGGCCTCGATATGATAAGTCTGAGGGAAAATATCTACAAGGTGAACTTCACCGATCCGATAAGCGCCTGGATTTTGCGTGTCGCCCGCGAGTATGGCCAGGTCACGCGCAAGCGTGGCAGGGTCGCAGGAAAGATAGACGATTTCTTGCGGGCCTATCTTGATCAAGCGAGAGAGCGCCCGCGCCGCCACGCCGGTTCGCGGCGGATCGAGCACAACCAGATCAGGCCGATCGTGCCAGTGCTCGAGAAAGGCTTCCACAGTGGTGTGACGCAAATTGGGTGACGCCGCTCCGCTTGCTTGAAGATTGGCTTCCAGGTCACGCACAGCGGCCACATTCGATTCGACGGCGATGAGCCGTTCGAAGCGATTCGCGAGGGGCACGCTAAAAAGACCGACGCCCGCAAACAGATCGAGCGCCAGCCGCCCTCGTGCCTCCCCAACGACTGCGCGCACCAGTTCATCCAGCAGAAAACGATTCACCTGAAAAAACGAGAGATGGCCGATGCGGTAATTATAGTCTCCAACGCGATAGCTGATGTGGCCCGGCCCGGAGAGCTCAAAGCGATCGCTGCGGCGATCGTGGATCAGGAGCGTGCTGGCCGCGGGCAGCGCCGAGCGAAACAGCTCGGCAATTGCGCCCACCGCGCCATCCGCCGTGTCGAGCGCCAGATTCAAGAGAAGCTGGTTATCATCCTGATCGACGAAGGCTTCGATCTCGCGCAATTCCGCCGGCAGCTTGCCTGACTGCAATAAATTTACGATCGCGCCAAGAGCCTCATTGAGCCGCGGCGAAGCGATGGGACATTGCCGGATGGCGCAGAGTTTTTGCGACCCGGCCTGGAAATAGCCGATTCCCAGCGAGCCGCTTTCATCGCGGGCAATCTTCCACTGCACGCGATTGCGATAACCAAATGGCGGCGAGGCGTGCGGTACGATCGGTCCCTCCCATTGCACGCGGCCAAGCCGTGAAAGCGTTTCGCGCAGAATTTCGGATTTGTAGCGGAGCTGCAATTCGTAGGGAATATGTTGATAGTCGCATCCGCCGCAGACGCCGAAATAGGGGCACGGCGGGACCGCCCGATCGATCGAAGGCGTCTTGATTTGCGCCACGCGGCCGCGGATGAATTTCTTGCGCGTCTCCAGCGGCTCGATGGATACGTTTTCATCCGGCAGGACGAAAGGCGCGAAGACGGTGTGTCCTTCGTGATGGGCGAGGCCCTCGCCGCCATACACCAACTTCTCGATGCGCACGTCGATGGGATCAGGCATGAGAGTTCGTTTCAGTTCAGATAAAAAAGGCTGAGCCGCGGCAGGCCGAATCGCTCCAGCAGGCGCTTCTGCGTGAACTGCCTTTCGAGTTGGCCGAGTTGCTCCGCCGACATGCGCCGCCGGTAAGGCGCCAGTTGCCGGTCCAGGTCGCTATGGATTTCCACGAGCATGTCCTCGGCCGCCTCCGCGAGCAGGGCGGCGGTCAATTTTTCCTCTACAGCGCTCAACCGCCGTTCCAGGTTCTCGACATCGAGTTGGGCAGGCGAATCGAGCACTGGCATCAGATCGTTAAGGCTCCCACGAGCCTGCGCAATGCGTCGCGCCAGATCGCTATGCGAAGAATCCAGGCGTCCCGCCGCTTGCTCCAGTTTTTCGAGGTTGCGTTGGAGGAAGCTGCGTAACTCCTCGCGCGAAAACGGTTCGGCTTGTTTTTCATCCCGCTTCGGCCGTGGGCCGGAACCCGCGGATGTCTCCTGCTTCTCAGCCGCCGCATCGAGCACCGCATCGACGCAATACGCCAGGCTCTTCAGCTGGCGTCCGGCGCCGCGCCGTGAGCGTTGATAGCTTTCAAAGGCGCTGTCGATGCCGCGCAGCACCGCCTCCAACGGAATTCCCGCTCTTTGCCAGGTTTCCACGATGGCCCAATCCAGCGGTGAAACCAGCAGGTGCGCGCCGCGCTTCCGCCAGAAGTATTCTTCGATCTCCGTGAAATAATTGAAATAGTTAAAAGAATCCATGCGAGCTTACGATTCGCGCTTTCGCGCCGATCTTGCTCCGGCACGCACGGTGCTCGCGATGGGTGCTTTCTCCGCCATCATGGGGTGACGCGCCGGCTGATTCCTTTCCCAGATAATTCGCAGCCCTTCCAGCGTGAGAAATTCGTCCACTTGATGAATATGCCGCGAGGCCTGCGCGATCAAAGACGCCTGCCCGCCGGTGGCGATCACGCGCGCATCCTTGCCCAGCACGCTCTTGATGCGCTCCAAAATTCCGTCCACGAGGTCCGTGAAGCCGTAAAAAAGCCCCGCTTGCATGGATTCCGCCGTATTCGTGCCGATGATCTTTCCCGGGTCGCGAATCTCCACGCGCCACAGCCGCGCGGCACGCGAGAAAAGCGCCTCGGCGGAGATGCCGATTCCCGGCGCGAGCGCCCCGCCGAGATATTCGCCGCGTTCGGAAACTACGTCGAAATTGATGGCCGTCCCGAAGTCCACCACGATGGCCGGCCCGCCGTATTTCTCATAGGCCGCCACGCTGTTGACGATCCGATCGGCGCCCACCTCTTGCGGATTATCGTAATGCACCGGCATACCCGTGCGAATGCCCGGCTCGACGAAAAGCGCGTGGGTGTGGAAATATCGCTCGGCCATTCCCGCCAGCGTGGAGTTGAGCGGAGGCACAACGGAGCTGATGATTACGCCGCTGATTTCGTGGGGGTCGAGTTTGGCAATCGTAAAAAGATCGCGGGTAAGAATTCCGTATTCGTCGATGGTCTGATCCCGCGCTGTGGTCAGCCGCCAATTAGCAATCAGTTCGCGATCGCGAAAGACGCCCAGCACCGTATTGGTATTGCCGACGTCAAGCGCAAGCAGCATCAATTCGCCTCGGAAACATCGCCGGAGATCACTACCGCCCCTTGCCCGTTGTCCCGGCGAACGCGCAGAAGCCCGTTTGGTTCCAGGCCGTCGGTCGTCCCCACGTAGGATTCGCTTCCCGTGGTGATGCGCACGCGCTTGCCGCGCGCGTACGTGGATACTTCGGCGAAGCGGGCCAGGATCGGCTCGGGGCCATCGGCCAAAAATCGATTGTAGTAGCTCTCCAGGTGGCGCAGCAACCGCACGAGCAACTGTAGCCTCGACACTGGCTTTCCCGTGATCAGCCGCAGCGAAGTCGCTATTCCCGCAAGCTCAGCCGGCATCGCGGCATGGTTGACGTTAATGCCGATGCCCACGATCACAAAACGCACCTGGCTCGGCTCCGCGTACATTTCCGTGAGAATGCCGCAAAATTTCTTGCCTCCCGCCAGCAGATCGTTCGGCCACCGCAGGTCGGCCGCCACTCCCGTTTCTTCCTCTACGGCATCTCGCACCGCCAGCCCAGCCGTCATCGTGATCACTGGCGCGACAATCGGCGAAATGGCCGGGCGCAGCAGCGCGCTCATATAGATCCCGCTGGTCTTTTCCGAATGCCATGTCCGTCCGGCGCGGCCTCGCCCGCCTGTCTGCTCCTCCGCAATGACGAGGGTCGCGTGAGGTTCGCCGGCGTGCCCAAGTTCCAGAGCGACGCTGTTCGTCGAAGCCGTTTTGAAGTAATGATAGATGCGCTTCCCGAAAGGCGAATCGCGCAGCCGCCGCCGCAGCAAGCTGGGCGACAGCACGTCGGGCACGCGCTCGATTCGATAGCCCGTTCGCGGATGGCCTTTGACGCGCACGCCGAGCGCCCGCAGCCGCTGCGTCCAGCGCCAGACGGCCGAGCGGCTCACGCCGATTTGTCGCGCGATTTTCTCCCCACTGATGACGATCATGGGATTTTCCGAAAGCAGCGTCAGCAGGCCGTCCACGTGCCGGTCGGTGGTGCCCGCCCGTCGAGTGCTGTTTCGGCCTGCGGGGCCGGTTCGATCCCGATGGGTAGCTCGCGCCCGATCCGTTTGAGCCCGATTCGTGGTTTGAGCCATAGTTTGAGCCACACTTTGGGAAGGCCTGCGCGCTGCCATGTGTAATGAGCGTGAAGCTAGCCGCTCGCGCCGTGTGAACCCTTCTCCAGTTGCGCCAGCCGCTCCGTCAGCTTGGCGAATTCCAACTGGCGTTCCGCGAATGTAGCTTCGAGCTGTCGCACGATTTCCGCAGGCGCGCGGCTGCGAAAGGTTTCGTCGGCCAGGCGGTTTTGTTTTGACTCCAGATCTCGCGCCAGCCGCTCTTTTTCTTTACGCAAACGAGCGAGCTCCGCGCCCATTTCGGCCCCATCGCCGTGCGCAATGCGCAGATCGAATTGAGCGGTCGAGCGCACCGGTCCGGAACTCGGTTCGAGTTTGGCCTCGGAAAACTTCAGATCCGAGAGCGTGGCCAGCCTTAAGACCAGGGCGCGATTGCCCTCGATCACGGCCCGCACCGAGGTGCTCGCCGGAGCAAAATCCGCGGCCACGCGCCGCTTGGGATCGAGCTTGAGTTCCGCACGAACGTTGCGCGCCGCCTCAATTACTTCCTGCAACAGCTTCACTTCCTCCTCCGCGTCGGGATCGGACCATTGCGGAGCGGGCCGAGGAAAGGGCTGCAGAGCGATAGACCGCGCGTTCTTGTCTTCCTCCGGCGCACGCTGCGGCAACCGGTGCCACAACTCCTCGGTGAGAAAAGGCATAAGCGGATGCAGCAGCCGCAGCGCCGCCTCGAATACGGCAAAAAGATTGCGCCACGCCGGCACGGCAATGTCGAGATCCGCCTCCGCCATCGCCGGTTTTACCCACTCGATATACCAAGCGCAGAAATCGCCCCAGAAGAAGTGATAGACGATGTGCGCGGCCTCGTGAAAGCGAAAATTCTCCAGCGCATCGTCGATTTTGGCGATGGCTTCGGCCAGCCGCGAAAAAATCCAGCGGTCCGCGAGGCTGAGAGCACCGTTCGCAGGATACGGCGCGGCGGCTCGAACCTCCGGCGAGGCGAGTTCCTCGATGCCTATTCCAGTTGCGGCCTGAAATTTCTCCAGGTTTACGAAGACGAAGCGCGCCGCGTTCCAAATCTTATTGGCAAACGCCTTGTAGCCCAGGACGGCGTCTTCGCTCAGCGCGATGTCGGTGCCCGGCGCGGCCTTGATCGCCAGCGTGAAGCGCAGCGCGTCGGTACCGTAGCGGTCCATCCATTCCAGAGGGTTAATGACGTTGCCGCGCATTTTGGACATTTTTTGTCCCTGCGCGTCCAGAACGAGCGAGTGCAGATAGAGTGTGCGAAAAGGAATTCGCTCCGCAGTCGTCTTCCCGGGTGCGAGATGCAGGCAGAGCATAACCATGCGCGCATCCCAGAAAAACAGAATGTCGTAGCCGCTGATGAGCAGCGTCGTGGGGTAAAACGCGCGCAGGTCCGGCGTCTCGTCGGGCCAGCCCAGCGTGGAAAGCGGCCAGAGGCCCGAACTGAACCATGTATCCAGCACGTCGGGGTCTTGTTCGAGTTTTCCCCCGCCGCATTTCGCGCATTTCTCTGGAGGGCTGGCGGGCACGGCGCGGCCGTCAACAATGGCCACTCGCGAATCGCGAGCCGGCGTAATTCCGCCGCAGGGACAGTGCCAGATCGGAATTCGATGACCCCACCAGAGCTGCCGCGAAATGCACCAATCGCGAATGTTTGTGAGCCAATCGGTAAAAACTTTGCGGTGAGGCGTCTCCGGCACGATGCGGACGTGCCCGGCTTCGACCGCGTCGATGCCAGCATCTGCCAGCGTCCGCATCTTGCAAAACCACTGCATGGAGACGCGCGGCTCGATGACGGTCTTACACCGGGCGCAGACGCCCACCGCATGGGTATGGTTTTCTACTTTTACGAGCAGACCCAGCGATTCCAAATCCGCCACGACGCGCTTGCGCGCTTCGAATCGATCGAGGCCGGCATAGGCGCCCGCGTTCGCGCTCATGTGGCCATCCCCGGTCATGACGTCGATCTCGGGAAGCTTGTGCCGCCGCCCCATCTCGAAATCGTTCGGGTCGTGCGCCGGCGTCACTTTCACGGCGCCCGTGCCGAATTCGCGATCCACCGCGGCATCGGCAATCACCGGGATTTCACGATTCATCAGGGGAAGCAGAAGTTTCTTGCCGATCAGATGCTTGTAGCGCTCGTCCTCGGGATTTACCGCCACCGCCGTATCGCCCAGCATCGTTTCCGGACGCGTCGTGGCCACGACAATCGATTCGCTCGAACCCGCCACCGGATAGCGAATGTGCCAGAGGTGTCCATTGCGCTCCTCGTGCACGGTCTCGAGATCGCTCAACGCGGTCTGGCAACGCGGACACCAGTTCACGATGTAACGTCCGCGATAGATCAGCCCTTCGTGGTACAGCCGCAGAAAAGCTTCCAACACCGCCCGATACAAGGGCGGATCGAGCGTAAATTTTTCGCGCGACCAGTCGCACGAGTCGCCCAGCCGAATCATCTGCTTTTTGATCGTCCCGCCGCTGTGAGCCTTCCATTCCCAGACGCGCCGCTCGAATTCCTCTCGTCCCAGCGCTTGGCGCGTCAAGCCTTGCTTGGCCAGTTCGCGTTCCACCACAACCTGCGTCGAAATGCCCGCGTGATCCATGCCCGGCAGCCAAAGTGTCCGCTCCCCCCGCATCCGGTGCCAGCGCGTCAGCGCATCGATTTGCGTGTGCTCCAGCATGTGCCCGATATGGATGTAGCCCGTGACGTTCGGCGGCGGAATCACGATGGAAAAGACCTCGCCGTGGCCTTTGGCATCAGCGCGAAAGAGCTCCTGCTCCACCCAGGCTTCGGCCCAGCGCGGCTCGATCAGACCCGGCTCATAAACTTTAGGGAATTCGGCCACTTGCGAGGCTTGTCCAGATTCGACTTTTTGTGAATCTTCCAGCACGACTATTCTCTGTGCTCCAGTTCACCCGGATTTGTAACGGTAAACCACTTACTATAAGGAGCGCGGCAGGAGGGGTCAAATCTCAATAGACCTGTGAGGTCCTCCGCGCTCTCGATATAAATGCATTGGACTATCGTGAGGGCTTTTCTACAATAGGCCATCGCGGTCGGAGGCTAACTGCAGAGACGAGCGCGCAGGAGGTCTGGCGTGAAGAAGCATATCGTCCTTCTTCTAGGGCTGGGAATTCTGATCACTGTGGCCCCGCTTTTCGCGCATCACGGCAATTCCAACTTCGACACGGACAAGAAGCTCACCCTGAAAGCCACCGTAACAGAGTGGGTTTGGGCCAATCCGCACTGCTGGCTGAAATTCGACGCGATGGATGAAAAGGGCAACGTGCTCCATTGGATTGCCGAAACGAGCAATCCCGCGGACATGTCCAACCTTGGCGGCTGGAGCAAGCAGGTCTTCAAGCCCGGCGATCACGTCACCGTCACTCTGCAGCCCGTCAAGAACGGCCAGCCCATCGGGCGTGTCATGCAGGTTGTGCTCGCAAACGGCCAGACCCTGGGCACGCGTATCGCGGGGGTATTCGGCCCCGAGGTCGATGCGCCGAAGTCTGGGGATTCTTCCAAGTAGCGGCCGCAACTGCGCTCTCGTGTTCGGAAGGAGGTTCGCGAAAATGTCAAAGCGTTCGCCCGCTTCCAGCGTTGCCGCGACGGCTGTGTTGTGCTTCTGCTTCGCGCTCAGCCCCGTAACTCGAGCGCAGCAATCGGGAGCGCAAAAGCAGAATGCCGCGCCTCCAGCGCTCTGGAATAGCCCGAGCATTGCGCCCAAACAGCCGTCTCCGCCTTCCGGTCCCGCCCCGCGCCGCGATATCAGCGGAGTTTGGGATGCCTTCGCCGCCGGAATCCAGCCCGCGGGCGTCAAGAGCCATGCGCCCTTTACCGAGTGGGGCGAAAAGATGGCTAATACCTACAAGCCTGGCGATGGCCCCAGAAAAGTAGCGCTCGCCTTTATCAACGATGCGCTCGATGGTTGCGATCCCGCAGGCTTCCCGCGCGATCTATTCTTCGAATTGCGTCCGTTCAAGCTGGTGCAAACCCCGGACCAGGTTCTCATCATGTACGAATATCAGCGCGTGTGGCGCGCCATCTGGACCGATGGACGTGAACTACCCAAGGATCCCGAATCGAGGTGGTATGGCTACTCGGTTGGTCACTGGCAGGATGACTACACTTTTGTGGTAGACACCGTCGGATTGGACGAAAGAACCTGGCTCGACAATGCCGGCGACCCGCACAGCGACCAAATGCGCGTCGAGGAAACCTATCATCGCGTGGATCAGGACACCCTGGAGCTCACCGTGAAAATCGACGATCCCAAGGCCTACAAGGAGCCTTGGTTCGGCCTCAAGAATTTCCCCTTGCGGCGGCAGCCCGCAGGCTTTGATATTCGCGAGATGATTTGCGCCCCGTCGGAAGCGGAAGCATACAAAAAGGAGGTCGCTGAACCCGCTACGAGGTAGCTTTAAGACGGGGTGTGAAATCCAAACAGCGCCTGCGATTTGAGTCGAGAGAAACGTCGTCCCTTGCAGTGGACCTTGGGGCTAATCCTTCTTCATTTCCCGCCGAACGATCGCTTCGATCGCAGGCCGAAGTACTTCCCGATTTACCACTTCCATGATTTGCGGCTGCATCCGTTCGAGCAGCCGGCTCACCACGGCTTCAATCATTTCCGGACTGGGAGGAGTTTGCTGGTTAGCGGCGGCGCCCGGCAGCGCATCCTTCTGCTTCGTTACAGTGGAACTTCGATCGGAATTTTCAGACGAAGTGCCGGATCCCGGCAAAGTGTTCAGCTCCGAAAATGCTAACCGGGCAGCCTCGGTGGCGGCGGTAATCACCGCTTCGTGATCCGGCAGCGCCGGCAAATCCAATTCGATCGGCTGCATTTGCTCGTGCGAATCCAGCGGCTTTACAGCGGTGCTGGGCGCTTTAGCGCTGATTGAATCGGCGCCCGGCCTCGAAAGCGTCGCGGCGGCCTGGCGAGTCGAGCGGCGTCAACTCCGCGAAGGCGGACTGATCTGATCCACTCTCTATCGAGGCATCTTGCGTTGCCGCTGGGAACGTCAGCCTGGGGTCAAATTGAAACGGTTCAACGGACGGCTCGGGAGGCGCAGATGAGGAAGACGGCGCGACGTTCTCGTATTGCGTTACAGCGGCATCACTGAAATCTTCGCCGGCGTTCGGCTGCGAAGCTTGCTGCACAGGGGCAGCTTCGGTTTGGGCATTTGCGCTTACCCCAGGATCAGCGCTGAAATCATTGCTGTCAAGAAGTGGCGAGTCCGGCCGAAAATGAGGCTGAGGCTCGTCGTCTCCCTCTAGAGAGGGTCCGTCGTTGCCAAAGGAATGCATATCGAGCATATCCTGCGGCTTGGTTTCGGTTTCCTCTTCGATCTCTTCCGGTTCTTCCGGTGCCGCCCAAAGCGGCTCGCCAAGATTCGGATCGCGTACCGCTGTCACCACCTCATCCGAATCCTCCGTATTTTTCCCTTGGTATTCGGACTGCTTCGAGGGGGGCACGAACGCGGCCGGCGCCTGTACAACAGTTGAAGCAATTCGGTTCTGCGGTTGCCGTAATGCGTCCGCGGGTGTGGGGGCCAGTTCGATGCTGGGAATCGGTTGGCTTGCGGCTTCTGCCGCCATCGGCGGCGGAATCGTTTGTGGTGGTGTGGCTTGCGGTGGCATCGCCGCTTTCGGTGGAATCGGCGCCGGAACCGCCTGAGGCTTTTGCCCGTTCGATTTCGCGAGCAAAGCCTTGACCATATTCACCAAGGGGTCTGGTGGAACAAACGGTTTCTTTAGAACGCCGTCGGCACGCACCCGCTGCGTCTCTTGTTCGTCGAGCGGATCAAACGCGCCCACCAGCAGCACAACCGGCGTGTTCATATACCGCGAGTCGCTCTTGACGAACTCGCAAACTTCGTAGCCGTTGCGGACGGGCATGAAAATATCGGCCAAAACTAAATCGGGGTGGAGGTCGGCAATTTTTCGCATGGCGGCTTCGCCATTCCCAACTGCCACCACGTCGATGCCCTCGTCCTTCAGAGCCAAAGCAACCATCTTTTGGATGTTGCTATTGTCGTCGGCCACGAGTATGCGAGACACCGGGCGCTCCTTCGTGCGACACCTGCTCGACTGCGGTCTCGATAGACCGCCACTCTCCGTCAGCTTGAATTATTGGAGCATCGCCGCGCCAATCGAGTCAACGAGCTTCGCTCGCGGATGTACCGGAGCGTAACCTAGCGTTTGGCGTATTTTGGAAGGATCTACTGAGACTGGAGCTGGGCCTGCTTCTTATTCTTTTTCTTCTTGCTGGAGGACTCCCCTTGATTGCTTCCCTGCGATGTCCCTTGATTCTGGCTCGCCTGGGCTGGCGGATCACCGCTCCCATTCGCGTTCGTTCCGGAATTCGCGCCTGTACTCGCTTGGCCGCTCTGGCCGGTTTGATCCTGCCCTGAAGCACCCGCCGCTGGTGGATCGTTTGTCCCGCTCTTAGCGCCGGAACTGGCTGCGGTTCCAGAGGAATCCGCTGGCGGATCAGACGTTCCCGGCGTGACGGTTTGGACGTAGGCTCCCGTTCCACTTCCATTGCCAGTGGAAGCCCCGCCGGCCGCAACGACGCTCAGACCACCGCCCCCTGGAGTCAGCGTGTCGGTGGCATCTTCCGCTTGCGGCGTCAAGGTCGGCTGGCCCACCCTTGCCGCCGTGCTCACATCGGGGCCCGATTTGAGAAGTTCGCCCGGCCGCTTCAGGAATCCAGGCCGATCGCGCGGAGTCTGTTGCTCTTTTTGCATGCGGGCCAGCGCGGTCGGATCGGGTTGAGGCACCGGCGCCCCGAATTTGACGAGCTTAGCTTTCGCCTCGGCGGCCAGCGGCGAGAGAGGGTATTCCTTTACCAACCTCGTGTAATAGGTCGCCGCTACGTCGTTGTGTTCATTGCGCTCATAGATCGAAGCCAGCATCCAATTCGCTCGATCCGCTGCGCTGTACAGTGGATAGCGGTTCACCAAATCCAGAAGCCGCGGAGCTGACGGCCTTATCCATCCGTCGGAGGTAATAGAAGCTGGCAATGCGAAAATCTCCGTCAGCCAGAACTTCCTGTACCTCTCTGAGGCGCTGCTCGGCTCTAGGAGTGAGTTCCGTGTGGGGATATTTCTGCAAGAAGGTCTGGAAGGCGGCCTCCGACTCCAATGCCTCGCTGCGGTCGCGATCCGCTTTTTCCATGCGCCGGTAATGCGCCATGCCGATCTGCATCTGCGCGTAGGCAGCTTCATCCAGAAACGGGAAAAACGTGATGAAATCGGTGTACTCTGCGACAGCCTGCGTCAAACCTGTGGGTCCGCCTTCTTTGTAATAGGAATCGGCGATGGCCAGTTTCGCTTTGGCCAGGTATTCGCTGTCGGGATAGGTGTTGATCAGCGTCTGCATGCTGAGCCGGGCCAGGTCGAAGCGACTGTGCTGCAGGTCGTTCATGGCTCGCTCGTACAAGACCTTATCGGCCTCAGCGGAGCCATTGTTGTCACCGGCAGGTTTTGTTGTCGCTGTCTTCTGGGCCGCGCAGCCCGCCAACAGCAACAGGGCTAGCGCCGCTCCGATCCAGTTGTATTTCCTGATACCCATCCGCCTGAAACAACCTTTCCTAAACTCTTTGCGCCAAAGCTTCGCTGGCCAAATGCGCCATCTCTCGAACTGCTGCCGCCGGATCCGGTGTGTGGAAGACCGAAGTGCCCGCTACTAAAATCTGCGCACCCGCGCGCACCACCTCGGCCACGTTCTCCGGGCCTATTCCTCCGTCCACTGCGATCCGGTAGCTATAATGATGCCGTTCGCGAATGTCCCGCAACTCCCTTATTTTGTCCGTGGCTTCGGGAATGAACGCCTGCCCGCCAAATCCCGGATTCACCGACATGACCAGGACGTGATCGACCTTACGCAGCACTTCCGAGAGCATCACCACAGGCGTGGCCGGATTGATCACTGCACCGGGCTTGGACCCATGTTCCCGAATCATCGAAAGAGCACGGTCCAGGTGCGGCGTCGCTTCTTGGTGAACGGAAATCATATCTGCTCCGGCGCTGGCAAACGCTTCAATATACCGCTCCGGATTTTCGATCATCAGATGCACGTCAAGCTGGAGTCTGGTTGCCTTGCGGAGCGACGCCACCACCGGAATGCCTATCGAAATATTCGGAACGAAATGCCCGTCCATCACATCCACGTGCAGCAGGGTCACTCCACCCGCTTCCACGGCACGTATAGCGTCACCCAGACACGCAAAGTCCGCGGCGAGGATCGATGGAGCGACTTCCACGGCAGCCGGGACTCTCACTCGCCGAATTCTATCATAGGGCACGCCGTAGACCGGGTGATTTTCGCGGTATTTTCGCCGCTCGAAGCCGTCGTCGGCACTGCTTCCGCGTTTAGTCCGCTACTCCCAATTCCACCGTCGCCTCGGCCTGTACACGTTCGCCGCCAGGAGGATTTTGTCCCACGATCGTGCCCTTCGGGGCCCCCGTTTGCGCGATGCGGTTGACTTTCCCGATTTTCAATCCCGCTGCCCCCAGTGTTCGGCTTGCCTCCTGCTGTTCCAAACCCACCAGGGCCGGCATCACGTAAAACGGCTGGCGATCGGCACTCGAAACCAGCAGATCGACGTGCGGGCTCGATGCCGTCGTCCCTTGCGGTGGATCTTGCTTCAGCACGATGTCGGGCTGCGTTCCGGGAAGATATATTGCCGTCACTTCCCCGAGTTGCAGTCCCGACTGCAACAGGCTAATGCGCGCTGCGCGCATCGATTGGCCTTCGAGTGCGGGAATCTTCACGGTCTGCGGACCCAGGCTCAGCACCACGTGCGCGTCTTGCGAGATCTTCATCTCTTCGCCGGGAGGAGGACTCTGCCGCACGATCGTATTCACGGGCATGGGACTATATACGCGGTCGGCCACGCGCAATTGAAGCCCCCGAACCGCCAGCATATGCTGCGCGCCCGGCTCTGACTGCCCGACCAGGTTGGGCATGCTCACGATGCGCCCACGAATGGCGATGCGGATCGTCGTCACCGCGCTCAGAAACCCTGCCGCCGCGAGGACAAATATCAAAACCGAAAAGCGCAACAGGCGCTCCAGCCGCGCTCGCCATTTCTCCATCGACTGCTGCGGTACGCTCTCGCCATTCATAAGCCAATCACACTAACACGTGGAACACGGCGCCTCAAACGCATCCGATGGTCTTCTTGCACGATTCCACTCAGATTACAGACTGATGATGGGGTACTTGCATACCGGGTGCGGTCTCGTTTGTATATTTTCTCGCGTGAGGGATTGCCAAAGGACTTACGGCCGGAGGCCCGCCACTTTCAGGCGTATCCGATATAAGCCCGTGCGAGCCGTGAGATAGAGGGTCTTGGCATCGCCATCGCCAAAAGCCATATTCGCCGGAAGTTCCGGCGTCTTGACCGTCCCCAGATGTTTGCCCTCGGGCGACATGATCCAGAAGCCTCCCGGGCCGGTGCAATAGACGTTACCTTTCTGATCGACTTTCATGCCGTCGGGAACGCCGGCCGCTTTATCCGCGCTCATATCGATGAAGACTTTGCCATTCGCAATCGTGTCGTCCGGCTGAACCTCATAGCGCATGATGAGCTTGCGCGTCGTGTCGTTCACGTAAAGGTATTTCTCGCCCGGGGCAAACGCAATACCGTTGGGCGTCGCATACGTTTTATCCAGCACCTGAAGCTTGCCATTCTTCAGCAGATAGACGCCGTTGAAAGGCAATTCTTTCTTGGGATCGTCGTCTCTTTTCCGCAGGCCGGCGGTAGGGTCGGTGAAATAGAGCGCGCCGTCCGACTTGAACACCAGGTCATTCGGACTATTCAGGCGTTTGCCTTCCAATCGATCCGCCAGCACGGCGCGCTTTCCGTCTTTTTCTATTCGCACCACGTTTCGATCGCCGTGCGTGCAAAAGACAATCCTCCCCTCCCGATCTAGCGTCACGCCATTTGAGCCGAGCAGGGTGACTTGGGCCTGCCCGTTATTGTTTTGCGATCCCACGTCCGAGGGATCGCTCCCGGTAAAACCGCTGGGCTTGAGGAAGACGGAAACTTTTCCGTCCGGCGTCCACTTGTCTATGACATTGGCAGGAATGTCGCTGAAGAGGAGATAGCCGCCTGAGCGAACCCAAACGGGTCCTTCAACGAACCCGAAGCCATCCGCCAGTTTCTCCACCTTCGTATCGGTCGAAATAATCTGATCGAGCGCGGGATCAAGCCTCACCACTTCATTGGCGCCCTGAGCTTGGAGACGAAGCGCCAGTAGCAGCAGTGGGGCCGCAAACCACAAGCGTCTTACGCTGATCTTCACGATGCCACCCCTGCGTAAAAAGTGCGATCGTCTACGGCGACACTCCTTGCTTCGTGCCCCCAACCACGTGTTTACAGGGGCTAGCCGGCGGCGGTGATCCGGCGTCGCTGTGCTTCATTCTAGGCGGCCCGTTCTACGCGAGGGCCGTCTTATAGAGCGCAACCAGCTTGCCCCACGCGCGCTCGGCATCGGCCATATTGTAGATCGGCCCGCTCGCATCGGACGGCATATCGTGCACACACCACCCGTGTTTGGATGAATAAACTTCAATTTCCGCGGGAACGTGCGCGGCGGCAAACGATTCTTTCAGCTTATCCTTCGCGTCCGGCTGGCGCATGTCGTCATTGGACGCGATCCCAAAATACATCCGCGCCTTGATCTTCGAAGCGAGCAGGTGCGGGCTGTCCGGCTTGTCCGTGACCAGGCCGCCGCCGTGGAAGGAGCCGCCAGCGCCAACGCGATTCGGCACCGCCGCGCACGTCTTCACTACCAGCGGTCCGCCCATGCAGTAACCCTGCGTCCCGATCTTTTTCGACTTGTTCACCTGCGACTGCGAATCCAGGAAGGCGACAAAGGCCACGGCGTCTTTCTCCGCCGCGCCCGGAGCGTTTATAGACGCCATCAGTGGCTGAATCTTCGGCATGTCTGTCTGGAAGTTGAAGGACGAAACGTTGTCGATCACGGGCGCCTTGGACACGCGATAGAACGGATTCGGCACCAGCACCGAATAGCCTTCGGCGGCAATTCGCTTCCCGATGTCCCGCATTACCGGTCGCAAACCGAAGGCGTCGGGCCAAATCACCACGCCGGGGTGCGAGCCCGTGGTCGGATGAATGAAGGCGGCGTCACACATGCCATCGGGCGTTTTGATCGTGACATCGGTCTCCGTAACCGGCATCGCCGCGGCTGACGCTGTGCCCGTTGCCGCTACAATCCCGGCGGCGACAG
The DNA here is from genome assembly GCA_963761945.1 of uncultured Acidobacteriota bacterium. GTDB lineage: Bacteria > Acidobacteriota > Terriglobia > Acidiferrales > UBA7541 > Palsa-189. The sequence goes on along the minus strand of CAVXIM010000005.1, from coordinate 279,248 downwards.
ACATGGCAATGAAATCGCGGCGTAACAGATCGTTGCTCAAGTCGTTCTGCCTTTCGGAATCGGATCTTTCCTCATCTCTCATTGGCTCGCTCCTTTTTCTAAGTGGCTTCGTCTGGAATTCTCAAACCTCAACGCCGGGTTCGGAAAACCATAAACTCACTAGCCCCTGGTGTCAACGGTTCGTATTGGCGCGCAGCAAGTAGGATGGCAAGCGGAACGGCGTGTTTCAGCACCGCGGACACAACCGAGTATTTGTATGTGCCCGGGCTGAAATCAAACAACGAGACGTGCGCGAGATAAGCTCAAGATCCTATCTTCTATTTGACCCGACACTCGATTATTTGACTATTTAACCCGATACTCGATCAAAATTGCCAAGTGAGCTTGGCATAGGCGCTACGCTTGGCCTGCGATGAATTGACGCTCTGCAAGAAATCGTTGAACTCTTCGTGGTGATCTTGCAGAAGGTTTTGCCCCACCAGATTCAGTTCGACTCGTTCCGCAAGCCTCCAGCCCACCTGCGTATCCAGCCGCGTATAGGAGGGCACGGGCTGCACGGGCAGACTGTCGACAAAGTAGGCATTTACGTCCCAGCTAAAGCCTCTGGGCAGTTCAACGTGTGACCTGAGCTGAGCCTGATGGTCTGGGTTTGAGCCCTCCGTGTCCACCACGCTCACTGTATCCAGGCTGGTAGGATCGGTATGCAGATTCATTTTCAAGAACGAATAGCCGAAGTTCAGGGTCCAGCGATGCGTTGCTTTCCAATTTACAGAGGCCTCGACTCCCTCCGTGCTCCCGTACATTTTGTTGCCTAGCACGATGGGGAAAACGAGCACGGGTGGACTAGAATTCGAGTCGAAAAATGAAGCAGATGGCTCTAAGCTCTCCAGCCCTTTATACGTATTGAAAAAACCCGCCACATCGAGAGAAAGGTAATCCGTGGGCTCCTCTCGATAACCCAATTCATATGCTATGACGTGTTCAGACTTCATGTTCGGGTTGCCGAGCAAGGCGACTTCGGCAGGTCCAGGCAATGGCGTGAGCGCGGCATCCAGGCCCACATCTCTTCGTGTGGGAGTGCGTGCGGCACGTGAAATGGCGGCCCAGAAGGTGCGGCGATTACTTGGAGTCCAAGCCAAACGGACGCTTGGCTCAAGATCGAAACCAGTAAAATAATCGTTCTCGACTTTCGATCCCACATACAAGGCCACGCGATCGGACTTCAGTGTTATTTGATCTTGTATGAATACGTTGAACAGTTGGCCCGCAAAGTTGGCTGGCAGAAAGGCCCGGTCAATCGTGGGAGCGGTTTGGTCCGCGGTATGACGATATCCTACGCCCCAAATAAGATCCTGACGGGCGCCCAGGTTGATGTGGTTCTGAAAATCGAAATCAAAGGTATTGCGGAACTCCTCAAATTGCGGGGCGTCTCGATCGTATCTGTCCAAATAAAACTGCAAAGAGATGTCGCGCCGGCTTGAAAAAGTATGACTCCAGCGAGTCAGTACGTTTCCTCCCGACAATAGGGCGAGGCCCAGTTCGTTTATGTTCTGAGGAGGAGAGAGAATGGAATGCACGAAGATCCCGCCTTCCTTCCCGTCATAAATGTCTCCCTCAGTTATCAGGGAATCCTTCGCAGACAGTCTTGTATCCGCCCGAAAACCACCGTGCAGCAGATGCCAGCCGTCGTCCCCGTTCTGTCCGTTGAGATCGGGCAAGTGATCGTCGTTGAGGTACTTTGCGAAGATTCGATAGCTGCTATCTTCCTTGATTTTTCCGCCGTACTGCACAGTCCCAAATCCTTGCTGCCTGGGTGCCGCCGCCTGCCGTCACAAGACCGCCCTTTGTGTCGGCAGCACTCTTCGTAATAATGCTGATCACGCCGTTCACTGCATTCGCGCCCCATACCGTCCCGCCAGGCCCCCGAATCACCTCAATCCGGTCGATATCCTCGAGTGGCACATCCACAGTATCCCAATACACCCCGCCGAAAAGCGGCGTGTAAACAGCTCGGCCATCGACTAACACCAGCAATTTGTTGGCGAACTCCAAATTGAAACCTCGTGACGATATGGCCCATGTATTCGCGTTGATCTGAGCTACATCCAACCCGGGAACCATGCGCAGTAGATCGGGGATATTCAGCGCTCCCGAGCGGCGGATGTCCTCCTGCGTAATGACGAAAATCGCGCCCGCCACCTGGGATAGCTTCTGTTCCTTCTTGGAAACCGAAGTAACCTGGATATTCAACAGGTCTTCAAGACTCGCCTGCGCCAGATTGGTTCCTGCCTGCTGCTGTGACCGCACAGGAACCGCGGAAAACAGCCACAAAATCAATAACGCAGGCCCGGTAAGCCTCACCCATCTTCTTGTGATCACGATGCCTCGCGCGCGCAGGAAGGGAAACGCGCAAGTTAAATTGAAGGGGTATCACCACAGTACAGAATGCGCGGCGAAGGGGCAATCCACTCAGCTTCAGTGAGTTCCTGCTAGTTAATGCGCTCCAATTCCCTGTTCACGCAATCAAATAAAAAACAGATTGGGGGAGGTAGCTGTGGCTGGAAAACTCGTGAAGGCTTTGGGCTGGTCGGGATTTGTTGTCGGTTGCGCCTTGCTGAAGGCGATTTGGCCGGAGTCACGATATTGGAACTTGAATGGAAAGGTTGTGTTGATCACCGGCGGCTCGCGGGGCTTAGGTCTCGTACTGGCCAGGGAATTCGCCGCGCAGGGCGCCCGTGTGGCCATTTGCGCCCGCGACGAAGACGATCTTCGCACCGTCAGGGACCAGTTTGCGGCGCGAGGAGATCATTTTTTCTCCTCGCAATGCGATGTCTCGGATCCTGCCCAGGTGCAGTCGCTGCTCACTTCGGTTGAGAATGCCCTGGGACCCATCGACGTGCTGGTGAATAACGCGGGAACAATCCTTGTGGGGCCGCTCGAGCATATGAGCGTAGCGGATTTCGAGGAAGCGATGCGCATCAACTTCTGGGGCGCCCTTCACACCACTCTGGGTGTTCTTCCGGGCATGAAGCAACGGCATCAAGGCCGCATCGTGAACATCACCTCCATCGGTGGCAAAGTGGCTTTCCCACACCTCCTGCCCTATACGGCGAGCAAGTTCGCCTTGGTCGGGCTCAGCGAAGGTTTGCGCGCGGAGTTGGCCAAAGACGGAATCTGGGTGACTACCGTGGTTCCGAATCTCATGCGCACGGGCAGTCCGCGAAACGCGGAATTCAAGGGCGACTACAAAAAGGAATATGCGTGGTTCACGATCAGCGATTCCCTTCCCGGTGCTTCTATAAGCGCCGAGCGCGCCGCCAGGCAAGTTGTCAGGGCCTGCCAGAATGGTGAGAGCGAGGTCGTCTTGGGCTTGCCCGCAAAGCTTGCGGTTCTGGCTAATGGCATCGCGCCTGGATTGATCAGCGACCTGCTTGCGGCCGGCAATGAATGGCTATTGCCGCGAGCCACCGGTACCGAAACGGCGCGTCACAAGGGCTACGAAAGCGAGAGTCCTCTGACGAGGAGCGGGCTCACTTCCCTGACGCGTGCGGCAGAGCGCGCCAATAACGAGGTCTAACGCCGCGCGGCCGCGCCGATTTAACTCGAACGCTTTCGCGGGACCTTCGCACCCTTTTTCCGGGCCTCCGAGAGGCCAATGGCAATGGCCTGCTTTCTGCTCTTCACCGGGCCGCCTTTTCCGGCCTTGCCGGAGCGTAGAGTACCGCGCTTTTTTCGGCGCATGGCGCTCCTGACGCTTTTGCCTGCCGCCTTGCCGTATCTTGCCATTTGCTGCCTCCGGAGATTCAGTTTATCCGAGCTTTCTTGCAAACTCCTGATTCTAAACAGTTGATGATCACACCGGACTATTGGACGCTGTCTCGTCCTCCCACATAGCCGGTGCGCCTCTGGAACTGCCGGTTGGCTTGCCAGGATGAAACACATGCATCGCTTCGCGACGCCGCCCGATCCCATTTTTGTTGTTTCGAATCCGGACATCGGCCCAACTTATCGTTCCACGATCACCTAAGTCGATAACAGTAACGATATAGCGACGCTCCTTGGAGTTCGTCGTGCGAGTGCCTTCGTTATTGGGAAATCATTGTGTATATGTCAGATTGCACCCCATCTCAGGCCCTCGCGCGAAATCGTACTTCGCGCAGCTCCAAGCCAGCTTTCTGGCTCCTCTTTGTGACTTCACTCTTATTGACCTTGCCTGCGCGGGCTCAAGCCCCGTCGACCGACTGGCAAGAGCAAGTCCGTAAGTATGCCCAAGTGAAAGATTGGGAGTCGGCAATGCGCATTGTCGATCGAGAGATCGCGCGCGCACCGGGAGATATGGATGTGCGAGCCTGGCGGGCCCGCGTTCTGGAATGGTCGGGCAATCTGGCTCAAGCGGAAAAAGAGTACCTGCAGGTTGTGCAAGTTTCCAAAAACGATCCCGACAACTGGCTCGGACTGGGCGAGGTCTACCTGCGCGAGGGCAAGACGCATGAAGCCGCGCGAGTGCTCGACATTGCTGTGGGACTCGACCCGGGACGAGCCGACCTGCACATGGCTCGCGGCCGGGTACTGGCCGCCTTAGGAGACCGGAAAGGCGCGCAGTTGGAATTCCAGGAGGCCGTCAGACTGGACCCGGCAGACGAAGAGGCCAGGCTCGCACAAAAATCTGTCCTCGCCGAACCCAGGAACGAATTGCGCATCGGTCAGGAAGATAATGCCTTCAACTTTACGGGTCCGAACTACGACGAATGGCTGAGTCTGCGAACGCAATGGAGTTCTCATTGGAGCACTACATTTCTGGGGAATTTCTTCCAATGGGGGCCGGCTGATGCGGGCAAATTCGGCGCCAGCGTTACCGGCCGGCTTGCCAAATGGGGAGCGTTGAGCTTAGGTGGCGACGCCGCGCATGACAGCGGAGTGCTCCCGAAAACCGAAGCTTTCTTCGAACTGGATCACGGCTGGAAGATTGGCGAGAGAGGCTTCGTACGCGGGTTGGAAGTCACTTATAACCAGCATTGGTATTGGTATAGCACCGTCAGGGTTCTCACCTTCAGCGGCGTTGTGCTCGCTTATCTGCCGCGCGACTGGACTTTTTCGCTGAGCGAAATCGAGGCGCGAAGCGACTTCCCGGGTCTGGGCACGCAATGGCGCCCATCAGAGCTGGCGCGGCTGGGATTTCCGATCGTGCGGAGAGAAGAAAGGCAGCTTTCCGGGAACGTCTTCTTTGCAACCGGAACCGAAGATTTCGCCAGCGTCGATCAAATCGGAAGCTTTGCTTCGCAAACGTTCGGCGGCGGATTACGGTTTTCCATGACGGCACGGCAGGACATCGGCCCCTACGTCTCCTATCAAAAGCGCAGCCAGGGCAGAACCGACACGAATTTCGGATTGAACTATGGGCTCCGTTTTTAGCAAGCTGCGCCTTCTGCAGCCGGCCACGTTTGTCGCCCAAGCCATCTTCGTGGCCCTGGTCGCGGATGGCCTGCTGCTCGCTTTCATTCTCCTTCGCCGCGCCTACCGCAAGCATTATTTCGCCAAACGCGACGCGCGCGTTTTTTACTATCGCCAAAGGTGGGACGCGCTGATCTCCGGCGAAATTCCGTTTGAGACCTGGCGCGGGAAATCCTACGATCGCCGGATCATTGAAACCATTGCGCTGGATGCGCTGGAGGCCGCGGGTCCCCAGGAAGCCGCAAAATTGCTGCACTTTCTGCGGTCCAGCGGGCTGATCGAAAAGCGAATTTTCGAGGCGCGAGAATTTCGCGGCTGGCGACGCCTGCGCGCTCTCGTGGCGCTGGGGCGGACCCGCGCTCCGGAGGGCATTACCGCCCTGGCCGAAGGCCTGCGCGACCGCGACCTGGAGACGCGTCTAGCCGCTCTGCGCGGTTTGGGGCGCATGGCGTGCCCTCAGGCCGCCGAGGAAATCCTCGCCTGGATCAGCGAAGCGGGCTTGTCGGTTCCCGCGCTGCCGCTGCAAAACGCGCTCGTGCAGTGCAGCGCGGAACGTCCCCAGGTCCTGCTGCCCTACGTGCAGCGTGCCAAAGGGCTTGAGCGCGAAGTTCTCGGACGTGTGCTCGGCGAAGTTGCGAACCCTTCGCTGGGCCTGGACCTGCTCCAGTTTGCTTCTGACGAACTCGATGAACTCCGGGCCGCCGCCGCGCGGGCGATGTCACACATGCAACCTGGCGTAGCTTACGATGTGCTCGACGAGTTGTCGCGCGATCCAGTATGGTTTGTACGCCTGCGGGCCATCGTGAGCATGGGCAAGCTCTCCAGTCCCCGCGCGGTTCCCGCGCTCCTTCGCGGGCTCACCGATTCCAATCGCCTGGTGCGGTTGCGCGCCGCTGAATCGCTTATAAACCTCCGTGCCACCATCGGCCTTGCCGGTTTCAAGGCTGATATGCGCGGTACTGCCACAGCCGTGGAGGACCTCGAAAAGATCGGGTTGCTCTCCGTCTTTGAACAAGTGGTCGCCCTGAAAGATCGTTATGGCCTGCATGCCTTCCTGACGGCACTGGAAAATTCAAATCTGCGCGGAAAGCTGGAGGCGGAAATTCAAGGAAGCCGAGAAATCGCTCTCGAGACGAAGACGTGCTTGCAGGAAGTGCTGCTCACTGGGCTGCCACCTGTAGAGCGCGCCGAGGAGGAGCAGACTACTGCCAGCGTGGCGCCTTTGAGGTAAGCCTTCTCCTCGATATATCTTCCGATTGCTGATCCCCGATTAGCTCCGTAGCTGAAGACTGAATTGAGGGGCGAGCAACCTGCTCTCGTTTCGGCAGTCCGTTGTGCCCTCTCCGCGCATCGAACGGCCAGCAACTTTCCACAGAGCGGTGGGTTTACAATTGCAGTGACGTGTAACACGAGAGTCGGTGCCCAGCCGGCAACAGGTCTTCCGCTCGTGGTTGTCACTCTCAACTGATATTCGCGAGGTGATGAAGAATGCGTAAGCTATCTCTAGTGGCGTGTTTGCTGCTCGGGGTCGGAGTGCTGGCTTTTGCTTCCCCAGCCTTGGCGCAAGTCAGCATCGGCGTTTCCGTACGCATCGGGCCGCCGGCGCTGCCGGTTTACGAACAGCCAGCCTGTCCCGGAGACGGGTTTATCTGGATGCCCGGCTATTGGGCTTGGGGGCCGGACGGTTATTTCTGGGTGCCGGGAACATGGGTAATTGCGCCGCGGGTTGGATTTCTTTGGACTCCGGGCTATTGGGGCTGGGGCGGCGGCGTATACCTTTGGCACCCGGGATACTGGGGCCCGCACATCGGATTTTATGGCGGAATCAACTACGGTTTTGGCTACACCGGCGTGGGTTATGCGGGCGGATATTGGCGCGGAGGCGCTTTCGTCTATAACCGCTCGGTCACCAACGTAAACGTGACGGTGGTGCACAATACCTACAACCAGACCGTGATCAACAACAATGTCACGGTCAATCGGGTTAGCTATAACGGCGGCGCGGGCGGCCTCACCGCTCGCCCCTCTCCTGGCGAAGAGACTGCGGCCCGCGAGCAGCATATCGCGCCTACAGCGGAGCAAACCCAGCACGAACACGCCTCTGGCTCAAATCGCGCCCTGCTGGCCTCTGCAAATCACGGACAGCCCCCAATTGCCGCTACGCCCAAGGCGGGAGTATTTAGCGGGCGCGACGTCGTAGCGGCCCGCGCAGCGGCTCCGAACGCCCGTGGCGGGGAACGCCCGGCGAATCCGGCTACCGCAGCGCGCAGCGAAGCGCGTCCCGTCGAACGGTCCGCCGCTCCCCCGGCCGACCGAACCGCCGCCCGACCGGCCGAACGTCCCACCGCCCGACCAGCCGAGCGAGCTCAACCTGAGCAGCCGCGAGGCCGTCCGAATAGCGCGCCTGAGCCGCGCGCGAACACGGCTCCTAAACCGAACAATAGGCCTCAACCAAAGGAAAAGGACGGCAAAAGCGAAGAGCGGCGTTAGCGGTCGGTAAGTACTCGGTTACTCGTCGGCCTTCGAAACAGTCTCTTTCTGCTTCTCGGCGCCGTCTTTCAGAAGCTGATAAAGATGCGTGCGGCTGATCCCCAGGATTTCGGCCGCGCGCACCTTATTCCCTCCTACATGATCGAGGACGCGTTGAGCGTGCCGCCGCTCGAGCTGATCGATGGACATCAAGACCTCGTAATCGGCGTTGCCGGCTGCGACCTGACTTTGTACTCGATCCGGCAGGTCGCGCACGTCGATCACGTCCGATTCGGTCATCATGCAGGCGTGCTCGATTACGTTTTGGAGCTCGCGAATATTGCCCGGCCAGGGATACCGCGCCATCACGGTCTGGGCTCGTCGCGTGAAACCCGCCACGGATTTATTGTATTGGTCAGCAAAAGTTTTCAATAAGTGGCGCTCGAGCAAAGGCAAATCCTCAGGACGTTCCGCCAGCGAAGGAACCTTTAGCTCCACCGCCGAGAGCCGAAAATAGAGATCTTCCCGGAACTTCCCCTGCCGGGCCATCTCCTGCAGATCGCGATTGGTGGCCGCCACAACGCGCACGTCCACCTTGGTCACAGCCGGTGAGCCCACCCGCTGAATTTCATGGTTCTGCAAAACCCGCAGCAATTTCGCCTGCATCGACAATGGCATTTCGCCGATCTCATCCAGCATCGCGGTGCCGCCGTCGGCATACTCGAAGACGCCCACCTTGTCCTGATTGGCCCCGGTAAATGCCCCTTTGACGTGTCCGAAGAGTTCGCTTTCCGCCAGGCTTTCCGTAATGGACGAGCAATTGACTGCCACGAACCGCTTTTCCGAGCCGCTCAACTGATGCAGAGCCTTGGCCACCAGTTCCTTCCCCGATCCCGTCGGGCCGGTGACCAGAACGCTGCGGAAATGAGGCGCCACGCGCCGAATCTTTGAGAATAGATCCAGCATCAGCGGGCTGCGCCCAATGATCCCCTCGAACTGAAAATTCTCCAGAAGTTCGTTTTCCAGTGTGGAACTGCGTTGCCGGCGTTTTGCCTCCTCCACGATAAGCGCAATTCGCTGGCGAAGCTTCTCCGGCGAGAAGGGCTTCGGGAAATAGTCGGCGGCGCCCTTCTGGATCGCTTCCACGGCCGATTCGGTGGAGTAATAACCGGTCATCAGAATGACGTCGATGCCCGGGTCGAACTCCACGATTTTTTCCAGCAGCTCCATTCCTTGCACGCCGGGCATTACCAGATCCGTCAGAACGATCTTCGGATGCAGGCGATGAATGAGGTCGAGTCCGGCCTGCGGATCCGATGCGCTATGGATTTCCAATCCGGCGTTGGCCAGAATGAAACTCACAAACTTGAGATTCTTCGGGTCGTCGTCAATAACGACCATCCTCAAAGCCGGGGAGTTTGCGCCGCTTGAGCTCATGATTTAGCCGCCAATGCCGTCAAGGCATCCTCCACTCGCCGCATCAACTCGTCCCTTGTGAAAGGCTTGCGAAGAATCGCCGTTCCCTCGTCCAGGATGCCATGCGTGGCGATTTCGCCGTCGGTGTATCCAGACATGTAAAGCACGCCAATGCCCGGCCGTTCCGCGATCAGCACCTCGGCCAGCTTCTTTCCGCTCATTCCCGGCATGATCACGTCGGTCAAGAGAAGATCGATGGTGTCCTTGGTTTTTCTTGAGACTTCCAAAGCCTCGGAAGCGTCGCCTGCTTCAAAAACTTTGTGCCCCGCATCGCTCAGCGTCTTCCGCGTCAATTTGCGCAAGGAACGTTCGTCTTCCACGATCAGAATGGTGCGCCGCTCGGACGCGACTTTCGGTGCGGCCTTCACTTCCGGAGCAGCTTCAGCGGCAGCGCTCACCTGTGGCAGATAAATCCTGAAGGTCGTTCCTTTGCCAACCTCGCTATCCACCCAGATATATCCGCCGCTTTGCTTGATGACTCCGTAAGCTGTGGCCAGCCCGAGCCCTGTGCCTTTTCCTTTTTCCTTGGTGGTGAAGAAGGGTTCAAAGATATGGGACTGCAACGCGGCATCCATGCCGCAGCCCGTGTCCGTGACTTTCAACATGGCGTACGGGCCTGGAATCACGTACGGGTGGCGCAGCACCGTGGAGCGATCCAATTCCCAGTTTCCGGTCTCGATGATCAGCTTGCCGCCATCGGGCATGGCGTCTCGCGCGTTCACCACCAGATTGAGGACCACCTGTTCGATCTGGCTTCGATCGGCTTTCACTGAACAAGTGTCCGGTGAAAGCACAAGCTGCATCTCGATATCTTCCCCAAGCAACCGCCGAAGCATCTTCTCGACGTCCAGAATGATCGTATTCAGGTTGAGAATTCGCGGCTCCAACACCTGCTTGCGGCTGAAGGCCAAAAGTTGCTGAGTGAGCGCGGCGGCGCGCTTGCCGGCGTTCTGAATCTCATCCACCGCCTCGCGGTAAGGATCGTCCGGGGGAATGCGGTCCTGCAGCGCTTCGCTGTATCCGATCATCAATCCGAGGAGATTATTGAAATCGTGCGCCACGCCCCCCGACAATCTCCCGATGGCCTCGAGTTTCTGAGAGCGATAGAGTTGCTCCTCCAGTTGCTTTCGCTCGGTAATATCTCGGTTCACGACGACTAACTTCTCCACCTCTCCATCGCGGTTTCGCACCACGCTCGCCGTCGATTCCAGCGTGAGCCAGCGGCCATCTTTGTGGCGAATGCGATACTGCACCGTCCGGCCCATTCCCGTTCGACGCGCGTCATTCGCGGCATCCACAACGGCTTGGCGATCGTCGGCGTGGATTTGCTCAAAGGCCGAAGTCTTCCCCAACTCCTCCTGCGAATAACCCAGCAGTTTCTCGTACGAAGGGCTGTTGTAGAGTCGCTGCCCCTTCGTATCTACAACGGCAATCATGTCCGCCGCATTTTCAGTGATCAGGCGGAAGAGTTCCTCTCGTTCGGCCAGCCGTTTGCGGAAGCGGGAAAGTTGTACCTGTTGGAACACCACATAGACGTCGAAAAGCAAAATGATGCCCACCAGGGCGTGCACGGCAATATCGGTATCAAAAACATAGGACGTCGGGCTTTGCTGCGGAATCATCGAAGGCAGCAAAACACAAACGATTCCGGAGGTAAGGATCAGTGAAACGGCAATGGCCGACGAGGAAAGCCACCATTGGCGTCGCTCGCTGCTTTGCCAATGGTCTGCAAACAATTCCGCGGCATTACCACGACGATGGGAGATGAAAAACTTCATCTTTCTCTTGAACCGCCCACTGGTACAGCCATTAACCTGTTAGGAACTATTGTCCCAGCGATGGGAGGAACGACAAGGCTTTCATTGTCCCTGCGTGCTCGGCTGGTTATTGCGGGATGTGAGAAAAACCCGCCCTCTCAGGCGGCAGATGCCAATCAGCGGATTGCCAATCGCTGGAGAGGCTTACCCCCTCCGGTCGTATAGGCCCTTTGTACCAATCGAGCTGGTTCGCCCGGTCTATTGCTGAAAATCAAAGGTTTAAGGCACCATAGTTCGTCGATCTCTGAGGGGAGCGCACACAATGAGCCAGATTTTTGAGGCCTTGCGAAGGGCGGAAGCCCTTCACATCGATCGTGCCTGGAGGAAAGTAACCGAGACGGGTCCTTTGGAGCGTCGGGAGAACGATCGACAAACCATGGCCTCGCATATTCGAATTTACGGACACGGGCAGGGTGACAGCCCCTTTTTTGAGGAGAACTCCATCCTGAACGCCAGCGAGACGGGCGCCTTGCTCTTGATGCGCGTACCCGTTGTGGCCGGGCAAAAATTGCTCCTGATCAATGAGGCGGCCGAGCAAGTGCAGGAATGCCGGGTCGTGCGCACCTCGTGCCGGAAGTCGCACGAACTCGAGGTCGCGGTCGAGTTCCCTGCGCCACAGCCGGAATTCTGGAATTGTTTGAAAGACGAAAAGCTTGGTATCGAAAAGCGCAAGCGTCCCCGTATCACCTTGCCCCGAGGTATGGACGTCACTTGGCGCGGCCGCGGAGAATCCGTTCTATCCAAAGTGCAAACGATCAGCTCGGGCGGGCTATCGATTGCGGCGCCCGAACCGCCCGCCGTTGGCGAGTTGGTGCACGTCTCCTTCGAAGTTCCCGCCGGCGAAGTCAGCGCACGGGCGGTCGTCCGTCATTCGCGTGACGCTGGCGGGATGGGGATCGAATTTGTTGCCATGTCGGATGAGGCTCGCGCCCGCCTCGATGAGTTGCTACACAAATTGCTGAGCTGACCCTTGCTTCCCTACCGTCCTGGGGATTGCAGCAGGCGCTGCTCGGCCCATTCCTCGGCCGCGTGCATGGCCTCGTAGAGTTGATCGAAGCTATCGATGGCAAAGAGCAGGCTGTGGATGCGGTCGACCCGCACGGGCGTTCTGAGTACTTCCTCCAGCTCGAAATCTCTGACTTCGCAACCGCCCTCGATCACGTTAGTGCATTCCCGATGCGAGCTGATCACTCCGCTGCCGTAAACCTTGATCGCTCCGTCCTGCCGGATCAGGCCGAATTCAACCGTATACCAGAATAAGCGGCCCAGTTGCTCCAGGAGTTGCTCGTCATTGAGACGCACGCACACACTTCCATAATGCTGTAAAAAATCCGCGAACACGCGGTGCGCGTGCATGGGTACGTGCCCGAAGACGTCGTGAAATATGTCCGGTTCGGGTATGTACTCGAGCGAATCGCCGCTGCGTATCCATGTGGTGGTCGGAAACATCCGTGCCGCCAGCATTTCGAAGAAGGCCTGACCGGGAAGAAAGCCGCTTACCGGCGTGGTGCTCCATCCCGTTCTGGGTTTCAATTGCGCGCTGATCGCAGCGAGGTTCGGAAGGCGATCCTCCTGAAGCCCTATTACCTGGTATCCCTCCAGATATTCACAGCAAGCATGAGATTCGATCTGGGCGCGTCTGCGCCCTACCAGTTCCTGCCACACCCGATGCTGTTCGGGCGAATATTCCGAATATTTTTGTTCGATCAGATAGGGTGCAGCGGTTTTGAGCTGTTCCGCCGGCATGTGCCTTACTCCTCTTACATATATAGGATGAACCTGCGCGGAGGCTCGGGCAAGCTTCCCGCAAAATTGTGTCATCTTCGCGTAACCGCGTTTGACCAGAGAACCGACGACCAGCGAACCGCAATTTTCGCCACCATGGCCGATCTCGTCCTGCCTCCAGCCAAGGGGGACCTCGCATCTCGATCCCGAACAATAAAGCTAGGAATTACCAAACGGCCTGTTTGGGCCTATGCTACGCCGCTCCCCGGAGTCCTAGATTCCCCCGGTGCCCTTCGCTACCATAATTTCATGCTCGGCCGGCGCCATAGGGAATCCGCTGGGGATCGCGATGCCTTTGCCTTCCTCATACTGATTTTGCTGGCGTCTCTGCCTTACCTTAACGCGCTCACCAATAGCTTCGTCTACGACGATCGGGACCAGGTTCTCGCAAACCCCTATGTCCACAGCTTTCGATACATTGGCAGGATCTTCGGCAGCACCGTTTGGACCTTCCAGGGCGCCCAAGGCGTAAGCAACTATTATCGGCCGTTGATGACTTTTGCCTACCTCATCAGTTACAACCTGTTCGGCCGCATCCCCTTCGGCTTTCATTTGGTGAATCTGGTCCTGCACATCGCCATTGTGTTGCTCCTCTTCGTCGTGACCGAGCGCCTGTTTCAGGATCGAGTGATTTCGCTTATTTCCGCCGGACTTTTCGCTCTCCACCCGATTCATACCGAATCGGTCGCTTGGATTGCCGCGATCACGGACCTGGAATTGACCTTCTTTTTCCTGCTGACATTTCTGCTTTATTTGCGTCTCGCGGACCCGGGACAGCAAGCCCGGCGGCCTTGGCTCTCCTACACGTTTATGCTCCTTGCCTATGGCCTTGCTCTTCTCTCTAAAGAGCAGGCTCTGGTCTTGCCCGCTCTGCTAATCATTTACGAACATTTCTATCGCCCCGGTTCGGAAACCCCGCAGTTCCAGCACAAATGGCGCCGCTACCTGCCGCTCTGTTTAGCTGCTGCGGCTTACATCGCCTTCCGGCAATTTGTGTTGGGCGGCTTCGCGCCGGCCATCTGGCGGCCGAACTTGCCATGGAAAGAGGTGCTGTTGAGCGCTGTGGCGCTGATCGGCAGCTATCTAGGGAAGTTGATCTGGCCCGCGCACCTGACCGCCTTCTACGTGTTCCATGAAAGCCACAGCATCCGCGATCCTCGCGTTTTGGCAGGGTTCGCAGGATTGATCGCCTGTGCGGCGCTGTTTGTATTCCTCTGGAAAAACGCGCGCCCCCTCTCCTTTGCCCTCCTTTGGATGGGTGCAACGCTCGCTCCGGTTTTGAACGCCCGCTGGATGCCGGCGCAGGTCTTTGCCGAACGCTACCTCTACCTGCCTTCGGTAGGGTTTTGCTGGCTGCTCGGCGGTGCTGTCGCAAAGCTTTGGCGCGAAGCTCGCAGTGGATCGCCATCCGCCGGCAGGGCTATCGCCAGGCAGGCGATAGCGGTTACCGTTGTGGTTGTGGCCTGCCTTTACGCCGTCGTCACCGTGGAACGCAATCGCGATTGGCGCACCGATGAAGTGCTTTATCGCCGCACGCTTGAAGCCCAGCCCGACGCGCAGGTGATTCACACCAATCTCGGCGTACTCTATTCAGACCGCGGCGATTGGGCCGGCGCCGAACGCGAATGGACTTTGGCCTTGGGCCCGGGCGCGCCTTCCGCGGTGACCCTGAATAACCTGGGCTTGGTTCGCAAGAATCAGAAGCGCTATGGCGAGGCCGCCGATCTCTTTGAACAAGCGATTCGTCTTCGCCCCTATTACATGGCCCCATACAAAAATCTCGCCGAAATGTATGCGGAAATGGGCCGCCTGGATGACGCCGATCATGAATATCAACGCGCCGTCTCGCTGGCGCCTCTGGATATAAACGCTCGCAACAGTTATGGACATTTCCTTCTGGAGCAGGGGCGAACCTCGGAAGCGCGCGAACAATTCGCGCGTTCGGCCGAGGCCGATGCCAATGCTGAGGCCTACGATAATCTCGGCGATCTGGATTTGGCTGCCGGCGACCGGCCAAAGGCTCGTGCGGACTATCAAGCCGCGCTCGCTTTGAATGACATCGATAATCACGCCGATTTCGGCCTCGCCACGCTGGATGAGCAGCAAGGCCGGATCGCGGATGCGATTAAGGAATATCGCGCCGGCCTCGAAACCGATCCCCGGAACCCGGTGGCCCTGGCCGCCATGCAACGCCTCTCCGGGCGTGCCTCACAATAACTTTCGAATAATGAATGACGCGCAGTCCCATCCACCCGCCGCCGAAATCGAGCGGCAACTCCTCGCCGCACTTTGCGCCTCGGATCTCGATCGCCAAATGCGCGCCGAAATCATCGAGCGCCTTCGCGCGCATACATTTGCCGATCCTGATCACGAAGTGATCTTTCGAGCGCTGGCGAAAATGCCTCCTGCCCCGATCGCGCGCATCCGCGAGACGCTCGGTGCACGCCTCACACTGCTGGGTTTTCCCGACATCGACGTCACTCCAATATTGGGGCTTGAGCCGCCATCGGCGGAGAAGATACCTGTCCTCTTGACGCAACTTGGCTGTTAGCCCCGCTTCTCGCGGCTTATTTGAACCTGCCGGTTACGCCTGCCAAGAATGCAGCTAGACTATCGCTCGTAACATGTCCGTCTCCCATCGTCTCACCCACTTTCGGCTCGCGCTGCTCATGCTCATCGTTTTTTGTTCGCGGACTTTGTTGGCGCAAATGACGACCGGTACCGTCATTGGCGACCTTCGTGACGCCGAGGGCGTACCCGTCCAAACGGCGATCTCGATTTCCTCTGAGCTGGGATTCCGCGCCCAATTCGATACGGACGCGCGCGGCGCGTTCCTTCTTACCCTACCCTATGGACACTACGAACTAACCGTCCGCGATTATCGCGTCTCTGCGTCCTCGGCCGTCTTGATCGATATCGAACCTCTGCAAAATCAGGAACTCGACCTTGTCATCGACAATTCGGGGAAGCTTCGAATCCAAGCGCAGCCGGGCGAGAATCCGGGTGTGTGGGCTGGCTCTCCAACACAGGAACTCTATCCCGAGACATTTAATTTTTCGGGCCTGATGCTCAGAAGCGACGCGTCTACGGCCACCCAACCCCTCGACTTCGTTGGCCTCGGCGATAACCGCCTGGCTTGGCAATCCCAGCGCGGATTTTCCTGGACCGGCACGCAATTCAACCTGATGGGCATGGATGCGACCGATTCATTTCAACCCGGCCGGCCGGTGGTTCTGCCCGGATGTGAGTTCCCTCGACGAAATCGTCGCGCGTTCGGGATTTGCCCAGACAACCTCAACCGCTTATGCCACCGAAGTGGGCTTCTTCCCTTCCCAGCCGGTCTCCTCCTGGCATGGCGATCTTTCCACCACCGATACGGCAGGAGCGCTTGCTTCGAGCAATCTTCCGCCGCCTGCGGACCGAGGCGCCGTGCAGCAGACCGAGCGTTATCGCTGGCTCACGCGAGACGCAGCCGAAGCTGGCGGCGCGCTGGCTAAGTGGGCCGATTTATTCCTCGCGGCCGCCGGAGACTGGGCGTCTCAAACCGTCCCCATCGCCGGCCCGGCTAATGACCCCGGTAATAGCTTGGATAGTCGCATGCTCTTCGCCGACAGCCGCCTTCGGCTCCAGGCGGGTCCCCGAGACCAATTCGATCTCCTCTACAGCGGTTCGCGTCTCGATCTATTCAATTGGGGCATGCCCGCGGGACTCGAAGTCCTCAGCGGACAGCGCATGGCTCCGTCGTTCGTTTCCCCATACGGATTTCAGAACGAAAGTGAATCCGATCGGTTTAGTTTCGTTCAAATCGGATGGAGCCACATCGCACCCGATGAACCGCTCGGCGCTTTGCAGGCGCGTTATCAGTATTCCGTCGCGCATCTCGATACCGCTCCGCTCAACGCCCTCTCACAAAGTCGGATCGAACTGCTTGGCGGCGGTGTAACCGGCGCCGCGCCCCTCGCGAATCTCGCTCTGGAAACGCGCCAGCAGGTAAACGCCGTTTGGCAACCTGCGCCATTGCACGCCAAAAGCTCGCGGCATCAACTCGTGATCGGCGCCGGCTTCGAAACTTCATCGCCATCGAATCGCTTCACTACTCCATCCGATATGAACCTGATCACCGCCGATGGCCTTCCTGCCTTTGCCGTGGAGTTCAATACTCCCGCCGATAGTCGCTCGATCATCCGAACCTCAACGCTGACGTTCGCGGACCACATCGTTCTAGGAGAGGCCTTGTCGCTTGATTTGGGCGCCGTTGCAGACTTTGCGCGCGGTTCCCTGCCCGAGCAATCGAGTCCTGCCGGAACGTTCTTTCCCGCGCGCGTCCTTCCGTCTCAATCCGGCCTGATCGCCTGGAATAACATTTCGCCGCGCGCCGGTTTTGCCTGGGCCGTGCCGCATGGAGGCGGGCTCGTCCTGCGCGCGACCTATTTTCGCGTCTACGTGCCGCTCGCCGGCAGATATCTCGATTTTGGCAATCCCAATAGTCTCGGCGGCAGTGAATATCAGTGGATTGATCGCAATGGCGACGGCATTTTCGAACCCGGTGAATTGGGCGCTCTGCTGCTGCGTTTCGGCGGGCCTTATTCTTCCATCTCGCCGTCGCTTGCCCGGCCCTATGCCGACGAGTTCGACGTTGGCGCGGAGATCAGACCCACGCGCGCGTTGGATATGCGCATGAGCTTTTTCCGGCGCGACGATAAGCGCCGCATCGCCGCTGTGAATACGGGCGTTCCTCCCTCCGCCTTTTCTCCCGTTTCCATTCTCGACCCCGGACCCGACGGCATCCCCGGAACGTTCGACGATAACCACCTCACCGTCTATCAGCAGAATCCAGCCACATTTGGACAAGATCACTACCTGCTGACGAATCCTCCCAACCTGCGTAACTTGGATAAGGGTCTCCAAGCCGAAATTCACGCGGCTTGGCAAAATCTTTTTCTCGGCGCCTCATTTGTTGCCGAGGAGTCCTACGGACCGACGAATCCGGGCGATGCCGTTTTCGAAAACGATCCCGGCGTGGTCGGCTCGCTGTACATGGACCCCAACACGCTGGTGAATGCCAGCGGCCGGGGCGTTATGGACCGCGCTTATCTTGGAAAGCTCTCTGGGGAGTACCGCTTGCCATGGGGCGGAATCGAAATAGCCGCTGTTGCGGACTATCTCGACGGGCTTGTCTTTGCCCGGCAGCTGCTCGTCATGGGTCTGGCCCAGGGACCCTTCGTGATCGACGCCACCTCTCGCGGCACCCAATTGTTTAATTCGCTCAGCGGAAATCGTGCCGAGGGCGTCGTCAACGCGAACCTTCGCTTCGCGCGTCAATTCCGACTTCCGGCCGGCACGTTTGGTGCCGCGCTGGACATCATGAACGTGGCCAACAGCGGCTACAAACTTCAGGAAAACGAAATCACGGGAACATCCTTCAATATGCGGCTGCCGGTGGAAATTCAGCCGGCGCGATTTGTGCGAGTCCAGTTCCGCTACACGTTTTGATCAGGGCCGGGGCCAGCCTCCGCCTATTGTCCCGCCGCCCTGCGCTGGGTATCCTACCAGCGGATTTCGCGGGAATCGCGCCAGTGCCGCCTCTGACCATCGCCATCGGCAATTACGGGCTCACCAAGCCTCTGAAGGACGGCAATGTCCGCATTGCCGATCGGAAGTTCGAATACATTCAGGTTGATCCTATCGTGGCCGCGATGCGGCGCATGGCGCGCGGTCTCGAATTCGATATCTGCGAGATGGCCTTCACCACCTATCTTTGTGCCAAGGCTTACGGCAAGCCGATTACGGCCATCCCGGTCTTCCTCACCAGGAATTTCCATCATTGGGCCATCTTCCACAACGTAAAGTCGGGAATCAGGAAACCCAAGGATTTGGAGGGTCAAACCGTCGCCGTCAATCGCGGCTACACCGTCACCACCGGCCTTTGGGCGCGAGGGATTCTTGAGACCGAATATGGCGTGGACCTGAACAAGATTACCTGGGCGCCTACCGACGATGAGCACGTCGCTGAATACAAAGCTCCTGCGAATGTCGACTATTCGTATCGCGGCAAGCCGATTGCCGATTTATTGCTGTCCGGCAAAATCGCCGCCGCGGTGGGAGACGTCAAGGTGAATTCGCCGGATATTCAGCCGCTCATCCCGGACGCCCGCAATGCGGGTTTTGCCTATTTCCGGAAAACGGGTGTGTATCCCATCAATCATGGGATCGTGGTCAAAGACTCTCTTCTCAAAGCTGAGCCCGCGTTAGCCGCCGAACTTTTCGGCGCCTTTCAGCAAGCCAAGAAAATTTACCTGGCCCATTTGGACGCCGGCGCAAATCTTTCTCCGGCAGACGAAACGGCCATCGCGTTGCGGCAGGTAGTCGGCGATCCATTTCCATTCGGCATAAACAACGGGCCCAATCGGAAGGCTCTCGAGGCGATTGTGCAATTCGCAGTCGATCAAAAAGTGATTCCGAGGAAGTTCAGCATCGACGAGCTTTTCGCTCCAGGCACACTTACTATGGAGTAATCGCCGTCGCCCAGCCGGCCAACTTACGGACGCATCCTCTCTTCT
This sequence comes from uncultured Acidobacteriota bacterium, assembly GCA_963761945.1. GTDB lineage: Bacteria > Acidobacteriota > Terriglobia > Acidiferrales > UBA7541 > Palsa-189. The sequence goes on along the minus strand of CAVXIM010000005.1, from coordinate 259,690 downwards.
CTGTGTACTCCGTGTCTCTGTGAACTCTGTGTAGGTCTTGAGGCTATGCCTTTTGAAATAATCCCTCAATGCTATCGTGTTAGCCCCGGCCGGCGAGTTGCCGGCACTTCTCGAGCGCGGCGAAGCTTCGCACGGGCGCAGCCATCAGGAATCGATATCCCTCCTTGAGGATTCTCTCCACGTTATTCGAATCGACGTGAGGATGTCCCACCGGAACACCGCACTCCTTGCACGTCGCCACGATCCGCGCCATGGCCTCGACAACCGAAGGATGATCGTATTGCCGCGGAAATCCCAGTTCCTGGCTTAGATCGCCTTCCCCAATGAGCACCAACCCTACGCCCGGAACATTTTTCAGGATGTCGCGAAGATTGGCGATTCCCTGCGTGTCCTCGATCATCAGCACCACAAGAATCTCGCCCTGCGGATTCAAAGGCCATACATCCGCCTTCCGATAATATTCCTGCTGCGTCAATCCCCAGTAACGTGCGGCCGCCACGGGCGCGTCACCTCGGATTCCCGCCGGCTCGCTGTAAGCCGCCGTCTTCAAACGCGGATAGCGGCACGCGGCGACGGCATTGTAGGCCTGCTCGACGCTGCTGATGTGCGGCCATACGATGCCATAGGCGCCCAAGTCGAGCGCCTGTTTGGCCAGCCATTGGTTCTGTTCATTTCCGTTTGGCGGAATCCGCACGAAGGGCGTAACCCCGGGCGCGATCGAGCCGGAATCCACGATCTGCCGGCGATTGAGCATATATTGCAAGCAATCGCGCAACGCTCGCGCATCCCACGGGTTGTGTTCCATCTCAAAAACGATGGCGTCGTATCGCGCAACGCTGAAGGCCAGGGCGGAATCTATTTCGGCAATTGAAAAGGCGGCAAAAGCCGTTTGGCCCTGTTCGAAGGCGCGTATCACGCCATTTAGCCTTGCCATTTGAGGCTGTTCAGCCATTCGCACTTCCTCCGATCGGATCGATCATTCGCGTCCAAAGATCATCCCTGATTAGAAATGAAAGCGAGCATCGTAGCAGAAGCGCGGCAAGGCCCAAAAGCCGGTACGCACTTATATTTGACAACCTGATGTTCACTTCATAGCATGCGCGCAGCGGGAGCGAGGCATGCAGAGGCAACCATGATCATCGATTGTCACGGGCATTACACGACAGCGCCAAAAGAATTAGAAGCCTATCGCCAGCGGCAGATCGCGGGGCTTAAAGATCCGTCGCAATCTCCTTCTGAAGCGCCAAAAATCACCGACGATCAGATTCGCGAGAGCCTCGAAAAAGCGCAGCTGAAATTCCAACGGGAGCGCGGCACCGATGTCACCATCTTTTCGCCGCGGGCCATGGGTATGGGCCACCACATCGGAAACGCAAGCACGAGTGTGCATTGGTCGCGGGTTTGCAACGATCTGATCTGCAGGGTCTGCGCGCTTTATCCCGAAAATTTCGTCGGCGTCTGCCAGCTGCCGCAATCGCCCGGTGTGCCGCCGGCCAATTGTATCGCCGAATTAAAGCGCTGCGTGGAAGAGCTCGGCTTTGTCGGCTGTAACCTGAATCCGGACCCTTCCGGCGGACACTGGAGCGACCCGCCGTTAACCGACCGCTCTTGGTACCCGCTCTACGAAACGATGGTCGATCTTGATGTACCCGCGATGATCCATGTCAGCGGTTCGTGCAATCCGAATTTTCACGCCACCGGCGCGCATTATCTGAACGGCGATACCACCGCTTTCATGCAGTTTCTGACCTCTGACATTTTCACGGATTTCCCCACGCTGAAGTTCATCATTCCTCATGGTGGCGGTGCGGTCCCCTACCATTGGGGACGCTATCGAGGTATCGCGCAGGATTTGAAACGCCCCCCGCTCGGAGAGCTTCTCTTGAGGAACGTCTTCTTCGATACCTGCGTGTACCACCAGGCGGGCATAGACCTGCTCGTCAAGGTCATCCCCATCGACAACATTCTTTTCGCCTCGGAAATGGTTGGAGCTGTAAAAAGCATCGATCCCCAGACGGGCCATTATTTCGACGACACCATGCGCTATATCGAGGCCGTTCCGGGGCTGACTGAAAAAGACAAGCAAAAAATCTACCAGGGCAACGCCCGCAATGTGTACAGCCGATTAAGCGCCCGGCTAAGTGGAAGACTCTCCGCCCCCAAGGCAGAGAGTGCTCCGCACTGAAGCGCAAACTATAATTCTCGAAAAAGCCGCCTACTCCTACCAAAGCAGCTTCAAACCAAACTGAATCTCTCGCTGCGTTGTCGACGTGATGTTGATCAAACCCGCGGTGCCGGAAACCGGTGTCGTCAATGCCCCCGGAATGGCGGGCGCTCCTGCCGGGACCCCCAATACGCCTGCCCCTGTAGGTGATCCCGATGAAGTGAACATGCCGACCGTAGGCATCCCGAAATTCGGACGGTTCAGAATGTTGAAGAACTCGGCCCGGAACTGCAATTTTATTGCTTCGGTGAGAGTTGTAGTCTTGAAAAATGATGTATCGAACTCCCCAAGTCCCGGACCGCGCAAAATATCCCGTCCTGCATTTCCATACGTCCCCGACGCAGGCAGCACGAATGCCAAAGGGTTAAACCATTGGTTCGGCTTTCCCAAAATGAGGGGGCCCGTGAAATTCGGGTTCAGCGACACGCGATCTGGAGCCCGGCTATCTCCATTGTTCGATCGGTTGAAACTCACCAGGGGGCTAAACGGAAAACCGGTCTGGACCGTGCCGATACCATTCCATTGCCAGCCGCTGAGCACTTTATCCACAAGGCCGCTCGCGTTTCGACCCAGCAATTTTCCCTTTCCGAAGGGCAAATCGTAGTTGAAATTGCCGACGAATTGGTGCTTAACGTCGTAGTTCGAGGGTCCCCAATCGGCCCGCGGATTTTGCGGGATCATGATGGTAGTCGCGCCGGCGATTCCTTCATTGGCCAGAAATGACGAGGAATGGTCGTCCAAACTCTTGGCAAATGCATAGGCTCCGCGGAAGCGCAAGCCGCTGCCGAAGCGGCGAGTGACGTCTACCTGCAGCGCGTTATAACTGCTATCAGCATTCGAAAGGGTATACCGTGCATTTGCCAATGCGGGATTGGCGCGTACGGGTGAGCCCGATGGAAAAGGCGTGCCCGGGAAACCATTCGCCGTTGCGGTCGGAATCACTGTATTAACGTCGACGGTGTTGGGCAGGTGAAAACCCTTTTCGCCGACGTAGCCGACGCTAATCTCCGTTGTGGAAGTAATTCCCTGTTCAATCTTGGCGCTCCACTGCTCAACGGTAGGCATCTTCAAGTTGGGATCCACACCGGCCGGCGCCACCTTTGAGCCGGGAAGATTCGGCGTAAGCACCACCGGAAACGTGGTGGGCGCCGATGCGGAGCCGAGCGACACGCCTTGATTGAATGTCCCTATGGGACTTCCGTCGCAGCACGAGCCCAAATAATCCATCTGGTTAAAATATGTGCCGTAGCCTAAATGAAGGGCCGTCTGTTTGAAGGGCGAATAGGCCAAGCCAAGGCGAGGTCCGAATAATAACTTGGCATTATTCGTCGAATACGTGTGGGTACCCACAACGGGTTGTGTCAGTAACACGCCATTGGGACCAAAAACAAAATTCGAAGCTTCACCCTGTGGCGAATTCCAGCCGTTGTTGAATTCATGCCGTAATCCAACGCTCAACGTCAGATTGGACCGCAGCTTGATCGCATCTTGGGCGTACCATGCTCCGGCAAACTGGCGCCACGGAACTTCGGTCGGATTGAGCACGGCCACGATATTTGACGATTGGCCCTGCAGGAAGTGCTGGAGGTCCGTGAATTGTGCGACGCTGTTTCTCTGATTGGCGGCGTCGTCATTGGACTGAACACGCTGGAACCACACGCCCACACTTAAAACATGCGCGCCGCGCGTGAGTTGAAAATCATCGGTGACGGTGAAGAGATTTCGGGCGATCAGTTCGAATTGTTGCGCTCCAACGCTGCCCGCACTTGCCACGCTGCCCACCCCGCTCACTCCCGTCGACCCGATCGAGACGGACCCAACGGGTCTCCCGGGCACTAACGGAACTATTCCCGCAGGCGTGAAGCCAGGCGCGGAGTTCAAGAGCCAGCGAGCGCGAGAGAATCCAAATCGCGCCGTATTGACGGCAGAGGACGAGAAAACGTGCGTTTCCTGCAAGCTCAAAACTTGTGATCGCAGATCGCTGAGTGTCTGTTGCAAAGGATTACGAAAATCCGGCGTGAGGCTGACGCCGTCGTCGATGGTGTAAACACCCGCGAAAGTGTCGTTTGCTGACAACGTCTGATCGAGCCGCATGTTCCCGAAGTCCTCGCGAATCGTCTGCAGAGGATGGCTGAAGAGGGTCGCCGTCCCGGTTAGTCCCCCTGAAATTGTGGTGATTTCGGGCCCGTTCGGGACTGGCCACAGGTTGAAATACGGCGCAACACCGGCTGCCGGGCTGACGCTCACCAATCCCGAAGCGGGGCAAGGACCCGGTTTCGGAGAAACGAAGGCGCACGGCAGCAGCCCGCTGCGCGTATTTAAATCCGGCACCACGCCGTTGCCGCTCAGTCCGAGGTGTTGGCGGAAGCCCTCGTAGTTCCCGAAGATGAATGTCTTATCCTTAACGATCGGTCCCCCAGCGGCCGCGCCGAATTGATTTCTCTGGAACTGCGGCTTCGGAGTTCCTGGCTGATCGAAAACGTTATGCGCATCAAAGGCGCTGTTGCGTAAAAATTCGAAGACACTTCCGTGAAAGCTGTTGCTGCCCGATTGCGTGACGACCGATACCTGTCCTCCGGGGCGCTTCCCGTATTCGGCGCCGTAAGTATTTTCTAGAACATTGAACTCGCGCACTGCGTCGACGCCCAGCAATTGCCCGCTAACGCCTCCCGGCGATACGTCGGCAGTGGAGACGCCCGTATACTCGATTCCGTTAAGCGTGAACAGGTTGAAGTCTTCGCGGTTTCCGGAAACGACAAAGTTATAGCCCTGCCCGCCGCCGGTACTCGTGGATGAGCGATAGGAGGTGGTGTTCGCGGTGCTCGGATTCAGGGTGATCAAAGTGTCAAAGCTGCGGCCGTTGAGCGGCAAATCCTTCACTTGCTGCTCGGCGACAAGTCCCGATGTCGAAGATGGCGTGGTGTTCACCAGCTCCGCCTCTCCCGTCACAGTCACTGATTGCGTAACCTGCCCAACCTCGAGCTGCACGTTCACGACCGCTTCCTGCGCTACGACGAGATTAATTCCGCTCCTCACCACCGCCTTGAACCCGCTCTTCTCTACGTGCACCTCATATTGGCCTACAGGCAATGACAATACTTGATAGTCGCCGGCATCATTTGTAACCACCGCGCGCACCACCCCGGTTTCTGTATTTCTGATGGTTACGTTTGCCCCGGGCACGGCGGCTCCCGAGGCATCAGTGACTTTTCCAAGAATTGCCGACGTGCCCTGGCTCCATAACGGAAGCGCCGCAATCCCGAAAGCAAATATGCTCAGCCCCAAAATTAGCATGAGTCGCAATCTGCATTTCGGGCTTACGTATTTAGCTCTCATGAACATCCCCTTTCGCGTTAGCACCAGCGTATGACCGGGCTCCCTAGCATCGCCAAATTAAAACGCCATCAGAACACTTGTTCCGGTTTCGCCGAAAAGACGCAAGCGCGCCCTTGCACGATGGCGACAATCTCCACATTTAAATTTCGGCGCAACTGACTGAACGATACAGGTTCCCCAGCCCTTGGCTTTCCGAATCGGGCCCCCGGCAAGGTCACCGGACCTGCTTTACACCCACCCCGGCGACAGAGGATATATCTGAAAGCGGAGGCGGGGGATACAGGATTTCATGGAGGCGCATTGCCGGACCGCGATCGCGCCTTTGGAGGGTTGACACCGGAGTTCTACGGCAGGATTACTACTTAAGTGATCTGGCGGACGCCGTCTCTCGTTCAGCGGATTCCAATCAGCGGCCAATAAAGCGGGACGAGAACCATCAGCACCAGCGACTCAACTACTGTCAGCACAAACCCGACCCGAAGCAAATCCTTCGCCTCAAAATAGCCATACGAATAGCCGGTAACCATTACTCCGGACTGATACACGAAAATCTTCCCGCCGGCTGCGAATGCCCATACCAACCCCAGTGGCAAGGGGTGAATCCCCGCCGTCCTCGCAAAATTCATCAGTGGCGGCACCGAAGTGGCCAGCATGGAAATCTCGTTGCCCAGAAAAATGTGGTAAACGAAAGCCGTCCAATACGGCACTACTGCCATCGACAAGCCGTTGGTCACCCAGGGTCGCATCCAGTCGAACATGACTGTGGTCATCGAGCTCAATGCATTGGTTCTCAGCAGCACTTCGCCCATGCTGATGGCCGTTGCCGTGAAAAATACCGGCAAATAATTGAGGCGCTTGAGATCTTCCAGTTCCAGGATGCCCAGGCCCTGCACGCCCGCAAGAAGCCCCACGCCGATGCCGATCACCGCGGGAGAAATATGGTGAATCAGATCCGTCGCCCATAAGGCGATGGCGCACGACATCAGGAACAGCGCGTGTTTCTCCATCCGCGTCCAAGGTCCCATCTTTTGCAGCGAATCATCCAGAAATTGAACGCCGCCCCGCAGCGCCTCTTCTTCCGGCGGGTAAAGCCACAGCACCAGCCGCCAGATGACCAGCATCGTCACGACCACGCACGGCAAAAAAGCCAGCAGCCATTGGCTCCAGTAAACTTCGATGCCCGTCGTCCTCTCGATCAGCCCGCGCGCCAGGATTGAAGTAGCGCCGGCAATCACCATTTTGTCGAATATGCCCGCCGTGTAGGTCAGCGTGACGAAAATCCCGCGCCCCACGTTGCTTCCGCGCGGCAAACCAAAAACCTCGATCAACCCCACGGCCACCGCCGCCATAATCACAACGCAGGCGATTCCCGAGGGCACCAGCAACGTGAGCAGGAAAGACGACAGGATGAGCCCCAGCAGCAGCCGCGAGTACCCTGCTCCCACTCGCCGCATCACCAGGTATGCAAGCCGTCGGGCCAAACCCGATTTCGACGCCATCATCCCAATCAGCGCCGCGCCAAACAGAAACCAGGGCGTTTGATCGGCAAATCCACTGAACGCGGTCTCGAAATCAACGATCTTCAACACCCAGAATAAATAGCATCCCGCGAGTCCCGTGAGCGCGTGTGGAAGCACTTCCGTAATCCACGCGACGATCATGAAGGATGCCACCGCCAGCGCATGACGGGCGTTATCCGGCAGCGGCAGTGGCGAGAACCAAAATGCAAGGGGGATCGCGATGGTGACTGCGGCGCCAAATATCTTCCGGCCGGCGGATACGTTCAGTGGTGCTGCATGAACGATTTGTTCCGTGGCGCCCACACGTTTTTTGGCTATTTGGGATTCGAACTTGTATCCTGCGGAAAGAATTGTGGCACCAGAAAGCTCAAAACTCCATTCTTGACGCTGTCCGAGACATAAATTTCCCCATCTTTAGGATTCAGCGCCAGACCCACCGGGTGAATCAAGCCGCTAAAGGGGCCGCGAATCATGGCCAGCGGCGCCACGTCTCCCTCGTCCGTAATATTCCAGACGCCCATGAAACCTAGAATGGGATTCAGCCACGGATCGTCGGGCACATCTTTCGCATCGGCTCTCAGCGTCACGCCTTCGTAAAGATTCTGGTGGAAATGATTGGAAGCCGCCAGGAAGATCCGCCCCCTGTAAAACTCCATTTGCCAGGGCTCATCGGTCATGCCCGTCTTCGGCCCTGCGATTCGGCCGCGAGGCGCAACGTCTCCATTGTCGGTGCGATTGAAGATCAGGATTTCGTGCGTATTTGCGACGGCCAGCAGATTCCTCTCTGGATCGACCGCGAGTCCCACCACATGCCCGAGTTCGGTCTTCGGCCCCTCGATCACTCGAATCGGCGTGGCATCTCCATTGGCATCCCCGCGAAAAACATTGATGCGCCTTCCCGTAAGGCTCGCCACGAGAATCTCTCGATTCCGCAAATCCAGACTCACCGCGTGCGGCGTCACCATATGGGTGTGCGGCCCTTGAATCACGCGCTGCGGACGCTCGGCGCCCGTGCCGCCCGCCCGAAACACCAGAACCGCATCCGCCAAAGCGTTCGGCGCTACGATTTCATCTCGCGTGGGATCGTACGCAAGGCCATGAATCGTGCGTCCCAGAAGCGTATTTTGCCCGGTGATCAGCCGGGTCGGCGCCGCATTTCCGTTTGCCAGCCTGGCAAACACCGCGATACGCGGCTGGGTCACTCAATTGGGCACCAAAAGTTCGTCGCGTTTCGAGTCATAGGCCAGCGCCATCGGATTGCCAAATCCGGGCGTGGGCGTTCCTGCCGGAGCGCTCCTGATGATTCGCTTCGGCGCTGCATTGCCCCGCGCTCCGCTGTCGAATGCCAGAGCCGAATGATCGCCCCAGTTGGAAACCCAAATTTCGCCCGCCTGTGGGTCCACGGCAACTCCCATCGGATGGCTGATGCCGGTTCGATCGCCGCGAATCGCGCGTAATGGCGCGACATCGCCGTTGCTCGATCGGCCGAAGATCAAGATCGAGCTGTCGCCGTTATTTGCCACCACAATCGTGTCGTGTTGCGGGTCATAGGCGATCCCCATCGGCCAATCCAGGCCCGTCTTGGACCCCTGAATGACGCGCAGCGGCTTCGTATTGTCTTTCGCAGTCGCCGCAAAAATCCGCAGGGAAGGCGGACGCGATTCGCCGGCCTCGGCTTCATCGTCGGCCACGAAAGAAGGCGAACACCCGCCTCCCGTGTTTTTCACCACGCCCCTGAAATTTCCGTGATTTGCCACCCCGATCTCATTGTGCGATTCGTCCCAATAGATGCCATGCGGATCGGCCAAACCCGTATCCGTCCCGCGCAGGATTCGCAGCGGGGCCTCCACGCCTTTCACCTGCCGCCGGTAGAAAACGATCGTGTTTTGCACTTCCACCGTCACCGCGATCTGCTCCGCCGCATCGCCCAGCGCCAATCCCCAAGACTGGTGCGGAACCGAAAACACGCGCGCCGGTTTTACATTGCCCGAAGCGCCATAGGGCATCACCACGACCGTATCTTCGATATCGTTGTTGGCCGTATAAATTTCTTGCCGCCGCGGATCGAGAATAATTCCCGCAATCATCCCCAGAAACGTATCCGGGCCCACGATCTGCCGTATCGGAAGGTTCGCCTCGCCCCGGCTCTCTTGGCTTACGCTTCGGCGATCGTAGAGCAGAAGGCTTTTGCGATTTGGATCGCTCATCGCTACAAGCCCGTTTGCTGCGTCTACCGCGATGCCGTTAAACGCGGGATAGGGGTCGGCAATCATCCGAACGGGAGGAATATCTTCAGGAGCGGGTTTGGTAGGAACGGGTTTGGTAGGAATAAGTGTGGTGGACTTATTTTCCTGCGGCGCGCTTTGCGAGAGTGCGGTTTGCGCCCGGGCGGCGGCCGTCGCGATCAATGCGCATCCCAGCACCCACGCGACGACCTTTTTCTTCATCGCTTCTTGGCGGGGAAAAATTCCGGCATGTAGTACGAATACATCCCGTTCGACACGCTATCGATCGTATACACTTCGCGGTCTCCTGAATTCAGCGCCACGCCCGCGGGCCACACCATTTCGCTCGCCGGTCCTTTGATCACGCCCCGCGGCGGCACGTCGCCATTATCATTGACGTCCCACACGCCGATGAATCCGGGCTTATCGGGATTCCAGGGCGAGGGCGACGATGATTCGAAGCGATACGATTCCACATTATTCTTCACCGCCACAAAAATCTTGCCCTGTTCGGGATCCACCTCCACCTGCCGGATGCGAATAATCCCCGATTTCGGTCCGGCGATCAACGCGCGCGGCGCCACGTCGCCGTTGTCGGTCCGGTTGAAGATGAAAACTCCCGTGGTTCCCTTCCCGCTGCGGCTGGCAACCACCAACAAGTTCCGCACAGGATCGACGGCCACGCCCCGCACCTCATCCAGTCCCGTCTTTTCCCCGCGTATCATCCTCAGCGGCGCGACGTCGCCATTCGCGTCCCTCGGGAAGAACAAGACGTCTTGTCCGACGTCCTCCCCGACCACGATTTCGTTATTTTTCACGTCCACGTTCACCGTCTCCGGCCGCAGGATCCGCGTGTGCGGACCCTGAATAATGCGGATCGGCGCCTCTTCGCCCGTAGCGCCCGCACGAAATACCAGAACGGCTCCCGCCAAATGTACCGGCACGATAATTTCGTCGTGCACGGAATCGTATGCGATGCCGTGCATCGTGCGGCTGAGCTTCGAACCTTGCCCCTCGATTACCCTTACCGGCCCTTCATTTCCGTTTGCCAGCCTGGCAAACACCAGTATCCTGGGTACGCTTACTCAATTCGGGACCAGAATCTGCCCGCGCTTGGAGTCATAGGCAATGGCTCCCGGATTCCCAAAACCCACCGCCGGCGTCCCTGCGGGAGCATTGCGTAACACGCGCTTCGGAGCCACATTGCCGTTCGCTGTCCGCGCGAATACCACGGCGGTGTGTTCCCGGTAATTCGTCACCCACAGTTCGTCATTCTTGGTGTCGATGGCCACTCCCATCGGACCCAGCACTCCCGTGCGATCGCCCTTGATTACCCGCACTGGCGCTGCATTCCCGTTGGCATCGCGCCGAAAAACCAGGATCGAGTTCGTGCCGTAATTGGCCACCGCGATTTCGTCGTGCATCGCGTCCAGGCTCAGACCCATCGGCCAATTCAGTTGTGTCTGCGCGCCTTGAATCTTGCGGCTCGGTTTGTCGTCGCCTTTGGCCTCCACGCCATAGATATTGATCGATGGCATCGCGAAATGGCCGCCCTTCAGCCCGCCTTCCGCCTCCGCCTCTTCTCGCGTCAGCGGCGCCCAGTTCCCATGGTTCGCCACCAGCATTTCGTTGTGACCCGGATCGATCACGATCCCATGCGGATCGGCCAATTCGGTTTCCGCGCCGCGCAACACCCGCAGCGGCGCTTCGGTGCCGCTGGCTTCGCGGCGGTACACCACCACGGTGTTCGGATGCTCGATCGAAACAGCTACTTCTTTCCGCATGGGGTTGAACGCCACGCCCCAGGCGCCGTGCGGCACCGAAAGCACGCGTTTCGGCTTGATGTTCCCTTCGGTGTCGTAGGGAAACACCTCCATGCGGTCCCCAATGTCGTTATTTACGGCGAAGATCTCGCGATCGGCGGTGTCGAGCGAGAGCCCGGCGACGAACATCATCCCCGTCCTCGGCCCGCGGATTACCCGCTCCGGATTCGCCATCTGCCCCGAATTGCCCCCCGCGCTCCGATCGTAAAAGAAAATCGCGCCCCGGTTCGAATCGCTCACCGCCACCTGATTGGCGTCGGGATCGACCACCACGCTGTGCAGGCTCGGATATGCATCGGCAACGTAACGCGCCGGCGCGATGTCTCCGCCGACTGGCGCAGCCTGGCCCGGCGCTCCTTCGGCATCCGCAACCAACGCCGCACGAGCCGTTCGCTGCTGTGTCTGCCTCCACGCCGTCATCGCCATTGCCAATTCCGTCGTGTCGGCGCAGCTATCGGCATCATCGATCGGATCGTCGGCGCTAACGCTGGCTTGAGATCGGGAATGAAGAATCGAAGTGGTGCCACGGAAGAACAGATTGAAGCAGCCCGCAATAAACATAATGGCAGCGCCAACGCTCACGAGCCAAGCCGTTCGTCCTTCACGCATCGCCATTAGCTCCCAGGGTGCTTCGCCAACGGATTGTAAACCACAATCGTTACCCAGTCCCTACATCGGTGAGCAGCTACGGTTTTCGAGTGCCCCACCTTGCTTGCCCTGAGTCGCGAAGGGCTTGCCCTGAGAGTACGAAGGACTTGCCCTGAGTCGCGAAGGGCGTAGTCTGAAGGTGGGTTCTTTGGCATTTTCCTCAAAGGCAGTAGCGCTTATCCCTCTCACAGAAAATAGTCCCGCAGCATCTGCCAACGCTCTTGATTCATCCTGCCGCCTGCGCCTGGTTCTACGGCCTCCCGCGCCTGCAGAATAGCCGCCGCCTTCTCCGCTGACATTATGGGCAATTTCGCGACCGACGCCGCCCTTAACATCGTCTCCGCCACTTTCTCCAACCGGCACGCCGTAACGCAAACATACGCCACGTCCGCTCCTGCCACGACGCTGCCATGATTTTTCAGCAGCAGAGCTCCCCTCGTGCCAAGCGCCCGCGCCACTTCATCGCCTAACTCCGGAGTGGCAATACTCACGGCGCCGTTGTCCAGCACCGGTAGCCGCCCCGCAAATGCCGCGCAATCCTGATCCAGCGGCTCCACATCGATCCCCAGCGCAGCCATCAGCGTGGAAGCGCTCGGGTGCGCATGTAACACGCACCGCACGTCCGGCCGCGCCGCATAGATCTGCGCATGAATCGGCCATTCGCGCACGGCGCTGCGCTCGCTTGCCGCCGCATCCACTCGCTTTCCGTTGAAATCGATGACGATCAGGTCTTCGGGCTTCAGCCCGCGCCAGCTCACCGGACGCGGCTTGATCAGGATTCGTCCTTCATCCAGCCGCGCGCTCAGATGCCCGCCCAGACCGTCTCCCGCCGCCTTCACCGCGTAGAGAACCTTACACGCCTGCACCAGCTCTTCGCGAAGGCCCTTCTCGATGCCCGACTCCAGGCCCGTTCCGGCGCGTGCCGCGTTCGAACTCACCTAGACCTCGGCCTTCATCAGTTCGCGTGCGCCTTCATCGAACTCAACGTCGCGCTTCAAGAGCAGCGACGCAGATCGCACCCAGTAAACCTCGCCATGGCTCGCCGTGAATGGCTCGCGCCCTTCGCCAAACTCGCGTATCTCCTGAAGCAGCAGCCGCCGCGCGGCAATGATGGCGGTATCGCTGGTGCCCAGCCGTTCCCGCGTGCGGTCCACACTTGGCCCCATGCTTTCCTGCACCGCCTGATCCTGCGAAGCGAACCCGTGGATGCCCGTCATGTTCGCCGTCCGCTGCTTCTCGCGGTCGATCAAATATTGGTTGGCCTTGTTCCGAACCGGCCGAAATGTCCCCGGCTCGACCTGCGCATGCACGAAGGTTTCGTCTCGGATCGTCTTCCACTCCTCGTCCGAAAGCGGCCTCTCAGGACTCCAGCTGATCGTCCACACCCAGCAAGTCTGGTCATCCCGCGGCACCCAGCAGTGCCCGTGAATCGCCAGCCCCTTCTCGTAGGGAATCATGGTGTGGCTGGGAAGAAGAAATTGCGTCAGCCGCCAATAATAACGGTCCTCTTCCGCATTGCGCCGCACTCCGATCACCAGACCGTAATCGGTTTTCTTCACCGTGAACCGCGGCGCCTTATCCAGCAAATGATATTTCGCCCGCAGAGTGCCGCTGCTTCTTACTTTCTCTACGTAGGCGTCGGTCACCCGAAATGCATCCAGGCTGGCGTGCAGAAAATTCGAATGGCTGGAATCGATGCCCCCTTCGATGGCTTGCAGGTAATTGGTTTCCTGAAAGCGCTTTGAAATATAACGATGACTCTCCGGCACTCGCGCCCACTCCAGCTTGGGCAACTCCGGCTCGCGCTCGCGAGGACCCAGATAGGCCCAGATCAAGCCGCCATACTCGCGCGTCGGGTACGCCGTGGTGCGCAACTTGGTTTCGAACCCGTACTCTCGCGGCTCGTTGGGCATGTCCACGCACGTGCCGTTGACGTCGAATTTCCATCCGTGATACACGCACCTCAATCCGCACTCTTCGTTGCGCCCCCAAAACAGGCTGGCGCGGCGATGCGGACAGAATTCGTCGATCAGGCCCACCCGCCCGTTCGTGTCCCGAAACGCGAGCAGATCTTCCCCTAGCACTCGCACCCTTACCGGCGGACAATCCGGATTCGGCACCTCCGTCGGCAGCAATACCGGCAGCCAAAATCGCCGGAAGTACTCGCCTGCGAGCGTTCCCGAATTCGTCTGCGTCAGTAGGTCGTTTTCTTCTCGCGACAGCATAACCTTATAACCTTTTAACTATTTCACTCCTGCGTACGGAGACTTGTAGCCCAGGGTGCCCGCGCTGTTTGCGGGGCCCTGGGGACTTTCATGTTTCCAGAACCTTTGTAGGCGAGCGTGATGCCTTCTCAGCCAGCCTTCGGCCTTCTTCCGTTCCCGCTACAGAAATCCTTCCAACACCATCGCTGCGGCCACTGGCCGCCGCTCCGCCACCAGATTGTGAGCCTCGTGCGCCCCGGCATGCAGCCGCTTCACCGCATCGCGCAGTCGCGAAGCCGGCTCATTCACCACAAAAAAACCGGTGATCGTCCAGATCGCGTCCAACTCGGCCTCGCGGTATACCAAATGTTCAAACGAAGTCGACGCTTTCAGATGCGCAATCACGTTTCGCAGCGTGTCTGACGAAAAATCCTGCACGCTTACGATGCGCCCCGGGTCCACTTCCTGAGGGCCAGATCCGCCATTGTGCCCATTCTGTGCCATCTTCAGCGGCGCCCTCCGGTATCCCCATAGCCCTTCGGTATCCCCATAGTAGGACCAAAAGCCCGAGCCGGGCAATATCCGGGCTGGCTTGATAATGCGTAGTTTCCAGCTTCTTAGAGACTTATTCGCTTCCGGAGTTATTCCCTGGTTTGCGCCGCCTTACGGCGCCAACGGCTCGATATGAATGATTGTGCCGCCGTGCTGGTCTCCCAGCCACATGCTGGAGAGAGCTCCGGATTTTTGCACTTCCACGTGCCGCACGTTGGTTTCGTGTGGCAGTAGATATTCCGTGAATTCCCCGGTCTGGGTATTCAGCCGAAGAGCAATATCGTTGTCCATGCCGGCGCCCCAGTCATATGCTTTGTCGTCAAACTCCGCGTCGTATGGACGGGTCCACTGCGTAGGAGCCTTCCACTGTGTGATCTTCTGGGTCTTGGGATCAAACATCACCAGGTCGTTGCCGTTGAAGCCGCCACACCACAAGTCGATCTTGCGAGTCGATATGGCCCCGCCGGCAGCCCATCTCACCGGCCGGCATGTCATACCACACGGTTTTCAGCGTTTTCCCATCGGTCATCCAGATCTTGGGATTGGTGAAGCTCATGCCGTACATGTTGTTCTTCGAGTCGGCCACCACGTCGTAGGCGCGGGCTGGCGGGCTGCCGGCTGGATACGTAACTTGAGTCCACGTGTTCGTCGCAAGATCTACGTGCCAGGTGCCGCCGGACTCGTCGGTGCCATCCGCGACGTTTACCCAAATCTTGCCATCCACCTGTTGGAATGAAGGATCGATCATCGTAAGGTGGCCGTCTCCAATTTTCGAATCCGGTATGGGAGGCTTGAACGTCTCCATTTTTTCCGTCTTGGGATCGAACCTGACGATCTGCAGTTGCGACATGTTGCCGAAGTAAACGCGCCCTTCCTTATCGAAAGCGATCTGCAGACCACCTTGGGCCACCGGCCCGGTCCGGGCTAGTGGCACCGGATACTCCACTACTTTGCCCGTCTTCGGATCGAGCTTGCCAAGAAACTGCGAATCGAAATCGGAGTACCACACGGTCCCTTGCGCGTCGACTGCCGCGTCATGCGGCGCTGCATCCGCTCGCGGCAGGTCGTACGTCGTGTAGATCACCTGAGTTGCCTTGCCCTTGGGCCGCGGCAAAGTCTTCAACGGGAATTCAAAGCTGTCCGCCGAGCTCAGGTTAATGCGTGCTGAAATATTTGGCCGCCGCGATCTGTCGCGCGGTCGGCGGACTCGCGGGCTTGGGAGGCCGCATCCACGGATGCAACGGCGAAGAATTGTTCGTGTGCATGGCCATTCGCTGCACCACCGGCGCCATCTCTTCCGCGTTATAACGAGAAAAAAGCACGCGTTGCAGCGTGTGGCAATTAACGCAGTTCCCGAGCGCCATCTTGTCGTCCCAGCTTCCCGGGACGCTGTTGAGCAACTCGCCATTCGAGACCTGCATGACGAGTTTCGAGTTGCTGGTAACTTTATTGAGTTGTAAATCCAGCGGCGTGGTCTCGGCGGTCACGTCTACAGAAGTTCTCGGCAGCTCATAGCCTACTGCCCGAATGCTGATCGCGTATTTGCCCGGCTCCATTCTCTCGCGCGGGAAGCTGTACTGACCCTGGGCATCGCTCACCACCCAGGTCGTCATCGTCGAGCCTTCTTTCTTTGCTCCGACGATCACGCCCTCCATTGCTCCCTCCGCTTGCGACGTCACCTTACCCGTCAGTGCTGCATTCGCCGAAGGGGACGGCGTCTCCGCCATCACAAAGCCGACAAGGGCCGTGCCCAGTAAGGCCATTCCCACCAGAGTCCCTAAGAGAAGCTTCGCCCTGCGCATGACCAGCCTCCTTTGGTTTCAGCCCAGATTTCCGCTTTTGTCCCCGAAACGACGCCATTGTACACCTGTCTTTCCTCGTAATGATCGCAGTTTAGTTGCCCATCGCCCGAAAAACGCGGCTGGAGCTGCACTGCTCCGGCACTCCGTAAGGGAAAGCCCGTAGATGCTCAAGCGTTCTTGCTTGACATTTGTGTTGAACCGGATATAGACCTCTGAACAAGCGCAGTAATTTCCATTTCGTATCGTGCTGTCGGAGTTACAGATCAGATCAATCTAGGCTTACGCCTAACGCCTAAGGGAGGCGCGTTATGAGTCAATCCGATAACACTCGGTTGCTCGTTTCTCTGCTCCTGGTCGCGTCGCTTCTTGTGATTGCACCGCGGACCGACGCCCAAACCGTTACGGGAACAATCGTTGGCATGGTCCTCGATACGCAAGGGGCCGTGATTCCAAACGCAATGATCACAGCCCGAAACCGCGAGACAGGATTGGAGCGCTCTGCAATGTCGCAGTCCGCCGGCGAATTCACCATCACCAGCGTCCCGGCGGGGCCTTACGACGTGACTGTCTCCGCTCCCGGCTTTCGGCAAGAGGTGCGCGGCGGCATCACCATGACGGTCGGCGCCACTCTGCGCTTGGACTTCAAGCTGATCGTGGGAGACGTGCAGCAAAAGGTCGTGGTGACCGCGGAGGCGCCCCAGGTGGATACCACCACCTCGACTCTGTCCGGGCTGGTCAACGACACCTCGATTCGCCAGCTTCCCCTCAACGGACGCGACTGGCTGCAGTTGACTGCGCTGCAGGCCGGCGTCCTTGTCGGCCTGACCAAGAACCCGGACCCCGGCGAAAGCGTCACTCACGGCGGCGGGATATTCCTCACGGTTTCCGGAGGCCGTCCCACTTCCAATGTGTTCATGGTTGATGGACTGGTGATCAATGACGAAGCCAACAAGAGCCCGGGCGGCTCGGTCCATGGCGTAAACCTGGGCGTCGACGCCATCCGGGAATTCTCCGTTCTGACGAGCACTTTCCCTGCCGAGTACGGGAGAAGTTCCGGCGGAGTCGTCAACGCCGTCACCAAGTCAGGCACCAACGATATTCATGGCACGGGTTTCGGGTTTCTCCGCAATAGCGCCCTCGATTCGTCCAATTACTTCACGGGGAAGACGAATTTTCACCGCGGCCAGTTCGGCAGCGCCATAGGCGGCCCCATCAAAAAAGACAAGCTCTTCTGGTTCGCCGACTATGAAGGAATACGGGAGTTCAAAGCCCAATCTGCGCCTACTTACACGATTTCCGACGCGGCCAGGAATGGCACCGTCCCCGGAGAAGCGCCGATTAGTGCTGCCGTCAAACCCTATCTGGTCATGTTTCCCGCGGCGAATGGACCCGTGGTCGCCGGAGACCCTTACATCGCAGGGTATTCTTTTCCGGGGGGCACACGGGGAACCGAGGACTATGTGATCGGCCGGATAGACTATGTGGTTAACTCGAAGAGTACGATCCATGGCACCTATATGTTCGATCGCTCGATCGCCTCGTCGCCTGACTCCGTCGGCGAGAAACTTATTGGCGATTTGACGCGCGACCAGAGAGTTACCCTGAGCTGGCAGTACTCGATTGCTCCCACCATCCTCAACACCGTCAATACGGGATTTACCCGCGTGGTGGGTACCGGGAATATCGATGTGCCTGGATCGGGAACCGTTCCCATCCTGAGCGATCCCTCCCGCGGTTTCTTTCCCAACGAACCCCCGGGGCTCTTTACCATTGAGGATCTGGCTCCGGGCACCGTCGGTTCCGGTTCGGCCGTCCCCGGAGGAGTCGGCTCGACGGGAGGCGACCAGCTTTGGTGGACGGACCCCCAACTGAACGACAACGTTGGATGGGTCAAGGGGCGACACGATATTCGGTTTGGATTCAGCATGGAGGCCATCCGGGATAACCTAAGCGTGGGACGCTTCCCGCAGGGAAACTGGGATTTCGCTACAGTCCAGGATTTCCTGGCGAACACCAACCCTCAACTCTTCGGTGCCACAGTGCCCGGCCCTGGGTCTTACCGCAGCCTGCGCGAAAAGATTTTCGGCCTTTACATCCAGGACAACATCCGCGTTCGCTCCAATCTCACTGTTAATCTCGGCGTGCGCTACGAACCGACCACTACTTACAACGTGCTGAATGGCTTGGCTTCCAATTGCATATCCCTTAACAACTGCACTGTTGCAACGATTCACACCGGCAACCCGTATTTCCAGAACCCCACGCACAAGGATTTCACTCCCCGCATCGGCCTGGCCTGGGATCCCACCGGCAGCGGCAAAACCTCGGTTCGCGCGGCTTTCGGCATGTTCAACGTCCTCCCGCTGCCGAACCTGCTCAGCGGCAATATGAACCACACCATTCCTTTCTATCAATTAGTCAACTTCAATACTCCCTATACTGGTACCTCCTTTCCCGGAGCTCAGGCTATCTTTCCCCTGGCTCCTTGCCTGACCCTGCCCGGTACCAACCCTTGCCAAGTAGCCGGTGCAGCCGGTGGATCGGGATACTTCATGGACCCGAATCCGCCCCGGCTTACAAGCTCCAATGGAACTTCGACATCCAGCGGCAACTCACCAATAGCTTGAGCGTCACGGTCGCGTACGTAGGCGCCCGGGGCGTACATCTTCCCTTCCGTTACGGCGACGTCAACGTCGTGCCTCCATCGTTGGTCGCCACCGCCCCAGATGGGCATCTGCTGTTCCCGGCGGGCACGCCCCCTAGAATCGATGCGGCAAGTCCGGCCCTCACCATTCCAGCTACGATATGGAATGTGGACTCCTTTTATGACGCGCTGCAAATCAACGTGGTGCAGCGAATCAGTCACGGACTGAGTTTTCAGGCCGTCTATGCGTGGGCTAAGGCTATTGATGACGGCTCGTCGGAGGTTAACAATACGGATAATTTCAATACTGCGGACAACCCGTACCCCTTCACTCCCCAGGTGAACCGGGGCTTTGCCGATTGGGACGTTCCGCAGCACTTGGCCTTGAACTTCGACTGGCTAGCACCCTCGCCACATTTCGCCATGGCGGCGCCCCGGTTCCTGCTCTCCGGATGGGAACTGGGCGGAATCTACACGGCTCAGAGCGGCATGCCCTTCAGCATACAATCGTCCTCGTTCGATCTGGCCAATACAGGCGTGCACGGCAGCGCTGCGGAAAGACCGAACTATGTAAACGGACCCGGTTGCACGCCCGGCGCCGTAAACCCCGGAAGTGTCTACAATTACATTAACGGGAACTGTTTCGCACCCCCGGCGCCGAACGAACTGGGCAACGTCGGGCGCAATGCCTTGCGCGGGCCGGGTCTCAACGACTTCGATTTTTCGGTCTTCAAAAACCACAACCTCTTCGGCGAGAGGCTGAAAGTTCAATTCCGCGCCGAGTTTTTCAATGTATTCAACTGGACCAACTTTGTGGCCGGTACGCAGAGGATATTTTCAGGTAAGAAAACCCAAGCACTCAACCAGACCGGCCTCGCACTCTTGCAACAGACGGCCGTTGACGAGCGCGAGATTCAGTTTGGGCTGAAGTTTATTTTCTAGGCGGGCGCTCACCGACAGCGGGCGGAACTCCCGTAAAACTAATGCAGGTGTGAACTCCCTGAAGGCCAAGCTAGGAACGTTGCTGCTCGACTGGGACCGAATGCTGCTGGAGCCTGGCGCGCCAGCAACGCTCACACAGTTCATCCGGGTAGACGAAGTAATTCGAGGACCTGCCGCATTTCGGACATTCCACCGGCACCTGCCTCGCCACTCCGCGAGCGTTCAAGCCGAGTGTGCTGGCCCGTTTCTCAACCCACTTGCCGAATTCCGCGGCTGCGTTCCGCTCGTCCAGCGCCCGAGCTTGCTCGCGCGTAAGGAAAAATGGCCATGGACGAAACAGCACTACCATTGCTGCGGTTACTACCATCGCCACTAACAATAGGACCATATGACAATCCTGCCGGTCGCCAATTCCTCGACTCTGCGTCAACATTAACGTTTCCCCACAATGGAGAAACGTCCGTTGTCATTGTTTGGATGCCTATTGATTACTAACCGGGTAGATCGAAGCTCGTGGACCGTCCAAAGACCGTCAAAGCCCGTCAAAGCCCGTCAAAGCCCGTCAAAGCCTTGACGCGCCGTCCTCGCGCCCCGGCGTTTCGCCGGCAGACAAAGCCCACCCACTTGACGCCTTTACTTGTGCGGTAAAACGAACATCCGACCAGGATGTTCGTCCCGAGCGACGAACCGGAGCGAGGGATCTCTCTTACTGAAGGGGCGAGGCCTTTACTCGTGCGGTAAAATACTTATACGCCTGCTTCATGTGAATTTGCCGAGCAGGCAGCCGGCTTAGCAAAGTCTTGTAGCCCAGGGCGCGCTCGCCTCCGACGCGAAAGCGCCGCATTCAAAAATGAAGTCGCGAGCGGCCCTGGGGCTTTTGCATCGGGCCGGCACGAACGCCGGCGCCTAGCGACTAATTTGGCCACCCTCGCCAAGAAACTAATCTCCCTCCACTCACCAAATTCCCAGCCGCCGCCTTTTCGAATGCGGTGGTATTCTTTTTCCGCTTCGTGGCCTCCTGCATTCGGCCGAGCCCAAAATGGTCCGGTCCTCAACCTAGCCTCAGCTCTCCCTGAGCTCCGAGCCGGTCTCCGCCCAAGCATCCGTCTGACCGGCTCTCCTTCTGCGTGCGTGTGCTGCTCCGCAAGGAGGCATTTTCCCGCAATCAGTTTGGAATCAGCAGTTACAAAAACGTTTCGAGCTAACTCTCGTGCAATCAACACTTCCCAAATAAAGGGGTTTAAGTCTACTGAAATGAACACTTGCGCAAAAATATGCGGGGGCGTGCAGGAGTCCTAACGCACTTGTAAGCTCCTGGCTTCCTGACTATAGTAGCGGGGTTCGAGAGGAACTGAGTTCGAGAGTAGCTGCGTCAGAGGTGACCGGTGGCTTCAGTTAAGCGGGCGTGGCGCTCCACATCGTTGCGGGTAGTGGTGTTTTTCGCCGCTGCGGTGGTGTGCTTCTTTGCGTTCTCGGCTCGCCGTGCGCCCGTTGTCCTCACTTATCCTTCTACTCCCCTGGCCAGGCTGGCGGCTGATCCCGCCGGCGACATGTGTACCTGGTGGGGCGATAGCAGCCCCGAAGTTCTGGCTGCCCCCGAGGGCGATGCCAGCACCATCACGGAAGGGCAGCTTCCGCCTGTTCGTTACGTCATCGATCCCTATCCCACCTTCAACGGCATCGTGCTGGATACGAAAAGTAATCGCGTCCTCATGAGCGACGAGAACCGCAAGAGCGTCCTCACTTACGAGCGTTCCGCCGGCGGCAACTCATCAGCCGTGACATCTCCCATGTGGCAGATTATCGGCCCACAAACCGAAGTCGGCTTCATCGCCGGAGTCGAGATCGACCCGGATCGCCGCGAGATTTATGCCGTGAATAATGACGTCGAAGACCGCATCGCCGTCTTCGACTACGATGCCAATGGCAATCTCAAGCCGAAACGCCATTTGTACGTGCCCCACCAAAGCTGGGGAATTTCCCTCAATGGCTCGCGCAACGAAATGGCCATCTCCGTTCAGCAGCTCAGCATGCTGGCCATATATCGCCGCGAAGCCAATGGCATGGATGCTCCTCTCCGCATCATCAAGGGATCTCACACCAACTTGGCGGACCCGCACGGCGTTCGCTGGGATGCCGGCCATCACGAAATTATTGTGGCCAGCCACGGGAATTCGACGCAAATCGCTCCCTATACCGCTTACGACGCGCAGACTTCGCCTCCTGACGACGAGCATATCTTGGGCGGAGAATTCGTCCCGCCCTCGATCAACGTCTTCGATGAAGCTGCCAGCGGCGATGCCAAGCCCGTTCGCGCGATCCAGGGCCCAAGCACCAGGCTGAACTGGCCCATGGGAATCGATCTCGACGGCACGCACGATGAAATCGCCGTCGCGAATAATGGCGACAATTCCATCCTTATTTTCCGCCGCACGGCGCAGGGCAACGTTGCTCCGGCGCGCGTGATTCGCGGAACAAAGACCGGCATTTCCAGCCCCATGGGCGTCGCCATTGACGCCGAACGCAATGAGTTGTGGGTCGCCAACTACGGCGACCACACCGCGCTCGTCTTTGCGCGCGATGCCGCCGGCGATGTCGCGCCAAAGAGAATCATTCGCAATGCTCCCGCGGGTACGCCCACCGGCGGCTTCGGCAATCCCTATGCCGTGGCCTACGATTCCAAGCGCGATCAGCTCCTCGTCCCCAATTGAGTGAGCCAGCCGCGCATCGCGGTGTTTGCCAGGTCGGCAAACGGAAATTCAAATCCGGTCCGGATCATTGCCGGTCAGTCCACGCGCTTGAGCCGCACGATGCATGGCATCGCTTACGATGCCACGCATGATGAAGTCGTGGTCCCCGTTGCGCTCGCCGACGCCGTACTGGTCTTCCGCGGCGGCGCCGATGGCTCCGAAGCTCCCATTCGCGTCATCCAGGGCACGAATACGAAGATGATCCGGCCCCATACCGTTACCGTGGATGAGCAAAACAACGAAATTATCGTCGGCGATTCCAGCGGGCGCAGCATCCTCGTTTTCGATCGCAATGCCAATGGCAACGTCGCGCCCAAGCGCATCATTCAAGGTCCTCGCACCGGCCTCTTGTTCATCGTCGGCGTCGCCGTCGACCCCATACACGATCGCCTGATTGCGGCCAGCTCTGCCAGCGTGCCCGGCAGAAAGACGGGACTCTTTATCTTTGGCCGCACCGATCAGGGCGACGTCGCTCCGCGAGCAGTAATCGCCGGGCCCAAAACCGGAATCGTGCGGCCCTGGCAGCTTGCCTCCGATTCCCAGCAAGGCAAGATTTTCGTCGCCGCGATTAATAACGAGAGCCATCCCCCTTACGAACTGGAAAAACCCAGGACCGATTTGCCTCACGACGTGCAATTGCCATCGCCCTGGAATAGCGGCGCTCTTGGTTTTATCGGCGTTTGGGATATAAATGATGACGGCGATGTCCCGCCGCGTGCCATCATCAAGGGGGACAATACTTTCTTGGTCCATCCCGGTGGAGTTGCCATCGATCCCAAGGATGGCGAAGTTTTCGCCACGGACAGCATTCGTAACGGATTGTTCAGTTTCCTGGCGCCCAATCTTTTTCCCCAGCGTTCCCGATCCCGGTCATCCCTGGAAAACGGAACCACTAGGTCGGCGCGCTAGAAATTGAAGCGCCGTGTATGTAAAGTTAAGGACTAAACGAGACTAAACGAAGGAGCAGACGAGTGATGAATCTCCGACGCAGCATTGCAAATCTAGCGAGTCGATTTTCTCTGCCCGGCTCTAAGGTCAACAACGGCGCAAGTCTCGCAACAGCCGTGGCGATTGGATTCAGCGCGGCTTCCCTGGTGCTCTGCTCCGTTGTCCTGTTCTCCCAGCCGAAGCCGGCTTCGCAACCTGCGCAGTCCTCGAACTCCGCAACTCCATCCTCGGGCCCGACCAACAAGGCCATGCTCACCGACGCGCAAATGTCCAAGATGAGCTCAGACGAACTCGCGCATTATGTCTTCGAGCACCACGGCTGCAACAACTGTCATACGCTGGGAGCGAACGGCAAACTCGGATTCACCGAACGTGGCACACAAGTCGGCAAAGGATTTGAAGGCTGTATTTCCCTGCTCACATCGATGAACGTAATCGCCCAGGTAAAGCCGGCGGACCGCGACGCAGGGGAAAAACAGAAAGCCGCTCGCTTTGAGGAGTTCGGCTGCACCACCTGCCATCAGATCGTGCCGGGAAAACTCGGGCTCACCGCTTACGGCACCAAGCTCAAGTCCCTGCACATGGCCTGCACGGACGTGGAGAAAATTCTGGCCTCGCAGCGCTGAACTTATTTAATAACAGCGCTGATTTCATTTACCAGCGCAGTGATTTTTATCTAGCTGCCCTCGATTGAACATCTTCATCGATCGGTTCCAGCTTCATGATCGATGCGCCGTGATTGTTGCCCACCCAGAACGTCACTGGCGTGGTTGAATTGTCCACGAAAACGCGCCGAACGTTGGTCTGTTGCGGGAGCAAGTATTCGGTCACTTCTCCGCTCTTGGGGTTGAGCCGCACGACGCGGTCGGTAAACATGGAGGCGGTCCACACATCGCCGTTCTTGTCCACTATAGCCTGATAAGGCGCGCTCCACGGCGTGGGAACTTTCCACTCCTGGATCTTCTCCGTCTTTGGATCGAACACGCCTACGGCATTCGCGCCGTATTCGGCAAACCACAAACGGTCCTGGTCGTCCACCATACCTCGGCGCGGCCGTGAGTCACGCGTTGGCGTGGGATAAACCTTGAACTCTTTGGTTTTCGCATCGATGCGGCCGATGTTGTCGGCGGCAAAATCCAGCAGATAGAGATCGTTCTCGCGGTTTGCCGGAATGCCGTAGGCGTTGATGTTGCGGCCCGCTCCGGGTATCGCAAACGTCCCCAGGTTTTCGTATGTGCCCGTCTTCGGATCGAGTCGCAGGATGGAATGGTCGTCCTGATTATTCGTCCAGACCTTGCCATCGACGTAAGAATAGATCGGCATCACCATCGATTCCTGCGTGTGATCCTTTTGCAGTTCTTTCGGGAGCGGGAACACCGAAACCTTCTCGGTCTTGCGGTCGAACTTCGCGATGCCTCCCTGATACATCATCGCCAGCCAGGGGTTTTCGTCCTTATCCAGTTGCAGCTCGAGCGATCCCTTTGGAAATCCCTGCTTCAGCAGCGGAATCGGATATTCCGTCGCCTGGCCGGTTTTCGGATCGAGCTTGCCGATAAACTCGTCGGCGAAATCCGAATACCATACCGTGCCGCCCGAATCGACCACCACGTCGTGGGGTTGCGCCACCTTCCGCGGCAGGTCGTATTCGGTGACGATCACGCGCGCGGCTTTCGCTTTCGGCCGCGGCAGAGTCTTGAGCGGATACTCCCATCTCTCGGTGGAACTCAGATTCGTGGTGGCCAGCCATTCGGCGACCGGTTGAAGATTGCCTCTGGGCCCGCCGCCACGCGCCCCGCCGGCCAGCAACTGCGGATGCGCCGGGCTGCTGCCCTGAGCGTAAAGACTCATGCGCTGGATCACGGCGACGAATTCGTCGGCCGTGTGAGTGGATCGCGCGATGCGTTCGAGGCTATGGCAGCCGGTGCAGTCGAGCAGGAACTTCTTCTGCGCATCCGTTCCGGGCATGCTCATCAACCACTCGGCGTTGTTCAACTGTGCCGCAAGATTCCTTGCCGGACGAAGCTTGATGTCCGCCGTCGCCGTCGCCCCTGGCGCCACCTCCGCGGTCTTGGAGTCCTCCATCTCGTATCCTACGGCGCGAACCTTGAGCGAATATTGGCCCGGCCCCAGCTTCGAAGACGGAAACGCAAAGTGGCCGGTATCGTCGCTGACGACGTCGATGGTGATCGTGGAGCCATCCTTTTTGGCGCCGACGACCACGCCTCCCATCGCGCCTTCTTTATCCGAACTGACCTGCCCGCTCAGCGCGACGCCAGAGGAATTTGCGGCCCTGGTCAATCGAGGCGCAAACACGAATGAAATGATGGCCACAAGCGTGATGCCAAGGAGCGCTATCTTCGACATAAGACTCACCTCGAAGTTCCGTTTGGGTGCCGAGTTTCTGCTTTGATCTTTCGCTTCACGTTAAAGTACACCTAAGGCAGTGGGCAAAACAATCTTTGCAATTAAGCTATTGGCGCGCGCTGTCATCCCGAGGTCGCCGCGGCGACCGAGGGATCTGCTTTTCGGTTGGCTATTGAAACAGCAGATTCCTCGCGCAAGAATCGAGCGCTCGGAATGACACGCTCTTATGGGTGAGCGCGAGGTAAATCGTCCGCAGATGACCGTTCTTTTTGTGGAATCTTTTCTCGCCGTTTCGGAGGCGGAAGCCTTATTTGCTTCCGTTCAGTCTTTACCCTGGACGCGGGGCAAATTTATGGGCCGTTTCGTTCCCCGAGAAGAGGTGTGGATCGGCCCTTACGCATACAAATTCTCGGGGCGCACGCTCGAGCCGGGCGTGTGGATACCGGAGATCGCCGCCATCAGGGATAGGATTCGCGCGCAGTACGGCGGCGATTACAATAGCGTGCTGCTCAATCGCTATGCGAATGCGCAGGATAGCGTTTCCTGGCACTCCGACGATGAGCCGGAGATGGATTCAAAGCACCCCATCGCATCGCTCAGCCTGGGCGCCGCGCGCGCATTCCTGATCAGGCCAATCAAAGCAATCGGGCCAATCACCAACCAGGCCACAGAGAAAAAAGCCGTGCAAACCTTCGTCCTTACCTCTGGAAGCCTGCTGGTGATGCCGCCCGGATTCCAGCAGCGCTACCAGCACTGCGTCCCGAAGTCGAAGACGCCTTGCGGTCCTCGCGTCAACCTGACATTTCGCCGAATGAAACTGAAAGAAGGCTGAGGCTTGTGGCGGGGAACCCGGATCGATCGATTTCTACGCGGAATCCGTGGCGGCTTTGGCCGCGGGTCGCGCAAAGGTAAGCTCCAGCAGCCTCTGCCGAAGCGCCTCGCCAACGTCCGTAAACACTTCGTTGCATGTATGGCGCAGGCGCTGCTCGGCCGACATGACCAGCGTGTCCAGGTGCTGACTGGATTCCTGGCTGAATTTGCTGATCGTCTCTTGCAAGGAAGAGCGGGAAAGCTGGTCGAGATGCATCTCGTGAGCTTGAATGGCCTGCTCGCCCAGTTGAGAGACGACGTCCCTCAGTCTGTTCTCGTGGGCCTGCGTCTCCGCCCGGACAGCCTCCAGCACGGCACTTACTTGATTGAGCAGGTCCTGGCTGGCTCGGCTGAGGGTGGCCTGCGTGTCCTCCGTAAAGGCGGCGCGGAGCCTGGATGTGATCTCTTGTCCTTCGGTTTCCCATGCGGTGCGAATCTGTGCGCGCTCCGCCTCGATGAATTCGGAGATACGCCCCGTCGCGGCCTCCGCTTGGGCTGAGAACTCTCGAAGCGCGGCCTCCGCTTTTTCCCTCACGTTATCGGAAGCCGCGTTCAGCCCTTTCTCCAGCGCCGCCTGCATGCGCATCTGGGCTTTCTTCTCGCACCATTCCGAAACCTTGAAGAGCGATCCAAACGCCGTGTAGGTCGCGTCGGTGGCTTTATCCTCGAGTTCGGCGATCCACTTTGCAATCGCCGCCCGGCCAGACTCCTCCATCTGCCGCTCCGAATTGCCCATGACATCCTGCATCAGGGCTTCCATTCGGCCGGCAACGTCCTCCAGCGCCCGCTCCGAAACGCCCGCGAGGCTCTCCTGCGTGCTCCGCAAGGATTCTTGCGCGGCGGCCGTGGTGGCTTCGATGTTTCTCAGTATCTCGTTGGTGCCGTCCAGGCGGCTGCTCAGCTCGTTTTTGAGCTGAACGCCAAAACGATCGATCTCCTGGCCGGTTGCTTCCTGGAGGGACCGCACTCGCTCGCCCCATGCTTCCACGGCTGCTTCGGCCCGCCGCGTCATCTCCTGACTTGCGGTTTCCAGGATGGCCGTGGCCCGCGATTCGAGATCTTGTTCCGCGGCTCGCGCTTGTTCGCCCGATGCCGCCACTCTCTCTTCGGCACGCCGCGTCATTTCCTGGCTGGCCGCTTCAAGTATCGCTGCGGCGCGGGATTCCAGATTTTGCCCCGCGGCATGCGCTTGTTCGCCCCATGCCGCTGCTCTCTCTTCGGCACGCCGTGTCATCTCCTGACTGGCGCTTTCCAGTATGGCTGCAGCCCGGGATTCGAGATCTTGCCCCGCGGCTCGCGCTTGTTCGCCCCATGCCGCTGCTCTCTCTTCGGCACGCCGTGTGATCTCCTGACTTGTGCCGTCGAGGAGGGCGGCGGCGCGGGATTCCAGATTTTGTCCCGCGGCATGCGCTACGGCGTCGAGCTTGGAGAGTTGCTGGCTCAGACGTTCGTCGGCAGCCTGCAACTGCCGCAAAGATTCGTGCAGGCGATCGTTTTGCTCATCGAGATACTGGCGCAACCCGCTGAGCTTGAGATCGATTTCGCCGGTGGCCTCTGCAAGCGTGGCCGTCCGATCATTAACGCGACTTTCAGCATCTTCGAGCTGCGAGAGTCCCCGCCGGGAGCGCTCGTCTTCCTGATTCAGCGCTTCGCGCAAGGTGGTGAGCTTGCTTTCGGTCTGGACGGTCGCTTCGGTCAGGGCCTGGCCCATTCCCGCGACGCGCGCGGCCACTTCCTTCTCCATGGCGGCGGAGTCGCGTGTTAAACGCGCGATCGCCTCGTCCGCCACGGACTTCAAGGACCGTTCCATTTGTACGCGCCACTCGTCCCGCAAGGCAGTCAATTCAGCTTCCAAACGTTCTTTGCGAAAAATAATCATGATTGCGTCAGTAGTCCTCGTGAAATATGAATCGCGGCGATTTGCCGCAGAGAATGTACCACAGCTAGTCTGAAGTTAGATTCTCTTCACAGCGTCTCTTCGCAGGTCGGCGAAAATTTTTGGCGGAGGGAGTACCGCAACTACTATGCCTGCTCAGGGTTCCACGGCTGCGTGGCTCAATTCGCCAAGCCTTGTTTCCAAACCTCGCTGTTCGAGCGATTTAACCCTGATCTTGAATACCACGCGGCGGCTCTGCGACCGGTCTTCTTGGCCCACCACAGTGACCGGTTCGGCGCTTCCCCGCCCCGTTGCCGAAATGAAATCCACAAAACATTTGTGATTTGCCGATGAACCGTCGTCACCCAGGCTATCGAGCACATCCAGGCTCTCCTGCACCACAGCGGTCGAACGCGCCTGGCTCAATCTCAAATTAAGTCTCTCATCGCCCTCCGAGCTGGCGTGTCCCTCCACCACGATGGAACTGATTCCCGGCCGGAGCTCGGCCGAACAAGCCGTGCCCACAAATTTCGGGATGAACTCCTGCACAAATTCCCTGCCGTCCGGGGGAATTTCCGCTTTCCCCTGCTCGAATTTCAGCAGCCCTTCGGGAACGACCACCAGCAATCCCAGCGGGTCTTTGGGATCGGTCTGCACTTCGACTCCCTGTGTCTGAAAATCCTTCAGGGTCTCGTCAAATTTCGACAACACCTGGCTCTTGGTGCCTTTCGTTTGCTGCAAGGCATTGTTGAGCATGGCCACCAGCAGCAGGATGAAGATCACGGCCAGCGAAGTCATCAAATCGGTCAGCGAACTCGAGAGGCCGCTATTCTCATGCTCGCTTTGCATCGCTGCCTCTCAGCCTCTCCAGCGAATCGGTCAGCTCTTGCAACCGTTCCGACATCACGTTCACGTCGCTGGTGATTTCGCTCAACGCCGCGTTCAAAGATGCAAACTGGTATTCCATCTCCTTGGCTTCATCCGCGCGACTGTGAAGCTGCTTGATTACTTGCTCGAACTGCTCCGCGTTGCGCGAAGACGACGCCTCAACCTTCTCCACGACAGCCGACGTGGTGTCCGCCGTCTGCTCGGCGCTCTTCTGAATGGCCGCCGCCATTTGCGTGCCGAGGTCGTTCACCTGCTCCGAGAGGTCGCGAACGACGCCCGTCAGCGTCACCGCCATGTGCGTTATGGAAGATCCGGCGGTCTCATTCATCTGCATCATGAATTGCCGAAGGATCAGCGTCGAAGCTTTCACCTGCGTCTTGCTTAGCTCAAACTGCTCGGCGCTTGCTTTCCCTGTTTGGCCGGCCAATTCCGCCATAGCGCCGATCTCGCGATGTATCTCGGCCATAACGTGCGTGGCTGACAAGCGCGGCACCAGCGCATCGATGCTGGCGACGAGGCGCAACCGGCTTTTCGAGAGACGGTGGACCAGCGGCTTTTCCGCCAGAAGAAATATGGTCGCGGAAAGCAGGGCCGCGATCGACGAGACGAATTTCCCCGAAAGCCCCTCGATCAACAGTGGCAAACCCTGGATCTGATTGGTCTGCGTGTCGATTCGAACGTCGATCAGCGCGACCAGAATCGCCAGGAAGGTAAAGAGCAGCCCCGTGCTGGTGACCACGCCCGGAATCGAATTATAGAAGGCGCGGTTTACGCGTCTCTCCCAGATAGCTCCGTCGGTGAAAGCCGCCGCCGCGCTCTCCGATGCCCAGAATTGCTCCTCGCCAGGCCTCTCGGATCGAACGACAAGCGTGGCGGAATAACTGCTCCAGGCATGTAAGAGCGTGGGAGAATTGCCCAGAATATCGGCCAAAGATGAATAAGCGTTGGCCGTAAGCCCATTCTTAAAGCTCTTTCGGAGCGCATTCTCCGCGCCGCCAATGGGACGGCCGGAGATTCGCGAACGAAGGCCGTCTATTCTATCGGCGGCATCGGACAAAATCGTAAACTGCCTGCGTACCTCGCGAAACAGGTACAGCAGCGCGCACAGCGGGATCAGGATTAGCGCGGCCGCGGCAAGCCACGCGAATTTGGGAGCATCGAGCCCTCCTATATTCCAGTGGGCCCGCAATAGGTCGAGAAGCGTCATGCCAAATTGCCCATTTGCTCGTAAGCACCGGATTCTGAAACGGGCGGGAGGATGAAAGACCGAAGTCGGAGCGGCCGATTCAGAATGGATTTACTGTCTCGAATTTCGCCTCCCGCATGCTCGCGGCTAGACCTGTAAACGCGCGGGGCCGCCGCAAGAGAAACTCTCAGACACTGGGAATGGGATCTCGTGCAAACTGCATGCACGGCGAAATCGTGTTAAATCGTGTCTGAAAGATGGAAGTTAGTATCATGTGAACGTGGGAATATGCAATCATCCGCGGCCATTCAAGGGAAGGAATTGCTGTGGAAATCCGGAAGGCCTGAGGAAGCCTCAATTTCACCGTGTCTGACCAGAGCGCTTTGAAACTTACGGTGCCTGACGCCGGCGATGTATCCGCGCTGTGGCAGCGGCCCGCCAACGCGCGCTGGCTGCTCGTGCTGGCGCACGGCGCCGGCGCCGGCATGCGCCACCCATTTCTGGAAAAACTTGCGGCTGAACTGGCCTCTGTCGACGTGGCAACCTTCCGCTATCAGTTCCCCTATATGGAGCAACGCCGCCGCGTTCCAGACTCGCCGGCGGTGCTCACATCCACTGTCCGCGCCGCCGTTCGCGCGGCTGCCGAGACAGCGCCTGATCTCCCGATCCTGGCGGGAGGCAAGTCGATGGGGGGACGCATGACCTCGCAGGCCGCCGCCGAACATCCTCCCGAGTTACAGAACGTGCGGGGCTTGGTGTTCTTCGGATTTCCGTTGCATCCGCCCGGCCGCCCGGGCACAAAACGCGCGGAACATCTGACTGAAGTCCGAGTGCCAATGCTCTTCCTGCAGGGCACGCGCGACCAGTTCGCAGACTTGAACCTGCTGCGCCCGATCTGCGCGGACCTGGGCACAAGGACAACCCTGCACGAAATCGGCACTGCCGACCACTCGTTTCACGTGTTGAAGA
Organism: uncultured Acidobacteriota bacterium; assembly: GCA_963761945.1. Taxonomy (GTDB): domain Bacteria; phylum Acidobacteriota; class Terriglobia; order Acidiferrales; family UBA7541; genus Palsa-189. The sequence continues at coordinate 227,919 of CAVXIM010000005.1, read as the reverse complement.
GTTCAGGGAAAAACGATGCGCAGATCATGCACGAATTGGCGCAATCGGTTCAAACGTGGGCGCAGACCCTTTCGAGAGGAGATTCGGTTTAGGCCGCCCGCGGCGCGCCAATCTAGCGGCTGGCCCGCTTTTTGCGCCTTTCCTCGATGATCGCCTGTGCCGCAGCCAGACGCGCGATCGGCACGCGGAACGGTGAAGCGCTTACGTAATCCATCCCCACCTGATAGCAGAATTTGACGCTCTCGGTATCGCCGCCGTGCTCGCCGCAAATGCCGACCTTGAGCTTGGGACGTGTCGACCTGCCCCGCTGAATGGCCCATTCCACCATCATGCCTACTCCGGCGCGGTCGAGAGTCTGGAAAGGGTCCGTGCTGAAAATGGCCGCTTTTGTTTCGTCCAGATACTCGGGCAGAAAGCGCCCGGCATCATCGCGCGAGAGACCCATTACGGTTTGTGTCAGGTCATTGGTGCCGAAGCTGAAAAATTCAGCCTCCTCGGCGAGTTGGTCCGCAAGCAGAGCGGCCCGCGGCAGCTCGATCATCGTGCCCACCAGATACTCGAGTTTGATGCCGGCCTTCTGGATCAGGCTATCGGCGATGCGCCGCGTCTCGTCGACGAGAATCTTTAGTTCCTTTCTGTCCAGGGTCAGCGCGTGCATGATCTCCGGAATGACCTTGATGCCCTGCCTTCTGCATTCCAGGGCCGCCTCGATCATCGCACCCACTTGCATATCCAGAATTTCAGGGTAAGTGATGAGCAGCCGGCAGCCGCGGTGCCCCAGCATGGGATTCGACTCGCTAAGCTGCTCCACGCGACGCGCCACCACTTCCGGCGTCAGCCCGATTTTGTGCGCCAGCTCTTTTTGCTTCTCCGCATCGTGCGGCACGAATTCATGCAGCGGCGGATCGATCAGCCGGATGGTCACCGGGAAGCCGTCCATGGCTTTGAAGATGCCGATGAAATCGCCGCGCTGATAGGGCCGCAGCCGGTCCAGCGCCTTCTGCCGCGCCTCGCGGCTATCGGCAATGATCATTTCCTGAATGGCGAACTGGCGGTCGGCGCTGCGTTCGGGATGCTCGAAATCCTTGAAGAACATATGTTCGGTGCGGCAGAGCCCGATTCCCGCGGCGCCCATTTCGCGAGCCTTGCGGGCATCCTGCGCGGTATCCGCATTGGCGCGAACCCCGAGCTTACGAATCTCGTCAGCCCACTTGAGGATGGTGTGGTAGTGCTTGGGCATTTCCGGCGTCGCGAGCTGGACCTGTCCCGCGTAGACCGAGCCGTCATTGCCATCCAGGGTGATCCAATCGCCCTGATGCACGACGCGGCCATCGGACGACATCTGCTTGGCGGCGTAGTCGATAAACAGCGTATCGCATCCCACGATGCAGCACTTTCCCCAACCCCGCGCCACCACGGCCGCATGGCTGGTCTTGCCGCCAGTAGCCGTGAGCACGCCCTGCGCCACGGCCATACCGCCTACGTCCTCCGGGCTCGTCTCGCGCCGAACGAGCACAACCCTTTCGCCCTTCTTGGCCCATTCCTCGGCCTCGTGCGCCAGGAATACGGCGCGGCCTACGGCAGCACCGGGAACGGCGTTGATGCCGGTGCAAATTTTTCGCTGGAGTAATTCCTGGCGTGGAATGGAAGCCGCAATCACCGGATAAAACAGCCGCTCGATATCCTGCGCCTGGACGCGTTCGAGAGCTTCTTCGCGCTTGATCAAACCTTCCTGCACCATGTCTGCCGCAATGCGGAATACGGCGCCCGGCGCCCGCTTGCCGGTGCGCGTTTGCAGCATATAAAGCTTCCCGTCTTCGACGGTGAACTCCATATCCTGCATATCGCGATAGTGCTTCTCCAGCAGTTGCCGGGCGCGTTCGAGTTGCTTATAGACCTTCGGCATCCGCCGCTCGAGTTCGCGTAACGGCACCGGGGTGCGAATTCCGGCCACCACGTCTTCGCCTTGAGCGTTGGGCAGGAAATCGCCGTAAAAACTTTTTTCGCCCGTCGAGGGATCGCGGGTGAAACACACTCCGGTGCCGGAATTATCGCCGGTGTTCCCAAACACCATTTGCACCACATTTACGGCGGTTCCGAGAAGGCCGGTGATGTGTTCCACGCGGCGATAAGTCACCGCCTTTTCCGCCATCCACGATTCAAACACGGCGCCAATCGCGCCCCAGAGTTGCTCGGTGGGATCTTCCGGAAAAGGCTCGCCCGTCTTTTCCTTGAAATGCTCCTTATATTCCGCGACGAGCTTCCGCCAATTCTCCGCGGCTACTTGCGTGTCGTCCTTGGCCCTCAGCCGCTCTTTCAAAGCTCGCAGCCGCCCCTCCAATTCTTCTTTGGGCAGCCCCGTCACCACCGTGGCATACATCTGCACGAACCGCCGATAAGCGTCCCACGCGAAACGCGCATTATTGGTTCGCCGCGCCAGGGCCTCGACGGTCTGGTCGTTCAGGCCCAGATTCAAGATCGTTTCCATCATCCCGGGCATGGAGCGCGCCGAACCCGAACGCACGCTGACGAGCAGCGGGTCCTTGGCATCGCCAAATTTTTTGCCCACCACGCGCTCGAGCCGGGAGAGATTCTTCTCGACTTCAGTCCGGAGCCCCGCCGGGTGCTTATGATTGTGCTTCAGGTAATAATCGCAACACTCCGTGCCGATGGTGAAGCCGGCCGGAACCGGAAGCCCGATGCGAGTCATCTCGGCAAGTCCCGCACCCTTCCCGCCGAGAATCTCTTTCATATCGCCGGTGCCTTCGGCCTTGCCGGCGCCAAAGAAATAGACGTATTTCACGTTTTGTTTTGTCCTCTGAAACCTATTTGCTTCCGCTCTCTTGATGCGCAATTCGTGAACGCGGTACTCACCGGCTCATCATTCCATCGATGGAGACCGTGTTTTGGTCGCGATGAACCAGCAGGTAGTAATAAAGGAAAGCGTAGATCAACTGGAGTCCGGCGACGTTCCAATCCTGTGCCAGATTTGTTCCGATAACCAACATCGCCAGCACCAGCGCGCCGGCGATTAAGTGCGAACCGCGTCCACAAACCCAAGACCAGAAGCAGACCGAGTAAGGTCTCCACCGGCGGCAGCACCCAGGCAAACAGAGGTAACAGGCTGGCGGAAACCAGAGGCGTCTTCTCGAAGTAATGATTCAAGTAGCCGAGGAATGCGGCGTGTCCCGCAAAAAGGCGGCTCACCCCGTGCAGCATGATATTCGCTCCAAAGGAAAGCCGTAAGACGGTGTAGGCCCAAACGGAATCGCTGGATCGAGCCGGGTTAGCCAACACACTCCTCTTTGTCTCTGCTTCGAACGTTTTCGTGCTTGCATATTCAGCCATAAACCCTCCGCGCGAAAAATGCAGATGGACCGAAAAGTCTAAGCTGTGAGGACCTGGCGGGCGCCGCCCAGGAGCCGCACCCTAACCCTATGCGGCCCGGTATTATACACGTAACGCATGCCGACTTTGCGTGAACCGCCAATAAGTGCAATCAGGAGGATTCACTTGCGCTAGGAGCGGCAATGCCCAGGAACACCAGAACGGCGCGGTTTAGCCGCATAAAAGGAGTCGCAATGATGGCTTTCTTTTTCGGCTGCGATAGCATCTATCTGCAGACGTTGCGCCAAGGGAGGCAGTATGGGCAGAGCTAAGCGGAAACCGTTTCTTCTGTTGCTGCTATCAGTGCTGGCTTTTGTGCCGTCCGCATGGGCACAGAACGGCACCATTCGCCTCTCCGCCGACCTGCGCGAGGCTCCGCGGCGCATCTTTCACGCCCATCTGGAGCTTCCGGTCAAGCCGGGTCCACTGACGCTGCTCTACCCCAAGTGGATACCCGGCGAACACGCTCCGGACGGCCCCATCGCCGATCTCGTCGGTCTGAAGCTCACCGCCAACGGTAAAACGATCCCCTGGCGGCGCGATGAGCTGGACATGTTCATGTTCCATATCGAAGTGCCAGCCGGCGCAAACGTCCTGCAAGCCGATTACGATTATTTGTCGCCGTCCGGAGGAGAGGGCTTTTCCGCCGGTCCCACGGCCGATCAAATGCTGGCCGTGCTGGAATGGAATCTCGTTGTGCTCTACCCTTCTGGAGCGCCCACGGATTCGCTCACCTATCAGGCCAGCTTGCGTCTTCCCCAGGGCTGGAAATTCGCAAGCGCCTTGACCGTGGAAAAACAGGACGCCGATGAGATTCTCTTCGCGCCCGTTTCCCTTTCCACCCTGGTAGATTCGCCGGTGCTTACGGGCCAGAATTTCCGTTCCATCGCGCTGGCTCCCGACGTTAAGCCTCCGCACCATTTGAATATCGCGGCCGATAGCGTCGCGGCGCTGGCCATATCGGATGAACAGATCGCGGCTTATAGCCGTCTGGTGCGCGAGGCCGGCGCGCTTTTTGGCGCCCGCCATTACGATCACTACGATTTTCTGGTCTCGCTGACGAATTATTTCTATCCCAATGGCCTGGAGCATCACCAATCGAACGACGATCGGATCGGCGAGCGCACCTTCATCAATAGCGATCAAGAGGAGTCCTCGAACTCCCTGCTGTCGCATGAGTTCACGCATTCCTGGAACGGCAAATATCGCCGCCCCGCCGGCCTGGCCACTCCCGATTTCGAGCAGCCCATGAAAGACGATCTGCTGTGGATTTATGAAGGGCTGACGCAATACATCGGCGAGTTCCTCTCAGCCCGTTCCGGCTTGCGCACCCAGGAGGATTACCGGGAAGCGCTCGCCCACGTCGCCGCTTATCTCGATTGGCCGGGCCGTTCGTGGCGCAGCCTGGAGGATACGGCGGTAGCGGCGTCGTTACTCTACGACGCCTCGCACAATTGGTCCGCCTGGAGACGCAACGTCGATTTCTATGACGAAGGCTGGCTGATCTGGCTCGATGCGGACATTCTGATCCGCCAGCAATCGCACGGAAAGAAATCTCTCGATGATTTCTGCCGGCGATTTTTTGGGCCGCCGGATTCAGATCCCAAGGTGGTGCCGTACACTCTGGATGACGTAATCGCCGCGCTGAATGCAATTCAGCCCTACGATTGGCGCAATTTCTTCAATGCCCGCGTATACGAGATCAATCCGCACCCTCCGATCGGTGGGATTGAACACGGTGGCTGGCAGCTGACTTTTAATGATGAGGAAAATGCCGTCATTCGTGTGCGCGAAACCGTGGACGATACCTTGGATCTTAGTTTCTCGCTTGGCGTGGAGGTTCAGACGGGAAGCGGGGAAGAAAATGGACGATTGGCCGACGTCATACCCGGGATGCCGGCGGCGGAGGCAGGGCTCGCGCCCGGAATGCGCCTCCTCTCGGTGAACGGCCGCGGATTCACGCCTGGCGCATTACATGAGGCCATCGCCGAGGCCAAGGGCACCAACAAGCTTATTGTCATTACCGCCGATAACGGCGGCTTCGTGCTCACCTATAATGTCCAGTATCATGGCGGCGAGCGCTATCCGCACCTGGTAAGAAATACGGCTCAGCCTGACTTACTGAGCGATACCCTGCGGCCGCTCACCTCCCGCGAGAGCGCGAAATAGAGTTGAGCACTGGGTGGAGGTTCACAATGAGACATCTGCCGAAAACCTGCTTTTTGTTCGCCTGTTTGACGCTGACCATCGCTCCTCTCGGTGCGCAGCAAAAGCACCCTCTTACTTTCGACGACCTGATCTCCGCCCAAAGAATCAGCGAACCGACGATCTCGCCTGATGGACTCTGGGTAGCCTATACCGTCGCGAAACCCGACCTTGCCGCCAATCGCCTGGTGCGAAATATCTGGATTGTGAGCACCAACGGGACTTCCGAGCCGCGGCAACTGACGCGCGGCGGCTCGGACGGCCGCCCGCAGTGGTCCCCCGATAGTAAGCGGCTGGCGTTTGTATCCGGCCGCACCGGCACCGAAGAGATTTATCTGCTCTCCTTGAGCGGCGGCGAAGGAGATCCTGTCACTACGCTCTCGACAGGCCCGGAAAACGAACAATGGTCGCCCGATGGCCAATGGATCGCCTTCACTTCGGCGGTATATCCGGATTGCCACGACGACGCCTGCAATCGTCAGCGCGATGAAGCGCGGGAGAAGGATCCCGTAAAGGCGCGTGTTTACGATCAGCTTCTATTTCGGCATTGGACTCATTGGAGCGATGGCAAGCGCAGTCATTTATTCGTGATCCCCTCTTCTGGCGGCCCGGCGCGCGACCTCACTCCGGGCGCGGATTATGATGTGCCGCCCGACGAACGAGGGGATGCCGCGGATATTGCTTTTTCTCCCGACTCCAAAGAGATTTGCTTCACTGCCGTCACCGACCGGCCCGAGGCCACCAGCACCAATGGCGATCTTTTCACGGTATCGCTGACGGGCGGCGAACCGCGGCGAATCACAACGAATCCGGGCTTCGACGGTCATCCGGTCTATTCGCCCGACGGGCGCTCCATTGCCTATCATGCGCAATTTATCGCCGGTTATGAAAGCGATCGCTGGCGGCTGATGCTCTACGATCGCGCGACGCAGAAGAGTTCCAATCTTACCGAACAGTTCGACGGCAGCGTGCAGGAGCCGCTCTGGTCGCCCGATAGCCGGCGCATCTATTTCGTCGCCGAAGATCAGGCCGAACAGCCCATTTATGCCCTCGACCTTCCCGAATGGCGCGCCGCATCCGATCGCGCCGGCCAGCTACAATGCCGAAATCAGCGTGAGCGCGGATGGCCGCACCCTCGCTTTCAGGCGCAGCAGCCTGACCATGCCTGCCGAAGTTTTCGCCGCTGCGACTGACGGAGGCCACGCGCGGCAGCTCACCCATCACAATGCCGCCCTGCTCTCTCACGTGGAGATGAATCCCGCCCGAGCCATTCTGGTTCGAGGGCGCCGGAGGCGCGCGCGTCGAAGGCTTCGTTATCAAGCCGCCGAACTTTGATGCCTCCAAGAAGTATCCGTTGCTCCTGCTCGTGCATGGCGGCCCGCAAGGGGCGTGGACCGACGACTGGGGGTATCGCTGGAACGAAGAGCTCTTCGCTTCCCCAGGTTATGTAGCCGTGATGGTCAATCCGCGGGGCTCGACAGGATACGGGCAGAAATTTGTCGACGACATCCGAGACGATTGGGGCGGCAAGGTTTACGAGGATCTGATGAAGGGCACAGACTATGCGCTGGCCCATTACCCATTCATCGACAGCAGCCGCACCGCCGCCGCGGGAGGCTCATACGGCGGTTACATGATGGATTGGTTCGCCACGCATACCGGCCGCTTCAAGGCGCTCATCAGTCATGCCGGTCCTTACGATAATGTGAGCATGTACGGCGGAACCGAAGAGTTATGGTTCATGGAGCACGACATTGCGGGAACGCCGTGGTCGAACCCGGAAAGCTACCGAAAATGGTCTCCGAGTAACTACGCCGGTGAACTCGGTAAATTCAAAACGCCGACTCTGGTCATCGCCGGCGAAATGGATTATCGCGTTCCCTACACCCAGTCGTTGCAATTCTTCACGGACCTGCAGCGCCAAAACGTGCCTTCCAAGCTGCTTATTTTCCCCGACGAAGGCCATTGGGTCACCAAGCCGCAAAATAGCCGGCTGTGGTACAAGACTTTTCAAGACTGGCTCGCTACTTACCTGAAATAGGCATGACTGCCGTGTCTGAAACCGGCTTTGCAGCGGCGTCGGTGGCGGTGGCCGCTTCCATATCGGACAGCCCAGCCATCTCGGCGCGATTTCGTCCTGAAGCTTTTGCGCGATAGAGCGCCGTATCCGCCGCGCGGAGATAGCTATTCAATTCCGCGTGCGGATACTCGCCGCTGGCGACGCCGCCTATGCTGATGGTGACCGGCACGGCGCCCGCCGAAGTTCCAATCGAGCTGCGCTCTACCATCTTCACCAGCTGTTCCGCTTTTGCCGCGAGTTTTGCATGGTCGCAACCGGGCAGCAGAATCAGGAACTCCTCTCCTCCATAGCGCCCCACCCCATCGTAGACACGCACTTCTCCCTTCAACCGCCCGGTTATGGCGCGAAGAACTTCATCGCCCACCAGGTGTCCCCGGGTGTCATTGATCCTTTTGAAATGATCGATATCCGCCAGCAGGATGCCCACCGAGCCGCCGTCTCTCCGCGCGCGGCTCAACTCGCGTTCGAGCAGTTCGATGATCGCGCCGCGATTCCAAATCGACGTGAGCGCGTCGTGGCTGGCCTTGAAGCGCAGATTCTCCCGCGCCTCCACCAGACTGCCTTCGAGTTCCAGCATGCGCGAACCGACGCGCAACCGCGCTCTCAATTCTTGCGGATGGAAAGGCTTGGTCAAGTAATCGTCCGCGCCGGATTCCAATCCTTCCACCAAATTCCCCACTTTGTCGTTGGCGGTCAGAAGCATGATGTACACATACGGCTGGGATGGGCGGGCGCGCACGCGGCGGCAGATCTCCAATCCATCGAGCCCCGGCATGATCCAGTCGAGCAAAGCCACTCGGGGCGCGTCATTCGCCTGCAGCACTTCCCAAGCTTCCGTCCCGCTGTGTGCAGCGGTGACCTCGTATCCCCATTTGTGGAGCAAGCCGCCCAACAAGCGGCAGGAAACCGGATCGTCATCGGCGATTAGAATTTTCACCGGAGGCACTCCTGTCTGAGGTCGTCCAGAAGCCTGCCCGCCCGCTGGATTTGCTCTTCGAGTGACCGCAAACTCTGCTGCGCGCCGGAGAAATCACCAGCGGCCGCAAGCTCTTCCAACTCCAAGGCAGTGGCGGCGGCTTCGGGTGCGCCCAGATTGCCGCAAGTGCCTTTCAAGGTATGAGCGGCGCGCCGCAGGAGATCGGGTTGTTTCTTATCGATGGCATCGCGAATGGCCGCGATCTGGCGAACGGAATCCTCCTTGAAAAGCCCAATGATCTCGCCCAGCAGTTCCATGTCGCCCTCGACGCGGTCCAGGAGAGCGCTGCGATCCAAGGCGGTCCCGGGATCGCCATTCGCCGCTGCTGCCGTGGGAGCCGGATGCGGCTCTGTTCCCTGGGGGGAGGCGCCCGGGACGAGGCGCACCAATTCGGAGAAAAGAAGGTCCATCCGGACCGGCTTGCTTACATATCCATCCATGCCTCCCTCGAGACAGCGCTCGCGATCTCCTTTCATCGCGTGGGCGGTGACACCGATGATAGGCAGGTGAGATCCGAGGACTCTTTCCCGCGCGCGGATCGCCGCCGTAGCCTCCATCCCGTCCATCTCCGGCATCTGCACATCCATCAGCACCGCGTCAAAACTCTTGAATCCCGACGCCTCGAGAAAATCGAGCGCTTCGCGGCCATTCGTGGCATGCACGACTTCATGGCCCCACTTATTCAAGCGCGCGATGGCCAGTCGCGCATTGACGGGATTGTCTTCGGCCAGAAGCACCCGCAACGGACGCATGGTCTTCCCCGCTTTGTCGGACGGGACGGGTGAAGTTGAATCAAGAATCTGTGTGCCGAGAGCATTGAGGATCCCGTCGAGCAAATCGGATTGCCCGATGGGCTTCACCAGGTAAACTTTGATCCCCAGTTGACGGCAGCGCGCGGCATCGCCGACCTGCCGGTCCGAAGTCAGCATCATGATTGTGGCGCCTGCCAGCGAGGGATCCGCTTTGATCCGGCGTGCGACTTCGAATCCGTCCATACCGGGCATGTGCCCATCCAGGACGACCAGGGGGAAGCTGTTTCCTTGGTCGCGGGCCCAGCGCATGGCCATCAACGCGGCCTCGCCCCCATCGGCCAGGGTCGGCACCATGCGCCAATTCTTGACCATTTCGTCGAGAATCATGCGGTTGGTCTCATTGTCGTCCACGATCAAGACGTGCAAGCTCTCGATTTCTGCCCGCTGTAAATTCCGCCCCGATCCGGTCTTTTCCGGAGGAGCGAGCTTCAAGGTGAAATGAAACGTGCTGCCCTCGCCAGGCCGGCTTTCCACCCACACTTTTCCGCCCATCATCTCTACCAGGCGCCTCGTGATCGTTAATCCCAGACCCGTTCCGCCGTACTGCCGCGTCGTCGAGCCATCCGCCTGGGAGAAAGCCTCGAAAATGGTCTGTTGTTTCTCCAGGGGGATGCCAATTCCTGTATCCCGCACCATGAAGTGAAGCCGAAACGGGTCGGCTTCCGGGCTGCCGCTTTCGCGGCCCACCTCCACCAGAATGCTGCCTTTACCGGTGAATTTGATGGCGTTCCCCACCAGGTTCACCACGATTTGCCGCACGCGGTCCGGATCTCCTGAGAGCATCTGCGGCACGTCGGGAGCAATACGAGAGGAAAGCTCCAGTCCTTTCTTGTGTGCACGGACGGCGAGTGTCTTGAGCGTCTGATTGATCAATTCGGGCAGGTCGATGTCCGTTTGATCGAGATCCAGGCGCCCCGCCTCGATTTTCGAGAAGTCCAGCACGTCATTGACGACGCGCAGCAGGCTGTCTGCCGAAGAGCGCACCAGTTGCAGATACTCTTTTTGCTCTTGATTGAGGGGCGTGTCGAGCGCCAATTCTGTCATGCCGATAATTCCATTCATCGGTGTACGAATTTCATGACTCATATTGGCCAGGAATTCGCTCTTTGCGCGGTTAGCGGATTCCGCCGCCTCCTTGGCCGCCAGCATGGCCTGTTGAGCGGCACGGCGCGTGGTGATATCGATGAGGGTGACTACTGCGCCGACGATCTGGCCCTCCCGCTCGATGGGATAAGACCAATATTCCGCGGGAAAGCTGGTGCCGTCGGATCGCCACATCACCTCCAGGTCACTGTGACGGGCCTCACCGGTGCGAAGCGTCTCGCTGACCGGACAATCGGCCGAGGAGTAACGAGCACCGTCCGCGTGAGTGTGATGCGTCAAATCGTGCATATTTCTTCCCTGGAGTTCCGCAATATCCGAGTAACCCAGCAAACGCAGCGTGGCCCGATTTGAAAAAGTACATTGCCCCTGAAGATCGAGCCCATAGATTGCCTCGGCGGTGGAATCAAGCAGGAGGCGCGTGCGCTGCTCGCTCTCGCGCAAAGCCACTTCGGCCTCTTTGCGCACGGATATCTCCTGACGCAACTCCGCGGTTCGCTGCTCTACCCGCAGCTCCAGTTCGTCTCGGGCCAGCTGCAGAGCCAGGTCGCGGCGCTGAATTTCGCTCAGCATGCCGTTGAAACCATCGATCAGCACGCCGATTTCGTCGTTCGCCGCTCGCGGCACGCGAAGGGAGTAATCTTTTGCCGTGGTCACCTGCCTGGTGGTTTGCGCCAGCAGCAGGATGGGATCGGAAATGGCTCGCTGCATTCGCCCGGCGAAAAAGAAAGCGCCCACCGACAAGCTCAGCACGATGAATCCGAACAGAACGGAATACAGCCGCAGCAGTTCCTTAAACTCTCCTAGATCGGAAGCCAGAAAGACTGTGCCGATGGTATGGCCGTCCAGAAGAATCGCGTGGAAGACCACCAGCCGGGTGGCCTCGAATCGTGCCGCCTTCGATTCCGGCGCCGGAAAACTGAAGGACATGCGCGCCGCATCTCGAACGTAAGTTGCAAAAATAGCGCCATCGGTGCGATACAGAGCGGCGGCCATAACGTGCTCTTTGGCCGACAGCGATTGCAGAACCTCGCGCGCGGTGGCCGCATCGTTGAACGTCACGGCCGCGGTGCTATTGGAACCAAGCACTTCGGCCAGCGTCTCGAGATCGTGCATCCTGGACTCGCGTAAGGTGTGAATATCAAAGGTAAAAAAGGCCCCGCACGCCAGCAGAATGGCCGTGCAGGTAGTGATCATGACGATCAAGGTGAGCTTGCGGCGAATCGACAAATCGCGGAACGATGGCATCGACTTCACCTCGCGGCCTCGTTGTGATTGATCACCCGCGCCAAGGCCAGCAGCTTTGCGCTCACATGCAGCTTGCTTTGCGTTGCCGCATCGAGGTTCACGACGAAATGCACCCGGCTTTCCTGCATTACGAATTGCATTACCCCTCCGGCCTCGGCAAAGCCATCGATATCGCTGACGGTCAAGACGCTGGCATCCTGGAGCTTGGCCAGGATTTCCCCGCTGCGCAGGCGTTCCGAAGCGCTGATGAAAAGCACCTGGCAGCGACGCAGGTCGTCGCTATAGCGGTACTTTATGATTACGATGGCGCGCCCCTGAGCCTTCTGCCCGGCGACAATGCGTATGAGACCGTCGCCGAAGGGATCGTCCCCTATAATTCCAATGACAATCGGCGCCTGAGGGCCGCTAAAAGTGCTGTCCGGCCATTCCACGAATTTCGTGAAGTTGAATAGAAACGCGGCCTTCACCTCATACTCGCTGGGCTGGCCGGATTGCGCCGCGGCAATGCAGCAGAAGAGCACCCCCGCCGCGAGCGCCGACAGGAACCAGGCTGCTGTTCGCCGGACGCACGGCACTTCCAGGCAATCCGTTGGCAACTTCAAAAGATCCATCTAATTTTTGCGTAGCCGCCCCGCCTTCACCAGGGTGGACGCCGTGCTTCCCAGCGTGTCCACGTACTCGAGCTGTTCGTTATCTCAATAAATTCTGGCCAAACACACTAAAGTGAGAGCCTCTCGCCCGCCTGCCAGGTGAAGCCGGTATCCAGTCGCGTGTAAGAAGGCACGACGGGATCGGCGATGCGTCCGACAAAATAAACAGACGTATCCCAGGCAATTCCCACGCGCAAGAGATAAATGCGACCGAAGCTGAGCAGAGTTGACCGGGGTGCTTCCTTCGGCCTCGGCCACCGATGTCGTATCCCGGCTGCTGGGATCGAGATGCATGTCAATTCCGCTCGAATGCGTAACCTGGGCTCAGCGTCAGCCGATTCGATAACCTTCCACTTCGCGAATGCTTCCAATCCGTATGTCTCTCCGTGCATGAGGTTTTCATAAGTGACTTAGGCAAGCACAATGTGAGGAGGCACAGGCACCGCTTTCGAAGAAAGGAGCAGCCGGCTCGATTGTTTCTAGCTGATCCCAATCGGCTGTAATATGCTGGAGAAATCAATCGAAAGGCGTGTCATTCAAGTTAGCGCGATAGCCGAGTCTCGTATGTCGATTCGATCTCTCATCTTCGATCTTGGGATTGCCCAGCCAGCGTCACGAGCACAAGGAGTGCCGTTGGCTCCGAAGGAATGCTCCAAAATTCATGCGGCATCGTCGCATTGACCGACGCGGGCGTGTTGTAACGCGTCGGGAAACGGCCGCCCACACGGTGTGGTGCGCGCTGGGCAGCCAACGCCGCGCGAATGCTCGGGCATAAGACCGAATCCGTTGTAGTCGAATTGTGCTCGAGCCTTGCACCGATCGTCACGTAGCAGACGGTTGGGTACCACCGCGATCTCGTCTTGCACGAAACACACCGAATAGGCGTACGTATCCAGATCTGGCCGGGATTTAAGAAACATGCCAAGCCCCCATTCGTCTCGGATGAGTGAATAGCGATAACCGAAGCCCCGATACCAGATTCTGTCGCTTGCCCCAGCAAATGTAATGATGTTGAAAATCCAGGTTTAAAATGTACCTCGCCTTTCTTCGAGCACATGCTTCGCCGCGCCGATAGCGGTCATAGGAAATCTCCAGGATCGTACTCGGATCGCGCCGAGAATGTCGTGGTTCCATATAGCCTGCAGAAATCCGCCGGAAAGATTCACTTCCTGCAAACCTACCACTGCACATTCGAATTTAGTAACAGAGGAAAAATTTTTGCCGACCTGATCTTCCCGCCCGCTGTACACGTCGCCCTTGGAAGCGTCAGCCAATCCCTTGTCTGAGACAGTGCTGTCAACGCGAAAGCCACCGCGGAGGACATTCCATCCATCTCCGCCGTCTGCACTAGTTAACGCCTGGGATCTGGTTCTCACTCGACATATTTCGAATAGACGCGATAATCGGTCGCTCGGCCTCGCCGAGCCGCCGTACTGCAGATGTCCCGAACCCCTGGTCCACATTTCCACCGCCGGCTACCAGCATGGCCGCCTTTGGTTTGGCCGGCCTTTTTCGTGATGATGTTGACTACGCCATTGACGGCGTTGGCACCCCAAACGGACCCGCCCGGACCGCGGATGACTTCGATCCGTTCGATATTCTCCGAGAGGCATATCCAAAACGTCCCAGTAACACGCCGCCAAACGTGGGCAGTATACATCGATTCGCCCATCGAGCAGCACCATCAAGCTCGTTCCTGAATAACGCCCATTAAAGCCGCGCGCGCTGATCGCCCACGTATTGGAATTGATCTGCGCCACGTCCATGCCCGGAACCATGCGCAGGAGATCGGGAATATTCGTCGCCCCAGAGCTGCTGGATGTCTTCCTGCGTGATGACGTAGATGGCCGACGCTGTTTGTGAGAGCTTCTGCTCCGTCTTTGAAACGGAAGTGACCTGAATATTCAGCAGATCCTCCATGCTCATGGAAGACAGTTTTTCCGGCCCCGCTGCGCGTCGCAAGAGACGCAGCGACGCACACCCACAACAGCGCCCCTAGTATTTTTTTGGCATGGCCCCAGCCTGGAATCACTATCGGACTGCGTCATCGGTATTCCCCTTTGCCCCGCGTTGCCCCGCAAATACGACGCCCAGCCACACTCCCGCCGCATGGGATTGACAGAGGCAAGCCGCTGGCCAAAAGACGAGCTTGGTTTTTTGTCGTTGAGTCAGTGGCAATAGAGAATGCAGCGATGTTAGGCCGGCAAGCGCCTTGGCATGTGCGGCGCTGGCGGAAATCCATCGCGCGATGCCGTTCTGAAACAATCTCGAGTCAGCTTGCTGTTACCCTGGCCGCGCCAAATTCCCGTTCTTGCAAATTCGTTCCCCTTCCGGCAAGGCGCGGCTCTGCCGAGGTCATGTGATGGAACCAGGCAGACGTTTCACGAAGCGATGCAAACAATGAAAGCACCGGCAAAGGACAAGAATCTCGCCGCCGGAAAACCGCCCACCTCCTTGCAGTCCAAATTGTCCGGGCCGTGGGACTGCAGACCGTTTTGAGTTGTCAGCTCTGCCCCATAAAATTGCCGTATGACCATCGAAACCGACGGCTGTGGCGACAGATTATCGGGCCGAATTTGCCGATTTCGAGGGCGTGGCCTATTTGAACGCGGCGCTTCAAGGGCCCATGCCGGTCGTCGCGGCAGGCGAGGCGCAGGCTGCTCTCGAATGGAAGAAGCATCCCTATCGATTGCCGGATGGCGCCTATTTCGATCTCCCTGATCGCATCCGCGAAAAAGTCGCCCGCGTGATCGGAGCCCGCCCTTCCGAAATTGCCGTGACGACCGGCGCGAGCGCCGGGCTCGCCTCGGTCGCCGCGGGCCTGGACTGGAAACCGGGCGATGAAGTGTTGGTGGGGCGTGGAGAATTTCCCGCGCATTTCGCAACCTGGCTGCGTTATGAACAAGCCGGAAGATTGCGCATTCGCGTCGTTGAACCGCGAGGCCGATTCATTTCCGCCGACGATTACATCGAGTCCATCGGACCGCACACTAGGGTAATCTCAGCAAGCCTGGTGCGATTCGATAATGGAGCGCGGCTCGATGCGGCCCGCGTGGCGCGGGCCTGCGAAAAAGTCGGCGCGGCATTGATCCTCGACCTTTCGCAGTGCGCCGGGGGCATACAGCTAAAAATCAGGGATCTGGGCGCTTCCATGGCCGTTTGCAGCGGCTATAAGTGGCTTTTGGGCCCCTACGGCACCGGTTTTTTCTGGATTGCCGAGGAATGGATCGAGCGCCTGCCCCTTGGGGCCGTGTATTTCATGGCCCTCGAAGGAGCGCGCGATTTTCACGCCCTGCCGATGATCAACTGGCGCCCGGCGCCCGGCGCGCGTCGCTGGGATGCTGCGGAAACCGCGAATTTCACAAATCTGGCGGCCTTCGATTCTTCGCTCGATCTCATGCTGCGCATCGGTTCCGGCGCCGTGGAGCTTTTTATCGACGCGCTCGTCAACCAAATCATCGATGGGCTGCCGCGCACCAATTGCCTCCTCGCATCGCCTGCGGAACGTGAACGCCGCGGCCCCTACGTGTGCATCTCCGCACGGGATCCAGAGGAAACCCCGGCGCTCTATGAAAAGCTGCGCGCCGCGAAAATCTCCGTTAGTCTGCGCGGGAAAGCGCTGCGCATCGCGCCGCACATCTACAACACGCCGGAGGATATTTCGCGGCTGATGCAGGTCCTGTCACAGTAAAGCAGCTAGCGCTCTTGTGTTGTCGTTGGATGAATGATCAGGTCCGTCCGCCTGGACGGTGCGTGAATCGCAGAGCTTTCCTCTCAGCGTTCTTGCGGACTGCGCCGTTCTGTCGTTACTGCGCCGCCGCGGGCGCTTTCGATTCGGGCTTCACGAATTTCGAATTGTCGACCGCCGCGTTATCCTGCACTTTTGTAACGCGGACCGTCACAGACGTCGAGGGTTCGAGGCGCGCCGAAGCGGGATTCATGCTAATCAGATAAGGGAATTTCACCCCGCTGCCGGTATCTCGGTAGTCGTCATAATCCACCTGAAACGGCGCATCGCCCACGGGTGACGGTAGTGAGCTCCACTTCCGCAGAAGTAATCCTGTCACCACGTCGAAGTACAGCCGCTCCTCGCGATCCCCCTGAGGCTGCGCGGTCACAACATAGGTATCGTGACCGTTCACCTTCGCAACCCCTTGCACCTTCAGTTGCGTGTAAGTCTGTTTCAAATCCAGGGGCAGATAGAAATCCGCATCTCGCTTGGCGCGCATTTGATCCACTGCGCCCGGCTCGCTGACGCGTCCCCTCAGATCTTGCGTCCAGGCCCTCGATCCGTCGAAGCCGTCGGAGATCGTATAGGTTGGCGTACGATAGGTGTTCACAACGAGGTTCGGCGCCTTCTGGCTGCGTTCGAGGGTGGCCGGGAAAGGCACTGTTCCTCCGGGGCCCGTCGGGATGGTCTGGGTTGCGGTGATGGCTCTGCTTGAAATTTTTCGAAGGGCCTGCTCACCGCCGAGTGCCGCCACGTATTTGGTCACAATCTGATCAACCGAGGGCAACCCTTTGGGCTCGACCTCTTCTCCAATTTCCACTGCGGGCACAACCAAGGTAGTCGCAGGAATGGCGGCGCCGCGGTGGCAGGTATAGCAAGTCACCTCTTGTTTGCTCCCAAAATTGTTGTTGTTGAGATCCATCATCATGCGCATCATGGCGCGGGCCGTCTCCTTGGCTGGCTTGGTGTCCGCCGCGCGATCGGTCTCTTCGTGGCAGAATTCGCAGTCCACGCCAAGAGCGCCACGGATCAGGTGCATGGATTCGATCACCTGATCGGCAGGCGTCCCCTTCATCACTTTGATACTCTTGTAAAACTGCTCGGCGGTCTTCCCTTCCGGGTTCGGCGGGCCGCCCTGCGCCCGCACGAGCAGCGCGGCAGCTAACGTAAGCGCGACCACTACAGCAGTTCTTTTGAGGCACATCGCTGAGTTACGCATGGATGACACAACCCTCCGTCGCGATTCCTGGGAAACTGTCCCGGTCCGCAGCGATCAACCCGATGCAAACTCCAATTTGGTTTCTGCGGCGTGCGGTA
The DNA here is from genome assembly GCA_963761945.1 of uncultured Acidobacteriota bacterium. Lineage (GTDB taxonomy): Bacteria > Acidobacteriota > Terriglobia > Acidiferrales > UBA7541 > Palsa-189. The sequence goes on along the minus strand of CAVXIM010000005.1, from coordinate 210,413 downwards.
GCATACACTTTTGCCCAGGTCGTTGGAAGCTTGTTGCGGCGGAAAAGGTGCGGCAGGATTGAAAACTGAGCTTGAGCATTGTATTCTCTGCGCCTAATTCCGAGCATGCTGGTCAAGCGGGCCATTCCTTACGGAACCGCAGTGCTCTCTGGCTGCGTGGCGCACTTGAGTAACATCGGCGCACGGACAAAGGGAGAGAAACATATGTCTTTCGTATCGAAGCGGGGCTTCTTGAGTATCATCGCAATTATCGCCGTGTGCCTCTGGGGCGTCACCTCAGCCAGAGCCCAGGCCGACGCTGCGCAGAAACCGCTCATGTCGGATGAGGCCTTCAAAGACGTCCAGGTGCTGCGGGGAATTCCTGCCGGTGAATTCATCGAAACCATGGGATTTTTTGCCGTCTCGCTGACGGCAAACTGCACCACCTGCCACGGCGATGCCAGCGCGGGAAGCTGGGAACACTACGCCGATAACACGCCGCTCAAGACGGCGGCCCGCAGGATGGTAGTGATGATGAATTCGATCAATCAGGCCAATTTCGGCGGCAAGCGCGAGGTGACCTGTTACACCTGCCATCGGGGCGATCGCATCCCCAGAATTACGCCTACAATTGCCGACGTTTATAACTCCACGTTCAATCCCATAGAACCGGATGCTCTCCTGCCGCCCGCTACCACCGAACCCTCCCCCGATCAAATTTTAGACAAATATATTCAGGCGCTGGGCGGAACGCAGCAATTGGCCAAGCTCACAAGCCTGGTGGTCAAGGGAACTTCCCAAGCCTACGCGGAAAGCCCGTACCCGTTTGAACTGTATGCCAAGGCTCCCAACCAAATCACCACCATCACGCACACCGAAGCCGGCGACAGAACCACTGCCTTCGACGGCCGCAACGGTTGGGTGGCCATGCCCAGCGATGACAAACCAATTCCTTTGCTTCCGCTCCTCCAGGGCGATCTCGTCGGCGCCAGATTGGATGCGACCATCTGTTTTCCCACGGCCATCAAGCAAGCCCTAACGCAGTGGCGCGTGAGCACTCCGATACAGATCAATGATAAGGACGTCGAGGTCGTCCAGGGAACGGTCGACGGCCGCACTCCCGTCAATCTGTACTTCGACAGCAAGTCCGGGCTGCTGGTGCGGCAGGTGCGCTACACGGACACGAAAGTCGGTCTTTCCGCGACGCAAGTCGACTACGACGATTATCGCGACGTCGCCGGAGTGAAGGTGCCCTATAAATGGACGACGAGCTGGCTCGATGGCCAGACCTTCTACACGGCAACTCAAGTTCAGGCCAACGTGCCCATCGACGCGGCCAAATTCGCCAAGCCCACGCCACCGAAGCCCCCCAAACCTTGACGCATGCCGCTGAATTCGCTGCGAGAATGGCGCCAGGTGCCTGGCTTGACACATTCTCAAAGCGAGTGCTATGTTCGAGCACCGGTGTATTTCGTCTGCTCCCGACCGCCCGAAGTGGGAGAATTGGACAGGAGGCAACCCGCATGACACGCAGGTATTTGGGGTTTGTGGTGATTTTTTGCGGACTACTCTTATCGGCTCTGCCCGTCCTGGCGCATCACTCGCTAAACGCGGAATTCCAGATGGGCAAGCCTACCGAGCTGAAGGGTATCCTTACCAAGGTGGAATGGGATAATCCGCACGTTTATTGGAACATCGAGACCAAGGATGCCAACGGAACTGCGGAGCGTTGGTCTGTCGAGGGCTTGCCTCCGAGCTACCTGCACCGCAGCGGCGTATCGAGAACGGATATGCTGGCACTGGTTGGTAAAGAGGTCACCATTCACGGGCGTCTCGCCAAGGACGGTTCCAAGCTGATGTTTGGCCTGGATTTCGTGCTGCCGGATGGCCGAGTGATTCCCGTCGGGCCCAAAGCTGGCGACGATAACCCGTAGTAATCGCGACCTCGAGAGGAGGCATATTATGAAGCAGCGTTATCTCCTCGGATATTTACTTGCCGCGGCGCTGATCATCGCTTTTGGCTCCACGACCGCTTCCGCGCAGTCGGATCAGGGAACAAAGAAGTACGTGCCTCCTTCTGTATCCAAAGATCATTCCAAGCCGGCGCCGCGTACTGCCGACGGACATCCGGACCTGTCTGGAATGTGGATCGAGAAATACGGAGCGCTGGGAACCGATCCCGCCGCCGGAAAATCCGAAGTGCCTAACCGCCGCGCCGGTTTGCCCGCTGCCTATCCCTCGGATGAATTGCCTTATCAGCCCTGGGCGGCTTTGAAAGCCAGGCAATTGCACGACGCGGAGAATACCGATCCGCTGTTGCATTGCGAACCTTATGGCGTTCCGCGCATCTGGGGCGGGCCGCACCCCGCGAGGCTGGTGCAATTGCCCGGCGAATTGATCGTCCTGTATGAGAGAGACACCGCCTTCCGCATCATCCCTACGGATGGACGCGCGCATAACCCCGATGCGGATCCATCATGGATGGGGAATTCGGTTGCGAAATGGGATGGCGATACGCTGGTGATCGACACCATCGATCTCAACGAAAAATCCTGGCTGGGATCGGGCAAGAATGCGGGCGAAGGCAGCGGCACGTTCCATAGCGATGCCCTGCACGTCACGGAACGGATCAGCCGCCCCGACTTTGACCATCTCACCGTGCAGATTACGGACGATGACCCGAAGGTATTTACACATCCTTGGGTCTCCACCTGGAACATGAGCCTCGTGCCCAAAGAAGATATGTACGAAGACGTGACCTGTTCCAACGAGAAAGATTACGAACACGAATTGCCGGATAAGCCTGCGGCTACCGACAAATCCGCCGCGGCGAACTGAACGGCTCCGAAGCGGCTCGAATCCGCCGCTTTTCAAACACGATCATAGAAATTTACTTTCGAATGAATTGCCAAGAGTCTTGGTGTGCTCAGAACAATCGTTACACGTGAGCGAGCAGGGCGCGCACTTCGCGGATTTGTCGTTCAGCAGGGATGCCGAACGCGGCGAATTGCTTCCCATTGATCATCTCTGGGTATGCAACGCTTCCCTGCCGAGCTGGCCCGACGTATTAGCGATGCGCGGATCGATCCCGTGCATCTACCTGTGTACGGACCACGCACGAGAACTCGGCCTTGCATGGTGAGCGCCTCGACGGAAGTCGCGCGCAACACCGTCTGGCGACGCCGCGGCCCGGCGCGCTTTTTCTGGGCCGGAGTTGAGTGGAGTCTTTCCACTTTGACGCTGTTTAGGATAGGCTGGAGTGCTCGTCGGCGATTCGAGGAGTCCCTGATCCGGGGTGGTGCAATTGGTAGCACATGGGCCTTTGGAGCCTAGAATCTTGGTTCGAGTCCAAGCCCCGGAGCCATCTTCCCTGAAACCAGCCCTGGAACGCTCCTTTTAAGTCTGGTTTCCCGTCTAACTCCAATTGAGCAATAGGGCTCGACGGTGCCGTTCGCCCACGCGGACGTGTCGATTCCATACAAGTGTGTGTAAATGAGAGTCGCTCGGCTCGTCAGGCGCCGTCGGGCAAACACTCGAATGAGCACAAAATAAAAGGGTAAGTTACTCCGCTTCTTTTGGCCTTATGCCTGCACTGGCAATAAACGGTGAAGAAATCGATGCCGAGATCGCACTCGATCTGCTTGCCTGTCGGAGTATCGGACTCGGCCGCCCACGGCCGATTCTTCCAGGAGCTCTCGACCCCGGACTCTACTCAACTGGGTCCTAAGACGTTACTGCTGCGTCACGCAGTTCTGAGTCGTTCACTCATATTTGTACGCCCCCTCTATGATAGCTTCGCGAAATCTGATCCCGAGACTTACCGGGTCGAGCGAGTGCAGCTATCGGGGCGCATGGCGCATCTGAGAGATTTTCCACGGTCTCACGATGCGATGCCACGGTGTCACGATGCCACGGTGTCACGATGAGAGATAAGAGATATATGAGCCAAAGGGCCCGGCAAAGCATCGTATAGGTGTGCGCGAAGAGGTGAAAATCATGAAACTGCCAGAATACGCGCCCTCAATGTTCGACCGCGTCTCGACGCGGGAGGAGCTTTTCGAGGTCCTGGAAGTACTCGGCGGTTTCGAAGAACCTCAGGACAGCGAACTGGGCCAGACAGGCGACCTGCTCGCCTGCCTGGAAACAGATCAAACCATGTCCCCTACGGAGCTCCTCGACGAAGTTTGCACCAGCGAGGAACGGTTACTCATGGAAATCGAGCCCTTCAACTCCCTGCTGAGCAGGAAAGCCGAAAGAATAAATTGAAGCAAGCATCGGGGCGAGTTCGCGTTTGGAACGAATCCAGCGCGAACCTGCTCCGTATCGGGACTTCACCAAACGGCTGCTATTCCACTCCGGGCATCTCCAGCTTGTACCTTTTGAGCACAATTCATTCCCTGCCGTACCAGCGATAATTTCGTAAGCCACGGGCTTGGAGGCACTTAAGCTCCGCTCCGCAGCCGGATTTAGCGGCTCATGCCGTGGGGCTCCGCCGACAAGGGCGTCTGGCACGCGTTTTGCCCAATCGTCGGCATGAGCGTAACCGCCCAGCCTGAAACTGCCCGAGATCTTTCCCGAGCCATCGTCGATATCTGTGTGGTCGACGACGACCCCGGCATACTGGAGATGCTCCGGGAGACGCTTTCCAGCTTCGGCTACCGCAGCTTTGCCACCTCGGACCCCCAGGAAGCCCTCGAATACGTCAATAACGGCAAGGGACGCATCGTCCTGTGTGACCTGAAGATGCCCGGCATGGACGGGATGGCTTTTCTCGAGCGCGCCTTATACCTGGACCCTGGCGTTTATGTGATTCTCATGACCCGGTTTTACTCCCTCGACTCCGCCATTGAGGCCATCAAGCGCGGAGCCTATGATTATCTCCCCAAGCCGCTCGACCGCCAGCACCTGAAAAAAATGCTGGGCGAGCTTGCCGAACAGTTCGATCGGCGGCGAAGAATCCACGATCTCGAACAGCGCCTCGTGAGCGACCTTGAATTCCACGGAATCGTGAGCCGCAGTCCGGCCATGATCGATGTCTTCGAGATGGTACGCAAGATTTCGCGCCACTACGTGAACGTTCTCCTCATCGGCCCCACCGGCTCGGGCAAAGAACTCGTGGCTCACGCCATTCACCAGATTAGCCCGGTCGCCCACCAGCGCTTCGCCGTGTGTAACTGCTCCGCGATGGTGGATACGCTGCTCGAAAGCCAGCTATTCGGCCATGTTCGTGGCGCTTTCACCGGCGCCGCCGAGACGCGAGCCGGCCTTTTCGAGTTTGCCAACGGCGGAACCGTGTTTCTCGACGAAGTCGGCGAGACCTCTCTCGCCATGCAGTCGAAGCTTCTGCGCGTGATCCAAAACCGCGAAATCCAGCGGGTCGGCTCGCCCGAGGTGCACCGAGTGGATGTGCGGCTGATCGCGGCTACCAACCGCGATCTGCGCAGCGAGGTCGCTGCCGGACGATTTCGGGAAGACCTCTTCTATCGCTTGAGTACCATCCAGATTCGCGTGCCGGGCCTGGCCGAGCGTCTGGAAGATGTCCCCACGCTGATCACTTTCTTTATCAAGAAATATAATGCCGCTTACGGTAAGCAGATTCAGGGTCTCACCCGCCGGGCGCGAGCGGTGCTGCTCCAGCATCTCTGGCCCGGAAACGTTCGTGAGCTCGAGAATGTGATCTCCAGCGCGTCCTTGGTCGCGCAAAACGATTTCATTGACGTGCAAGACCTCCCGGAAGATATTCAAAAGCCCGACCGGACCGCGGAGCCGGGTAAATCGTGGCGTCCGCTCCCCTTGGAAGACATTCGCAAGGACCACATCGAACGCGTCCTCAAACTGTGCTCGGGGAATCGGGTCCGCGCCGCGCAAATGCTGGGCATCGGCCGCACCAGTCTTTATCGCTATTTGAAGCGCGAAGGCAGAGTTCGCCCCACCGGAATCCCCGCGGCCTGAGAACCTGGAAAGGCCGCTGTAGTTATGCCCAAGGGAGACAGAATTCGCAGGATATCCTCATCGAGCCGGGCCCGCGCTGCCTTTCACGCACCTGATCGCTATGCTAGACTGCCCGAAGCGGGTACGAATTCCTGCCGATGCGTGGGACTTCGGGCTTTGTGCAACGATTCCCCGTGAACCCCGCCAGGCCCGGAAGGGAGCAACGGTAGCGGGATCGCTTCGTGTGCCGCAGAGTACCCGAAGTTCCTCTCATCGCTGAGAACAGGCCGACACCATAAACCACTTCAGCAACAAGGTTCCATGAGCTATCAGGTCATTGCCCGAAAGTGGCGCCCCCAGACGTTTGCGGAAATTGTCGGACAGCAGCACGTCACGCGCACGTTGCAAAACGCCCTTCAGAGCGGCCGCGTGGCGCATGCTTATATTTTTTCCGGAGCGCGGGGCGTGGGTAAGACGACCACCGCCAGGATTTTGGCCAAGGCGCTGAATTGTGTGAAGGGACCCACGCCTTCGCCTTGCAACGAGTGCGATTCGTGCCGTGAGATCGCCGCGGGGAGCTCGCTGGACGTCCTGGAAATCGATGCCGCCTCCAATCGAGGCATCGACCAGGTTCGCGAGTTGCGCGATATGGTGCGGTATGCGCCGGTCGGCGGACGCCACAAAGTGATCATCCTCGACGAAGCGCACATGCTCACCGACGAAGCTTCCAACGCGCTGCTCAAGACGCTCGAGGAACCTCCGGACAAAGTGGTCTTCGTCATGGCTACCACCGAGCCCGACGAATTGGCCGACACGATCCGCTCGCGCTCGCAGCATTTCCATTTCCGCGCGCTTTCATTTGCCGAAATCGTGCGAGGCGCTGCAGGGCATCGCTTCGAAGGAGGGATTGACCATCGAGCCCGGCGCCATCGCGGTTATGGCTCGCACGGCCGATGGCAGCCTGCGCGACGCCCTCTCCTTGATCGAGCAGGCGCGCGCATACTGCGGCGCCACGATCACGGAAACACAAATTCGAGAATTGCTCGGAATCGTTCCTGCCGAGGTCTTGGACGAATTGATCGGCGCCATCGAAAACCGTTCCACTGACCGCGCGCTCGGCCTGGTCCACCGCTTGCTCGGCGAAGGGCAAAATCTGCAGCAGTTTTGCCGCGAGGCCGTATCTCATTTGCGAAACATTTTGGTGGCGCGGGTTTGCGGCGCCGATTCGGATCTGATCGCCGCGCCCGCCGACGAGCGCCCCCGTCTGGCTCGCGCCGCGGCCGTCTTTACTGAGGAAGATCTGACGCGATTTTTTCAGATTTTATTACTGACCGAAGACGATCTGCGCCGCAAACCCGACCCGAGGCTGCACCTCGAAATGGGATTGTTGCGGCTGGTCAATGCCGCGCGGCTTGCTCCGTTGGAAGAAGTTCTTGCCGAACTTTCGGGCAACGTTGGGGCTGGCAACGTACCGGCTGCCGCCGTTGCGGCAGCCAAGGTTCCGGCCGGCAACGTTTCCGCGCGGGCATCCGCACCCAAATTGAGCGCGGACGCCGGCGCATCGTCCCCTGCCGTCGCTGCCATGCCTGTCGCGCCGGCGCCTCCGCCTGTCTCGAGTAATCTGAATGCTCCGATTCCCGTTGCTGCCGCTCCGCCGCAGCGCCCCGGCATCGCTGCCGAATCCAATGCCGGTGCGGCTTCCGCCGCCGCGCCCGCTCTGGAGCGGGACATCGTTCCGAGTTCCCCCGTTTCGCTCGCGGGCCTCGAAGCCGCCAAGGTCGACGCCATTAAAGCCGAGAGTTTTGCGCAAGCAAAATTTCTCGGCGAACTCCTGGAGAGCGCGGTCCGCTGGGAGTTCGAGGCCGGCGAAGTTCGTCTCTATTTCCCCACCGAACGACGCGCGCTCGCCGATTTATTGCAGTCTCGCGACCATATAGAGAAATTGCGCACCATCGCCAGCCGAGTGATCGGCCAGCCGTTGCGGGTCTGTGTTAAACTGGAGGCCTCACCGGTGTTGTCTAGCAAGGTTCGCGCCGGAGACAGCGGCCGCGAGTTGCGCGCGCGATTCGAGCAAGACCCGATCGTGCGCGCCATGCTCGAGCGTTTTGGCGGCCGCATCTCCGAAGTGAAACGCCGGGATGAAGGATGAATCATGGAAGTCAAGGCACTGCAACAGCTCCTTTCCCAGTTTCGGCAGATGCAGGAAAATCTGCAGAAGCAGGTAGACAGCGTTAACGTGGAAGCGTCTGCGGGCGGCGGCATGGTCGTCATCAAAATGAACGGCCAGAAGCAAGTGACCGATGTGCGCATCGAGCAAGAAATTTTTGCCGCCAAGGATTCGGAATTGTTGCAGGACCTGATTCGCGCTGCCGTGAATGAAGCATGCCGTCGAGTTGACGAGGAACTGGCTTCCCAGATGAAGGGCCTGGCTAGCGGGCTCCCTGGAATTGCAGGGTTGAAAATCCCCGGATTATTCTGAACTCTTTCACGTGAAAGCCTACTCTCGCCTGGTTTGCACACGCCTGCCGGGCTCCTGCACCCCGGCACATGCGACTTCACGTGAACGCGCGAGTCGTCGCGCTCTAGAGGTGCGTGTTGGGGACCCCGAGCTTCGCTGATGCCTGACTTTGCCGAACCGATCGCTCGGCTTATCGATCAATTCAAACGCCTGCCCGGAATCGGTCAAAAGACGGCGCAGCGTCTGGCCTTTCACGTCCTTCGTACGGAACCCGAAGAGGCCATGGCGCTTGCTGAAGCCATTCGTGACGCCAAGCTGAAAATCCGCCAGTGCAGCGTCTGTAACAACATCACGGATGCCGATCCCTGCCTCTACTGCACCGGCCCCACCCGCAATCGCAGCGTGATCTGCGTCGTCGAAGAGCCTCACAATATCATCGCCATTGAGCGAACTCGGCAGTACAACGGTCTTTATCACGTCCTTGGCGGAGCCCTCTCTCCCTTGGAAGGAAGAGGCCCGGAGCAGTTGAAACTGAAGGGACTGATCGAGCGGCTGAAAAATGGAAGCGTCCAGGAGATCATCATCGCCACCAATCCCACGGCGGAGGGCGAAGCCACGGCTGTCTATGTCTCGAAACTGATCAAGCCCCTGGGCGTGCGCGTCACGCGTATTGGCGTGGGCATACCTGTGGGAGCGGATCTCGAGTATGCTGATGAAATTACGATGCTTAAGGCCATGGAGGGGCGCCACGATCTCTAAGGCCTGCGGTCTCTGACGCTCCCCGCCAACCCAGCCCGGCGCAGGCCGCTATTAGCATCTTTCGCACCATTGTTCCGGGATTTCTCCACCCCCTCAGCGCGCGGGTGATACGCTTATTTGTCGCTCTGGGGAGAGACTGGTGCCGGAGTCTGTGCCAACCAACGAACCGGAAGCGCACAAGCGCCGTAGCACGCGCATTGTGCAGGCCGTTCCCCTTACCGTCACCGGAGTGGACGCGCTGGGACGCCCTTTTCAGGAGCGAACCTCCACACTCATCATCAATTGCCACGGTTGCCGCTATCAGTCTAAGCACTACGTTCTCAAAAACATGTGGGTTACTTTTGAGGTCCCACACCAGGAGCCGGGGCACCCTGCCCGAACCGTCCGCGCCCGGGTGATGTGGATCCAGCGGCCTCGCACCGTGCGCGAGTTGTTTCAGGTGGGCGTCGAACTGGAAGTCACCGGCAATTTCTGGGGTATCGCTTTCCCCCCTTCAGATTGGTTTCCGTTTCCAGAAGGCCTCGCAGCCGTGCCATCGCCGCCCATTGCGGCGAAACCCGCTACGCCGCCCGCTGAGACCCCTTGGCCGGTGCCATCGGCCGGTGCGGTTGCGGAAGATAATCTCCGGACGCTGCCTCTGGTGCCTTCGCTCGAGCCCCCCTCGTCGATGGAATCGTTGGCGGCTCCTCAGGTAGCGCGGCTGATCGAGGACGCCAAGGAAGACCTGCAGGCTAGCCTCCGCAAGAGCGCCGCCGAGGCTGTTTCTCTCGAAGCCCGGCCGCTTATTGCGTCGCTGGAGCTTCAACTCAAGGGCGTTGCCGAAAAGTCGCTCGAAGCTGCTGCCGCCTCTGCCGCCGAAAAGGCCTTTCAGCAGGCTAAGCAGATTCAGGTCGATGCCTTCCTCCAGGAATGTAACCGCAGCATGGCGGAGAACGTTGGCCGCGCCGCACAGCAGTTGTCATCCCGATTGGCTGAACTCGAAAAGGAACGCGGCGCCGCATTCGACGAGCGGCTCGGAAAAAGGATCGAGGAGGCCCTGCAAGGCCTGCAAAACCAGGCCGCCAATCTGCGGCCACAGATCCAGCCTCAGACTCCCGGAGCTGCGAGTCAAGCCGCACAGATTCAACTTCCCAACATTCAAGAGCTCGAAGAGCGCGTTCGCGCTCAAGTCGAAGAGGCGCGCGCCAGCGTTTCCGAGATTGCAGGCGCCTCCCGCCATTTGCGAGACGAGGCCGCTTCCGCCTTTACCTCCGCGCAATCGGAGTGGAAGGCGCGGGTCGACGCGGATCTTGCCGGAGCCGCCGATCGCTGGCATCAACAGATCGAGAGTTCCATCGAATCCGCCAGGCAGCAGCTTACCGATCGGCTGGCGCACCAAGCGCAATCAGCCGGAGAGCAGGTGGAGAGAGATCTTGCTCTGCGGATCGGCGAAATCAGCCAAGCGTTCCTCGATGCAGCCCACGATTGGGAGGCCAGGCTGAATACGCTGCGCGCCGCGCTCGATCAGGGCAATGAGCGCGCCCAGGAATCGGTGCGCAAGCTGCAATCCTTCGAGCAGCAAATCGAAGATCAAGCCGTCAAGCTGCAGGGAATCGCCGGGGCCACCGGGCAAGCGCTCGAACAGCGCGCCAGTGCCCTGCTCGAAGCGCAAAGCCATGAGATGGCGCGCCGCGCCGAAGACGCCATCACCACCTGGTCACAGCGCCTCCAGCCGGCTCTGGAAGCCGCAGGCGAGCAGACCGTTACGCGGCTGGCAGCGCAGCTCAAAGACGAACTGAATGACCGGGTCCAGAGTGGCGCCGCGATGGTTGCTCGGCTGGAGACCACGGTCGCATCAGCCGATGAGTCGCTGCGCAGCCGTCAGGAAAGCCTGGCCAGGGCTTCCGAGCAGGCCATCCTAACCGCGTGCGAACGGGTGAAAGACGTCGCCGGCGCGCTCGCGCATGACTTTCAGGAATCGGTCCGCATCGCCACCGAAAAGTCGCTCTCGGAAATCGACGCCAAAGCTACCGACACGACCCATCACGCGTTCGAATCTCTCTTCAAGACCGCGGAATGGTACGAAAAGAAAGTTCACAACCAGATGCAAGCGGCAATCGACAAGGGAATGGAGAATGCCCTGGCCACCCTCAAGGAAAAAGCGCGCGAAATGTCGGGTGTGTTTGGCGCCGAGCTCGATCATTACAGCCGCAGCTACGTCGAACATACCCAGGGCCAGGTCGAAGAAGCAACCCGCGAAAGCCTGGAACGGCTGCGTAAACACGCGGAGGAGCTGGCCGCGGGCTCTGCGGGTTCCATCGTACAACAAGCCCGGGAAGACTCGGAGGCGGCTCTCGAGGGCTTCAACGTAAAAGCGGCGAGCCTATCCGCTCAGATCAAGACGCAATTGGAAGCGCAAGCGGCCGAAGCCCAGGCAAAATCAGAAGCCGAATCCCGGCAGCTCGCCGCCGAATTCCGGGCAGCCCTGAAACTGCAGGTGCAGGACGAGTTGGGGAATGCGCGGAAAGATTTGCTCGAGGAACTGCGCCAGGAATCTCAGACGCAGCAGCAGAAAATAGCCGACTATGTAGCAGGCTTGAACGATGAGGCCATTGAGGATTACCAGCGAAGGCTCGCGGCTGCCTCGAATTCCTGGCTGCTGACCACCGTCGCCAAGCTTAGCCAGCAATCCGAACTGCAGGTCCAGCAGCTCAGCAGGGCCGCCGAGGAACGCCTGCGTGCGGCCTGCACCGAAGTTTTCTCCGGCGTAGGCGACGCCCTTCGCCGCGGGTTGGTGGACGTCGATCCCTCCACTCTCCCTCCAAAGAAATAGGCGCCAGAGAAATAGAAAGCGACTGACCGCCTGCCTCGTTTCGCACCGCAAATCGAATTTATCCATCGCCATCCGGTGAGACTTCAACCCCTCCGGCAACCGAATCGGTATAATGGGCACGTATGTCCAATCATGCCTACGCTAGCTTCTGGGTCCGCGAGCGCTCCACGGAAACGATGCTGGATCGCTTTGAGCGCTTCCTCGAAACGTTCCCTCTTTCCTCCGTTTGGCATGAATTCGCCGGCTTCGTCATTCGCGCCGTCAGCCCCTCTGAAGCCCCTTTGATAGAAAGCGATCTCCGTCGTACCATGGCCACCGCTTCGGACGTAATCGCCTTGGCGCGCGAGCACGAGAGTGCGGACTGCTCCTATGAAGTCGAAGCCCATTGGGATCTCTGGCAGCGCAATGTGGAGACGGGTGTGTGGGAAAAAAAGCCTGGGCGTGTGCTGCTGATCTGCAACGGCAGCGATTACGACGACGGCGCAGCCAAAGAATCGGGCGATTTTCTCGCCGATGTCGGTTTCGAACATCTGTTTACCGGTCATGCGGGTCTGCTTGGGGCCCATGGAGCGCGCAGCGCGCCCTCGGACCCCGTGGAAGCGGAGTTTCTCGCGTGGATGACCGACGAGGAGCACTTGCAGGAGTATTACGAGAAGACGCGGGCCAACATTCAGCTCTTGTTGAGTTGGGTCGATTCGGTGGAGAAGGCGCTGCCACTGGAGCGCCCCCTTTTGTGGTCCGAGGGAGAAGAGAACCTTGAGGCGCGGTTGGACGAAATTCTCGCTGTGCACTAGCGTCGCGATGGCTGCGATCCTTTCGGCATCCGCCTTTCCGGCGCAGCGCGGCAATCCACCCAAGGCGGCGAATGAACTTACGCTCGCCGGACTTCGTCCCGGCCGCGACTCGTTCGCAAGCGCGCTCAAACACTACAAGCAGAAGTATCTTCTGAACAAGACGAGCCTGGATAGCAAGGAATGGCGCGACACCTGCACCGGTCATTCGCTGGCCCTGGCCCTGGATTCCCGCTCCGTGATCCAGGAAGTCACCGTTTCTTTGCTGGTTCCGCACGACGGAAATTGCGATAACCGCCGCTTTGAATTTCTGAATCTCGACGACTGGATTACGGGCAAAGGCTTGCGCCTCGGCGATTCGCGCAATCACGTGGTGGAACTCTACGGAGAACCCACTTCCAGCGAGCCCGTCGTGCGTGACGATGCCGATTTTGAATTGCTCCAGTTCGACTTTGCCGCCCTTGGCCCCGACGTGCCTCAGCGAATGCGGGTCTATTGCGAGCGCGACTCGGGCCGAGTGATGGAAATTACCCTTTCCGCATCCAGCCACATCGAAACGAAGCGTGCCCAGACCGAGTGAACCAAAGGAGTGATAGGATTCGAGGTGTGTTCTTGATCCGCGCAATCGCCCTGGCAGGTTGTTGTAGCATCAGCGTTGGCCCCGGGCCCGCTCTCGCCTTGGAGTTCAAATGAGCGGCGCGCCGGGTGCAACCGTACTCGCTACGGAGCCGCCGAAACCTCCCGCCTCCGTCCCCGGTTGGAAGCACCTAAAAAAACTTCTTCCCTACATCGCGCGGTCCAAAGGAAAAGTCGTCGTCGGAATGCTCACCAACTCCGCCATGGGCATCGTCGGCACGCTTCAGCCGCTGGCCTTTGGCGTGATCATGGACTGCCTTTCAGGAAATGCTCAGCCGCTCGGGCGCCTGAGCCGGATGTCACCGCGCCTGGCGCAATTGCTGATTCCGGCCTACGCCCCATCGAGCGTGCGAACCCTGGTCATTTACTGTCTCGCCGCCGTGGTCATCGTGGCCCTCAAAGGCATCTTCTCCTTTTGGACGCGCTGGATTCTCATCGGCCTCTCCCGGGACATTGAATTCGACCTGCGCAACGACTTGCTGGATCGATTGCTGCTCATGGAGCCCGAATTTTACGTGCGCAATCGCACCGGCGAACTGATGTCCCGCGCCACCAACGACCTGAACGCCGTGCGCATGGTTCTGGGCCCCGGAATCATGTACAGCGCGACGACGCTGGTCACCATGGTGCTGGCGGTGCTGCTGATGTTTCGATTGTCGCCGAGCCTCAGCCTTTGGGTTCTGATTCCTGTGCCCATCGTCGTCGTGGCCGTGCGCTATTTCGGCAGGACCATCCACTCGCTGTACGAGGTCATTCAGGCCGCCCTCGCGACTCTTTCCGCCAAAGCGCAAGAGAATCTGGCAGGCGTGCGCGTCATTCGCGCTTATGCCCAGGAAGAAGCGGAGATGCGCTCCTTCGACGCGCCGAATCGCGATTACGTCACCCGCAACCTCAAGCTCATCACCACCTGGAGCCTGTTCATGCCGGCGCTCACGGCGCTCATTGGGCTGTCCTTCGTGCTGGTGATGTGGTTCGGAGGCCGGCAGGTGATTTTCGGACAAATCTCGCTGGGCGAATTCGTGGCTTTTTACGTCTACATGATCCAGTTGATCTTCCCCATCGTCGCGCTCGGCTTTGTCACGAATATTTTTCAGCGCGGCGCGGCTTCCATGGGCCGGCTCAACTACATTCTGGACGCCAAGCCTTCCATCAACGATTCCGCCGTGCCCGACCCTGGCAAGCAACGAGAAACGCCCATGCGAGGCGAAATCGAATTCCGGAATCTCGATTTCACTTATCCGACCGGCCGCCAGGCCGCCCAAGCGAAAGAAAATGGCAGACCAGCCGGCACACCTGTGCTGCACGATATAAACCTGCACATTCCGGCCGGTTCCACTTTGGCTATTGTCGGCCCCACCGGAAGCGGCAAAAGCACCTTGGCAGCTCTCGTCGCCAGGCTCTGGGAAGCGCCTTCCGGCAGTTTGCTCATTGATGGCCGCCCCATCCGGGAGTGGCCGCTCGCCAGCTTGCGCCGCTCCATCGGCTTCGTTCCGCAAGATACGTATCTCTTCAGCGAACCGCTGCGGGAGAATATCGCTTTCGGCACGGAAGATTGCCCTGACGACGCCGTTTACAAAGCCGCCGAGACGGCCAGCATCGCCTCCGAAATCGCCGGCTTCCCCATGGGATATGCCACCATGGTCGGCGAAAGAGGAATCACCCTTTCCGGCGGCCAAAAGCAGCGAACCGCCTTGGCGCGTGCGCTCGTGCGCGACCCGCGCGTCCTGATTCTCGACGACGCTCTGTCCAGCGTTGATACCGATACCGAGGAACGTATCCTCGGCGCACTCAAAGAATTGATGAAGCAGCGAACCACGCTGCTGATCTCACATCGTGTATCCACCGTCCGCCACGCCGATCAGATTATCGTCCTGCGCGACGGCCGCATCGTGGAACACGGCACACACGAAGAACTTCTGGCGCAACGCGGCTATTACGAAGAGCTTTACGAGAAACAGTTGCTCGAAGAAGAGCTTGAGCGGGCATGAGTGACTTCAGGGAAGAAGAAGCTCTAGGCAAAGTTTACGACTCGCGCCTGGCGAGGCGGCTGTTTCGCTATTTGCGGCCGTACCGCGGCCTGGTCGCTATTGCCGCGCTCCTCACCCTGCCGGTCGCGCCGCTCGCCGCGGTGGGTCCGAAACTTTTCGAGATCGCCGTAGACCGCTATTTTGTCCCCGTTCTTCACGATCAGATCACGCGAGCCGCGGCGGTGCGCGGGCTGGGCGTGATTTCGCTGCTGTATCTGGCCACCTTGGCCCTGGGTTTTGCTTTCATGTATTTCCAGGTCCGCGTCATGCAGAAGGTCGGCCAGGACACCATGTACGACCTGCGCAAGGAAATTTTCGAGCACCTGCAGCGCCTGCCGATCAGCTTTTACGACCGCAGCCCCGTGGGCCGCCTCGTCACGCGCGTAACCACGGACGTGGATGCCTTGAACGACCTTTTCGCCAGCGGCATTGCCGCCATGGTGAATGATGCCCTTCTGCTGGTGCTCTTCATCTTCATCATGCTGGAGATGAATTGGCAGTTGGCGTTGGCTACCTTCGCCGTGCTGCCGCTGCTTTTTCTATGTACCTGGATCTTTCGCGACAAAGTCCGCGATGCCAATCGTCGCATCCGCACGTCCATTGCGCGCATCAACGCGTTCTTGCAGGAACATATCAGCGGCATGAGCGTGGTGCAGCTCTTCAATCGCGAGCGCAAGGCGCGCGCCCAGTTTGCCGAGCTCAATCGCGTCTACATGGAAGCTTACAAGGACGCCATTCTGGCTTTCGCGCTCTTTTATCCCGGCGTCGAATTCCTCGGCGTGGTCGCGATTATCGTGGTCTTCTGGTACGGAGGCTTGCGGTCGCTGGCCGGGGCCGTCTCGGTAGGCGTGCTGATTGCCTTCATGCAATACGCGCAGCGATTCTTCCAGCCCATTCAGGACCTCAGCGAAAAATTTAATATTCTGCAATCCGCCATGGCCGCCTCCGAACGCATCTTCAAGTTGCTCGACGAACCGGTTCCAGATATCTCCGGCGGACGCCCGCTCTTCGAGGTGCGAGGCGAAATCGAATTCCGCAACGTGTGGTTCGCCTACCACGGAGGCGCCAATCCCAAGGAAGACGATTGGGTTCTGCGCGACGTTTCTTTCCGCGTGCGCCCCGGCGAGACCATGGCCATCGTCGGGCATACCGGCGCAGGCAAAACCACTACCATTCAACTGCTGCTGCGCTTTTACGATATTCAGCGCGGCCAAATTCTCCTCGACGGCACCGACATACGTGAATTGAGCGTGCAGGACCTGCGCCGCCAGTTCGGAATCGTGTTGCAGGATCCCTTCTTGTTCACCGGCACACTGGAATCCAATGTTCGTTTGGGCAGCGAAAACGTCAGCCGCAGTGCGGCGGAATCGGCGCTCCGCGAAGTCGGCTTGGGCCCATTTCTCGATTCCCTGCCCCAGGGCCTCGACACCCTGGTGAGCGAGCGCGGCTCGACTTTTTCCGTCGGTCAGCGGCAACTGGTGAGTTTCGCGCGCGCCCTGGCGCACAATCCGCGCTTTTTGATCCTCGATGAAGCCACTTCCAGCGTGGATACGCGCACCGAAATCATGATCCGCGAAGCTCTGGACCGGCTGCTCACCGGACGCACCTCCATCGTCATCGCCCATCGCTTGAGCACCATCCAGAATGCCGACCGAATCCTTGTCTTCCACAAGGGCCGTCTGCGCGAACAAGGCACGCATCAGGAGTTGCTGGCGGAAAGAGGCATTTACTACCGTCTGTATCAGCTTCAGTACAAAGATCAGGAGTTGCGCCTTCCCGTTGCCCCGCGCGGACCCGCCGGCGCGCCGCTCCCTGCCGATGATTGACGTGACCATAATTCGCCACGAAGTTAGTCACGAAGTTAGTCACAAAGACCGCAAGCTCGCCTGAATGGCTCCTGTCCCTGTGTTGATCTCCGCCGGCGAAGCTTCCGGCGATATGTATGCCGCGCGATTGGCGTTGGCGCTCCGCCGACGACTGGACGTCGACCTTTTCGGCATGGGCGGTCCCCGGATGCGTGAAGCCGGAGTCGATACGGTCGTCGATATCTCCGAGGTCGGTGTGCTTGGCGTCGTGGAAATCGTCCGCAAGCTCCCGGCACTTCGGCGAGCCTGGAAACGCTTGCTTTCGGAAATCGAGCGGCGCCGCCCGGCGCTTGCGATCTTGACCGATTTTCCCGCATTTCATCTGCGTCTCTCTCGCGTCCTCCGCCGCAAGCGTATTCGTAACGTCTATTTCGTCTGTCCGCAGTTCTGGGCCTGGCGCCCCTGGCGGGTTCGCCTGGTGAAACGCCGTTTCGTGCGGGCCCTTTGTATTTTTCCTTTCGAGGAAGATTTCTATCGCCAGGCCGGCGTGCCAACGGACTGGATTGGGCATCCGCTGGTGGATTCCGTTCGGACTTCAATGACACGCGAAGCCTTTGCACAACGCTTCGGACTCGATCCCGAGCTCCCCATCGTGGCCGTGCTGCCGGGTAGCCGTCCCAGCGAACTGGCTCATCACATGCCACAGTTGGTGCCGGCTGTCGCCCTTATGAACTCGACGAACTCGATGAACTCGGCCGGCCAAAAGCAATTCGTCTTCGCGCTTGCGCCGGGACTCACGGCGGCGCAGCTGAAAGCGCATATGGGAACGCTCGCGCCGGCCCCAACCATCGTGGAGAATGCGACGTACGATTTGCTGGCCGCCGCGGAAGTGGCCATCGTCTCCAGCGGCACGGCGACCGTCGAGGCCGCATTGCTCGGCGTGCCGATGGTAGTCGTCTATCGCGTCGCACCCTTCACCGCATGGGTCGTTCGACACCTGGCGCGCACACGGCTTTTTGCCATGGTCAACGTATTGGCTGGAAAAGAGGTGGTTCCGGAGCTGATCCAGGATGCCTTCACGCCCGAAAGAGTGGTGGACGAGACTCAGCGGCTCCTGGCTTCCGCGGAAGCTCGCGCGGCAATGTGCCGGGAACTCGCCAACGTACGGGAGAAGCTAGGCCCGCCAGGCGCTATCGATCGCGCCGCCGACATCATTGCGGAGATGCTCCGAAACCAGCCCCTCCGTGTAAGCCCCTGTGTAAGCCCTTGTGTAAGAAAGTATAGGAACTCTTTGGGAGCGCGATGGCAACTCGAGAGGGCCTTTTTGCTATCCTAAGGGTACGCGCCTGGCAGGTGCTGCCGGGACGAGGCTAGAGAGTTAAAGAAAAGAAGAAATTATGACTGGAAACCCAGGTCTCCGATCGAAACTCCGCGGGCGTCCTCTGGCCCTCCTTGCTTGCCTGCTCCTCGCGGCTTGCGCCGCATTCGGGCAGGTCGAAGCTCCGGTGCGGCCGCCTACGACCGCCACACAGGCGCAGCAAAAGACGGGATTTCGCGCCGTCTCGTACGAGGTCTTCGCCTCCCTGGTGCCCGAGAATCAGATGATCACGGCCCGCGCGATCGTTGAATTTGAAGCGCAATCGCCTTCCCGCACCGTGGATTGCGAGTTGCATCCGAATCTCAGCGTTAGTGACGTGCGCGACGGCTCGGGTAGAACTCTCGCCATTGACCGCGGCGGCCAAAACGGGCTCGATCTCATCGTCTCGCTATCCGATGTCGTCCCCGCGGGACAAAGGATCAAGCTGACTTTCAATTACAGCGGCGTTCTGGCCAATGAAGAGAATAGCCCGATCTCCGGCGTTCGCCTGGCGTCCATCTCAAAGGACGGCGCCTACCTGCTCCTGCCGGCCCGCTGGTTCCCGCTGACCGATTATCCTTCGAACCGCTTTACCGGACTGTTCCACATCGAAGTGCCGCAGAACTTCACCGTGATCGGCACGGGAACAAGCGGAACTCCTTCATCCGCCGGCGCCGCTCCGGCTGCACCGGTAACGATTCTTGGCAATCGCAATCCCCAGGGAAGCAATTCAAATGCGGATACCGGCGCTCCGCGGTTATCGCGTCGCAATGCGGATGGCACGCGTCCGAATACGAATACCGCAGCTGCGGACGACAACCCTCCGTCCGCGCCGCCGTCTAACGCTCCCACGAGCACAGCTGTGAGCTCGGGCTCACGAGTCACGTACACCTTTCGCGTCGATCAGCCCGAAGCTGCCGGTACCTTTGTCGCCGGCGCCCTGCAGCTTTTGCCCGTACAGGCCGAAGGCCTGAACATTTCCGTCTACGTGCCGCAGAGCTCCGCAAGTTCGGCGCAGGAATACGGCGGCGCGGTGGCGCGCATCGTGAACGTTCTTTCCGATCAATTTGGCCCCCTGCCCAAGCCCAACCTGGCCATCGCGCAACTGCCGGATGGCACGCTGCCAGCTTACGCCGCGCCGGGCCTTCTGCTATTGAGCCAGCGACAATGGGGGCCGGCTGCTAACGCGCGGCAATTGGCCAATCTCGTGGCCTCCCAATGGTGGGGGGATCAAGTCATGGCCGCCTCTCCTTCCGACGTGTGGCTCACCGACGGGCTGGCGCGGTACTCCGAAGCTCTGTACGTCGAGCAAGCGGCCGGGCGAGATGGAATGAATAAGGCGCTGAATGACTTCGCCATCGGCGCCCTGATGTATGACGATAGCGCGCCGATCCGCGAG
Source organism: uncultured Acidobacteriota bacterium (assembly GCA_963761945.1). GTDB lineage: Bacteria > Acidobacteriota > Terriglobia > Acidiferrales > UBA7541 > Palsa-189. Next base: position 190,459 of record CAVXIM010000005.1, on the reverse strand, counting down.
GCCGATCGTCTGACGCCATTTTCGCCGAACTATGCCTCTGTAGTCGTGAACAAGGGCGCCATGGTCTTTCACATGCTCCGTGAGCAGCTCGGGGATCCGGCTTTCTCCTCCCTGCTGCGCGATTACTACAAACAGTTTGCCGGCAAGGCGGCTTCTTTGGCCGATTTCGAGAAGATGGCGCAGGATCACGTCACGCAGGCTCCGCCCAAGCCCGCCAACTTCGCGTTAGGAAACCCAACGTCTTCTTCCGGTAGCACGCCGGCCGGACCGGAGCAGACCACACCGGCCAACGTGACTTCGTTTTTCGCGCAGTGGATCAATTCCACCGGAATCCCCGAATTCAACATCACCTACACGGTGTTTCGGACGAAAGCCGGCTTCCGCCTCGACGGCAAGGTGAAACAGAATCTTGATTTCTTCCATATGCCCGTGGAGATCGAGGTCCAAACCGAAGGCAATCCCGAAATCAAAACCATCGAAGTCAGCGGCACCGAGTCCAGTTTCACCACGGAAGTCTTCGGCCGCCCCAAGGCCGGCGGAATCGTGCTCGATCCGCATAACTTCATCCTGAAGTCGAATGTGCAGTTGCGTGTCCGCGCCATAATCGCGCGCGGCGAGGCGCTTGCCGAGCAGGGCCGCTACTATGACGCCATCCAGCAATATCAGCAGGCGCTCGATCAGCAGAAAGATAACGCGCTCGCCGAATTCCGCATGGCCGAAGCGTTCTTCTATCAGAAAAATTATTCAGCCGCCGCCAACGCATTTCGCGATTCCCTGGACGGAAATATCGATCCCACTTACAAGTGGGTCGAGGTGTGGGCTCACGTCTATCTCGGCAAGGTTTACGACATTGCGGGTGATCGCGCGCGCGCCGTCAATGAATACAGCAAAGCGCAGCAAACCAACGATGATACCGGCGGCGCCCAAAACGAAGCCAAGAAGTACCTGGCCCAGCCCTACAAAGAAGGCGCCTAGCGCCGTCTGCGCCAACCCCAAACGGTCTCTGCGTCTCTATAAGCCCGCTAAGCCCGTGAGCTGCGCCGGCGCAATTCCCTTGTGCTGCATGAAAACCTGAAACGTCTCGCCCATTCCTTCCGGATGGATCAGCGATTTCAGAAATAAGCGCGCGCGAATACGCTCGACCTCGCTCGCGCCCTCATCGTAAAGATCCGCGAATTCATTGCCGCGCCCGAGCGCAACCAGAAACGCCATTTGTGAAACGCATCCCGTGCGCGCGAGCCCTGCGCGCCGGCCCCACAAATCGAGCGCCGTGAAATTCACGTGCGCGGTCAGGTCCTGCTCGCCGGGACGCTCAAAAAAGTTCTCCGTGGCGCGATGCTCGGAATAGGCCAGGAGCGTCCCGCGCATGTGCCGCTCGTTGTAAAGCTCGGCGGCCTCATGGCCGTAGTCTACCGTCAATACAAACCCGCGGCCGAGCCGCCGCCCCACGTCCGTGATCCATGCGCAGGCCTCGAGATTTATTTCCGCCTGCTGGCCCTCCGCTAGCGTGATGTGCTGCTCCTGAAAATACTTGGCGATTTCGTCCGAGCTGAGCGGTCCGCGCTCTTCCCTAAAGCGCTCGCCGTCAAAGCCGGCGTAAATCTCACGCAGCGAGCCGCCCTCGAAAACCACACGATGCACGGGAAAGGCATCCAGCAATTCGTTTGAGAAGACGCATCCGGCGGGAATATCGCGCGGCAATTCGGAAGCGGACGCGGCCCTGCCGTTCTCCAGATGCGCGCGGAGAATCTCGCCCTGCCGTGCGCGCCGCGCCGCGGATTGCTCGACGGCGAAGTAGCGCACCGCACCATAAAATTCCGGCATCTCCCGCGCGGCGAAATCGAGTATTTGCGCGGCCAGGCGGCCCGTTCCCGCACCGGCTTCGACTGCAAGGAACTCCTGAGGACGTCCCAGCGCCTCCCACATTTCCGCCAGCTGGCGTGCCAATAACCGGCCAAAAATCGGGTGCACGTCGACGCTGGTGTAGAAATCGCCGAAGCGCCCGCTTTCCGATTTGCCGTTGTAGTAGCCAAACTGAGGATGGTAGAGGCACTCGCGCATGTATTCCGCAAAGGAAATTGGTCCCCGCGCGCGAATGCGTTCGGCAAGCAGGCGCGCGAGCGGCGTCGTAGGCGCAGCTTTCGCTTTTTCCGCCACGGACGCTTTCAGGCGTCCCTCCTTTGCGGATTGCTGATGAACATTTCGATCACGTAATCGTGCAGGCAATCGTAAAGCTGGCGCTGAAACGACCAGGGAAATTGCGAATGTTCGATCTCGCGCGGCTGGAGCAGGAATTGGTAAGTGTGCACTTCGACGCCGGCAGGCTTGAAACGAATTTCCACCTGGACTCCGTCGGTGGCGGCGTGAGCGTCAAAATCGAAGAGCGGATGCTCGTAGCGCCCCAGTTCCCTTTTTACTTTTTCCAGAAGCTCATCGGCCGAAATCGGCCGCGCTCCGGCGGAAGATGGGCGCGTGCCGCTCAATGGGAATCTCCCGGCGTGCCGCCGGCTTCCAGATCGCCGCGTTCCTTCATCTCCCCCAAAGCCTTTTCAAATGCGGAAAGCGAAGTCTTGTCAAAAAGAACGAAATAGATTTTTTCCAGTGTAGTCGGGCGCTTCAAGTGTTCCGCGGCTTCCTGCAGCATGATGGCGGCGCATTCGGAAAGCGGAAAGCCGCCGATCCCCGTACCGATCGCGGGAAATGCGACGGTGCGAAGCCCTTTCTCGGAAGCGATGCGCAGAGAATGCGCCGTGGAAGTTCGCAACGCGCGGCCGGTGGTCTGGCCGCCCAGCTGCATGCTCGCCGCGTGAATGATGTGCCGCGCCTTCAGCTTTCCCGCGGAAGTGATGGCCGCGCCTCCCACGGGGATGGCGCCGATAGCGTCACATTCCCGCTGCACGGCGTCGCCGGCCTTGCGGCGAATCACTCCGGCAAGCCCGCCACCCAGCTTGAGGTCGTTGTTGGCGGCGTTGACGATGGCATCGGCGTCCATTTCGGTCAGATCGCCCTGCTGCAAAACGATAGTTTCCGCGATATTCATGGCGCACACGATGATATCAGAGCAGCCGAAGGCTTTCGTGTTCTCTGCGGCTTAACAACCGGGAATGACGGGAGCGCCGGTCGTTTGCAGCGCGTTCGAACGAACGCGGTCGCCGGTCTCCAGCAGACCCAGAGCGGCGCGGCGGGCGGCTTGTTGCGCTTCGGGCGCGCTGGCCAGTTCTGCCAGCACCGCGCAGCCCGAGCGATGGTGGAGGTCCTCGTCTGGATTGATAACGTCGCGATAGAGCGCGGCTAAATCGCGCTGCCCGATGCGGTCGAGGAAAGCCAGGAACTGCACGTTCCGGCGGCCGCCCATGGCCTCCCGGGCCACGAGCGCGGCCGCGATGCGTTCGGGCGTACTCGTCAGGGTGCGCAGATATTTCAGCACCGGGCTCGGAGGATCAAGCGGACGAAACCCGTCGAGCGAAATGCCCAGGGCGCGAGCTTTCTCCTCGATCAGTTGATAATGCCGCGCTTCATCGCCGGCGTGCCGGGCCAGGGCCAGCTTGGCATGGAGTTCCGGCGTCGTGGAAACCCACTCGGCGGCAATTTCGGCCGCTTCGATTTCATTTTTGAGGGCCATCTTGATAAGCGTGGCGAGCAGCTCGCCGTTGGGAATGCCGCCTTTGGAAACGCCGCCGTTGGACGCCGGACGACAGCGGCGGTTCATCGATTTTCGCAAGGATCGCTTCGTTTTCCGCTTTGAGCTTATTGACGAATTCGTTTCCGTCCACGGTGGCCTCCCGCAAGGAGACATCGTATCGCACGGGACGGAAATCGTCTTGCGTTGGGAGAGGAATTCGTCCAGCACAAGAGAAGATGTGTTTCGAGCGCCCTGCCCTGAAAGCGAATGCCCAGGGTCTCCGACCGAATCCGTCGGAGTGCCCTGGGCTGCCATCGAGCGGCACGGCGCCGCGTTACTGGTTGGAGCGATAGATAATGGTCTTGGGACCTTCCAGGACCTTGAAATCGGTCGGGACGGAAAAGAGCGAAGGGTCGGGCTCGTTTCGCGAGATGCCCGTAAGCTGGAAGATTTGCTCGCCCGTTCGCGGATCGCTTCGCTTGCTATAAACGATGGTCTTCAGATCGGGCGAAGTCCACACCTCGGTGACGATACTGATCGGTTTTTCATTACCCACTTGGCCTGCGGGTATCGTCCGCGTCGTGCGCACTCCCGTTACAAACACGCCTTCCATCGTTTGCGAGCCGAGGTCTTCGGTAGTGACTTGTCCTTTTGCGGCCTTTCCCCCTATCTTGCGGCCTCCAATCACCATCGGCGGCGGCAGCGGACCTCCGGCGATTGCTCCTTCCCCTGTTTGTACAAAAAACATATCTGGACCGCCTGGTCCCGCTCCGCCCGGCGGAGGCGGAGGCAGCGGCGGCATCTCATGCGCGGTTTTATCGGTCAAATTCAAAGTGTAGGAATGCTTGGCCACTGGATCGTGGATAAAAACAATATGAGGCGCATTGGCGGCAGAGAGATTGGCTATGGTTGGAAACATCGTATCCTGGCGCGTGCGGCCCAGCGAATCGCGCGCCACGGTCCCTGTACTGCTCTGCTTGATATGGTTGCCATCGGCGAGCGTCTGGGTGGATTCATTTTTGACCGTGGCGGAGTAGGGCGCCCCCTGAACCGGAGCCGCCGCTTTCCCGAATGCGCCTGCCCTGATCGTGACAGGGCCCGGACCGACATTTTGCGCCCACAGCCTTGGACCCTGTTGCGCGAATGCGCAGGCTGAAACCGCGAGAATAACGATGGAGGCGCGAGTAATGTTTACAGTTTTCATGGCTGAGAGGATCTCCTTTCAAATTCCGTGAGCTGCGGGGTCAAGTTAATTTGCTGCGCGGAACCATCCGGCGCAATGGTGACGTTCGCGTCGAAGCTGACTCCCTCGGGAACGGCGCCCGGAGGGAGTATGGCGTCCGCGGGGATGGCGATTTCGAGCGCGGGCTCCAAGGCAAGCGCGCCCTGCTCGGTTTGCTCCGCCGGAGCATCGGTCGCCAACGGAGGTCGCGCGGCATTGGCTGTCTCGATAGGCCGGGAAACCGTAGGCGTACTGGCTACCGGAGCCGGAGCGTGGGCCGGCGATAGCTGCACGTGCGCGCGTGCCACGAAGAGGAATACCGCCGCTAGCGCCGCGGCAGCCAGCGCCGCGCCCTCCCAAGACTTGAGCACGCGGCTTCGCAGTTTGCGGAGGGGCTGCGATGCCATGACGGCATCGCTGTAAGCGTCACAATATTGCTCAAATGCAGTTGCCGCCCGGCGATACGCTTCCAGATGGCCCCGGCATTCGGCGCAAAGTTCGAGATGCCGCTCCACGCCGGCGGCATCGTCCGCGGGCAGTTCGTGATCGAGCCAAGCCATCAATTTCCCTGAAAATTCACACATTGCATTTCTCCGCTAATTTCCTGATCGCGCGGTCCACCGTGTCGCCCACTGTCGAGATGGAAAGCCCCAGCACTTCACCGATTTCCCGATAACGCAAACCCCCGGCGCGCAGCAGGAGACACTCGCGTTCCGGCCCACTCAGCAGGCGGATGGCTTCCCCCAGCCTGCGAAATTTCTCTTTTTCGAGTACCACGCGCTCAGGTGTCGCTTCGTCCGAGGCCGAATTCAGGCCGTCTTCCAGGGGCGCGGAAAATCGTCGTTCATAACGATTCTGCCGATTTCTGGCCGCATTATGAGCCACGCGAAAAAGCCAGCTGCGGATGTTTTCCTGCGACCCCTCCGGAGCAAGATGCTGGTGCAGCTTCAGGAACGCATCCTGCACGATATCCTGCGATTCATCCGCCGAAAGCCCCAGACCCACCAGATACCTGAGCAGAGGCTTGCGCAAGTCGCGATATAGGTCGGTGGCCTCGCTGCCGGTTGCACAGCGGGAGAGAGGCAGAATCAATGGTACGGAATCGCCACTCATAGGCTCTTCGTCTCGCGCCCCTGGTTATATAACAGGTAGAGATGCGGATTTTCCGGCTGGCGGCCAGTTTTAAGAGCGCTGCGCGGGCAAGGCTGCACGGGTATAAGAACCCGCCCGCCCGCTATGAGTTGCGCTCAGCCGCCCTGAAAGCGCGGCGGGCGCTTCTCGAAAAACGCCTGCAGGCCCTCGCGGCAATCCTGGGAACGAAAGCAGGTCATCTGCCAGCGAATCTCCTCGTCCAAGGCTTTTTCGAGCTGCTCGCGACCATGGCCGCCGAGCGCCTGCTTGATTCCTCGCGCGACGATCGGCGGCGCCTCAGCCAGGCGAGCGGCCAGAAGCATAGTTTCCTGTTCCAAGCGGTCGTGCGAAACAACCCGCGACACGAGGCCAATCCTGAGCGCGTCGGCAGCGGAAAGCGTTTCAGCACTCAAAATTAATTCCATAGCCAATGCCGGGCCCACTAGGCGCGGTAGAAAATAAGTGCCGCCAAAATCCGGGAACAGACCGATCTTGGCGAAGCTTTGCGTAAAGCTGGCCTGCTCGGAGGCGATGCGCGTGGTGCACGCCAACGCCAGATTGGCGCCGGCGCCCGCGGCGGGGCCGTTCACCGCGGCGATAATGGGTTTGGGCATCCTGGCCATGGCCAGGATGATCTGCTTGCCTGTCTTGAGCAGGGCCTCGACTTCCGTAACATCTTCGCGTTCGCGAGCCTTTCGCAAAACATCAATATCGCCGCCGGCACAAAATCCTCGTCCCGCGCCGGTGAGAATGACGGCGCGGATAGTGGCGTCTTCGGCGACGCTATTCAGCCCATCCAGTAAGGCTTGGCCGAGAGCGCCATTCAGCGCATTGAGGCGCTCCGGCCGGTTCAAGGCGAGGGTAGCCACGGCATCGCGTCGCGATTCCAGCACAAGCGGAGCTAAGGCGGGATCGGAGATGATTAAAACTCCTTACGTATCGGATGCCGCAGACAGGCAAGCACATTGTACGTTCAGCGGGGCTTAATCGGGCAAGCTGCGAAGCACCTGGGCAAGCTGGCGGAAGTAGCGCAATCCGATTCCGCGATTCATGGAATCTTTCGTTCCCGTCGAAGGCAGGACGAAGACTCGGGCGCCATAGAGTTTTTCGGTTTGCAGGCCTAGCTTGCAGGGCCTTTGGGCGAATTTCTCGTAGGTCTCCTTGCCATTGAAGGCGACCACTCGCGGCGAGTATTCCTCGAGCTTCTGCGCCAGCAGAATCCGGCCCTCGGCAATTTCCTGCCGTTCCAGATCGCCGACGCCGCGCGTGGCGCGCTTCACCAGATCGGTGAGACCGATGCCGAATTCGATCACGCGCTTGTCGTCTGTATATGGCAGCGACTCGGGCAGAATGCCCGAATCGTACAGCAACGGCCAGAAGGGATTGGTGCGCCCGGCGTAGTAATGTCCCGCACGAGCCCAGCGATCGGCTGGATTGCAGCCGATCACCACCAGCTTCATCCCTCGCCTCAGGTAGTCCGGCAGAGTTCGCATGGCGGCTTTACTTAACGGCCAAAGCTCCTTCCTCGGGTGGGTTGGTGATCCCTGCCGTCAACCGCGCGGCGACACCACGGCTTTGCACCAGAAGAGGCCAAGGTTAGCACGGGAAATTCCTGCGCAACACAAATGCGCTCGGCTGATGCCGCATCTCAGTAAACCCACATCCGGCAGAGCCCGTCTCTCAGGGGGAAAGCGTCCAGCCCAAGCGGAAGCTTCCGCCTCGCCAGACTGCAACCCGCGATAGAACTTGAGGCAGAATTTCGGTGCGCAAACCTGAATCCCGGGCGCATGTTGCGGCGTCCAATCAGCAGCATTCGGAAGCAGGCCATCGGCCTCACCGCATCCGCGCGCCGCGAAGCGCGCGCGGCATTGTAGCGGGGCTTACTCGGCTGCTCCGGTGATGTATCGTCATTTGCTGCCAAATTGGTTTGGTGATCGGGATTTCGGCGTGATTCAGGCAGACACAATTTGTGCTAACCTGCTGGAAGGCGTGCGGTGGGCCGCGATCACACACGCTGCGAAACGCATGAGTTCCCCCGAACCCAAACACTTGCCTTCCACAATTGTCCGCGACGACGAAGGCGCCCTGGTGTCCCTGGCCAAGGGCGGCGATCTCGCCGCCTTCGACGAACTCGTGAACCGCTACGAGCGGCGCATATTTCGCCTGACGATGAACATCACCCAAAATCGTGAGGATGCTGAAGACGCCACGCAGGACGCCTTTCTGAAATCCTTCCAGCACCTTGGGGATTTTCAGGGTGGCTCGCGCTTCTACACCTGGCTCGTGCGCATCGCCGTAAACGAAGCTCTGATGCGCCTGCGGCGCAGACGGCCCAACGTCACCTCGCTCGATGAGCCCGTGCAAACCGACGAAGATCTGATGCCGCGCGAGATTAAGGATTGGGGGCCGACGCCGGAGCAGCGTTATCAGGTCACGGAGATCAACTCGATCCTCAACGATGCCATCGCCGGACTCGAACCGATCTTTCGCACCGTCTTTGTGCTTCGCGACGTCGAGCAGCTCTCCACCGAAGAGACCGCCGAGGCCTTGGGGATTTCCGTGCCCGCCGTGAAGTCCAGGCTTTTGCGGGCGCGATTGCGGCTGCGCGAAAAACTGAACCGCTTTTTTGAGCAGAGGAAGCCGGCGTGAACTGTAAGGGTCTGATTAACGAACTCTCTGACTATCTTGATGGCGAGATCGGGCAGGAGACTCTAACCGAGATCGAGATCCACCTGACGCGCTGTAAGGACTGTCGCCTCATCGTGGATACCACGCGCAAGACCATCCAGATTTACTACAGTACTCAGCCGCTCCCCCTTCCCAATGACGTGCGTGAAAGATTACACCAGGCTCTGATCAAGCGGCTCGGGCGCAGACCTAACCCCTGACCGTCTCCTATTTGTGAGACCCAAATTCGATCTTCCGGCCGCGGCCTTCCTTTTCGGCACGTTCAAAAATCCGGGCGGCCACAGCCAAATCCCATGAGGCGATTCCGTTGGATTTGAAAAGCGTGATCTGCTCCGGGTTCTTTCGTCCCGGCCGCTTACCGGCCACAATCTCACACAATTCGCGCACCTGCTGCCATCGCGCGTTATCGTCGCCAAACGCCTGAATCAGGTCGCCCGATTCGATATTGGCCTGCTGGATGGAATCCACCGCGATAATGGCCGCGCGATCCACGGCATCGGTCTCGAGTTCTCGCTTCTGCGCGAAATTTGCGCCGATCGCATTGATGTGAGTGCCGGCTGCGAGCCATGCGCCGGAGACCACCGGAGTCATGGAGTTCGTCGCGGTGATTACGATATCCGCTCCCCGCACGGTTTCCTCCGCGGATGCCGCCGGAGTCACCGGCTTTCGCAACGCCTGGCTCATTTCGTGGCAATAATTCTCCAGACGTCCCCGGTCGCGTCCAAAAGCCCGGATGGTCTCGAGCGGGCGCACTTCGCTGACGGCGGCGAGCTGTGTGCGCGCCTGCGTGCCCGTGCCGATGATTCCCAGCACGCGCGCTTCCGGGCGCGCCATGTATTTCGTCGCCACCGCGCTGGCGGCTCCCGTGCGCACTTGCCCGAGATAATCGGCTTCGATCAACGCCGATAGTTCGCCGCTCTCGGCGCGATAGAGCAACACCATAAAACGAGCGACGCCGTGCGCGACCGAATAAAGCTTCGCGCCCATCCAGCCGGCCTTTTGATCGGCCGCAAACATGTAATTCAGGAAAACCCGCTCGGGCAACGCCAGGCGCCGCCGTGGGTGAATCCAGCCGTCGCCCGCCGCCTGCCGCAGCAACGATTCCTCCACGGCCTGGATGGCCGTAGGCATGTCGAGCAGCTCACGAACGTCTTGCTCCGTCAGTATCACAGGCATCGCGGCACCCGCCTCACGGGAGATCCAAATGGACGCGGAAGTGAAGCACGCGGCGTCCCTCAGGATCGAGAACAACCAAATCACCGGCTGCATCGGCAGCAAGGTAAGCTGCGGATTCTATCGCAGAAAGCCGTCCTTCCAGCGTATCGACGAGTTCGCGATGGCCATCTTCGCTCCAGACTTCCAGTTGCAGCGGAAACCCGCGCAGCGCGAAAAGGTGCTTGGCGGCCACGGCCAGCCCCAGTAAATGGCTCGCGTCTCCGGAGTCCGGCGCTTTGAACCCGGCGATCTGCACGCCATCCCGCGCAAACTTGAGTATTCGTCCGTCCGCTGCGTCACCCACGAAAACGTCGCCGTCGCTATCGGCCACGGCTGCAAACGGACGCGCGGCCTTCTCCCCGGCCTCCGGCAGAACCCTCCAAATCCTCAACAATCTGTCCGTGACTGCTCAGCACCTGCACCCTTGCTCCTGCCGGATCCGGCACATAGATCCTTCCATCCGCGTCAATGCTGAAAACAAACGGCCCCTCGGAATTGCGCTGCGGAGCAATGCGCAAAGGGCGTATCGGATCGCCCTGCGGAAAAAACACCTGAATCGTGCCGGCATGCGAATTCGCGACGTAAATGGCTCCGCCGGAATCGACCGCGATCGCATCGGCGTTGCGGGCGGCGTAAGTCTCAAAGGAGAGCAACGGGATGCCGGTGCTTTCGAACTTTTGTACGAAACTGGTGGCGCGGTCGACAAAATAGACCCGGCCGATGGGGTCCATCGCCGGTCCCATGGGATTTTCAAGCTGGCCCGGCTCAGTGCCGCGAACGCCCCATGCCTGCACAAATTCGATCGGCGCGGGTTTCGCCACTGCGGTCGCCTGTGAGTGTGCGCGCGAACAGCCGGCCAACGCGGGGAAAAAAGCGATCAGGATCATCCAAAGGCAAGTGCTGCGGCGTGAATGGAGCGACGTGCGACGCAAGTCCGATGTGTGTGGCGCACCAAAATTAGCATAATCGCGCCCCGGCGCAACCCCGGAAATGCATTACCGCGTGCGAAACTGCTACCAGCCCAGCGAATGGAGCTCCCGCTTATTTTCCCTTGCGGGCTGGCCCGGCTGGCGTGATGCGGCGCACCACCGTCTGCATCAGGCGGTAACCGTGCTCCACGTTTTTCGGGTCATTGAATCGGAACTCGGGACCATCCGGCGATTGAGTGACGCGCAAGGGAAGCTGCCCGCACACATTATTGTCGGCAAACGAGGTTTCGTATTGCATCCGGACGGTGCCCCAGGTGTACACGCGGATCGAGGTGAAATCGCAGGGCTGCCCTTCTCCGCCCTTGGCCGCCGCAACCACGTACTGCGGCTTATCCCCCGTGGGATCGGAAACGGTATTGAGTTGCGCCCACGCGACCACCCTCCTGGCCGCCGCTCCCACATAATCGCCGATCGGCCGCGGAGGATCGAGTTCCATGAATCGCCAAAGAATCCATCCGGCGATGGGCATTGCCATACCCGTGTCAGTCTGAGACCCGGACGATGCTGAACCCGGTCCCGCCTTTACCGGCGTGTACAGCACCAGCGCCCAATCTTCCTGGTCGGATTTTTCCTCGGCCGAAGGTGCCGGTTCATCGCCGTGTCCGTCTTCGCCGCCGGATGATGACGCGGCGGCCACCTGCCGTCTAAGGACGGCCACGGGAACGTTGCGTCCAAATTGAAAAATGCGCGGCGAATCCCGCCCGGGCTCTATGTGCACGTTGCTGATCGTCCGCGTGTGTCCCTTGCCCTGAACGGGCAGGCTGCGGGCGTCGGAAAGGAGTTCAGTCACCCGATTCCAAAGGGCTGGAGCCATGAGCAAGCGGTTATCCACCCAGCCCGTCGCTCCGTCCGTCGACTTCACTTCCGTCAGTTCCCCGGCACGGGCCAGAATGCTGACCTTTTCGCCGTAGCCCAAAGTACCCACGGGGCGGCGCACTTGCGCCGTAGCGCTCCAAAGCGTCGCGCTTCGATCCGCAATGTAGCCGGTGGGATAACTCGACGGACTACGACGTGCCCACCACACTCCGCCGCCCACGGCGGCCGCAAGTAAGATGAGAAGCCAGCGACGATGGCTCATCGGTCACTCACCGGGAAAACCAAAACACATTCCATTCCGAATTTTCGACACGCACGAAATGCGGCCGAACCTTTCGCAGTCCCCAAGCGCACTGCGCTAAATTCTACACGATCCGTTGCCACGGCGCTTTCCACGTCAGCCGCAATCCACATGCGAGCCGATATACCGCCGGCCGCGAAAATGAGCTTTGCTACAATGCGCGCTGGGGGGAAATCACATGCAGATTCTCGACAAACTGAAGCCTCTTGGCTTGCTCGTGCTGCGCCTTGGCGTCGCCGTGATCTTTCTCTCCACCGGTTACGACAAGCTTTTTGGCTCGCCTGGGAAGTGGCTGGCGTGGTTTCCCAAACAAGGTTTCCCGTCCTATTTCGCGTACATCGCAGGCTCGTTGGAACTTTTTGGAGGCGTCTTGCTCGTCCTGGGACTGCTTACCAGGATTGTCGGTTTGCTGCTGGCTATCCAGATGGCTATTGCCGTCTGGAAGGTCAGCTTACCGCATTCGGGAATTTATAACGTGGAAGGCTATGGCCTGCCCTTGATGCTTGGCGTGGCATGTTTCGCGCTCTTCAGCGTGGGAGCCGGAATGCTCTCGGTAGATGCCGCGACATTCGAAGGGCATAGCAAAGCGAAGGGCAAACCCTAAAAAAGTCTGTGTGGCAACTCACGCTTTTAGGGGGTCGCCGCCACTTCGCGCCAGCACAGTCTGATTACCCGATCCGTTGTATCCAAGGCAAGAGAAGCGTATGATGCGCGGGAAAATAATGCTCGGAATCCTGGTTGGAAGGAGTACCCCATGAAATTTGCACTCGGTTTGGCTTTCTGCACGCTCTTGTTAGGCGCCGTCGTCTGGGCTCAGGCCGACAAGAACGACTACCCTGAATATCAGGGCTGGATGAAATCCAACGCCGCGACCGCCGCCGATCTCAATAAGAATCTCACCGCCAAGGATGGCGCCGCCGCTCACACCGACGTCCGCAAACTCCAGGAAAATCTTGCCATGGTCATGGCCTATTGGCAGGCCAGAAATGTGACCGATGGCGTGAGGTTCGCTCTCGATGGCACCTACGGTCTTGCCCAGGTCGACGTGCTCGTCTCTCAGGGTAAGTTCGATGAAGCTGCCGCCGCGCTGAAGACGGCTCAGGGCGCCTGCGCCGGTTGTCACATGGCCCATCGCGAGAAAGCCGCCGACGGCTCCTTCCAGATCAAAATGAAGTGACCATCCGGTCAGGATCTCTCCGGCGAAAGTCTACCTTCTTCCGCGAAAAGGCTACCAACAGGATGCGCTTTTCGCGGTCCAAAAGTCGAGCTTTCGCCGGGTCAACAAAGTCCATCCCGAGCGACGAACCGGAGCGAGGGATCTGCTTTGCCCTTCGCGGAGTATCTCTCCTACCCCTTCGCCTCACGACACATCTTGTCGTAATCTATTCCCGGTGGAACACCGTTTCATGTGCCCGTACTGCGGCGAGGAAATCTCCATGATTCTCGATCTCTCAGTTCCTCGCCAGGTCTACGTCGAAGATTGCGAAGTCTGTTGCAATCCCATCGAGATCAGCTATAGCGTCGAAGAAGATGACCTGACCGGCTTCACCGCCAAGCGCCTCGAATAACCCGACGCTACGCTCGTCATTCAGCCCACTGGCACGCGTCGGCGCGCACCTGGCGGAGCCCTTGCGGCGACAACTCGGGTGCAATATTCCAGGGGTATGCGGACCCTTGTAGCTCAGGTCGTACCGACGATGTGTGTCGGGAGACCTGAGGCTTTTTCGCTGACGCAGCGCGTCAGTCCAGGCAGCGGGTTTGCCAATTTCCCAAGTTCTCTTCTTTGCAGCCACACAAACGCGAACGTTTCGATCGCCAGCAGCAGCACAGCCCCCATCCAAAGCCCTCCCGCCGAGGCCACCGCATTGGCACCTAGTCCGAGCGCGGCCGAAGGGACAAAAATCGCGCGATATGGCGCGGCTAGCGGTTTATACAGATCAAAACCTACCATCGACGCGCTGACGCAAACGTAAAAGACGATCAGGTACAGCATCCCTGCGACCAGCGGCCGCCGCCCTTTCCGCAGGTTCATCCACTGCAAATACTGAAAATCTCTGGCCAGCCAAAGCGCAAAGAACGCCACTTCCAGCATCCCCACCTGCATATTCCAATTACCGTAATCTTCCGCTTTGTACCGGATCATCGCTAGAATCGCGGCCCCCGTCAGAATCGCTCCGGCCAGCAGATACGGCGACGGCCAAATCGCCGCCCACCACCCCGAGGCCGCTTCCCTGTGTTGCCGGATGCGCCGCCGAACCTGCTCTCGATTGCGCAACAAAGCCAGTCCAAAAATCGCAAACAGCCATAACGTGATTCCCAGAAAGGTTACTTCCGCGGCTTCAGCCGTAATCGGCCGGAGTTGCGCCAGAAATCGCGGAGCAGGCTGAAAAGGAATCATCCATCGGAAGAAGCCCAGCACCAGCGCATCCAGGTACAGAACAAACGCCAACCCCTGCCATGGCGCGTAGATTTCATAGATTGCCGGGTCTCGCTTGATATTCCTTGTCAATGCAATCAGGAAAAATGCGGAAAAGGTGAGATAGATGACGGCCAGCACCAGAACATGCGGAACAAAAGCGCCCAGAAGCGAGTCCTGCAAGGGAGGCAGCGTATCGAGCGGACCACTTCGCGCTGCCTGCGTTGAAATCAAGTCATACGCAAAGAAGGGACTCAATTGCCGCATTCCAAAAATGCTGCCGTCTTGGGCAAAGTTGATCGAACTCATGCCCACAAACACCAGGAAAAATAAGCTCAAGCCCGCGGAGCTTCCCTTTGGCGCCAGCAGCGAGAGCAGGAGCGCCAGCAAGTGATAGGTGATCGAACCGAGCAGGACGATCAGATAGATTTGCAGCAAGCTCCAAAGCGATATCTGCGCCATGAACGCGCCCACCAGCGTCACCGGCATCAGGCACAAGACGACCAGGTAAGCTACCGCTGGCGCGCCCAGCAATTTCCCCACGGCCAGTTCGATCGGCCTCAGCCGCGTAATGCGCTGATAGTCGAAGGTATTGAGCTCCTTCTCGCGGTGCACCGACTGGAGGCAATAAATCCCTCCGCCAATCAGCAGTATCGCGATCTGCAGGATGATCATGGTTTCGGCGAGATTAAGAGCCGCCTCCGCCGTGGGGCGCGCTGCTGGAGAGTAGAAGAAAAGCGCGGCCGCGGAAAGAGACACCGCCGCGCAAATCACCATCACCGCCACGATTCGTCCTGGGCGCAATTGACTGCGCCCGTTGCGCAAAAGTTCCGGGGTGAAAGTCCAATTGGAAACTCTATGAGAAACAAGTTCGCTCACATAACCTCGTCGCTCGACACCCGCGAATAGAGTTGCTCGAGCGTTTCCGTGATTTCTTCCACGCCGCACACCAGAGCACCGGCGGAAATCAATGCGCGAATGAGTTCGGCAAGATCCATGTCGCTTCCGGCAAAGTCGAAGCTCGCCTCCGCGTTCGCCGTTGCCACCGAACTGACGCCGGAGCGCGCGCTCAGCCAGCCGCTCGTTGCGAACCCCGGCGCTGCCAGCCGGATACGCACTCGCCGCGCCGCCTTCCCTTCCCGCATCACCTCTTCCAGGCGCCCGATTCGCAAGAGCCGCCCTTTTTCAATGATGGCTATCGAAGAGCAGATCTCTTCGAGGTCGGAAAGAATGTGCGAGGTAATGAAAATCGTCTTGCCGCCGCGTTGCAATTCGCGCAGCAATTCTTTCAGCTCTACGCGCGCCTTGGGATCAAGCCCGGCCGCCGGCTCATCAAGCACCAAAAGCGGCGGGTCGTGAATGATCGCCCGGCCCAGGCCGACGCGCTGCTTCATTCCGCGCGAGAGGCCGCCGATCATGGCGTCTCGCTTGGTCTCCAGGCCGAGCCGCTCCAGTAATTCGTCCACGCGCTTGGATATCAGGTAGCGGTCCATTTTGTAGGCCCGCGCAAAGTAATCCAGGTATTCCCAGACCTTCAGGTCCTCGTAGAGAGAAAAGAAGTCCGCCAGATAACCCAAATGGCGCTGCGCTTCTTCCGGCTGGCGCTCCACGTCCACGCCGTTCACCGATACGCTCCCCGAAGTCGGCACCACCAGACCGCAGATCATCTTCAGCGTCGTCGTCTTACCGGCGCCGTTCGGCCCCACCAGGCCGAATATCTCCCCGGAAGCCACTTCAAAGCTCAACTGGTTGGCGGCCACGATGGGCGCGCCTTTCCCGCTGGGCGAGTCATACTCTTTCGAAAGGTTTTCGACCTGGATCATTTCCGCGAGGTTCTCATTGCTTATCCCACCAGTCAACTGCGCCGAACTCAACCTTACAGTGCTAGTTATTTACTCGTGAGGTAAAATAGAACATGCTCGAACTCTGCTCGCAGCGAGATCGGTCGCACCTTACCGCGCGTGATCGGCGCCTCATCGGGTTGCCTTTCAGTGGCACAGCCGTTTTTGGCTGCGATGCTTTTACCAGCCGCCTCGCCATAGCTCGACGTCATGCACCGGCGGCAGTTGTTTGTTGCAGATCACGCGCTCCGGCGAGCGTGTCTGGACACAAATCTTTTGGAATCAGCACTTACGAAATTGCTGGACTTAAACCGCCTTTAGAATCAACACTTACGGAAGAGAGCAATAAGGATAGAGTCGGTGCGAGCTTGCCCTCGTGGAGCGCGAGTCGAATCAAGCGCTTTAGAATGATATTCTTGCACGAAGAATGTAAGCAACTCTTTTGTAATGATACTCTTGCAGAAAAATGTGGGGGGCACCCCCGCTAAAGTATTGCTTTAACTCTTATGAACAAAACCATCCGCAATATCGCCATCATTGCCCACGTCGACCACGGCAAGACCACCCTCGTCGATGCCATGCTCCGCCAAAGCGGCATCTTTCGTATCAATCAGGAAGTCGTCGACCGGGTCATGGATTCCAACGACCTCGAACGCGAGCGCGGCATCACCATCCTGGCCAAGAACACGGCGCTCTTCTACAAAGACACGCGCATCAACATCGTGGATACGCCCGGCCACAGCGATTTCGGAGGCGAAGTCGAGCGCGCCCTGCGCATGGTCGATGGTGTGCTCCTCCTGGTGGACGCCAGCGAAGGCCCGCTTCCGCAGACGCGTTATGTCTTGCAAAAAGCCTTGCAGGCCAAGCTGCCGCCCATCGTCGTCCTGAATAAGATCGACCGCTCCGACGCCCGCCCCGCCGCGGTCCTCGACGAAATCTATGACCTCTTCATCGACCTCGACGCCACCGAAGATCAGCTCGATTTCCCGGTGCTCTACACCAATGCCAAGACCGGCGTCGCCCACCGGCAGTGGGGGGAATCCGGAGGTGACGATGCCCGCAACCTCACCTTCCTCTTCGAGGCCATTCTGAACACTATTCCGCCGCCGGCGGGCGATCCGCAGAAGACTCTGCA
Source organism: uncultured Acidobacteriota bacterium (assembly GCA_963761945.1). Classification (GTDB taxonomy): domain Bacteria; phylum Acidobacteriota; class Terriglobia; order Acidiferrales; family UBA7541; genus Palsa-189. The sequence goes on along the minus strand of CAVXIM010000005.1, from coordinate 173,083 downwards.
GGTTCAGGTCACTAATCTCGATTACAGCGATTACCTCGGCCGTATCGCTATCGCGCGCGTCTTCGAGGGCACCCTGCATCGCGGCGACCAGGTCGGCATCGTCAAGATCGATCGCTCGATTCAGCCGACGCGCATCACCAAGCTCTTCACCTTCCGCGGCCTGGAGCGCGATGAAGCCGAAACCGTCTCCGCCGGGGACATCGTCGCCATTGCCGGCGTGGAAGGCATTCAGATCGGCGAGACTCTCACCGATCCCGAGAATCCCGCTCCCCTCGAGCCCTTGTTGATCGATGAACCCACTCTCGCCATGATTTTTACCGTCAATAGTTCTCCGCTCTCCGGACGTGATGGCCAGTGGGTCACCTCCCGCGACCTTCGCGACCGCCTGCAAAAAGAGCTGCTTACCAATGTCTCGATTCGCGTCGAGAATACCGAGACGCCCGAAGCTTTCCGCGTGCTCGGCCGCGGCGAATTGCAATTGGCTATCCTGATCGAAACCATGCGCCGCGAGGGCTACGAAGTGATGGTCGGCAAGCCCGAGATTGTGGTGCGCAGCGAAAACGGCCGCCGCCTCGAGCCCCTCGAAATGCTGGTCATCGATTGCCCGGAAGGCTTCATCGGCATTGTGATGGAAACGCTCGGCACCCGCCGCGGTGAGCTCGCTCAGATGATCAACCATGGCTCGGGCCGCGTGCGCATGGAATTTCGCATCCCCTCGCGCGGCCTGATCGGCCTGCGCGGCCAGTTGCTCACGGATACGCGCGGCACCGCCTTGATCCATTCCATCCTGGCGGGATGGACCGATTACGGCGGCGAAATGGCCTCCCGCGCGACCGGTGCGCTCGTCGCCGACCGCCCCGGAGTAACCACGGCTTACGCGATCTGGAATATCCAGGAGCGCGGCGTGATGTTTGTCGGTCCCAGCACGGAGGTCTACGAAGGGATGATCGTTGGCGACAATTCGCGCGAAGCCGATATGGACGTCAACATCACCAAGGAAAAAAAGCAGACCAATATGCGCGCTTCCACCGCCGATGAAGCCATTCGCCTGATTCCCCATCGCGAACTGAGCCTCGAGCAGGCCATCGAGTACATCGCGGAAGACGAATACGTGGAGGTCACGCCCAAATCCCTGCGCCTGCGCAAAAAAGTTCTCGACGGCAAAAAGCGCCCCAAGCGCTGGCAGCAGATTCGCGCCAGCGCCGAAACCGCAGTCTGAACTCGATAAAGTGCGCTACGCGGAGTACACCGATTCGCGCGCGCTTCGTTTCGCCGCGGCAGCCTGCCGCCGCCGCTGCAGCGCATAATGAATCACGCGATAGCCAAGCAGCACCGAGACCACCGCCGCAAATCGCAAGGGAACGGTTTCGTCCGACTTTACCAGCCAGTAGTAATGGATGACTCCGGCGATGACGCTGATATAAATCAGCCGGTGCAGCATATTGCCAGCGCCGTCCGCCCAGCCGCCGGATCATGCCGCTGGTGGAAGTCAGCGCCAGCGGGAACCAAGAGCACGAACGCCGTGAATCCCGCGGTGATGAACGGCCGCTTATAAATGTCCTTAAGGATGGCAGAAGAATCGAAGCCCGTGTCGAACACGACGTAGGTGATTAAGTGCAGGCTGGCGTAAAAGAACGCGAACAAACCCAACATCCGCCGGAAGCGAATCAGCCAGTTCTGGCCCAGCAAACGACGAGAAGGCGTGATGGCGAGAGTAATGCAAAGGAAAACCAGCGTCCAAGTCCCCAGCGAGTTCCTGATGAATTCGGTGGGATTGGCGCTTAACTCGTCGCGGAATGCTAACCAGACGAGGTGCGCCAGCGGCGCGAGACACGCCAGGAAAATCGGCGGCTTGAGCCACCGCATATTTATGTGCCGCGACAGATCTTTCATGTTCGAGCGGAAACGAAAGGCTCTTTTCAGTAATTTTTTCGCAGGTCCATCCCGTTATACAAGCTGGCGACCTGATCGCCGTAGCCATTGAACATCAGCGTCTTGACGCGCTTGCCGAAAAATGACCCATCCAGGCGCCGTTCCGTGGCCTGGCTCCAGCGCGGATGATCCACTTGGGGATTGACGTTGGAGTAGAAGCCGTACTCATGGGCATTCGCGATATTCCACGTTGTTGGCGGCATGCTTTTCACGAAGCTGATCTTCACCAGCGACTTGATGCTCTTGAACCCATACTTCCACGGCAGCACGATCCGCACCGGCGCGCCATCCTGATTCGGCAGAGTGTCGCCATACATTCCGAACGTAAGCAGCGCCAGCGGGTTCATCGCTTCATCGAGCCGCAAGCCTTCGACATAGGGGAGATCGATCCCCGCGCGCGGTCCGAGCGGCATTTGCTTGATGTCGTAATAGCTTTGGAAGGCGACGAATTTCGCCGTCGGCTTCGGGTCCACCGCTTTCGCGAGGACGTTGAACGAATAGCCGATCCACGGAACCACAATGGACCACGCTTCCACGCAGCGGTGCCGGTAGATTCGCTCCTCGAGCGGCGCCATCTTGCGGAGCGCTTCGATATCGAACTTTTGCGGTTTGTTCACTTCGCCTTCGACCGAGACGCTCCACGGCGAGGTCACGAATTTCGTGGCATTTCTTGCCGGATCGCTCTTGTCGGTGCCGAATTCGTAGTAGTTGTTGTAGTGCGTGGCGTCCTTGGCCGGCGTTTGCATCTCGTCGGTCGAAAACGGACTCTTCACCAGCGGCCCCAGCTTTGTGTCGTCGGCGAGCACATGCGCCGGCTCGAGCCACTCCGAAACCGAACGCGCGCCCAGCGTGGCCGCCCCGGTGGCCGCCGCGACCCCCGCCAGGAATTTCCGTCGATTCATGTACACGGATTTCGGAGTGATTTCGGAATACCGGATATCGCCCGATTTCTTGATCAGCATACTCGCCTCCGTGATTTGCTATCTCCGGTCAGCACCCGCGAGCGCCTCCGGTCCATGAGAGTCAGCAATCGAAGAAAGGTTACGCCAGCGACGAAAAAACTGCCTCTCCTAACTACTGATTTTACTCCGTTTGTTGGAAACCGGTGTAACGATCATTGGCCTCATTGGCGTCCTGGATCACACGGCGCCCGGATCGCTCGCCGCGGCGCCACTTGCCAGGCGCGGCAGCGTGATCTGCTTGTCGTAGAGTTCGCGCACGCGTTCCAGGGTATCGATCTGCTCCGGGGTCTTATCCTGGCGGATTCGCAGGATTCGCGGAAATCTCAGGGCGAAGCCGCTTTCGTGCCGGTTGGAGCGTTGTATGTTGTTGAAGGCTACCTCCAAGACGACTTTTGGCTCGACGATTCGCCGGTAGCCCTCGTCTTCCACCGTATGTTGCAGGAAGTAATCGGTGAATTCACGAATCTCGGCGTCGGTCAGTCCGGAGTAAGCTTTGCCGACGTTGAGCAGACGATCGCCCTCCCGCACCGCAAACGTGTAGTCGGAGAGCACGCCGTGCCGCTTGCCATGCCCATATTCCACGGCTGTAACCACAACGTCCAGCGTGGCGAAAGGCTCCTTCAGCTTGAACCAGAAGCGGCCGCGGCGTCCCGGCGTATAGAGCGAATCCGGCGCCTTGGCCACAATTCCTTCGTGCCCTGCCGCCAGCGCCGCGCGAAAACTTTCCTCGAGAGCCTCGCGCGTTTCGCACATCTTTTCCGGCGCGAGTTGGAGATATTTCGATTGCACCGGCGCCAAAAGTTGCCTCAACCGGCGGCGCCTTTCGGTGAGAGGCTGATCCAGCAGGAGTTCGCCGTCGTGGTAAAGAAGATCGAAGAGGACGAACCGCACCGGAATTTCGTCCATCAGCAGAGGACTCGGGTTCTTGCGGCCCAGGCGCTTCTGAAGCTGCGTGAACGGCAGCGGCTGTGCGTCATGCCAGGCAAGGATCTCGCCGTCGACGATGTATTCGCCGGGCACGGCCGCCAGAGGATCGCGCAATTCAGGAAATTCGACAACTTCGTCCAGCGTGCGCGAGAAAATCTTTACGCGGCTGCCGCTCTTGTGCGCCTGAGCGCGAATGCCGTCGTACTTTTCTTCCACCACCATTGGCTCGGCGGCGTTCTTGAAAATTTCCTTGGCGGATTCGGCGGGAGTCGCGAGCATGAAATCGATCGGGTGGAAAAGCCGGAAGCGCACCGTCTCGAGTTCGTTGCGAAAGGCGCACTGCAACGTTTCACCGATATCGCCCAGCAGCATATTGGCGCGCCGCACCGAAGCGATCGGACGCTCGTAGGCCTTGGCGATGGCCTCCTCGACAAGGCTCTCGCGCAAACCGATGCGCAGGTCGCCGGTCATGATTTTGACGATGTATTTCACTTCGCCCGGCTTGGCCTTTGCCAGCAGGGTGCGAACCAGGTTGGATTTCTGGCTTTGCCCGCGAGCGCCCGCCAATTCGCTGAAAACGCCGGCGACTTCGCCAAACGAGACGCCCGACGCACCGGCGCGCTCGGCCAAAAGCTCCTCCGCCATATCGCCGAGGTCGCCGTGTTTGCGATAAACGCCACTCATCGCCTCGCCGCTCTTCCCGGAGAGCTCGCCAATCAAGCGCGCGAGCAGCCTGCCCCCTACTCCGAGCACGCGTTCATCCCAGCGCGGAAAAGGCCTGCCGGTGAGAAAAACGGCGGCGCACACGGCATCTTCGATGGGCAGCGATTGGAAAAGGGTGCTCACCAGCCGGATTTTTTCCGTTTTCCTGGTGGTTGCGGCAACGGCGTCGCAGGTCTGGACAAATCGCAGCATTACACTAGGCAGCGCACAATGAAAGCGCCCAGGAGGGAACGCCGACCATGTCCGATTCGATTGCAAGAGGCTTGCTTTGGCTGTTGGTCATTTTTCTGGGGATCACCTTTGGCGCCGGTATCTACGAGCTGCGCATCACAGTTCCCCGGTGGCTCAGTTCGCCGGAAGGTTCGGGTCGCCATTGGAAGGCGGAAGAGGCCCTGCGGGATGACGTGGGACGAAGGTTTTGGGTGTTCGTGACGACGATGCCACTCACCCTGGTCACGCTGGCAAGTCTCATTGTTGTGTGGCGCGCCCCCAGCCCGCTACGCGGCTGGTGGCTCGCGGCTACGATCCTCGCGCTCGGAGACAGAATCTTTACCTTCTCCTACTTCATTCCAACGATGGTCCGACTGATGCGCGCCGCTGATTCGCCAGAATCAGTGGTGAAAGCCAGCCAGTGGGCCAATCTCTGCTACGTACGGCTGGCGATCGCCCTAGCTGCGTGGTTGGCAGCGCTTAATGCTTTCTCACTGCTGTACCGAACTAATGTCTAATTGGTCGAGCGTCTGTTACAGCGCCGCAGACATTGCGGTGATCGGCTCCGGCGCCGCCGAATCCGCCGCCGCGCCGTCACGGAACGTGACGAAGGCGCCCGAATTCGCCGCCACGCGGTCGCCCGGCACGATAATTCCCACCAGATTGAGCGGATCGGCGGCGGAAACCGTTACGGTTTCGCCCGCGGCCGGTTCGCGGCGCATGGCCCGGAGCGATTCCACGGCAATCGGCAACGCGAATTGCTCGCCCAGAAAATCGGTCACAAATCTTCCGCCGCGTACTTCGCCGCGCCCCTCCAGGCGGCGGAACATGCCCAGAAGTTCGCGCCAGGGCGGCAGGATGCTCTCGCGCGCCAGCGCTTCGCGAAAGACTACGCCGTAGCGGCGCAGGAGCACGTTGCAGATCGCTTCCAGCGCGCGGTCGCGGTCAACGGCCCGATCGAGAGACTCGGCAACGTATAGCAAAGACCAGCGGCCGCTGCTGTGGCGCGGCCGGGCGCTGCGGCCCGTGCCTTGCCCGGCGCGGCGTTTGGGATCGATCAGCGCGCGGAGATTATCGAATCCGTCGGCAGTAATCAGCCCTGCCGTCACTAATTCCCAAAGACCGGTTTCCACTTCGGACTTCAGACGGCCCGTGCCGCGAACGATATCCGGGAAAAACGAAGCGCCACGCTCGCGCAGGAATGCGTGGACTTCGCGGGCAGCCGCGCTCAGGCCCTGCGCCTGCGAATCGCCCTGGGTGCGCCGCGCGGCCATCCACTCGGCGTCGTCGCGCACAAAAAAAGCAATGGGCGCGACGCTGGTGGGAATGACGCGGCGTCCGCCGGAAGTAACCGTCTCCAGAGTGGCGGGATGCGGCGACAACCGTCCCCATCCCACCGCCCCCGTGAGGCAGAGCTGATCGACAATCTGCGGCGCATAACCCGAAATGCGCTGGCGCAGAATGCGGTGCTCCCAGGAATTTGCGGCGGCTTCAAAGCCCTGCAACTGGCGAAGAATCTCGAGCACGCCGCGCTCCCCCGTAAGCTGAGTGCCGGGAGCAGCGTGCTGCCAGCGCAAAAGCCAGCGCATGAATTGCGCCGGGGTGACGGGCTGCACCTGCTTGCGCAATTCGCCGACGGTGAGCCGGTGGATGCGCGCAAGCAGACGGCGCTCGCACCATTCCGTCTGCTGCCCCGCTGCACTGGTGAATTGGCCGCGCAGGATGGAACCTCCGGCTTCGAGGCGCAGCAGCGATTTGTCTGCTTCCGACGGAGAAATGCCGAGGACTTCGCCGAGTTCCGCCGCAGTGGTCGGCCCGGCGTGCGACATCCAGCCGGTGATCATGGCCAAAACCGCATCTTCGCGCGAAGCGGCGGCGCCGCCAATCTCCGGCAGCGGATCGGCGAAGGAAGCACTGCCAAAAATCTGCCTGAATATGGCCGCTCTTTCCGCGCAGACCCAATACGTGCGGCCCTCTCGTTCGGCGCGCGTGACGCGATTCTGGCCCCTCAAGTCCGTGAGATACGGCTGCCACTGCGGAATCGATTCGGCCAGTCTTTCGCGTAAAGCGCTCTTGGTTGCGCCTTCCGAGGCGGACGGCTCAGCCGGCTCCGGCAAAGCGACGAACGTGAGCAGCGCATCGTGCAGTTCATCGGCGTCGCGCACATCCGGCCAGGCATCGCGCCTTACCTGATCGATCGCCGCGGGATCGAGGCGGCCCAATTCGGAGGCGAGCGCCTCCGGCAGGGCGCGCCGCATGTTGACGGCGCGCGCGCGGCGTTCCTCGAGCGGCGCATCGTCGAGATAGGCGTAAGGATTGGCGTTGAGAATCTCGTGTGAAAACGCGGACGGCACCGGCGTATCCACGGCGAGGCACTTGATGCGGCCTTCGAGGAGATCGGTCAAAACACGTTTCAAGCCCTCGATGTCGAGGGCCTCGGTGAGCACGTCCTTCATCGTCTCGCGCACCAGCGGATGATCGGGAATAGCGATATCGCCGACGATATTTTCCTGGCACGCCAGCGCTTGCGGAAAGACGGCCGCCAGCAAATCTTCCGCGCGCATGCGTTGAATCTGGGGAGCAATCTTCTTGCCGCCTTGAAAGCGCAGCAGCGCCAGGCGCGGCCCGCGGCCCAGCGCCAGCGCACCGTAAAAAGCGGCGCCGCGAGCACGGCCTGCTCGAGAATCTCTTTCACGGAAGCGGGAAGCAGATAACGAAAGACATCGGCAAGCGGAAAGCTATGCTGTTCGCCGAGCGAAATATTCAGCCCGTTATCGGTGGCGGCGGCCTGCAACTCAAAATTGAACGAACGGCAAAACTTTTTGCGCAGCGCGAGGCCCCAGGCTTTATTGATTCGCGCGCCGAAGGGCGCGTGAATCACGAGCTGCATGCCGCCGCCTTCGTCGAAGAAGCGCTCGGCAATGATCAGCTCTTGCGAAGGCACGGCCCCGAGCACGGCGATCCCCGCTAAAACGTACTTGATGATCTGCTCGGCGCCGGCATCGTCCAGGCCGCATTCCTGCTTGAGCCATTCTCTGGTTTCTGCAGCAACGCCCTCGGCGCCGTTGCCGTTTTGCGCGGCCATACGCGCGGCGACTTCTCCGCGCAGTTGTGAAACCTGCGCGGAAAGCTCCGCGGTACGAGCGGGCGCTTCGCCGCGCCAAAAAGGGACGCTGGGCGGCGCGCCTTGCGCATCCTCGACGAGCACGCGGCCGGCCTGAACCCGGCGGATGCGCCAGGAAGCATTGCCCAGCAACATGATGTCGCCGGCGAGGCTCTCGACGGCGAAGTCTTCGTCCACGGTTCCGACCGGGGTATCGTCCGGCGCGGCCACAACGCTGTAGAGCGCATTTTCGGGAATCGCTCCGCCGCTGGTGATCGCGGCGAGCCGGCTGCCGCGGCGGCCTTTGATGCGATGATTTACGCGATCGCGGAAAAGATAGGCGCTGTAACGGCCGCGCCGCGCGGCGATGCCTTCCGAGAGCATCTCGACGATGGCGTCGAAATCGGCGCGCGGCAGATCGCGATAAGGATACGCGCGGCGGACCAATGCGAAGAGATCGTCCTCGCGCCACTCTTCGGCGGCGCAGGCGGCCACGATTTGCTGCGCCAGCACGTCCAGCGCGTTCTCGGGAATCTCCAGCTTATCCAGTTCGCCCGCGCGCACGCTGCGCACCACCGCCGCGCATTCCACGAGCTCATCAAGCGAGGTGGCGAAGATGCGTCCCTTGGGAACCGCGCCGCGCCAATGGCCGGCGCGCCCGATGCGCTGCAAAGCCACGGCAATCGCGCGCGGCGAGCCAATCTGGCAAACCAGATCGACGTAGCCGATGTCTATACCGAGTTCCAGAGATGCGGTTGCCACGAGCACGCGCACTTCGCCCGCTTTCAGCTTGCGTTCGGCCGCCAGACGCAATTTGCGCGAAAGGCTGCCGTGATGCGCCGCGACAGCATCTTTCCCCAGGCGCTCGGCCAAATGATGCGCGACGCGCTCGGAGAGCCGCCGGGTATTGACGAAGACCAGCGTGGAGCGATGCTGCAAAACGAGAGTGGCGATGCGGTCGTAAATCTCGCCCCACATTTCGTTGGAGGCGACGGGACCGAGTTCGCTCTGCGGCACTTCGATGGCTATATCGAGCCGCCGGCCACGACCGGTATCCACGACGACGGGCGCCGGCCGGTTGCTCCCGGCAAGAAACTGCGCGATCGATTCGATGGGCTTCTGCGTGGCGGAAAGGCCGATGCGAATCGGCGGGCGCGGCAGCAATGCCTCCAGGCGCTCGAGCGAAAGCGCCAGATGCGCGCCGCGCTTATCGTCGGCGACCGCATGGATTTCGTCGACGATCACCGTTTCGATATTGCGCAGGATGGCGCGGCTTCGCTCGGCGGTGAGCAGGATATAGAGCGATTCCGGGGTGGTCACCAGAATGTGCGGAGGATGCACCAGCATATTGCGGCGTTCGTGCATCAGGGTGTCGCCGGTGCGCACGCCGACGCGGATTTCCGGCATCAGCAAGCCGCGTTCGACGGCTTTGCAAAGAATTTCGCCCAGCGGGACTTCGAGATTTTTCTGAATGTCGTTGCCCAGCGCCTTTAGCGGCGAGATGTATAAGACTTCCGTCGTATCTTGCAGCGCGCCGGTGAGCGCTTTACGCACCAGCCGGTCGATGCAGGCGAGAAAAGCGGCCAGAGTCTTGCCGGAACCGGTGGGCGCGGAGATTACCGTGGTTCGCCGGGCGAGGATGTGCGGCCAGCCGAGTTCCTGCGGCTCTGTGGGCGAAGCGAAGCGCTCCAGGAACCATTCGCGCACGATGGGATGGGCCCAATCGAGTCCTTGAATGGGCGCTTGATTAGCCGTGGCGCGGAGCGGCGCCTGGAAGAGCACCCATATTCGCGGGAAGGATCGGCAGCCATTTTCTAATTGTAACGCGGCGGCGAAGAAAGCGCGAAGGCACCGGAGCCAGGTGGGGGCCGGTTTCCGATATGACTTCGAGAGTTATCATCGAAAACTCATGAAGCTGGTCCGTGATCATCGCACGTCCGAACGCCAACCTTCGATGATGTTATGCCCGGCCCTCCGGCAGTGAAGCGTAAGATGTTTGGCTTTCCAGCTGGCTTCATAAACGGAACAATATGTTCATGCGACTATTTCAATGACGGTCATGATCCTGCGCTTGCCCGGCGAATTACGCGCAGGAGCGGATTCCAGCGCAGCCGGCCGAGCCTTGATCAGCGCCGATGAGTTCGGGGATCGGGTCATGAAGGAAGTACGGCGAGTTGCCAGAGACGATGATTGGGAATCGAGAACAGCTATTCCACTTCACTCGGTGAAGCCAAAGCCCTCGTCTACGGAGAGTCCCTCCAGCCCACAGCGTCAAAGGCGAAATCCTCAAACGGCAAAGCGAAGAAAAAGAAGTGATTTCACCGCGCCGGCGTTTTCATGTAGCGATGTTTGCGCGAGTACTCTCCGCCTGCCGGCGGCAGCCAGCAGTTCCTCCGCGTAAAGAGCGCCCTCCGGCGTGTCCTCATGCTTGAAATAAGTGAAGACGTCGCCTTTTTGCGCGAGTTCGAGCGTCTGTTTGGCAAGCTCGGCGCGCTCTTTGGCGGAGTAGCCCTGCTTGCGCAGCCGGAAATAGGCAAAGTCGGCCGTCTGCACGTCGGGCGTTTCCAATTTTTCACTCTCGGCCCGGCATAAAGCAGCGTTCGCGCCGCGCAAAAGCTCGAAGACTTCGGCGCAAAACCAGGACTCATGCCGAAATTCGAATGCCACCCGCGTGTCGCGCGGCAGTTGCGCGAGAAAATCTTTCAGCCGCGGCAAATCGCAGCGCAAAAAGGGCGGCAATTGAAATAGCACCGGCCCCAGTTTGCCGGCCTGGTGCAGAGGTCCGAGAGACGCGAGAAAGCGCGAGGTCCATTCCTCGGCGTCTTTCAGCCGCTTGACGTGCGTGATGTTCTGGTGGGCCTTTACGGCAAATTTAAAATCGGGCGGGGTTGCGGCGATCCAGCCCGCCAGCAATTTCTCCGTCGGGAATCGACGAAAGGTGTAGTTGAGCTCAACCGAATTCAACCGGGTGCCGTAATAACCGAGGAATTTTGCGGCGGCAAGCTTTGCCGGGTAAAAATCGGGCTTCCATTGCGGATAAGCCCAGCCGGACGTGCCTGCGAAAAGTTTACCCATGGTTCAAGTCGAGTGGTCCACGACCTACGGGCTGCGGCCGAAAGCATTGTCTTCTTGCATTATGACTGCCCGCGCTCAATTCATAATTTGCGGGCAAGAGCGAATCGTCTGTCTGCGGCGCAGCTTGCGCGCGTCGCCATTCGATCCAGGCGGTCAAAAGCCCGGCGGTCAAAATGCAGGCGGCCCAGAAATCGACGCCGACCACCTGAAACAGGCGCTGCATTTTCGAACTGGAAAGCATCGGCTCGATCGTTTCAATCGCCACCGCCGCATAGATCAATGTCTTGGATCGCCCGGAAGGAAATCCCGGCCGTGCCAGGAGCGCACCCGCGACCATCGCCGGCCAAAGCAAAACGACAAACGCGATGCGGTGCGCGAAGGGCGAGAGCAGAGGCAAAGCGCAAAGGGCCAGCGCATCCGTCAAGAGAAGCCCGCCTCCCATCGGCGAATCCGGTTCCCGGAGTTCGGAACTCTTGCGCGCCACCCATAAAAGTCCGAGATAGGCGACGCCGGCAAGCGCATACCAGATCAGTTCCACAAGACGCGGGTCCAGATGCAACAAATGAAGCTGAACATAATTGCGGTCCGGCCATTTCGAATAGTCCATTACGGTAAGATAGCGTTGCAGGATGCCGGCCAGCGATTGTCCGGGAAACCAGGTCTCAGCCGCCAGGCTGCTCAAGCTCCTCTCTTGCGTGACCCAATCCCGAATGAGGCTGACGTTTCCGGACCATCCAAAGTATGCCGCCGGCAACAGCATCAATCCCGCGAGGGAAACGGCCATCAACAGGGCCGCGCGCGCGCCCTTCCGCACCGCAACATAGGGCATAAAGAATAGCGGCCAAATTTTTAGAGTGACGCCCAAGGCCAGCAGAAAAGCGCCGCGCCATTCATCGCCTTCGAGCGCCAGTAAGCCGGCTGCGACCACGGCGAAAACCAGAAACTGCACGTTTCCCAGGATAAGCTCCTGGAGCAGGAAACCACCGCACAGAAGCACCGGCACCAGCCACCAGAAACCGCTTCGCGGAAAATTTAGGCGGCGGCCGAGAGCGCGGACGACCAGATACAATGCAAGACATTTGAAGGCGGCCCAAACCGCCACCGATACTTTATACGGCAGCAGGCCGAGCGGCAGAATCAGCACCAGGAACAACGGCGGATAGCGAAAAAACTGCGGCCATCCAATTCCGCTCGCCAAGCCATACACGTGGCCGGCCTGGAGTCCCATCGCCACGCGCGCGGCGTAGTAATAGGCCATGAAATCGACCGAACGGGAGGCTCGCGAGTAAGAAACGGCTATCGCAAGCAGGGCCGGGAGCACAAACAGGGCCTGAAGCATTCGCCTCGAACGCAAGCGGTACTCCTCGATAAATAAACGTCCTCCAAACTATATCAGGGTTCAGCGCCGCCAGATGAACGGGGACTCCGCGAAGTTCGATTCAAACGCAAGAAGTTCGATTGACACGCAAATGGTAAGGAGTAAACTTCGCTCACGATTTTAGAATTGATGACTTCGACCGCGCGAAACACAACTACGGAGGAACCCGATGCGTAGAGCGGGCCTGACGCTGTTAGCAATCGCCTTGGGCGTGCTGATTGGATTTTATATGTCGAATCGATGGTCGGTTCGCGGACAGGGGCGGCCCGGCGCCGGCTTTGCGGCCGTTCCCGGAGAAGTGGGCGGCTGGGATCTCACCGGACCCTATGACGTCGCCAAGGATTGGCCCAAGCCCTTGAGCCAGTTGCCAGGCCACGAAAAATGGACCTGGGGCTCGGTGGAGGGCGTTTTCGCGGAGAGTCCCAATCGCGTATTCATCTTCCAGCGCGGCGAACTGCCGCTGCTGACGCGGCCGCAGGGCAAGCCGGTTCCCGACTTTGGCCCGAGCCTTTCGTTTCCGGTGGGCCAAGTGCCGTTCCGAAATGCGTCGCAAGGACCTGTTTCCAGCCCGCCGGGAGCCGGTGGCCCGGGTGCCGATCCCTCCGATCCAGCGCAAGCGTGGAAAGGGAGAATGGGCATAGACGCGCGCTGGGAGCATCTGCTCGTGGTGGTGGATGCCAATGGCAACATCACGGAACAATGGACGCAGTGGGATTCGCTTTTCAAGCGGCCCCATGCCGTCTACATCAATCCGTACGATCCAGACAAATACGTCTGGGTGGTTGACGATCACAATCACGCGATTTTTAAGTTCACGCACGATGGCAAGCAGCTCGTACAAACGATTGGGACAAAAGGCGAGGCCGGCGAGGACGACAAGCACTTCAATCGCCCCACCTACATTGCCTGGCTGCCGGATAGCACCATGTTTGTGTCCGATGGATATAACGGCCATCGCGTGGTGAAGCTGGACAAAAACGGCAAGTTCCTGATGGCTTGGGGAGAAAAGGGCACTCCGCCGAACGAGAAGCGGCCGGGCTATTTCAACGTGGTCCACGGCATCGCCGCCGATCCAGTGTCGCACCGCATTTACGTAAGCGATCGGGGCAATCGGCGTATGCAGGTGTTCGACGAGAATGGAAAATTCATCGAGCAGTGGCCATTCGCGCAACCGTCGTCTGTGAACTGCCTCTATATCGGCGCCGACCGGAAGGTGTGGGCCTTTGAAGACACGACCTCGAAAATTGTGGAGTACGATTCCGACGGCCACCTCTTGTATGCGTGGGGCACTCTCGGCGATTGGCCTGGAGGCCTTTTCAACATACATGGCGCCAGCGTGGACCAGGAAGGCAATCTCTATATCGCCGAAGTTGCCGGCGGGCGAGTGCAGAAGTTTATGCCGCGCGCGGGCGCGAACCCGGACTATTTGGTCAGCAAGCCGGTGTATGCCGCCTGGAAGTGACCATCCGATCAGGATGGTCATCCCGAGCGAACAGCCGGGGTCCCCAGAACACGCTGCCCGGGCGCGGAGCGCTACGCTCGAAAAAAGAAGACCGTGTTCTGGGGTGGGTGAGCGAGGGATCTCTCTTCCGCGCCAAAGTCCCCGTTCAATCCAGCGCCGCTAAAAACAGATGAACTAGAATACGGGTAGCTTGAACCTGCCACGCATTCGCGGCTTCTGGCAGCGCCTAAACGTTGCCGACGCGGCCGCGTGCGCGGTGGTGCTGGTGTATTTGCTCCTCGCTTTCCTTGGCCCCCATTTTGGCCCGCAGATTCGCGTCCCAACACTCTGGTTGTCGCGAATACTTTTGGTGCTCGGTCTCGGTTATCTGGCTATTCGCCTGCTGGGAGTGCGCACACATTGGCTATGGAGCCTGCGCAACCAACTCATAGCGGTCTATTTTTTCGTTTCCATTCTTCCCATCCTGCTGCAAGTGGTTATGACCGTGCTTGCTCTCTACCTGCTCTATTGGCATTTCGGGGCTTATCTCGTATATGCCGATCTCGAAAGACGTATCGAGCAAGTCGCGTCCACGGCCGATACGCTCACAACCGCCTATGCTCTCGAGATCGCCTCAACCGGAGCTAAGGCGCCCATCGGTCCAATCTCAGAACCGCCGCCGCGCACCGCGATATTTCTGGCGGCAGCCCAGGAAAACTTGCCGGGATTGAAAATCGAAGTAGGCGCAGGCCAGGAATTGCTGGCGCGGGCCACCGACCGGCGCCGCCTTCGATTTGCGGGTCTGGTCACAGACCACGGAGCAGTGGAGTTGCGCGCCGTAGTCGGGCGGCGAGTCAATGGACAGCAGCTCATCGTATCGGCTGAGGTGCCGGTCACTCCGGAGCTTCTCGCCACGCTAGAGCCGGAGTTTGGACCTATCGAGGTCATAACCGCGCGTCCGACAGAGCGCCCGGGGCAACCAGGTGTCACTTTCCCAAGCCGCGGCCGCGTATTAGCTCCGGTGCGGGAGGTGCAGTCCGCGGGCCAGGTGCTCGCTCCGCCAGCGCACTGGTTCGATTACAGCGTGACCGGCTTCTCCAGGCTCGATGCGGTGAATCTGGCGGATGTATCCAATTCTGCTGCCGATGTGCCGGTGATCCTGCGCTACACAGCGCGGGCATCGGAACTAAACGGCCGGCTGATCGCGCTGGTCGGAGAATGGGGCGGCATCGCGGTAACAGCGTTGTTGGTCGTCGGCGCGATGTTTGTGCTCATCGAATTCGCCGCCCTGGCCGGCAGCATTTCCCTCACGCGCTCCATCACGCGTTCCGTGAATGATCTCTACCAGGCCACGCGTTACGTCGAATCCGGAGATTTCGGCCACCGGATTCAAATCCGGCACCACGATCAGCTTGGCGCTCTCGGCGAGTCCTTCAATTCCATGACCGAGTCCGTTTCCACGCTGATCAGCGAGCAGCAGCAGCGCCAGCGGCTCGAGCACGAGCTGGCCATCGCACGCGAAGTGCAGGCGCAGCTTTTCCCCACGGAAAAGCCGACCGTGCAAGGCGTGGAGATCGAAGCCGTCTGCCGCCCGGCGCGCGTGGTGAGCGGCGATTACTACGATTTTTTGCCGCTAGGGCCGGGACGATTGGGCATCGCCCTGGCAGACATCAGCGGGAAAGGCATCTCGGCCGCGCTGATCATGGCCAGCTTGCAAGCCGCGCTGCGCATCCAGGCTATGTCCAATGGCCGCGGCCCGGGCAGTACCGCTGAGATCGTCACGCGGCTCAATCAACATCTTTACCGCAGCACCGCGCCGGACCGTTTCGCCACGCTCTTCTATGGCGTCTACGATGCGCAAACGCACCGGCTGGAATACACCAATGCCGGCCATCCCGCGCCGCTGTGCATTTCCGGCAAGCAAGTGCAGCGCCTGAGCGCGGGCGGCACGGTGCTCGGGTTATTCGATAATTGCAGCTACGAATCCCAAGTTCGTCGACATCGCGCCCGGGAGCCTGCTGATCGCCTATAGCGACGGGCTCACGGAAGCGGAAAACGCGGATGGGGAGGAGTTCGAGGAGCAGCGCGTTTTAGATGTGGCTTTGCGGATGGACCAGGCGCCGGCCCGCGTAGTGCTCAAGAATTTGCTGGAGGCGGTCAATCGCTGGACTGGCCCGGCGGAGCAGAGCGATGACCTGACGGTCATCGTGGCGCGGTTCTGATCAGACAAGCGTTATTTCGGGGCGCTATTTCGGGGCGCTATTTCGAATCCCTGGCGTCAGCGAAGAATGAAATGCCCATCTATGACTGGCTCTTCCACTGCGGCTCCAGACGAAAGAAGTGCATGGCCGGACGCCGAGATTCGGGCAACGCTTCCTGAGCCCTGACATCGGCGTACTTGCTCAGAAAGGCTTGGCGAGCCACGGATATTTCGCTCGGGTCGGTCAGCGGATATGCCCGCATGTCAAACAGGCGATTCCCGATCTTCACGCGTATGCGAGGATCCCGAACCACCATACGATTCCAAAACCTGGCTTCCGGAAAACGTTCTCGAAGATCCGGCTTTCCCGGCGCCGGCGCGAAATATTCGGAGAACAAATAGAGTTGTTGATTATTCCTGGCAATATCTGTCCGCAAAACGTGGGGAACGAGATACCACGTCCGAGTCTCGATCTGAACGTTTGAAATCTCATCGATAAACGACCAGTCCGTGACGGGTGTCTTGACGAGGTCCCCGGTTAACCAAAAGCCGACATCGCCCCGGTACAGGCGCACCAAATTGTTACCAAGGCTATTGTAATTGGCCGGAAGCGAAGGCGAAGAACGCGTGATCGCGAAGTTCAGACCGAGTAGAAGGACGGCGGCGATCAGAACTACGAGGCCGGCGATTCTCGATCTCTTTGTCTTGAACATGTTCGCCTCGGCTGCGGATTCTATCATCGCCTGTTGATCTCTCTTTCGGGGTATGATCTTGTCTGTGAAGACGAAGTATCACCCGCGGCGATTGCTCACTTTGATTTGTCTCGTGGCGATTTTGCTCGCCGCGCTGGCCCCGGTAACTCTGGGTATTCTTTTTGCTTTCCTGATTCCGTTCTGGTTCTTCTTCGCCGCCGTAGTCAGCTTTCCCGTAGCCATCGTCGACGAAGACTCCGGTAGCCCGCTTTTCGCCTCTCTCCCGATTTTCTCGCCGCGGCCTCCTCCGATTCGCTAATCGCTCAGCAGTCTCCGTCACCCCACATCGACAACGGCACGACTTAGCGCGGTCGCAGCGCTGTCGCGGCATGTCTGCGGCCTGGGAGGGAAAATGTCCTTTGGGCGCATTTTGCGGAAGGTATTCCTCGGGCTCCTTTTAGGCGGGCGCTCGCTTTTCGGCATATCGATGAGCTCAGAAAAGATCGAGGAGTTGCTGTACTCGAGCCATCAGCCGAGAGCGGAGGAGACTATTTCGGAAGACGAGCGGAGCCAGAGCAAGCCTAAATAGAATCGCGGCAGCGAGGGCAGTTGGTAGCGATACCGGGATTCGAACCCGGATTTCGGCCTTGAGAGGGCATATCCTATGCTCTTTTATTGGGTCTTTGTGCCTGTTTTCTCAGACTTTTGTATTGATGTTGTATTGGGTCGCTCCATGGTCGTCATCAGCTCGGCAGACTCGGGAATCCAGCCAGACCGAAGGGCGTCGCTATAGGAAACAACGTCTCCAACCGGGGCGGTCGCAATCCTAAAACGTTCTGTGATTCACTTTCGCCTTGCGCTGGAGAGAAGCTCTTCGAACTGGGCTCGCGTATATTCTTTGCCATTAAAGTAGAACGTTGTTGCGTGTGCAATGACATCAAAAAGGTTAGGGGTGCCATCCTTCAGGATTATTACCTCGGCCTTTTCTGGGGCATACAGTCTAATATCGCCATTCTCTCGGGCAAATTGCCGCAGCGAGTCGTAAGTTATGGCCATCGCGTCCCTCCCTTCCGAGCTAGTTCACCATTACCCCAAATTTGCGCCGAGCCGCTCCGTCCGCGACAATTATCTCTGTGAATCTTCCGCGCATCAATCCCATTGCCCCCGCTCGCATCGCCGCAGCTTTCGATCATCCTCACTGAAGAGGTGCTCAACTTATTGAAGGAATAGAACGCAGCAGAAAGCAAAGCTCGCCGAAACTAATGCGTAGCCGTCAGGGACTGGCACTTGAGGTATTAGTGCAGTCCCCTCATCAGCATGGTCAGGAAGTAGAACAATAGGTACGTGATGACAATCAACGCAAAAAAGAAGCCGACCGACCCCCGACTGGAAATCTGCACCTTGCCGCTGACTCGTCTCCCAATACCTTTCATATGGCCGTCAAAGTTCGGGTTTGGAGGTTCCGGTATATATCTCCTCCAAATTAACACCACTACCAAGGCAAGAAGAACTATCGAGCATACCATTCCAAGCGCTGTCCAGGCGGTTATCGGTTGGATGTTCAGGCTAGCTACCGGAGCTTGAAGGGTCAGCATTTGATTTTGACTCCACAGAACTCTCTCAGTTCGTTCGTTCTGTCATTGTCCATGTTACGTTGGGACAGTTGTGTTTGGTACTGTCCTTTGGGCCTGTTTTGGAGCTATCGTAACTGTCTCTTGAAAACTGTACTTTATGCATAAAGATAAATTAGTTCGTATTGATTTTGTTTGAGTTGCGCCTGCATATTCACTGCGGTCTCTCTCCGGACGACCGGGCTGCTGGCAACCGCTAAATTGCATTGATTTTGTATTGATGACAACAATGCGGGCCTAAGTCAGCCGATGCAAACAGAAGATAACTCCTTTATTTGTTAGCCAGCCTAAGCCGAGGGAAGCAACCAAAAGGTCGGAATTGCTTTGAGAGGGTTATGTTCTTCGTGGTTTTCTGCGGGAAAATGACCGATTTTCAGGAAATCTACACTTAACTTTTACTGATCCACTTTAGCACTCCGCGTCGGTTTGAGTTTGAACTCGCTGGGCGGGTTGTGCCCCCAAATCACTCCAGCTAGAATGATTAAAAGGGGGAATTCCGACCATGGAACTCGTACGCGCCAGGATCATTCACGATGGTTGCCCGGAATGTCGCGATGCTTTGCTAGCGGAGTCGAAATCTCTCGGAGGACTCCCGCTTGGGGGCATTATAGTTGAAATCCCTGAACACTGGCTCAACGCCACCTGTCGTCACGGTCGCACAGGACTCAAGTTTGAGTTGGTGGTAGACGACACAGTTGCGCTGGCACGGGAAGCGGAACGAACGAACTCCGATGACGTCGAGGTCGAGCTTATTCAACCCGGAATGGACGCAACGAAGGATATTGGGTATCCAGTTCGAGAGCACGGTCCGTATGGCTCTCACCCAGCGCACGATGATTTCGATGATGAATCTGGCGCTGATGAGCCTGGAAAGTACACGGGTCTAGAACGTAACTAGGTGGTAGCGATACCGGGATTCGAACCCGGATTTCGGCCTTGAGAGGGCCGCGTGCTAACCCTTACACCATATCGCCCCGGAGGAAAAACATAGGAATCTTCGCATGACGCCAAGGGCACCGCAAGCTGACTGAGAGTAAGACCGAAACAGGAAGAGAGATTCTTCGTCAAGCAAATGCCACACCCGCTCCTCAGAATGACGGGCCTTTGAAAACTGGCGGCTTGCATTGCGACTACTTCTTTGTGTTGGTGCGGCGGAGGTGGGCGCGGTCTTTTTCGTTCTCTTCGCAGGAATAGGACATGATCTCGGTGCTCTGGCGCTTGATGGGCAAAGTCACCGACCAAGGCTCGGTATAAAATTTGGGGTCCTCGAACGTGACCGTCCACTTGATATTGTCCTTATCGATCTTCTGAAAGCGCTCGACCAGATGCAGTTGATCGCTGTGCTGATGGCCGGCCGTATCGAGCCAAGTACGATCGTTGAGCCCGACCGTATCCACAACCAGAGTGTCCCCTTCCCAGTGGCCGATGGAATCCCCAAACCAAGTCGCGTCCGGATCCTTCGGGTGGCTTCGCCCATCGGTGTTGATAATGCGGAAGGTGCGCTGGTTCTCAAAGAGAATCGTCATCACCGCGGGCGTCTGCACGATCTGGAAAGGCATGAGACCGGCTTGGATTCCTCTCGCGGGCCCGATGGGCAGGCACTGCGTCAGTGGATCGTCGATCTCGTCTTCTTTTTTAAACAGGGCGGCGGCATAGGGCGTAAACGGGGGCTGATGGCCGAGCGGTTTGGAAATATCCGGCGTGAAGGGCGCCGACCATACGCCGTTTAGATCCGGCGGACCGGAAGCTTGAGCGCCGCCCGCGCTCCGTCCCGAGCATGCCGCCAAAAAAGGCAGCGCCAGCAGCGCGGCAATGATGCCGATCAGCGGGGCGCGAGAAGGTTGACTCATTTTTCGTCCAATTTCCTCAGTCAGGGCTCAGTTCTTATCGTAGCCCTTGACGTTTCCCGCGCCGACCGTGAGTTGCCGGCCATCCTCGAAGGTAACCGTCGAGCAAGCCACCAGATGCGCGCCATCCCGAGCGCGAAAGCCCTTGGCGGTAATCACGTCGCCCGGCTTGATGCTATCTTTCCGCCATCCCTGCCGGTAGAGAATGTTGGGCGGGCTGCCCTCAAACGCCCAGTTCACCACTTTGCCGCCGGCGTCTTTGACGTCCAGATAGAAATAAATGTGGGGATTCATGAATTCCATCTTGGTGACCACTCCGTGGAGCGCCACGGGTTTGCTATCGTCAAATTCCACGCTGAATCCATGGTGCGCCACCGCAGGCTTCCCCAATAGCAATGCGGCAGCGAGCGCCAGGACAGGCAAAAACGTGCTTCGCATGAATTTCCTCCAGGAGCGGTTCATTACGCCGTTTATATGCCAGCGCACCGCCGGGGTCAAGCAGGGCTGCCGCGCCAGGGCCATTCGCGGCGGCGGAAAGCGCGGAAGAAATAAAGCGCGAGCCCGGCAATCAGCAAGACGATGGCGTAGCGAATTTCGCGCAGGAAATTCGGCCGCGAAATCAGGATGTACACGAATCCGGCGATGGCGCAGAGCGCCGGCAGCGGATACAGCCACATGCGGAAAGGCCGCGGCATTTCCGGCTGCCGCGCGCGCAGAATCAGCAAGCCCACCTGCTGCAATAAAAATTGCAGCAGGATGCGGATCACCACGAGCGCCGCGATCACGTCGGCCAATTGCAAAAAGCAGAACGCCGCCGCCACCACTCCCATCACCAGCAGCGAAACGTAAGGGAATTTGTGGCGCGGGTGCAGCCGGCCGAAAATTTCGAAATAATTTCCGTCGAGCGCGGCGGCATAGGGCACGCGCGAATATCCCAGCAGCAAAGAGAAGATCGATCCAAAGGCGGTCCACAGAATCAGCAGCGTGGCCAGCTTGCCGGCCCAGCCGCCATAAATCTGCTGCATGAAGACGGCAATCACCGAAGAGCGCGCGTTTTCGCTGGTCTGTCCCTGGAGCTCGTGCCAGGGAATCACGCCGAGCACGCTGACATTCATGAGCAAATAGATCGCCGCGACGAGGCCCACCGAAATCAGCACGGCGCGCGGCACGTTGCGTTCCGGCTTCTCCACCTCGCCCGCGAGATAACAGATATTGTAGTAGCCCCAGTAGTCGTAAGCCGTAATGAGCAGCGCCGCGCCGAGTCCCGTAAAGAAGCTCATCGAAGGCGTAAACGCGCCCGGCGGAAAATCAAACGCTTGCGCGGCATGAAAATGCGTCACGCCGGCGGAGATGACCCAGGCCACCGTGATGAGCACGCCTCCCCACAGCCATTTCGAGAGCCGTGCGATGCTGGTGATGCGGCGATAGAGCAGCACAACGGCAAACGCGCATGTGGCGATGGCCAGCCAGGTTCCCGGCGTGATGATGATATTCGCCTCCAGGCGGCCAAGAAGCGGAATGGCGAGATGCAGATTGCGCCGCAGCAAAACTGCGCGCAGATTCGGCCAGAGATAGCCCGCGTAGGCGGCGAGTCCGATGCAGCCCGATGCAATCGAAAGCGGCGCGCTGAAGGTCAATTGCCAGATGAAAAGAAACGACATCATGCGGCCCAGGCCCTTCGGCCCATAAATCTGCTTCAGATATTCATAGGGTCCGCCGGCGCGCGGCATGGATGCGCCCAGTTCGGCCACCACCAGTCCGTCGCAAACGGAAAGCGCGGCGCCGAGAATCCATCCCAGCAGCGCCTGCGGCCCGTGCATCGCCGCAACCACCAGCGGCAGCGTGATAAACGGGCCCACGCCGATCATGTCCAGCATGTTCAGGGCAACGGCGCTGCCCAGGCCCATGCCACGGATCAGATTTTCGGATTGCTGCGGCGAACCTTGCGATTCACCGCCTTTGCTGGAAGGAGTCACACCATCGGGCGCTCAGGCGCCCGCGCTAACGGCGGTTTCGAGCACACGGCGATAGTAGGCTTCGTAATGAGGGATGACGTCCTCGGCGCAGAAACTGCGGCGCGCGTCTTCGCGGGCGCGCCGGCCCATCTCCCGGCCGCGATCGGCGCGGGAGAGAATTTCGATCGCAAAACGCGCGGCGGAAGCGACGTCGCGCGGTTCCACGAGATAACCGTCGACTCCGTGCTGCACCACGTCGGGCATGCCGCCGACGTTGGTGCCGATCACGGGAACCTCGCAGGCCATCGCTTCCAGTGCCGCCAGACCGAAAGCCTCGAGGTCGGAAGGCAGCAGGAAAAGATCGGCCACGCTGAGCTTTTCGTAAACGCGGTCCTGCTTGCCGATCAAAAAGACGTCTTTGGCCAGCCCCTTGCGGCGTATGGCCCATTCGACGGCGCCGCGGTCCGGGCCGTCGCCGATGAGCACAAGCTTCGCGGGCATTTTGCGGCGGACCAGATCGAAAATTTCGACGGCATCGGTGACGCGCTTCACCGGCCGGAAATTCGACAAGTGCATGAGAATGGGCTCGCCATTGGGCGCCCATTGCGCGCGCAGGGCGGGATCGTCTTTGCGGCAGTAGAGATCGCAATTGACGAAATTGGGAATGACCTCGATGGGGCGCTTGATGTCGAACTCCTCGATGGTTTTCTTTTTGAGGTAATTCGAGATGCAAGTCACGCCGTCGGATTGTTCGATGGAAAAGCGCGTGATCGGCAGAAAGCTGCGATCGTTGCCCACCAGGGTGATATCGGTTCCGTGCAGCGTGGTGATAAAGGGCAGGCGTCGCGGCGCGGCCATGGACCGCGCCAGGATGGCGCTGACCGAATGCGGAATGGCGTAGTGCACGTGCAGCAGATCGAGCCGCGCGGATTCCGCGACTTCCAGCATTTTCACCGAAAGTGTGAGCGTATAAGGCGCGTGATCGAAAAGCGGATAATTGGAAACTTCCACTTCGTGGAAGGTGATGCGATCGTTGGCAGCCAGCCTCACCGGCGGCGCATAGCTGATGAAGTGCACGTCATGGCCGCGGGCGGCCAGCTCCATACCCAGTTCCGTGGCCACGACGCCGGAGCCGCCGTAGGTGGGATAGCAGGTGATTCCGATTTTCATGTGGCTGCAGTGCGTGTACGCGGCCGCCGTTTTGCGACCGACTCCGCACCGCGACCATGTTATACCATCGGCATCAATGGACGAAATTTGGGGGCTTAACAGCCTTGGCAACCTATACACTCGCGCCCGGTGTCTAATGGTCTTTGTGTGCTGCCATCGAGTTGCCGGCGACGGCGACGCGGGTTACGTCTGCATCATCCGCGAATCTTGCGGAACTATTCGCGTAATATGCAAGAGTAGAGACATCCAGAAGTCGGAGAATCAGGAATGATCATTCAAAAAGCATCGGCACTCGCTTTGTGCGCTCTCTTCGTGGCTGCATCGGCATCTCTGTGTTTCGCTCAAACGAAGTCTTTCGCTCAAACCAACGAGAATAGCCAGGACGCGGATAGTGAGGCTGCATCCAATCAGACCCAGGGAGACGCGCAGACGGTTTCTCAGAACCAAGCGCCGTCTTCTAATTCCCAGGCGCCGTCGCTCGAAGACTTAGGTCTTTCTCCGGCGCAGACGCGGAGCGATCCGCAGCTTCAGGCGCGGCTCGACAAGCGCGCGCATATGCTGAAGATCCATCAACGCCTCGGCTTGATCACGGCGGTTCCTCTGATCGTCATCGGTCGCTACCGGCTTTGGCGCGGGGGGCAAGAGCACCAGTTCGGCGGACCGCTGGGCGCATTTGGCCTTGGGCTCAGTCACGGGGGACCTTTATTTCACGACGGCGTACTTCGCCATACGCGCGCCCGGCATCCCCGGGACGCAACGCCGCGGCCCGGTTCGAGTCCATAGGGCTCTCGCCTGGGTCCACGGTCCGGGCATGATCCTGACTCCGATTCTCGGCGCCATCGCCTTCGACCAAAAAAGCAAAGGCGAAAAGGTTCACGGCATTGCCAGCGCCCACGGCGCGGTGGCTATCGTGACGGCGGGTGCATTTGGAGCCGCGCTTTTGTCCGTGTCGATAAAATTCTAAATTTACATTCCAGGGTTCCTGAATGAATCGCAGCGCAAAATTCCTTATAAGCCTCTTACTTTTCGCGGTACCCACCTTCGCCCAGACCAATCACCAATGGATTCTCCAGCAAAGCACCCTCACCTATCACGTGTCTCACCCGCTGCATCAGAGCGAAGGCGTAAGCCATGAGGCGCGAGGAAAGGGCGTGTGCCATGAAGGGCAATGCGATTTCCTGATTGCTGTGCCGGTGAAGTCGTTCGATTCGGGGGATAGCAACCGCGATCTGCATATGTTGCAAACGGTGCGCGGCGCGCAATTCCCTGTCGTCACCGTGCGCACGCGATTGCCCGAGGATGACTCATCATCGGCCACTATCCACGCCGATCTCGAGATTCAGTTCGCGGGACAGACCGCCGAGTACAAGCAAGTCCCACTGCAACTCGCCAAAGACGGCGACAACTTCCGCATCACCGGAACGATTCCCGCCACGTTAGCGGATTTCAAGATCGATCCTCCCTCGCTTTTGGCGATTCCCGTGAAGAACGAAATACCCGTGCGGTTCGAGATGACCTGGCACCCCGGGCAATAGTCGAGTTTTCAGGCTGAGCCGCGCGTCAAGCAAGCTACCGGCCCAGCTAACGTGCCCAGGGACTAAACTTCTCGCCAATGGTGGGATATGCTATGCAACGGGAACCTTGATGCCGGGACCGGCAAAACTCGCGGAGAAGGGGCGGGCGTCCAGGCGCGCCCGGATTGGCGCCTTCGGGCTGGGTTTGCTGGGGCTAGCCATTATCGCGCTGATGTTCTCGGGCGCTACGCGCGGGCAAGGGCCCGCCGCAGCTCCAGCGCCCAATGACCCGAGTAGCGCCGCGGCGTCGCCATGGGAATGGCCCACGCCGGATGCGCGTCCTCTCGAAATCGATCGCGGCGCCGCGGGCCTCTGGCAAACACTCCTGAAGTTGCATACCCGTGCGAGCCTTCTGATGCTGGTGGCTCATCCCGACGATGAAGACGGCGGGATGCTTGCCTACGAATCGCGCGGCCAAGGGGCGCGCGCCATTCTGCTCACGCTGAACCGCGGTGAAGGCGGCCAGAACGTGATGTCCGACGATTTCTGGGATGCGCTGGGCCTGGTACGCACCGAGGAGTTGCTGGCGGCGGGCCGCTACTACGATGTGCAGCAATTCTGGACCACGGTAGCCGATTTCGGATTCTCGAAGACGCGCGAGGAGGCGCTCGACCTTTGGGGACACGACCGGCTGCTCGCGGACGCCGTGCGCGTCGTGCGCATGACGCGGCCGCTGGTGATCGCGTCCGTTTTTGTCGGCGGCCCCACCGATGGCCACGGGCATCATTCCGCCTCCGGGCAGATTGCGCAGGAAGTGTTTGCGGCGGCGGGCGACCCGAACATGTTTCCGGAACAGATTCGCGCGGGGCTGCGTCCCTGGTCGCCCGTGAAGATGTATGCCCGCGTGCCGATCTTCCCCGTCAGCGAGAAGGGCATGTTCGATTCGGCTACGGGGAAATATCTTCCCGTGCGTTTCTACGACTTCATTCACAAGACCTGGTCGGAAGGGCCGCTGAGCACAAATCTCGAAATTCCCGAAGGCGGGGGCGACCCGGTGCTCGGCGCGACCTTCACGCAAATCGCGCGGCAAGGCTGGTCGCTGCAAAAGTCCCAGAACGGCGGCGGCGGAATTCCGCTCGCCGCACCAACTGCGGCGCCTTACCACCGCTTTGGGTCCACGATTCCCGCCGCCGATAAAGAGCAATCCTATTTTGATGGAATCGACACCTCAGTCGGCGGCATCGCCGATCTCGCCGGCAATCAAGATAATGCCTTCTTAAAAGAAGGCCTGGGCCGCATCAATTCCGCTGCCGAGCGCGCCATGGCGGGTTTTTCCGTCAGCGAGCCGGAAAAAGTCGCCCCTATTCTGGCCGAAGGCCTGAAGGAAACGAATGCGCTGCTCGCGCAAGTCGCGGCCAGCAAACTTTCCGAACAGGCGAAATACGACGTGACCTTCGAATTGCGGGCCAAGCAGGACCAGTTTCAAAAAGCCATCGTCCAGGCGCTGAACTTCTCGCTCGAAGCCACGGTTGCCCCCAAGCGCGAGCCCAACCGGGCAAATCCTAATCCTCTTTTCGCGCTGCCCACGGAAACGATGAAATCGCTTGTGCCCGGCGAGCAGTTCCCGGTGCGGGTGCACTTGAATAATCCGGGCACGACGCCGCTGGCGCTCGATCACATTTGGCTGCAGACTCCGGCGGGCGAATCCTGGAACGTGGCGGCCGATTCTGCCACGCCCGCTCCCGCGAGCCTTGGCGCGCGGCAAGCGCTCGATCAGCGCTTCAACGTGAAGCCGCCGGAAAATGCCGCGCCGACGCGTCCTTATTTTTCGCGGCCAAACGAAGAGCTGCCGTATTACGACAAAGTGGACGAACGCTACCGCAACCTCTCGTTTGGCGCGTATCCGCTCGCGGCGTGGGTTGAATTCACCTACATGGGCGTGAACCTGCGCGTCGGACAGGTGGTACAGGCCGTGCAGCAGGAAACCGGCCAGGGCATTGTGCTCAATCCGCTGGTAGTGACGCCCGCGGTTTCGGTGAGGATATTCCCCGACGCCGGCATCACGCCGCTGGGCTCGAAATCGTTCGCGCTCTCGGCGCAAGTGCACACCCAAGCGGAAGCAGGCGCAAAAGGGTCGGTCCGGCTCGATCTGCCCGAGGGCTGGCATTCCGAGCCCGCCTCGGCGCCCTTCGCACTCGAACGGGCGGGGCAGGAACAGCTCGTGCGCTTCGAGGTGATTGCCGATCGCCTGGAGACCAAGCCATACACCGTGACAGCGGTGGCCGAGTCGGGCGGACGCCAATATCGCGAAGGATTCATCACCGCCGGCTATCCCGGGCCTGCGTCCTTATAATCTCTATGTTCCGGCCACCTACCGCACGTCCGGCGTGGACGTGAAAATTTCCCAAGGCCTGCGCGTGGGATACGTGATGGGCACGGGCGATACGGTGCCGGAGTCGCTCGAAGATCTCGGCGTCCACGTGCAGCTTCTGAACGCGCAGGACATCTCCAGCGGCGACCTGCAAAAATACGACGTCATCCTGGTGGGCGTTCGCGCGTATACCGCGCGGCCGGAGCTCGTCACGAACAACAACCGTCTGCTCGAATACGCGCACAATGGCGGCGTGGTGATCGTGCAGTATCAGTCCGTGCAGTACGACCACAATTTCGGGCCCTATCCTTATACTTTGCCAAACGATGCCGAGCGCGTGGTGGACGAACGCTCACCCATCGTATTCGCCGATCCCAAAAATCCGCTGCTTACCTGGCCCAACATGATCAACCAATCCGATTTTGCGGGTTGGGTCGAGGAACGCGGCCACAGCTTCCTGAAGACATGGGACCCGCAATATGTCGCGCCGCTCGAGACTCATGATCCGGAACAAAACCCGCAGAAGGGCGGCCTGGTTTACGCGCGGTACGGCCGGGGAGTTTATGTCTATGTGGCCTTCGCGTTATACCGGCAGTTGCCCGATGGCGTGCCGGGCGCGTTTCGCCTGTTTGCCAATTTATTGAGCTTGCCGCGCAATCCCACATTCAAGCAGCCCGCCGGCGCCAATAGCAGCGCCCGCAAGTAGACTTCATCGCCGTGCAGGATGACGACCCGAAGTGCCCGGTAACCGGCAAGCGGAAGTATGCAACTCAAGGCGAAGCACTCTCGACGGCGGCGCACCAAATCGCCACCGCGAATGCGCCGCAGCTTACAACGTATCGGTGCCAGTGGTGCGACGCCTGGCATTTGACAAAAGCCACAGGCAAACCCAAAAAGGATCGCGGATGACCGCCTACCGGCGCGCAGGCGAGGTTATTGCATTACTAACGAATGTGGTAGACTCCGCCAAGACCGGCGCGGAGCAAGACCAGGGTGACCTAAGTCTAGTTACATCTTCCCTGCTCCAACTCCGGAGCTAAAGACGCGGCACTCCGAAATAGGGAGGCTTAACCATGGCCATGCATGATGCCGAATCCTCGGCGCGCGGCGCGAATTCCCGCAAAAAGCCCTTCTACAGAACTCTGTGGGGCCAGGTGCTCATCGGCGTAGCGATCGGCGTCATTTTGGGTTATGTGCGGCCGCAAACGGCGATTGCCATGAAGCCGCTCGGCGACGCCTTCATTCGCGTGATCTCCATGATCATCACGCTGGTGATCTTCTGCACCATCGTTACCGGCATTGCCGGCATGGGCGACCTGAAAAAAGTCGGCCGCGTGGGCGGCAAGGCGCTGCTCTACTTTGAAGTCGTCTCCACAATCGCGCTACTGATGGGCCTGGTGGTGGGCAATCTGGTGCAGACGGGCGCGGGCTTCAATGCCGATCCCGCCAAACTCAATGCCGCAGCCGTGACGAACTATGCGGGCGCGGCTAAGACCGCAACGGTCACGGACTTCCTGATGCACATCATCCCCACGACGGTGGTGGACGCTTTTGCCCGCGGAGATATCCTGGAAGTCGTTTTCGTTTCCGTACTGTTTGGCCTGGCCATGTCGGTGATGGGCAAGCGCGTCAAACCGCTGGTGGACACGATCGAAGGGCTGACGCAGGCCGTCTTTGGCGTGGTGAATCTGGTAATGAAGGCGGCGCCGATCGGCGCCTTCGGGGCCATGGCCTTCACCATAGGCGCCTATGGCCTCAAATCGCTGGGTCCGCTGGCGAAGCTCGTCAGCGCCGTCTGGATCACCTCGATTCTTTTCGTGCTCGTGGTCCTGGGCGCGATTTGCTGGGCGTCCGGCTTCGGAATTATCCGATTCCTTGCCTACATCAAGGAAGAGATCGTCCTTTGCCTCACGCTGAGCTCTTCCGAGCCGGCGCTGCCGACCTTGATGGAAAAGATGGAGAAGCTCGGTTGCTCGAAGGCGCTGGTCGGCCTGGTGGTGCCCACCGGCTACACCTTCAACACCGATGGCAGCAGCATCTATATGACGTTGGCGGCCCTTTTTGTGGCCCAGGCCACCAATATTCACCTAACCCTCGGTCAACAATTGACGATTTTTGCCGTCGCCGTCTTGACGTCCAAGGGCGCGAGTGGCGTGCAGGGCGCGGCCTTCATTGCCCTGGTCGGCACGTTGATGGTGATTCCCACCATTCCGGTGGCCGGCATGGCGCTGATTCTGGGCGTCGACCGCTTCATGAGCATGGCCCGGGCGACCACGAACATGATCGCCAACGGAGTCGCCACCGTGGTCCTCTCGCGTTGGGAGCATGAACTCGACCGCGCGACCCTGCGGCGCAACCTGGGTCTGCCCTTCGAACTGGCCACAGCTCCGCTGGAACCGGCGCCGGCGCACAGGAAATCCGTCGGTTAGAATGTCGAGCCCACGCCGCCGCCTCTTCACCGCAGCGATGCGCTGCACCAAGTTTGAACTGCGGGAACACGCTTCGTGAAGCCTGAACCAGTCGTCTTCACCTTTCACAAGATCCGAGAGGAAATCGAGCAGGGCAAAGCGGAAGCCTGGCGTGCTTTGCTCGATTTCTATGGCCCCGTGTTTTTTCGCCTGCTCGAAGTCCATGCCGCAATTCCTTCCCGCGAGGCGCCGCCGGTTGTGAAGAAAATGCTGGCGGAGCTCGCCGCTAACGGCTTCGAGCGGCTCCGTGCAACTTCTCGCCAATCGGAACGCGAATTTCTGGGCGACCTTCGGGCGCTGCTGCTGGAAGTGGCATTGGACTTCACGTCGTCTAAAAATTCGCAGATGGTCGCGGAAGCCGCCTTCGCGCCGGAGAAAATCTCCAAGCTGCTTGAAGATCTCCCCCTGCTCCACAAGGAGATGCTCTTTTTCAAGCTCGAGGGTTACAGCGAAAATACCATCGAGCGCCTCATGCGCGTCTCGCCGCGCATGGCCGAAAAAGCCTTCGAGCGTCTCGCAGGGGAATACGAAGCGGCCCGGCAAACCGAACGGGATCGGTGTCCCTGGCCCACCGCCTGGCTCGCATTCTTAAAGCAGGCCCGAGCCCTCAAGAGCGAAAAGTGCACTCCCGCACACGAGATCGTGCGCATTCACGACGGGCAAGTGAGTTGGTACGACAAAGAGCCCGTGGAAAAGCACGTATCGGCCTGCCTGAATTGCATGAACGTCTGGACGGGATTGCGCGAGGTGGGCGTTTGGCGGTTCGAAGCCGAGCCGCTTTCCGCGTCCCAGATCGGCGAATTGCTGGAAGCTCTTCCTGTAGAAAAAATGCCCGCAAAAAAATCCTTGTTTCAGCGCCTCCGTTCCTAGCGAACTCGCGGCTGGGGAGTCACGCCTGTGAAGGCGTGGGTCAGCGCGAGCCGTGCATGGAGCCGTGCTTCCAGGCTCCTCGGTGGAAAATCCAATCGAAAATCGGCAGGAAGACGTTATACCGGCCCTCGAAGCCTCCGTGGTGCAGCATGTGATGATTCCGCGTCGCACGCAGCCATCCCGGCAGCCAGCCACCCAAATGAAAGCGCCAGTGAATCTCTTCATAAGCGATGAAATAAAGGGTAAAGCCGGCAAGAATTCCCACTGCCAGACCGGCGCGCAAAAAAAGCTCCAGCGCCAAAACGGGAAGCGCGTTCAAGACGAATACCATCACCACCACCCAGGGCGAAGTGGCGAAATTAACGTAGCGCGGCTCTTCCGGCGCTCCCGCCGTGTCGTGATGAAGGCCGTGCCGCTGCACCAGGAATCCCTCGCCCCAATGCAGGAAGAATCGATGCAGGACGTATTCAAACGCATTGGCGTAGACGAGTCCCGCCAGAAATCCGGCCACGAGGTGCAGCGGATCAAGCGCGCGCCCCTCGAAAGGAACCAGCTTCAGCAAGAGCGCCGCGAGGAGTGAGCCGGTCAGAAGCGCCGTGACCGCGTTGACGCGCTTCACCCGTCGAGCGCGGGCAATCTCAGCAGATGGCGGACCAATCTGGCGGGCCATGCCTTTCTCCATGGACTAAGTTTACCTCCGCGCCTGCTCCCACGAGCGGCCTCGTCATCACACCCCAACGCAAAGCGCAGTGGCGCCGCCCAGCGCGAGGGAGTGTCCCAGTTGTTCGCCGGGTTCACTCCTCGGCCAGCAGCCGAACGCGCAGCCTTTCCTGCGTATCGGGGCTGAGCTTCGCGCCGCCAAACGTGAGGTAGAAGGTATCCAGCGCACGCTGGCCCTCCGTATCGATAAGCGCCACCTCGATATTGCAGCCGAGATTCGCGAGCGTTGAGCTCAGACGAAACAGCAATCCGGGCCGGTCTTGCGTGACGATCTCCATCAAAGTGGAATGCGGAGAAAAGCTATCGTCAAAGCGAATCGTCGTGGGCACGTTCACTTTCGGCTGCGCTTTCGGTTGCGCCCCGGCCCGGCCGCGCAGCAGCATCTCGCGTGGAATGACGCCGGTCAGCACGTCCTCGATATTTTTCTGCAAGCGCGCCAATTCCGAAGGATTCAGCTGCAGAGTCTTGTGCGGATCGGTGAAATGGAACGTATCCACGACGATGCCCGCGGCGTTGGCAAAAGCTTCCGCCTTCCAAATATCCATTCCCCAGGAAGCAAGCGTTCCGGTCACGCCGGCGAAAAGGAACGGCCGGTCCGTCGCCAGCAGCGTCAGCGCGTGGATCTGGCCGCTATGTTCGAGATGCAATTGCACATTTTTTTCCTGGAGTTGCCGGGCCATCTGGAAATGCGAGGCGACCTCCTCCGCGGAATGCGCGAGCAAGTAGCGGCGCGGCAGGCCATCGAGAAAGTGGGCCAGCTCCTCGCGCGACGCGGACACAGAGAGCAGCGGGAAAATGCGCTCGACGAACTGCAAATCGGCCTCAGGTCTGAACCGCTCCTCATCCAGGCTGCGGCTTAGATAATTCGCCGCAAGAACATAAAGCTGCCAGAGCGATTCCGCCTTCCAGGGAGTCAGCGCCTCTGGATTCACGGCGCGAATATCCGCGTAGGTAAAAAGGCAAAGCATCTTCAATCGTTCGGGAGTCCCCACTTGATCGGCAAAAATGCGGATCGTTCCGGGATCGAAAATATCCCGCCGCAGAAGGCTGGCGGACATGGCCAGATGGTCGCGAATGAGAAACCGCACGGTATCGGCCTGCTCCGGCGGCAGGGCCAGACGCGCTAACACTTTCTCGATCGCCTCGAGGCTGCCCGCCACATGATCGTCGCAGGGCATGCCCTTGCCCACGTCATGAAACAGCAGCGAAAGAAAGAGCAGCTCCGGTTCTTCCAGCTCCGAAAAAAGATTGGCGAAAGGACGCTCCCAGTTTTGCTCCGCCTCGCGCAGGCGGTGAATATTCTCGATGGCCCGGAAGGAATGCGCGTCGACGGTGTAATGGTGGTAGTAATCGCGCATGACCAGCGAATCGATGGCGCCGAATTCCGGAAACAGACGCACGAGCAATCCCGAGCTGTGCATGGCGCGCAGCGCCTGGGCCGCATGGGGAGCCAGAAAAATTTCGCGAAGATTGCTCCACAGTTCCGGAAGCGCCAATCCCGGAGCGAAGATACCGGGCAGCGCGTCGCGAATCTGGTCCTCGGCTTCCCGGCTCAGCTTCACCCCGTGCTGCGCAACGTAACGAAATACCTCCATAAGACGGCGCGGCTGGCGAAGGCGCGCCGGCTCCTGCACGCGGAGGCGCGCGCCCGACATGAAAAATCCGGAATGCGACCGGCGGGGTTTCCATCCCAGGCGGCTGCGAAGCGTAACCGGGGTGGGGAGCGTTTCGTCGAGCAGTTGCGTGCACAGCGCGTAAACCGCGCGCGCGTGCCGGAAATAGATGCGCATCCAGTCCGCCGGATCGATGGCTTTGGCGTTTTCTACTCCAATTCCCCGGGCTGCGGCGGCCGCCTGCAGCTCGTAGGAAAGCGTGTTGTCGTCACGCCCCTGGCGGTAATGCAAAAAACAACGCGCCGCGGCGAGGAAATCGAATGCCGCTTCCATATCCTTGCGGGCTTTCGCCGGCCAAATATCATCAGGAGTTGCCCACTTGCCCGCTTTTTCCATCCTGGAAATCAATCGGAGCCACCACGCCACGTGGTAATCGCGCAAGCCGCCTGGCGAATTCTTGAGATTCGGCTCCAGGTGAAAAATCGTGTCGCCTTCTTTTTTGTGTCTTTGCCGCGTCAGTTCGGAGATATCGCCCAGCAGATTAGTCCAGGCCTCGTGAATCATGCGAGGAAGAGCGTGATAGCGCAGGCGCTCAAAGACGCCGGCATCGCCGCCAAGATAGCGGCTATCGAGGACGGAAATATTGAACTCCGGATTATTTCGCTGAAATTCTTCGCATTCTCTCAGAAATCGATGCGTGGGGCTCACGCGAAGCCGCAGGTCCCACAGCGCCCGGCTGATTGCCAGGGCCCCCTCTTGATGGCGGCCCTCCGCGGTTTCATCCCGCCAGAGAAACATCACGTCAATATCGGAATGGGGAAACAGTTCCCTGCGGCCGTAGCCCCCCAGGGCCACCAGGCACACGTTCTTCAGGTCCTCGGGCTGCGGCGCAAGAAATTCGCGGGTAAGGTCGAGAACGACGCGGTCCAGCAGTGCCGTCCGGCTGTGCGTGGCCATGCGGCCGTTCGAGGTGGCGCGAAACTCGCGCTCGATTCTGGCGAACTCCTCCGCATAAAAATCGCGGAGAGCGGTAACCGGCGTCGAAGGCATAGGCACTGCAGTGGCTCGAAGATTCGGACGGGGTCCGAGTGTCTCTTGTTACGTTCGGCTAATGCCGGTCCAACTTCTGGCACGAATTTCAGCCAGCCAAGAAGCGAGCGTCGCACCCCAACTCAGCTCCGTCAAAAATTGGAACGGACCCTAAAGAGCTCCTTCCCCTTTCTCCTCATCACGGATGCGAATGGCCTCATCCACCTTGGAAAGAAAAATCTTGCCATCGCCTATTTTCCCGGTCCGCGCCGTTTTCAGAATCGTTTGCACCGCGCCCTCCACCAGGTTTTGGGGCAGCACCATTTCGATTTTTATTTTTGGAAGCAGGTCCACTTCGTATTCCCGGCCGCGGTAGGTTTCCGTATGTCCTTTTTGCCGCCCATGGCCGCGCACCTCGGAAACGGTCATGCCCTCGACGCCGATCTGATGCAGCGCCTCCTTCACCGATTCGAAGCGGGAAGGCTGGATGATGGCTTCAATCCGCATCATCGAATTGTGTCTCCTTGGCTTTCCGTCACGACGCTAAAATATAGGCTTCCTTACCTGCAATCAATACGAGTTTTTTGCGAAGCAACGAAAATGCGGCGCCTGTTGAGTTGTCATCCCGAAGGCCGGCGCCGGGGTCCCCGGCGTGCGCCGTTTTTGCGCGCGCCGGGGTGGCTGGCCTGAGGAATCTGCTTTTCCGATGCGCTGCTTTTCGGGATGACGGCATTTCTCGAGGAAAGATCAGATCGAAAGTGGCGATTTACTCGCCAGCGAATAAATCCGTGACGGCGCCAAGGCTGCTGCTGGAGACCAGATGGCGATACTTTGCCAGCACGCCGGAGGTGTAGCGAGGCGCAGGCGCTTTCCACGCGCTGTGTCTGCGCTCCAGTTCTTCCGCCGATACATGAAGCTCGAGCTTGCGCGATTTGGCGTCAATGGTGATCGAATCGCCGTCGCGCACCAGCGCAATCGCTCCGCCTGCGGCCGCTTCCGGAGCCACGTGTCCCACCACGAGGCCGTGGGTCCCGCCGGAGAAACGCCCGTCGGTGATCAGGCCCACCGAATTGCCCAATCCGGCGCCAATCAGCGCGGAAGTGGGAGCCAGCATCTCGCGCATTCCCGGACCGCCCTTCGGCCCCTCGTAACGTACGACGATCACATCGCCGGGATGTATTTGCTTCGAGAGAATCGCCTCCAGGCATTTCTCTTCGGAATCAAAAACGCGCGCGGGCCCGGTGATTTTTTCGGCCTTAGAAATCTTGGCTACCGCTCCCTCGGCGGCGAGATTGCCTCTCAGAATGACGAGGTGGCCTTCGGGCGCGACCGGTTTCTCCCAGGAATGAATCACGTCCTGGCCTTTCCGCGGCTCGCTGGGAACTGCTTCGAGCGTCTGCGCAATGGTTTTGCCGGTGATGGTGACCGGGTCCCCATGCAAGGCGCCGTGCGCCAGCAGAATTTTCATCACCTGGGGAATGCCGCCCGCGGCGTGCAATTCCGTGATGACGTATTTGCCCGAGGGCTTCAGATCGCAAAGCACCGGCACGCGCTTGCGTATCGTCTCGAAATCTTCCAGCGTGAGAGGAACACGCGCGGCGCGGGCAATGGCGAGCAAGTGAAGAACGGCATTCGTCGAGCCGCCCGTGGCCATCACCACGGCAACCGCGTTCTCGAACGCCTTCCGCGTCATGATGTCGCGGGGCAGCAGTTGCCGGCTGACGGCCTGCGCCAGCACGCGCGCGGATTCCGCCGCGCTCTCTTTTTTCTCGTCATCCTCCGCCGACATCGTCGAGGAATACGGCAAGCTCATGCCCAAAGCTTCGATTGCAGACGACATGGTATTCGCCGTGAACATTCCGCCGCAGGAGCCCACTCCCGGGCAGGCGTGGCGCTCGACTTCCAGCAATTCC
Source organism: uncultured Acidobacteriota bacterium (assembly GCA_963761945.1). Lineage (GTDB taxonomy): Bacteria > Acidobacteriota > Terriglobia > Acidiferrales > UBA7541 > Palsa-189. The sequence continues at coordinate 137,339 of CAVXIM010000005.1, read as the reverse complement.
GACCTGTCGATTCGTCCCGCGCTGAATTCTCCCACCGCCTCGAAAGCGCTCACCACGGTGAGATTCCTGCCGTCCAGGCGGCCGGGTTTGATCGTGCCGCCGTAAACAAAGATGGATGGAATATTCAGCCGCGCGATGGCCATCATCGCGCCGGGCATATTTTTATCGCAGCCCCCGATGGCCACCAGGCCATCCACTTCCGCTGCGCCGCACACCGTTTCGATCGAGTCGGCGATGACCTCGCGCGAGACCAGCGAATACTTCATCCCCTCGGTACCCATGGAGATGCCGTCGCTGACCGTGATGGTGCCGAAAATCTGCGGCATGGTTTGCGATTCGCGCAGCGATTCCATGGCCCGTTCCGCCAAATCGTTGAGCCCGGCGTTGCAGGGAGTGATCGTGCTGTAGCCATTCGCGACAGCGACGATCGGTTTATCGAAATCGCCGTCGCCGAAGCCCACCGCGCGCAACATGGCGCGATTGGGCGTTCGTTCAACGCCTTCGGTAACCAGCCGGCTTCTTCGATTGAGTCGCGTCGCAGTTTCAGTCATGGCAATTTGAAGTTACGTCAAAAGGTCGGCGGCAAACCCTGAAGGTGTCGCTCCGAGGAGTCCGCCCGGCTGCGCTCGGGATGACAACAAATAAAATCCCGCTTACGGCTTCGCGCCCGCCGCGGCGCTCGGCGTCTCCGTCGCAACCTTCACCGGATTGAGGAATGGCATCAGCGCGCGCAACCGCTCGCCCACCTGCTCCACGAGCAAGTGCTGCTCTTTGCGGCGCATGTCCATGAATCGCTTGCGGCCGGTTTCGTTTTCCGCGATCCATTCCTTGGCCATTTCGCCGTTTTGTATCTTGCGCAGCAGTTCCTTCATGGTTTTGCGCGTCTCGGCATTGACGATCTGCGGCCCGGCAATGTAGTCGCCCCATTCCGCCGTATCGCTGATGGAATAGCGCATGTAGTTGAGCCCGCCCTGATAGATCAAATCCACGATCAGCTTCATTTCGTGTATGCATTCGAAATACGCCGCTTCCGGCTGATAGCCGGCCTCCACCAGCGTGTCGAACCCCGCTTTCATCAGCGCACTGATGCCGCCGCAGAGCACGGCTTGTTCGCCGAAAAGATCGGTCTCCGTCTCTTCGGTGAAGGTCGTCTCCATCACGCCCGCGCGTGTCGCGCCGATGGCTTTCCCGTAAGACAGCGCAAGCTGCTTGGCCTTGCCCGTGGCGTCCTGATGGATGGCCAGCAGCGCCGGCGTTCCTCCGCCTTCGGCAAACACTTCGCGCACGCGATGTCCCGGCGCTTTCGGCGCGATCATGGTCACGTCGACGTTCTTCGGAGGATGGATCGTGCCATAGCGGATGTTGAAGCCGTGCGCGAACATCAGCATCTTGCCCGCCGAAAGGTTCGGCGCGATCTCTTTTTCGTAGATGGCCGGCTGCGTGGTGTCCGGCGCCAGCAGCATGATCACGTCCGCCCATGCCGCGGCATCGCGATTGGATTTGACCGTAAGGCCCGCGCTGACCGCTTTCTGCCGCGATTTGCTCTCCGGATGCAGCCCTATGCACACCGTACAGCCGCTATCCCGCAAATTCAGCGAGTGCGCATGCCCTTGCGAACCGTATCCGATGATGGCGATCTTCTTCGCCTGAATCAGAGAGAGGTCTGCGGCATCGTCGTGATGAATCGTAGCCATCCTTTTGCTCCTTGATTGTTTTGGGCTCGTTCAGACGGAGCCGGGGTGCTCCGCCTCGACCAGCGCATTCGCGCCGCTCGGTTCCGCGCCTGTTTTTTGTTCGCTTGGCCGGGTGTCGTCGTGCGCCGGCTTCGCTGAGGAACTCTCCGCGCGTTCCTGCGCTGCGCGCCGCATGACCACCTGGCCCGTGCGCACCATTTCCAGAATACCGAAAGGGCGAAGCACGTCCACCAGAGCGTGGATTTTATCCTCTGCGCCGGTAATTTCAATGATTAAGGACCGCGGCGCCAGATCCACCACGCGCGCCCGAAAAACGCGCACAATCTCCATGAGGCGGTGCCGCGATTCCTCCGGCGCTTCCACCTTGATCAGCGCCAGGCTCCGCGAAATCGTGGTGGCGTGGGTGACGTCTTCCGCCGACAGCACGTTCACCAGCTTGTAGATATTCGCCTCGACGCGGTGGGCCGCGCCTTCCCCAATCGAAGAGACGATGGTCATGCGCGAAATATTGGGACGCTCGGTGTGTCCGACGGTCAGCGATTCGATGTTGTATCCGCGGCGCCGGAAAAGCGAGGCAATGCGGTTGAGGACGCCCGGCTTATTCTCCACATACAGGACGAACGTGTGCGGCTTTTCGCGCTCAGTCATCCGTCGGCCTTTCCACCAGCGGATTAGGCCGCCGGATCATGGCGTCCAAATCCGCACCCGCCGGCACCATGGGGTAGACCGAATCTTCCTGTTCCACGCGAAAATCGATGAGGGCCGCCCCGGCATGAAAACGTGCCGTGTGCAGCGCCGGCACGACCTGCGAGCGCTCGCTCACCATGAGCCCCGGAATTCCGTAAGCCTCGGCCAATTTCACGTAGTCAGGGCTCAGCAGTGGCGTTCCCGCGTAGCGCCCTTCGTAGAAAAATTCCTGCCATTGCCGGACCATGCCGAGGTAACCATTGTTGATGATGGCGATTTTGACGTTCAGCTTTTCCTGAACGATGGTAGCCAGCTCCGCCATAGTCATCTGAAAGCCGCCGTCCCCGGCCACCACCCAGACTTCCGCCTCGGGCCGCGCAAACTTGGCCCCAATCGCCGCCGGCAACGAAAATCCCATGGTTCCGAGGCCGCCCGAAGTAATCAACGAGCGCGGCTTCTCATGATGGTAATACTGCGCCTCCCACATCTGGTGCTGCCCGACGTCGGTGACGATAACGGCGTCGCCCTTGGTCTCGCGCCATAGGTCATTGATCACGTGCGCCGCGTACAGGTGTCCGTTGTCCGGAAGATTCTGGATGTCGCGCACCGCCGAATCCTGCTGCGAGACGTGCACCTGCGACCACCACTCGGAATGCCGGTTCGGTTTTACAAGCGGAAGCAGCCGCAGCAGAACTTCGCGCAAATCGCCGATCAGCGGCACGTCCACGTGGACGTTCTTGTTGATCTCCGCCCGGTCGATCTCCACGTGAATTTTCTTGGCCTTTTGCGCATAGGTGTTGAGCTTGCCGGTTACGCGGTCATCGAAGCGCATACCCAGCGCAATCAAAAGGTCCGATTCCTGAATGGCCTGATTGACCCAGGCCTCGCCATGCATGCCCATCATTCCCAGATTCAGCGGGTGCGAAGCGGGGAAGGCTCCCAGTCCCAACAGCGTCAAGGCCACGGGAATATCCGCGTTCTCCGCCAGCCGCCGGACCTCTTCCCCCGCGCCGGAAAGAATGATGCCGTGACCGGCCAGAATCACAGGCCGCTGCGATTCATTGATCAGCGCGGCCGCCTCGTTCAGTGTGGCCGGCGTGGGAAAGAAGTCGGGAACCTGCCGATGCGCTCTCGGCGCGGCGGCATCCCAATCGAATTCGCAAGAACCGAGTTGCGCGTCCTTGGTGACGTCCACGAGCACCGGCCCGGGCCGGTCGGACGCCGCGATCTGGAAGGCTTCGCGGAGGCTGACGGCGATTTCGTCGGCGCGCGTCACCAGGTAATTGTGCTTGGTAATCGGAATAGTGATACCGGTGATGTCCACCTCTTGGAACGCATCGCTCCCCAGAACCGCGCTGCCCACCTGGCCGGTTATGCACACAATGGGAGACGAATCCATCATGGCCGTGGCGATCCCCGTCACCATATTCGTTGCCCCAGGGCCCGAGGTCGCCAGCGCCACGCCCACCCGGCCGCTCGCCCGCGCGTATCCGTCGGCCATATGCGTGGCGCCTTGTTCATGCCGCACCAGCACATGGTGGACCCGCGATTTCGTCAGAGCATCGTAGGTCGGCAGGATGGCGCCTCCGGGATAACCGAAGACGTGCTCCACTCCCAGCCGTTCCAGGCATTCCCAGATGATCTCGGCGCCGGTCAACTTTCGTGGCGCAGCGTTATGGGACGATCGCTCGTTCATCTCTTACCACTCATTTCCGATTCTCTATCCCTCATACATATCAGATTTTTCGACTTCCAGTCCAATTTATGTTTCTGGCATCCATTATAAACTCTGCTTATGAAGCCCTCTTTTGGCGATTCCCTCCATTGCCATGCATTTTTCATTTTTTGCCCGCGGCCGGTGGCCGGCTTGTCCCCATGGGGCGGGAATGCGAATCCAGCACATCCCTTCTCGCTTCGCCGTAACGGTCCTCCCTTGTCCATCGTCTAAGAAAAGGACATATAGAGTCTGCTACACTTGGACAAGCCGGGCGCACTCTACCCAGGAATGAAAGTGGGCAGACTGCTTGGATCCGCAGAGAGGTGCGGCTCGAAGCGCTCACCTAATCTGGATGTAGATCATACTAACCGAAGTTAGGTATTCGAGAGGGTCATGCACGAAAAAATGACAGAGGCTCCCACGCGCTCCGAAATCGCGCTGCAACTCCATCCCGACGATTCGAATAACAAGCCCAGCAAAAAGCGGTCTTCGGCTCGGCCCATCGGGATACTTCTTCTCGTGGCTGTCTTAGCGGGAGGCTTTTTCGTCTGGCGCAGTACCCACAAACCTCAGACCACGGCAGCCGCGGGGCGCGGTCGAGGGGGCAACGGTGATGCCAACGCGCGGGTTCCCGTCTCTGTCACGCCGGCCCAGCGGCGCGATCTGCCGGTCTATCTGGACGGCCTTGGCTCCGTGGAGGCCTTCAATACGGTTACGCTGAAAAGCCGCGTGGATGGCCAGATGATGCAGGTGAACTTCACAGAAGGCCAGGAGGTCCGCAAGGGCGATTTGCTGGCCATTATCGATCCCAGACCTTACGAAGTGGCCTTGGCTCAAGCGCAGGCGAACCTCGCCAAGGACCAGGCCCAGCTGAACGACGCAAAATTGAATGCCACCCGCTATAACCAGCTCACCAAAGACGGAGTCATCCCTCAGCAACAGGCCGACACGCAGACGGCGCTGGCCAATCAGCTCCAGGCAGCGGTGCAAGGGGATCAAGCGGCCATTGATAACGCCAAATTGAATATCGATTACTCCCACATTACGTCGCCTATCGACGGGCGCGTCGGCTTGCGTCTGGTTGACCCCGGTAACATCGTTCATGCAGCGGACCCGAACGGGCTCCTCGTAATCACGCAGATGCAGCCCATCGCCGTCATCTTTACCCTTCCCGAGGATAGCTTGCAGGCCGTAAACAGCCGTACGCGATCCGGCGTGACCTTGCAGGTCAAAGCCTTGAGCCGCGACAATGGAATGGAACTCGCTAGCGGAACTCTGCTAACGATTGACAATCAGATCGATCAGACTACCGGCACGTTTCGCCTGAAGGCCGTCTTCGACAATAAGGATCGCGCCCTGTGGCCCAATCAATTCGTCAATGCGCGCCTGCTGATCGACGTCAAAAAGAACGCCATTATCATTCCCGTAGCCGCCATTCAGCGCGGCGATCAAGGGCCTTTCGTGTATCGCGTGAATCCGTCGGATAATACCGCCGAAGTTGTGCCCGTGACGCCCGGCGTGACCGAAGGCACTCTTTCCTCCATTGAAGGGGGTCTCGCCCCCGGCGACCTCATCGTTACCGACGGGCAGGATCGACTGCGTGCCGGAGCCCGGGTCGATCCGCGGCCCGATACACGTTCGACTGGTGACGTAAATTCCCCCGCTAGCACGTCGACGCAGACTCCAGGGTCGCAAACTCCTGCGCCCCAAAATTTGCCTGCATCACCCAACTCGCAACTCCGGAACCCGCGCGGTTCCCAGTCGTTTGTAAACCCGGGCGCGCAGGGCAATCAGCCCCAAGGCCAGTCCAATAATGCCCAGGGCGCTCGACAAGGAAACAAGAACCGCGGCAGCAATAGTCAGCAATGAGTCCATCTCGCATTTTCATTCTTCGCCCGGTAGCCACTACGCTTCTGATGACCGCCGTGATGCTTGCCGGCTTTGTCGCTTACAGACAATTGCCGGTTTCCGCGCTTCCTCAGGTGGATTATCCGACGATTCAGGTTCTCACCATGTACCCGGGCGCGGGTCCCAGCGTAATGGTTTCTTCGGTGACGGCTCCTTTGGAACGGCAATTCGGTCAGGTGCCGGGGCTGAAGCAGATGACCTCCACCAGCACCTTTGGCGCGTCTCTGATTGTTTTGCAGTTTGATCTCGATCAGAACATCGACGTCGAGGAACAGCAGGTGCAAGCGGCCATCAATGCTGGCGGCACCTTTCTTCCCACTGACCTGCCGAATCCGCCGATTTACAGCAAAGTGAACCCCGCGGACGCGCCCATTCTGACGTTGGCCCTGACCTGCGACACCATGCCGCTGCAAAGGGTCGAGGACCTGGCCGATACCACGCTGGCGCAGAAGATTTCGCAGCTTCCGGGAGTTGGCCTGGTCACCATCAGCGGCGGCCAGAAACCCGCAGTCCGCGTACAGGCCAATCCCACCGCGCTGGCTTCCTATGGCTTAAGTCTGGAAGATTTGCGCGTGGCCCTGGCCAATGCCAATCAGGACCAGGCCAAAGGCAATATCGACGGCCCGCGCCAGGCTTATACCATTGGAGCCAACGATCAGATCTTCAACAGCGCCCAATATAAGCCCATCATCATCGGATACAAAAACGGCGCGCCGGTTCGCGTCTCAGACGTCGCCAACGTAATCGACAGCGTCGAAAATGTCAGCCAGGCCGCTTGGTTCAATGACGCGCCGGCCGTGATTCTCAATATTCAGCGGCAGCCCGGCGCCAACATCATTAGCGTCGTCGATCGCATCGAAGAGCTTTTGCCCCAGCTTAAGGCCTCGTTGCCGCCTGCCGTGCAGGTTTCCGTCCTGACGGACCGCACCACCACGATTCGCGCCTCTGTCAAGGACGTGCAATTCGAGTTGATATTGACCGTGGGCTTGGTCGTCATGGTCATCTTCCTCTTCCTGCGCAATCTATCCGCGACGATCATTCCCAGCGTGGCTGTGCCCTTATCCCTGGTCGGAACTTTCGCGGCCATGTACCTGCTCGGATTTTCTCTCGATAACCTTTCGCTGATGGCGCTCACGATTTCCACGGGCTTCGTGGTCGATGACGCCATCGTCATGATCGAGAATATCGACCGCTATCTGGAGCACGGAGATTCGCCGCTCGACGCCGCCCTCAAGGGCTCGGGACAAATCGGCTTCACCATTATTTCGCTGACGGTATCGCTGATCGCGGTCCTGATTCCCCTGCTCTTCATGGGCGATATCGTCGGCCGCCTCTTCCGCGAATTTGCCATCACGCTGAGCGTGACGATCCTGATCTCCGCCGCAGTCTCCCTCACGCTCACTCCCATGATGTGCTCCAAGTTATTGCGGCATCGCCCCTTGGCCAGTCAGGGAGCGTTTTATCGCCTGTCGGAGCGCGGGTGGCAGTGGATCATCGATCGCTATGCCTCCACGCTGCGCGCTGTGCTGCGTCATCAGACCATCACCCTCTTCGTCACGCTGGGTACGTTGGTTTTGACTCTCTATATGTACATTGTTGTGCCCAAGGGCTTTTTCCCAGTGCAGGATACCGGAGTGATCCTGGGTATTTCTCAGGCCCCTGAGACCACCTCCTTCGAAGGTATGGCTGAAAAGCAGCGGCAACTCGCGCGTGTGATCCTGCAGGATCCAGACGTGGTGAGCCTCTCCTCGTTTATCGGCGTCGACGGCACGAACATGACCCCCAATAGCGGCCGCATTCAGATCAATCTCAAGCCGCGCGAGGAACGCTCCGAAGATGTCACGACAATCATTCGGCGCCTCTCAGACAAAGTGCAATCCGTTGAGGGAATCCAGTTGTTCATGCAGGCTGTGCAGGATCTGACTGTGGAAGATCGCGTCAGCCGCACCCAATATCAGTACAGCCTGGAAGCCGCCGATCCTAACGAGTTGGCCACCTGGGTGCCCCGCCTGGTGCAAAGGCTTCAGGCCCTGCCGAATCTGCGCGATGTCGCCACCGATCAGCAGAATCATGCCCTGGAAGAGGATTTGATCGTGGATCGCGATACCGCTTCGCGGCTCGGCATAACCACCGCCGCCATCGATAACACCCTGTACGACGCCTTCGGCCAGCGCCTCGTCTCCATCATGTTCACGCAAATTAATCAGTACCACGTCGTTTTGGAAGTGGCGCCCGAATTCCGCAAAAGCCCGGACGCGCTCAGAAGTCTTTACGTCAAATCCAATACCGGCGAACAAGTGCCCCTGAGCGCCTTCACGCATTTCGAACCGAACACCGCTTCGCTCACGCTCAATCACCAGGGCCAGTTCCCCTCAACCACGGTCTCCTTCAACCTGGCTCCCGGGGCTTCGCTCGGCGATGCGGTGCAAGATATCGAAAACGTCGGCCGCGAAATCGGCATGCCGCAGAGCGTCGCGGCGAGTTTCCAGGGCACGGCCGCCGCTTTCCGCAATTCGCTGGCCAATGAAACCTGGCTGCTCCTGGCCGCCGTTGTAACGGTCTACATTGTGCTGGGAGTCTTGTACGAAAGTTATATCCACCCGCTGACCATTCTCTCCACGCTGCCTTCGGCGGGCGTCGGCGCCATCCTCGCCTTGCAGGTTTTTCATCTGGATTTGGGCGTGATCGCGCTCATCGGAATCATCCTTTTGATCGGCATCGTGAAGAAAAACGCCATCATGATGATCGACTTCGCTCTCGAAGCCGAACGAGGCGAGCACCTGTCTCCGGACGATGCCATATATCAGGCCTGCCTCCTGCGTTTCCGGCCCATCATGATGACCACCATGGCCGCCTTGTTTGGCGCTTTGCCGCTGGCCATGGGTCGAGGCACCGGCTCCGAGTTACGTCAACCGCTCGGCATTTGCATCGTTGGAGGGCTGCTGATCAGCCAATTGCTCACTCTTTACACCACTCCGGTCGTGTACATTTGGTTTGATCGGCTGGCGAGCCACTTCCGGCGTGCTGAACCCGTTCGCGGCCATGTAGAGGCCCCGCAGCCCGGCGATTAGCGGAAGGTTTTGGTCCGGAGTGACAGAAGTTTTAGACGCGGTCGCCGGGCGTTTAAAAGTTGTAGCCCGCGGCCACAGGCGTTCAGAGTTTTAGCCCGCGATGAACGGGCGTTTAAAAAAACACCGATGAATATATCCGCCCCATTCATACGCCGTCCGGTAGCCACCTCGCTGCTCACCACTGCTCTGCTGTTGGCGGGCATCCTGGCCTATCGCATGCTCCCTGTCTCTCCTATGCCGAACGTGGTCTATCCCGTCATCTATGTCCAGACCAACTTGCCCGGGGCGAGTCCCGGAGACCATGGCCTCCGCCGTGGCCACCCCGCTCGAGCGCATGTTCGGCCGCATCGCCGGCATCACCCAGATGACTTCCTCGAGCCAACTCGGCTCGACCCAGATCGTCCTGGTCTTTGATCTCGGCCGCGATATCGACGGCGCGGCGCGCGATGTGCAGGCCGCTATCAATGCAGCGCGTGGCCAATTGCCGGCGAATTTGCCGTCCAATCCCAACTGGCGCAAGGTTAATCCCGCTGAGTCTGCCGTCCTGGTTCTGAGCCTGACCTCGGACACAGCCACTCAGCCCCAGATGTACGACATGGCCGATTCCATCCTCGCTCAGAAAATTGCCCAGGTCGATGGCGTCGGATTGGTGCAAGTCGGCGGCAGCTCGCGGCCCGCCGTGCGCGCCGAAGTCAATCCTCTATTGCTCAGCAAACTCGGGCTCGGCCTGGAAGATGTCCGCACTGCCCTGGCCAGCGCCAATGCCAATCGGCCCAAGGGCGCTCTCGCCGATGACCACCAGATGCAGGTCATGAATGACAATGATCAGCTCTTTCATGCCAAGGAATACGCTCCGCTGATCATTGCTTATCGCAATGGAGCGCCGGTCCGGCTCTCGGACGTGGCCACGGTGGTCGATTCTCAGGAGGACACCCGCAACGCCGGCACGGTAAATGGCAAGCCTTCTGTTCTGTTGAACATTTATCGGCAGCCCCAGGCAAACATTATCGATACTGTGGATGGCATCATGGCTATCCTGCCGTTGCTGCAAGCCTCCATCCCGCCTTCCATCCAAATCGGCGTGGCTCAGGACCGCTCCACCACCATCCGGGCTTCCGTCCACGATATCGAAGTGACCCTGATCATCTCGGTGGTACTGGTCATTCTGGTCGTCTTTGCTTTTCTGCGGAGTATCTGGGCTACCTCGATTCCCAGTATTGCCGTGCCTCTCTCGCTGGTGGGCACTTTCGGTGTGATGTACCTGGCCGGCTATACCATCGATAACCTTTCCTTGATGGCGCTGACCATCTCCACCGGTTTCGTCGTGGACGATGCCATCGTGGTGCTTGAAAACATCACTCGCTATATCGAAAAAGGGATGGCTCCTTTTGAAGCGGCGCTGGAGGGCTCGCGCGAGATCGGCTTCACGGTTCTCTCCATGAGCACGTCGCTCATCGCCGTTTTTATTCCCATTCTCCTGATGGGCGGCATCGTGGGCCGCATGTTCCGCGAATTCGCCGTCACCTTGAGTGTGGCTGTGGGGATCTCCATGCTCGTCTCGCTCACCACCACGCCCACCATGTGCGCCAAGCTTCTGAAATCAGACAAGGGCCAAAAGCACAACCGGCTTTATCGCTTCAGCGAACACATCTTTGATCAGCTGCATCAGGCCTACGCCGAAAGCCTTCGCTGGGTCTTGCGTAATCAGCTTTTCGTCCTGGGCGTCACCGGCGCCACTGTCTGCCTGGCCGTCTACCTTTACATCGTTGTTCCCAAGGGCTTCTTCCCTCAGCAGGATAACGGCCGCATCTTCGGCCAGGCCCGCGCCGGCGAGGACGTCTCATTCCAATCCATGCGGCAGAAATTCATGGAGTACGCCAAGATCGTCCAAGCCGATCCCGCCGTGGATAATATCAATGGCTTTACCGGCGGCCGCGCCGTAAATACGGCCAACTTCAATATCACGCTGAAGCCTCTCTCGGAACGCAAGGTCAGCGCCTTCCAGGTGGTGAACCGGCTCCGCCCCAAACTCGCCACTATTCCTGGCGCCACCTTGTTCCTGCAGCCTTCCCAGGAGATTCAAATCGGCGGCCGCCTTGGCAATGCTTCGTTCCAATACACGATGATCGCCGATAACCTCAAAGACCTTCTCTACTGGGCCCCGGTGATGGAATCGAAGTTAAAACAAATTCGCATCCTTCAGGACGTGAATACGGACCTGCAGAATCGCGGCTTATCGACCAATCTGGTCATTGACCGCGATACCGCCAGCCGCCTGGGTGTGGCGGCAAGTGACATCGACAATTATCTCTACGATGCCTTCGGCCAGCGCCAGGTCTCGGTGATGTACGAGGGCATCAATCAATATCACGTGGTCATGGAGATCGACCCGAAATTCCAGCAGGATCCCCAGGCGCTGAACAACATCTTCCTCCCTTCCAGCAAGGGCAATCCAGTCCCTCTCAGCGCCTTTAGCCATCTCGGGCAAGGCACCACGTCACTCCAGGTGAATCATCAGGGAGTCTTTCCCGCGGTCACGATTACCTTTAACCTCGATCCCAGCATCCCGCTGGGAGATGCGGTGGCCCAGATCCAAAACGTGGAACGCGCCGTCGGCCTGCCGACGACCATTCATGCCGGCTTCCAGGGCACCGCGCAGGCTTTCCAGGACTCGCTTTCCACCGAGCCGTTTCTCATTCTCGCCGCTCTGTCTACCGTCTACATCGTCCTCGGAATCCTCTACGAAAACTATGTGCATCCTCTCACCATTCTGTCCACGCTGCCTTCGGCCGGCGTCGGAGCGCTGCTCGCCATCCTGGTTACCAATAGCCAGCTCGATATCATCGCCTTGATCGGCATCATCCTGCTCATCGGCATCGTCAAGAAAAATGCCATTCTCATGATCGACTTCGCCATTCAAGCCGAACGCAACGAAGGCAACAGCCCCGAGCAATCCATCTATCAGGCTTGCCTGCTGCGTTTCCGGCCGATCATGATGACCACCATGGCCGCGCTTTTGGGCGCTGTGCCCATCGCCATCAGCACGGGTAACGGCGCGGAGGTGCGCCGTCCGCTGGGCATCGCCATTTGTGGAGGCTTGATCGTCAGCCAGATGCTGACGCTGTACACCACGCCGGTCGTCTATCTCTATCTCGACCGCTTCCGCGCCTGGGCCAGCGGCGGCAAGCGCATGCGCCGCATCGAGCCGGCTCCCGGTGCCCAGCCTTCCCCACACTCTGCCGCCGACTAGCTAACACTTAGTTGGGTTTGTCCTGCTTCATTCTGAGCGGGTTTAAAGCGTTACACTCCGAAGGACTCTCGAAGCCGGCTATTTCTCAGCGGCGGATGTTCCCGCCGTTTACTGGGCTTCTCCGTAGACGAGCTTGACGTCCGCGGCAATGCGCTCGACGTTCGCAAAATCCGGGTGCTTCGCGTGCAGCTCCGCCGTGAGCAGCTTCCCGGCCTCTTCCGCGGACTTGCCCTGGCGCTTGAGTTCGAGCGCGCGCCCCTGCATCTCCACGAGCATCGCTTTTTCTTTCGCAATCAGCGAACCGTCTCCGAGTTCTCCGTGGTCCGGCACGATCAGGCGAGGCTTCAGAGGCGCGAGCTTATCCAGAACGGCAATCCATCCCTTCATGCTCGATTCTTCGGGCATGATCGGAAAGAGCTTGCTCTGCACGATGTCTCCGGGAATCAGCACGCTATCCTCTTCCACGAAGATCAGCATGTCTCCCCTGGTGTGCGCTTGTCCCAGGCAGAAAAGCCGCGCCGTAACGCCGCCCAGATCGAGTTTCATCTCGCCATCAAAAAGGACATCCGGCGTTCGCAGCTTCACATCCGCGAGCAGTTCCTTATTTTGCTGCGACATTTCGCGGAAGCGCGCCATGTGGCCCGGCAGCCGCTGAATCAGCTCTTCCTGCTGGACCGTGGGGCGGATCAGCACCGTATTCGCCGGGAACGCCTGTTCTCCCGTGGTGTGCTCGGAGTGGTAGTGCGTGGTCGTAAGGTAGAGAATCGGGCCCTTGGCCAGCTTTTGTACCACGCGCATGACGGTTGCGCCGTTGCGCCCGCCGAGTCCCGTATCGATCACCAGCGTCGCGCGATTCCCTACCACAATCCCGATGTTGGGAAATCCCACCAGCGCATAGACGTGTTCGGAAACCCGGGTCAGCGTCTTTTCGTCCACCAGCGTCTGCGCCATTTGCCCCCGCGCCGCCCCCGCCGCAAGCAAGCACACTGCCGCCAATCCAATGACGGCCTGCCAGTACACGCGGGAATGCTTCCCGGCCAGCCGATGCCTCGCACTTCGCAAATAACTCATGTGCACAAACCTCGCTTCCGCACCTTATACACCCGCCGCCGCCCACGAGTGAACTAAGTTGTCGCTTGCGCCTCGCGTTCTGGCGCGGCTACAGCTTCGCTGCTTTCATTGAAGGCACATCGTGACCACAAAGCAGCACGTGACTACTACGCGCGTTGGGAGTCTAATTCCTGGCAGCCCCTTCGCTTCCTTCCACCATAATCAGATAGTACATAACCCTTACTGACAACAAGCGCACCGCATTTAACTCATGGTGGAACCCCTCCAGCGCGAAAGCCCGCCTTTCCACAAATTGGATACCAGCCACGGCGGAATACAACAGTTGGACGCATCAACCAAGCGGGAGCTTTTCGTCCAGGCTGATTTGGAACTTGCCCGCCGCGCCCGCGCGGGCAGCCTCATCCATTTTGCTCTTCTCCTCGTCATCGTCTTGTTTTCGCACTACTTCTCCGAACATCGGATCGTAATCCTCACCGTGGCATCGCTCTTGCTTGCCCTGGGCATAGCGCGCCTGTGTTTCGTTCCATTGTTTGTCAGGCGCTACCGGCAGGATCCCATTCTCTGGAAACAATGGTTTTGCGCCGTCACCTGGGCGGCGGCATTGACCTGGGGTGCCTTCTGCTGCTTCACTATCGCGCTTTACGGCCAGCAATGGATGGGCTGGTTCATGCTTTTGATCACCGCCGGAATCGCCGCGGGATCCAATAGCGCGCTATCGCCCGACGTGGTGGTGGAGACCACCTATGTGCTGCTCCTCCTCGTCCCCACCGTGATCTGGGAACTGATCAGGGGAGGTTCGGCCGGTTATCCGATGGCGGCCGTGATGGCCTTATATGGAGGCTATCTCTGGGTGCAAGGAAGAGTCCAATCGCAGCACTATTGGGAAAAACTGATCCAAGGGAAGCTCTTGAGTCTCAGAACCTACGAATTGGAAGAGCAGGGCGCATACCTTAAGGCGGTAATTGAAGAAAGCCCGCTGGCTTTTGTGGTGACCGACCCCCAGCACCGCATTACGACCTGTAACCTGGCCTTCGAACGACTCTTCCTCTACAGCCGCCAGGAGGCCCTCGGCAAGCAAATAAACGAACTGCTTCAGACCGAGGCCGTGGCCAATGAAATGGTCGGATTCCAGCGCTTCGCCGAAATGGGCAACACCGTCCACGCCACCACCACGCGCCGCCGCAAGGATGGTGTCGCCATTCCCGTCGAAGTTCACGCCGTGCCTCTCGGCCTGAATGGCAAATTCATCGGACTCTGCGCGCTTTACCAGGACGTTACCGAACGCAAGCGGGCAGAGGAACAAATGAAGTCGGCTATGCAGATGAAGTCGGATTTCATCTCCTTCGCCACCCACCAGCTTCGCACGCCCTTGGCCGGAATTAAGTGGCTTTTGGAGCTCGCCGCCCAGGACGAAAAGACCTCCGGCGAAACCGCCTCGCTGATCCAGGACGCCCGTCAGTCCGCCGAGCGCTTGATCGGCATGGTCAACGATCTCCTGGATATTTCCCGGCTCGAAAGCGGAAAAGTGACTCCCGCTCCCACGCTCACCAGCCTGCGCGAACTCACCCAAACTGTGCTGAAAGACGTCCAGCCCCAATTGCTGATGCAAAAGCATGAGCTTTCCTTCCGTGGCGGCGAAGATTTCCCATCCGTCTGCATCGATTCGCAATTATTCCGGCAAGTCATCGTGAACCTGGTCTCCAACGCCATCAAGTACACGCCTTCGGGCGGCAAGATCAATATCGACTTAAACCAGCGAAACGGCCTGATCCGCTGGTCGATTCGCGATAGCGGAATTGGCATACCCAAGGTAGCTCAGTCTCAGTTATTCGAGAAATTTTTTCGCGCCGACAATGCCTTTGCCATCGAGACCGAAGGCACAGGCCTGGGCCTTTACATGGTCCGGCTGATCCTGAAAAGTTCGGGAGGCCGGATCTGGTGCGAGTCCGAGGAAGGAAAAGGCAGCACGTTTACCTTCGAAATTCCGGCAAAAGGAAGCTGATGGAAACCAATGGCAAGCAAATTCTTCTGGCCGAAGATGATCGCTTCTTGCGCCGCGCTTGCGAGATGAGTCTGCGTCAGCTTGGATACACCGTTCTGCTCGCCAAGGACGGCGAAGAAGCGCTTGCCGTCATTCAAAACCGAGCCACCCGACCTCGATTTTGCTCGATCTCCTCATGCCCAAGGTCACAGGCCTCGATGTTCTGCGAATCCTGAAAGCGAATGCTGCCACTCGATCGATTCCCGGTGCTGATCCTCACCAATTCCTCGCGCGCGCACGATATCGAACAAATACGTGCGCTGGGCGCTGAAGGCTACCAGATCAAAGCCAATCTCTCCTTGGAAGCTTTGGGCAACCAGGTCAAGAAACTGCTGAAGGATTAAGCCTTTTGTAGCCCAGGTCGTTCCGACGCTCGCGCGAAACGTCCTTCCCACCGCCGCGAACACTCTTCCCTGGGCGCCCCTGTGCCCGTGCGGCCAGCACCACCTATTCAATTTGAAAGAGCGTGTGATACAAGAGCAATCTCCCGCGGACAGCGACGCTCGGAAAGATGTGTCGCATCGAGCCCTGGTCGCAGGCGAAGAGGAGTTAAA
Organism: uncultured Acidobacteriota bacterium; assembly: GCA_963761945.1. Taxonomy (GTDB): domain Bacteria; phylum Acidobacteriota; class Terriglobia; order Acidiferrales; family UBA7541; genus Palsa-189. Next base: position 121,346 of record CAVXIM010000005.1, on the reverse strand, counting down.
AATGCCCTATCGCGATCTCCGAGAATATCTCCAGGTTTTGGACGAAAAAGGGCTCCTTTGCCACGTCGCCGCCGAAGTCGACAAAGACTGGGAAATCAGCGCCGTCTGCCGGCACACATTTCGCACCATCCCGGAACAGCGCCGTCCCGCGCTGATGTTCGACAAAGTTAAGGGGCACACCATGCCCTTCGTCGTCGGAATCCTGGGCGGTTCCCGGCGGATTTACGCCACGGCCTTGGAAACCGACCTCGATGGCGTCTGGGAAAAATGGGAACGAAGCAAGAATCCTCTCGCCGCCTCGCCTGGTAAAAACCGGACCGTGCCAGGATGTAGTTCACATGGGAGACGAAGCCAATATCGAGACCCTGCCTGCCGCCGTGTGGACCGTGGGCCAGGACCCCGGCCCGTACCATACTTCTCCGTTTGTCATCTCTCGCGATCCCGAAACTCGAATCCCCAACGTGGGCGTTTATCGCGTGCAGGTTAAAGGACCGCGAAAAACGGGGCTGATGATCTATCCGCCGCGCAACATGAACCAGCACATCCGCAAAAACGAAGCTCGCGGATGCGCCACCGAGGCGGCCATCGTGTTCGGCACCGATCCGGTCATCGGCCTCACCGCCGTCAGCCCTTTTCCCTACGGCGTGGACGAATTGGCTGCCGCGGGAGGCATCCGCGGCGAGCCCGTCGAGGTGGTCCGCTGCCTCACCGTCGATCTAGAGGTTCCCGCCACGGCGGAAATTGTCGTCGAAGGCAAAGTTCCATTTCAGGCGCGAGAACAAGAAGGGCCCTTTGGCGAATACGCCGGCTACATGGGAGAAGGCGGAATCCATCCCGTTTTCGAAGTCTCCTGCATCACCCACCGCCGCAATCCCATCTATCAGGCTTTTCTCAGCCAGATGCCTCCCAGCGAATCCAGTTGCATCAAGAGCTTTGGCCGCGAGATGGAAGTTCGCCGCCACCTGAAAAATAATCTGGGCCTTCCCATTCACGATGTGTGCATTACGGAAAGCAGCGGCGCCACCGCCATCCTTTTGATTTCCATGCGCAAGCAGAATCGTTTTCAGCCGCTCAAGGCCATGATGGGCGCGTGGTCGCTGGCGATCGGAGTTGGCAAGATCACCATCGTGGTGGATGACGATATCGATATCCGAGACCCCTTTCAGCTCGAGTGGGCGCTCAGCTTTCGCACCCAGCCCGCTGAAGATATCCATATCCTGCGAAATACAGACCCCATGGCGCTCGATCCTTCGCAGCCTCTGAAAGACGGCAAAAAAGTGCTTCCCACCGAACAGGTGAGTTCCAAGGTCGGTATCGACGCCACTCGTAAATTCCCTTATCCCCCTCCCGCCGCGCCGCCCAAGGACCACATGGATCGCGTCGCCGCCAATTGGTCCCACTACGGCATCGGCCCAATCCCCGACTGCAAATAGAAATCAGTGCGAATTCGTTCGCACGTCGCTACCGTGGCACAGGCACTCCTGCCTGTGCGGCCCCCTGTTGCTTTTCCGTGTGCGTCTCGTCCATCCGCGCCGCCGGAGTAAGAAGCTGTCATCACGAGGGCCGGCCTCTGCCAAAAGTATGCTTTGGCGCTAAAGTAAAGTCCGGCCCGAGGGATCTGCTTTCTCGGAATCTCTCACCTTCCCGCGAACCTTCACTCCGCTTCCTCTGAATATTCGTCTAGGACTGTGTCTGACAGGTGCGACAGGTGTTTTTGCGCTGCCAACTCACGAAGACTGCCGTAAGAAAGGTAAGTGCAACTCTCTGCGAGCGGCCCCTTCTCTAGCAATGAGAAGACCGGGCGTCGGATTTCCTGGAAGACTTTATCGCGCTTCGCCTCGGGAGCGACAATGTGAAGCTTGATATCCATATTCGGCTGAAGTGCCAAAAGATCGGCCATTCGAAGAATCCCCGAGTACACCGAGGTTGTGTGCTCGACTTCAAAAGCGCGGACTATGGATCTACCCCGGAGCCACAACACATCTATCTGCTCTATCGTGCGAAGAGTTGTGTCATCGTAGTTGAGCGGTAACCTCTCGAGCAGGTTCTTATCTTCGTTCTGCCACTCGTTCAGCACACTTCCTCGGTCAGCACGTGGAATCCAGATTGACATACCCATCTGCGCACCAATCGACGCAATCAGGGCTTGCATGTGAATAGACTCGCGACCTTCCGTCTCAGGAACGCCCTCTGCTTTCTCAGTCGTGCGGGAATCTTCAGGCACGGAAACACTGACAACCTTGCCGGGTCGGTTTACTGTATGCATCGCAAGCTTGCGGGTATCTTGCTCGCTGAGTGGGTACGGTTTACCTTGAGCCGCCTGTGCTTTCAATTTCTCGGCGAGAAAAGCTCCATCTCGATCATCCAGCCGCACCAAGCTGCCCCGCACCTTACCCGTCCATGCGAGGGAGCCTTTCTCTAAGCCGCGTGTGAATGACAAGCCGGTCCAAATGGCATCATCGTGAATTGGAATGCCCATGTGCGTATCCAACCACAGAATAGGTCGCACTCGGAACCGGACCACAAAAGGATCATTCTCAGGAACGAAAATCGGCGTGCTATCGATGAACGGTCCCTCTCTGACCTCGAGTAAGGCGAACCATCGCGAGAGACGCGTCAGATAGCACACAAAAACGTCCCCCTTCTTTATCTTTTCAGCCATGCCTTTGTGGCGGAGCCGAAATCCCGATATATCCCTCTGTGATCGACCGAACGCCTCGCAGGTTTCTGGGGAGAACAAATCAATGAAATAGGCCATCTGCTTATACTCCGTGGCTTAACTCTTTGCCTTGACCGGTTTTCGCACGGCGTGAGTACGGTAGACTGCGTTTACTTTGTTTGGACCGCAATATTAACTCCTATGCTCATATGTACCTACGTGAACTTTGAGCTGTATGCCGCTCATTCGAATGATCTCAAAGCCCGGCGAAAAACAACCGGTTCGAATGAATCTGTAAGTAAATAGCGGTTGACTTCTATTCACTAATCAGGTAACATCACGTATGTTCGCGCTGGGAACCGCCCGAATCGCCCTCGCGCCTTCCCTCTCGCCGCACCCTAACGCCTCCAAAGTCATTCTGAGCGGAGCGTCACGCCGTATTTCACTCCCGGAAATCGCTCTGCGATTTCCGGTCGGGACGCGTAGCGAAGCGCGTATCTTGCCGCCGCTGCCTCTCGGCGAATCCCTCCTCGATTTTCGGGATGGCATATGCGGCTTTGGCGCCCGGTATTTTTCGACTGACGCCCTTCGGCGAATCTCTTCTCGACTGCGCCCGAACCAGATGGACCCAGAAGCCACGATTCCACACATTTTCGTTAACTCCTTTAGAATACGCACTTGCGCGAAAACAGGAGGGGGGAGGGGTATTCTGTTACGTTGCACCATCTCCGGCAGAAACCTCGAGCAACCACGCGCCACACGATCTTCCACTACGCGGAACCCCGCGGCGCCGCCTTCCACTACGCTTCGCGCCGCGCACCGACTTCACCCATTGCAGACCGCCCTCGGGCGGGCCGCTTGGGCACGCCGGGAAGAGTGGAACCGGCTCTTTCAGAGCCCGTGCGGCCAGCACTGCGGCCAGCACCTCCAGGGCCCGCGCGGCCAGCACTTGACGATTGGTCGGCACCTAGATACCATTGACCATCCGCGACGCAGTTGCGCGGAGCGATCTTCATGCAGAGTGGCTGAGGGGTTCGGGCCCGACGACGCCACGACAACCGGACCAGCGCAGTTCGACTGGTCGCAGGTGCCAATTCCCGCCCGGTTTGCGGGGGACATGAAGCGTCGTATGGAAAGGTCTTTCGCCTCGTTCCCCCATACCCGGAACGGGGCATTTTTTTTGGCGCGCAGGGCCCGGCGCAGCCCGGAGATCGTTATGAGCGAATACTACACATTGCGCTGCCGGGAATGTGGTCGAGATTGGGGCAATCGTCCCAGTTCGATCTGCGAAGATTGTCTCGCCCCGCTCGACGTCAAATACGACCTGGATGCCGCGCGCCCGAGCTTCACGCGCGAAAATATCGCCCGGCGCCCCGTCAATCTATGGCGCTATGCGGAATTGCTTCCCATTCCCGCCGGATACAAAGCCGAAATTCCCGTCGGTATGACGCCGCTGGTCTCCGCGGCCAGGCTTGGCGCGCAGATCGGCTCGCGCCGCCTCTACCTCAAAAATGACGCGGTGAATTTCCCCACCCTCTCGTTCAAGGATCGCGTCGTGGCCATGGCGCTGGCGCAGGCCAAAGCCTTCGGATTTCAGACCGTCAGTTGTTCCTCGACCGGCAATCTCGCCAACGCCGTCGCTGCCCAAGCAGCGCGGCAGGGCTTCGATGCCTGGGTCTTCATTCCCGCCGATCTCGAACCGGCGAAAATTCTCGGCACGCAAATTTTTGGCGCGCGCCTCGTTCGCATTGCAGGAAATTACGACCAGGTGAACCGGCTCTGTTCCCAGATCGGCGAACGTTTTCATTGGGGATTCGTGAATATCAATCTGCGCCCCTACTACGCGGAAGGCTCAAAGACGGTGGGCTACGAAATCGCCGAACAGCTCGGCTGGCGCCTGCCAGACAACATCGTCGTGCCCATGGCCGGGGGTTCGCTGATCACGAAAATTTACAAAGCCTTTAACGAATTGATCGCGCTCGGCATCGTGGAATCGAAAGGCGTCCGATTCTTCGGAGCGCAAGCCACGGGATGCTCGCCCATCTCCCGCGCCGTCAAGCTCGGCAAGGACGAAATCGATCCGCAAAAGCCCTCCACCATCGCGCGCTCGCTGGCCATCGGCAATCCCGCCGACGGGCTCTACGCCAGCCGGGCGATCCGTTCGAGTGGCGGCTGGTCCGAGGATGTTTCCGACCAAGAGATCGTCGCCAGCATGGAACTTCTGGCCACTACCGAAGGAATCTTCGGCGAAACAGCCGCCGGTGTGACCGTCGGATGCGCCAAAGCCTTGATCGCGCAGGGCCGTATTCATCCGGATGAAGAAACCGTGCTCTGCGTCACCGGCAACGGCCTCAAGACCACCGATGCGCTCGCCGGCCGTTACCCCTTGGAAGACGCCATCGAACCGCGTCTGGCCGCGTTTGAGAAATTTATGGGACAGGCCATGGCCGTCTCCGCCGTTTCGTAGTTTGGAGAAAGAAATCTCCGTCACATGCCTCCAGCGCCAGGGGACGGTTTCTTTGCGGTCGTTCCTGCTTCGAGCGCCAATGTAGGATGCGCGTTCGACTGCGCCGCGATTGCCCTCGGCCTTTATCTGCGCGTCTCGGCCGCTCCGGCCGAATCCGGCTGGGCTTTGAGCTACACGCGGCGCGAATGCCGATCAAGTCCCGCTCGACAAAAGCAATCTTCTGGTGAAAGCCATGGAGCGCACCGCCGCAGCCGGCGGCGCGCCTCTGCCTTCCGTGCGGCTCGATGTGCAGAACGAAATTCCGCTCGGCGTCGGTCTCGGTTCGAGCGCCGCGGCGATCGTTGCCGGAATTCTCCTGGCAAACGAACTCTGCGGCAGCAAGCTTTCCCCAGCCGACGTTCTTCGGCTCGCCGCGGAGATCGAAGGCCATCCAGACAATGTGGCTGCCGCGCTGCACGGCGGCTTTGTCGTTGCCGCCGCGCCGCAAGACGCCGCAAATGTGCTCGTCTCCAAGGCGGAGGTTTCGGCGGCGCTCGATTTTGTGGCCGTAATTCCGGAGGTGCCGCTGCCGACCGAAAAGGCCCGCGCGGCTCTTCCCGCGCAGTATTCCCGCGCCGACGTGGTGGCCAATCTGCAGCGCACCGCGCTGCTCGCGGCGCGTTTTTTCTCGGGCGGCGAGCTTTCGCCCGAATTGTTCCGCGACGCCCTGCACCAGCCTTACCGCAGCCCGCTCGTACCCGGCATCGCGGAATGCCTCGCGTTTCGGCATCCCGGCCTCGCGGGAGTTTTCCTGAGCGGGGCCGGCTCGGCAGTGATGGCCATTGCGCGCCATAGCTCCGCGGAAATTGGTGCCGCTCTGGTCCGGGAGTTTCAGGGTAAGGGAACGCGGGCGCGGGCCGTCGTGCTAAAAGCCGACAATCGCGGAGCCAGGATTTCCACCGGCGACCTGCGCACAACCGAGGCCGCCAGATCGCGCTTCACATCTCAGCAACATTAATCAGAAAGCTTCAGAACGAATTGCCAAGCAAAAATCAGCGGAGCAGATCTTCGAGCTGCGTGCGCAGGTCGGTTTTGGCGTCGCGATACTTCACGATCACCGGCGTGTAGAGAGAAAGTCCCCATTCCTTGCCGCGTCCGTGCGATATCGCGCGTGAACCGGCGACGACCACGGCTTTTTCGGGGATGATCAAAGGCTGATCGTCGCGCGCGGTCAGCACATTTCCGCTGGCCAGATCGTAGACGGGCGTCGAGCGATTCAGGATCGTGCCCGTGCCCAGAACTGCTCCGCGTTTCACGATGGTCCCTTCGTAGACGCCGCAATTTCCGCCCACCAGGACTTCGTCCTCGATGATTACGGGCATGGCTCCTACCGGTTCGAGAACGCCGCCGATCTGCGCCGCCGCGGAAATATGGCAGCTCTTGCCGATCTGCGCGCAACTCCCGACGAGCGCGTGCGAATCGACCATGGTTTGCTCTCCCACGTAGGCGCCCACGTTGATGAACATCGGCGGCATGCAGGTGACGCCTTTACCGACAAAGCAGCCGTCGCGCAAGCTCGATCCGCCGGGCACGATGCGGACGGCGTTTGCCAGCGAGACGCTTTTGAGCGGATAAGTGGCTTTATCGAAGAAGGCCTGCCCCGCGCCATCGTGGGACATGGGCACGATTGCGCCCATGCGAAAGCCGAGCAGAATGCCCTTTTTCACCCAGCCGTTAACGCGCCAGCCGCTGGGCGAATTTGTATCCGGCTCCGCGGCTCGAATGCTGCCGTCATTCAGGCCATCTTTAAATTGCTGGAAAAGCTGCAGGTGGTTTTCGCTGTATCGCTCGGGAGGTTTATCGAAGAGCGACTCAATTTGCTCTGGCAGCATGCCTCTCTCCCACCAGGCCCAGGCATTCCAGCACGCCGCGGATTTTCTCCTCGTTTTCGGGCCGCGGTGGACACAAGGGAAGCCGCCACACCGGCTCGAGCAGGCCCATCGCGGCCATGGCCGATTTCACCGGAATCGGATTCGATTCGATGAAGTTCACTTCCATCAGCGGCATAAATCTGCGCTGCAGCCGCCGCGCCTGCTCGAAATCATTTTCCAGGCAGCAACGAACGAGCTGCGTCATCTCCGCCGGAATTTCATTGGACACCACCGAGATCAGACCCCTGCCGCCGAGAGCGATGATAGGAAGTGCGAGCGCGTCGTCGCCCGAGAGCACCATAAAATCTTCCGGCAAGTGGCCCAGGATGGAAGCAATCTGACCGATGTCGCCGGAAGCTTCCTTGATTCCGATAATGTTATCGATTTCCGCGAGCTTCTTCAGCCAAGGCCGCGTCGATGTTTGTCGCCGTTCTGCGCGGCACGCTGTAAAGGATCAGCGGCAGAGCGGTGGCCGAGGCGATCGCCTTGTAATGCTGGTAGAGTCCTTCCGGCGTGGGCTTGTTGTAGTACGGAGTCACCGAAAGAATTCCATCGACGCCCATCGATTCGAGTTCCTTGGCCAGCGCAATCACTTCCGCCGTGTTGTACCCGCCGGCTCCGGCGAGCACGGGGACGCGGCCGGCAGCCTCTTCCTGCGTGATCTCCACCACTCTGAGGTGCTCGTGCCGGGTGAGCGTGGGATTTTCACCCGTCGTGCCGCAAGGCACCAGGAAGTCAATCCCCGCCTCGATCTGGCGGCGCACCAACCTGTGAAGCGCCGGTTCATCGAGCGAAGAGTCACGCCGAAACGGAGTGACTAACGCCGTGCCGCATCCAGCAAACATGTGGCCTCCTCACTGCCCGTCGAACAAGATATCGCTGAATTCAAACCAGCCCTTTTTCCCGATCACCCATTTCGCCGCGGTGAGCGCGCCGCGCGCGAAGCCTTCGCGGCTGCGCGCGGTATGGCGCAACGTAATCGTATCGGCCGCGGAATCAAAGCCGATTTCATGCGTGCCGGGATGAGCGCCGGCACGGCTGGAGCTCACGTCCACGTGCCGCTTCGGATCGGCCCTCTTCATCTCTTCCACGAGCTTCAATAGCGTGCCGCTGGGCGCATCCTTCTTTGTGGCGTGATGAATCTCCCAGGCCCAGGCGCCGTATTCTTTGTACGCCGCGAACTGCCGCGAGGCTTCCGACGCCAAGCGTAAAAATATATTAACTCCGATCGAGAAGTTGGGACTCCAAACCAAACCAATTCGTCCTTTTTCCACAGCCGCTTTGGCGCGATCCATCTCCTCGGTCCAGCCCGTCGTACCAATGACCGCGTTGACGCCGGCGGATGAAAACCGCTCGATATCCGTCAACACCGCCTCCGGCACCGAGAAATCGACGGCCACGTCGATGCCTCGAAAGCGCTCCCGGGTGATACCCTGGCCATTTTCATTCTCGGCGATATCGAGGCGCAGCGGAACGGCAAAACCATACTCCGGCGCAAGCTGCTCCACCAGATGGCCCATTTTGCCGTAACCGATGATCGCCAGATTCATGATTTCGTTGAGCTATCGCGCTAATCGAAAACCGCCGGATCGACTTCGCGAAAAAATTCCCGATGCAAAAGCTTCACCGCTTTCTCCGCATCGCGCGCCGCAACGACGAAACCAATATTGAGCAGCGAAGCGCCCTGCGAAATCATGCGGATATTGATGCCTGGCAAAGCGCCAAAAGCGCGCGCCGCCACGCCAGGCGTATGGCGAAGGTTGTCGCCGACGACGCAAACGATGGCGTGGTCCTTTTCGACGCTCACTTCGGAAAATTCTCGAAGGGCCTCGCAAATCTCGGTGAGCCGCGCGGGATTGTCTATGGTCAGGGAGACGCTCACTTCGGAGCTTGCCAGCATATCCACGGCGGTTTCCGCGCGGCTGAAAATCTCGAAGATGCGCTGGAGAAATCCGTGGGCCATGAGCATACGCGTGGAACGGATATTGACGATGTAAATTCCGCGCTTGCAGGAAATCGCCTTAATGACATTGGAGCAGGGCACCGCGTCGGCCACGATGCGCGTGCCGGCGAAGTCGGGGCGGCGCGAGTTCAGCACCACGACGGGAATATTTTTTTCCATCGCGGGCAGCAGGGTCGAAGGGTGCAGCACCTTGGCGCCGAAGTAGGCGAGTTCGGCGGCCTCCGCGAAGGAGATCGTTTTCACGCGGCGCGCTTCGGGCACGAGTTTAGGATCGCAGGTCATGACGCCGTCCACGTCGGTCCAGATCTGAATCTCCTCGGCGGCGATACCGGCGCCGATAATGGCGGCGCTGAAGTCCGAACCTCCCCGGCCCAGCGTGGTGGTCACGCCATTCTGGGTTGAGCCGATGAAGCCGCCGAGGACCGGCACTTTGCTTTGGCTGATGAGGGGCAAAATTTTGTCGCACGCGCGAGTATACGTCTCCGAGTATAAGGGCGTGGCCGCCTTATGGCGTCCATCAGTGATCACGACGCAGCGGGCATCGACATGCGCCGCATTCATGCCGAAATGAGAAAACATGAGGGCAATCAACCGGCTCGACAGGCGTTCTCCATAGCTCGAAAGGGCATCGACGGATTCCGGAGCGAATTCGCCGGCGGCCGACAATTGACCGAGCAAATCCGCCATTTCTCCAAAATGGCCGTCGAGAATCTGCCGGAGTTCGCCCTGGCTCGATGCCGGAAGCAACGCGCCGATTTCGCGCTCGTGCATTTCCCTCAGCGCCTGGAGTTTTTCGAGCGCCCGGTCTTTTTCTCCCGCTGCGGCCTCTTCGCCCATGGTCAAAAGCTGCTGCGTCGTCTTGCCCATGGCAGAGACGACCACAACGGGTTTGCGGGCGAGCGCGCCTCTCACGATTCCCGCAACGCGTTCGATGGCGGAGGCGGACTCCACAGACGAGCCGCCAAATTTCATCACGATCATGCCCAGGTCACCTTAACCAAATGCTCGGAATTTCTGGCGCCAACAAACTCATGTCAGCGCCAGAAGTTTTTTTACCATCTGCTGATAGATCGCACTCGCCGCCAGGAGTTCCTTTTTGGCGACGCGCTCCTCGCTCGTGTGCGCCACATGGATATTACCGGGGCCCAGCAAATAAGGTTTGCCCCAGCTATCGCCGAATGCCGGCACGTCTGTGGTATAGGCAACGATGGATGTCTCAAAGCCATCGAGCCGGTCGAAACGAATTGCGGGGATGCACAGAATTTCGTGCACCTCGGCTCGATTGCCGACTGCACGGATCATGGCTTCGCGAACTGGCGCGGGATCGCCGACCAACCGGATGGCGATTTCAGCCAGCGCCGCGTCTGGAATCACGTTGGGCGCTCTTCCACCCGAGATGACGCCGATATTTACGGTGCTCCGGCCCAGCAGTGGATCCTGCGGCAGGCGCATCTTGCGAACCTCCTGGAGCGCATCGAGGAGCTTTTCGATGGCCGATTCGCCCAACTCGGGGTAAGCGGAGTGCGCCAGCTTGCCGTGCGCTTCGACCTCGAAACGAATGATGCCTTTCGTCGCCAGCGCCAGTTTGTTTTCGGTGGGCTCGCCATTGATCAGGAAACGAGAGCCTCGCGGAGTTTCGGCAGCGGCGTATGCTCCGGCGCTGTTACGTTCTTCGCCGACCACGAACAGCAATCCAAAATTGCGCGCGCCGCTTTCGAGCAGGCCTTCCGCCGCCCCAATCATGGAGGCAATAATGCCTTTGGCGTCCGCGGAGCCGCGCCCCCAGATAAAGTCCGCATCTTCGCGAGATGGAAAAAAGGGCGGGACCGTATCCATATGAGTCGAGAGCGTAACCAGCGGTTTTCCCCAATGGGCGAAAACGTTAAAGCGGTCGGATGTGACGGCGCAGCGCTCGACTTTGCCCGAAAAACGGCTAGCTAAAGGCGAGAGGGTTTCGGCCAGGAACTGGCCGACGGCAGACTCGTAGTTGGTCACCGAATCGATATCCACGAGCTGGCGCGTAAGCTGAAAAATCGGTCATGTGGTCACCGAAAAGAGATCGTCGGCCTGCATTCCGGGTCGTCCTGGAACTTGAATTAAATTAAATACGGGTGGAGGCGGAGAAGGAAGGACGAGGAGAAGCGCCGCGGTCTTCGCTTCCCGATAGCGCTCCATCCGCTGTCAGTTCGGCGAAAGCTCATCCTGTAGGTGACTTTCGCCGTTTAACGGATGACAGTCGACGAGTCTTAGGCTCGTCTCCCAATCGCCACGGAACACGCCTCCGGTGGCGATTTCGGCGGAACCTTAGGCGGAAGCAGGCTTTAGCTGCGTCCGGCCCCTTTCGCGCGGGCCTCCGAAGCGCCTCGGAAAATTCCGGCCCGGCTACTGATGGCCTCCGCACCTCTATCAAGAACAATTAAACCTAGCAGCTAGGCGGAAGGGGTGTCAAGCAAGGTCGCGCACGTAGAAAATCATTGAAGTGACGCCATGAACTTTGAGATGATTCCCCCTTATCCAGGTTCAGCCAAGTGGCTTGGCCAGCGCAGGTAAGCGAAACTGCGACAATTTTCGGTCCGTCTAAGTAGTTCGGAGGAATTACCATGAACACCATTCGTTTTCGCAAGCTCCTCTGGCTTGCGCCGATCGCCGCCGTTGTGATCGCCTGGCAGCCTGCGGCCAATTTGCGCGCGCAGGCCGCAAAACCAGCCGCGCCCGCAGGTCAGGTCAATGTGGTCAAAGACATTATGGATCACAAAGATATGCTGAACTGGAAACCGGCGGCCAACGGGATTCCGCAGGACGTATGCACGATCCTTCAGGTCTGCAATGGCGACGTCAAAGTGGTTGCGCTTCCCCGGTCAACCGAGGGCGGCGTACCGGTAGGGCGAGGCGTTTTCCTGACGCAGGACGATAAGAAAGCTGAAGTGCTCGTGCTCGAGCGCCAGACTCCCTCCGATACGTATTTCTTCCTGCTTACCCCGCAGGGAACGATGGCAAAGGCCGCCTACGCTCAAGTAGGCAGCAGGTCCTGGCTTCCCGTGGGGATGGCTCTGGGCGGGCCGGTCTTCGACAAAGACAAAGTCGTGTGGCACAACTGGGCGTCGAAGCTGGGCACAGCAGCGGCGGCTGATAAGAAACCAGACTCCTGAGCCGCTACAGCGATCTCACCCTAGTTCTGTAGAAGAGTACTGAAAGCAGGATCCCTGCAAAACCGCGCCGGAACACGTCTCGCGAATTTCAGGTATCTCTCCCCTCAGGAGTTAGGCGGGTTATCGGCCTTGCCGTTCTTGCCGCCGTCCGGTTTGCCTTCAGCCTTCCCGTCGGCTTTTCCATCCGAACCGCGGATCAGTTCAACAAATGCGCTCGCGGCTCTAGGCAAATGACGGTCGCGGCGATAGATCAATCCCAGTTCGCGCGATAACTCGACGTCCTTGATGGGAATGAGTTTCACGCGGCCCGCGCGGACGTCGTCTTTGGTGAAGCCTTCGCTGATCAGCGATACGCCAAGGTTAGCGCCCACAAACAGCTTGATCATGGTCACGCTGGGCAATTCCATCACGATGCGCAGGTCGGCGACATAGGGGCGGAACACTTTGTCGAGCACCTGGCGAGTAAAACCGGTCTTGGGAAAAATCAACGGCTGCCCGGCGATATCCTTGGCGGCAACCTCTTTTAGCTTCGACAGCGGATTTTTAGTGCTGACCATCAGCATCACCCGATCGCGATAGATGGAGTGCACTTTGAGGCTGGGCGATTTTACCGGCAGGGTCACGATGCCGAGGTCGATTGTTCCATCTTCCACGCGCTGCAAAATTTTATGGCTGAAATTGCGGTAAATGCTGATCTGCACGTCGGGAAACATCCGATGGAACCTGGAGAAAACTTCCGGCAAGACGTACAGGCAGGTGGCCTCATTCGCGCCGATGGCCAGGATGCCGCGCGGCATCTCCGATTGATCGGCTACGGCCCGCAGAGATTCCTGACGCAGCGAGAGAAAGCGTTCCGCGTATTCGAATAGCACTTCCCCGGCCGGCGTCAGCCGCACGGTTTTGCCCATGCGGCCGAAAAGCTTTTCGCCATATTCCTGTTCCAATTGCCGAATCTGGGCGCTCACCGCGGACTGCGAGCGGAATACTTTGCGGCCGGCCAGCGAAAAGCTGCCGTGCTTGGCCACTTCGACGAACGTATTGAGCTGATCGAAGTCCATATTGAATGGCCCGCAATTTTAACGGAAACGGCGCACGAATTCATCTTTGCTCGTCCGGAATGTCGCAGATATCGTACCTGGAGCTTGGGGACTGAATATTCAGCCCGCGCCGAAAATGGCGGCGCGGGTATGGCGCGCGATCATCAATTCTTCGTTGGTGGCGATCACGCGCACCTGGCAAGTGCTTTGCACTGAGCTGATTACCGCCGCGCTACTATTATTTTTCGTGGAGTCGAGCCGCAGACCCAAGTGGGTGAGATCGCGGCAAATCTCTTCCCGGATGGTCGCGGCGTGTTCTCCAATGCCGCCTGTAAACACGAGCATGTCGAGTCCGCCCAGCACGGCGGCAAAGGCCCCGATCTCTTTGCGAATGGACCGGCAAAACATGCGCGATGGATTGATCGGCACGAGGATCGGAATCGCGCCTAGCGAGCAGAGTCTCCATGTCGGAGGTCACTTCAGACACGCCCAGCAAACCGGATTCGGCGTCGACCAGATGCTCGAGTTTGCCGGCATCGTATTTTTTCTCGCGGAGCAAGTAGATCAGGACGCCCGGATCCAGATCGCCCGTGCGAGTTCCCATCATGACTCCGCCGCTGGGAGTAAGGCCCATGGAAGTGTCCACAGGCGAGTTGTCGTTTACCGCAGCCAGACTGGCGCCATTGCCCAAATGAGCGATGATCAGGCGCTGCCCTTTCGCCGCCGGACCGAGCGCCTGCAAAACGAATTCGTATGACAAGCCGTGAAACCCGTAGCGGCGAACGCCTTCATCGTAGAGCTTTCGGGGCAAAGGGAAACGCTGCGCGATTTCGGGGAGCCTGCGGTGAAACGCCGTGTCGAAGCAGGCCACCTGCGGAATCTGCGGAGCCTCGGAGGCGACCGCTTCCATGATTTTGATCTCAGCGGGCAAATGGAGCGGCGCCAAGGGGATCAGATTGCGCAGGTCGTTCAGAATTTGCGGCGTGATCTTTTGCGGAGTGCTGTAACGGCTGCCGCCATTGACCACGCGATGGCCGATTGCGGAGGGGCTTGCGTACTTCCCTTTCTTCAGCTCGCCCAAGGCGATCCGTAGCGCCGTTTCGTGATCGGGAATGGCGCGAGCTTCATTCATAACGGAGCTGCCGTCGCCGCCGCGAAGCCACAAACGGCCGGATTGCGCTCCGATGTCTTCCGCTTCACCGCGCACAAGAAGCCGCTCCCGGGCGCCGCTGAATTCGTATTGAGCATATTTCAACGACGACGAGCCGCTATTGAACGCGAGGATGTGCTGGGGATCCACGAATGATCTGGAATCGTCGTCGCGCGCCTGGCCTTGCGCGATTGCAGCTCGATTATATGACCCGCGGCGGCTTGCCTGTTAGGACGGCATTACGGCTGTGTTAAGGCTTGAATGGTCACCTAACCTGGCTCGCGCGCGTGGCATCATAGAGTCATCAAGTACAAAGGAATCGCGATGTTTAGATTCGACGCCAAGCTTTCCACCGCAGTCGAAGACGGCCACCGGCCATCGGCTCCTTCCAAACCCGCCGCCGGCCCACTCTCTCCAGAAACTCTTCGGAAAATGCAGCGCTACTGGCAGGCCGCGAATTACCTTACCATCGGCCAAATCTATCTGCGCGAGAATCCTCTCTTGAGAGAGCCGCTCCTGCCCGAACACATTAAGCCGCGGCTCCTGGGACATTGGGGCACATCGCCGGGCCAGAATTTCATTTACGTGCACTTGAATCGCCTGATCAAGGAGAAAGACGCCAGCGTTATTTACATTTCGGGGCCCGGTCACGGCGGCCCGGCGTTGGTGGCGCAGAGTTATCTCGAAGGGACCTATTCGCAAGTCCATCCCGAAGTGACTCAAGATGCGGCCGGCATGAGGACGCTCTTCCGCGAGTTCTCGACTCCCGGCGGAGTGGGAAGCCACTGCGGGCCACATGTGCCCAATTCCATACATGAAGGCGGAGAACTCGGCTACTCGCTGCTGCACGCCTATGGCGCGGCTTTCGATAATCCGACGCTCATCGTCGCTTGCGTCATCGGGGACGGAGAAGCGGAAACAGGACCGCTCGAAGGAAGTTGGAAGGGGAACAAATTCCTGAACCCCGTGCGGGACGGCGCCGTGCTGCCGATTTTGCATTTGAACGGCTACAAGATTTCCGGACCCACAGTCGAAGCCCGCACCAGCGATGAAGAACTGGTGCAGTTGTACACAGGCCGAGGCTATCGAGTTTATTTCGTGGAAGGCGATGATCCCGCAGCCGTGCACCAGGAGTTTGCGGACGTCCTCGACCATTCTTACGCGGATATCCGAGCCATTCAGGACGATACGCGCAAGAACGGCCTCAAAGGCACGCCGGCATGGCCGCTCATCATTTTGCGGACGCCCAAGGGCTGGACGGGACCGAAAGAAGTAGACGGAATACCCATCGAAGGCACCTTTCGCGCTCACCAGGTGCCGCTCGCAAACGTCCGGACGAATAGCGATCATCTGCACAGGCTCGAGGCGTGGATGAAAAGTTACGAGCCCGAAAAAGTGTTTGATGCCAACGGGCATCTCGTAGCGGAATTGGCTGAACTCGTGCCGCACGGCCCCCGGCGCATGGGAGCGAATCCGAGTGTCAACGGCGGCCGTTTGTTGAAGGCGCTGGTACTGCCGGATTTCATAGATTACGCGCTTCAAGTGCCGGGCCCGGGTCGCGTGATCGCGGAGGCGCCTCGGAAACTTGGCGAGCTTCTGCGAGACACGCTGCGGCTGAATCCCGAGAATTTCCGAATCTTCTGTCCGGACGAGGCGAATTCAAACCGGCTCAACGCCATCTTCGAGGCCACCACGCGTTGCAGCGTGGAACCTACCGTATCGATCGACGAAAAAGTGGGCCCAGAGGGCCGCGTCCTCGAAGTGCTGAGCGAGCATTGCACCGAAGGCTGGCTCGAAGGATACGTGCTCACCGGCAGGCATGGCGTATGGTCTTCCTACGAGGCCTTCGCGCAGATCGTGGATTCGATGGTCACGCAACACGCCAAATGGCTGGAAGAATCGCTCGAATTCCCTTGGAGAAAACCGATCGCCTCTCTCAACGTCTTCTTGACCAGTCACGCGTGGCGCAACGATCACAATGGCTTCAGCCATCAGGCGCCGGGATTCGTGGATAATGCGCTGCAAAGAAGCAATAAGGTCGTGCGCATCTATTATCCTCCGGATGCCAATTGCCTTCTGAGCGTGATGGATCATTGCCTGCGCAGCCGGAACTACGTGAACATCGTCACCTGCGGCAAACAATTTGCCTTGCAATGGCTGGACATGGATCAGGCCGTCGCGCATTGCTCGCAGGGCGCCTCGGCATGGAAATTTGCCGGCAATGACGGTGGCAGCGAACCTGATGTAGTACTGGCCTGTGTCGGCGATGTCCCCACCGCAGGAAACCGTGGCGGCATCCTGGCTACTCCAGAAGCACGTCCCTGGAATCAAAGTGCGCGTCGTAAACGTGGTCGACCTGGATGTGCTTATGAGCCCCGACGTTCATCCACACGGCATGGATAACATTTCCTTCGAGGGACTGTTTACTCGCTCCATGCCAGTCATCTTCGCCCATCATGCCTATCCCGCGGTAATTCACAGCATGGTGCACGGCCGCGCCAATGAAGCGCGCTTTCACGTGCGCGGATTCAGAGATGCCGGCACGACCACAACGCCATTCGATATGGTGGTTTTGAACGGCATCAGCCGTTTCGATCTGGCCAAGCTGGCATTGAAATACCTGCCGCGCTTGAGATCGGAAGTTTCCGACGTAATCGATATGTTCGACAGGAAACTCTACGAGCACCACATCTATATTCGCCAAAATTTCGAGGATCTGCCGGAAATCGCCAATTGGTCCTGGACGGCCGATTTTAGCGAGCCAGCCGAGCCTCCGCCGCTTGCCGTGGGACAACCCCGCGCGGCGCTATTCACTGACTCCTGATACTGAATCGCAAAGACCTCTGCCCTTTCCGTATATTCCGATTCCACGCAATTCGCCTGAATCCGATAAAATACGCCCAGGGCCTGTAGCTCAGATGGATAGAGCAGCGGTTTCCTAAACCGTTTGTCGGGAGTTCGACTCTCCCCAGGCCCACCATTCTTTTTTATAGAACTTAGGCTCCGTGGAGATCATCGCCTCTATCCTCACTGTGGGAACCGTTGTGGGGACCCCGACTGCCGCTGCTATTCGTAGATCGCAAAAAGCTGTTCCACGTTGAACTGCTCCAGTTTCTTGACCGCCTCCTGCTTGTGTTCCGGTGTCGGACGCACGCAGCGCATGGTCATAGAGATTTGCGAGTGCCCCACCGTCGGCTTGCATTTGTACAAAGGCACTTCCCGTACGGTGCGCGAGCGTTCGAGATTTATATTCCTGAACCCTGCAACCCTCTGCGACTCGACATTCCGATGGGCTGATGATTCAGGCCCAGAACGGGATTTGAAAGCCGTTTTCGGCACGCTCTTTCTCGCCTAACTCGCTAACTCTCCGTAACTTCGCAGATCTCTCCGTTGGTAGCGATCGTGCACTAGTGAACTCAAGTGAAGAAATACAAAGCGAGCAAGTTGTGGGCCCGAATCCTAGGGACGGTATTCGGGCTAGGCATTGTTTCGTTCGGATGCAGCAGTAGCGCCATGAAACTCCTGGATCCGCCGACACTGACCTCGATCAGCCCGAATAGCGGGGTGCAGGGACAGGGCGTGGCGGTCACGCTGATGGGAACAAACTTCATCACGGGAGCCACCATCGGCGTGAGCGGCGCGGGGATCACGGTCAGCAACACAACGGTGGCGAGCGCCACGCAGATCACGGCGACGTTTACCATCGCCGCGAATGCCGCGACCGGCGCTCAAAATGTCACCGTGACGACTTCGGGTGGGACCAGCGGTGCACAACTGTTTACTGTGAACCTGGCTCCGCCAACACTGACCTCGATCAGCCCGAATAGCGGGGTGGAGGGGCAGAGCATGGCGGTCACGCTGACGGGAACAAACTTCATCGCGGGAGCCACCATCGGCGTGAGTGGGACAGGGATCACAGTCAGCAACACAACGGTGGTGAGCGCCACGCAGATCACCGCGACGTTTACCATCGCCGGCGAATGCCGCGACCGGCGCTCAGAACGTCACCGTGACGACCTCGGGTGGGACCAGCGGTGCACAAGCTGTTTACTGTGAACCTGGCTCCGCCAACACTGACCTCGATCAGTCCGAATAGCGGCGTGCAGGGACAGGGCGTGGCGGTCACGCTGACGGGAACAAACTTCGTCGCGGGAGCCACCATCGGCGTGAGTGGCGCAGGGATCACGGTCAGCAACACAACGGTGGCGAGCGCCACGCAGATCACAGCGACATTTACCATCGCCGGTAACGCCCCGACGGGCGCTCAAAACATCACCGTGACGACCTCAGGCAGGACTTACCACTGCCGTGACGTTTACGGTGAATCCAGTCGGGTCTTCGCCAACACTGACCTCGATCAGCCCGAATAGCGGGGTGCAAGGGCAGGGTGTGGCGGTCACGCTGACGGGAACAAACTTCGTTGCGGGAGCCACCATCGGTGTGAGTGGCGCAGGGATCACGGTCAGCAACACAACGGTGGCGAGCGCCACGCAGATCACCGCGACGTTTACCATCGCCGCGAATGCCGCGACCGGCGCTCAAAACGTCACCGTGACGACCTCGGGTGGGACCAGCGGCGCACAGCCGTTCACGGTGAACCTGGCTCCGCCAACACTGACCTCGATCAGTCCGAATAGCGGCGTGCAGGGACAGGGCGTGGCGGTCACGCTGACGGGAACAAACTTCATCGCGGGAGCCACCATCGGTCGTGAGTGGCGCAGGGATCACGGTCAGCAACACGACGGTGGTGAGCGCCACGCAGATCACGGCGACGTTTGCCATCGCCGGCAATGCCGCGACCGGCGCTCAGAACGTCACCGTGACGACCTCCGGCGGGACCAGCGGTGCCCAGGCGTTTACAGTGAACCTGGCTCCGCCAACACTGACCTCGATCAGTCCGAATAGCGGCGTGCAGGGGCAGAGCGTAGGCGGTCACGCTGACGGGAACGAATTTCGTTGCGGGAGCCACCATCGGCGTGAGTGGGACAGGGATCACGGTCAGCAACACGACGGTGGTGAGCGCCACGCAGATCACGGCGACGTTTACCATCGCCGGCAATGCCCCGACCGGCGCTCAAAACGTCACCGTGACGACCTCGGGCGGGACCAGCGGCGTACAGGCGTTCACCGTGAACCTGGCTCCGCCAACACTGACCTCGATCAGCCCGAATAGCGGCGTGCAGGGGCAGGGCGTGGCGGTCACGCTGACGGGAACAAACTTCATTGCGGGAGCCACCATCAGCGTGAGTGGCGCAGGGATCACAGTCAGCAACACGACGGTGGTGAGCGCCACGCAGATCACGGCGACGTTTGCCATCGCCGGCAATGCCGCGACCGGCGCTCAAAACGTCACCGTGACGACCTCCGGCGGGACCAGCGGTGCCACAGGCGTTTACAGTGAACCTACTGCTTCCGCCAACACTGACCTCGATCAGCCCGAATAGCGGAGTGCAGGGACAGGGCGTGGCGGTCACGCTGACGGGAACGAACTTCGTTGCGGGAGCCACCATCGGTCTGAGTGGCGCAGGGATCACGGTCAGCAACACAACAGTGGTGAGCGCCACGCAGATCACGGCGACGTTTACCATCGCCGCGAATGCCGCCGACCGGCGCTCAGAACGTCACCGTGACGACCTCGGGTGGGACCAGCGGCGCACAGGCGTTCACCGTGAACCTGGCTCCGCCAACACTGACCTCGATCAGCCCGAATAGCGGCGTGCAGGGACAGGGCGTGGCGGTCACGCTGACGGGAACGAATTTCATCACGGGAGCCACCATCGGCGTGAGCGGGGCAGGGATCACAGTCAGCAACACGACGGTGGTGAGCGCCACGCAGATCACGGCGACGTTTGCCATCGCCGGCAATACCTCAACGGGCGCTCAGAACGTCACCGTGACAACCTCGAGCGGGACCAGCGGTGCACAGCCGTTTATCGTGGATCTGCTTGTGCCGACGTTAAGTTCTACAAATCCTGTCAATGGCGCCACAGTTGTGCCAACCAACAGGGAAATCACCGCTACCTTCAGCAAGGCCATGACGGCACTCACCACGGCAACTTTTACGGTGTCAGGCGGGGGGAACAGCGTCGTGGGAACAGTCAACTATGACACCACAAACAACACGGCGATTTTTAAGCCCATGAATCCACTCGCAGCCAGTACCACCTATACGGCCACGATTGCCGCCACGGCTACGGACTCCGCCGGCAATCCGCTGGCGAGCAACGGCATGGCACCAGACCCTTGGACCTTTACAACGGGCACAACTACAGACACCACCTCGCCGACAGTGAGTGCCGTATATCCTGCTGCCAATAGCGCCAGTGTGCCACTCAATCAGAAAATCACAGTAACTTTCAGTGAGGCGATGGACTCTTCAACCCTTGCAGCGACGACATTCACGGTAAAGCAGGGCGTAGCCGTAGTTGCCGGTTCGGTGACCTACGCTGGCACGACTGCGACCTTTACACCGGCAAGCCCTTTGATAGCCAACTCCCCCTACAATCTGAGTATTACAGCCGGGGCTGAGGACTTAGCAGGAAATGGAGTGACCAGTGGCGGCCTCGCGCCGAATCCATGGACCTTTACCACGATTTCCGCCTCAGACAACGCCGCAACTACGGTGAGTCTCACGAGCCCCGCCCAGGGCGCCTCGGCTGCGCCGGTCGACAGTACGGTTAACGCGGTTTTCAGTCAAGGTATGGACCCCGCAACAATCAACACAGGAACCTTTACTGTGACCGGCCCCGGCACGACGCCTGTAAACGGAGCGGTCTCTTACGATGCAACAAGCAATGTTGCGACCTTTACCCCGGAGAGCAATCTCTCGCCCACGGTCGTCTATACCGCCACGATTACAAACGGGGCTCAAGACCTGGAAGGCAAGCCGCTCGCAAGTGGCGGCCTTGCGCCCAATCCATGGACCTTTACAGCCGGCTCGGCAGCGCAGAGTCCAACTCCAGTAAACCTGGGATCGGCCGCCAGTTACGCAATTCTTGCGGGCTCCACTGTCACCAGCACCGGCGCCACGTTCATTAACGGGGATCTGGGGCTGAGTCCAGGCACAGCGGTTACTGGATTCGGACCGGGAATAGAGAATGGGACGACACGCGTCTCTCCCGATGCCAATGCAGCCTCGGCTGAATCCGATCTGACCGCAGCGTTTAACGACGTCGCTGGACGAACCACAAATCAAATCGTTCAACCCAGTGGCGAGCTTGGCGGGCTGATCTTGGCTCCCGGCCTGTACAAAGCTCCAGCGCCAGGCTCGTTTGCGATCAGCACGGGGGATCTCACGCTCGACGCCCAGGGCAACTCGAGTGCCGTCTGGATCTTCCAGATGCCATCGTCCACGCTCACGGTGGGAAGCGGCCTTCAGGTGATTCTGATTAACGGCGCCAAGGCTTCCAACGTCTTCTGGCAGGTTGGTAGTTCAGCGACCGTGGGAGGAACGCTTTTCCGGGGAAATATTCTGGCATCCGCATCGATCACGCTGCAAACTGGCGCCACGGTGGACGGCAGAGTATTGACTCAAGTGGCCGCGGTGACCTTAGTCACCAACACGGTTACGAAGCCAGGGCCGTGAGCGCGGGGCATTCGGCAAAGTTGTCCATCCAACACATAAATCACATCAATCACGTGATAAACTTTCACGCCCAGTGGGAGAGAACGAACCAACTCGGCGCGAAATCCTGCTGGGAATGGCGGGCACCCTCCTCCTCGATGGTACTCTGGCGGCACAGGGCACCGCTGGCTCCGTTTGTTTTCTGAGCACGGTGGAGATGGCCCGGCTGATCCGCACCAAGAAGCTGTCGGCGCGCGAGGCATTGGCCGCGCATCTCAAACAGATCGAGCGTGTAAACCCCAAGGTTAATGCCATCGTGACTCTGGTGCCGGAAATGGCCGCAGATGCTGCCGCGAAGGCCGACGAGATGCAAGCGCACAACGAGACTTTGGGGCCGCTGCACGGTCTGCCAGTCGCGCACAAGGACTTGCTGGAAACGAAGGGCATCCGCACGACGTTTGGTTCGCCACTCTATAAAGACTACATCCCCACCGAAGACGATATTGTTGTCGAGCGGATGCGGCGTGCAGGCGCGATCACCATCGGCAAAACCAATACGCCAGAATTCGGCGCGGGATCGCAAACGTTCAACAAGGTCTTCGGCGCGACGCACAATCCCTACGACCTGACGAAGACATGCGGCGGCTCTTCGGGCGGCGCTGCTGTCTCGTTGGCCTGCGGACTCGCGCCCGTTGTGAGCGGCTCCGATACCGGAGGTTCGCTGCGCAATCCGGCTGCATTCTGCAACGTGGTTGGCTTTCGGCCTTCGATCGGCCGCGTACCAAACCCCAAAGCAGCATTCGGGTGGTCGACGCTGAGTACTTCGGGATGCCTGGGGCGTTCGGTGGCGGACTTAGCTTTCGTGCTCAGCACGATCGCGGGGCCGGATTCCCGCGCTCCGCTTTCCATCAACGAACCGGGTGAACGTTTCGCGCGCCCGCTCGAACGTAGCTTCAAAGGTGTGCGCGTGGCCTGGTTCAAAGACCTGGGCGGGGTGCCCTTCGACGGGCGGGTGCGCACGGTGGTGGATGGGCACCGGAAAACATTTGAATCGCTGGGGTGCATCGTCGAGCAGGCGGAACCGGACTTCGCTCCCGCTGAGATCGCCTTCCGCGTGCTGCGCGCCTGGAATTCGGCCAATACTTATGGCGCACGGCTCAAGGAGCATCCGGACGCTTTCAAGGACACGCTCAAAGGCGAGATCGAGGAAGGACTGCGACTTACGGGCATGGACGTGGCGCGCGCCGAGACCGCCCACGGCCAACTCTGGCGCGGCTTTCAGACATTCCTCGAGAAGTATGAATACTTTGTTCTGCCCACCACGCAATTGCCACCGTTCGATATCAACACGCCGTATCCGACGGAGATTGCCGGCGTGAAGTTCGATAATTACATCGACTGGATGAAGTCGTGCTGGTACATCTCGGCGACGGGCAATCCGGCGGCTTCGGTGCCGGGAGGTTTCACGCCCGAGGGGCTTCCGGTAGGCGTGCAAATCGTGGGCCGCCACAAAGAAGACTTCAGCGTGCTGCAAATGGCGCACGCGTTCGAACAGGCGACTGGCTTCGGTAAGAAGCATCCGGCCATTGCGTAGAGGACGCGCACCTCGTTCGTCGCAACCGCGCCCTGGGTGGGTTCATTTCTCTGCTCGGGCAGCTTCAGCCTCGACGTGTTAGCTTGTTCTAAGGACGCGGGCACGAAACGAAGCCCCGCATAATTGGTCAAACTTTTTCGCTTTTTCGGGCTTTTTCGGGAAGGTAGCGATGGCTTCTTCATCCACAGGAAAACATGGGGGCTCTGGCGCGGCAAGTGACCAGCCAACCGCCGCCGAGCCGTCTTTTGCCGAGCGAGCGCGCACTCTGATGCACTTGGGCCGCATCGGCAGCCTCTCAACCCTTTCACGCAAGCAGCCGGGTTTCCCCTTCGGATCAGTGATGCCTTACGGGCTGGACGACGTGGGACGTCCTGTCTTCCTCATCAGTACGATGGCCATGCATACCCAAAACTTGCAGGCCAACCCGCACGCCAGCCTGTTGGTAACCCAGCCTGAGGCCAGCGGCGATCCTCTGGGGGCGTCCAGAGTTACATTGCTCGGAAATGTTCAGCCCGTAGCTGAGACGGGTGTGGCCGAGGCACGCACGCTTTACTTGGCGCGTTACGCCAACAGCAAATACTGGGTGGATTTTGAAGACTTTTCTTTCTATAGCATGGACGTGGTGGACGTTTACTACGTTGGCGGTTTCGGTGTGATGGGCTGGGTTTCCGCTTCGGATTATGAGCGCTCGAAACCCGACCCGCTGGCCGACGTTGCAACCGGCATTATCCAGCACATGAACGCTGATCACGGGGATGCGCTCATCGTGCTTGCCCGAGCGTTGGCTGGGATCGATTCTCAGGAAGTAACGATGATTTCAGTCGATCGGCTCGGCTTCCAGGTGCGCTTGAAAACCCCAGATGGCATGCGCGGCGTACGCATTCCATTCTCGCGGGAAGTGACCAGTCCGGGGGAGGCGAGAACGGTTCTTGTAGAGATGGTGGCGCTAGCTCGGCAGAAGTGACCATCGAGACATCGCAAGAAGCCAACGCTCATCTTTACGATCGCGTGAAGTTTGGGGACACCCATCGCGTCAATCCGCGCATATGTAAACCCGCCTGCGCAAAAACCACAGCGCCCCGTCGTGGCACGGATCTTTAGTACAGGAAATCCCTTACCGACTAACCGGCGCGAATTGTAAATTCAAAATCACGACCGCCAGAATACGTTTTGTTAACAAGATTCTTGTTGACTGTCTCCTCACGCAGGTGTTATCCAAACGCACAAATCTCGGAACCGTTCCGGGATAGGGGCCCTTTCCTGGGGAGTTTTGACCGGTTCGATCTTAAAAACTAGGGGGTTCTATGAGCCTTGTATTGAGGCCTGCCCAAGCCCGCACGACGAAGTGTGTGCTCGGCGCGGCCCTGACCGTCATGCTGTTCTCCTTCGCGCTGTTTTCGCAAGCCAACTACGGCCGTATCCTCGGAATCGTCACAGACCAGACCGGCGGCGTCATATCGGGCGCCACGGTGACCGTCATAGACACGCAGCGAGGCGTCGCGCGAACCCTGATGACCGATCAGGCCGGCGAGTATAACGCTCCGACGCTGATTCCCGGCACCTACACAGTCCGCGTCGAAGCACAGGGGTTCAAGAAGCTGGAGCGCCAGAACGTGGTGGTCGAGGTGGGCAAGGATGTGCGGGTTGACGTGACGGTTCAGCCCGGCGAGCAAAACCAGACGGTTACCGTTACCGAAGCGATCCCGCTGGTGGAGACCACGAACGCCACGTTGGGCGGCGCGCTCAGCAACGCGGAAATCAACGACCTGCCGTTGAATGGCCGCGACTACCAGAATCTGCTGGGTCTGCGCCCGGGCGTGATGCTCCAGCCCGGCGGCTCGCCCTGGACCCAGAGCACCAACAACATTCGCCCTGATGAAACCGTGTGGCTGGTGGACGGCATTCTCAACGTCAATTGGTTTGACGCCCGCCCCATAAACAATATGCCGAGCCCATTCACGGATATGGCGACGGTCCTGCCCGTCGACGCCATCCAGGAATTCAACGTCGAGGAAAATCCCAAAGCGGAGTTCGGCTGGAAACCCGGCGCCGTGGTGAACGTGGGAATCCGATCGGGGACCAACACTCTTCACGGCGCGGCTTACGCCTTTGGCCGAAGCGACGCCTTTGACGCCCGCAACTTCTTCAATCCCGCGCCGGTCAATGGGGTCTGCGTGCCTAACCCAAGCTTCCTGCCTGCATGTGACAAGGCGGCAACACAGTTGAAGCAATTCGGCGGCGTGGTGGGTGGACCGATCATCAAAGACAAGCTCTTCTTTTTTGGCGGCTATGAAGGCATACGGTCTTTCCTGGGGAACACCTTCCCTGTTGTAGTTCCACAAACCGCCTCCGTCGGCGATCCGGCGAACAGCATGCCGGATGCGATCACAGCACTGCAGAAGGCCGGCGTGCCGCTGAGTCCCGTCAGCCTGAAAATTCTCGGCTGTAATGGGACGGGAGCGGTTGTGGGATCATATTCCTGCACGGGCGGCCTCCTTCAGGGTGCTCCTTCGGATACAACCAACTACCTCAGCACTTTCCCCAACAACAATGTGAGTAACAACTATCTGGCCAAAATAGACTATGCCATCAACGATAAGAATCGGATCAATGGCATGTTATTGACCGGCCACTACAGCGCCCTAGGCGAAGATCACGCCGCGACGAACGTAAATTGGGGAGACAACGTCATACAAACCACTTGGACGGTCAGCGGCGACTGGGTTTACACGCCGAGTTCCCGCATTGTGAATGAAGCGCGGTTTGGCTACGACCGCACGGTCTTCTTATTCGACCCCGCCGACGCCAGCATCCTGCCGAACGGAGTGCAGTACCCCATCAACACGGGCGCCACGATTGGCGGCTTCCCCACGGTTACTATTGGGGGTTTTGACTCGCAGGCGGGTCAATTGCTAGGCAGCCAGGGCGGCCGCCCCTTGGATTCGTCGCCCAACCCGTACTGGGATTTGCAGGACAGCGTTTCCTATTTGCTGGGCAAGCACGCTTTGAAGTTCGGCGGCGAGTTCGCGCACATCGAAGGCGATTCCAATGCCCATGACCAGCGAGGGAGAATCTTTTTCTTCGGCGGCGGAACTCCCGGGCTCACCGACTGTGGCGGGTCATCCTGCCCACTCGAAGATTTCTTCGCAGGAAATCCGTCCTTTGGAGCTCTACTCACCGGCGACCCCAACGTGAGGATCACCTGGACCTCGACTGCGGGATTCGTTCAGGATGACTGGCGCATCACCCCGAAATTGACGATCAATGCGGGCCTGCGCTACTCCTACGTCTCGCCCATGCATGAGGCCAACAACCAAATTGGTAACTTCCTTCCGTCGGTGGGAATGGTTCAGCAGGGCCAATCGGGGGTTGGCTCCACTCTCTGGAAGCCGGAGTACGATGATTTTTCTCCACGGCTGGGCTTTGCCTGGGATGTCACCGGCAAGGGGACGACCGTGGTCCGGGGCGGCGTGAGTCGTATCTACTCGACCTTCGCCATCGCCGATTTCGTGGCCAACCCCGGCTCTCAGAACGTCCCGGGAGGCGCCAGCCTCGCAACCGTGCCGACAGGCGCCTGCACAGTGCCTGTAACACCCTGCCCTTCGACGTTTGGAGGCAATCTCGCGGTCCTCAGCGCGCGTATCGGCGGTGGCAACCTGAACTGGAATGGCGTTGTTTTTCCGCAAGGACTCACGTATTGCACGGCCACCGCGCAGTGCAACATCGCCGCGGTCGACCCGAATCTCAGGAACCCTTACGTCATAAATTATAACTTGGGTGTGCAACACGCCTTCTCCAACAATTTATCGCTGGAGATTGGCTACGTCGGCAATCGCGGGGTCCTGTTGACGGGTCAGCGTGACCTTAATCAGGCCATTCTGCCAGCGGTCACCCCCGTCCAACCCTACGCGAGCCAATTCCCCTTCCTGAACGTTATTAACCAGTTTTCGAACTTTGCCACTTCCACCTACAATAGCCTGCAGGCGACGGTGACCAAGCGGGTTTCTCATGGTGTCGACTTCACCGCGGGTTACACCTTCGGTCACGGCCTCGACAACGGCTCCCTCAGCCGTTTTGGAGGGCTCCCGCAGGACAGCACCAATCCCGCAGGGGAGTATGCGAGCAGCGACTACGATACGCGGCACCGCTTCACTTTCGAGGCCAGCTACGCTCTTCCGGGCAAGAAAGGCTTTGGCCAGTTGCTGGAGGGCTGGAAGCTCAATGGAATCCTGACTGTTGCGACCGGCCAGCCGTGGATCGTCATCGATTCGGGAGACAATTTCAGCAACACCAGCGAATTCACGGACCGTTGGGATTTCTTCGGCAACCCGAGCGACTTCCTCTCCAGCGCGGAGTCCATTCCCCACTGCTCGGGCTTCAATCCGGCCAATATGAATGACTTGAGCGGTGTGACGTGCACGGAGCAGTCGGGAGTGAGCGGCCTCGTGACCACGCTTCCGACCTCACTGGCGACGAAGTGTACGGCGGTAGCACCCGACTCCACTACGCTGGCTACGGGTGGGTGCTACGTGAAGGGCAACTCGGTCATGGTCCCTCCGACGTTTGGAACCTTTGGCACTATGGGACGGAACCTCTTCCGCGACCCGGGCTTCAGGAATCTGGACTTCTCGGTATTCAAGGACTTCAAATTCCATGAACGGTTCGGCGCAGAATTCCGCGTCGAGTTCTTCAACGTGCTCAATCACCCCAACCTCGCTAATCCGTACGGCGGTGTGGTTGGTTCCAATATCGGCGACGACCCCTCGATCTCCCATTCGTTCGGCTGCGGGTGCGGCACGCCGGACATCATCAACGGCAATCCGGTCCTCGGATCGGGCGGCGCTCGCGTCATGCAACTGGGCCTGAAGCTTTCGTTCTAAATCCGTCCGGCAGGTGCGAGGGCACATGTTCCCTCGCACCTGCCCAAACTCTGCTTTCTTTACCACTCTCCCGGATTGCCTTTACGCATCGCCAGGCGTAGGCTTTCGCTCATGCTAAACACTGCTCGCCCGGTTCGTAAAAGTGCGCTGCTCTGGCCCTTCCTCTGCCTTGGGCTCCTTGCATTCGGCTTTCGCGAATTCCGCGCCACCGTCTCGGCCCAGGAGTGGGAATCCACCATTCGCGCGTTCGAACGTCAGGACAAGGTCCATCCCGTGCCGCCGGGAATCATTGTCTTTACGGGTTCTTCGAGCATCGCCTACTGGAGCTCGCTCGTCGACGACATGAAGCCGCTCACCGTGATCAACCGGGGCTTCGGCGGATCCGAGTACACGGACGTCAATCACTATGCAGACCGCATCGTGATCGCTTATCGCCCGGCCGCCGTCGTGGTCTACGCCGGAGACAACGACCTGGCTTCGCCGGGCCGCAAAACCGCGCAAAGCGTCGCGCAAGACGTTCAGCAATTCGTCCAAAGCGTTCATGCGAAGCTGCCGGAAACCTGGGTTTTTGTGCTTTCGATCAAGCCTTCCATTTTGCGCTGGAACGCCTGGCCGGAAATGAAGCAAGCGAATCAGTTGATTCAGGATTTTCTGCGCACGCAAGACCACGCGACGTATATCGACGTGGCCTCACCCATGCTCGACGGGCGCGACCGTCTGTCTAGCGATCTTTTCGTTGGCGATGGCTTGCATCCCAGCGCCAAATGCTACGCCATGTGGACATCCATCATAAAACCAGTTCTCCTGGAGCATTTTGCGCCCAGGAATTCGTCGCAGTTCTCCGCCCCGCCGCAGAACTCTAAGACAGCACACGCGGGGGCGCCCGTTCATTAAACTGCCATCCGAAAATCAATAAACCACGCGGCGGAAGTTCGATCCGACTGCAGGATCCCGGTCGTCATCGGACTCCGCAAAGGCCTGCTGGAATCCACTGTCATCTTCGCGGCGGCCATTGTAGAATCTTTGGCAATCGCCGAGAAGTTTTCGGCGACTAAGTAGACGACCTGCGGCGGTTGCCGGATTGCGCATACGTGAAACGCTGACCAACAGGAAATCGTCTAATACGCAGTGTTGTGGCCTGATGTTCCGGGCCTGCTAGTGCTAGATCACGCCGAAACAGGTCAATATGGACCCTCATAGCATTATGCTCGGAAGGTCGAAACGTGGATTGCAATTCGGGGCTGAGTGGGGCCTTCCGGCAGCGTTTTTGGTGATTCTTCTCACGGTCGCGGGCTGCTCGAAGCAGCAAGCGGCGGCGCCGCCGCGCGTGAATGCTATCCCCGTGGTGGTTGCAAAGGTCACGCAAAGGGCCATGCCGGTGCAGTTGACTGCCATCGGCAATGTCGGATCGTACACCGTCTCAGTGCAAGCCCAGGTGGCGGGCGAGCTTCTCGAGGTCCATTTCCAAGAGGGCGGCTTCGTTCATAAGGGCCAATTGCTGTTTACGATTGATCCGCGGCCTTACGAAGCCGCGCTGGCGCAAGCGCAAGCGCAGTTATCGCGGGACAAAGCTGTCGCCGCGAACAGCCGAACTCAGGAGCAGCGCCTTTCGAAGCTGCTCGCCGATGGAGTGGTGTCGCCGTCCGACGCAGACACCTCTAGAAGCTCCGCCGATGCGGCCGAGGCTACGGTCGCTGCCGACGAGGCGGCACTCAAGACCGCGCAGTTGAACGTCGAGTACTGCAAGATTTATTCCTCCATCGACGGACGCACGGGGGCGGTCCTTGTCAAGCCGGGGAATCTTGTGAAAGTGGCCGATCTGCCGATCGTGGTCATCAAGCAGGTTTCCCCTATCCACGTCGACTTTACTGTTCCTCAAGAATACCTGCCCGATATTAAGAGATATATGGCTGCGGGGCCGCTGCGCGTCGAGGCGACGGCGCCCAATGCAGCGGGGTCTCCAGAAGTGGGTTCGCTCACGTTTGTGGACAACGCCGTGGACACGACCACGGGAACCATTCACTTACGGGCAACCTTCGAGAATCAGCGTGGCCTTCTGTGGCCGGGTCTCTATGTGAACACGTTGATGACCCTCGCGCATCAGGCGAACGCCACCGTAATACCCGCGCAGGCCATCACAGCGGGCCAGCAGGGGGCGTTTGTCTATGTAGTCCAGGGCGACGGCACCGTCGCGCCTCGTTCGGTAACGTCGAGCCGTAGCGTCGAAGGACTGGCAGTCATCGACAAAGGACTCGAACCCGGCGAGACCGTGGTGACCGATGGCCAAGTGCGTCTGGTGCCTGGCTCGAAGGTCCAAATCAAGAACAATCTCAGCGACTAGGCGCCCGGGAATTGTTGAGCGCCTCAGCAAGGGCTGTGTACACGCTGCGTAACGCATCGAGCCACCCGCGAATAGGACAGACCAAATGAGCATACCGGAACTTTTCATTCGACGGCCGGTCGCAACCGTGCTGGTGATGTTCGGAATCCTGCTGGTGGGGGTAGCGGGTTACCGGGCGCTGCCGGTGAGCGATTTGCCGAACGTCGACTATCCGACCATCCAGGTGCAGGTCAACCTTCCCGGGGCAAATCCCGACACCATGGCCGCGGCCGTCGCGCTGCCGCTGGAGAAGCAGTTTTCCACCATCGCCGGCCTGGATTCGATGTCCTCGCAGAATTTTCTGGGCAAGACCAATATAACGATGCAGTTCGTCCTGAACCGCAATATCGACGGCGCGGCGCAGGACGTCCAGGCTGCCATCACGCAGGCCAGCCGAAATCTTCCGCAGAATCTGCCTGCGCCGCCGGCGTTCAGCAAGGTCAACCCCGCCGATTTTCCTGTGCTCTTTCTCGTGCTCACTTCCCCGACGCTGCCGCTATCCACCGTGGACGAATACGCCGAAACGCTGATCGCGCAGACCATCTCCACGGTTAACGGAGTCGCGCAAGTGGCAGTATTTGGCAGCCAGAAGTATGCCGTGCGCGTCCAGGTGGACCCCAAGGCCCTGGCCACGCGGCAGATCGGCATCGATGAAGTCGAGCAAGAACTCGAAAACGGCAACGTTAATCTGCCTACCGGCACGCTCTGGGGACCTCACCAGGCCGTGAACGTGGAGGCCACTGGCCAGCTCTTTACGGCTCCCGACTACGCACCACTGATCGTTGCCTATCGCAATGGCTCTCCCGTGCGCCTCTCCGATATCGGCCGCGTCATCGACGGCGTCGAGAACGACAAAACCGCGGCCTGGTACAACGGCGTGCGCGGCATTCAGCTGGCTATCTACCGTCAGCCGGGCACCAATGCCGTCGAAGTGGTCGACAATGTAAAAGCCATGCTGCCGGCTTTGCAGGCGCAATTGCCGCCGGCGGTCAGCCTTGAAACTCTCTTCGATCGCTCGGTTACCATCCGCAATTCCGTGGAAGACGTAAAGTTCACTCTCGAACTGGCCCTGATCCTGGTGGTGATGGTCATCTTCCTTTTCCTGCGCAATATTCCGGCGACCACCATTCCCAGCCTGGCCCTGCCCTTCTCGATCGTGGGAACTTTCGCGGTGATGTATCTGTGCGGCTATTCGCTCGACAATTTCTCCATGATGGCGCTGACGCTATCGGTGGGATTTGTCGTGGATGACGCCATCGTGGTGCTCGAAAACATCGTCCGACACCTGGAGCTAGGCGAGGGCGTTCTGGAAGCGGCGCTGAACGGTTCCAACGAGATCGGCTTCACGATTCTGTCCATGACTCTCTCGCTGGCGGCGGTCTTCATTCCCGTATTGTTTATGGGCGGCGTGCTGGGACGCTTGCTGCACGAATTTTCGGTAACCATCATGTCCGCCATTCTGGTCTCCGGTTTCGTATCGCTGACCCTGACCCCCATGATGTGCAGCCGCTTCCTCCGCCCGCACCAAGCCGGAGGCGAGAAACACGGCAGCCTGTTCAACCTCTTCGAGCGCATACAACAACGCATGACCGACGGCTATGACGTCACGCTGAAGATGGTATTGCGGCACAAGCTCGCAACTATAGCCGTTTCTCTAGCCCTGCTGGTGGGCACTGTCTATCTGGCGATTGTGATCCCCAAGGGATTTCTGCCCAGCGAGGATATCGCGCAGATCAATGGCACTACGGAGGCCGTCGAGGGTGCGTCGTATGATTCGATGCTGGAGCACCAACTCCAAATCGCCAAGATTATTCAGGACGATTCTTACGTAGCCTACGTGTTGTCACAAATCGGATCAGGCGGCAGGAGCCTCAACCAGGGCCAGCTCAGCATTTACCTCAAGCCTCGCTCTCAACGGCCCCAGGTCGACCAGGTCATTCAGGAACTGCGCCCGAAGCTTGCTGCCGTACCGGGAATGACGGTGTTCCTGCGCAACGATCCACCCATCCGCATCGGCGGAATACAAAGCAAAGCCCTTTATCAATTCACTCTGCAGGCAGCCAACACCACTGAACTGTTCGGCGCGTCGCAGGATTTTCTGGCCAAGATGCAGCAGCTGCCCGGCCTGGTAGACGTCACCAGCGATCTGCAAATCAAGAATCCGCAGATCAATGTGGTGATCGACCGCGATAAATCCTCCGCTCTGGGCGTCACGGCCAATCAAGTGGAAGACGCGTTGTACTCCGCCTATGGTTTCCGCCAGGTCTCCACGATTTTTGCGCCCAACAACCAGTATCGCGTCATCCTGGAACTCGAGCCCCAGTATCAACGCGACGCGAACGAATTGTCCTCGCTCTACGTGCGCTCCAAGGGCGGCCAACTCGTGCCTCTTAGCGCAGTCGCGAAACTCACCAGCACCTTTGGACCGCTTTCGGTGAACCACCTGGGCCAGCTTCCCGCGGTCACCATGTCCTTCAATCTCCAGCCGGGAACTTCCATCGGCGACGCAGTGAACGAGATCAACGATCTGGCCCGGCGTTCCCTTCCGCCCACCGTCAGCACGACCTTCCAGGGGAATGCGCTAGCATTCCGCTCCTCTTTGTCAGGATTAGGAATGTTGCTGGTGATGGCGATCCTGGTGATCTATATCGTGCTCGGAATTCTGTATGAGAGCTTCATTCATCCGATCACCATTCTTTCGGGATTGCCTTCGGCGGGGTTTGGCGCGCTCCTCACGCTCGAACTCTTCCACCTCGCAGCGCAGCGAGGTTGGGTCTCGCCGCTCTTGGATATGGAGCTCAACCTTTACGGTTTCGTTGGCATCGTGATGCTGATCGGAATCGTAAAGAAGAATGCCATCATGATGATCGATTTCGCCCTGGAAGCGCAGCGCAGCGAGATGAAGGACCCCGCAGAAGCCATCTACCAAGGATGCCTGGTGCGTTTCCGTCCCATCATGATGACGACCATGGCGGCCTTAATGGGCACGCTGCCGATTGCCTTGGGGTTTGGCGCCGGAGCCGAATCGCGGCGTTCGCTGGGAATATCGGTGGTCGGCGGCCTGATGTTCTCTCAGCTCGTCACACTTTTCCTGACGCCCGTGGTCTACATCTATATGGAACAGGCCAAGAACTGGTCGTCCCGCGTATTTGGCAAGAAGCGGCACGAATTGCCCGAGGCGATTCCGGGTCCAGAAGGGCGCATCGACGGCGGCGCGATTGGCGCTCCGATGGCGCGGGTGGCCGAGCCGCGGCCGGATCTCGGGCCGAGAGATCGCCCGTAAAGTGCTTCAGCGGCTGTCTTGAGAAGCTGAGGGTCCCTCCGCGTGGTCCGCTCGTTTCGGAATGGTACGAAGTAATATGCCCCATGGTCACGCGATCACGCGACGTGCGCTGCTCCGCAACGCGGCGGTAGGCACACTCGCACTTGCCTCCGGCGCTCGAAACGTATTTGGCCAGAACGACGCCAAGCCTCCCAACATTGTGTTCATCCTAGCCGATGATCTCGGCTATGCCGACGTTGCCTGTTACGGCAGGCCTGACCTCAAGACGCCAAATATCGACCGCATCGCCGCCACCGGTGTACGCTTCCTGCAAGCCTATGCGAACTCAGCGGTGTGCAGCGCCACGCGCACCGCTTTGATCACGGGACGATATCAGTACCGCCTACGAGTCGGACTGGAAGAGCCTTTGGCCGGCAATCCCGAAGTTGGCTTGCCGCCGGAACACCCTACCCTGCCCTCCTTGCTGAAGAAGGCCGGCTACGGCACAACGCTGATCGGAAAGTGGCACCTCGGCGTTCTGCCAAGCTTCGGTCCGCTGAAAAGCGGCTACGACCATTTCTACGGCTTCCGTGGCGGCGCCGTCGA
Organism: uncultured Acidobacteriota bacterium; assembly: GCA_963761945.1. Lineage (GTDB taxonomy): Bacteria > Acidobacteriota > Terriglobia > Acidiferrales > UBA7541 > Palsa-189. Next base: position 86,725 of record CAVXIM010000005.1, on the reverse strand, counting down.
CTACTACATGCACGCGGGCACCGATCATCGCGACGACCTGTGGGACGACGACGTTCCAATCGACCAGATGGGCTACATGACCGATCTGCTCGGCAGCCGCGCCGTCGATGTTGTAAATGGCTACGCGAAATCGGGCCGGCCCTTCCTCATCAGCCTGCACTTCAATGCGCCGCATTGGCCCTGGGAGGCGCCGGGCGATCAGGCGGAATCGAATCGCCTGCGCTACGGTGATTTGAATGACTTCGATGGCGGTACGCAAAAAACTTATCAGCGCATGATCGAAGCGATGGACCTGCAAATCGGCCGCGTGCTCGCAGCGCTGGACGCCCATGGCTTGACGGAAAACACCATCGTTATTTTCACCAGCGATAATGGTGGCGAGCGCTTTGCCGATACGTGGCCCTTTACAGGCAGAAAAACGGAATTGCTGGAGGGCGGCTTGCGTATTCCGGCGATCCTCCGTTGGCCGGCTCGCATTCCGCAAGGCCGAACGACCGATCAAGTGGCCATCACTATGGATTGGCTGCCGACGCTGCTCGCGGCCGCGGGCGTGGCGCCAGATCCCGCCTTCCCTTCTGACGGTATGAACCTGCTGCCGCTCGTGGCGCAAAACGCCGCGCCCGTTCCGCGCAAGCTTTTCTGGCGCTATAAAGCCAATGCGCAGCGGGCCGCGCGCGACGGCGATTTCAAGTATCTGAAGATTCTCGACAATACGTTTTTGTTCAACGTGGTCGAGGATCCGATGGAGCGAGCCAACCTCAAGGAGCGCCGCAAGGATATGTACGCGAAGCTCGTCGTCGAATGGTACCAGTGGAACGCGGCCATGCTGCCGGAAGTTGACGATAGCTACACATTCAGCTTCACTGGCGACGAATTGGCAGACCACATCGGCGCCAAGCCAAGCAGCGGCAAGGCGGATAATCCCGTGCCTATCAGCGCTCCCGCCGAAACACCGCGCTGAACTCAAATCTTTCTGGTTGGGTCACACGCGGATGGTTTTTGGCGCGATTTCGATTGCCGCTTCTGCCGGGGTGTAGGGCTGCCCCAGAGCTTCCGCCACCGCCGGATGGGTGATATTCCCGTCCCAGACGTTGAGGCCCGTGCGCAGATAGGGATCCTCCACCATCGCCTTTCTCCAGCCTTTGTTTGCCAGAGCCAGAACGAAAGGTAGCGTCGCATTATTGAGCGCAAACGTTGAGGTGCGCGCCACCGCTCCCGGCATGTTCGTAACGCAATAGTGGACCACGCCATCCACGAGATAGGTCGGTTCGGCGTGGGTAGTGGGACGGCTGGTCTCGAAACATCCGCCTTGATCGATAGCCACGTCCACAATAGCGGAGCCCGTTTTCATCGTCTTGACCATCTGCGCCGTCACCAGTTTCGGCGTGGCGGCGCCGGCGACGAGCACAGCGCCAATCACTAAGTCCGCTTTCAAGACCAGCTTTTCCAGTGCATGCGGAGTGGAAAATACCGTGCCCACCGAGGAACCAAAATGATCGGCGGCTCGGCGCAGCGCGGGCATGGAGCGGTCTACGAGCGTGACGCTTGCTCCCAGACCCGCGGCGATCAGCGCCGCGTTCCAGCCGACAACGCCTGCCCCGAGAATGAGAAGATCCGCCGGCGGTACGCCGGGCACGCCTCCCACCAAAATGCCTCGTCCCCCATTGAATTTCTCGAGACACGCCGCGCCCACTTGTGGGGCCATTCGGCCCGCCACTTCGGACATGGGGGTCAACAGCGGCAAAGAGCCATCGGCGGCCGTTACAGTTTCGTACGCGATGCAGGTGGCACCGCTTTGCTGGAGATCGTGGGCCTGAACCCGGTCAGGCGCGAGATGCAGGTAGGTGAAAAGGACTTGGCCCGCCCGCAGCATCTGGCGCTCGGGCGCTTGTGGTTCCTTCACCTTGACGATCATCTCCGCGGCTGTAAATATCTCCTGGGCCGAATCAACGATGCGCGCACCGACCTGGCTGTAAGCCTCATCCTGAATTCCCGCGCCAGCGCCGGCGCCTTTCTCGACGAACACTTGGTGTCCATTGTGAATCAGTTCCCGCACACTCGAGGGGACCAGGCCGACTCGGTACTCATGGATCTTGATCTCTCTTGGGACACCGATTCGCATCGTCTCCTCCAGGCCGGCCTCTAAATGAGATTAGCCCGAATCCCGGCGACTCCCAAGAGCAAGATCATTGGAGGCGTCTCTGTTAGCGCTTCGTCGGCGCCGTTCGGGTAATGAGCATTTTTTAAATGAGTCAGGTTAGTATGAGCAGTTCCCAATTGAGCATTGAGGGAGGTGCGCGTGGCGTCCCTAACGGAAAACGGCATGGTTCACCTCAGCAGCCCGTACTCAGTTGCTGAGACGCTACAACGCCTCGAGTCCGTGCTGAAGGTCAAAAATCTCGCTGTATTCGCGCGCGTCGACCACAGCGGCGAAGCCGAGAAAGTCGGGCTGAAAATGCGGCCTACGCAATTGATCCTTTTTGGAAGCCCGAAGGCCGGCACGCCTCTGATGGTCGCATCTCCCACTCTAGCGATTGATTTGCCTCTAAAAGCCCTGGCCTGGGAAGACGCCGAGGGTAAGGTCTGGCTTTCTTACAATGCCCCTGACTATCTCAAGCGACGTCACCAAATCCCCGACGAACTGGTGAAGAACATCGCCGGCATCGGTGCGCTGCTTGAAACGGCCGTAAAATAGTTCTCCGCTTTTAGTCATTCTCCGCTCCCGCGAGGAGATATGGCCGTCGAAATCCCAGAAGACAAACCGTTCGCAGCCAACCAAAGCTCGAATCGGGCCCGCGACCATCTTGCAAATGAGCGCACTTTCCTTGCTTGGGTGCGCACGGGCGTAGCCGTTGTGGTGTTCGGCTTTGCCATCGGGCGCTTCGCTATTGCCATCCGGCAGCTTGTGCAGCTTCAAGGAAACGCCTCACAAGGAAATGTCTCACGAACGGCCGGGCTTTCCGTCTGGATCGGAACCATCGCCATCTTCGGCGGCGTGGTATTGACCATTGCCGGTTTGCTGCGTTATCGCCATACGCGTGCGCAGTTGGAATCCGGACGTTTCGAGCCGGCCGGTTTTATTGTGGATCTGGTAGCGATTCTCGTCGTGCTGTTTGGCTTGGCGCTGGCTGGCTATCTTGTGTACATAGAATTCCGGCTATAAGAGAGCGGTCCTGACGCTGCGTTCGGGTGCTCGCCTTGCCGTTGGCTGATTTTTCAGCATTCGCGATAAAGTAGAGCGGCTTGGGAACGCGGAATTGCCGAACGAGCTGCGTAGCGCACTAAATTCGACGGGCGACACTATGGACCCTAATCTCGACCACTTGCGCGAATGGCGCGGAAGGACTGAATCACGATCCGACGAGGTAACCTCGGCGCCAATCGCTGCGTTATCGGCAACGCTCGACCGGGATGATCCATTTCCGCGCGCCGGCGACCCCCTGCCGCCGCTTTGGCACTGGCTCTATTTTGTTCCCATACCTCGGCAATCCGAATTGGGCCCCGATGGCCACGCCAGGCGCGGCGGCTTTCTCCCTCCCGTGCCGCTGCCACGACGCATGTTCGCGGGCGATCGCGTGCAGTTCCACCGCCCGTTGCGCGTGGGAGAGAAAATCTCCAGGCTCTCCCGCATCATCGACGTGACCCACAAACAAGGCCGCAGTGGGCCGCTCGTGTTTGTGGTGGTGCGCCACGAAATCAGCGATCGCCAGGGCGTCGCCGTGGTCGAGGAACACGATATCGTTTACCGCGAAAATCCCAAATCCACCGATCCGCCTTCGGCGCCGCAGACTCCGCCTTCCGGCGCGGCTTGGACTCGGCAAATCCATCCCGATCCGACGCTGCTGTTTCGCTATTCGGCGCTGACCTTCAATGGCCACAGAATCCATTACGACCGGCGATACGCGACCGAAGTGGAGGGCTATCCAGGCTTGGTTGTGCACGGACCCCTCATCGCCACCTTGCTGCTCGATCTCTTGCGGCGCAATCTTGCCGATGCGGCCGTCGCCTCGCTGTCGTTCCGGGCCATCCGGCCGCTCTTCGATATCGCGCCATTTTCGGTTTGCGGAAAAGCGGCGCCGGATGGAAGAACTGTGCAATTGTGGGCCACGGATTCGGAAGGATGGCTGGCGATGGAGGCCTCCGTGGATTGTGTTGAGTGGACCAGGCGATGGCGGTATTGCGGGAGACGACTTTGTGCTGAATGCTCCGGATGAATTTCAGGAATTGCGCAGCTCGGTGCGCGAGTTGTGCAAGGAATTTCCCGCCGAATATTTCCGGCGAATGGATGAGCGGCGTTCCTATCCCGAGGAGTTCGTGGAGGCGCTGACCAAGGCGGGGTGGCTGGCCGCGCTTATTCCCGAGGAATACGGCGGGTCCGGGCTGGGATTGACGGAAGCTTCCGTGATTCTGGAAGAGATCAATCGGTCCGGCGGCAATTCGGGAGCGTGCCACGGACAGATGTACAACATGGCCACCTTGCTGCGCCACGGTTCCGACGAGCAGAAGCGCGCGTATCTGCCAAAGATTGCCAGCGGCGAATTGCGCCTGCAGTCCATGGCCATAACGGAGCCGACGGCCGGCACGGATACATCGAAGATCACCACGACAGCAGTCAAAGAGGACGGCCGTTACATCGTCAACGGGCAGAAGGTGTGGACTTCGCGCGTACAGCATTCCGATCTGATGATCCTGCTGGCGCGCACCACGCCGCTTTCCGCAGTCGAGCGGAAAACAGAAGGCATGTCGCTCTTTCTGGTCGATCTTCGTCGAGCGATCGGGAAGAGCCTCACGGTAAAACCGATCGCGAATATGGTCAACCACGAAACCAACGAACTATTTTTCGATCATCTCGAGCTTCCGCTGGAAAGCCTGATTGGAGAAGAAGGCAAAGGCTTCAAGTACATCCTGGATGGATTGAATGCGGAGCGCGCGCTCATCGCCGCCGAATGCATTGGGGACGGCTTTTGGTTCATCGACAAAGTGACGAAGTACGCAAAAGAACGCGTCGTATTCGGCCGCCCGATTGGGCAGAATCAGGGCGTGCAGTTCCCTATTGCCAAGGCGTTTATCCAGATCGAGGCTGCTAATTTAATGCGCTATAAAGCCTGCGCGCTATTCGATGCACACAAGCGCTGCGGCGCGGAAGCCAATATGGCGCTGCTTCTGGCCGCGGAAGCATCGTGGGAAGCCGCGAATGCCTGTTTGCAGTTCCACGGCGGCTTCGGTTTTGCGGCTGAGTACGACGTGGAACGCAAGTTCCGCGAAACGCGCTTGTACCAGGTCGCGCCCATCTCCACAAATCTCATCCTTTCTTATGTGGCCGAGCATGTGCTCGGCCTGCCGCGGTCATTTTAGAGAGCTCATATGGAATCACTCACGCCGCGTTCCTATCTCTTCGTCCCCGGCAATCGCCCGGATCGTTATGCGAAAGCACTGGCCGCCGGAGCGGATGCCGTTATCGTGGATTTGGAAGACGCCGTTCCGCCGAACGATAAGCCCTCGGCGCGCGCGGCGCTGGGCGCATGGCTCTCGCCGGAACATCCCGTGCTGATTCGCGTCAACGGCGCGGAGAGCCAATGGTTTCGCGAGGATCTTCCGCTGTGCAAGACGCCGGGCGTGGCGGGAGTGCTTCTGCCCAAAGCGGAAAACGTGGCGGACATTCGCGTGGTGGCCGAGCATTCCGGCGCGGCGGTGCCGATTTTGGCGCTGATCGAGACGGCGCGCGGATTCTGGAATGCGCACGCGCTCGCGCAGGCGCCCAAAGTGCAGCGGTTCGTCTTTGGCTCCATCGACTTCCAACTGGACCTGGGAATCCAAGGCGAGGAAGAGGAACTGCTGTATTTCCGTTCGCAGCTCGTCTTGGTTTCGCGCGTGGCGGGCATCGCGCCGCCGGTCGACGGCGTCACCACGGCCCTCGATGATGCGGAACGGATCCGTCACGATACGCTGCGGGCCAAGCGCCTGGGCTTTGGCGCAAAGCTATGCATACATCCGCGGCAAGTGAATGTGGTGAACGAATGTTTCCAGCCGACCGCGGAAGAAGAGAGTTGGGCGAGACGCATCGTGGAAGCCGCCGAAGCGGTTCACGGCGCGGCCGTTTCGGTGGAGGGAAAAATGGTGGATCGGCCGGTGATCGCGCGAGCCGAGGCCATTCTCGCGCAAATCAAACTGCGCAGCCGGCGCTGAATTCATCGCCGGCGTGAAGACCAACAATCGTGCGCCCTTATTGCCGCGCCGCGGCGCCTAAATCGGCGAACATGGGCGCTTTCGCTTATTAGCGGTCGATGATGCGCGGCACACGGAAGTAAGGCGGGCTCGGATCGGGCGCGCCGGCCAGCACTTCGCCCGCGACGTCGCAGGGAACCGGCGTATCCTCACGGAGCGGAGTGCCAACGACGGCGCCTGGGCCCGACGCGGCGGCGGGCGTGACTTGCGTCATAGGCTCGACGTTGGTGGTGTCGAGCTCGTTCAATTTCTCCACGTAGGTCAAAATCGAATCGAGCTGGCGCGAAAACATTTCGATTTCGGCTTCGGTCAGCTCTAGATGGGCCAGTTCGGCGACGCGCAAAACATCTTCGCGTGTGATTTTCATTCCATTTCCATTCAGGAAGCCCTGGCGCCGGCCGGCGCGGCTTCGCGGCGCGCGTATTTATTGGCCACGTAATCGTCAACGAGCGCCTGGAACTGGGCGGCCAAATCGTCGTAAGTGCCGCGCATCGTGGTGAAGTGCTGGCCATCGATGTAAACGGGACAACTGGGGGCTTCGCCCGTGCCCGGCAGGCTGATGCCGATATTGGCGGCGCGGGATTCTCCGGGTCCGTTTACGATGCAGCCCATGACGGCAAGCGTCATGGATTCGACGCCTTCATACTGCTGCTTCCATTCGGGCATTTTTTCGCGCACGTAGCCCTGAATGCTTTCGGCGAGCTGCTGAAAGGTGGTGCTGGTGGTGCGGCCGCAGCCGGGGCAGGCGGTCACGCTCGGCGCGAAGGCGCGAAGGCCGAGCGCCTGCAACAATTCGCAGGCGGCATAGACCTCTTCGCGGCGATCGCCGCCCACGCGCGGCGTGAGCGAAATGCGAATCGTGTCGCCGATGCCTTCGTTGAGCAGGATGCCCATGGCCGTGGAAGACCAGATGGCGCCCTTCATGCCCATGCCCGCTTCGGTGAGCCCGAGATGCAAAGGCTGGCGGGTGCGCTTGGCGAGCATGCGATAGACGGCAATCAAGTGCACCGGGCGCGAGACTTTGCAGGAGATGATGATCTGATCTTCGCGCAAGCCGCATTGCAAGGCGAGTTCGGTGGACTCCACGGCGGAGAGAACCATGCACTCGTTGATGATCTCTTCGGAGCTGAAGCCGAGGTTGCGGTCGGTATTCTCCTGCATCTTGCGCATGACCAGCTCTTGATTGAGCGAACCGCCATTGACGCCGATGCGCACGGGCTTGCCGTTATCGCGAGCAACGCTGCAAATGGTGGAGAACTGTTCGTCCCGGCGCTTGCCTGCCCCGACATTGCCGGGATTGATGCGATATTTGTCGAGAGCGCGGGCGCAATCGGGATACTTTGTCAGCAGAACATGGCCATTGTAGTGAAAATCTCCGATCAGGGGAGCTTCACAGCCGGCATCGAGCATGCGCCTCTTGATTTCCGGCACCGCAGCGGCGGCTTCGGGAACGTTTACGGTGACGCGGACCATTTCGGAACCGGCGGCCGCCAGCTCCAGGCATTGTTGCACCGTGGAGGCGACGTCGGCGGTATCGGTATTGGTCATCGACTGGATGACGATAGGCGCGCCGCCGCCCACGGTGACGCGGCCGACCTTGACGGAATGAGTTTGGCTTCTATGCGTCACAATGGCTCCGCTTCGGCTGTGAACTCGGCTTAGGAATTACAATGATTCGTTCTCGCATGCGAGCTTGAATTATATCGTGGATTGGGCCGTCGTCGCGCTGCGCCTCTCGGATGCCGCCGGTTTTCGTGGTGCGATTCGAGGTAGCAATATGCGTCCCACCCCCCGCCATTTTCATGCAAGTGTTCATTGTAAATGGGTTAAGTCGAGAAATTATGTCGCCGTCTAGCGGGCCGGGGCAGCCGGCGGAAATTCCACTTCGTGGAAAACGCTGATGAACCAGCGCCCGTTCTGCTTCGTCATGGTTGCGACCATTAGCCCCGAGCGAGGAGGACCCTCCGAACCATTCGCGGCCAGGGTCCCGGTAATGATGGTGTCGGCATCCACCTCAGCAACGTTGGGATTGAGGTAACGAATGTTCCTCACAATATCCGTCCGCCGCGCCAATCTAAGATTGCCTGCAAATAGCGATGCGAGGTGCGCTTCGATGGCCTTGCGGCCATGGTCGTGAGCGCCGCGCATGTTGGTGAAATCGGCATCCTCGGCAAAGGTCATGGCGGCGGCATGCGCGTCATGCCGGCTGAACGCCTCATACCATTCGGCGAAGACCTGCTTGATGGCTCTGGAATCAGCTTCGGTGTCCTGCGTGGGTTGTTGTGCGCGCAAGCGCGAAGCCGAGACAAACAACAAAACCAGAGTCACCGTCGTGATTACAGAAGCCAAACCAGAACACGCCGTAATCCACCGGGTCTGCGCCATTTCACCCTCCCATTGGCAGCCTTATCTGGCGAGCCATTCTAGCCCCGTTTTGCCTTATCGCCTCCATTGCCGCTTATCTGCGGCCTATTCTTGCCACCCCCGGCTGATTTTACATAAGCCAAAAGCAGATCCCTCGGGAAAAAGGCAGCCCTCGGTGATGACGGCGTTGCGGCGCGACCGGGCCGACACGGAGCAAAGGGCGGCCCGTATGAAGGCCAGTCGCGGGCACTGCACCAAGGCCTACTCCGGGCTAGTTCGCCGTTATTCACCTTGGACGGGATATACCCTCAATACCGTATAGGAAAAAGGGCGCTCTACAGGCTATACCTGAGTTCAATTTTTGGCGGCCACGTTAGAGTTTGCAAATTCGGCACTAGGTCCCAAGCACCCAGTGTCGGACTGCGAGAATGGAGGTCCATGGTCTATCGAGGGGCAATGGCGAAGAAGACAAGCGGCGAACACGTACTGATCGTTGATGACGAGGAAAGCATTCGAACGACATTGCCGCCGATCCTCACCGAGCGCGGGTTCGCGGTGACAGCGGTGGGGAGCGTTTCGGAAGCGCTGGCGAAGGTCAATGAGACGAAATTTGATGTGCTGGTATCGGATTTGAATATCCACAAGCCGGGGGACGGATTTCTGGTTATCGCCGCGATGCATCTCTTCCAGCCGAAGTGCGTGAATGTGGTTTTGACGGGCTATCCGGCGTTCGATACCGCGGTGGAGGGCATTCGACATAAGGTCGCCGATTACTTCGTCAAACCAGTGGAAATCGAAGATCTGGTAAACGCAATAAAACTCAATCTAAAGCCAAAGGGGCGGCGTACGGGCCGGCGCCAGAATTAACCCACGCGGGACAGACGGACGGATTTTGCGCTTCGGCTTCAAAAACGCAGTTTCCTTTGCTCCGTAGAACGCTGAGCCGACGAGAGCGCGAGATTGTGCAACTTCTAGCCGAGGGCAAGAGCAGCAAAGAAGTGGCTAAAGTGCTGGGCATCAGTGTGAAGACAGCGGAGAGGCACCGCGCCAATATCATGCGGAAGCTGGGAATTCATTCGGTGAGTGAGTTGGTGCGCTACGGCGGTGAAGAACTATATGATCGAGCCGTCACGTTGAGTTCGGGCGACGTCGTCGAAGCCGGGCGAAGTTAAAGATGGGGGGTAATGCAAAAGCGAAAGCAGAGTCCCTCGTCGCTCTCCAGCGCCCACAAAGCGTGCTGGAGCTCATGCGCTCCTCGGGAAGACAAGGGTAGGGAATGCGCGAGGAACGGACATGCCAAGACGCGATGTGGCTCGCGGGCGCAGGAGCACTCGCTGGGATGACAGCAGAACCCGCCTGACTTTGTCTTGCCGCACGACTTCGTTTTAACGCGCGAGCGCTGCTCGCGTTCAAACGCACGAAGGGTGAGGCAGCCCGCCACAACCCGCGCCCATCCGAGGATGCCGGGCTAACGACCGGCGCTACATACTGAGAAGGCCTCAATCTCCCACCGGACTTGTAATTAAGCGTGCATGCGCGGCCGGGAGCGGCGAGACAACCTGAGCTATAACTTCTTCGATCTGAGCGAAAACTTCTTCGCTTAAGATGTGCCCTTGATGGTGATCTTCTCGACGTCCCACTCAGAGCAGGAGCCCCGGTAGAGGACGTTGTCGGATTCGGCGTAGAGTTCGTGAATGATGCAGCCGGTCTGGCCCATGCCCAGGCCAGTCTGCGCCCAGCCGAGCAACTTTCCATTGTGATCGAGCTGATAGATTTTGCCGGTGCCGTCGCCGCTGTAAATGTATTTAGGAGTGACCTGGACGCTCCAAGGCATGGCCACGCCGGTGATGGTCTTTTTGTAGTTCAGGTCGGTGTCATAGACCTGGATACGCAGGTTGGCGCGGTCGGCGATGTACACAAGGCCTGCTTGCGCATCCACGGCGATGCCATGCGGCGTGCTGAATTGATCCTGGCCGTTGCCGTGGGTTCCCACGGCCTTGACCCAAGTGCCGTCCTTGGCGATCTTGACGACGCGCGAATTGCCATAGCCGTCGCTGACGAAGGCATTGTCCTGCGAATCCCAGGCGATGTCAGTTTCGCGATTGAATGTACCCATCGTGCCGACGGGATAGCGCTCGGTGATCTTCTCACCGCGTTCGGTGAAGCGTTCGAGGTAGTCGATGGCCTCCGGCTTTCGGCCGAGAGTCATTCTGACGTTACCGTTGGGGTCGAACTTGACGATCATCCCGGAGCCTTCGTCGATCATCCAGACGTTGTCGTATCTATCGACACGGACGGAGTGGGCGAACGAGGCGGCGTAGTTATCCGGGCCCCACAGCTTTACAAATTTCAAATTCTGGTCGAACTCAAACAATTCCGCGGCGGTGCCGCCACGGGCGCTGCCGCCGGTGCCGGTGCGCGAGTAAACAAACAGGTGGCCCTTGGAATTCTTGGAAACTCCTTCGGTTTCACCGATGGTGTGGCCGGGAATGGTGAGCGTGAGATGTTCCTCGGTGATATTCAACTGCGGAGTGTTTTTTTCAAGGGCAAGTTGCTTCTCCCTTGCGGCCACGGCTTCGGGGCTATTGCCAAACTGCGCTTGGACTCTCTGGACTCGCAGGGTGCCTGCGGCAATGACGATGCCAAGCACCAACAAGGAAAACAAGGCGATGGAACGCTTCATGGTGTGACCCTCCTATCGAAATAACGCCGAAAACGAGATCCCGACGGTTTTCGCGAGACTGCCTCTCCCTGTGATTGGCGCGATGCTACACCCAAACGCGCGGCGAGGGGTGACGATATTTTCCCTAGGAGCATATGGCCATGGTTGGCTGTGCCACGGGTGACAAACGGGAAAAGCAGATCCCTCCTCGCTTCGCTCGTCGTGATGACATCTCCTTGCCCGTGCGAGCGCGAGAATCCGTGGAGCACGCTACGTATGAGGCGCGCGGGCAGGGACTGTCTTTAATTGTGCGGCGCAAGCGCCGCACGGCCGGGGAATTTGGCGGCGCGGCCGAGTTCTTCCTCGATGCGCAGCAACTGATTGTATTTGGCGACACGATCGGTGCGGGATGCCGAGCCGGTCTTGATCTGACCGCTGCCCATGGCCACGACGAAGTCGGCGATGAAGGTGTCTTCGGTTTCGCCGGAGCGGTGGGAAACGATGGAGGAATATCCGGCGCGGCGGGCCATCTCGATGGCTTCGACGGTTTCGGTGACGCTGCCAATCTGATTGAGCTTGATGAGAATGGAATTGCCGACGTGCTCGGAAATTCCGCGCTGCAAGCGCTCGGTATTAGTGACAAAAAGATCGTCGCCGACGAGCTGGATTTTCTTGCCCAGCACGCGCGTGAGATGCTGCCAGCCGGCCCAATCGTCTTCCGCGAGGCCGTCTTCGATGGAGACGATGGGATATTGGCGGACCCAGGATTCCCAGAAGGCGGTCATCTCTTCGGCGGTACGCGAGGATTTGTCGGATTTCTTGAAGACGTAGCGATTGGCTGGCGCGGTCGTAGAATTCGCTGGAAGCGGGATCGAGCGCGAGAGCCACGTGTTTACCGGCGGTGAGGCCCGCGGCAGCGATGGCTTCGAGGACGACCTCCAGGGCTTCTTCGTTGGACTTCAAATTGGGCGCGAAGCCGCCTTCATCGCCGACGGCGGTGGAATAGCCGCGCTTGTGCAGGACCGATTTCAAGTGGTGAAAAACCTCCACGCCCATGCGCAGCGCTTCGGAAAAACTCGACGCGCCGATGGGCATGACCATGAATTCCTGCAGGTCCACGGAATTATCGGCGTGGGCGCCGCCATTGAGGATATTCATCATGGGCACGGGCAGCGTGGTGGCGTCGCGCTGGCTGGAATAGCGCGAGAGATAGCGATAGAGCGGGAGGCGCTGGGCGGCCGCCGCGGCGCGGGCGGCGGCCATGGAGACGGCGAGAATGGCGTTGGCGCCCAGCTTGCCTTTGTTGGGCGTGCCGTCGGCTTGGATCATGCGGCGATCGAGCGCGGTCTGGTCGCTGACGTTGAGGCCTTTGACGGCTTTGGCGATGGGGCCGTTGATGTTGTTGACGGCTTTGAGAACGCCTTTGCCGAGATAGCGCGATTTGTCGCCGTCGCGAAGCTCGAGAGCTTCGTGTTCGCCGGTGGAGGCGCCGGAGGGCACGGCGGCGCGGCCGCGCGTGCCGTCCGCGAGGATTACGTCGGCCTCGACCGTGGGATTGCCGCGAGAATCAAGAATTTGCCTGCCGATGACGCCGGCGATCTTGTGCGCAGCGCCGGTGGCCTGGCTTGCGCGAGTCGCTTTGCCGGCGTTTGTGCGGGCTTTGCTGCTGGCCTTGGTCTTGGCCTTAGTGGGCATGTCGCCTCCGGGAAAATGTGAGGCGACATTTTAACCTTCGGCCCGCGATGCGCAAAATCGGCGCATGGCGGGGAACCCGGAGCAAAGACGGCAACCGATTCCCACCTGTCGCAAACTGCGCGAAAGGTGGGGCACCTGCAAAAGCGAAATGCAGATTCCTCGTCGCGCGCCAAAATGAGCGTCGAGCGTAGCATGAGCGCGGCGCTCCTCGGAATGACAGCTTTGCTGCTCCACTGAGCAGCGCAACCCGGAGAGATACTTCGGCGACCAAAATTCCACACTCGCCAGAATGACAGCGAGAATACGCGGGGCGCGGGAGCCGGCAAGACGCCGGGGCTACGAAATGCGCCGAGGCTATTCGGGTTCTTCGAGCATGGATTCTTCGCGGACGACGGTGACGACGCCTTTTTCGCTGACGTGATAGTGACTACGATCGGCTTCGAGGTCGTAGCCGATTTCGGTGTGTTCGGGCAGCACGACGTGGCGATCGATAATGGCGTTGCGAATTCGCGAATGGCGCCCGATATTCACATGGTTGAAGATGATGGAATTTTCCACTTCGCAAAAGCTATTGACGCGCACGTCGAGGCCGAGCACCGACCGCTTCACGCGGCCTCCGGAAACGATGGAGCCGCTGCTGACGATGGAGTCCACAGCCACGCCCATGCGGTCCGGATCGGCGAAAACGGTTTTGACCGGAGGATATTGCTGCTGCCAGGTGCGCAGCGGCCAACTCTTATCGTAGAGATTGAAGATGGGCGTGACGGAAACGAGGTCCATGTTGGCTTCGTAATAGGCATCGATGGTGCCGACGTCGCGCCAGTACAAAGGTCCATTACGGTTTTCGTCCTCGAAATTGTAGGCAAAGACGCGATACTTCGAAAGGATGCGCGGAAGGATATCGCGGCCGAAGTCGTGGGTGGATTCGGGATCTTCCGCGTCGGCGATCAGAATGGGGATGAGCAATTGCGTATTGAAGATATAAACGCCCATGGAGGCGTTTACTTTGTCAGGTCGATGGGCGGAGCGCTTGGGCTCGGCGGGCTTTTCTTCGAAGCCGAGAACGCGCCACTGAGAGTCGGTTTCGATGATGCCAAAGCGATGCGCGGCCTCGGCGGCATCGGCTTCGATGGTGGCGACGGTGACGTGAGCGCCCGAATCAATGTGCTGCTGGAGCATCTTGCGATAATTCATCTTATAGATGTGGTCGCCGGAGAGAATGATGGCGTAGGTGGAACGCTCGCTGCCGATGGAGTAAATATTCTGGTAGACGGCGTCGGCGGTGCCGAGATACCAACTGGTGGAGACGCGCATCTGCGGCGTCAGAATTTCGATGAAGTCGCCGAGTCCCATCAAGCGACGACCAGCCGACGCGAATATGGCGATTCAAGCTCAGCGCCTTGTATTGCGTGAGTACAAAGACGCGCCGCAGGTCGGAATTGATACAATTCGATAAGGTGACGTCGATAATGCGGTAGACGCCGCCAAAAGGCACGGCAGGTTTGGCGCGGTCACGAGTGAGCGGCCACAGCCGCTCGCCCTGTCCCCCGGCGAGAAGAATGCCAATAACGTCGCCCATCATGGGCATGGCGCGTGCGCCTCTGGAAGTAAGTTACGGACGCGAACTAAAGCGACCGAGATTCTACCTGTAAGACGTGCAGCGCGCATCTATGGGTGCGCGGCGGGCGCACAAACACCGTAATTCAGATTTCAGCCGGTCGCTCGCGAGAGAGATTCCGCGCGCCACGACCGAGGAATGGCGGAGAATCGATCTTTCCGTAAAGTGGAAAGGTCGCGGCCTCACAAATCTATGGAGCTAAATGTCCCAGGTCGAAGGGGGGCTGGGGCGGAAAAAGATTGCTTGACTTAAGAGACCGGCTTCGCTAGAACATGCCGACAAATGGCAACCCCCGGGGCCTACTTGGCCTAATTACTCCGCAAGAGCCGGTTCGGGCTACACAGCCATAACAAACGGAAGGAGGTGAGCTTCGCGTGGCAGAAGTTCTCATTCAGGAAGGCGAGTCTTTGGAAAACGCCTTACGGCGCTTCAAGCGCAAGGTCCAACAAGAAGACATCATAAAGGAAATCAAGAAGCATAGTTTTTATATGAAGCCCGGCGAAAAGCGCCGTGCGAAGCAGGCTCTATCCCGCAAGCGCCTGCGAAAGAAGCAGCGCCGCGAGCAGGATTAGGCCGGCAGTATCGGGCAAGCAGGACCAGGCATTATAGACCCTTGGGAACAGTAAGCAGTGCGGGCCCTGGAACAGGCCATCTGGACGCACAGGAGAATTTACGTGCAGATAAGCCCGGACTATGGCCCGAAATGCTTACCGGCCCCGTATCCAGCGTGGGGTCGTGGGAGCCACCGATGGAGTACCGGGATAAGGTCCTGAAGTGCGCGGAGTGTGGTGCAGAATTTGTATTCACCGCCGGCGAGCAAATGTTTTTCGCCGACAAGGGTTTCAAGAACGAACCCAAGCGGTGCAAGTCCTGCAAGGCAAAACGCGCGGATACCGCAGCAGGCCAGGTATCTAATTTCCAGCGAACCGAAACGAAGACGACCTGTTCACAGTGTGGGAAGGAGACAACCGTTCCCTTCAAGCCCACACAAGGCCGTCCCGTCTATTGCCGCGAATGCTTTCAGCAGCGGCGGTCGATGGGTTCGCCAGCCTGACCCTTCGCGCCCACTAGCGCGGGTGTTCAGGGCAAGCCCATCGCGGCCGCTACGCGGGCCGCTCAGGGCTCCGGAAAGCAGCGCCGCCGTTGGGGCTGAGCGAAGTTCTGAGCCATGGCGGCGCGAGCTTGACGAAAAGCAGCGAGTTGCTTGAGCCTTGTTTTGGTTCGGATTCGGACATCGGCGCCGCCGAGGTAGTTCCTTCCCAGACTGATTACGGCCGGTCTTCTTTGGCGTAAATGCTTCTTGTCGTAAATGCTTCTTGTCGTAGACGCTTCTTTGTCGTAGACGCCTCTCGTAGAGGCTTATCATGTAGGCTTCTCGTGGAAGCCGATGGGTACTCAAATGAGGACCAAACCAAAGGTGAAAACCAAACCAAAGAGCAAACGACGCGCCGCCAAAAAGAGTTCGAGCGACTCCAAAGACGGCGCTCTTCGGAAGCATTTGATCGAGCTTTTGCGAAGCCGTGGGGCCCATGCCGATTTCGATGAGGCGATAGACGGGCTGCCCGAGGGTCTGCGAGGGGCGCGCGTGAAAGAGGTGCCCTTCACCGCGTGGAAGCTTCTTGAACATCTGCGTCTGGCACAGTGGGACATTTTGGAATTCAGCCGCAACCCGAAGCATAAGTCTCCGCAATGGCCGGAGGGCTACTGGCCCGAAGGCGATGCTCCTCCGAACGCGGCGGCGTGGGATGCCAGCGTGGCGGCGTTCCGGCGGGATCTGGCGGAAATGGAGAAGTTGGTGAACGACCCGTCCAACGATCTTTTCGCCCCCATTCCACATGGGCAAGGGCAGACGCTTCTGCGGGAGGCCCTGCTCGTCGCGGACCATAATTCCTATCATGTGGGGCAACTGATTCTGCTGCGACGCGCGCTGGGGGCGTGGAAGTAGGGCCGATGGCTGCCTGTCAATCTGAACGCAGGCTAAGGAGCATCGCACATGATTATCGGCGCTCATGTACTCCTGTACAGCGGCGATCCGGAAGCAGATCGCATCTTCTTCCGCGACGTCCTTGGGTTTCGTCATGTTGATGACGGCGGCGGCTGGCTGATATTTGCTCTGCCGCCATCTGAGGCTGCGGTTCACCCCTTGGGCGACAATCCTCTATTCCAGCATGACGGTCAGGATTTGCTTGGCGCAACGCTTCATTTAATGTGCGACGATTTGCCCGCCATGATGAAATCGCTGAAAGCCAAGAGGATCAAGTGCACTGAGCCGCGCAAGCAACCGTGGGGCACCTGCACGACCGTTCAATTACCCAGCGGCGGGAGTATCGGTCTTTACCAACCAACGCACAAAACGCCGCTCGCGCTCGGTTCGATGCAAAACTTCGGCGCGCTAGGGGGGTTGAACTCGCGTTCGCGGACTTCGGCACGAGCCTTGCGAAAACGGAAAAGCGGATCCCCCGCATAGGCATCCGGGACGCAAGCAACGCAGCCTCCCCCGCGCCGATCGCGGACTCGGGATGACAGCTCGCAGGAGTTGCGGCCCTGCAAACAAGCGCGCGCGCAATCTGACGTTCGTAGAGTAAGACGCGAAGTGACAACGCACGAAACGTGGATTACGCTCTGATGAGGAGTTTGGCTATGAGTAAGATGTCTTTCGGCGTAATTGTTTCGACCATTATCTTGCTTGTGTTGGGTGCAATTGTTTCGGCGCAGGAAACGTCGACGGCTCCGCGCCCAATAACGGATGCCTCCCGGGCGGAGACCATTCGGTTCCTTACCGACCTGGTGAAGATCGACACGAGCAATCCTCCCGGCAACGAAATGAAAGCGGCGAATTACATCAAAGCTATT
This sequence comes from uncultured Acidobacteriota bacterium, assembly GCA_963761945.1. Lineage (GTDB taxonomy): Bacteria > Acidobacteriota > Terriglobia > Acidiferrales > UBA7541 > Palsa-189. The sequence goes on along the minus strand of CAVXIM010000005.1, from coordinate 69,308 downwards.
CTCGATAAAGAAGGGATTGCCTCGGAGATTTTTGAATCGGCGCCCGGGCGCGGAAATCTGGTGGCGCGGCTCAAAGGCAACGGCAGCAAACGGCCGCTGATGCTGATGGGACACCTGGACGTGGTTGGCGTGGAACGAGACAAATGGACGGTGGATCCTTTTGCGTCGGTTGTGAAGGACGGTTACCTCTACGGCCGGGGCTCCCATGACGATAAAGCCATGGATGCCGCGAATCTCGAAGTGTTTCTCGAATTGCACCGCAAGAAGATTCCGCTCGATCGTGACGTGATCCTGCTGGCGGAAGCCGGCGAAGAAGGAACGACGCAGTACGGCATCGATTTCATGGTGGCGCAGCACTGGGACAAAATCGATTGCGAGTACGTGCTCAACGAGGGCGGAGCGCTGCATGAAACCAACGGGAAGGTGGATTATCTTTCGGTTGGCACGACAGAGAAAGTGCCTCGGGCAATGATGCTGACCGCCAAGGGATCGAGCGGTCACGCTTCCATGCCGCGCCTGGATAATCCCATCGAACATTTGGGGGCGGCAGTAGGAAAGCTGCTCGCATGGCAGCCGCCGATGCGGCTGAATGAAACGACCAAAGAATACTTTTCGCGGCTGGCGAAAATCAGTTCGCCGGAAGACGCGTATTTGTATACGCATCTCGAAGAGCCGGCCGTACAGCAGAAGCTCGCGGCAAAGCACATCTCCCAAAACTCCATGCTGCGGACCTCGATTGTTCCCACGATCATCAAGGGCGGCTTTCGCGTGAATGTGATTCCTGCCGATGCGGAGGCCACGCTGGATGTGCGCGCACTGCCGGATGAGAATATCGATGAGCTGATGGCCACGTTGCGCAAGGTGATCAACGATCCCGAAATCGAGGTGTCGCGCGGCGACAAATTGAACGACAGGCCGGCGGGCGCGCCGTCTTCCATTCACAGCGAGATGTTCCAGGCGCTCGAACGGGCGCAGGCCAAGTTGTTTCCCGGGGCCGTGACGCTGCCGGAGATGGGAACGGGCGCGACGGACTCCGCGCAACTGCGAGCGAAAGGCGTGCAGGGGTATGGGATCGGGGCGCCGGCGAGCGATGACGATGCCTCGCGCGTTCATGGTAATGACGAACGAATTCGGCTAGACGGCGAAGGCAAGTTCGTGGAGTACCTGTATGCGGCAGTTGTTGGTGTGGCCGCGACGAAGTAAACGCTGAAGACACCACGTTGGTTAGGAAATCGAAAAGCCTCAGGTCTCCCGACACAAATCGTCGGGACGACCTGAGCTACAACACTTGCCGCCTGAGGGGCAGCGCTCCGATAAACGCTTAAGATGCCGCGTTGGTGAGATTGCATCCCACTTCTAAAAAACCAAGCGTGAGGCACCCAAAACCTAAGGGGCGCGGCAGACGAAGTTGGCGGCATCGTTGGTGTCGCCGGCGCCCTTGTACTTGGCGATTTGCGGGAAGGGGCATAGCGGGCGAGTCATTTGCACACCCTTCGAGGGATCGTCGTCGACATATTTGGTCGCGATGATATCGGTGGGCGCGGTGCCTTTTTCCACCCATTCCTCGAGAGCATCGAGAGCGCCGTAAGGTTTGCCCTTGGCGGAGGGAATGCCAACCTGGCCGAACACGTTGGGGCCCGGACCCGGGAAGCAGTGCTGCATTCCGGGGACCATATACAGACGCACGAAGCTGTCCACGGTTTTCGCGTCCATCTTGGCGATGACGCTGTTGTAGTAATTGATCGTGTTCAAGCGGCGAGATCGCGGGATCGTTCCAGCCGTGATAGAGAATGAGCTTGCCGCCGCGGCTCTGGAAGCGGCTCAGGTCGGGGTCGGTGGAATTTAGGATGGCCGCGGTTTTCTCATCGGCCGCAGCTTCAACCTGATCGACATTGGCTGAAAGCAAGTTCCAAGCGGGATCCTGGAAAACCATGTATCGGAAATAGTTCTCGGCATAAGCCGGACCGGAGGCCTTGCCGGGGGCCGTGCCCGTAATCCAAGCCGCCCAACCTTGCGGTCCATCCTCGGCGCCGGGCACATAGCCGGGAAAGATCTGCTTGCCGTGCGAATCCTGAGCGCCTGAATAGAGTTTCTTCAGGGCAGAAAGTTGGGGCGCGGTGAGGCAGTCGCGAGAATCCTGACCTTTGCAAAGCAGCACGGAAGGATCGAAGTGACACTTTAAAGGATTACTGATGATGCCGTCTTTTACGCCGTCCTGAGCGTCGCAAGCAGCCAGGGCAGCCGATTGAATCGCGGGAAGCTTCGCGCTAGGGATGTAAGCAGCGGGATCATTGCCGTAAAGACTTTGGACCATGGCCACGGCATTGGCGAGCATGTGGGTCCAAAAATTGGCGGGAGCGCCGGCGAGAATACCGTCGAAATCCGCGGGAAAGCGCTGAGCTTCCATCAAGGCTTCTCGGCCGCCATCGGAGCAGCTATTGAAATAGGAGTGCTGCGCGGGACTGTTGTAAAAAGCTTGAATCAAGGCTTTGGCGTTTTCCGCAGTGGCATGCAGCGCGCGATAGCCGAAATCGATGATCTTCTCGGGATGTTTGTAGGCCCACGTTGCGTCTTCGGCACCGCCCTGGTGACCGGTGTCGGTGGCAGCCGTGGCGTAGCCTCGGCGCAAATTGTCGGCGAGAGCATAGTAGTTGATGGAACCGGCGAATCCGCCATTGCCAGCGCCCAGGAATTTTCCATTCCAGTCAGAAGCAGGCAGCCACACCTCGAAACGAATGTCGGAATCGCCGGAGGGACGAATCACTCCCGCGAGACGGCAAAAGGCAGGCAGTTTGTCGAGGGAGCGGCCGTAAGGCGGCGTGAAACTTCCCGCGGGCACGGATTGGGCGGTCGTGATGGTCGTATTCGGGAGGCTTGTGCTGGAGAGACTGGCACAATCGGCGGCGCGGCCGTCGAGGGCGGCTGCCGCCAGGATAACGGTGATGGTAATGAGAGTGCGTATTAAGGGCATTCGCATTTTTCAGCACCTCAGATTCGTGCTGTCGCACTGAGTTCGGGCGGCAAACTCAACTGCAGCTTCTACGCAGAGCGTAAGTCTGGCGGCGGGTCACGTCAACGAAGAAGCTGCAGAAGTTGCGGGAGGGACGCTGGATCCCAGGCTTTAAGTACGCCCTTCGCAAGCTCAGGCAAGCAGGGTGCGGCATCCGCAAGGGCGGGAAACGGCAAAGGCCAAAAGCAGATCCCTCGGTCGCCGCAGCGACCTCGTGATGACAGCTTTGTGAGGAACTCGCGACCGAGGGCGGCGGTTCGTATATTGCAGTGAGGGCGCGTATAATCTCTGCAATTCGGGCGGGGGTGTTTTGTGAGGTTTTGGGCTATGCGGCGGAGTTTCGTCACACTGGCGGCTCTGAGTTTGGTTGCGTGGACGCTTTTGGCGCAACAGGACGCGGAGCCTGGCCTGGCAGGCTTCTCGGGCGACGATTCGCGCACAGAACGGCAGTGGGAGCAAAAATTCCGCTCCTCTATTTCGACCGACAACATTGGGGATTATGTGAAGCTGCTTTCCGCGCGGCCTCACCACGTCGGTTCTCCCTACGACAAGCACGACCAGGAATGGCTGGCCTCGAAATTCAAGGAATGGGGCTGGGACGTGCACGTGGAATCGTTTCAGATTCTCTTCCCCACGCCGAAGGAACGCGTGCTCGAAATGATCGAGCCGACGCGATTTGTAGCCAAGCTGCACGAGCCTCCGATTCCCGAAGATCCGACGTCGAACCAGCAGGACGAGCAACTGCCTCCGTACAACGCGTACTCGATTGATGGCGACGTGACGGCGCCGCTGGTTTACGTCAACTACGGCATCCCGGACGATTATGAAGAGCTGGATCGGATGGGCATTTCCGTGAAAGGGGCGATCGTCATCGCGCGTTATGGCTCTTCGTGGCGGGGCATCAAGCCCAAAGTGGCGTTTGAACACGGCGCAGTGGGTTGCCTGATTTATTCCGATCCGCGCGACGATGGTTACACTGCGGGAGACGTTTACCCCAGGGGGCCGTGGCGGCCGGCGGAGGGCGTGCAGCGCGGCAGCGTTATGGACATGCCCCTCTATCCGGGCGATCCGCTCACACCGGGAGTGGGAGCGACGCCCGATGCCAAGCGGCTGAAGCTGGAAGACGTGAAAGTCTTCACGAAAATTCCGGTCCAACCCATTTCTTATGCGGATGCGGAGCCGCTGCTGGCGGCTTTGGCTGGACCCGTGGCGCCAGCGAGATGGCGCGGCGGGCTGGCGATTACCTATCACGTGGGGCCCGGGCCTGCGAAAGTTCACCTGCGGGTGAAATTCAATTGGGACATGAAGCAGATCAACGACGTGATCGCGCGAATTCCCGGGAGCTTCGGAGCCTGACGAATGGGTGATTCGCGGCAACCATTACGACGCCTGGGTGAACGGAGCGCAGGACCCCATTTCCGGAATGTCCGCGGAGATGGAAGAGGCGCGAGCGCTCGGGGAAATGTTCAAGTCGGGATGGAAGCCCAAGCGGACGATTATCTATTGCGCCTGGGACGCCGAGGAACCGGGGCTGATCGGATCGACGGAATGGGTGGAGACGCACGCGGACGAACTTCGCGCCCACGCCGTGACCTATATCAATACGGATTCGAACAACCGCGGATATCTGAATGTTTCCGGTTCCCATTCCCTGGAACCTTTTATGAATCAAGTGGCGCGCGACATCAGCGACCCCGAAAAAAATATCTCCGTTTGGCAGCGCAGACAATTGAGACGCATTGCCGCAGCAAACTCGGGCGAAGAACGGGAACGCTTGAGTTCCAGAGCGACCTGGCCGATCGAGGCGTTGGGTTCGGGATCCGACTATACGGCGTTCCTTGATTTCACGGGCGTGGCGTCGCTGAACCTGGAATACAGCGGCGAGAGCGATGGCGGTATTTATCATTCGGTTTACGATGATTTCTACTGGTTTACGCACTTCGGCGACGTCGGATTCGTTTACGGGCGGGCCCTGGCGCAAACTGCCGGCACGGCGGTGTTGCGCCTGGCGGATGCAGACTTGCTGCCCTTTGATTTCAGCGCTCTATACTCGACTGTGCGCGGTTACGTGAACGATCTGCAACATCTGGCCGAAAACCAAAGCAGTGAATTCCGCGACCGCAACCGGCAGATCAGCGAAGGCGTATTCGGCGCCACGTCGGACCCGCGGAAGCCGCTGGTGCCGCCGGCACCGGAAGCGTTGCCGCCGCATCTCAATTTCGCTCCCTTACAAAACGCGCTGGATGCTCTGAATCAGAGCGCCGATCATTATCAGCGCGTCTATACAAAGGCGGAACAAGACGGCGGGACCGCGCTGGGACGCGCTTCGCTGGCACAGGTAAACCTGCAACTGCTCCAGAGCGAACGCGCCCTGACGGACGCCAACGGCTTGCCGGGGCGCCCATGGTTCAGGCATCAACTTTATGCGCCGGGTTTTTATACGGGCTATGGAGTAAAGACGGTGCCGGCGGTGCGGGAAGCGATCGAGCAGAAGCAGTGGAGCACGGCGGAAGAATCGATCAACACGGTTGCCAAAGTGCTGGAAAACGAGGCGGCGGTAATCGAGAAGGCGGCCAGCGGCTTAGAGCACGCGATACAGTAGCGCCATTTTTAAGGCGCACGCGGGCGCGCCGTGATGCTGCGGGGCAAGCAGTCTGCGGAAACCGCAAAAGCGAACAGCAGATTCTCGGGCGAAATCGGCCCTCGGAATGACAGCTTTCAAATTGGCGACTTTTTTAACGCGACGACGGACCCACCCGTAAAGACGACGGGTGGGGCACCCGCAAAAACTTAAAATCCTCAGGTCTCCCGACAACCACCCAGCACGCGCAACAGCGGCGTGTGCCGGGGACCCCGGTATCGTCGGGACGACCTGAGCTACAAGAACCACCCCGCTTCGCATACAGGCAAGCAAATGATCGACGAAAAGTGGCTAGCGGGGCTCGGAGGATGCGGGCACGATGCTCTTCATGCGCATGTAGGTGACCATATTGCCGTAGTGGTGTTCGTTGTGGCCGTAGTTCAAGACCAGCAAACTTAAGCGATTGATCCGGCGCTTGCTGCCATTTTCCTGCGTGATTTCGAGGATTTCCTGGCCCGAGGCATCGGTGAGCGAGTTATAGACGGAATCGCAATAGGCGAAGGCGTCGTTGAGCGCCTTGGTGAGATCGGCTTTGGAGGTCAATTTCTCGAAGTCTTTGCCTTCCATGGGGTTTTTCTCGTTTTTTGCCTGGGAGCACCACAAGTAATTGAAATTGGCGAGATGCCCGACGAGCTGGCCGAAGGTCCGGACTTCCGTTTGTGGTCCAGGGCGCAAGCCGTAGAACTCCTCCGGAAATTTTTCGGCAGAACGTGCGATTTCACTGCGATTATTCCGAAACATATTCTTTAGAAATCCGGTAAACGAAGGCGGCGCCGATTGCTGCGTTTGTGCGGCCGCCGGGATAACCAGGATCGAAGCCAGTAAGACTGCCAAGATTAATTTGGGCATTGCCGTTCCTCCCCGATTGGAAATATACACCTCGCGCGGTGGCGCGGTTTGCGTTTTGAAGATGCAACTGCATAGCCAGGAGTGGCTGGCCACTCCCCAGATCTCGATTCAGCCATTCTTCAGGCGGCAGGGGGCAGGCTAGTGACCCAAAGCGAACGCCGCGTCTGTATAATAGGGGCCACCGCCTGGAGTAAAGATAGGAATGGACTTGCGGCCATATTACCGTAATCACAAGAAGCTCGTCGGGTTAGCCGCCATCGCGGTGATCGCCGTGGTTGCAGCCGCATGGGCCATTCGGGGCCGCTCCGACGATCCGAACTATCTGACCGCTGAAGTTCAGCGCGGGGGCATCACTTCAGTCGTGCAGGCAACGGGCACCATCAATCCACTGACAACCGTTCCGGTCGGCTCGTACGTGTCAGGGACGGTGCAATACGTCTTTGCGGATTTCAATTCGCGCGTGGAAGCGGGCCAGGTGCTCGCGCAACTGGACCCGGAAGTGTATCAAGCGCAAGTGGTGCAGGCGCGAGGGAACCTGGACAACGCGATAGCCAACGAGAAGAATCTCGAGGCGACCATAACGGCACAGGAAGCGGCGATCAAAACCAATGAAGCCAATGTGGAGCGGCTGAAAGCTGCCGACGTCTATAGCGGGGCGAACACGCGGCGCATTCTGGATTTGGCCGACCAAGGCGTTTTCTCGAAAGATCAAGCCGATCAGGCGCAGTCGGGGCTGGATCAATCACACGCTCAAGTGCGGGCGGCCGAAGCGCAACTGAATCAGTCTATCGCGCAGCTTGCCGAGACGCGCGCTCAGGTGGAGCAGGCAAGAGCGCAAATGAAGACGATGCAAGGCGCGCTGGCGTTGGCGGAAGCAAATCTGCGGTATTGCACGATCTTGTCGCCGATTGACGGCACGGTTGTAGCCAATAACGTGACCGTGGGCCAATCTGTAGCGGCCTCGCTGCAGGCGCCAATCGTTTTCAGCATCGCCCAGGACCTGACGCGTATGCAGGTGTCGGCAGCGACGGACGAGTCCGATACTGGGAACATCAAAATCGGGACGGAAGCCACGTTTCAGGTGGACGCTTTTCCGAGCGAAACTTTTACCGGGCGAGTGAGCGCGATCCGGCTGAACGCCACCACGATTCAGAACGTGGTCACCTACAGCACGATCATCAATTTTGAGAACCCCGACGGAAAGCTCCTGCCGGGCGAGACGGCTTACGCCACGATTCCCACGGGCGACGTCTCCGACACGATCAAAATTCCGAATGCGGCGCTGCGCTTCACGCCTTCTTTTTCCAATAGCGCGCTGCGGCAGTCGTATGAGCAAAATCACATTCCGGCGGCCGCGACCACCTCTCACGTAGGGGGGTGGCGCGTGGTGTGGAAGCCGGAGGCGAATGGGACGATTCGTCCGCTGGCGGTGCGAACGGGCATTACGGATTACACGTATACGCAGCTTATTTCCGGCGATCTCAAGCCCGGCGATGTGCTGGCGACCGGCGAGCAAGGGGCCGGCAATTCAGGTGGAAACGGTGCGTCCTCGACGCCAAAATTTGGCGCGCCGCGGTAAGGCGATCCGGAAATGGCCGAACAGGTCCTACAATCGCCGGAGCAGGTCAAGGCCGTTCCTGAACCGCGGCTCACGATTGATGTAGAGAATCTGCACAAAGTTTATCAACTGGGGGAGATTCGCGTGCCGGCGCTGCGCGGAGTTTCGCTGCAGGTGCGGTCCGGTGAATTCGTGGCCATCATGGGGGCTTCCGGTTCGGGCAAATCGACGTTTATGAACCTGATCGGGTGCCTGGACCGGCCCACCCAGGGCGTCTACCGGCTGGATGGCCAAGACGTCTCGCAGCTTTCCAAACAGGAGCTGGCGCGCATTCGCAATCGGAAGATCGGATTCGTGTTTCAAGGATTCAATCTGCTGGCGCGAACGTCCGCGCAGGAAAACGTGGAATTGCCGCTGGTCTATGCCGGCGTGAAGCGCGAAGAGAGGGGCCCGCGGGCTCTGGAGGCGCTTCGCGTGGTGGGGCTAGAAGACCGCGCCGATCATCATCCGGCCCAGCTTTCAGGCGGACAGCAACAGCGGGTGGCCATCGCGCGCGCCTTGATCAACCGTCCTTCGATCCTGCTGGCCGATGAGCCTACGGGCAATCTGGATACGCGCACCAGCGTGGAGATCATGGACACGTTTCAGCGGTTGAACGAGGAGCGCGGGCTAACCATCCTGCTGGTGACACATGAGCCGGACGTGGCGCGATTCGCGCGCCGCACGGTGCTGTTTCGCGATGGACACATTCTGCGCGACGACCCCGTCCGGGAGCGCGCCTGCGCGGCAGAAATTTTGCCGACGCTTTCATTGAGCGATTCCGGCGAGATCGCGGCGCCGAATGAGAGGAGCTGACCGATGGATCTCATAAGCGTCTTGCGGTTAGCCATGCGAGCGTTGGCGCGGAACAAAATGCGCAGCATTCTGACGATGCTGGGGATCATTATCGGCGTGGGCGCCGTGATCGCCAGCGTGGCCGTGGGCGAGGGCGCTTCCGAGCAGATCCAGCAGCAAATCAGCAATCTTGGCGACAACATGATTTGGGTCGAAGCGGGGGGCCGCGCCGTCAATGGCGTGCGCACCGGGGTGCGCGGAACCAAAACCCTGGTCCTGGCGGATATGAAAGCGATGGGGCAGCAGATTCCGCTGATTTACAACTGCGCGGGCCATGTGGACGGCCCGGTGCAGCTCGTTTACGGGAACCAGAACTGGTATACGCAGGCGCGCGGCATTTCGCCGGAATTTCTTTCGGTGCGCAAGTGGGACGTGGCGCGTGGAGCTTCTTTTTCGCAGGACGACATCGATCATTCAGCCAATGTCTGCCTGCTTGGTCAAACCATCGTGGAAAACCTATTCGGCTCAGCGGACCCGCTGGGACAGACGATTCGCATTCAGAATTTGCCGGTGCGAATTATCGGCATCCTGAGCGCCAAGGGCCAATCGCCCACCGGCCAGGACCAGGATGACACGCTCATGCTGCCTCTGACGACGATGCAGAAGAAGATCAAGGGGATCGACTGGCTGGACGACATCATGTGTTCGGGGGTGTCTCCAGAGGCGATCAAGCCGGCGGAAACGCAGATTACGTCGCTGCTGCGGGAGCGGCACCATCTGCGTACGGATGAAGATGACGATTTCAATCTGCGACATCCGGCGGAAATTGCTTCAGCGCGGGCGGAGTCTCAGCGCATCATGACGATTTTGCTGGCGAGCATCGCTTCAGTGTCTCTGATCGTGGGCGGCATAGGAATTATGAACATCATGCTCGTGTCGGTGACCGAACGAACGCGCGAGATCGGGCTGCGGCTGGCCATCGGCGCGAACGAAGCGGACGTGCGCATGCAGTTTCTGGGCGAGGCCACCTTGTTGAGCCTGCTGGGCGGGGCGATCGGAGTGATCATCGGAGTGGTTGGGTCCGTGGCCATTTCCAGCACGTTAGGATGGCCGACCCGGATTCCCGTAGAGGCTCTAGTTGTGGCGGTGATCTTTTCCGCGGCCGTGGGGGTTTTCTTCGGGTTCTACCCTGCCTATAAAGCTTCGCATCTCGATCCTATCGAGGCGCTTCGCTATGAGTAGAATTTCGGAGCCGATGACGCCGCGATGGGGACAAAGCTGGCGTGCCGTTATTTTGGTGCTTGTGGTTGTGCTGTGCTGCGCATTCTCGCTGGCGGGACAAGCGGAGCAGCCGGCTGCCAATGCGAAGAGCGGGGGCGAGGAGTTTTTCATCGTCGCCTCGGTGGATATCGGAAAGAAGCAGTTGCTGCTGAAAGAGCCGACGGAGATCACCGAAGTTCTCCAGGTGAACGACAAGACGCGCTACACGGATAAGAACGGGAAGGCCATCCAATTCGCGGATTTGCGCGCGGGCGATACGGTTTTCATCAGGTCGAGCGCTACACCGGCCGGCAAAGTGGCGATAAGCATCCGCAAAGGGCCGATGACGCTCGAGGAACTGCGCCGGCGGTATTTAAAGTACGCTTCTTAAAGCCACTTCTGCCTATCCGGAAAGCTGCCCCGGGAAAATCGATTGGACTGATCGAAATTCTGAATTGTACAAACTTGGCATACTTAAGGTATTTATCTTAAATGGCTTGTAATGTGGCACCTGCCCGCCCACTTACGGCGCTCGCGCCCTCCGCGTAGCGTCACCAGACAGGTTCAGCAGCTATGCTCGGGTCGCTTTACAAGGCAGGTTTGCCATGATATTCAGAGTAAACACTTAAATGGGCAAATACTTTCCATCGGACTCTTTCTTGGGCTCTCTGTCGGGCTCTCCCTCGGGAGGGCTGCCACCTGCTCAGGGGCTCTATGACCCGAGATTTGAGCACGATGCCTGCGGCATCGGCTTCGTAGCGGATATTTCCGGGCACAAGTCGCACGACATTGTGCTGAAGGGCGTTCAGATCCTGATCAATCTGACGCACCGCGGGGCTTGCGGTTGCGACCCCCAGACCGGCGACGGCGCGGGTATCCTGATGCAGATTCCGCACGCCTTTTTCCAGCGCGAATGCTCGCGGCTTGGTTTTGAATTGCCGGCTGCGGGCGAATATGGCGTGGGCATGGCTTTTCTGCCGGTCGACCGTCCTGAGCGGATCCTCTGCGAAGGCATCCTGGAGCGCATCGCGGGCGAGGAAGGCCTGACAGTGCTTGGCTGGCGGGACACGCCGCTCAACGGAAATGCCATTGGCCGGCTGGCTCGGGCGACACAGCCCTATATCGAGCAGATTTTCATCAAGCGCGGGCCGGAAATGGATCAGGATGCGCTCGAGCGCAAGCTTTACGTGGTGCGCAAGCGGGCGGAATCGGCGGTCGCAGCGTCAGATTTCAAAGAGAAGGGGTTCTTCTATCTTCCTTCGCTTTCGTCGCGGACGATTATCTACAAGGGCCTGCTGCTGGCCCCCCAGATTACGGATTTTTACAAGGAGCTGTTGGATCCCGAAGTGATCAGCGCGTTGTGCCTGGTGCACCAGCGCTTTTCGACAAATACGTTCCCGAGCTGGCAACTCGCACATCCTTATCGGTACATCTGCCATAACGGCGAGATCAATACGCTGCGCGGGAATATCAACTGGATGCACGCGCGGCAATCCGTGCTGGCCTCGCCTCTTTTCGGCAACGACATCAAGAAGCTCTTTCCCATCATCACGCCGGGCGGCAGCGATTCGGCGATGCTGGACAATGCCGTGGAGCTGCTGGCGCTGGCGGGCCGCAGCCTGCCGCACGTGATGTCCATGCTGATCCCCGAGGCCTGGGAACACGATTCAACCATGCCCGAGGACGTCAAGGCCTTCTACGAATATCACGCTTCGCTGATGGAGCCGTGGGACGGGCCGGCGGACGTGGCTTTCACCGACGGGCGCGTGATCGGCGCCAAGCTCGACCGCAACGGGCTGCGTCCGGGGCGTTATCTGGTCACCAACGGCGGGCTGGTGATCATGGCGTCGGAAGCGGGCGTGCTTCCGGTGAAGCCGGAAGAAATACGCATGAAGGGAAGACTCGCGCCGGGCCGCATGCTGCTGGTGGATACGGAGCGTAAGCTCCTGATTTCCGATGAGGACGTGAAGAAAGAATTGGCGGCGCGGCAGCCTTACCGGCAGTGGCTGAAGGAAAATCAGATCACGCTGGACGATCTGCCGAGCCCCAAGCGCGTTCAGGCGACGGATCACGAAACGATCCTGATGCGCCAGCGCGCCTTTGGCTACACGGACGAGGATTTGAAGACAGTGCTCTTCCCTTCCGCGATGCAGGCGGAAGAGCCGGTGGGATCGATGGGCATCGATACGCCGTTGGCGTGCCTTTCCGATCAGCCGCAGCTTCTTTTCAGTTATTTCAAGCAGACCTTCGCGCAAGTCACCAATCCGGCGATCGATCCGATCCGCGAAGGCCTGGTGATGTCGCTCAATACGTATATCGGCTCGGAAGGAAACATCCTGGAGGAGACGCCCAAGAACTGCCACACGCTCAAGCTGCGGCATCCGATCATTTCCAATTGGCGGCTGGAGAAACTGCGGCGCGTGAGCTGGGGCGATTTTCTGGCGACCACTCTGCCGATGCTCTTTCGCGTGGAAGGCGGCGAAAAGAGCCTTGAGGAATCACTCGAGAGGCTGTGCCGTTCGGCATCGCTGGCCATCAAGTCCGGCTATACGCTGCTGATTCTATCGGACCGCGGCGTGGACGAAGAGCACGCGCCGATACCAAGCCTGCTGGCGCTTTCCGCCGTTCACAATCATTTGATCCGGGAGAAGACGCGCAACCAGGTGGCGCTGATCGTGGAGTCGGGCGAGCCGCGCGAGGTAATGCATTTTGCGCTGCTGCTGGGCTACGGTGCGAGCGCTGTGAACCCGTATCTGGCGATCGAGACGCTCGAAGACATGCATCGCGACGGCGCGTTTCCGCCGGATTACACCTGGGACAAGGTTTTCAAGAACTACATGAAGTCGATCGACAAAGGCCTGCTGAAGACTTTTTCGAAGATGGGAATTTCGACGCTGCAGAGTTATCAGGGCGCGCAAATCTTCGAGACCATCGGCCTGCAAAAGTCGCTCGTGGAGCGCTACCTCACGGGCACCGCCTCGCGCATCGAGGGCGTGACGATGGAGGTGCTGGCCCGCGAAGCGCTTATCAAGCACCAATTCGCCATGCAGCCACCCAGCGAATCGGATACGGAACTGCGGGTGGGAGGCGAATATCAGTATCGCGTGCGCGGCGAACGGCATCTGCTGAATCCGATTACCGTCAGCAAATTGCAGCACGCGGTGCGGCAGGCGAAATTCGAGACGTTCCAGGAATTTGCCGCCGTTATCAACCAGCAGAACCGCGACTTGCAAATGCTGCGCGGCATGTTTGATTTCAAACCCGCGGGGAAACCGGTGCCGCTGGAGGAAGTGGAGGCCGCGGCGGACATCGTGAAGCGATTCGCGACCGGCGCCATGTCTTTCGGTTCCATCAGCAAGGAAGCGCACGAGACGCTGGCCATCGCCATGAACCGCATCGGCGGCAAATCCAATACCGGCGAAGGCGGCGAAGACGAGGCGCGCTTCAAACCCGATGCCAATGGTGATCTGCGCCGCAGCGCGATCAAGCAGGTGGCGTCCGCGCGGTTTGGCGTGACCACGAATTACCTGATCAATGCGGACGATTTGCAGATCAAGATCGCCCAGGGCGCGAAGCCGGGTGAGGGCGGACAACTGCCCGGACACAAGGTGGACGACTTTATCGCCCGCGTACGGCATTCGATACCGGGCGTGGGGCTGATTTCTCCTCCGCCGCACCATGATATCTATTCGATTGAAGACCTGGCGCAGCTTATCTATGACTTGAAGAACGCCAATCCGCGGGCGCGCATTTCCGTAAAGCTCGTGGCTGAGGTTGGAGTGGGAACGGTGGCGGCGGGCGTCGCGAAGGCCCATGCCGACGTCATTTTGATCAGCGGCTACGACGGCGGGACGGGCGCGTCGCCGATCAGTTCGATACGCCACGCGGGAATTCCGTGGGAGCTGGGGCTTTCGGAGACGCAGCAGGTGCTGGTGATGAACGATCTGCGCAGCCGCGTGCGCATACAGGTGGATGGCAAGCTACAGACCGGCCGGGACGTGGCCATTGCCGCGATGCTGGGAGCGGAAGAGTTCGGATTTTCCACGGCTCCGCTGATTTCCATGGGCTGCATCATGATGCGCAAGTGCCACCTGAACACCTGTCCGGTGGGCGTGGCCACGCAGGATCCGGAATTGCGCAAGAAATTCCAGGGGCAGCCCGAGCACGTCATCAACTTCTTCTTTTTCGTGGCTGAGGATTTGCGGCGGGTCATGGCGGAATTGGGATTCCGCAAGCTCGACGAGATGGTCGGGCGCGTGGATTGCCTGGTGCAGCGCACGGATATCACGCACTGGAAGGGCAAGGGCATCGATCTGTCGTCCCTTTTGTACAATCCGCCGGTTCCGCAACACGTGGGGCGGCGTCAGATGCAGCCGCAGGATCACGGTTTGGAAGCGGCGCTCGACCGTCACTTGATCAAGCAGTGCCAAAAGGCCCTCGAGAAGCAGATTCCGGTGTCGATCAGTCTGCCGATCCGGAATGTTCATCGAACCGTGGGCGCGATGTTGAGCGGCGAGATCGCACGGCGCTACGGCTCCGCAGGCTTGCCGGAAGATACGATTCGTATCCAGCTGACCGGCTGCGCGGGGCAAAGTTTCGGGGCGTTCCTGGCGAAGGGCGTACGGCTGACGCTGGAAGGCGACGCCAACGATTACGTCGGCAAAGGGCTTTCCGGCGGCAGGCTGATCATTTATCCGCCGAGGCATTCAGAATTCGTGCCGGAGGAAAATATCCTGATCGGCAACGTGTGCCTCTATGGCGCGACGAGCGGCGAAGCCTACTTCAATGGTATGGCCGGCGAACGCTTTGCGGTGCGCAATTCCGGAGCCACCGCCGTCGTGGAAGGCGTGGGCGACCACGGCTGCGAATACATGACCAACGGCCTGGTGATCGTGCTGGGCCGCGCCGGGCGTAATTTCGCTGCCGGTATGACCGGAGGGATCGCCTACGTGCTCGATCAATTCGGCGATTTTGGCTCGACCTATTGCAATCGCTCGGAGGTCGATCTCGAACACGTCACCGAATCGGCCGACATTGCGCTGCTGCACAGGCTGATCAGCCGGCACGGCGAATTTACCGATAGTCCGCAGGCCAAATGGATTCTACAGAATTGGGATGCCACGCTTCCGAAGTTCGTCAAGGTGTTCCCGCACGAATATAAGCGCGTCCTGGGCGTTCCACGGGTTCCCGCCGGTGTGCTGGTGGCGCAGGCCGGAGCACATGCGCGTGGGCGAGAGGTTCGTGGGTAAAACTCGTGGGTAAGGTCACCGGTTTTAAAGAATTCACGCGGGAGATGCCGGTACGCCGGCCCATCGAAGAGCGCGTCAACGACTACTTCGAGGTCTACTACCAGTTTCCCGAAGACAAAGTCCGCACGCAGGCCTCGCGCTGCATGGATTGCGGCATTCCCTTCTGCCACACGGGCTGCCCTGTAAACAACATCATTCCCGACTGGAACGACCTCGTTTACCGCGATCACTGGAAGGAAGCGATCCGCGTTCTGCATTCGACGAATAACTTTCCCGAATTTACAGGCCGCATCTGCCCGGCTCCTTGCGAAACAGCCTGCGTGCTGGGGATCAACGAGCCGCCGGTCACGATCAAGGTGATCGAGAAAAACATTGTCGAACGCGCCTGGGCGGAAGGCTGGATTCAACCCGAGCCGCCCGAGACGCGCACGGCCAAGCGCGTGGCGGTGGTGGGCTCCGGTCCCTCGGGACTCGCGGCGGCACAGCAACTGAATCGCGCGGGGCACCTCGTGACTCTGTTTGAGAAAAACGACCGGCTTGGCGGATTGATGCGCTATGGCATTCCGGACTTCAAGATGGAGAAGCACGTCCTGGACCGCCGGCTGGAACAGATGGCGGCGGAAGGCGTGCAATTCCAGACCGGCGCGTACATCGGGCAAAACGTGCCGGCCGAGGATTTGCGCAAGGAGTTCGACGCCATCCTGCTTTGCGGCGGAGCGGAGGCGCCGCGCGATTTGAACGTTCCCGGACGCGAGTTGAAGGGGATTCATTTCGCGATGGAGTTCCTGCCGCAGCAGAATAAGAGAAATGCCGGCGACGACGTGCTGAACCAAATCATGGCCACCGGAAAGCACGTGGTGATTATCGGGGGCGGAGATACGGGCGCGGATTGCCTGGGTACCACCCATCGTCACAAGGCAAAATCGGTGCGTCAGTTCGAAATCATGCCCATGCCGCCAGAAGCGCGCGCGCCGAGCACGCCCTGGCCGCTATGGCCGCTGCAATTGCGGTCGGAAAGCTCGCATGAAGAAGGCGGATTGCGCGATTGGTCGATCGGCACGACGCACTTCACTGGCGACGGCAATGGAAATGTCAAGCAGCTTCATGCCATTCGCGTGGCGCCGCCACCGAAATTCGAGCCGATTCCGGGGACTGAATTCGTGCTGGAAGCCGACCTGGTGCTGCTGGCACTCGGTTTCCTGGGGCCGGTAAAGCAAGGCATGATCGAGCAGTTTGGCGTCAATCTCGACGCGCGGAGCAATATCGCCACGGATGCGAACTATATGAGTTCGGTGCCGGGGATTTTTGCCGCCGGCGATATGCGGCGCGGGCAGTCGCTGGTGGTGTGGGCGATCTCCGAGGGACGGAAGGCCGCCGCCGGCGTGGACAAATTCCTCATGGGCAGCACCCGCCTGAAGTAATAGTGCCAATTCGACCGTTCCGTTCTGAATAAGCGAAGAGGGATTCTTCGCTTCGTGGTCGCGCGCCGGGAAATCGCGACGAACAATGCGCGACCAATCCGCTCAGAATGACAATGTTTTTAACCTCGCTGACACAAAGGCTTAGTGGGTCATTCCGTAGATGATGTAGTTGATGGCGATGCGGTAGGCCATGGAAGTGGCGGGCTCCGGGTAACGGGGACTGTCGGCCCATTCCCAGGCGTCGCCGACGTCGCTATTGTGGCAGATGGCCACCATGATGCGGCCTTTGTCGTCGCGGATGGCGCGCCATTTGGGCACTTTCATATCCTCCGTATAGCGGCGGCCGTTCCAGATAAAACGCGTTCCTGGAATCTGGAAGCGATCGTCCAGATCGTACATGGTGTGAAAGATTTCGTCGCTGTCTTTCAGATCTTCGATCTGGCGGTCCGGAAAAATCATGCGTACACCGGCCACCAGATTGGACCATTCGTAATCTCCGTGGGTATCGTCAAAAAACATGAAGCCGCCGCGCAGGAGATAGGTGCGGATGCGGACTGCCTCGGCTTGCGAGAGGATCCAGGCGCCGGGATCTTCGACAAAGATCCAGGGCCAGTTGTAGATGTCGTCGCTATGCGCGTCAACCACCTGCTCGGCGACGTGCGTATTGATGCGCGTGAGACGAACGACGCCCTCCACGAGCTGGCGATCCGATTTCGGATAGTCGGCGGCCCAGCGCTGAAAGCCGCGAAAGAAGCCGCCGCCCACCTCGTAGTGGAAGCGCGCGAAAGTCCATTCGACTTTTTGCCGGGCGCCGATGGGCATATCTTCTTCGTCGTCTTCCTGCTCGCTGGCAATGCCCCGGCGCTGGTAGGCGAGCAGGCCGGAGGCGAGGCCAAGGAAGAGCAGAGCGGCCACCAGAAGCGAGAGACGACGACGAAGAATTCTCAACTGTAGCACCATGACGTCTTGTTACCGTTATTATCGACCCAAACCGGGAAACGCGATCTATTGGGCATCTCCAGCAATGGCTTTGAGAAATGCGCGGCGGAGGAAAACGCCGATCAGATGGCGTTTATATTCGGCGCTGCCCTCATGATCGTCAACCAGATCGGCGCCGTCCGCGATGAGAGCGGCAGCTTCGGGCAGATGGCTTTCGACTTCCTCGCGCGAGCCGGTAAGTAATTTTTCGGCATCGGACGCGCGGCTGGGAAATGGGCAAACGCAGCCTACAGCAACGCGAGCCGCTGTAAAGGCCCGCCCGCCATCGGAAGTCTCGAGCCAAAGTCCCAGACCCAGCGTGGGACGCTCGTGAATTTGAAATTTCAGGTAGGCGGCGCGGTGGCTCGGTTTCGCCGAAGGGACCACGATGCGCGTAAGAATTTCGCCGGGCGCGAGATGATTCGAATAAGCGCCGGCAATGAGCTTCTCGATGGGGATTTCGCGAGCGCCGTTGGCGCTCTCGATCCGCACGGTTGCGCCGAGCACGAGCAGCATGGTAGCGGGATCGGAGTGCGGCTCGGCAAAGCAAAGATTGCCGCCGAGCGTTCCCGTCGCGCGCACGCGGATATTGGCGACCTGGGATTCGAGTTCGGCGAATGCGGGCTGCTTTTCCCGCACCAGCGCGGAACGCTCGATAGCGCGATGCGTGCAGGCAGTGCCAATCTCGATGACGCCGTCGCGGGCTGCGATGGCGTTCAATCCGGGGATGACCTTCAGGTCGATGAGGTGATTGTAAGTGAGCGCGCGGTGCCTCATGGCTAGCAGCAATTCAGTTCCACCCGCATAAATCGCCGCCTCATCGCCGTAGTGAGCAAGCATCTGAGACGCTTCCGCAACGCTCGCCGGCTGATGGATTTCGAAACGCGATAGCGTGGTCATGCGGGAGTCTTAGGAGCGCGGATTCTAGAGGCTGTGGCTTGCCGGCCTTTTGCGGCGAGCGCTTGCACCTTTTTCTCCTGCAAGGCTTTCCACACACGCTCGGGCGTTAGCGGCAGGCTGCGGATGCGCACGCCCGCGGCCTGGTAGAGAGCGTTCGCGAGACATGCGCCGATCGGATTGACCGACCCTTCGCCGCCGCCTTTTGCGCCGTAGGGACCCACGCCGTCGCGATTTTCGACCAGCTTCAGCTCAACCCTGCGGGCCAGATCGGAAAAACGCGGCACGCGATATTCGAGCATGGTTCCGTTCATCAACTGCTGCCCTTCGTAGATCAATTCTTCGAAGAGGCCGATGCCAAGGCCCATGGTGGCGGCGCCCAAGTCCTGGCTTTCGGTCATGGCCGGATGGATAGCGAGACCCACGTCTCCGACGGTGACCAGCGTATCGAGCGAGATCTTTCCGGTCTCCTCATCGAGAGCAATCTCCACGCCCACGACGCCGATTTCCCAGAACACGGGCACGGATTTCAGGGCACCGGCGCGGCGCAAATAGGCGCGTCCGATGATGCTGCAGCCCTCCATCTGGAAATAACGTTCGATGATTTCGGGCCAGGCGAGCCAGTCTTTGCCATGGCGAATGCCGCCGCGTTCCTCGGTGAATTCGCCGGCCGGCACGCCCAGGAGTTCCGCGGCCATGGACTTGCACTGAGCGATCGCTTCGCGGCAGGACTCCATCACGGCGCGGCCCATCAGCGTGGTGGTTCGGCTGGCGCCGGTGGAGCGTTCGAAAAGCGTTACGGCTGTATCGGAACCGACCAGCCTCACTTTTTCGAGCGGCACGCCCATCTCTTCGGCCGCAATCTGCGCGAGGACGGTGTGGCTGCCCTGGCCGATTTCCGTGCTTCCGCTCATCACCGATACAGACCCATCGCCATACACGTGGACCATCGCCAAAGTCACGGGATGCGCTCCGGCATCGCTGCACGAACAACAGACGGAGCGGCCGTGCTTCGGCGCCAAGGGGCCATTCGAACGCAGCACCTCGCCGGCAATGCGAATGTCGCCGGGCACATCGGCGTCGATGGGGCGCAGCCCGGGATGGATGGATTCGCCGCTGTGAGCCAGATTGCGCAGACGAAATTCCTGTGGATCGCAGCCGATCTGGTGGGCGAGCTCGTCCATTTGGGATTCGACAGGAAACGTAATCTGCGCAGCGCCCAATCCGCGATAGGAGCTTGCAGGCACCGTGTTTGTGTAAATCGCCAGGCAATCGATCTTCACGTTGGGAAAGCGATAGGGTCCGACGATGCGATTGGCCGCCTTGCGGCAGACCATGGGGCTGTTTTCCGCATAGGCGCCGGTATCGAGATGAATGGTGGCCTGCTTGGCAATGAGCTTGCCATTCGCATCCACGGCGGTGCGAATATACACGCGCGCATCGTCCGAGCGCGTGGTCAGGAAGGCTTCCTCGACGCTGAGCTGCAATTTCACGGGCCGCGAAACCTTCCACGAACATGCGGCCGTGAGCGGCTCGATTTTCGTGTAGGACTTGCTGCCGTAACCGCCGCCCACGAAGGGCACAATTACGCGCACGCTATTGAGCGGCAGATCGAAAACTTCGGCGAGATCGTGACGCACCATGAAGGGATGCTGCGCCGAGGAATAAACCGTCAGCTGGCCCCTGGGATCGTAATCGGCGACGGCCACGTAGGGTTCCATGGCGTAGGCGTAGACCATGGGGAAATAAAATTCGCCTTCGACGATGTGCGCGGCGGAAGCGAAGGCGGCATCCACGTCGCCCCACTCCACGTGCACGGCCTGGCAAATATTTGTTTTGCCCCCCGGGAAAATATTGAAATCGTCGAAGCCGCGAAAGGCGCCGCCGATGTAATCCATTCCGTGAACGAGCACGGCGCCGGGCGCGAGCGCGCCGGCGACGTCGAGCACAGGCGTCAGCTCGTCGTAAGCGACTTGGATTTTGTCGAGCGCTTCCTGGGCGCTCAACTCGTCTTCGGCTATGACCGCAGCCACCGGCTCGCCCACGAATCGCACTTTGCCGATGGCCAGCAAAGGATGATCCTTGACGGCATGGCCGTAGTAGGGATGCAGAGCGCCGAGATCATTTCCGGTGAGAACGTCGATGACTCCGGGCTGGCGCCTGGCCTCGGAGGCGTCTATGGAGAGAATCTTGGCGTGCGCAAACGGGCTGCGCAAAAGTTTGGCCCAGGCCATGCGTTCGAGAGTAATGTCGCTGGCGTAAGTGGCGCTTCCCGTCACCTTGGCCACACCATCGCGCCGAGGGACGGAATGATTCACGACGGCGAAGTTTTTCGCGTCGCTCTTGTTTGTATCACTCACGAATCGCGCCCATTTGCTTTCATGTGTTCCCGCAATTCCGCGGAGGCCTGCCTGATCGCTTTCAATATCCCCAAATAGCCCGTGCAGCGGCACAAGTTGCCGCTCATGTAGGCGATGATTTCTTCGTCGGAGGCATGCGCGTTTTCTTCCAGCAGCGATTTGGCCGCGAGGATCATCCCCGGCGTGCAGAAGCCGCACTGAAAAGCAAATTGATCGAGAAAGGCCTGTTGCAGCGGATGAAGCCGGCCGGCGCCATCGGCGAGTCCTTCGATGGTGGTGACGCGCTTATCGCGGACCTCGTAGGCGAGATAGGTGCAGGCGCTGACGGGAAGGCCGTCGACGAGCACGGTACAACTGCCACAGACCTGCGCCTCGCAGGATAGCTTTACGCCGGTGAGCCGGCAGCGCGCGCGCAAGACTTCGGCGAGAGTCTCGCGAGGCTCGATCTCCAGGGCCGCGGGTTTTCCATTCAGCTCAAATTCGAGCTTCACGGGCGGTCCTTTGTCGATTGAGCGCGCAGACCGCCGCGCTCACCGGTTGTGGAATCGGCGCGCACATCGATTGCGGATTCAGTGGACAGATCGGCGCGTGCGGCGGGCGCAAACTGAGCCTGAATATTTCGCGCGAACTCGGCAAACTTTTCCGTGGTTCTACGCCGGATGGGTACGGCGCCCAGAGTGGCGAGCTTGCCTAAGATCTCGATATCGGCTTCGAATTTCATCTGCGTGGCCGATGACGCGGGGCTCAACGTTATCTGCAGCCAGCCGGTAAGGCGATTAAGCCCGATCGAATCGCCTCCTTTAAGGCTCGCTTTCAAAAACGATGGGTCCCGAGTTTCTGTCATGCGGATTTCCATGTTCAGCGCCACTTTGAAGGGACCGATCCTGTCGCTGGCCTTGGCCTGATACGCTTCGACACCCGGCTCGTCGAGCGGCGTGACGCTTTCCACTCCCGGAAGAAGTGCCGCCAGCCGGGGAGTGTCGCGCAGAACGCGCCAGACATCCTCGGGCGAGGCGCCGACGTTTAACACTTCGCTGACTTTCAGTAGCATCGTGTCATCGTTTTCATCGTGTCAGTGTCATCGACTCAAAAAGGGGGCCGTCGCGCCATGCCCCTTTCGCATCCACGCAAGCGGCGACCTCAATTATTACCGTGCGCTTCTCCGCAACGCAAAAAGTAAATTGTACGCGAGCCGCTTCGTGCCACAATTATGGACTTTCAGAGAAGGAGCAGCTTGATGGCGCAGACAGGTTCAATTGCCCGCACCAAGGATGGATGCCAGATCTCGTATCGCGTTCATGCGAATCCCGGGAAGCCGCGACTGGTGCTGATTCATTCGCTCGCTCTTAGCGGGGCGATGTGGAGCGAAGTCGTTGCCCAACTCGCGGGCGCCGCGGAGATTCTTACTTATGATTGCCGCGGCCATGGGCAATCGGAGCGCCGGCCCGGACCTTACAGCGTGGAGCTTTTTGCGGACGACCTCGCGGCGGTGTTCGATGCCTGCGGGTGGTCCTCGGCGACGGTTGCCGGATGCTCCATGGGCGGCTGCGTGGCGCAGGCATTTGCCGCAGGCTATCCGCGGCGAGTTCGAGGACTGGCGCTGATCGACACCACGGCCTGGTACGGGCCCACTGCGCCCAAGGATTGGAAAGCTCGCGGCGCCAGGCCGGCGGCCGACGGATTTGCTTCCATGGTTGAATTTCAGCTCAGCCGCTGGTTCAGCGACAATTTCCGCCGTGCGCATCCTGAGGTTGCGGAGCAGATGACGCAGATCTTTTTGGCCAATACCGCAGAGTGTTATCAGGCGACGTGCGAGATGCTCGGAAATGCCGACCTGCGGGCGGCGCTGCCCGCGTTTCGCATGCCCGTGTCGGTGATCGTGGGCGAAGAAGATTACGCGACGCCGGTGGCGATGGCTGAATACCTGCATGAAAACATCGCGAATTCGACGCTGACCGTGCTTCCCGGCGCGCGCCATACCACGCCCGCAGAATGCCCCCGGGAGATTGCCGCTTTCTTGGCCGATCTGGTGGGCAAATCCGCGGCTGCTTCGGCCGATTAGTTTTGAGGTTTCGGCTGGCCTTCGATCTTACGGACGGGGGTTTCCGGAGTAAGGCCGCCACGACGGCGCGGGAATGTGTTCAGGCCATTTTTCTCCCATTCGCCGCTGACGGCGTTCCTCGCAAACTCATCCCAGAGCTCGCTCCAATCCCCTAACGAATATCCATGCCAGGGCTGCTGCACGCGCAGCGCCGGCAGGTCCAGTTGCTTCCAGATTTCGAGCGCACGCTCCATGAATTCGCGCTTGGGCAGAGCCAGCGGCGGCATTGGATACTTCAGCGTCGCGTCAATCAGCATGGTGGAATCCAAAGTCTGCGGCCCCGATTTGGGTGCGTGGCCGATGGAACGATAAGGCTCGATGCGTACATCATCCTGCGGATTCGAACGATAGGCGAGCGACCACAGCACCGCGTCCGTATTCGAAGGATCGATATCCTCGCTCACCGCGATGGTAATTTTTCCGCAGTCCGCGCGCAGAGACGCCGCGCCTTCGAGTCCCCGCCACACCTCGGTACGCGGCGTGCCGTTTGCGAATTGCAGAAAGATTACCGGCCGAACATTACTGAGCGGCTCGTGCATGACCACGCGGCGAATGCCCTTGATCTGAAGGTGCTCGCGTAAATGTGCCAGGAACATCGGTTCATAGGCGACCTTCTTGATCATGCTCGATTCGCTCGGGGTGACCTGACTGATGATGGAGACGAAGACGGGATTGCGCCGGTGCGTGATGGCCGTCACCTGCATGGACATGTTGTAGTCTTCGAGCGCGACGTAGCCATTGCTCTCTCCGAACGGGCCTTCGGGTTCGAGCAGATCGGTGTCGATCAAGCCTTCGATGACGATTTCGGCATCGGCCGGAACTTCGAGATCGAGCGTCACGCATTTCGCGGTGCGGATCGGCGCTCCGGCAAGCGCTCCAGCCACGGCCATTTCGTCTTGATTAACGGCCAGCTTCTGCGGGCCGGTGAACACCACCACAGGCGCACAGCCAATGACGATGGCGCACGGCATGCGCTCGCCGCGCGCGCGATATTTCTGCCAATGGAGATAGCCGCCGGCTCCGCCGATTCGCGAAGACATGCGCACGCCCAGCCGGTCATTTTTTTTGACCGCGCCGCGATAGGTGCCCATGTTACGCACGCCCGTTTCCGGATCACGCGTGATGCACAGCGTGGCGGTGAGATAAGGCGCGGAGTCGAATCCCGGCGTAGAGATGGGAATGGGCAGCCGAGCCAAGCCGCCATCCGGGCGGCAAAGATCTTCGCCCTTCAGGATCACTTCCTGGCAGCGCGGGGCATTGACGACGACGGGCGGGATAGGATTGGCGATGGCGTGGGTCCAGGCCGAGCCAATCTCGTTAACCGGGCGGCCCATGCCGAGGGCGTAGATTTTCGCCGAGGCCGCGAGAGCACCGACGGCCACGGGAATATCGTAGTGACGGCCGCGGGAATCCACCACGTTGGTAAAGAGAAAGGCGCGGCGCTCGTCTTCGGGAATGCCTCCGAGGAATTGCCAGCGAACCAGCGGATGGAGTTCCGTATCTTTGTTGATGGGCTTATCGATGCGAACCAGCAGACCATTCGCCTCGAGCGCGGCCAAATGCGTCTGGAAGTCGAGGCTAGGTCCGTTCACGGCCGGCTATTTCCAGAGGAACACGAGGGCGACCACGAGGATAGCGGTCACGGCGAGTTGGAGAAGCTGCCAGGGCAGGCAGATGCGGAAAATTTCGCCGTCTTTGCCCTTCACGTTGGCGAGCGACGCGGCGTAGGAGATTTGCGTTGGCTTGAGGGCGTTTGGCGGGCCCATGGTGACCACAGTCACGATGCCCACCAGCAGCGCCAGAGGGATCCCCAAGATCGGCGCGGTGCGCACCTGCATCTGCGACAAGAGAAAGTCTCCCGGCAAACCCTGGCCGAAAGCCATGCCTCCCAGAAAAGCCACGCCGGGGTAGAGCGCGGCGTAGACCAGCTTGCCGCCGCTGGAGAGCACGCGGCCGAGCAACGCGATTTGGCCCGCGTCCACCATCAGGTAAACGGTTGCGCTGCCCACCAAAAGCGTCGTCAACGGAGCACGGCTGCGGCGCGTGGCCGTGAGGAAGTCTTTCGCGAAATTGGCGCGCTTGCAGCGAAACAAGTAAGCCACCAGCGAGGTCACAAAGATGAAAAATCCGGCGGAGGTAAAAATATTGATGGCGAAGGGCCGATAGCCCCAGGCCGCCACTCCGAACTCCACGTGCGTCAATTCCTCCGCGACGGAAGGAAGCTTGGTGAGGAGCACGAACAAAATGCCCAAGAGAAGCGGAGCATAAGCCCGGAAGCGCATCGTCGCCGGGAAGGAAGAGCGCAAGGCCTCAGGCCGGGCCGCGCCGACTACACTCTGAATACTCTGCCTCATGGACAGGCGGCCATACAGGTAAATCGTGCCTAAGGAGATGGCCGCTCCCGCAACCAGCGTCAAGAGGTAGTAAGCAGGCCAGACCTGCGTGAACAAAATAATAGCCACGGCATTGCCGAGTCCCATAGACCAAAACAGGATCTGGGTTTCCCATTCGAAGAAGCGGAATCCCAGGATTTTTACGAATCCAAGCAGCGAAAGAAAAACCAGCGGAATGCTGAGTATGCCGGCGCTGCGAACGATCTCCACGACGGGAACGCGGCTGGCGGCGTTTGAAATCGTGGGTCCGATGAAGAGGCTATTAAACGGAAGCGTCCAGGAAAAATAAACGAGATAGCTGGCGCAGGCGGAGAGGCCGTCGAAGCCAAGATCGACGAGGCCGGGGATGGTGACCGGATACGTGGCGAATCCATTGAATGCAGCGATGAAGCCGCCGACTACGGTGACCAGAGCGACGGCGCGTCCTTCCTGATCCCAACTGGGAACGATGGACTGCACCGATTCCAGCAGGATTTCGAGCAGCCCGGTATTGCGATAGGCCTGTCCGAAAATCTGTCCCGTGTAAAGAACCAGAAAGCCCGACCACATGGAGAGATTGCCCCACAGGGACGCTTCAAGGCTTCTGAGCGGCGTCATGTGGTAATAGCCGAGCGCGATTACCAGCTCGACGATCCACGCGGCCGCGACCGCGCGGACAGCGTCCCATTTGAAAATAAGGAATGCGGAAAACAGCACCGCAAACGGCGCCAGCGTGATGGCGACTTCTAGACTGGTTTGCAAAAACTCTCCCGGCGGAGTACAGCGGACATTGTGTCATGTTCCCGCGCACCGTGCTGTTGAAATTTGTGCGCCATCGATGTGTTGCGGTACGGCGATACTATCGCCGTAGAGTTATCAGGACCGTCAGAATAGCCACCGCAGCGCTAACTGAAACTCCCTGGCATCCTCAGCACTGGTAATCACTCCGAAATTGGCGGCGCCGAAGATGCGGCCGGGCAGGTTGAAGGTCGGATGATTGAGCGCATTGAATGCATCGCACCGGAACTGCAGGGTCTGGTGTTCGCGTAGGTTCCAGTTTTTTTGCAGCGATAAATCAAGATTCGCCAGACCGGGCCCGATCACGACATTTCGTCCCGCGTTTCCGAAACTGAACTGCTCGGGAAGCGCAAACGCAGACGTATCGAACCACTCTGAGGGTGTATGGGGGCCGTTGTTGGGATTCGCAATCAAATTCGGGCGCTCCAAATTGTTTCCGCCGATCAAACCGATATTGACGACGTCCTGGGCTGCGGAGAGGTTCACCGTGAACGGAGCGCCGCTCTGAATCATCAGAATTGCGCTGCCGCGCCACTCTCCGAAGGCGTGATGCAGCCATCCCGTTGATCCTCGGGCGAAGGGAAAGTCGTAGACGGCATTTGCCGTGAACCTATTCCGATGATCGAAACTAGAAAGCGCCGACTCCAGGCTGGGAGCGTATGCATCCTGCGGCAGGTTGTACTCGGCGTTCGTTGTGCCGGTGTCGGACGCATCATCGAGGGACTTCGAGAGAGTGTAATCGGCATCAAATGACAGACCGGAAGCGAAGCGGCGCGTGATCTTTAGGGTGAGCGCATTGAACGTGGCCCACCCGTCCCATCGTATGGTAGTGAACGGAGCCAATTCCGGGTATGGACGCCGAGCCTGAATGCCACCGGGGCCGGGCAAGGGCACGTTAAGATCAGTCGAACTGTCAGCGTGAACGGTGCGTGAGCCGACGTATTCCGCCTCAACCGTCGTGTTCGGCGTGACCACTCGCTGGACCGTCAGGTTCCACACTTCGTTGTATTCGATTTGATAGTCGTGGTTGACGCTATTGGCCCCGACCGCGCCGGTAGGATTTTGCGCCAGGATATTTTCCGTCGTCAGCGCCGGCGTCGCGGCCGAGTTGTTCACTGTTTTGACCAGGAAGAACGGCATATTTTCCGCAAGATTCTGCAGGACGCTGTAGGCTGCCTGGTTGGTGTAGACTCCGAATCCCGCGCGCACAACCATCTCGTGTGAACCTGGAATCCGCCAGGCGAGGCCGAGGCGAGGAGAGAACCTCAGGTATCGAGGAGTGAGCAGGCTGTTGTTCCAGCCGACGCTGGATGCGGAAACGATGGGAAGCGGACTCAACGATGTGAGTCCGCTGGCCGCCGGCGGCAAATTCGTTGGATTGCCAGCGACCACAAAGGCAGGCCCGCCCGGCGCAGAGAGATCGATGTTCGAGGTCTGATTCGCCTGCGCTACGAGGTTCCCGTTGTATTCGTATCGCAGCCCGGCGTCGATGGTGAGGTTGGGCTTGATTTGCCAACGATCCTCGGCATAAAGGTGAGCCCAATTGGTAGTGGCGTTCTCGGTGCCTCTGCCGATACCAACCTGTGCTTGTGACGGATAGCCTAGAAGGAAATCGGCAAGAGGATTACCAGTATAGGAACCGCCGTAGGTATATACGCCGCGTGCATCGTTGGGGAATGAGGGATTGAAACCCAGATGGAAGAGATAAACGCCGAATTGGAGGCTGTGGGTACCTCGATGGACGAGAAGGTTATCGAAGAACTCGAAATCGCGATCCACGCGAGACGTGAAACCGGCCGGTGAGCCAATCGTGCTGAAGGCATTACTCAAAGAAATTTGCGGGTATCCCATATCGGCCGCATTTGTCGTGACACCTTGCAGGCCATATTGGGAGGAAAAAAGATTTCCTGCGTTGGGATCGCCCTGCCCACCAGAGACACGGAGCCAACCGAAGCGAAATTCGTTGACCATATTGGGAGAAAAGGTATGAGTTTCGCTCGCCACCAAATTTACGGAATGGGTCCTTAACGTGCGTCCAAAGCCGGGAAGCAGCGCTTCATTGAGCACGCTGGAGCCAAACGGATCCAGTTCATTCGCATCGAAAACAGAGCCACGCAGGAAGCCGGTATCGCGGTCCGATAAGGGGAGATCGAGCCGGGCGTTGTACTGGTTGTTGTTGTATGTTTGTTCCTGCACGGAGAGCAAATTATTCTGGCCGGCCAGTCCCGGAGTTGGCGGCGGCAATTTAGCCAAAAGGGCCAGAGCCGCCGGATCGAGGTGAAGACTCGAGTCAGCGGCGATGTTATTTCCCGCGATCGGTTGGTGAGTGATGGGGTCGAAAATAGGGGCGGCACCGGCAAAGTCCCCCGAGCGTTCCGCCACGCTTGGAACGCTGAAAAGATCGCTCAGCGACTTCCGGGTTCTCTGCCCATCGTAATTGACGAAATAGAATGCGCGATCCCTAACGATGGGGCCTCCCACGGCTCCGCCGAACTGGTTCTCTCGGAATGCGGGGGCCGGTCCGGGCAGATCGAAGAAGTTCTTTGCATCGAAGATATTATTTCGAACGAATTCATAGGCGCTCCCGTGCAGGTGATCCGTCCCTGATTTCGTGACGATATTGATCACGCCTCCTGATTTTCCGCCAAATTCGGCGCCGTAGTTCGTCTTATCGATCATGAACTCCGCCGTATCGTCTGGCGAAGGGCTCAGCACCACGTTATTGAAGTATTCGTCGGTTACGCTCACGCCGTCGACCAAAAACAGATTGTGTCCGCTACGTTGCCCTAACACATTGATCAGCGTGCCGGTCTGCTGTAGGGAATCGCCCCGCGTGCCCCCAGGCGGATTGACGACTCCTTCGCTGAGCAGGGTTAGTTGAAGAAATTCTCGATCCTTAAGCGGCAGATCGGCGACTTGTTCGTTCTGAATCACGTCCTTAATCTCGACCGATTCGGTCTGCACCAGACTCGGTACGGCTTGAACGATTACGGACTCCCGCGCGTCGCCGAGTTGGAGAGAAAAATCCTGCCGCAGATGCTCATTGAGATGCAGTGAAATGTTGTCGGCTAAGGCTTGCCTGAAGCCTTGCGCATTGGCCGTCAATTTATAAGTGTTTGGCGGGAGGCCCGTCAGGAAATACTGCCCCGCCCCATTTGTGATTGCAGTGAATCTTTGTTGCGTATCTACGTTTACGGCAACGACCTCGGCACCCTCAATGATCGCGGCTGTAGGATCACTCACCGTGCCGGTGATATCTCCGGTGTTCATCTGCGCGGATGCACGAGGCGCGCGCACAATCAGGCCAAATAGGAGCAACACGGCGGATGCCCGTTTTATCCATCCCATTGCGTGTGGGTTTTGAGCCTGCACTTTATATCCCGCCGTAGGGAAGCGAAGAGTGGTTGACGGCACGATAACAGTCACAGGCGTCGAAGTCCAGATTGGACGATGTTGGGCAGAGGTCAGTCTGAACTGAAACTGACCCGCTGGCCCAAGTGGCCAAGATTCGATTTAGAAGGCCTTTGCGAGGCGGCTCCGAATGTGGTTCGGGGTCCCGTCCGGGGCGGGTTCGAAGCTTAGTTCGATGCATGTTGCAGGGCGGAACAACACCCTTCGGCGGTTGTCTTGCGACACCCCAGACCGTGTGCTAGATTGCAAAACCAGCGCAAAAAATTGCATTTTTCATGTACGATTCGCGACAACCCGGCTCTCTGAAACACGGCAGGAGCCCGGCCATTGAAGTTCAATGGAGGGCGATCACCTACCGTACGGTGGCCCTTTATACCGTCCTGGCCATCGTCATTGTGTGCGCGGGAGTCTACGTCGCACGCCCCGAATGGCTGAGCCGCACCTTCGACCGCGTCTCTCATAGTCTGGGCGCGGCTCCGAGCGACGCCGCCGCCCTAGCGCAGAACCAAGCGCGCTTTGTTAATCTCGACGGCAAAGTGGAAATAAAGCGCGCTAATTCCGTCACCTGGGAAAACGCCGATTACCGCACGACGCTTGATCGCGGCGATCTGATCCGCACCGGTGACGACGGCGCGGCGAGACTCACCTTCGTAGACGGCACGACTTATACGATCAAATCGAATTCCTTCGTCACCGTCGAGCAGAACTACATTGACCGCGATCAATCAACCAGCGTGGCCGTGCACATCAGCTCCGGCGCGGTGGACCTGGCCACCGGAACGTGGCAATCGCCACGATCGCGAGCCGAGGTATCTTTCGCCAACGCGCGGGCTTCTTTGAAGGAGAATAGCCGCGCGGCGGTGCGTACGGACCCGGGTAGCGACGAAAACCAGATCACGGTTTCCGCGGGTTCGGCGGATTTGCAGGCGGGCAATCAGCATGTGGCCATCGGCGAGTGGGAGCGTGTGACGTACAATGCTTCGAGCGGAACCATGGCGAAGACGACCGTGCTTGCGCCGCCCAATCTGATGGCGCCTCTAAATCTTCAGCCATTGATCGAGGAAGATCCCAAACATGCCACGGTACACTTTGCGTGGGCTGCCATTCCCGAAGCGGCCAGCTACAGCTTGCGCGTGAGCACGAATTCCATGTTCACTCGCATCGCCGCCGAAAAAGTGGTCACGGGAACAAGCCAGGACCTCAGCGGATTCGATCCCGGCGATTATTTTTGGAGCGTAACGGCGATCGACGCCCACAAGAAGGAGAGCGCGCCAAGCGACGCTTTCAAGTTTACGCTCATCAGCCAGGGCAAGTCCGAAGAGATGCTCCTGGAAGTGGACGAAACGGAATTGCATGGAAACGTCGTGGAGCTGGTCGGGCGTACGGAGCCCAGCGCGGCGCTCATTATCAACGGAGAGGCCGTGGCGGATATCCGGCCGGATGGACGTTTCCGTTATTTCACGCAGCCGCTTTCGCGCGGCAGTCATGAGATTGTGGTGACCGGGCAGAATCGTCGCGGGGGTACGGCCATCAAGCGCGTGTCCATCGCGATTCCATAGTCACTGTGTCGCCGGCAAAGGGGAACCGGGTTCGCAAAGGGCCCGGAAACAAGAATGTTCATACCTGGCAAGAACGGCTATAGCCTTCGTTCCGTATTCAGTCTGCTCTCTTCCGATCTTGCGATCGACCTAGGGACGGCGAATACGCTGGTGTTCGCCAAGACCAAAGGCATCGTGGTCAACGAACCCTCCATTGTCGCGATCAATAAGAATACGAGTGAAGTGGTGGCCGTGGGGCGCGAGGCCAAAGACATGCTGGGCCGCACGCCGGGCAACGTGGTGGCCATCAAGCCCATGAAGGACGGGGTGATCGCGGACTTCAAAGTCACCGAGAAGATGCTCACGTATTTCATCCAGAAAGCGCACAACCGCCGCGTCCTGGTTCACCCTCGCATCGTCATTGGCGTGCCCAGCGAAATCACTCCGGTGGAAAAGCGCGCCGTGCAGGATTCCGCCTATCGCGCCAGGGCCAGCGAAGTGTATTTGGTGGAACAGGCCATGGCGGCGGCCATCGGCGCAGGGTTACCCATCGAAGAGCCTTCCGGGAACATGGTGGTGGATATCGGCGGCGGCACGACGGACATCGCCGTGATTTCCATGAGCGGAATTGTCTACTCGCGGTCGGTGCGCGTGGCCGGTAATGAGATGGATGAGGCCGTGATGCATTACCTGAAGCGCAAATACAACTTGCTTGTGGGCGAACGCACCGCGGAGCAGATCAAGATGGAGATCGGATCGGCTTATCCTCTGGAGAAGCCGCTGACGATGGAGGTCAAGGGGCGCAATTTGATCGAAGGCGTGCCCCGCACCGTCACCATCGATGACAGCGAAATCCGCGAGGCGCTTTCGGAGTGCATATCGACGATCTTGAATGCCATTCGCGTGGCGCTGGAGCGCACTCCGCCGGAACTCTCCGCGGACATCAGCGATCGCGGCATTGTGTTAACCGGTGGCGGCGCGCTGATCAAGAATCTGGATAAACGTATTCGGGAAGAGACGGGATTGCCTGTTTCGATCGCCGATGATCCGCTGGCTTCCGTTGTGCTGGGAACGGGGAAGATGCTCAGCGATTTCCGCTTGCTTCGTTTGGTGTCCATCGATTGAGTGAGGGCGACTACCCGAGCAGCCGCAATTGATTGATTGAGGATCATTGTTGACGCGGAAAGAGGATTACGTTGCCCACTCCTTCACGCCATCGTTCTCTAACTCTCTTCGCTGCCGCCATTGCGGCGCAAATCCTGCTGCTCGCGCTGCAGATCAGGCGCGGACAGCAGGTGCGGCTCATCCGCGTGTGGGCCATCGAGAGCGTATCCCCGCTGGGAAGAGGCGCGGCATGGTCTGTGGACGGAGCGCGGGGCCTCTGGAATAACTATATAGCTCTGCGGCATCTGCGTGAGGAAGACGATCAACTCCGCGGCGAGGTGGGCGCCCTGCGAATTCGCAATGCTGAACTGGAGAGCCGCGCGGCGGAAGCGGATCGTCTTGCCGGCTTGCTCGGATTTCGCGACGCCCATACAGAAGTACAAATGCTGGCGGCGCGCGTGATTGGCGCCACTCCTGATCCCTCGAGTCGCATGGTACTGATCGATCGGGGATCGCGCGATAACGTGCGGCGCGACATGGGCGTGATCACTCCGGAAGGCGTGGTGGGCAAGGTTTTTGCCGTGTATCCGGATAGTTCCCAGGTGCTGCTGCTCACGGATAAGGAGAGCGGCGTGGGTGCATTGCTGGGAGATTCGCGTGCTCAAGGACCGGTGCGCGGCACGGGCGAGCCGCTGCTGGGGCTCGAGTACATCAGCAACGAAACCAAAGTCGAGCCGGGCGAAAAAATACTCACATCGGGACAGGATCGGATTTTCCCCAAGGATTTGCCTGTCGGTACGGTCGCGCAAGTCCAACCCGACCGCCATAGTCCGTTTCAAAAAATATCGGTGAAGCCCGCGGCCCGGCTGGACGGCCTGGAAGAAGTTCTGGTGCTGCTCACACGACAGGAATTTAGTTCCCGCAAGGAGTCAGACAAAAAGGACGCCGATAAATCGGCGCCCATTCCGGTTGCCACCGCGACTTCGGCCAAACCTGCCCCTCCGGCAACGGCTAAACCGGTAGGTTCCGCAACACCGGCGACCCCTTCGGCAGCGCCCAAGCCTGCGGCTCCTGTGCCGGCGCCCAAACCTTCGGTGCCCCCAGCACCGCCTAAGCCTGAAGTGTCTCCGGCGCCGCCGAAACCTGCGGCATCTTTGAAACCACCGGCTGCCGCTCCGCCGCCGGCTCCCGAAACATCGCCGGCTACTGAGACGCCGAATCCCTGAATCACTGAAAACGAGCGCCGAAATGGAAATGCACTCACCATACGACCAGTACATAGAAGTTCATAAGTACTACGCCGGCGCCGTATTGGGAGTGGTCGTTTTCGCGCTGGCTCTCGAGGCCCTGCTGCCGGTGTATTTCCGATCCGCGGCAATCCTGGAACTGCCTCTACTGGTGACCATCTACTTTGGCTTGAGCCGGAGGAATCCTTCATCCGGGCTTCTGCTGGGAATGGCCGTTGGCCTGGCGCAAGACAGCCTTGGGCACACGCCTTTCGGAATGTACGGAATCGCCAAGACAGTCGTAGGTTTCGTGGCCTCTTCGTTCGGTTCGCGAATTGACGTGGAGCATCCGATCAGCAGATTCCTGCTCACCTTCGTATTTTTTCATCTGCACAACGCTGTTCTGGTGCTGATCAGTCAGGTTTTGCTGGGCCAGCATGAGCCATACCTGGAAACGAAGCTGGTGATCGCCTCGATTGTGAATTCTTTTGTGGCCGTTTTCTTTTACGCGCTTCTGGATAAGCTGCGCAAAACCTGATCCCGTCCGGCCTCCTCGCGGTTTTCCACAAGAGACGGCCGTCTCCTTATTCGATTGGGCATCGTGCACCTGCGAATGGTTGCGCGCACAAATAAGCTGGTGATAGCTTTGAACGAGTCCGTTCTAAATGGCCGTGAGAGAGG
This sequence comes from uncultured Acidobacteriota bacterium, assembly GCA_963761945.1. Taxonomy (GTDB): domain Bacteria; phylum Acidobacteriota; class Terriglobia; order Acidiferrales; family UBA7541; genus Palsa-189. The sequence goes on along the minus strand of CAVXIM010000005.1, from coordinate 35,020 downwards.
CTCTCCGGCACTGTTGCTAAATTTTGCCGTATCAATGGTATGGCGATATAATTGCCACTCACACTGGCAAGCTAAGAGCAGGACGGTTCCGGTAGCGGGCGCGGGGTTTGCTTGTCCCTCTGGTTTCAAAATGAAAATCGTCTGCCGCAAACGCGGCTGACGGTCATTTCTTACACGATAGTGGGCCTTATGGCCCTGCTCGTCCTTGGTTTTTGGAAGCTGCAGATCATCCATTCGGACCTCTACGCGCAGCTTGCAGAGCGCAACCGGGTTCGGTCCATTCCGATCATCGCCCCGCGCGGCGCCATGCTGGACCGCTACGGCCGCGTAATCGTTGATAACTATCCTTCCTTCAGCGTGCTGTTGCTTCGCGACGATCCGCAGCAAGTGGAGCGCTTGCTCCCGCAGATCGCCGATGGCTTGAGCGTAACCGTAGATGATCTTAGGCAGCAGATGGACGCCGCCAATTCCCTGCCGCATTTCCAGCCTATCGTGATCAAGCCGGAGGCCACGCCAGGGGACATCGCCTTCATCGAATCGCATCGCGCGGATATTCCTGTGCTGGAAATGCTCATGGTGCATCGCCGCCGCTACCCGCACGGCGGATTCATGGCGCACGTGAGCGGCTATGTCGGTGAGGTCAGCTCCGATCAAATCGAGGAAAGCGGCGGACGATACCGCCCTGGCGACATTGTGGGCAAGGCCGGACTCGAGCGGCAGTACAACGATCACCTCATGGGCATCGACGGTATGCGGCGCTCGGTAGTCAATAGCGTTGGCCGAGAGGTGGGCCGGCTCGAACAGACCGATGCCGTACCGGGCAAGCCCATCCGGCTTACGATTGACTATGACTTGCAGTTGGTGGCCGAAGAAGCTCTGGTTGGGAAAAAGGGCGCGGTCGTAGCGATCGATCCGAAGAGCGGTGAAGTCCTGGCCATGGCCAGCCAACCTTCCTACGATCCCAATGATTTCGCAGTGCGCATATCGAAAGAAGAATGGCAGGACTTGAACGAAGATGCCGAGCGGCCGCTGCTGGACCGCGCTATCCAGGCGCAACTGGCTCCGGGCTCTGTCTTCAAGATTCTGATGGCGACGGCGATGCTGGAATCGAAGGCGATTCCGGCGGATTATCACGTTTTTTGCCCTGGCTCAGCCGAATTCTATGGGCGCGTCTTTCACGACTGGAAAAAGGAAGGCCACGGCGACGTAGATCTGCATAAGGCAATCGTTCATTCGTGCGACGTCTTCTTCTACAACGTCGGCAAGCAATTGGGGATCGACCGCATTTCGTTCTATGGCGGCAATCTGGGCCTCGGTCATAAAACCGGCGTTGACCTGCCGGGCGAAGAACCCGGCATCATGCCCTCGGAGTCCTGGAAAGAAAAAGTCTTCCACCAGAAGTGGTATCCTGGGGAAACCATATCTGTGGCCATCGGCCAAGGCGCAATCGCGGTTACCCCGATTCAGCTGTCTTACATGATCGGGGGCATCATTACGGGCGGCCGATTCCACCAGCCGCACCTTCTGCTTTCCGACAAAGCGGCGCCGGAAATTGACTTCCCTATTTCAGACTCCACCGTAGATACGGTGACCGAAGGAATGTTTGGTGTGGTAAACGAGCCCGGAGGAACGGCCGGCGCTTCGAAACTCCCCGGCATCGAACTTTGCGGGAAAACGGGTAGCGCACAAGTGATCAGCGAACAAGGGTTGAAGCGAGCGGGGAAGCAAGCAGCCCTCAAGGATAACGCGTGGTTTGTCGGATTTGCGCCGCGGCAAAATCCGGAAATCGTGGTCGCCGTTCTCGTTCAAGGGGGAGAGCACGGCGGTGAGGCCGCGGCGCCGATTGCCCGCAACGTGGTAAAAGCCTATTATGATAAGAAACAAGGAAGGATTCCGCCGCAGCAATTGACGACCCAAGCCGTGCCGCCCGGTATTCCTCCATCGTTTGTGGCAAACACAGCGCGGAATAGCAAGCCAGACGACGGAGAGGAAGAGACAGTTCCGACGAACCCGGACCCGGCTCCCACGAAACCACAACCTGTTTCTACAACGCCGCAACCAACTCCTGCAGCGACTGTCAATCCATGAACGAAGGCACAGGCATACGGGATTACGATTGGTGGCTGCTGACTATCATTTTCGGCATTTGCGGCATAGGCGTGCTGGAAATTTGGTCGGCTACGCACTCCAGCCATCTGGCTGGAATGCACTGGAAGCAGCTGTGGTGGATTGCGCTGGGTTTCGGCCTCATGATGCTGCTCTCCCGGTTGGACTATCACTCTGTACTGGACAAGACGCCGATTCTCTACCTCATCGGCATCATCGCGCTGCTGGCGGTCCTGGTGGTCGGACATACCCGGTATGGGGCCAAGCGCTGGCTGCCGGTCATGGGCGAGTTTTTACAGGTGTCGGAAATCGCCAAGTTAATTATAATTGTGACGTTGGCGCGTTTTTTTGCGGAGGTGCGCACGGACCGGCTGGCGATAGCGGACTTGTGCAAAGCCGCTGTGCTCACGGCCGTGCCTATAGGTTTGATTCTGCTGCAACCGGATTTGGGGACCGCGATGGTGCTGATTCCGGTGGTGGCAGTGGGGGCTTACCTCGCGGGTATCCAATGGAAACACGCGGCGGTGATGGTTCTGGCGGCTGCGTTGATGGTGCCGATTGGTTGGCACCACTTGAAGCCCTATCAAAAAGAAAGGGTAAGTACGTTTCTTCGCCCCGAAGAAGATCCCAAGGGATCGGGTTACCAGATTTTGCAGTCGAAGATTGCCGTCGGATCGGGGGGCTTCTGGGGAAAGGGGCTCGGCCACGGCAGTCAGAATCAGCTGGGGTTCGTCCCTGTACGCTATTCGGATTTCATCCTCGCGGCGCTGGCCGAGGAATTGGGTTTTGCGGGAGTGTTTGTAACGCTGGTGTTGTACACGGCTTTGCTGCTACGCCTGATCCAGAACGCGCAACATGCAAAGGATCGCGCGGGAATGTTTTTGGTGATGGGCGTGGCGGCGATACTTGGTTTCCATGTGCTCGTTAACGTGGCTATGGTCATTGGCTTCATGCCGGTGACCGGCATTCCCTTGCCGCTGATGAGCTACGGTGGTTCGGCCATGTTATTCGTTTTTTTGGCGCTGGGCCTGGTGATGAACGTACGACTGAGGCGATTCGTCAATTGAGCCCGGGCCGGTTTGAACTCCTGCGCGGGAAAATCCTGCGCAGGAAAGAAAATTCAGGATTTGAGAGTGCATCGCGTGATTGAGAAGCTGTACCAATCGAGTTTTTCCGGCTTTCCGGCGCCGCAGCAGTGTGCGCGCGCGCTGCAGACTGGAGTACGGCGGTGCGCTCTGAGGAGCTTTCATGCCCAAAGAGCTAGTTATTTCAGCGGCCCCCCACGAAACGCGGGTCGCTATTCTGGAAGATGGTCAACTTTGTGAAATTTACATCGAGAGGGAAAAAGAATTTGCGTTAGTCGGAAGTATCTACAAGGGCCGTGTTACGCGCGTGCTGCCCGGCATGCAGTCGGCCTTTGTGGACATCGGTTTGGATAGCGACGCCTTCCTTTACGTCGGCGACTTCCTCGAAAATCTCGAAGATTACGACCACGTTGTTGCTCCTGTGGAAGGAAAGGTCGAGAAAATGGAGCAGCAGGGCGGTGAAGTGTTTGCGCCGCCCGCCGGCGGTGAAGCCTCCGGTCACGAGTCGCTTCGAGCGGAGTCTCCGGCACCGGACAGCGCCGGGCAGGAATCCTTCTCTGCGGCGGCCACGGGGCAAAGCGAATCATCCGTTTCGGAATCCCCGGAAGATGCTCAACCGCCTATGCGGGAAACTCCACGTCCCCCTGCGCCTTTTGGGCGCCACGAAAACCGTCCCGGCGGATTCGGACATAACCGTCACGATCAAGGACGGCGGCGCGGCGGGCGTTGGCGTCAGGGCCGCGGAGGCGGTGGAGGCCATCGTTATCAGGGCCGCGACCTCCCTCCCTCGAAGTACGCTTCGCCGCGTCCCTATTCGCCGCCAGGCGGGCAGCCCAGCGAGGAACCGCCATCCGACTACGAACCGGTCATTTTGCCGGGCGAGTCTTTGGCCAAGTACAAAGACCGAGTACCTCACCCAGCCGGCCAAAGTTCGCCGGCAGCGTCGGTCTCGCCGATGTCGCCTGTTGAGGTTCCTCTATCGCCAGCGCCGGGATATTCGAGAGCTGTCGAGGAGCACGAGGATGAGCTGACCGCAAGTTCGGAGAAACACGAATCGGAAGAAGCTCCCCGCGAAGAAACCTCGGGCGCGTCCAACGAAGCGCCTGGCGCGAGCACAGCACAGGATTCGCGCACATTTTCCGAATACCAGGCACTTCCTGAGGAGCCCCCGCGTGCTATCTACGAAGCGCCCGAAGCGGCAAGCCCTGCGCCCTCCGCCGCCCCACACGAACTATCCGACGAGGAAGTGAGTTCCCTGGCCGAGCAGCTCGCCGAGGCGCGTCACGAGGAAGTGAGCGCCAAGGCCGAAGCGGATGCCGAACTCGGGATGCTGGAAGAGGAAGCACATGCGCCCGAAGGCAGCGCAGAAACCGAGGAATTCATCGCCGACGCGGAAGCCGAAGAGCACGAAGAAGGAAACGCGGAGCTTGCGCCGGAAACCGCGGCGGAATTGAGCGAGCCGCGGATTTCGGAAGCGGCCAACGCGCCGGAGCGCCCCATGACGGCGCGCGTCTCTGAGCCAAACCGTGCGCGATTTCAGCGGCCCATGCGCCGGGGCGGACGACAGCAGCGTGGCCAGCGCAACATGCGGCGTCCTGACCACCGGCACGAGCCACGCAGGCCGCAGCTGATTTCCGAAGTCCTGAAACCGGGGCAGGAAATCATCGTGCAAATCGCCAAAGAGCCGCTGGGCAAAAAGGGAGCGCGCATCACCAGCCACGTCGCGCTGCCCGGGCGCTTCTTAGTGTATATGCCGACGGTCAATCATATTGGCGTCTCGCGCCGGATCAATTCTGCCGAAGAGCGTTCGAGGCTGCGCCATCTGGTGACCGAGGCCAAAGGCAATTTCCCGGGTGGATTCATCGTGCGCACGGCGGCGGATGGAGCTCCGGACGAGGAGATCCGCAGCGACGTGGAATTTTTGGGGCGCACGTGGGAAAAGATCCGCACGCAGAGCGAGCCGCGCAAAGCTCCGGCACTGCTGCATCGCGACCTCAATCTGGTCGAGCGAATTCTGCGCGACTACGTCAACAACGATTACGCTTCCATCTGGATCGATAACGAAGATGAGTTCACCAAAGTCGTCGAATTCGTGAGCCGCTTCCAGCCTAAGCTGGTTGGCCGCGTCAAACTCTACACAAAGGGTTCGCCGATCTTCGAAGAATTCGGCATACAACAGGAACTCGACAAAGCTTTGCGGCCGAAGGTATGGCTGAAATCGGGCGGCTACATCGTCATCAACCACACCGAGGCTCTCGTGGCCATCGACGTGAATACCGGAAAGTACGTCGGCCGCGGTTCCACTCGTCTCGAAGACACCATCGTCAAGACCAATCTGGAGGCGGTGAAGGAGATCATCCGGCAAATCCGTCTGCGCGATTTGGGCGGAATCATTGTGCTCGATTTCATCGATATGGAAGAGCGGCGCAACCGCGAAAAAGTGATGGCGGCTCTGGAGGCCGCGCTTCGTTCCGATCGCGCGCCTTCCAAGGCTCTGGCCTTCAATGAATTCGGTTTGGTGAACATCACTCGCAAACGCACCAAGCAAGCGCTCGAGCGGGTGCTCACCCAGCCGTGCCCGTACTGCACGGGTTCGGGCATGGTGAAGTCCGTGCCGACGATCTGTTACGAGATACAAGCCGAAGCGCGCAAGATGGCCGGGGACCTGGAAGCTTCCAGCCTGACTTTGCGCGTCCATCCGGAGATCGCCAAAGCCCTGAAGACGCGCGAGGCCGTGCTCGTCGAAGAACTCGAGCAGCTCACGCGCAAGAGCGTGATCATTCAGGCCGATCCCACGCTGCACTGGGAGCAGTACGACATCTACTGAACCTCTAAACGGCGCGCCGTCATTCTGAGCGAAGTGACGGCGCACCCGTTTCCTCCGTCCCGCTTTTAGGGACATGCCGCCACGCAGCGAAGAATCCTTCCTCATTTCCGCCTTTGCACACCAACGGCCGGGGTTCAGGCCATTTTTTGTCTTGCCCGAAACGGGCGATGATAGACATACTCTCGGCGTCTGCCGTGATCGTGGAAAGGATGAGTACTGACACGAAGTGAAGATGCCGTCAGAGATGCGTTCCCGGCTGTGGCCGGCGCTCGTGCTGGCGCTTGCATCATGTCTCGCAGCTTGGACTAGCTTCGCCGGGGCCAAGCAAAGCGATCAAGCGTGGGTGGCCACATGGGGCGCAAGTCCCGTGGCTCCGCTGCCCGCCAACACCACCAATCCGGGATTCACCAATCAAACGGTTCGGTTGATCGTGCATACCAGCCTCGGCGGCAACGAAGTGCGCGTGCGCCTGTCGAATGCGTTCGGGACGGAATCTCTCGTGATCGGCGCGGCGCACCTTGCGCTCCACGGCATGAACGCGGCTACAATTTCCGGCACCGATCGGCCGCTCACGTTCAGCGGTTCCAGTTCGGTGACCATTCCGCCCGGAGCGCTCGTCGTCAGTGACGGCGTCAAGCTCGACGTCCCCGCACTTTCGGACTTGGCGGTGAGTCTTTACCTGCCCGGCCCCACCGGCCAGGCCACCTGGCACGCAGCAGCTTTCTCCACGAACTATGTTTCCCGGCCCGGGGATTTCACCGGAGCCGCGGATATGCCCGTCGATCACACCGTGGCGTCTTGGTTCTATTTGACTGACGTGGAAGTGAAGTCCTCGAGAGACACCTTGGCGCTGGTCACCTTTGGCGACTCGATCACTGATGGAACGCGTTCCACCCCGGATACGAACCATCGCTGGCCGAATCTGCTTGCCGAGCGATTGACTGAGCATCACGCGAAGCTGAGCGTCGTGGACGAGGGCATCGCCGGAAACCGCGTCTTGCATGATTTTGTGGGGCCGAACGCCTTGGCAAGATTCGATCGCGACGTCCTGACGCAACCTGGAGTGGCCTATGTGACCGTTCTGCTCGGGATCAACGACATCGGCGATATCGGCCGCGTCCTTACCCAGCCCGGGCTGGCCCCTCAACCGGTAAGCGCTGAGCAGATCATCGGCGGGCATCTTCAAATGATCATGCGCGCGCACCAGCAGGGGGTCAAAATTGTGGGTTGCACTTTGACGCCTTTTGAGGGAGCGGCTTACTTCACTCCAGAAGGCGAAACAAAGCGCGAAGCGGTGAACAAATTTATCCGCACGGGCGGAGCGTATGACGGAGTGATCGACTTCGATGCCGTCGTACGCGACCCCGGCCACCCGGCGCGGATTCTGGCCGTGTACGACAGCGGCGACCACCTGCACCCGAACGATGCCGGGTACAAGGCCATGGCCGACGCGATCGATCTGTCGTTATTCAAAAAGCGCTGACCGGCCGTTGAACCTCTGACGAACCAGCCGTTCACCCGCTCGGAATCCTCAATCGACCCTCGCGATTCGCTCCCTCAAATATCGTTTTGCGGCATGGATTCAGGTTGACGCGAGAGAAAGGCAGGGAGTAAGTTCTCTGCGCAGCCATGCGGCTGAAGCTGGCGTCGAGCCGCGAACAAAATTGCCAGCCGACTGAGGAGGACACCGTGAAGTATGCCGTTTCGTTCCTTGCGGTTATCGCTTTTGCGCTCGGTATTTCGGCGAGCGCCCGCGCCCAAACGCGAATCACTCTCTTGTCGCCAGACCCGCTCAAGCGGGAAGTCGATGCGATCGTTCAGAATTTCGAGACGAAGACGGGTATCAAGGTTCAGGAATCATACGGCACCGGTGTAGGCACCCGCAGAACGGTTCAGGAGGGCGGTGCTTTGGATGTGACGCTGCTGTTTGCGCCGTTCGACGACGCGCTCAAGACGGGCAACGTCGATAAGGGCACGCAGACGGTAGTCGCCCGGGTGCGCCTGGCCATCGCAGTGAAAGACAGCGCACCGAAACCCGACATTTCGAACGCAGCAGCGGTAAAGAAACTGCTGCTCAATGCGAAGTCGCTCGCCACCGTGGATCCCACTCAGGGAAGCGTGGGCGGCGCCACCATGCTGGCCTTTGACAAGATGGGCATCACCGATCAAGTGAAACCGAAGACTAAGCTCTACCCGGGAGGCGGCGGGGTTCAGAAAGCGGTTGCTGATGGCGACGTGGAAGTGGCTGTCGGTCCTTATCTGAGCGACTACCGCAATCCTCCCGCCGGGCTCCAGGTCGTAGGGGCTCTGCCGCCGGACGCCGCTACTCCCGTCGATATCACTGCGTGGGTTTCGACCAATGCGCCGGATAAGAAAGCGGCTATGCAGCTTATCGACTATTTCAAGGGTAAGGAAGCGGCGTCAGTTTGGGAGCAAGCGCACATTTTTACGGTCACGAAGTAAGGTTCGATCTCGGCCAAGGCACACCTGGCTTTTGCGAAGTCGGTTTTCGGTCGCGGGCCGCTGGGATTGCGTGACGTTTTGCGCGTGAACCCAGCGTCCGCGTGACGTGGCATTTCTTTCCGCTATAATTGATCCGCTCGCAAGCCCTCAGATTTATCCGCGGGAGTAATCGTGACGGCACGCATCCTGGATGGCAACGCCATCCGCAATCAGATTTACGCAGAACTGGAACCGGAAATAGCCGAACTCCGCGCCGCCGGAATCGAGCCGGGTCTCGCGGCCGTCCTGATCGGAAATAATCCCGCCTCTCAGGTTTACGTCAAAAGCAAAATTGCGGCCTGCGAAAAGCTAGGGTTGCGAAGCTGGCTCTTTACGCCTGCCGAAAGCGTTTCCACGGCGGAGGTGCTGCAACTCATCGGCGACTTGAATCGGCGCGATGAGGTTGACGGCATACTCGTGCAATTGCCATTGCCGCGGCAAGTGGATTCGCGCCGCGTCCTGGAAGCGGTGGACCCCGCAAAAGACGTGGACGGCTTTCATCCGGTGAATTTAGGACGGCTCGTCCGCGGCGAGCCGGGACTGGTGGCCTGCACGCCCCTGGGAGTGATGGAGATTTTGCGGCGAAGCGACATCGGCACCGAGGGCGTGCCCGCGGTTGTGCTTGGCAGAAGCGACATCGTCGGCAAGCCCATGGCACTTCTGCTGATGCACGCGAATGCCACGGTGACGATTTGCCATTCCAAAACACGCGATCTGGCGCAAATTGCGCGGCGCGCGGATCTCGTGATCGCGGCCATGGGCCGTCCGGCGATGGTTACCCCGGATTGGATTCGGACCGGCGCCACCGTGATCGATGTGGGTATCAATCGAATCACCCAGGCGGACGAAGCTTCCTGCATTTTCGCAAAATTTCCCCAACGCCTCGAACAGTTCAGGCAGAAGGGCTCCGCACTGGTCGGCGACGTTCATCCCGATGTCACAGAAATTGCCGGCGCCATCACTCCTGTTCCCGGCGGCGTGGGACCTCTCACTATCGCCATGCTCATGAGCAATACGATCAAAGCTGCGCGGCTGCGGCGGGCCCAAACGGCCGGGGCGACGGCTGCCAGCCCGGCTTCCGGGCATTAATGCGCATGCTACGCGTCGGCCTGACGGGCGGCATCGGCTGCGGCAAGAGCACGGTGGCCGCCATGATGAACGATCTCGGCTGCCATATCATCAATGCCGACAAAATGGCGCATGCCTTGATCGCGCCGGGTGAACCCGCTTACGACGAGGTGGTCCGGCAATTTGGCGCGCATGTTCTTGCCCCGGACGGGAGCATCGACCGCGCGCGATTGGCTTCCATCGTCTTCGGCGACGGGAATAAACTGGCATCTTTGAATGCCATTGTGCATCCGCGCGTGCTTCGCGACATCGACCGGGAATTCGACCGGCTTGCGGCAAAGGATCCGCATGGCATGGCAGTTGTAGAAGCCGCGCTGCTGATCGAGGCCGGCTACCACGAAAAATTAGACCGGCTCATTCTGGTTACCTGCACTCCCGAGCAGCAATTAGACCGGCTGACAAATACCGCGTTCGGGCGAGCGATGTCTCGCGAGCAAGCCGAGAAACGAATTGCCGCGCAGATGCCGGTGGAAGAGAAACGCAGGATGGCGGCCGGCAAGATCGTGGAGATCGATTGCTCAGGTTCGCTGGATGATACGAAGAAACAGGTGCGGGAACTGGTCGATCGTCTCAAGCAGACGGCAGGTTCGCCCGCGCGCTAGGGGCACTTGTCAGGTATTCCAGATCGTTCGTTGCCGCTCCTGCTCAGCGGGCGGGAGGGCAAACCAGGATTCAGCCACGCCACGAGCGCGCTCGAGCGAGGATTGCAAGTCAGCCTGCTTGCGTTCAGTAGCTTCGCGGCCGATCTGGTGCGGCACTTCGATTGGCGAGCCGATCACCAGAACGACCCGGGAAAAGGGCCTGGGAAGCTGAAAAAGGTCCCAGGCCTTCCGGAAGGTGTGTGCGTGTTCGGCGAAGATGTGGAAGCCGACGATCGGGCAGCGGCTGCGGCGCGCCAGAATGATGGGGCCGGGCTTGGCAATGTAGCGCGGCCCGCGAGGGCCATCGGCAGCAAAGGCTACGTCGTGACCCGCTTCAAGCTGCGTGGCCAGCACGGAGAGGCCGCGCAAACCGCCTCGGGACGAACTCCCGTAGGTGGTGGCAAAGCCGAGCCGTTCAAGGGCGCTGCCGAGTATTTGTCCGTCGAAATTGGCGCTGGTCATGGCAGTCACGCCGCGGTTACGCCACCACCACATGGCCAGAAAAATTGTCTGGTGCCAGAAGGAATAGACGCAGCGGCGGTTCTGGCCATGCACCTGGTCAATGTGTTGCCAGCCCAGCACTTCGTACCGCAACGTCGGCCCTACAAGCTTGGCGAACGCATAGGCGGCGCCGGAAATGACGGGAATCTGAGCACGCCGAAAGGGAGAAAGCTGCTTTGGCCGCGAATCGTAGGCGCCGGCGCGCCGGGCGTTCTGCTCGGGCGGCCACTTGGCCAACTCAGTCATGCGCTATAGTATAGGCGAGCGAAGCAACGATATGAGCGTATACGAGTTCAATGAGGGAACTTCGCGCAAAGATCGCGCGCGAGCGATTCTTTGCGCTGCGCTTTGCCTGGTGTGCCTGCTGATCTTTCAGCCGCAAGCAAGGGCTGCGCAAGCTTCCTCCAGTACATCTGAAGGCCCAGTGGCGGTCGGGCGACTCTCGGGAGATGATGTCTCGGTCAAGGGAGCGATCAGTTTTGAGACTGAGAACGGACGCACCACAGCCCTGCTCGCCAGCGGCAGCGACCTTACGCTTCGATCGGGAGAGGCAAAAGTCGATCTGCCGGAAGGTGGCGAAATTATTCTTTGCGGGCCCGCTCATCTGTCGATTCTGAAGGCAGGCGCCGCAATTACCATCGCGCTCGATTACGGGCAGCTGCATTTACAAATTAGCGGCGCGGAGCAAGTCACCGTCTATAGTCCCTTATTGATTGTCACTCCGGTGCCAATCGGGACTCGCCAAACCGATCTGACGGTGGGGCTGGATCAGAAAGGCGTGCTATGTGTAATGGCGCTTTCCGGCGCGATGCGCATCGAGGAGCAATTGACGGGAGAGAATCTGGTCGTTCCGCAAGGCGGCGATGTGCAGATCGAAGGGGGCGAACTGCGCACGCTGCACAACGGCGCGCGAACATGCTCCTGTGAGCTTCTTGTCTCCCAGAATAACCCCCGACAGCAGACGGATTCGAGCACGCCGGCGCGTTCATTGCCGAATGGATCCAGCGAGGCGCGCGCGCCGAAATCGATCGATTCGCCCACCTATCGTATCGAGGTGCCCTTGGCCTTCGATGCCTCTTCGGCTACTACCTCGGCGGGCTTGACCTTACAGGCCGTACAGTTGATCCGCGAATCCGTGGTGGAGCAGCCCATATCATTTCGGGGCGCTATAACGCCTGCTTTGCCTGCCCCACCTGCGGAGATTCCCACGCCTATCCGGCGATCTCACAATTCGAAGTTTGGATTCTTCGCTAGATTTTTCGGAATATTTCACCACCACAAGCCGCCAGCCTCAGAGAGTGCGGAAGTTCAGCCCTGACGCGCTCTGATCGCCGTCACGCTGCTGACGGTCCTGCTGCGGATTTTCTGGTTCGATCGATTCAGCCCATCCTGCTGCATCGCAGGGTGCGGTACTAATGAGCTCTATATTGGGTATGTCCCAATTAGGACACTAGCCTATATTGACATCCACAACATCCACGTGGTAGTTTCCGCTCGCCTCTCGGAGCTTTGACCCGCAAGTTTCCGATCTCGTTCGTAACGGGTGTGTGATGAGTGCGGTTTCCCCCCCAGCCGGGTTCCGCGCGATGGACGCTATCCGCTTGTCCGCGGGGCCTCTCCCTGTTCCAAAATCCGCGCCGTGGCCAGATGGCTGGCGCTGATCGCCATCACGCAGCAAGTCTCATGCAGCGGCGGAGGAGGAAGTTCCACTACCAGCAACGCCGATCCCTCCCCCGCAATCACAGTGAGCGTTTCGCCGAGTTCATCGCAAATATCGGCTAACGGAACCATTCAATTCCTCGCAATTGTCCAGAATGCCTCGAATCCAGCCGTTACCTGGCAGGTGAACAGCCTGGCCGGCGGCAATTCGTCTGTCGGCACGATCACGCCTTCAGGCGCGGGGACCGCCAGTTACATGGCTCCCGCAAATGTTTCTGCGCCGCTTACCGTCACGGTGACAGCGGTCTTACAGGCTGATGCGACACAGTTCGGCGCAGCCACCGTCACGATTAATCCGTTGCCGGGTACGCAGATAAGCGTCTCTCCCGCAAACCCTAATGTCGTAACCGGAACATCGCAACAATTCACCGCCAATGTGCAAAACGGACCTCAGGCCGTAATTTGGGAAGTCGACGGCATCCAGCTAGGCAACTCCACGGTTGGATTTATCAGCTCATCCGGCTTTTATACGGCTCCGGCGGCAATCCCGAATCCTCCTGTGGTGACGATCACCGCCCTTCTCATAACAAATACCTCGGTATCCGGAAGCACAACTCTGACCGTCGTCGCCCCTCCGGTGAGCCTGACTATTTCTCCCACCACGGGTAATGTGGTCGGCGGAAAGACGTTGCAATTTTCCGCCGGCGTACAGAATTCGAATGCTGCCGTAATTTGGCAGGTGAATGGCGTGCAGGGGGGCGATCAGTCGGACGGTACGATCGCTTCCTCCGGCGCTAATATGGCAACGTACACAGCGCCGACAGCGATCCCGCCCGTCCCGAATCCGTTTACTGTAACCGTAACGGCAGTCCTCCAAACAAATCCGCCGATCTCCGCGTCTGCCGGCGTGACGATTATTTCGGCCAGCGCTTTTACTGGTGTGTTCTCCTGGAGAAATGACAACGCCCTGACTGGACAAAACCCGGAGGAAACCATCCTGACGCCGTTGAACGTAGGGGGCGGCCACTTTGGGAAATTATTTGGGTGCCCGGTGGATGGGCAGGTTTATGCGCAGCCGCTTTACGTCGCGAATGTCACGATAGCGAACGTAACTCATAATGTCGTTTACGTGGCCACGGAAAACGACAGCGTTTACGCGTTCGATGCTGACAAGAGTCCCTGCCAGACGCTGTGGCAGGTGAGTTTTATCAATCCAACTGCAGGTATCACCACAGTTCCATCTACCGACCCCAATCTCACCGGCGAGACCGATATCACACCGGAAATCGGCATCACTGGAACGCCGGTAATCGATCCGAATACGGCCACGCTTTACGTCGTCGCCAAGACCGAAGTTATCGAAATGGGTTCCCCCGTCTACATGCAGAAGTTGCATGCGCTCGACCTGACAACAGGATGGGTGGCCGGTGTGGTGGGTGCGGAGAAACTCGGCGCGCCCGCGACCATTCAAGCCTCCGTAAAAGGCGGCGGAGAAGGCTCACTTGAGGGCGAGATTTCCTTCGATCCACTGAAAGAGAACCAACGTTCGGCGCTTTTGCTGGCCGGAGGAAATGTCTATATAGCTTTTGATTCGTATGGCGACGCGGATCCCTTTCATGGCTGGTTATTCGCGTACGATGCTGCTCATCTGCAAAATGCGCCAACCGTTTTCAATAGCACTCCCAATGGTTCCCATGGAGGAATCGGAGAAAGTGGCGCGGCGCCATCTTCGGATGCGAACGGAGACATCTTTGTGGCAACCTCAGACGGCACACCATTTGACCCGAGTACGGGCGCGGACTACCCAGAAACGCTGCTTAAGCTTCACGCCAACACGGCCTCTTCCGCCTTCACCATTGCTGATACCTTCACGCCGTCTAACGAATCGATCCTGAATCTTACGCGGAATTATTTCGGTTCGACGGGAGTTTTGGTCTTGCCCGATTCGGCCGGAAGCGTCTCGCATCCGAATCTCGCTATTGCAGGAGGCCAGGCAGGAACTCTTTACCTGCTCGATCGCGATAATTTGGGCGGCTTTACTCCTGGAGGCCCTGACAGGGTCGTGCAGACGGTTTCGCTGAGTTCCTCCATCTTCGGAACGGCTGCATATTGGACGGGAAATAACACAGTTTATGTAGCAGCGGCCGGCGACAACCTGAGGGCGTTTGCTCTGACGAGCGGAGCACTGGGCTCCCCATCCTGCTCTCCGACAACTTTGTGCTCGAACGACACATTTCCTCTTTTCGGCGCCTCTCCGGTGATCTCGTCGAATGGTTCGGTTGATGGCATCGTCTGGGCTTTGGATACCAGCGGATCTGCCACATCAGCGCCCGCAATCCTGCACGCTTATGATGCGACCAATCTCGGCACCGAACTGTATTCGAGTTCATCTGTTGTGAGCGACGCGGCTGGACTCGCGGTGAAGTTTGCCGTGCCCACAGTTGCGAACGGAAAGGTCTACGTCGGGACGCAGAACGAGCTTTCCGTCTACGGCCTGCTTCCCTGACCAGCCACACACACGAATTTTGCTTTACATGCCCTCGTAATTCGGACCGCCGCCGCCCTCGGGTGGGACCCAATCAATAATTTGGTAAGGATCGGCGATGTCGCAAGTCTTGCAGTGCACGCAATTCGAAAAATTGATCTTCAGCCGCCGCCCGCCTTTTTCCTCCACCATTTCGTAGACGGCCGCCGGGCAAAAATATTGGCAAGGGTTGCCGTATTCGACGACGCAGCGATTGACGCAGATATTGGTATCCAGAACATGCAGATGGCAGGGCTGATCTTCTTCGTGGCGAGTGCCGGAATGATAGACGTCGGTTAAGCGGTCAAACGTAAGCACGCCATCGCCCTGAAAACGAGGAGGAGCCGGGCTGGTAGCGTCGAGTTTGTGATATTGCTCGTAGCCGGCCGTCATGCGCATCGGATCGACCAGCCCGCGGCCGCCGGTCACGTACTGCACGGCCGTGTGCGCCAGGCCGACCCAGAGACCGTGGTGAAATGACTGATGGAAATTGCGGACGCCTCGCAACTCGTGCCCGATCCAGCTTTCGTCCACTTTCCGCCGAAATGCCGAAAGCCTCGCTGCGGAAGCGTCGCCTGTCCGCAACGCCTCCAAGATCGTTTCCGCCGCCAGCATTCCGCTCTTGATGGCGATGTGAATTCCCTTCAACCGCTGCGAATTCATCAGACTGGCGGAATCGCCGATGATCAGGCAGCCATCGAGATAGGTGCGGGGAATGGAATACCAGCCGCCTACAGGAACCGTTTTAGCCCCATAACGCACCAGCTTCCCGCCGGTAAGAACCCCGCGCACGAATGGATGCGTTTTGAATTTCTGAAAGGCTTCGTGCGGATCGAATCGCGGATTGTGGTATTCGAGGCCGGTGACCAATCCGAGCGAGACGCGGTTATCGCGCATCCCGTAGATCCAACCGCCGCCGTACATGCTGGAATCGAGCGGCCATCCCAGCGTATGCGCCACCCAGCCAGGATTGACGCGGCCCGCCGGCACTTCCCAAAGCTCCTTTACGCCGATGCTATAGACCTGCGGATTGAGCCCTGCGAGATTTTTCTCCTCGACGAGGTGCTTGGTCAAAGAACCGCGCGGCCCCTCTGCGAGCACGGTAATTTTGGCGTGCAGTTCATAGCCTGGAGTGAAGTTATCTTTGGGCCTTCCCTCTTTGTCGCGGCCTTTGTCCTCGGTAATTACTCCGGCGACCGCTTCTCCCTCATAAATCACCTGCGCGCCGGCGAACTGCGTAAAGATGTTGATGCCTTCTTTCTCGACAAGCCCGCCGAGCCACTTCACCAGCTTATTCAGCGAAACAATGTAATTGCCGTGATTTCGTAACGGCGGCGGGGTGATCGGCAGCTTCCAGGCGCGACTCGCGGTCAGAAAGTAGGCCGCATCATCGGTGACCGGCGCATCCAGTGGCGCCGTCTTGGCGAAATCCGGGACCAGCTCCGCCAGGGCGCGAGGATCCAGCACGGCGCCGGAAAGTTGGTGTGCGCCAATATCGCGTCCCTTTTCGAGGACGTAAATGCCTTCGGCGGAAAGCTCGGGTTTCCCGCCAGATTCATTGTGCCGGCGGATTAATCGGGCCAGATGAAGGGCGCAAGCAAGACCGGCCGGCCCGGCGCCGACGATCAGAACGTCCGCGTCCAGCCGCTCGCGTTCAGGGCTCACGCGATGATTTTAGCAAGAAAGCCCACGCAACTCGGCGCAATCTCGGCGGAATAGCACCCATAAGCAATCGGGCAGCTATTTCTTTTCCAGGGCTTCGGTGAGGGCGGGAATGAGCTCGAAAATATCTCCGACAATGCCATAGTCGGCGACTTCGAAATATTGGGGCATTTTGATCTTTGTTGATCGCCACGATGGTCCGCGACCCTTTCATTCCCACCACGTGTTGAATTGCCCCGCTGATGCCCAAGGCCAGATAAAGTTTCGGCGCTACGGTCTGCCCGGAGCTGCCGATCTGGCGGTCCATCGGCAGCCAACCCTCATCGCAGATGGGGCGAGAGGCGGCTAATTCGCCACCCATCAGCTTGGCGAGCTTTTCGACCATGGGAATATTTTCGGGAGCTTTGATCCCGCGGCCCACGGCAACCAGGATGGGCGCTTGCGTCAAATCAACGGCTTGTTTTGCCTCGCGGAAAAGCTCGAGCGGCTTAGTGCGAATCTGCTCCGGATGCAGATCCACCTTAATCGGCGTAATCGCCGCAGGCGCACCGCCCCGAGCGATCTGATCGCCGCGAAAGGCCCCCGCCTGAAAAGAAACAAACCAGGGCGGGGCGCCGATAAACGATACGTCCGCGGCCGTTTTGCCCTGAAACATCTGGCGGACAAATACGATGTGTTCCTTTTCGGCCCGATAGCCGACACAATCGGCGATCATCCCTTTGCCGAGCGACGCTGCCAGTTTGGGCGCGTAGTCGCGTACCTGGTATGTGTGCGGCAGCAGAACCAGCTCCGGCTGGCTTTGCGTAATCGCCTGTCGCAGCGCAATTGCGAAGCCATCCGGCGTGTACCGCTCGAGCAGATCGTGTTCCACGAGCAGGACTTCCGCCAGTTGGTTTCCGGCCAGTTCTTCCGCGAGCCCACGCACGCCCTTGCCGATCACCGCCGCGGCGACGCGACTCCCCGATTGCGTCGCGGCGATTTGCTGTGCCGCCACCAGCGTTTCGGAGCTGACGGCATTCCATTTACCCTCGCGCTGCTCGGTAATGACGAGAATTTTCATTTTCTGAGGAGGATTAGAGAACGCGCGCCTCGTGACGCAATTTCTCCAGCAGTTTTGCCGCGGCTTCTTTGGGGGTGCCGTCGATGAATTCCGTATGCTTTGCTTTCTGAGGCACGTAAATGCGTTCGACGCGCTGGGTCGGCTCGTGGGTTATGCCCAATGACTCGCGTGTCACGGAGGCAATCTCCTTCTTCTTTGCCGCCATGATTCCCTTCAGCGAGGCGTAACGCACTTTGTTGATGCCCGATTGAATCGTGAGCACGGCCGGCAGCGGCAGTTCCACCCACTGAAACCAGCCCGCCTCCAACTCTCGCTTCAGTTTGAGCCCCTGCCCCTGGACTTCGATCTGCATGATGATGGTGGCATGAGGCAAACCGAGCAATTCCGCCAGCAGCACTCCCGTCTGGCCGAAGCCCTGATCGTCGCTTTGCAAGCCGGTTAGAATCAGATCGAAATTCTCTTTCTTCAGGGCCGCGGCGATCGATTTCGCGGAACCCAGCGGATCGAGCTGAAACAATTTATCCTCTGCGAGATGAATTCCGCGGTCCGCGCCCTTTGCCAGGGCTTCCTTGATCACCTGTTTTGTCCGCTCGGGCCCCATGGAGAGCGCCACCACCTCGCCTCCATGCTTCTCTTTAAGCCGCAGGGCTTCTTCCAGCGCGAAGCTATCCGGCTCGTTCATTTCAAAGCCGATGTCGGTTTCACGGATCCAGGCGCCATTTTCGGTAATGTGCAGCGGCGCATCTTTAGCCGGAACCTGCTTGATGCAAACTGCAACTTTCATCTGTACCTCAATTTTTCCATCATGCCGCGAAGAGGCCGGGCGAATTGTCGATTATTGCCAGCGCTTGAATAAAAGCGCGGCATTGGTGCCACCAAAACCGAAGGAGTTGGACAAGGCGTATGAAAAATTAGCCGCTCGCGAATGGTTGGGCACGTAATCAAGATCGCACGCGGGATCGGGATGAGCGTAATTAATCGTGGGAGGCACCTTCTGATCGCGCAAGGCAAGCGCGCTGATTCCCGCCTCCAGCCCTCCCGCGCCGCCGAGCAAATGTCCCGTCATCGACTTGGTGGAACTCACCGCCAGCTTCCTGGCATGTTCGCCGAAGACGCGCTTCAGCGCGAGCGTTTCGATGGCATCGCCAAGCGGGGTGGAGGTGCCGTGGGCGTTGACGTATCCCACCTGGTCGGCTTGGATTCCGGCATCGCGAATCGCCGCGCACATGACGCGGTAGGCGCCGTTACCATCCTCTGCCGGTTGTGTGATGTGATAGGCGTCGCCGGACATCCCATAGCCGACGAGTTCTGCAATGACCGACGCATTGCGCTTCTGCGCGTGGTCCAGAGATTCGAGAATCAGAATGCCCGCGCCTTCACCGACGACGAAGCCGTCGCGTTCAGCGTCGAATGGCCGGCTGGCGCAGCCGGGCTGCTCGTTGCGCGTCGACAGTGCCTTCATGGCCGCGAATCCGCCGATACCCATCGGCGTAATTGCCGCTTCCGTGCCACCGCAAATCATCACTTCGGCATCGCCGCGCTCGATGATACGAAAAGAATCGCCAACGGCATGGGCCGATGCCGAGCACGCCGTCGCCGTCGCCGAATTTGGCCCCCGAGCGCCGTAACGGATCGAAATCACGCCTGAAGCGAGGTTAATGATGGCCGCAGGAATGAAAAATGGTGAGATACGGCCGGGCCCGCCCTCGATCAGTTTGCTGTGTTCGCGTTCAATGATGTCGAACCCGCCGATCCCGGAAGCAACATAAACCCCTACCGACTCTGCGACCGACGGCGCGATCTCCAGACCCGCCATGCGCAACGCAAAATCGGCCGCCGCAACCGCGAGCTGGATGAAGCGGCCCATCTTTTTCAGCTCTTTTTTCGAGATCCAGTTCAGGGGGTCGAAACCGCGGACTTCAGCGGCAATTCGGCAGTCGAATCCAGTGGCATCAAACTGCGTAATGGGACCGACGCCGCCGGCGCCGGCCGTCAGTTTTTCCCACACCTGCTCTGTGCCGATGCCCAGAGCACAGACCAAGCCCACACCCGTTACCACTACCCGGCGCCTCAATTGCGATTCTCCTTGCAAGGATTCTGGCGAGGGGGATTACTTCTTCGCCTGGGCGTGTTTGTCGATGTAAGCGACAGCATCTTTGACTGTGGCGATTTTTTCGGCGTCCTCGTCGGGAATTTCGATGCCAAAAGCCTCTTCGAAAGCCATCACCAGCTCGACCGTATCGAGCGAATCGGCGCCCAGATCGTCGACGAAAGAGGCCGTCGGCGTGACCTCCGCTTCATCTACGCCTAACTGTTCTACGATGATCTGCTTGACGCGTTCTTCTACACTGGCCATTCTTGTTTGCCTCCGCTGTCCGCCACGCCGGTCCGCCCCACTTTGTCTCAGCGCTTGAGCGTCCGCCCATTCTATTCGGCGCTCTGAATCAGGTCAACCGCTGCGCACTTAGTTCATGCGCATGCCGCCGTTTACGTCCAGGACATGCCCGGTGATATACCCCGCCTCATCGCTTGCCAGAAAAACCACCGCGGCCGCAACCTCGGCGTCCCGGCCCATTCGTCCCAAGGGAATCCGCGCCACGAGTTCTTGTTTTACGTTATCCGGCAGCGGGTCCGTCATAGGAGAGACAATGAAACCTGGAGCGACCGCATTCACGGTGATATTCCTCGAGGCCACTTCCGTGGCAATGGCTCGCGTCAGCCCGATCAAGCCGGCCTTGGCTGCGACGTAGTTTGCCTGTCCCGCATTCCCGGACTGAGCCACGACGGATGTCACATTGATGATCCGGCCTGAACGCTGGCGCAACATTGTCGCCAGCGCCTGCTGGATGCAGAAATGCGCGCCGGTAAGATTGGTTCGCAGGACTGCTTCCCAATCCTCCGACTTCATGCGTACCGCGAGACCGTCTCGCGTAATCGCCGCGTTATTCACCAGAATATCCAGCCGGCCGAAATGTTCGATGGCCTGACGGAAACCGGCCTTGACGGCCTGGGCATCGCTGACGTCCATCTGGACGGCGAATGCCCCTCCCTGCGTGCCGATCTCTTCCGCCAGCTTTTGCAGCTTTTCCCCATTGCGCGCGGCAATCGCCACGCGCGCCCCGGCGCACGAGAGCGCCAACGCGACGGCCCTGCCGATGCCTTGCGATGCGCCGGTCACCAGCGCCACACGATCCTTTAAGCTGAACATACAGGAAGTTGGCGCATTCAGGAGGCCTCGGCTTCCGCCGCTTCGCCCCGTATCTGCGCCAGTCGATCGAGCGCGGTTTGAAGCGACTTGACGTCTTCGACGTTTACAGAATGCACGGAGCGGTCGATCTGCCGCAGCAGCCCGCTGAGCACGCGTCCGGGACCAACTTCCACGAACGTAGTGGCGCCCTGCTCGATCAATTCGCGGATCGATTCCTCCCAGCGGACCGGCAAAGTCACCTGGCGAATCAGGGCCTCTCGCGCTTCGGCTCCGCTGGTAATAAGGGCCGCGTCCACATTCGTAACCAGAGAAATCTTCAAAGGCGAAAATTCCGTAGCGCGCAGATCCTTTTCCAGGCGTTCTTGCGCCGGCCGCATCAGTTCGCTGTGGAATGGAGCTGAAACCGGCAGCATCACAGCACGCTTCGCGCCGGCCGCCGAAGCTTGTTCCACGGCGCTCTTTACAGCCGCGGCATCTCCCGATATCACCGTCTGTTCCGGCGAATTCAGATTGGCAGGCATCACTTTTCCGTCGGTAGCTTTGCGGCAAATTTCGGCCACTTGCCCCGGCCGCAGGCCGAGGACCGCAGCCATGGCGCCTTCACCGCGAGGCACTGCCTCCTGCATGTATTGACCCCGTTTTCTCACCAGACGAATGGCGTCCGCAAATTTCAATGCCCCCGCGGCCACCAACGCCGAATATTCTCCCAGGCTATGGCCCGCTACATAATCAGGATGTATGCCGTTTTCTTCCAGCGCGTGATACGCGGCCACCGAAGCAGCGAGAATTGCGGGTTGGGTATTCTCGGTCAGCTTCAGCGCCTCTTCGGGCCCGGAGAAGCAAAGTTCGGAAAGCGAGAATCCCAACGCCCGGTCAGCCTCATCGAAAACTCCTCGGGCTACCGGAAAGGCCTCCGCGAGTTCCCGGCCCATACCGGCATACTGTGATCCCTGACCGGGAAAAATGAATACAACTCCGCTCATTTATACTCCGAGGCTCCTTCAGGACTGGCGGATTATGTCCCAACCGCAATTGGCAGAGAGGAAAGCTCCCGCTCGATCCGTTCATTCAGTCGCGCGTCGGTTAGTTCGGCTGCCACTCGTACCGCATTCTTTATGGCATTGGCATTCGACCCGCCATGTCCGATGATCGCAATGCCGCGCACACCCAGCAATGGCGCCCCCCCATATTCCGAATAGTCGATCTGGCGCCGAAACTCCGCGTAGGCGCTACGCGAAAGCACATAACCGACCTGCGAAGCGATTGTGCTCTTGAGGGCCTTCTTAAGTACAGCGGCGATATGCTCGGCTACGCCCTCGCTGATCTTCAAGGCCACATTGCCAATAAAGCCGTCGCAGACAATCACGTCCACGCTGCCGGAAAAGACATCGCGTCCTTCAATATTTCCCGCGAAATTGAGAGGCAAGTCTTTAAGCCTGTTGTACGCCTCTTTGGTGAGCTCATTGCCCTTGGATTCTTCCTCGCCTATGGAGAGCAGAGCCACCTTTGGCCGGCGCGTGCCGAAGATAACGCGATAATAGATCTCTCCCATCACGGCAAACTGCAACAGGTGGCCCACTTTTGAATCGACGTTTGCCCCGGCGTCAATCAAGACGGCCACGCCGCCACGGCTGGTCGGAAACGGTGCCGCCAGCGCCGGCCTTTGCACTGAGGGAAGCGTGCCGAGGACAAAACGCGCAACGGTCATGAGCGCCCCGGTATTTCCGGCGCTGACCAGCGCATCGGCCTCGCCCTGTCGCACCAGGCGCGCCGCCACGTGCGCCGAGCTGTCTTTTTTCCGGCGAAACGCCTGCGCGGGAGAATCGCTCATTGCGATCACCTCGCTCGCCGGCACGACTTCGATCGAAAGGCCTCGCTGCTTATGCCGGGCCAACTCGCGCTTCACCTCTGCCGGCATGCCGACGAGCAGAATGCGGACCCCCAATTCGCGCGCCGCCAGGACCGATCCCTCCACCTCGGGGCGAGGGGCGAGGTCGCCACCCATAGCGTCCACGGCAATGGTTGTCATCTGCGAGCCGCCTCTGGCGACCTATCAGTACCGGAGATTAGCCTGGAAAGACAACGCGGCATCTGCCACTCAGGCGGAAGTATCCATCACTTCCCGGCCCTTGTAGTAGCCGCAATGCGGGCAAGCTCGATGAGGCTGCTTCATTTCGTGGCAATTCGGGCATTCGGTGAACGGTGGTGCGACCAGATGATCGTGCGCCCGCCGGTTGCTCGTGCGTCTTTTCGAGTGTCGTCGTTTTGGATTGGGCATACAAACTCCTTCGCTCGGATCGCGCTGTATCGCGCGGATTCTATGGTGTTTTAATGGCTATGGCTATTGCTTTTTGAACCAGTCCTGCTTCAGGCGAGCCAACGGCGCCATTCGCGGATCACCAGAGTGACTCTCGCAGCGGCACTCGTCGCTATTCAGATTGGCTCCGCAGTGCGGGCACAGCCCTTTGCAATCGCTGCGGCAAATGATCTTCATGGGTATGGCCAGCAAGACCTGTTCGGCGAGCACATCCGTCAGGAAAAGCCCGTCGCCCTCGAAAAAGGCGATCTCGGTGTCATCCAGCTTCAGGCGAAATTCTTCCTCCCGGGATATCGATTGCATGGGCCGGTAATAGAGATCGAAGTCGCGGGTTACCTCTTCGATCACCGGCTCCAAGCAGCGGGCGCACGCCATCTCCACGCGGGTATGCAGTTCTCCGCAAATACGGATCTGATCTTCCGCCATTTCGGCGGTTGCCCGAACTTCGAGTGGATCGACCTGGCGAAAATCGCGCGTGTGATAATCCACCGCGCCAGGGGCGTAACTCTGGTTCAGACGCAGCTTATGTAATGCCAGCTCTTTGACATCGAGGAACATAAACAGAGCCTTTGAGAGCGAAAATCATTATACGGTGCACTCGAACGATGTCAAGAAAACAGCCGGGCGCATTGTCAAAAAGCGCTACGGTCAGATCGACGCGCGCATACCCACAAGCTCACGATGCTGGCGCAGCAGGAAATGATCGGTCATGCCGGCGATATAGTCGCAGACCACCCGATGGCGTGGCTCCCGCTCGGCCAGCGCAGAATAATATTCGGGCAGGGCCTCCGTGTGCGTCAGGTAATATCGAAAGAGTTGTTCCAGCGCGTCCACGGAACGGTCGCGCTCTTCGATAATGGCTGGATGATCGTACAACCGCCGATAGAGAAATCTTTTGAGTTCCTGATTGATCTCCGCCACCGGCGGGCTGAATCCGGCCAGACGCTGCGGCACTCGCCGAATATCGTCCGTACTCCTGGCCCCGCTTCTTGCGACCTGCTCACGTGTTTGCTCGATCAAATCCGTCGCCAAATGGTCTAAGAGATGCTTGATCGTCTCGCCAATTTTGACCTTCGTACGTCCGCCGGGATGGCCCCGGTCTACTTCGTCGTAGATGCGCGCAAGAAAAGGCAATTCTTCTCTCAGCATGTCGATTTGGACGAGACGCGCCTCAAAACCGTCGTCCAGATCGGCGCAGTTATAGGCGATCTCGTCTACCGCATTCATTAATTGGGACTCTACAGGAGGCCTTTGGTCTAATTCGTATTCCGCGAGTTCGGGAAACTCTGCCGGCGAATAATCCCGCGAATGCTTGACGATGCCTTCGCGAACCTCAAATGTGAGATTCAATCCAGGAAAGTCCAGATAACGCTGTTCGAATTGCTCCACGATTCTCAGCGCATGCAAGTTGTGGTCGAAGCGATCGCCGTAATCGCGCATCAATTCGTTCAAACGTATTTCGCCGGCATGCCCAAATGGCGGATGTCCGATGTCGTGCACGAGCGCCAGCGCTTCCGCAAGATCGGTGTTCAAACCGAGTGCCTGCGCCACAGTTCGGGCAATCTGTGCCACTTCGATGGTATGCGTGAGGCGATTCCGGAAATGATCGGAGTAGCGGGTGGTAAAGACTTGTGTTTTCGCCTCTAAGCGGCGGAACGCACGGGAGTGGATCACCCGATCGCGGTCCCGCGCGTATTCGCCCCGATACCGATGCCCAACTTCTGGCCACCGACGTCCGCGAGAACGGCTCGCATCCATGGCTACCGCAGCCAAATCCATGCGGTCATTCTATGTCAGGAGGCGATAGACGAAAACTCCGGCCAGTTTCTTGCTCACGCAGCCGCTGCTGAGAGGGGAGCTTCGCGGCGTTAAAGGCGTTAAAGAAGTCATCAGGAGCTTTCGCGCGTCAAAAAAGTCTTAGCCTTTTACCTGAAGCAGTTGCAAGCGTTCGTCGGCTTCCTGAGCAGCCTGGGTATCCGGGAACTCGCTTTTGACCTGATTATAAAGCTTCGCGGCCTGGGTTGGATCAGAACCGCTGTAGTGATCGCCTAAAGCCAGCAAGACGATCGGCTTGGGCACAAAAAGTGTGGGCTTATTGGCAAGCTGCTGATAGAGCTGCACGGCTTGTGGGCCTTTTCCAGCTTCGTCATAGACCTGCGCCAGCTTGAACCGCGCCAAAGCCGAGAGGCTCTCGTCCCTGCTCGATTCCAAAGAGCTCAAATCCTTCTCAGCCTCGTCGTAACGCCCCGTTCTTTCGAGGCTTAACGCAGCATAGTAGCGGGCCAATTGTCCCGGCCTCGTTCTCGGATAGCGGTTTGCAACTTCCGTGAATTTCTTCACGGCGTCCCCGTATTTGTTTTTCTCGTCCAAATAGGTAATTTCATCCGGCTGAGCGGGTTCCGTGGCGGTTCGAATGCGCGCCTGGTAGATCTTCATGGCGTCCGCCAGAGCGGCCGATCCTTTGGCAGTCTGGATTTGCGTGTAGTAGCGCCAACCCAGCACCGCGAGAACCACCAACAGGGCTATTCCGCCATAGACCCAAATCTGATGCTGATGCGAAAAAATCGCCTCGGCACCGTGGCTCAGAGTCTCGCGGATTTCATCCTTTTTTAGTTCTTTTCGCGAGATATGTTGCGGCAAAACAGTGCTCCTCTCGTCGATTTAGCGAAATCGTATCATAATCGTGCCGACAGATCGAACCGCTGGAGCCGCGCTGATTTGCCGCCCAGCACAAAAAGGCCCCGTCCGCATGGCGAACAGGGCCTCCATCAATCAACGAACCGATGGACTTTGACTTCTAGGGAACGGTAACGTTCTCGGCCTGGTAGCCTTTCGGCCCCTGTTTGACCTCGAACTCCACCATCTGGCCCTCCGTCAGCGATTTGTAACCATCCATCTGAATCGCCGAGAAATGGACGAATACGTCCTCTCCCGACTGGCGTTGGATGAAACCGTATCCTTTTGCCGCGTTGAACCACTTCACCACACCTTGTTCTCTGCTCAACTTCTTCACTCCTCGTCGTGATCTTCGCCATTTGCGGGTGTAACGCCAGTCGGTGGAGCTCGGTACGGGCCCTTGCACCACTACGGGATTACAAGACCCAATCAAATGCGGCGCAATGCTGGCATAAAACGCCCTGCGCTGTCCAGAACCTTTGTAGGTTTACGCTCGTGCTTTGTGCCACAGGTGAGAGATTCCGATTCAGGCGCAGGCGCTGAGTTCTATCCGGCGGGCTTACTTATCTTGCAGATGTGGGGCGGAGGTCCGCTGCACCAGTTTCTTCGCCATAACCAATTCCGCGCCGCCCCCCGGCGAGCGATGGACTTCAAATTCGTCCATGAAGGTGCGCATCAGAAAAATTCCGCGGCCCGAGGTTTTCAAAAGGTTCTCTTCCGCAAGCGGGTCCGGCACTTGACGCAGGTCGAAGCCCTGCCCCTGATCGACGATGTGCACCACGAACTTATCGTCGGTTACCTCAAACATGAGCTGAACCTTCTTGTGCCGCTGCTCTTCGTTTCCGTACCGGACGGCGTTGATCACGCCTTCCCGCACGGACATCCCGATCTTCAGACAGTCGTCGTCGTTGAAGCCCGCGGCCCTGGCCACGCGCTCGGTAATGCCTTCGGCCAAAGCCACGCTGTCGAGCAGCGTCTCCATCGTTACTTCAATACGGTTGGAGGCATTCGGCATAGCTCTAATTTTGGAACCCGGCCTACCGAGTAGCATAGCTCATTTGGAATCGGCTGCAAAAGTGGCTGTGTCGGCAGCCGCACAACGCCCCTCCCAAATCGTGCCAAATGGGAAGAATTCTCGAATTTCAAGCCCAATAAGTGCGATCGAGGGTGCGGTATTGGATGGCCTCGCTCAGGTGGCGTGGCGCGATTTCCTCCGCGGAATCAAGATCGGCAATCGTCCGCGCCACCTTCAGAATGCGGTCGTGCGCCCGCGCCGAGAGTCCCAGCCGCGCCACCGCCGTCTCCAGCAGCTTCTCGCCCTCGGCCGAAATAGCGCAATACTTCCTGATGAGTTTGGGCGGCATCTGCGCGTTGGCGTAAATGCGCTTCTCCGATGCGAAGCGTTGCAGCTGCCGGTTCCGCGCCCGCACCACGCGCTCCCGAACCGCCCCCGAATCTTCCACGGAAGCTTCTCCGCGCAATTCCTTGTATTTTACCGAGGGCACCTCGATGTGAATATCGATGCGGTCCAGCAGCGGCCCTGAAATCTTGGAAACGTAGCGCTGAATCTGCGGCGGGGTGCAATGGCACTCGTGCGTGGGATCGCCGAAAAATCCGCAGGGACACGGGTTCATGGCCGCCGCCAGCATGAAACGTGCCGGGAAAGTCACCGAAAGCGCGGCGCGCGAGATGGTCACCGCGCCTTCTTCGAGCGGCTGCCGCAAAACCTCCAGGACGTTGCGCTGAAACTCCGGCAGTTCGTCGAGAAATAGAACTCCGTTGTGGCCCAGCGAAACCTCGCCGGGCCGCGGCATGGCGCCGCCGCCAATCAATCCGGCGTCGCTGATGGTATGGTGCGGCGAACGGAAGGGCCGCGTGCCTACCAGTCCTCGCGCATCCTCCAGTAGCCCCGCCACACTGTGGATTCGCGTCGTCTCGATGGCCTCCTCGAGCGACATCGGCGGCAGGATCGTGGGGATGCGCTTGGCCAGCATCGTTTTGCCGGCCCCCGGCGGGCCTAAGAAGATTATGTTGTGGCTCCCGGCGCAGGCCACTTCCAACGCTCGCTTCGCGCCCTGCTGTCCGCGGACGTCCCGCAGATCCAGCGGATATTGCGCCGCTTCGGCCAGCAATCCGCGTGCATCGAGCTGCACCGGCTTGAAGGATTCGGGCGCGTTCACCAGATCGACGGCTTGAGGCAAGGAACGAATCGCATAAACTTCGATGCCTTCCACGACGGCCGCCTCCCGCGCATTCGCTTCCGGCACGACCACGCTCCGGATGCCCTGTTCGCGCGCGCAGAGCGCGGCCGAAAGCGTCCCCCGCACAGACCGCACGCTGCCGTCGAGCGAGAGTTCGCCGAGAAAGAGCTGGCCGTTCAGCGGCTTGCCGAAAAACGTGCCCTGGCACCCCAGAATCCCCAGCGCCATGGGCAGATCGAAGCCGGAGCCTTCCTTGCGAATGTCTGCAGGCGCCAGATTGATGGTCACGCTCTGCGGGTTGGGAAAATCAAACCCGCAGTTCTTTACCGCGGCCTTGATTCTTTCACGGCTTTCTTTAACCGCGACGTCGGGAAGCCCCACCACATTGAAGTCGCCCATCCGCCCCGAACCGATATCGACTTCCACTTCGACCACGTAGGCGTCGATACCGAAGACAGCCGCGCTGAGGGCCTTGAAGAGCATACGAGGGAGGTCTGACTCCGGCGCAAGGTTAAACCAACTGCATAGGACGCGCCAGAGCCCTTTTGCCGCCGGGCCTTTTCGCCCAATCAGTTACTTCTTGCCTCTTGAGGCGCATCTTCGGCCTCTTCTCTTTACACCAGCCCATCCCCCGCCCATATTGAAAAGACGAACCAGGTCCCGTTCGGGGCGGTTAATCTAATTTGGAAAGAGGCTGGCCAAAATGATGCCTGCGCTGATTGTCGTCGCCGTCCTCGCGATATTGATCGTGTTTCTCTACAACGGACTGATCCGGCTCCGCGTGCAATGTGATAACGCCTGGGCGGACATCGATGTTCAGCTCAAGCGCCGTTACGATCTCATCCCCAACCTGGTGGAAACCGTAAAGGGATATGCCGCGCACGAACGCGGCACCTTCGAAGCCGTCACCATGGCGCGCAATCAGGCCATGTCCGCGCAAGGCCCGGCTGCCAAAGGGCAAGCGGAAGGCATGCTGACGGGCGCCTTGCGCCAGCTCTTCGCGCTTTCGGAAGCTTACCCCCAGCTTCGCGCCGCGGAAAATTTCGGCCAGCTTCAGGCTACCCTCAACCAGATCGAAGACACGCTGCAAAACGCGCGCCGCTATTACAACGCCGCCGTCCGCGACTTCAATACGCGCGTCGAACAATTCCCTTCCAACATGGTTGCGGGAATGGGCAATTTCAAACCTCGCGAATTCTTCGAAATCTCGGCTCCGGCCGAGCGCGAGGTTCCGCACGTCAGCTTCAGCACGATGCCGACGGCCTGAACCGCGCCCCATGCGTTCTGCTCGTATCCGGTGCCTCGGAATGCCTCGGCAAAACGGGCTGCCCCGCTGCGTTTCGCGACGCTTTTTCCGGGGCGCGCTCCTTGGTCTGGCTTTCGTTTTCGCGGCGCTGTGTGCTGGCCCTGCTTCCGCGGGCACCGTGCGTATCCGTGATTTCCACGCCGAACTCGTTGTGCTCCCGGACTCTTCGCTCGATGTCACCGAAACCATTCGTGTAGACTTCACCGGCGCCCGCAACGGAATTTATCGCACCATTCCCGTGGAATACGCCGGGCCCGGCGGCTTTAACTATTCGCTCTTCCTTACGGAAATCAGCGCCACAGAGGCCGGCGGAGCTCCCCTTCGAATCGAAAGGCAGCGCCGAGGTGGAAATCTCCAACTACAAATATTTGTCCCCGCCGCGGAGGATACTTCGCGAAATATTGCCCTTCACTATCGCGTACGAGACGGCTTGCGCTTCTTTGAGGATCACGACGAACTCTATTGGAACGTGATCGGCACTGGCTGGGATGTCCCCATCGAATCCGCAAGCGCTCATATCATCTTGCCCGGAGGAGTGACGGGGCTGCGCGCCGCCAATTACACGGGCTTTTTGGGTTCCCGTTCGCAGGACGCGCGCGTGGATATCCTCGGGCCCAACATAGATATCCAAACGCAGCGCCCGCTGGCCTTTCATGAAGGTCTAACCATCGTTGCCGGATGGGACAAAGGATTCGTGCAGGAGCCGGGCGGCTCCGAGAAAGTGGCGCAATTTCTGGACAGCAATTGGCCGTTGCTCGTCCCCATCGGCGTATTTTTTCTAATGCTGGGCCTGTGGTACTCGCGCGGCCGCGATCCGCGAGTAGGCGCGATTGCCGTGCAGTATGAACCGCCCGCCGGCCTCTCTCCCGGAGAAGCAGGCGCGTTGGTCGACGATCAGGCGGGAATTCGTGACATTACCGCAACGCTAGTCGATCTTGCCGTGCGCGGATTCATCGTGATCGAAGAGAAGGAAGTCTCGCACCTGATGGGCTTGTATGCGAATACGGAGTACGTGTTTCACCTCAATAAAAAGCCCGCGGAATGGTCCGGCGCGAAATCCCATGAACTGCTGCTGCTCCACGGAATCTTCGGCGCGCCCGTGCTGGGCATGCTCGAAGAAGTCGCGCTCTCCGAACTGCAAAATCGCTTCTACAAGAATCTGCCGGGAATTCGCAGGGCGATTTTTGAATCGCTCGTGCAGCGTGGCTATTTCGCCCATCGGCCGGACATTGTTCGCCAGGTATATTTACTCGTCGCCGGCGTCACGGGAGCCGTACTTTACCTCTTGGGCCAATACCTTGCGCAGCACACGGGCATGCAGCCCCAGACTTCTTCCGTCGCCGCGATTCTTACGGGTCTGGCGATTGGCGGGTTCGGATGGTTCATGCCTACGCGAACCGTGGATGGAGTCCGCGCGCTTCACGATACCCTCGGCTTCGAGAATTTCCTCAGCCACGTCGAAGCCCCTCACCTGGCCAGCTCGCCCCAGTCTCCCGCAAATTTCGAGAAGTACCTCCCCTTTGCCATGGCGCTCGGCGTGGAGAAAAAATGGGTGGGCGCGTTCGACGGCATGCTGAAACAGCCGTCCTGGTATCAAACCACCGGCACCGCGGTCTTTCACCCGGTGGGCTTCGTGTACAGCCTGGATCAAATGGCCGCGCGTACCGGACAGGTCATGGCTTCCGCGCCCAGAAGCTCAGGCAATTCCGCAACCTCCGGCTTTGGCGGCCTGGCCGGAGTCGGCGGCGGCTTCGGCGGCGGTGGTGGCGGCGGCTTCTAATGCCTGGACTGAGTTTTGTGGCAACCCAGCTTTTAGGGGGTCGCCGCTTTAGCGGCGACATTAGCTCATCGAACTCAGAGTGGCTTTAGGCACTGAAGAAAAACTGTGCAATTGCCACGACGATTCGAGGAGTCCCTATTGTCGCGTAGCCAGTTCCTCGATCCGCCGCGCCACCCGCCGGCCACCGAGTTCCTGAAAGCTCACCCGCACATGGTCCCCGGGCCTGATTCCGATGATCGGAAAGTCCACCGCCAGATCTTCCACCGCGTCCTCCACACGCAGTTTCAGATGGCCTTCGCCAACGCCGATGACGTTGCCTTCGATGACGCGCAGCTCGCCGCGCCGCATCCCGTCTCTTCGCAGCCTATGGAGCCAGCCCGCCTCGCGCCATGATTCTTCATGCAAGTGGGTGCCCCAGCAGGCCATCACCGCGGCGCGGTTGATGTATCCGACCATCTTCTCTGGATTCTTGCGGTCTACCACCGGCAATCGCCCGACGTTATTCACCAGCATTTTCGTCAGCGCGTCAAAGGCGCTTTCATCAGGATAAGCCACGATCAGCGACCGCGAACCAACCTCGATTACCGGCAGATCTCCCGCCGGATTCTCCTCCAGCCCGCGAAGAATATCGCCTTGGGTGACAATGCCCACGAGCTTCCCATCCGGATTAACAATCGGCAGCGCGCGGTGCCGCACCAGGCGTGGATCGGAAGCCATGCGGTCGGCCACGCTGCGCACGGTCTCCTGCGGCCCCACCGTGACCACGCCCTCCGCCATAATCTCGCCCACCTTCACCTGCTTCATGACGTTCGTTTCGTACTCCGAATGTGTCTCCAGGCCGCGGCGCGCCAGCTTTTCCGTCATGATGGAATTCGGCAAGAAACGGATGGCAATGGCGTCTGCGATCACGCACACCAGCATCAAGGGCAGCACGGCGTTGTAGTCTCGCGTCAGTTCAAACGCGAATACGATGAACGCAAACGTCGCTCGCGACGCCGCTCCGAACACCGCCCCCATCGCCACTAACGCAAACGCGCCCGGTGCGAGATTCGCGCCCGGTACGATACGGTCGATTCCCAATGCAAAGACTCCGCCAAGCGCCGCGCTGCCCATGAACATAGGGGCCAGTAATCCGCCCGATGTGCCCGATCCCAGAGAAATCACCAGCGCCAGTGACTTGAAAACAGCAATCAGAAGCAGCAGCTTCCAGGCCAGATTGTTATTGAGGATATCGGATATGGTGTCGTAGCCGACGCCAAGGACTCGCGGAACGAAGTAACCAATGATACCCAGCCCCAGCGCGCCGATCGCCGGATGCCAGAATTCATCGACCGGCAAACGATCAAATTGATCTTCCACGAGGTAAAGCAGTTTGGTGAAACCCACCGCCGCAAAGCCGCAGACCACTCCCAGCAGCAAGTAATATGGCAGGCCGGCGGGAATATCGAAATCGGTGGGCAGCATGTGGAACATGGCACCCCGCCCGAGCAGCAGCAGGTGCATGCTGGTCGCCAGCGTGGTCGAAATCACCAGCGGGATGAATGATCGTGCCCGAAACTCGAAAAGGAGCAGCTCGATCGCCAGGATGACGCCGGCAATGGGCGTATTGAACGTCGCGGCCATGCCCGCTCCCGCGCCGCAGGCCAGCAACACTTTGCGCTCCACCGCCGTAGTCGATAGCAATTGCCCCACCAGCGAACCAAACGCCCCGCCCGTCTGAATGATGGGCCCTTCGGCTCCAAACGGTCCGCCAGTGCCAATCGCGATGGCCGCCGAAAGAGGTTTCAGAATTGCAACTTTCGCCTCGATGCGGCTGTTGGATTTCAGCACCGCCTCCATCGCCTCGGGAATCCCGTGGCCTTTGATCTTGTCCGAACCGTATTTGGCCATCACACCGACGATAAGCCCGCCCACTACGGGAATCACGATCACCCAAGGCCCAAGGTGATTGCCTTCGGGACTTCGGAAATGGAAGGACCATTCGTGGTAGAACGCCACGTTGGTGAAGAGACCAATCAGGTTGTACAAGATGAACGCGATCAAGCCTGCAATGAATCCGATAACTGCCGCCGCCAGAGATACGAAGCCAAGCCGGTAGCCCGGCGTGGGGGGCTGCAGCGCCATTGCGCCCGCACGTGAAGCGAGTGCGTCACCATCAGCCAAGTAACGTTCTCCTTTTCATTCTGATTCAATCTGCGATCTGACCTCACCTGAAGGTGAGCTTCAGGCGGTGGGGGATTGCTTCTGCCGTTTTCCGGCTTCTCCCTCATACACTCTTTGCCGCCGTCCCGCGCCCGGATCGCGCGAAGCGGCGGTGAGCACTGCCTGCAAGGCGCGCGTAAGTTCGGGTCCGCTCACTCGCAGCTCAGCGATGCGGTGCCGCACCAGCCGGCTCAACAGCTTTTCTCCTCGTGGAGTTACGTAAACGTTCACCTGGCGGCGGTCCCGGCTGGAACGTTCGCGACGAAAGAGGCCCCGTTTTTCCATGCGGTCCACCAGCTCAACGGCGCTGTGGTGCTGGATTTGCAGCCGTTCGGCCAGACTGCGAATGGTGGGTTCCTGGTCCGGAGGTAATCCGCGCAGCGCCAGCAGGCCCATGTACTGCTGAGGCTCCAGCCCCACGGAACGGGCCGCCTTTTCACTATTGTTCAGATATCGCCGGATCAGAAAGCGGAACTGCGCCAGGGCTTGGTATTCAGCGGTGTTGCTGGAGTGTCTCATGAACCCGATTATATCGTATAGCGATAGGGTCGTACTCAAAAAATAGCCTTTTGTTCATGGATGATAAATTTGTAGATCGAGTGCTCCCCGGTATCCGGCGCGCAAGCGCCGATAAATAAATATGTCGTCGCGGAGACCTCAGGTTTCCTGAAGACGATCCGGCAGGGCGAAGAAAAACGTCAAAACACTTTCTCGGAATCGACCAGAATGGTGACCGGACCGTCATTTTCCAGTTCGACCACCATATGCGCCTGGAAGACGCCCGTTTGCACCGGAAGGCCGAAAGATTTAAGGCGGAGGACGTACTCTTCATAAATCCGATTGGCCTCGGTGGGTGGCGCCGCGCGTTCGAATCCCGGCCGACGGCCCCGGCTCACGTCGCCATAAAGCGTGAACTGCGAGACCACCAGAGCCGCCCCGCCGCTTTCCAGCAAGGAAACATTCATCTTTCCATCAGCGTCGTCAAAAATTCTCATCTTCGCGGTCTTTTCCGCCAGATATTGTGCCGCCTCGTTCAAATCGCCCTTGCCGATTCCCAGCAAAACCACGACTCCGCCGCCAATCTCGCCCACGACGCGCCCATCCACGCTTACGCGCGCACGCCGCACTCGCTGAATAACAGCTCTCATCTGTTTCCTGTGATCTTCACAGGTGACCCTTAATGTCCCATCTTGCTGGGGGGGGGGGGGGGTAGAGTTCGGGAGCGCGAAGCGAAGAATCCCTCTTCGAGTTTTCGCGCAACGCTCACTTACGCTTCGGCGATTGTCTTCGAATGGGACGCAGCTTTCTCGCCGCCCGCTGGCATCGTGGACAGAAATAACTGCTTCGTCCCGCGACGATTGCCCGCCTGATTTTCGTCCCACAACGAAAACACGGCTTCCCCTCCCGCCCATAAGCGCGATGTCTCTGCTGGTATTCTCCCGGCTGGCCCTCCGCATCCACAAAATTGGAAATCGAAGACCCGCGGTCCTCGATCGCGCGCAGCAGCACGCGCCGAATCGCCTGTCGAAGCCGCCCGAGTTCGGCGGAGTTCAGCCCCGCCGCCAGTCGCGCCGGGTGAATGCGCGCCTGCCATAGACTTTCATCGGCATAAATATTTCCGATTCCTCGAAAGAC
>CAVXIM010000004.1:0-188562 GCA_963761945.1 uncultured Acidobacteriota bacterium | reverse complement strand
TACTCGACGTGGGCGGGAGGATCCAACCCTATCGGCCCCTTGTTGAGGACCGATTGCGCAGGTACATCGCTATTGATCCCTTGCCTACGGGCCTGGTTGACGCGGTTGCGATCGGCGAGCACCTGCCTTTCCCTGACGAGACTTTCGACTTGGTGATTTGCAGTCAGGTACTTTGTTATGCGGACGAACCGCAAAAGGTAATCAGTGAAATCTACCGCGTGCTCCGAGCTGGCGGTGCGTTGTTTATGAGCGCGCCCGCAGTTTTCCCTTCCCATTCTGAAAACGATAGATGGAGGTTTATTCCTCAGCGCATGCTCTCGCTGCTCGCGGATTTTTCCGAGGTGGAGGTATACCCGGAAGGATATTCGATTGCCGGTATTTTCCGCATTCTGGCAACGTATCTGGAATTTTGCGTGCCAAGCGCACTTTTGCAGCGCGCGGCACGTTCGATATTCATTCCGCTCCTAAACCGCACCGCTGAGCGGCTGGATGTCTATAGCCGTGGCGACACTCGTTTTACGACCAACTATTGCGCTTTCGCGAAGAAATGAGAATCATGGGGCTCATGCGCCATACTTCACGTGAAATTCCGGAGAAATTACCGTGCAAGTGGCAATCGTGGGCTGTGGCCGTGTTGGACTAGTAACCGGCTGCGGCCTTGCTTATCTGGGACATGATGTCGTCTGCGTCGACAAGGCCCTCGACAAAATCGAGAAGCTTCAAAAAGGGTCTCTCTCATTTTATGAACCCTACTTGGAGGGCTTGATCGGCAGAGCCAGCCAGGAAGACAAACTGGCTTTCAGCTTCAATGCGTCTGACGCGATCCATGATGCTGATATCATTTTCCTTTGTATGGGTGTTCGGCGCTCCGAAGATGGCGAACCTGACCTGTCTTCGCTCGAGGGGGCTGCTCGGCTGATCACCGACAAAGCCAGATCCAGCACGCTCATCGTGCAGAGGAGCACGATGCCGGTGCAGACCGGCAAGCTGTTGCGAGAAATGCTCTCAGTGTATGCTCGAAAAAAAGAACTGGGCTTTAGCGTAGCCGTCAATCCTCAGTTTTTGCGCGAAGGAAGCGCAATGCATGATTTTTTCCATGCCGATCGAGTCCTTTTGGGCGTTGACGATCCGCAATCGGAACAGCTACTGCGTGAACTCTATCGGCCCATTATCGAGCGCACATTCCGTTGCCCGCTTCATGAGACCGCATGTTCAACCGCCAAGCCAGCCGTTCTCGTGACTACCGTGCAAAGCGCCGAGCTGATCAAGCACAGTTCGAACGCTTACCTCGCGATGAAAATCTCCTACGCAAACTTTGTCGCCGATCTCTGCGATCGCTTGGGCGGCGACGTCGGGGATGTAAGCCGTGCTATGGGCTACGATCCGCGCATAGGTTCGGCATTTCTGGAGGCCGGACTAGGTTTTGGCGGACTCCGTCTGCCCAGAGATCTCCGCGCCCTGATCAAATTGGCCGAGCAGCTCGGTGTTT
The DNA here is from genome assembly GCA_963761945.1 of uncultured Acidobacteriota bacterium. Classification (GTDB taxonomy): domain Bacteria; phylum Acidobacteriota; class Terriglobia; order Acidiferrales; family UBA7541; genus Palsa-189. Next base: position 187,073 of record CAVXIM010000004.1, on the reverse strand, counting down.
CCACCGGCCTCCTGAGTGAGGTGGAACAAATCAATATTCGCAGGGTCGACGTCTTCCTCGATAAGATTCGTCAGGCTCTTTGGATCATTAAGGATAAGCAAATCGGCGTGCTTGGACTGTCGTTTAAGGCCGATACCGACGATACTCGCTCCTCGCCTGCAATTTCTCTGATCCAGAGGCTCATTCTGGAGGGCGCAAAAGTTCGGGCCTACGATCCGAAGGCCTCGGCGAGTGCGCGCGAAAATTATCCGGAAATAGCACTGGGTCTCAGCCCCTATGAGATCGCCGAACGATCCGAAGCGCTCGTAATTGCCACGCCTTGGAACGAGTTTCGGCAACTGGATTGGGAGCGCATTCGCGGCTCCATGGCCCGGCCTTTGCTCCTGGATGGATGCAACCTCCTGAAACCTGCAGAAATGGGAGGAATCGGATTTGAATACTACTCCTGGGGCCGGCGGATGCAGGAAAACGCGCTTACATCATGAGAATCATCAATATAGTGGGGGCCCGTCCCAATCTCGTGAAGATCAGCCCCCTTCTGCGGGAAATGCACAAGCACCCCGAAATTGAGCCGATTTTGGTCCACACGGGCCAGCATTATGACGAAAAGCTCTCCGATGTTTTCTTCCGTCAGATGGGTATTCCCAAGCCCGATATCAACCTCGAAGTCGGCTCGGGCTCGCACGCTTGGCAGACCGCGGAAATCCTGAAACGAATCGAAACTGTTTTGCTCGAAAGAAAACCCGACCTTCTCCTCGTCGTCGGAGACGTCAATTCCACCATTGCGGCCTCCCTCGCCGCCGCGAAAATCGGGATCAAAGTGGCTCACGTAGAGGCCGGCCTCCGCAGCTTTGATCGTGCCATGCCCGAAGAGATAAATCGCATCTTGACCGATGCGCTGGCCAACTACCTCTTTGTGACGGAGGAAGACGCCATTGAAAACCTCTTGCGAGAAGGCCGCCCGCGAGAAGCGATTCATTTTGTGGGAAATGTAATGATCGATGCTCTGCGGCATTTCCTTCCAATTGCTCGACAATCGGGTATCTTGGAGGAATTAAATCTTAGGAACGGCGCCGGTCCCGTTCCCTTCGCGGTCCTCACACTTCACCGGCCGTCCAACGTGGATTCCGCGCCGACCCTAAGTAAGCTCTTGGCGGCTGTGGAACAGATTGCCGATGAGCTTCCCATAATTTTCCCGGTTCACCCACGAACACACGAAAGACTCAAGGAAATCCGGAGACAGGAGCATCCCCAGCTTCGATTCATACCCCCGGCCGGATATTTGGATTTCCTCTGCCTTTTAAGCCATGCGCGGATGGTATTGACGGATTCGGGAGGGATTCAGGAGGAAACCACGGCCCTCGGTGTGCCCTGTCTCACGCTCCGCGAGAACACCGAACGGCCCATCACCGTAACTCGAGGCACTAATCAGATCGTTGCGCAAGACCCGCAACGAATTCTTGCAGCAGCCCGTGATATTCTCGCCGGGAAGGGTCCGAGCGGGCGTATCCCGGAATTTTGGGATGGCCTCGCTTCTCAAAGGATCGTCCAAATCATCTTGCGTCATGCCGCTTAACAGCAAGAGGATCACCCGCAACTCCCGCGCGTCAAAACCACCTAACGATTGGAGTTTTGCACTAATGCCCTGCTATTTGAATGCTGCGGGCCATTGACGCCCAGCCCTTGACCGGCCCGCCTGCGCGAAGATATCCGTCGAAAAACACAATGAGAAAGCAATTGCCACTATGTGGTAACAGGAGAACGCTTTCAAGTCACCCAACAACCCGTCCGTCTGCACTATAACGATAGACAAATAAGGGACTTAATCTTCATCGACTGGTGGTCTCCGCCGTGCTTTCACTAATCTCTCAAGCCCCTGAGAGGTGGTATGTCCCTGAAGGTCGAAGAGAAGGCAACAACCCTCGGAATGGTTACCATTCCTTCCGAGGCATTTCCCTTCGTAACCGGCGTAAGCGTGGCAATGCGTTCATTGGAGCGGCTTATCGCCGATATCGCTCCCACCGATGTTCCAATACTGCTGATCGGAGAAAGTGGAACTGGCAAAGAGGTTGTAGCGCTCGAGGTGCATCGCCGCTCTAGAAATTCAAATGGGGCTTTCGTTAAGTGCAATTGCGCCGGGTTGGCTTCGGACTCTTTGAGGACCCATTTAAGTTACACCGTGAGCAACGGTCGAGAGCCAGGCACAACCGGCACGACTTACTTTGACGACATTGGCCGATTGGATGCTGCGAATCAGAATGTCCTTCTGCAATTCCTTTCTGATAATAGTCCCGCGCCTCAAACAAATTGTTTGCGTCAGCGTGTCATTGCGTCCACGACGTGCAATCTCGAAGAGGAAATGGGCGCTGGGCGCTTTCGTGAGGAACTCTACTATCGAATTAACGGAGTATGTTTGAGGGTGCCTTCTTTGCGTCAGCGGCAAGAGGACATTCCGCTGTTACTTGATTATTTCGTGAAGAAATATGTCTCCTCCTTTGAACGACCTGAGCCGCAGTTGAGTTCCACAGCGATGGAGTCCTTGAGGTCTCATTCGTGGCCGGGGAATATACGCGAACTGGAAAACTTTGCGCGAAAGATCGTAATCTTGGGAGACGAAGGGCTCGCACTCACTGACCTGGTCGTGAGCAACATTCCGAACGGAACGGAACATCCCTCCGCCGGTCTAAACAAGCATCCGAACAAGGCTCGATCTCTGAAGGCCGCCGCGCGTGAAGCCGCTCGTAACGTGGAACGCGAGTTGATTCTTGATTCTCTCGAACGCACGCATTGGAACCGGAAACGCAGTGCGCGGGAACTTCAGATCAGCTATAAAGCCCTGCTCTATAAACTGAAACAACTCGATATAGATGGGGCGGCTAATTTGGCGCAGGAATCGACAGGGGCGTCTCGGTAGGCGCTAGGCGTTCTCTAAGAATCGGGCTTCCTAATTTACGCAAAACTTTTCCCTTGAGTGAGTTCCCGGCCAAGAACTCCCTGGAGCCTATCCCCTGAAATCTGCAGCTCCTTGATGGCGCGAAACTTAACATTCGCCTGGGAGATCGCTCTCCGCTCCCGCCGGTTTCACCTGGGGACCGAAGTTTGGAGTTCGATGTGCTTCATAGGAAGTGGGCAAGCTTTGCTCCCGGGGAGTTGATCAGGTGGTCTTGGCGGCTGCACATAGAATTCCGCTCACGCTCCGTATGGAAGGCCTCCCGCCGGAGGAAGTGATCTTTGGCCGCTCGGCCATCATGCAGGAATTCCGTCGCAAGGTACAAAAGTTTGCCTCCACCAGTGTGCCGCTGTTGATTCAGGGGGAAAGTGGCACCGGCAAGGGCGTTTTGGCACGCTATATCCACTCCCGATCCAGCGTGGCGGCCGGCCCGTTCGTCAATGTCAACTGCGCGGCCATTCCCGGCACGCTGCTCGAAAGTGAACTCTTCGGTTTTGAAAAAGGGGCCTTTACCGGCGCCTACGTCAGCAAGCCCGGGCGCGTGGAGATGGCCCATATGGGCACCCTTTTCATGGACGGAATCGATGAAATGGATCTGCCGCTTCAGGCCAAGCTGCTGCAACTCCTGCAGGATGCCCAATTTTCGCGGATCGGCGGCGGACAAGACATTACCGTGCAGATTCGCGTGATCTGCGCCACCAGTCGGCCGCTGGAGCATGAGATTGCCGCAAGGAAGTTCCGTGCCGATCTCTACTACCGCATCAATGTCGCGCGGGTGGAGCTTCCCGCCCTTCGTTCGCGGATCGAAGACGTTCCGCAGCTTGTTGTGCACTTCTATGAGACGCACCGCCAGCGTCACAAAAGTTCAGTGGCCCCCATCTCGCCCGATTTGCTGAGACTTTTCGAGAGGCACACCTGGCCGGGCAATATTCGCGAGCTTGAGAACCTGATGGAGCGGTATGTGATTTTGGGTTCGGAAGACACTATCGCCGCGGAATTGGCGAATTGGCAACGCCCGCTGGTCGCGCCTGAATTCGCCACCACCTATGGTCCTATTCATTTGAAGAAGGTGACCCGGAACGCAGTTCGTGAGCTCGAAGGCAGAATTATTCTCAATGCGTTGGAAGCAAATCGCTGGAATCGTAAACGAGCCGCCAAGGATCTCCGCATCAGTTATCGTGCACTGCTATATAAGATCCGTCAGGCGGGACTTCCTGCCAAACATTCTTCTGGAACCGCCAATCTGGTTACTAGCGTCCCTGTCGCTTCAGACTGAAGGCCTGATTTTACGTGACCCCTAAGTGGTCACAGCCGCTTGCGTGGTTCTAGCGAGTTCTAGCGAGAACGTCTTAAGGTTTAATTGGAAGCGGTAGGCATGATGTCGCGCAACGATGACTCCCGGTTCTCGTAATATTTTGCATAATAGGAGCGGTACTCGCCCCCGCGCACACCCGCCACCCAAGCGTCGTGATCTCGATACCAGGCGATGGTCTGCCGCAAACCCGTCTCCAGTGAAGTCGTTGGCTGCCAGCCTAATTCGTTCTGCATCCTTTGGCAGCGGAGAGCATAGCGCCGATCATGCCCGGGGCGGTCTTTCACGTAATGGATTAGCGATTCCGGTCTATCCATTAAATGCAGTAGACGCCGAGCGATCGTCACGTTCTCCTCAATATCAGAGCCTCCGATGTTGTACACCTCCCCGGCGCGCCCCTTCTCGAGTACACACAAAATCGCCCGGCAGTTATCGTCCACGTGCAGCCAATCGCGTTGCTGCTTTCCGTCGCCGTAGAGCGGCAGAGCTTTGTGCTCGAGCCCGTTGGTAATCATGAGCGGAAGGAATTTCTCCGGAAACTGGTACGGGCCGTAGTTGTTTGAAGAGCGCGTGATCACTGCCGGCAACCCGTACGTCCGCACGTAAGATAGCACCAGCAGATCCGCGCCGGCTTTAGAGGCGGAATATGGGCTGCTCGGTTGTAAGGGTGAGGTTTCATCGGCAAAGGCGCCCGGCGGCAGATCGCCGTAGACTTCATCTGTGGAGACTTGCAGAAAACGGCCAATGCGCAGCGCACGGGCCATTTCCAGCAAAGTGAACGTTCCCTTTATGTTCGTGTCGATCACGGGCGCCGGCTCATAGATGCTGCGGTCCACGTGCGATTCCGCGGCGAAGTGCACAACTGCATCGCATCCCCGCATCGCCCTTTCGACAGTTGGCGCATCGCAAATGTCGCCTTTGACAAATGTGTAGTTCGGATCGTCCGCGACTTCTGTGAGATTGGCTAAATTCCCCGCGTACGTCAGCTTGTCGTAATTGATCAGCTCGTAACCTTTGCGCGCTGCCAGAAGGTGTCGGATGAAATTGGAGCCGATGAATCCGGCCCCTCCGGTGACCAAAATTTTCATCGCATCACTTCCCGATGCGTTGCGAGTTGCTCTTCGCTCGCCCCGGAGAGCTTGTTTGCGCCGGTTTCCGCCACCAGCGTATTCGCTCGCAGCAGCGACTCGAAGGTGCCGGCATCAGTCCACCAGCCTTCGAGAATTTCGTAGGTGAGCTTTCCTTCTTCTATATAGAAGTTGTTTACGTCGGTGATCTCCAACTCTCCCCGACCGGAGGGTTTCAAGCGGCGAATCTTCTGGAAGACGGTCTGATCGTAGAGGTAGATTCCGATAACCGCGTTGTTGGATTTCGGCCGCTTGGGCTTTTCCTCGATGCCAACCACATGATTCCCTCGAACTTCCGCGACGCCGAACCGCTGCGCGTCGGTAACCTCTTTCAAGAGAATCTTGGCGCCTTCCTTCTGCTTCCGGAACTTCGCTACGGCTTGGCAGATGTTATTCTCGATAATGTTGTCGCCGAGGATCACGCATATGGCATCGCCGTCCGCAAAATGCTCGGCGAGTGCTAACGCGTCGGCAATGCCGCCTTCGCCCTCCTGATAAGTGTAGTTGAGATGTTTCAATCCAAAGTCGCGCCCGTTCCCCAAAAGCCGCAAAAAATCGCCCGCATTCTTGCCCCCCGTGACCAGGAGGATCTCATGCACACCCGCGTTCACCAGAGTCTGGATCGGGTAGTACACCATGGGCTTGTCATAGATGGGAAGCAGGTGTTTGTTGGTAACGCGCGTGAGAGGATTCAGCCGGCTGCCCGTACCGCCTGCAAGTACCACACCTTTCATCTCCGCTCCATCCAAACGAATCGTGCCAAGTGTGTATGTCCCGGTGTCCGCTACTCGCGCAAGACACATCTGGTTTATTTCGCGAAGTCAGCAGCTTACTTAGCTATTGAACCTTAAGCGAATATATCTTATCTCTACGTCTTTCCAAAAGGCTTCAGGCCACACTTATTGGCGGACGAGCCAAATTAACAGATCGCTGAGGGAATCGTCAGGGGAAGCTTTTTGAGGATGTTGCTCAACAGAAAACCGCACCAGGGATTCTCGCCACATCGTGCGGAGCGCTTTGAAGCGCAGGATCACACGTCACACTAAGCGGGAATAGGCCTTTGAGCAGTCCAGTAGCGTCTATAAATTCGACGTGCGGAACCCGGACACTCCCAAAAGCAAGTCCGGGATCACAATCGGGAATGCAACTTTAGCGAGCCTGCGCGATCGCGACCGGTTTATTCGGGCGCTCGCTATTGAGTTGTGAAGTCCTGACCCAATCCACGTCTCTCACGCCCACGACTCCCGTCGTCCCATCGGCGAGCGCGTAGTTGAGTGCTCCGCCATCGATTCGGTAATGCGCCACGGCGTAGGTCTGGCTGGATCTCACCGCTATCAGCGTCACGCGGGTCGAGCCGTCCGCGATCTGCGCTACGCTATCAGCAGGCGCCTGAATGCGAACCGGCTGTGCCGGTGTTGGCGGCGCTGAGCGAGGTACCGCAGGTTCTACGGCGGGTTGGGCCATCGAAGGAGACGGCCTCATATCGCCGGAGGATTGTGCCGAGGGCTGCCCGAAAAAGTGCCATCCGGGCTCCAGCATGGACGACTTCGGAATCACGATGTCGTCCATCAAGCGAAGGGTCAATTGCGATTCGCCCTTCAGCGCAGGGCGTGGCCCTCGTGCCGGCAGCATCAGCACCTTCCAGGGCCACAGGGGTGGGAATAGCCATTCCGCCGCATCGCGCTTGGCATGGCCTTTTCCGACGACATCGCCCTCACGATCGACCCGGTATCCGCGCAAAGCGACCACCTTGCTGGGCACCGGCACATCTGTGTTCGGCAATCCAATTCGATCGAATTCCACTCTCAAGTATCCCTTGCCAAAGAAGTGACCCGGCTCACGATCGGCCTCCAGATGCCCTTGCAGATAGCTGCCGCGCGGAAACGCAACGCGGCCAAACTCCTGCACGCCGCTCAAATGGCAGAGCACAGGATCGCCGATGTCGGCGGTAGCCGAGGAAAAGTTTGGTTCGTTGATCGTGCAATGCAGCAGCGTTCCTGCAGGTACGAGGACTTCTTGGGCCCGGACATTAACTCGAAACGCGAAGAACAACAGCGCGAAAAACGAGCATACGATCATGCGACGCATGGCTAACCTCCCTGACTGCGCAGGTAAACGGCTCCGGAAGCCCCGCCGCTCATTAGCCTCATCAGCAAAGTCGCGGAGTTGCTCTTTCCCCGTTTCCTGACTGAGTCCCCATCCTTGCTCCGCGCGATCTGGCTCGCTTCTCGACTCTGAGCGAACAGCAGCGAAGACCGCCCGTGTAGACAAGATGGGTTTGGTGAGATTAAACCCGAATATACATAGAAAGATGTATACGTGAGTTCATGTATACGAGGTATCGGGTATAACCAACGTAAGGGAATCCGGTACGATACGAAACTTGGCTGGCAGACGCCCCGCTGGCTCGCCATCCACCTGCACCCAGATCGGCTCGGCGTCGATCGGCTCGCAATACATCTCTGCTGCCCTCATAAAACGGATATTGGCAGCCCGCCGCAGCCTTCCGGCGAGAACCAGGGGTATATATGAAAGATACTTCCAGCGGCTCCTGGTAGTGCAGACCATCACCTCAAAGTCGTTACCGTAAAGATCGGCCAGCGTGGTGATCTGGAGGGGGCCGCCGTAGTGCTTTGTTCGCCCCACGACCATAAGAGTAGCCTCTGAGGCGCCGCTCTCGAGGTTTACGCGAAATCGCGGGAATCGGTAAACAGCTAATTGGCGGATTCCTTCCAGCCAAAACGCGATGGTGCCGGTTCGCTCTTTTAGACTCGGATTCACGGTTCGAACCATCGCGCCGTCGGGACCCGCGCCTGCAAGAGAGAGAAAATAGCGGCCGCCTTCTTCCAATTCGCTCGCGCTCACATGCCCCAGCGCAATCCGACGCAGGCGGCTTCCCGCGATCAGCGAGGCTGCCCGCTCGATATTCCAGGGAAGGCCTAATTCTTTGGCGAACACATTCGCGGTTCCCGCCGGAAGCAAAGCCAGCGGAATCGCGCTTCCCGCGAGCCCATTCACCACTTCATTCAGCGTGCCGTCGCCTCCACAGACGATCACCATCTGCCGGCGCTCGCGCACTGCCCGGCGCGCTATCTCCGGGCCCGAACCGGGCCCGTCAGTCGGCGCCAATTCCGATTCGATTCCCTGGCGCGCCAGCACTTTGCGTGCCCGCTCCAGTGGTCCCCGATGCAGGGTGCGTGCGCGCCCAGCGGTTGGATTGAAAATTAACAGAGCATCGCGAATGGGATCAGACATGCGGTGAGCAATCTCGGCTGGCTCTTTACGGAAGTCGCAGCGCCTCTAATTGTTAGATTCACTCAGAATACGAGATAGGATATCCGGAATTTCGAATAAAGCGCGGTTATTCATTTTCTTGGCGTTGCAGCGAAAGCGTGCAAAGGTCTCCGGTTCGAGCAACTGTGCAACAGCATCAACCACAGTATCGAAATTTCTCACCACCAGACCCAGTTCGTTTTCGCGTACCCACACTGCATTGTAGCGTTCCTGAGGCAAAGTCCAGGCATTCTTCTCCACAATCACGGGCAGGCCTATCGCCAGCGCTTCCGCGATGCTTCCAGGCCCCGGTTTGCCGATAAAAAAATCGGCGAGCTGCATGTAATAAGGCATGTTCGTGGTAAACCCTTCGACCAGGCGCGGTATTGCCCGCGCTTGTGCGCGCAATTCCTCGAGCAGGCGTTCATTCTTGCCGCAGATCAGAATCAGCTGAATCTCCAGCCCGGATTCGCTTAGGCGGCGATCGATATCCAACATCTTCTTGCGCGCTCCCTGGCCTCCGAAGAGCACCAGGCCGGTCATGCGCGTCGCGTCTAGGCCAGCCTTCGTCCTCTCGGCGGCTCGATCGATGGGGCTGTAATTGTAGAACCGCGGATTGAGGATCATCCCCGAAGTTCGAAATATGTGTTCCTTCGGATGACCTAATTCCTGCGCCTGTTGCGCGGCACGTTCCGAACCGCAAATCAGGAATTGCTCCTGCCTCTCGATCCAGAAATGCGGGGGATAATCCGCGATATCCGTCAGGATGGTGACGAATGGCGTCCCCGGGCAGGACCCGCGCACGCTTTCACAGAGCGCGCGATTAAAATGGGGAATGAGAGAAACCACCACATCTGGCTTCAATCCGCGCCAGTATTCTTTTAGTAGTCGCACCGTTTTCCGGTGATAGATGCGGATCACGCCCTGCAGCACCCGCATCAGTTGCGTGCTGCCCAGCGTCCATCCGTTTTGCAGCATGCGGTTGTAGACGTCTTGCATGCGCAGACCGGTATATTGGCGAATGAAATCGATGGAATCCAGGAGTTCCTGAAGATTTACGAGCTGCACTTCCCACGGCAAATTCGACTGCCGGATGGCTGCTTCGAGGGCCATGGTTGCATTTCGATGGCCCCCGCCCGCATCGAAGTAAACCAGGGCGATGCGCTTCATTGGCTGCCGATTCTCCCACGCCCTCTATCAGTTCCGGCTTCTAAGACACGCGATTTTATGCAAATGACTATTATCCAATCGGTTTATTTAATTGCACTTTATTAGGGCATTCTTGTTTCTGTAACAATGGTATTTCATTGTGCTATGCGATGAAATGCGACCTGCACGTCCACTCCATTCACTCGGGAATGTGTACCGTCCCTGTGCTGAAACTCGTTTGCCGCGAGTCCTACAACGACCCGCGAGACGTCTACGCCATTCTTAAGAAGAAAGGCATGGATCTGGTTACGCTCACCGACCATGATTCCATCGGCGCCGCCGAGGCTCTCCGTGGTCACGCCGATTTCTTCCTCAGTGAAGAGGTCACCTGCCGCATGCCAAGCGGCACAGCTGTGCACATCGGTGTTTATGACATCACCGAACGTCAGCATATTGAAATTCAACGGCGTCGCGACGACTTCGTCTGCCTGCTCGCTTATCTGACCGAGCGGCGTCTGCTCTTCAGCGTGAATCACGTCTTCTCGGGCTTGACGGGGCGCCGCGCGCTCGATGATTTCGCCTGGTTTGAGGCGTATGTTCCGGCGTTCGAAACTCAGAGCGGACAAATGCCGTCCTTCCACAACCGGCAAGCGGCGCAATGGGCCCGCCGCCTCGGAAAAACCGTTTTGGGCGGAAGCGACTCTCACGCCCTGCCTTCGGTGGGCGCTGCTTATACCGAGGTCCCCGGCGCGCGGAGCAAAGACGAATTTCTCGCCGGCCTTAAAGCCAAGACGGCCATCGCCTCCGGCACGAATGGCGGTTATTTCAGGCTCACCCGTGACGTTCTTTGGCTCACCGCAAAAATGTTTCAGGAACGACCCTGGACTCTGGTGTTCAGCCCCATCGCAGTCCTCGTGCCCGCCGTCGTGTTGGCTATGTCTCTCGACGAAGCGCTATTCGCCCGCCGCTGGAGCGCACGTGTCAATACGTCCCATCGGCCGCAGGCGGATTCCATGGAATACCTCGCGACTCGCCCGGCGGAGGTGTGCGCATGGCCGTAGCCAGGGCCCTCCTGGGCTATATCGAACAGCGCGATCTTCGCTTGATGCGCCGCCTGCACCGCTGGCGCGCGCCGCGGCCGATACGCATTCTCATGCTGATCATGAGCCGCCTGGGCAATGGCTGGCTGTGGTATTCGCTCGGCATTTTCATACTCGTATGCGGGGGACAAAACCGCTACCGTGCTTTCTTTGCCGGCGCCCTCTCGGCTCTCGTAGCGATTCTGATCTTTCAGCGGGTCAAGCCGCTCAGCCGCCGAAGGCGGCCATGCGAGATCGAGCCGCATTGCTGGGCGGTCATTTCACCGCCCGACCGCTTTTCATTTCCTTCTGGCCATGCCATGACTTCGTTCGCGATTGCGGTCGCCGTGGGCACTTTCTATCCTCAGTGCCAACCCTGCCTGCTGGCAGTGGCGGCATTGATTGCCGTTTCTCGCATTATCGTTGGCATGCATTTCCTTACCGATATTGTCGTCGGTGCCTTGATGGGCTCCCTCATCGGCTATCTCTCAGTTTGGCTTTTCCTCTAGTTTTACTCAGGTAGTTGTACCTCTACACCATCGTGACGACGAGTCCTTGTTACACATAACGCTTGTATAATCATATAGATATACTAATTATTAGCCGGCTCTCCCTACGCCTGCTATACTTGACTTTGCCACTGGACACGCCTCAGGAGCGATTGTATTATCGCGTCCCCTTTGGGCTCCAATTCTCGTCGGGAGGGTCGTATGGCCCAGAAGCTTAGAAACGAAAGCGGTCGCGTTGTCGTTTGTCTTTTCTGCGGGACCCGGACGTTTGTTCCTGCCTCCGCAGCCCGCGATATCGTCCATATGCCGGATTTTGGTCCCGGTGTCACACTTATCCGTTGTCACAGCTGCGGTAAAGAAGCGCCCTATTCCGCAAGTGAGATCTTCCAAAACCAAGACGTTTCGGTCACCGAGAGCAACGCTCGATCCCGCGCCGCCGGCCTATAGTCTATAGAAGGACATCTCTTACTCTTTTGTGTGTGAATCTCCGGCGAGACTGCCGGACTCAGCCCGCCCAAAATTGTGGTCGAGCCTGAAAAGCGTCGATCTCCCTTCATCCTCGGATATTGCTGATGGACTCCTGCGGTTAACCGATTGGCGAGCTGCTGGCGTCCGCCGCGCCGGCCGTATTGGCGCGAATGGTCCCCGACTGATCGGTGAAGAATCTGCGTCGGCCGGAGGTCCCCGGGGTCACCGGATTTGCCGTGATGCTATAGCTCAGCACGTTTCCACTGACGCCGGAGGCCCCTGGCGTGTAAGCGAAGACGTAACCGTCCTTAGTACCGCTCGCGAGCACCGAATCGATCAGACCTGCCGAGGCGGAACTCGCCGGAGCGCCGGGCCCCAGATTAGAAAGGCTCTTCGGATAACCGCCGTAGAGTCTGGCGTAATTTTCGCAAGCACTGTTCAGGCTTCGCAGCGAAGCTACCGCCGAGGATTCGTTCTCTGACAGATTCGAATGCAATAAATTGGGAATGGCGATCGCGGCGATCACCAGCAGGATCGCGATCGCAACAACCAGTTCGACGGCGGAGAAACCTGGCTGACGCTTTGGCGTGATGCGGCAACAGCCCTTCGTGCCGCTCACCACCTGCGAGGTTTCGATGCGGTTTCGGAGCACGCGCCGCCTTTCCGCTGGGCTATCTCCCCAGGTTTTCCACGAAAAATTGCGTAACGCGATTGAAGACGTGAATGCGCGCGGCGCTGTCGCTGATGCCGTGGCCACGGTCGGCGTAGATCAGGAATTCGGCATATTTCTGGGCTTGCACCAGCTTCTCCTCGAGCGCCACCGAATTCGCGAAATGGACGTTGTCGTCGCCCGTGGCGTGCGCGACGAGCAGCTTGCCTTTCAGCCCTGCCGCAAAATTCACTGGCGAAGAATCGCGATAGCCCTCGGGATTCTCCTGCGGCGTCCCCATGTAGCGCTCGGTATAGATCGTGTCGTACCGCCGCCAATCGGTCACCGGCGCGCCGGCAAAGCCCGCCTTGAAGACGTCGCTGGCGCGCAACATGGCCATGCAGGTCATGTACCCACCAAAGCTCCATCCCCAGATTCCCACCCGCGTGCTATCCACATAAGGCTGGCTCGAAAGCCATTTCACTCCGGCCAACTGATCGGCCAGTTCCACTCTGCCAAAATGATGGTAGATGGGCGTCTCGAAATTATGTCCCCGCCCCGTCGAGCCACGGTTATCCACCATAAAAATGACGAAGCCCTTCTCCGCCATCATTTCGTTCCACAGAAACGTCGAGCCTCCCCAAGCATCCCGGACGTCCTGTACATCCGGTCCGCCGTAGACCATCACAATCACGGGATATTTCCGGCCGGTGTCGAATCCGGTCGGCTTGATCATCGCCGCGTCGAGGGGCGTGCCGTCGGCTCCGGGCACCGTGAAGAATTCCTCGGGCTGAAGATGGTAGCTTTCCAGCTCGGCCACTTTATTTTCTTCCAGCGTCGCTACGAGGCTGCCATCCGCGTTATAGAGCCGCTGCTGAGGAGGAGTCATTGCGGTCGAATACCTGTCCATAAAGTGCTTGCCGTCAGGAGCCATCGTTACGCCGTGCGTACCGTGCTCGTGGGTCAGCTGCACGGGCTCGCCCCCCGAAAGCGGTACCCGATAGAACTGCCGCTCAATGGGACTTTTCTGCGTGGACACGAAGTAAACGGCCTGCGCTTGCTCGTCTACCTTGACTACGCCATCCACTTCCCAATCGCCATGGGTGAGCTGCGCCACCTGTTTGCCCGCAAGGTCGTACAAATAAAGATGACGGAAGCCAGAGCGCTCGCTCGACCACAGAAAGCGCTTGCCGTCCGCTAGAAAATGCAGATTAGCAGTGGTGTCAGGACCGAACACGCCTCCGGATACTTTGACCCAGTATTTGTCTTTTTCCGTGAGCACGGTTTCGCATTTGCCATTGGCGGCGTCCGCGAAGAGCAAATCCAGGTGGTTTTGCACGCGATTGAGGCGCTCGATGGCCAGCCGCCGCGAATCCGCCAGCCATGCCACTCGCGCCAGCAGCACTGTGGGATCGCTGCCCGTATCCATCCAGCGCACATCCCCGCCTCCCACTTCCACCACTCCCACTCGCGCCACCGGATTCGGCGATCCCGCTTCCGGAAAAAGTTCTCCGGTCACTGCCGGTGTGTAGGGAAGCTCATCCACCAGCGGATATTTCTGCACGCTGCGCTCGTCCAGTTGCAGCAGCGCGAGTTTCGAAGAGTCCGGCGCCCACGAGTACGCCGTTCCCAGATCCAATTCCTCCGGGTAGACCCAGTCCAGTTCGCCGTTGCGCACTTCCTCGGTACCGCCCCGCGTCAACTGGCGCGGCTCCCCGCCTTCCACACTCACCACCCATAAGTCATGAGCGCGCAAGAAACTCACCCAGCGCCCATCCGGCGAAATCTTGGCGTCGTCGATATCTCCGGCTTCGCCCTCAGCCGGCTCGCTCTTAACCTCGGCCAGCAGCTTCTTGGCGGACCCGCTCTTCAGGTCATACCAAGTGAGTTCCTGTGCGGAGATAAAAAGCAGCGCTTGCCCGCTTGGCGCCCAAAAGTATCTCGGCGGCTCAACCCGTCCCAAGCCCGTTTGCTGGCCCCGCGAAGCAGCCGGCAGAAGTACATCCCGTAAATGCCGCGCATCCACCAGCACACGCCGTTGACCATTCGAAGCATCCACGGCCCAAATTTCCGGCCCGGTTGCATTCTCATCAAGATAAGTCAGCAACTTCCCGTCCGGACTCCACATGGTGTCGCGCAGTGGCCTGCCGCTCAGACTGGGCGGCGAATAGATACGTTCGACCGTGAGCTGATTTTGCGGGCCAGCGGCGCCGGTCTGCGGCGCTGCCGCCGTTTGCGCCGGCCGCCACCCCGCCCAGGCCAGAAAGGCACACGCCAGCAGGCTCGACAGGCCGACGCTCAAGAAACTCAACCGGTAAGCGCTGTTCCTACGCGAACTTGGGTTCATTTCGCCGTCCCCTCGTTAACTGAATTGCGAACTGATTTCGAATTCCTGGCCTTAACGCCTCGGCTTTTGGCGCCTTCGCCCCGCGGCACGCTTTGGCGTTCCGTTTCGACTCGCCGAATTCGCCATGATCGCTTCCGCCTCGATCTCCACCAACATCTCCGCATTGATCAACCGGCTTACCTCGACCATCGCCGTCGTGGGCCGGATCGCGCCGAAAACCTCCCCGTGCGCCCGCCCGATCTCCTGCCAATCGCTGATCCGCGTCACGTAAATCCGCGTGCGCACCACGTCTGCCAGCGACGCGCCTGCCCGCTTCAGCGCGCTCGCGATGTTCCGCAGCGTTTGCATCGTTTGCACGTAAGCATCGCCCGCGCCCACGATGCTCCCCGTCGCGTCGGTGGCCGTCGTGCCCGAGACGTGCACCACATTGCCCACGCGAACCGCGCGCGAGTAGCCAACGATCGGCTCCCACATCGTTCCCGAAGAAATATTGATGCGTTTCATGCCGCCCTCATCCATGCTCCGTCAATCATTTTACTCTCCCGCCGCGTTTCTCCGTCATGCATAAGGTCTCCCTTCGCAGCGTGATACACTGCGCTGTTGTCAAAAAATGAAGCTCAATAGCATCCTCGAAGCCGTCGGCCATACCCCGCTCATTCGCCTCAACCGCTTGGCCCGCGATTGCAAGGCCGAAGTCTACGTCAAAGCCGATTACCTGAATCCTGGCGGCTCGGTCAAGGACCGCATTGGCATCACCATGATCGACGAAGCCGAGCGCAAGGGCCTTCTCAAACCCGGCGGCACCATCATCGAAGGTACCTCTGGCAATACCGGCATGGGCCTCGCGCTCGTCGCCGCCGTGCGCGGCTACAAAATGGTTTTCACCATCACCGATAAACAGTCCAAGGAGAAGGTCGATCTTTTAAAAGCCTTTGGCGCCGAAGTAATCGTCTGCCCCACGGCCGTCGAGCCCGATGATCCGCGCAGCTATTATTCGGTCGCTAAGAAACTGGCCCGCGAAATCCCCAATTCCTTTTATCCCAACCAATACGAAAATCCCATGAATCCCGAAGCCCACTATCACACCACGGGCCCCGAAATCTGGGAGGATTCCGGAGGGAAAATTACCCATTTCGTGTGCGGCATGGGCACTGGCGGCACCATCAGCGGCGTGGGGAAATTCCTTAAAGAGAAAAATCCGCAGATCAAAATTATCGGCGTCGACCCCATCGGCTCGCTCTATTACGAATACGCGAAGACCGGCAAAATTGGCAAGGCCCATACTTACGTCGTCGAAGGCATCGGCGAAGACATCTTCCCGACAACCATGCACTTTGACGTCCTTGATGACGTCCTGCAGGTCACTGACCGCGAATGTTTTCTAGTGGCCCGCAATTTAGCCAAAGCCGAAGGTATCTTCGCCGGCGGGTCCGGTGGAGGGTGCGTCTCCGCAGCCCTGGAACTCGCCCGCACACTTCCCGCCAGTGGCTGCGTCGTCGCTTTCCTGCCCGATACCGGGATGCGCTATCTCAGCAAGGTTTATAGCGACGCCTGGATTCGCGAACGCGGCTATCTCGATGCCGAAGTTCCTCTCTGCGCCGCCGATGTCGTCTCGGTGAAACATCGCGCCGGCAAGGTGCGCGAGCTCATCATCGTGCGCCCCTATCAAACCGTTTTCCACGCGCTGCGCACCATGCAGGAGCAGGACATCTCTCAATTGCCCGTTTTCGAAGAAAACAACATCGTTGGCACGATCTTCGAAGACCAGATCCTGAACATGGCTTTGCAGGGCAAGGACCTCCGCAAACTGGTCATCCGCGAAGTGATGAGCAAGCCCCTGCCGCAAGTCCCTCGCGATGCCCCGGTCGAGCGCATCACTCATCTCCTGGGCCACGAAAGCCCTGCCGTGTTCGTGGTCATGGGCGAAGGCCGCTACGAAATCCTCACCAAGTACGATCTGATGGGCACCATCGCCGAGCTCGTAGAGCAGGTCCGCTAGCCAAATCTGATCTGGTCGAAATTATGCGGTTCGGTGCACGATTTCGCAGTTTAGCGACTAACTCAGCCGCCAGGTCTTTCGGCATTGCGCATGTTAGACTAGCGCGCGGTGAGCCCACCGACGGCAGTCGATCTCTCGGTACAAATCGGCGCACTGCATCTCGAGAATCCGGTTATCGCGGCGAGCGGAACGTTTGGCTACGGGATCGAGTTCGCCGAACTGACGGACCTCAACCGGTTGGGAGCCATTGTGGTCAAGGGGCTTTCGCTCGAGCCCATGGAAGGCGCGCCAGCGCCGCGATTGACGCCCACGCCCGCCGGAATGCTTAATGCCGTTGGCTTGCAAAACGTAGGCGTGCGGCGTTTCATCTCCGAGAAGCTGCCGGCCTTGCGGAACTATCGCACTCCTATTATCGCGAACGTTTTCGGCCGAACCGTGGAAGAATACGCGGAAGTCGCCCGGCATCTCGAAAGCGCTGAAGGTTTAGCGGCCTACGAGTTGAATATCTCCTGCCCCAACGTGGCGTGCGGTGGGATTCAGTTCGGCAGCGACCCACGGATGGCTGCGCAGGTCGTGGCGGCGGCCCGAAAAGTGAGCCGGCGCCCCCTATGGGTGAAACTTTCGCCGAACGTGGCTGATATCGCGACGATCGCCAAAGCGGCGGCGGAAGCCGGTGGTGACGCCTTGACCGTCGCCAATACTTATCCCGCAATGAGTGTCGATTTCAGAGCGCGTAGGTCCCGCATTGGGAACCCAACCGGGGGACTATCCGGCCGCGCTATCAAACCGATCACTCTACGGCTCGTCTACGACGCTTCGAAGGCAGTGCGAGTACCCATCATCGGCTTGGGCGGCATCGATACTGCGGAAGATGTTCTTGAATACCTCGTCGTAGGCGCCTCGGCCGTTCAGGTGGGCACAGCGAACTTTGCCGATCCGAATGCCTGCCTGCGCATCGTCTCTGATCTGGAGAGACTCTGCGCCTCCGAGAAGATTCCTAATATCAATGACTTACGTGGCACATTCCAGGCAGAAAACCGTTGAGCCCGCGCCAGCCTCTGGGTTAAGATTGGGACTCGACTTGGCCGCTCAAGCTCATGCGCAAAAGCCTCTCCATCTCGACGGCCGCCCTTTCCTGGCCTCTAGTCGTGTTACTGATAACCCCTGGCGTGCAAGCTCCTCTGATCGCGCGCCCGTGGACGCCGCCGAAACCTCTACGGGTATGGTCTGGGGTGGCCAGTTGGTATGGGCAAAGATTCGACGGCAAGAAGACCGCCAGCGGCCAGGTTTATGACATGTTCGCATCCACGGCAGCTCATCCTTGGCTGCCCTTCGGCTCACTCTTGCGGCTCACCAACCCGAAGACGGGCCGTACCCAAATGGTGCGTATCAACGATCGAGGCCCGTTCATGGGTGACCGCGAACTAGATCTCTCCTTTATTGCCGCGTCGCGGCTCGGTTTGATTGAAACCGGTGTAGCCCGATTACGCATCGAACTGCTTCAGGAGCCGCCACTCCCATCATCGCTTCAGCCAGCCAAAAACTAATACTGGCGCTCGACTTCGGCCGCCTGAATGAGGCGCTGGATATGGCCCGTGGCCTGGCTGGCATCGTAGGACTGTTCAAAATCAATATTCACCTCTTCACCGCGGAAGGCCCGGAAGCGGTTCGCAAGATCGGGGAACTCGGTCCCGGCATATTCCTTGACCTGAAGTACCACGACATCCCCAATACGGTTGCCGGAGCGATCTCGGCCGCAGCGGAGCTGCCGCACGTGCGCCTGTTGGATCTCCATGCGACCGGAAGCGAGGCCATGATGCGCGCCGGGGCACAAGCCCTCGCTAATAGGGGAGAGCATCGTCCCCGACTTCTGGGTATCACGATATTGACCAGCTTGAGCCAGCCCGACCTGCGACGCGTAGGGATCAGCGGCACACCCGGATCCAGGGCACTCAGCCTGGCCAAGCTCGCGAAGCGGTGCGGCCTGGATGGAGTTGTAGCCTCGCCAAAAGAGGTGCGGCAGATCCGCCGCGGCTGCGGGCGCGATTTCCTGATCGTTGTGCCGGGCATCCGGCCAGCACAACGATCGCAGAGCCGGCGGGATGACCAGGCGCGGGTAGCGACCCCGGCGGAGGCGATCCGTGCCGGAGCCGATTACCTCGTCATCGGCCGGCCAATTACTGCGGCGGCCGATCCGGTCGCAGCCGCCCGGGAAATCGTCGAAGAAATAGCCTCTGCTCTGCACTCCGCCTGAACCGGTTTGATCCTGGTCCGACTCTTCTGTAGCATCAGCTAAAGACTCCGTACGGTCGCGCTCCTATGAGAAATATCGTCGTCGGCACAGCCGGACATATCGATCATGGCAAATCGGCGTTGGTGGAAGCTCTCACCGGCACACATCCCGATCGCCTGGAGGAAGAGAAGCGGCGAGGCATTACGCTCGATATCGGCTTCGCCTTTCTCGAATTGGACGGCATCAGCCTGGGTTTTGTGGACGTGCCCGGACACGAGCGCTTCGTGCGCAATATGCTCGCGGGCGCTAGCGGTTTCGATCTCGTGCTGCTGGTGATCGCCGCGGACGAATCGATCAAGCCGCAAACGCGAGAGCATTTTGAGATCTGCAAACTGCTCGGAATTCCTCGCGGTCTGGTAGTGCTTACAAAGTGCGATCTGGTCGAGCGCGAGGTCCTCGAATTAGTACGGCTCGAGACCGAGGAATTTCTCCGGGGATCGTTTTTGGAAGGCGCGCCCATTGTTGCGGTGAGCGCTAAAACGGGCGCGGGATTAGACGAGCTGCGCCGGCAGCTTGCGCGAATCGCCGGCGAAACGCCGCCAAAAGACGCCTCGAGTTACTTCCGCTTGCCCATCGATCGCGCGTTTGCCATGAAAGGATTCGGGACAGTGGTGACGGGCACACTTATCGCCGGCGAAGTGAAAGCGGAAGACGAAGTCGAGCTGTTTCCTTCCAGGCGCCGCCTGCGAGTTCGCGGCGTGCATTCGGGCGGTAAGCCGATGATCAGCGCTTCCGCCGGCCAGCGCACGGCCTTGAATCTCGCCGGAATCGAACACCAGGAAGTGTACCGGGGTATGGTCCTCGCGGCTCCAAAGCGATTTGAAGCCACCTCGCGGCTGGATGTGCGCCTGATACTCCTTCCCGCGGCAAAGCGCCTGAAACACCGGGCGCGAGTGCACCTCCATCACGGCTCATCGGAAACTATCGCGGAAGTCCACTTGTTCGGAGTGAAGGAGATGGCCCCGGGGACATCGCAGCTCGCGCAGCTGCGCCTCGCGGACCCCACTCTCGCACTTCCCGGAGATCGGTTTATCCTGCGGCAGTTTTCCCCCGTCGTCACAATTGGCGGAGGCACGGTCGTGAGTATTCCACGCGGGCGTCCGCTGCGCGAACCCAAGGCGACCCGTTTTCTCGAGTTGCAGGAGCGCGGCGTCAACGGCGATCTGTCCGCGCGTCCGGGTGCGCTGGAGGCTATCGTTTCTTCAAGCCCCGAGGGGAGCACTTTGGCGGATCTGGTCATGCGCACAGGCTGGAGCGAAGAGGAAATTCGTAGGATTCTGGAGAATCTCGCGGGCCAAGGCAAATTGCGGCTGGTCGGCGATCAGGTTTTGGTCGCTGTTTCGCCGGAGGTTGTAGCTTCGTGCGCGGACCGGGTTCTCAAAGAAGTCGAGCGATTTCATCGCGCGAACCCGCTGGCGGAAGCGATATCCAAAGAAGATCTGCGCACGCGCTGCGCCTCGGCTTTGCGGGCGGACATATTCCGAGCTGCTCTGGAAGACGCCGTAGCGGCAGGCAAGCTCGCGCTGGCCGGCGATCTGGTAAAGCGTGCCGGGCGCTCGATCCAACTCGAGCCAGGCGAGGCACGGGCTAAGGACCAGATTGAACGAGAATTCGCGCGCGGCGGGCTTGCGGCGCCGGCAGTCGAGGCCGTCCTTACAAATCTTCAGGTTAGGAAGGACCAGGCAGAGAAGCTTCTCCAATTGCTCCTCCGCGAGCGGATCCTGTTCAAAATCAGCAATGACGTCGTGCTTCATCGCGAGGCTCTAGATCGCCTCCGGGGACTGCTTGCCGAATACAAGAAAACGCGTGGAGAGCGGCTGGCCGTCACGGAATTCAAGGAACTCGCGGGTGTAACCCGCAAATATGCCATTCCTCTGCTGGAATATCTGGATCGGACAGGTGTTACCCGCCGAATTGGAGATTACCGTGTTATACTCTAGTGGTCGGGCCTTGAGTGGAGGCCAGAGCAGAAGGGTCCTCGAGGGCGCTAAGTAGTTTCAAAGGTGAGGTTAATTATGGGTGAGTTTAGCCCGATTCATTGGCTGATCGTTTTGGCGATCATCGTGATTTTGTTTGGCGGCAGGCGCATCCCCGAAGTTATGCGCGGGATGGGCGAAGGCATCCGCAGCTTCAAAGAAGGCATGCGGGGCGATAGCGGCAACGCGCCGCAGAATCCGGCTCCGCCGGCCAATACCGCGGTTACGACTTCGGTTGACAAGAAATAACCGGATAGGTCTGGCAGCGCAATTCCGCTGACTCCCGGGCAGTTTAGCGTGCGGCTTTCCCTCTTTTGCGGCGTTCGCCTGGTTTCCAGCCGAGGTCGATGAGCATGCGGTAAAGCCGCGCCAGAGGAAGTCCCACCACGTTGAAGTAGCACCCTTCAATCCTTTCGATGAACCGGCCGCCAATCCCTTGGACGCCGTAAGCTCCTGCCTTGTCCAGCGGCTCTCCGGTCATCACGTAGTCCGAGATTTCGTCCGCACTCAGCAGCGCAAGTCGAACCCGGGTGGTTTCCGTCGTTAATTTTTCGGCATGATCCGACAGGCGGATGGCAGCGACGGAGGTAACCACACGATGAGTTTTTCCTGCCAGTTTTGCTAGCATTTCCCGCGCCCCCTGCGGAGATTGCGGCTTTCCTAGTAGTTCGCCGTCCACCTCCACGATCGTATCCGCGCCAATTACGATGGCTTCCCGGCTGTCCTTCCCAAGCCTTTTAACCACGGCGCAGGCCTTGGCGTGGGCGAGACGCCGCGTCATCGCCTGAGCGGTTTCGCCTCGCTTGCGACGCTCGTTCACGTTGGCCCGCGCAAGCTCGAAGCGCAGGCCCGCATCGCGCAGGATTTGCGCGCGGCGCGGCGAAGCCGATGCCAAAATCAACTTCATTTCTGGGATCATTCCGGGAACGGATCGTGATTACGTCCGCATTCTAGCAGGCAACCGCGCTATCTCTCTCGTGATCGCAGGCGCAATGCCCCGATCCCAAGGCCGGTCAGCGGAACCAGCCAGGATCGGCGCCAGCCTTGCGGCCTTCGTCAGCAAGGTCGTCCAGCTGCTTCTCCAGGTTTTGTTTGCGTTCCTGGAGTCTTTGCAGGTCGGCATTTCGGTCGTGGAGGACAATCACATTTTGCGTAAGGCCGGTTGTGGGATCGAACGAGGCTGGTCCAGACTTGGCGATTTCCTGTTTGACTTTGTCAATCTGCTGATCAACTCCGGCGATCTGATCTCTGATGGCGCGCGCTCTTTGGCGCCAGTACGCCTCATTTCTACCACCGGAAGACGCCGCGCTGCTTACCTGTGAACCGGCGTTTGAATTCCCGTTCACCGCCGAGCCGCGGTCAGAACCGACCACGGAAATTCCGCCGCCCATGCCAGACAAATCATCGTTGGTAAACACGTGCTTCGGCTTGGGCTTATTTTTGTCAGCATTGGCCTTGCGGGCTGCGTCGGCGAGCGATGATGGTTTGTCGCCCGAACCTTCTTGAGGGGCTTTTGCCAATTGCGCAGCTTTCCTGGATTGCGTTTGCGAGGACGCCGGAGGCTGCGCGGGAGCTTGAGACACCGCAGGCGATGCAGATTCCGACTGTGCTCGTGCCGGCACCGTCCCCAACAGTAGGAGCGGCACAACGACAAGAATGGAGCCTATGGAGCAAGTCCTGCTCAAAACCTCGCCGGAAACAAGCGAGGCCCCTCGCGCCTTCTTTCGGCATACTTTCATAGGTATTCTCCAGGGATCAGGCGATATAAGAAAACGGTAGCTGGGGTCACCAGAGTGGTCAAGAAGGCTGCCACGCCGTGTTTCGCAATGCGAACCTGGCCCTCTCATACCCTTCAATCCACAAGAGATAGGCGCTATCCGCCACAATACAGCCAAGTGGCATCCGCACGGGACGAAGCATTGGGAAGAGGGACTTTGATTGACGCGTCGCCAGGCAGCACCTGGAGTGAAAGCAGGTAATCTCCAATTTTTTACGCTGCGGTGATGCTCTAAAGAGCGAGGGTTTCCTGATGCTCCCCGAAAACGCGGCGCATCGCATCGGAGATTTCTCCCACCGTAGCGTACGCCTCGACCGCGGCCAGGATCGCCGGGAGCAGGTTTTCCCCCGAGCGGGCGCGGGACTCGACTTCGGCAATGGCTTTGGAGGATCGTGCAGCGTCGCGGCGCGCGCGAAGCGCCCGCAGGCGCTCGATCTGCTCCTGCTCGACCGCTGGATCGATGCGCAAAATAGGAATGGGCTCCTGGTGTTCGGTGCGATAGCGGTTCACGCCCACGATGACGCGTTTGTTCTGTTCGACACTTTGCTGAAATTCATAGGCCGCTTTCTGGATCTCGCGCTGGACGTAACCGGTCTCGATCGCGCGAAGCATGCCGCCCAGAGCGTCGATGCGTTCGATGCATTCGCGCGCGCCCGCTTCGATCTCGTTGGTCAGGTGCTCGATGGCATAGGAGCCGCCGACCGGATCTACCGTATTGGCCACGCCGCTCTCGTGGGCCAGAATTTGCTGCGTGCGCAGGGCGAGCCGCGCGGCATCTTCGGTAGGCAGCGCCAGCGCTTCGTCGAGTGCGTTGGCGTGCAGCGATTGGCATCCTCCCAGCACCGCTGCGAGCGCCTGGATCGCTACGCGCACGATATTGTTTTCCGGCTGCTGCGCGGTAAGCGATGAACCCGCGGTCTGCGCATGGAAGCGCAGCATCATGGAGCGCGGATCTCGCGCGCCAAAGCGGTCGCGCATCAGCCGCGCCCAAAGCCGGCGGGCCGCGCGGTATTTGGCGATCTCTTCGAGCAGGTCGTTGTGCGCGTTGAAGAAAAACGAAAGCCGCGGCGCGAACTCATCCACCTGCAGGCCCGCAGCTATCGCGGCGTCGACGTAGGCGATGGCGTCGGCGAGCGTAAAGCCTAATTCCTGCGCGGCCGTGGAACCGGCCTCGCGGATGTGATAACCGGAGATGGAGATCGTGGCCCAATTCGGCAGTTCCTCTTTGCACCAGGCAAAGATGTCGGTGACGATGCGAATCGCCGGGCGCGGAGGATAGATGTAGGTTCCCCGCGCGATGTATTCCTTCAGAATATCGTTCTGTACGGTTCCCGAGAGCTTTTCGAGGTTTGCTCCCTGCTGACGGGCCACGGCTACGTAAAGCGCCAGAAGAATTGCCGCCGTGGAATTGATGGTCATGGAGGTGGATACATGCGCGAGGGGAATGCCTTCGAAGAGTGCCTGCATGTCTTCGAGCGAGCAGATGGCTACGCCGACTTTGCCTACCTCGCCCCGCGCGCGGGGATGGTCGGAGTCAAACCCCATCTGTGTGGGCAGATCGAAGGCCACGGAAAGCCCGGTTTGTCCCTGCGCCAGCAGATAGCGATAACGGGCGTTAGACTGGCGAGCGCTGCCAAAACCCGCGTATTGCCGCATCGTCCAGACCTTGCCGCGGTACATCGTGGGATAAATTCCGCGTGTGTAGGGAAACTCACCGGGAGAGCCGAGGGAGTGTGGAGGATCGAAATCTGCTAGATCTTCGGGCGCGTACACAGCCTTGAGCGGAATGCCCGATAAGGTCGTTCCGCTGGAGGCAGGCGAGCCGGGCTGCGGCTTCTCGGCGGAATCGGCAACGGGGGTGCGCTCTCTGGCGCGTGAATTGGCGTGGTCCGAATGAGGCATATATCAACAGAACGAGAGCGATCAGCGCACGCGGCGCGCCGCTCGAAATGAGATCAGGCCAAAGAGCGCCATCACCAGGGCCATGCCAACGCTCGTTCTCCATTCCCAGTTGGCGGTGCGCTGGCGCCAGTACCGCAGTGCCGCATTCGCCCACATCAAAGCCAAAAGGAAAAATACAGCGCCAATACTTTCGTGGAAGACTTGGCGGGCAGCCCGCCAGAGCACGCGAAAAAAGCCGCCGCGGGGCTTTGTGGCTATTGGGGTGGCGCCTTCCATGAAAATGATTTTAACGCAAAAGCTCCGGCGAAGCGCTTTTTGATCACATCCCTGCGCTGCGACACTTGTTTCAGTGCGGTCGAGCGCCTACAATTCCGATAGTTGGAGTAACGGAGGGAGGCACCTTGCAACTTGACGACCACCTCAAGCGCCTGCTTCGCGAATTGGGTCATGCCATTAACGATACGGTTTCCGAATCCGATCGCATCACCGAAGCGATTTCGGGAGTCCGTGCGGCCGGGTACGATATTGTCTTGAAGCTCGATGCAACAATCGGCTTGGCGCGTCGCGAACCGAGTGCTACCCAGATCACTTCGAATGACCGCCGTTTCCTGGAGTCGCTGCACATTCAGGTGGACCAGGATGTGCTCGAGGACGAGAAGCACGAGGCTAAGTTCGAGATGACGCCACAGGATCTGCGTTTCCTGAAGTCGCTCAAGATTTCGTTTGACGAACCAAAATAGGTAAAGATTCCTTCGCCGCCGTCAGGACTTCCTCCGAACGAAGGGTGGCAAATTTCAGTGCTTCGCCTGCCCGCGGTTGCCGGCCGTTTTTACCCTGCTGATCCTGCGGAACTCACGTGTCAGATTGCCGCGTTCGCTTCGCCCACTGAGGAACCGCCGCGCCGAGCGATGGCTTGTGTGGTTCCTCACGCTGGGTATCGCTATTCTGGCCACGTTGCCGGAGCTGTTTATGCCCGCTTGAAACTGCCGCGGCGTTTCCTTCTGCTCGGCCCTCGGCATTTCCCCCGGGGAAAGAATCAAGCCATTGTTTCTGACGGTGCCTGGCAGACGCCCCTGGGCCGCGCGGAAATCGATTCCGAACTGGCCCGCGAGCTTAGGCAGGCTTATCCCGAGCTTTGTGAGGATGATGTAGCGCATCAGACCGAGCATGCCCTCGAAGTGCAGCTTCCTTTTCTTCAATCTCTGTCGAGTGATTTTCGCTTTGTACCGATCGCTCTGGGCGTTACCGATTACGTCCAACTCGAATCTCTGGGGCGCGCCCTGGCCGAGGTCTTGCGGCGGCAGAGTGATCCAGTGCTGATGATTGCCAGTTCTGATATGAACCATTACGAATCAGACGAGGTCACCCGCCGCAAAGACCGCCTGGCCCTGGAACCCCTGCTGGCGCTCAATGCCCATGGGCTCTTCGACACGGTGCGCCATGAAAGCATTACCATGTGCGGATTTGGCCCGGTGGTGAGCGTGTTGACCGCGGCGCGGCTACTCGGCGCCGCGCGCGCCACGCTGGTGCGCTATGCCACGTCCGGCGATGTAAACGGTGATCGCGATGAAGTCGTCGGCTATGCAGGCGTCATTGTGGAGTGAATGACAGTCGACGCTGCACCGAAATCGGCAGAGCGGAGACAGGCGCTCCGAAGTCAGCTTAGGGATGGCTGCTTGCGGGCTGGGGGGCGGCGCCCTCCGGCGGTGTTGTAGTGCGGATTCTCTCTGCGAGTGCGCGTGCGAGTTGCCGCGCCACTTCTACCACTCGCGAATCCGCGGCAATGCGATCCAGCACGGGCAGGAGGCGCTCGGGTTCAGGGAGTGTCCGCTGCCCCAAATCGTCTTCGAATTGATGCAGTGCGTCATTCACTCCCAGGCGGTCGTACTTCAACCTTTGTTGCAGCAGCGTAAAATCGCGTTGCTGTTGAAAAAGGCCCTCAAAGATGAGCGCCAACTGCTGCGCCGAGCGGTTTAGCGTGTAGTTATAGCGGGTTTCGTGTACCTCGCCGCCTTTTTCATAGCGCAGCGTCTTTTCGCCCAGATCGGCAATCCGCCGGTGCACATCGAGGTCAAGTCCCTCGAAATTGTGTAATTCTCCCGCGAGTTCGAAAATCCTGGTTCGCACTGCGTCTCCCACCTCGAACGGCTGCGGATCGGGATCTTCACTTAACTGTCGGATGTCGTAGCTGGCGGTTCCGCCGTCGCCGATTTTTATCTCAATGAATTCCGGATTGCTGCCCTTGAATACGCGCCGATACGTGATGGTGGCGCCGTCGGCCGCACGCAGAAGTAGCGGGCACATTAGAACAACGGCGAAGGAGAATAGCGCAGACCACCAAAGGATTCGGCCGGGAGGGCGCATGCAGTTCATCGTACTGAAAGGATGCCTGGAGGAGAGTGGCGGTTACCATGCCTTCGTCTTCCAGCCTCATTCTTAGAACTCGAGGTGATGCCGAGGCGCTCTCTGCCCTCGGCCATCTGAATATGGCATAAGGCTACGGCCAGGGCGTCTGCCGCATCCGCCGGTTCTGGCGTCTCTGTCATTCGCAGCAAAGCACGAACCATCTGTTGTACTTGCTCTTTTCCGGCATGCCCGTATCCGGCAACGATCGCCTTCACCTCACGTGGAGAGTAACTGAAGGCTGGAACGCCGCCCTGCGCCGCGGCAAGCAGAACGACGCCGCGAACCTCAGCGAGCCGCAAAGCCGCCTTTATATTGAGCGCAGCAAAGACGGATTCGAGTGCCACCGCACGCGGCTGAAACTCCCGAATCAATTCGGTAATCAGCCCATGGATTCGACACAGATGATGATTGGCTGCCAGCGGTTTCGGAGGCCTCAGGGCGCCTAACCGCAGCATGCGGCAGCGATTCCCATCTCGTTCGACGATTCCGAAACCGGTCGCGCCGGCGGCGGCGGGGTCGATGCCCAACACGCAATATGGCTGTGCAGTCACGCGAATCGAGGCGCTGCCGCCGAGTCTATGGCAGCAGGAAAATGCCCGACCAGACTCATCCCTGGGCCGAGAGGAAAACCCGCCAAGCCTGGGCGATCAAGGCTGGGCGGCCATGACGGCCATCTCTTTTTCGTCGATATCGAAATTGGCGAAGACGTGTTGCACGTCATCATGCTCTTCGAGCGCTTCGACTAATTTGAGCATTTGCTGCGCCGCCGAGCCCGTCAGCTTGATGTAATTTTGCGGAACCCAGGCGATTTCCGCCGAATCGGACTTAACGCCGGCTTTGGCCAGCGCCTCGCGCACGTTCTCAAAGGCGTCGGGCGGAGTGAGCACTTCCCAGGCGGAACCGTCATCGCGCAGATCGTCCGCCCCGGCATCGAGAACGATGGAAAGCATCTTATCCTCGCCCGCCTGTTCCTTGGAGACCACGATCTGCCCCTTGCGGCTGAACATCCAGCCGACCGCGCCGGTCTCGGCCAGGTTCCCGCCGTGGCGGCTCATCATATGCCGAATCTCGCTGACCACCCGGTTACGGTTCGTGGTAACCAATTGTAAGATCATTCCGACGCCGCCCGGTCCGTAGCCCTCGAAGTTTACTTCCTCGTACTGTTCTCCTTCGAGCTGACCCGTCCCGCGCTGGACGGCTCGTTCGATATTTTCATTGGGCATATTTTCGTTCTTGGCTGCCGCAATCGCCGTGCGCAGCCTCGGATTGGAATCGGGGTCGCCGCCGCTTACACGCGCGGCAATGCTGATTTCGCGGATCAGCTTGGTAAAAATGCGTCCACGTTTGGCGTCTGTAGCCGCCTTCTTGTGCTTGATCGTCGCCCATTTAGAGTGCCCAGACATATCTCGCCTCGCATTGAGTTTAGAGAACTTACCGCGCTCACGGCCTTCAGGAGATGATTGTCGAAACCGTCCCTGGCTTTTGCTTCGTTAGTCTAGCACACACTATGGCCGGGCCGGTATCGGCACGAGTCCGGCTTTTGCAGGAAGTTGCCTGGATTTGCGAGAAGGCGCAAACGACAATGGCGGATTCGCTGTTCGGGACTACGTGCCACTGGATTTTGGATAGATGGGATGCAAAAATCGGTTTTCGAGGTTTTTGTCGCGATGAGCTCCTGCAGCGCACCCGGATGCAAATCGACGGTGCCGGCGGCCCTGGAAGCCGAAAAGCTCTGTATTCTGCACTTCACGATGGAAATCGAGCGGCGCTGCGCGGAGATGCGTCGTGAGACGGCTGTCGGCCGTACGGCTCGGGAGCGCCAGGTGGAGATCATCAACTACGTTGGAGGCCGAGGCGAGCTCCTGGCCCGCACCGCAACCAGCGGTCTGCATCTTCCAGACGAGCTGAAGGCACGCATCCTAAATACCTTTCTCACGCTAATGAACCTGCGCGAAAACCTCGATCGCGCTGCACTGCGTCATCCCATCGGCCGCGGCGAGGGCCGCTAAACTCATCCCTGATCGCTCGACCTGCGCGTTTCCAAACCAGAAAAACGCCGGCTATGCTCCGACGTAACGTGCGTAGATGGAACGCGCCACCGAGGCGTCGCGCGTGCCTTTAATGATGGCGCGGCCATCGGCAAATACCGTCAGTTCGTAAGGAGGCACCTGCAGGCGCAGCAGAAAATCGTTCTGCCGGACCTGGCTGCCTGACGCCGCGAGGCTACGTCCCAGGGCCGCCAGATCAAGTTGCCGCCGGCGTTCGTGAATCTGCACCGAATCGCGGCCGCACATCGTAAGGCGAGGCTGCGCTTCTCCTTCCAGATAAGAAAATAGGCGCTGCCCGCAAGCGCGGCAGTCTTCGCGGCGCGGGATTTGCAACGATTGGAATCGCCCGGTCCACACGTCGAAAGCCATAAGCCGCGCGTCTCGCGCTTCCGATTGGCCGAGCAGAATCTTGATCGCAAAAGTAGCCTCGAGCGATGCAATGACCGCTGCCGCAGTGCCCAGTACGCCAACCGTGTCGCAGGTAGGCTCATGCGCTCGCGTGGCAGAGCCATCTGCCGCGTTATCGCCGTCTTCGGCAAGACACGCCAGACAAGCACTCTCTCCCGGATAAATTGGCATCGTTAAACCGTGGCTCGATACCACGGCCGCATACACCCAGGGCACGGATTCCTTCACCGCATAGTCATTGATCAGGAAGCGCGTTTCGAAATTGTCGGTGCCGTCCAGCAGGACCGCCGCCCCGCCTAGAAGCTCCTCTGCGTTTGCCGGCGTCAGATCGCCAACGACGCCCTGCACTTCTGCATCTGAATTAATGCACCGGAGGTGGTGCTCGGCGGCCACTGCTTTGGGCAATAGTTCCTGGGCGTCGGCTTCCTCGAATAGCGTTTGCCGTTGCAGGTTAGAGGGCTCCACGAAATCGCGGTCGACGATTCTAAGGCGCCCGACGCCGGCTCGCACCAGCAGGCCCGCCAGTGCCGAACCCAGGGCGCCGCAGCCAATGACGGTTACGGAAGAGCGACGCAGGCGCTCCTGCCCTTTTTCGCCGATGGGCGCGAAGAGAATCTGCCGCGAGTAGCGCTCCAGGAATCTGGCGTCCATTGGTGAATGATAACCGATTCCTTGGCAGGGCTACTGGACACGCTCGCGCGCGGAAATTTCTGACGGGCAAGGCGCTTGTGCTAACCTCTTGTTTTATAGTGCCGAATGGTTTCGAATCGTCCGTGGGCGTTTCTTTTCTTACTGGCCGGCATCGGGATTCTCTGCCGGGGAAGTGCCGTCGCTCAGGCGCAAACTGCGCCACCTCAGCCGGCGCAGCTCGAAGGGCGACAGGTGACTGCCATTCGAATCGTGGATCAGTCCGGGAACGGCCTTGACGGGAGCGTCACCGGCCTTCCGCTTCAGGTAAATCGTCCTTTTACGCTCGCAGCGGAACGCGACAGCCTTCGCCAGCTCTACCGAAGTGGCCGATATGCGGACATTGTGGCCCAGGTAACCGACAGCCCTGAGGGTTTGCAGCTGGATTTTGTCGTGCGACTCAATTTTTTCGTTAACGCCGTCAGGGTCAATGGGCTTCACGAGCCTCCCAGTGATTCTGTGGCCGTTTCCGCCATGCGCCTCACACTTGGCGAACCCTTTCGCGAATCCGATATGTCCGCTGCATTGGACCGCTTAAAGAGCGCTCTGGAAGATGAAGGCCTGTACCAGGCCAAGATCAGCTACCACCTCGTGCCCCATCCCCAGACTCAGCAGATGGACATCATCGTGGATGTCATTCCGGGCGTGCGCGCCTTCGTAGGCGCGATCAATCTGATCAATCAGTCCCCTTTCACTGACGCGGAGATTCGCGAGCATCTGAAGGTTAAGCCCAAAACGAGGGTAACTTCGGAAGCCCTGGAGCGAGGCATCGAAAACGCCCGGAAATGGCTGATCGGGCGCGGCTACCTGGGCGCCAGAGTTTCCCTGGTGCGTGGCGCATACGAGCCGGATACAAACCAGGTCGCGCTGCAGGCCTCGGTTTTTGCGCAGCTTAAAGTTCGCGTTCAGGTGCAGGGGACGAAAATTTCCGAAAGCACGCTGCGGTCACTGCTTCCGATCTATGAGGAAGGCGCGGTGGACGAAGATCTGCTTCAGGAAGGCCGCCGTAATCTGCGCGACTATCTGCAAAGGCAAGGTTACTTCGACGCTGAAGTCGATTACACCACTTCGGAAGATCCTGCCGAGGGCCAGCAAGGCAGCACGGAAGTGATCGCCTATCGTGCGGAATTGGGTTCCCACCACCGGCTGGTCGGCCTGGCCTTCTCCGGGAATCACTATTTTCGCGACGATCTGCTGCGAGAGCGCGTTCGCATTCAGCCTTCCGCATTTGCCTCTCCGGGACGCTTCAGTTCCGCACAGCTCGCCAGTGATGTGGCTTCGCTTACCGAGCTTTACCAGTCCAACGGCTTCCGGAACGTGCAGGTGACGAGCGATCTGATGGATAACTATCAAGGCCACACCGGAGATCTCTTCGTCACGTTTCGCATCCAGGAAGGTTTGCAGACACGTATTGCCAAGCTGACGCTCGAGGGCAATCACGCCCTCAGTAATGACGAGCTTTCGCGGGTAATCGGTTCGACTGCCGGCCAGCCTTATTCCGATTTAAACGTCGCCAGCGACCGCGACAACGTATTGGCCGTCTATTACAACCAGGGCTTTCCTGACGCCCAATTTCATGCCCTGGTCGATAACCTGCCGCCCCAGGCCGGAGAAGGACCGCGCGTAAGTCTCACGTATCAAATCGAAGAGGGCCAGCAGATTCTTGTGGCGCAGGTGCTCGTGGGCGGTTATGAACACACCCATCCCAGCGTCATCGTTCGCGAGATCCAACTGCACTCCGGCGGCCCTTTAAGTGAAAGCGCTATCGTGGAAACGCAACGCCGTCTTTACAACCTGGGAATCTTCAGCCGTGTGGCCATCGCTCCGCAAAATCCAGAGGGTAGCGAGACAGCGAAGACCATCGACTTACTTGTGGATGAGGCTCGTCGATACACCATCGGTTACGGCTTGGGTTTCGAAGCGCAGCGGCTGGGCACGGCCAGCAATGGCCCGGTGGCGGAGCCGCTCAACTTTAGCCCGCGCGTCACCGCCGAATTCACTAAGCTAAATCTGACCGGGCGCGCCGACTCGCTTTCCTTCAAGGCGCGAGCCAGCACTCTGCAAGGCCGGGCGCTGCTGACGTATAGCTCTTCGAACCATTTTCTGCTTCCCACGCTCAGTTTCCAGCTCACCGGTACTTACGTCAAAGCGCGCGATGTCCAGACCTTTACGTCGACCCGCGAAGAAGGCTCAGCTCAGTTGACCGACCGCCGTTCGCTCGTCACCACGTTGCTATACCGTTTTGTCTATCGGCGCGTCCAGGCTACCGATTTGCAGGTCGCGCCGGAAGAAATTCCCCTCTTCAACCAGCCTACCCAGGTCTCTTTCTTCAGCTTCACGTGGGTGCGTGATCGCCGCGATAACGCCGCCGACCCAGCGCGTGGAAGCTTTAATACTTTTGACATCGACCTTGCGAGCACGGCCATTGGCTCCGTCGCCTCTTTCGTCCGTGCCACCTATCAGAACTCTACCTATACACATTTGGGCTCGCGGCTCGTCTTTGCCCGATCTACACGCATTGGTATAGAGGAACCCTTCGCCGGCTCAACAGGATCGCTGGCACCCCTCCTCGCCACTAGCTCTTCGGATATTCCGCTGCCAGAGCGCTTCTTCGCCGGTGGCGGCACCACGCTGCGCGGCTTTGGGCTCAATCAGGCCGGTCCCCGCGATCCGGTGACCGGTTTTCCGGTGGGCGGATTGGGCATGCTCATCTTCAATCAGCAACTGCAGTTTCCCATGCGACTGCCGCTGATTGGCAGCCGCGCCAGCGGCGGAATTTTCTATGACGCCGGAAATGTGTACAGCGACTTTTCCCATATCAGCCTTCGTTGGGCTCCGCCGCTGCCCACCTTAAATCCAGCCCAGCCGACCGTCTGCTTCACGAATTGCACCAACGAGCTGAATTACTTTTCCCACACCCTGGGTTTCGAGATTCGCTATCACACTCCGGTGGGCCCTGTAAGCATCGATTTGGCCTACCAGCTCAATCCCGCACATTTCGTCAATCCGGTCAACAGTGCGGTGCCAAGCGGGCCCGTGACGATTTCGCGGCTGCCAGCTTTTCAATTTTTCGTGAATTTGGGGTCCACGTTCTAATGCGTATCGTTTCTCGCCTCGCCATTTGGTCTTGCGCCGCCGCGCTCTCCATGGGAGCGGCGGCAGCCGCGCGTCCGCGGCAGCAAAAGCAGATCGTCGACGGGATCGTGGTGCGCATCGAAGATGACATCATCACGCTGAGCGAGCTTCGCGAATTGGCGGCTTACCAACAGCTACTCGACGGCCACTCCCAAACCAACGAGGAGTTGCGTTCCGAGTTGATCGAGCAGTGGTTGGTTAACAATGAAGCGACTACGGCGCGTTTCGCCTTGCCCGCGGAAACGGAAGTCGATCGTGAAACCGAGCGCGTCGAAAAGAGTTTTCCTGATGCTGCCGCCTTCCAGCAACGCCTTGCCATGGTCGGGCTCACACAGAGCGACCTGCGCCAAATGGTCACCCGACAGATCTATTTGGCGCGCTATCTGGATTACAAATTTCGCTCCTCCGTTCAAATCGACGATGCCGCAATCGCAAGCTATTATCGGGACCACCTCCTGCCTGAAATGCAGGCGAAACACCAGCAGGCGCCTCCTCTGGAGGATGTCAGCGCTCAAATACGTGAGGTGCTGATCGAACAGGGCGTCAACGATCGAACTGCGGCTTGGTTTGAAGAGACGAAACCGCGCCTGCGCATCGAACTACAGCCGATGGATCTCCTTCGATCACCACGCCGGGTGCCCAGCCATGAACGAACCTGGAACAAAGCGAAGATGGAAGCTCTGGGTCTTGGGCATTGGCCTGCTGATCGCAGCGGTGCCGATCGTCCTGATGCTGATTCTCTCGAGCGCTAGAGCCGATAATTACATTCGCAAGGCGATTCTCGAACAAATTCAGAAATTGACGTCTGGCAGTGCCGATCTTGCTGCGTTTCATTTAAACCCCTGGCGGCTACGCGTCACGCTCACCGACTTCACGGTTCATGGCCGCGAACCAGCGGGCACCCCGCCATTTTTCCATGCCGATCGGCTCGAGGTGGGACTGCGCATTGATTCCTGGTGGGGACGCAAAGTTTCCGTGGCCGATGTAGAAATCAGCCACCCCGTGGTGCACGTTCGTGTGGAGCCCGATGGCTCCATCAATGTTCCGATTGCGCGCAGGTCCGCTCAGGCCAAGCCGCTGCGCGAGCGCATCTTTGATCTCGTGGTGCGCCGGTTGCGGCTGGATAACGGTGAAATGCTGTTTAACGATGTGCGCGTCCCTCTGGTAGCCGAAGGCGGGCGCTTCGAGTTTTCCGTTGACTATGCGGTCGTCGACGCTAAGCCCATGTACCTGGGCCAATTCCGCTGGCAAGAGATGGAACTGGTGGCACGCCGTTATCTTCCATTCCATTCGAATCTATCTGTGCGTTTTACGCTGGAGCCGAATTCGTTTTCGGTCACACAACTGCTTTGGCAATCCCCCCACACGTCCATCGACGCTCAGCTTTCGAATTCCAGTTTTGCAAATCCTGATTGGGCATTTCGCTATCGAGGGCACTTCGATTTCGAAGATATTCAAACGATTCTGCGCAAGCCCAACAGCCCCTCGGGGAATGTCGATTTCTCCGGAGACGGCCATTTTGCGAACGGCCGCTTAGCCGTAACCGGCAAGTACTCCGCGGGGGATATCGACATGCCCTACGACTGGTTCCACAGCTCTGGGATTACCTCTCGTGGCAGTTATCGCGCAGACCGCGCGGGCCTCGAAGTTCCGGACTTCTCCGTCCAAGCCCTGGGTGGCGCGATCGATGGTCAGGTTCATCTCGATTTTAAAGGACTTCGCTTTCGCGTGAATGCCCATGCTCACGAGATCGATCTCGCCACGCTGCACGCCGCCGTGAACAATG
The DNA here is from genome assembly GCA_963761945.1 of uncultured Acidobacteriota bacterium. Taxonomy (GTDB): domain Bacteria; phylum Acidobacteriota; class Terriglobia; order Acidiferrales; family UBA7541; genus Palsa-189. Next base: position 151,793 of record CAVXIM010000004.1, on the reverse strand, counting down.
ACAGTCTGCCGATCGTTCCTCTGCATTGGGGCGGCGTTGCCGACGTGCAAGCGGTCACCACATGGACCGCGGATTTCAAGAATTTGGATTCGCGCGGCATTTCCCTCTGGGTTCCCCGGCGCCAATTGCCGGCGGGACAGATTCCCGTGACGGCCAGTCTCGATTATCACTACAGCATGGCTGCGCGCGGCGTTGTGCTGAATGCCAGCCATATCGACACGCCCTCCAGCAGCGTGAAGTTCAGCGGAACGCTGGCGGCACAGGCTTCCAAGCTGGACGCGACGTTTGATTCGCAGGATCTCGTTCCCTGGGATGATTTCATCAACCGCCTGAGAGGCAAGGACGCCGAACCTAAAGTCATTGCCGGGCGTTTTCATTGGCAGGGCCACCTCACCGGACCGCTGGGAGGACCTACCTTCGCCGGGCACGTGACGGGCGCAAACGCCCGCTATGACAGACTCTCGTGGGACGAAATCGAGGGCGATATGTCCTATTCGCCCGAGGAGTTCACCTTCAACCGCGCAAATGTTCGCCGCGACCGATCGTCGGCTCAACTCGATCTATCACTCACGCTGAGTGAGTGGAGTTTCCGCCCGGAGAATTCCTGGCAGCTGGATGCCACTCTGGTGCGCACCGATACGGACGGATTGCAAGCGCTTCTCGGATATTCTTATCCCACTCACGGTTTGCTGAGCGGCACCTTCCATGGCCGCGGGACGCATGCCGATCCGGAGCTCACCGGCCTTTTCGATATCGTCGATCCTCAGGCCTGGGGCTGGCGCTTCGACCGAGCGCGCGGTCAAATCACGCTCCACCATGGTGAAGTTCGCGTCGCCAATGCCGAATTGCGCTTGCTGCCGCCGGCGGCCCCTAGTGCTGCTCCGCCCGCCCCGGGCTTACTCACTGGAAATTTCACCTACCACACCACCGACGGTGAGGCTATTTTCGATCTCACCGGCGCAGGACTACCGCTCGAGGGCGTCACGGCTATTCAAACGTCCGCTCTGCCGATTGGAGGCACCATCAGCTTCCACCTCAGCGGACAAGGTCCGCTGTTTGCGCCCCATTTGGATGGTTCGCTGCGCCTGGTCGACCTCAAGCTGAGAAACGAGGTGGTAGGCAGCTTTGACGCAAAGGTCGAGTCTGATGGCTCAAAGCTTGGCTTGCGAGTCGATTCCGCCATATCCACGGGAGAGTTGCACGGCAATTTGGACGTGTCGTTGGCTGGCGCGTATCCCCTTTCGGGACAAGTGACGGTTTCCCAGATCGATCTCGATCCTCTGATCGTCAGTGCCTTGCACCTGAGTGGGCTCACAGGTCACAGCCAGATCGTTGGCCAATTTGGCATCTCCGGCTCTCTTTTGCAGCCCGATACGATTTCCGTGGATGCCAATCTGACCCAGGTCTCGCTGGATTACCAATACATTAAGCTGCAGAACCAGGGTCCCGTGCAGTTCGAGTATGGAAATCATGAGGTGCAGGTACGTCAGGCAAATCTGCGCGGAGTGGATACCGATTTCCGCATCAGCGGATTCACTCGATTTGCCGCGGATCGCGCCATGGATCTGCGCGTCGCGGGCGCCGCCAACCTGCGGCTTTTTAGCGGATTCGTGCCTAATCTGGATGTTCGTGGACCCGCGGAAGTCGACGCCGCAATTGCCGGTACTCTTTCAAACCCGCGCATCACGGGGCACGTACATGTCCAGGATACCTCGGTGCGTTACGGAGATTTTCCCGCCGGCCTGAGCCAGCTTGCCGGTGATTTCATTTTCGATACCAGCCGTATCACCTTCACCGACGTCACTTCGGAAACGGGAGGCGGCCGGCTCCTGCTTTCCGGCTCGCTCAACTACGGCAATGGCCCGGTCAGTTACGACCTTACGGCACGCACCGAGCAGGTGCGCGTGCGCTATCCAATCGGTATGAGTTGGCTGGCGGGCGGCGATCTGCGCTTCCTGGGCACGGCGCAAGCGGCTACGCTTTCCGGCCACGTCACTGTAGACCGCCTGTTGATGTCCGAGGGTTTCGATATCACTTCCCTGATCGCCTCCTCGACCGAGACGACGAGCGGACTCCGCGCAACCTCGCCCTTCTTGCGCAACTTGCAGTTTGACGTGCAAGCCGATACGGCTCCCGGTGCCGTTCTCGAATGGTCCAGCGGCAGATTTCAGAGCGATGCCAATGTGCGTGTTCGTGGCACTTTTGACCACCCCATTCTCCTCGGGAATATTCACCTGCTGAACGGCGAGATGAGTATGCGGGGCAATCAGTACCGTTTGACCCGCGGCGATATAAACTTTGCTAATCCCTTTCGTGCCGATCCGGTGCTTAACGTCGAAGTCGCTACCACCATCCAGCAATACGAGGTCACCGTCGATTTCACCGGGCCCGCCAGTCATCTCACTATGTCTTACCGTTCCGATCCTCCCCTACCCTCGAGCGACATCATCACGCTTCTGGCTCTCGGACAGCCCGGCCAGGAAAGCTCGCTTCGGGGCGGCGCAGCCGCGGTGCAGACTCCCCAACTTGGCGCCACCACCCTGCTCTCCGAGGCCATTTCTTCTCAATTGGGCGGCCGTGTGCAACGGCTGTTTGGCGTTCGCCGTTTCAGCGTCGATCCTGACTATATCGCCGCCACCAGCGCCACGCAGAATCCCGGTGCGCGGGTCACCATAGCCGAGCAATTTTCACGCAACCTCGTCATTACCTATAGCACCGATGTGACTTCCACGCAGGAGCAGGTAATTCAGATCGAATATACGGTCCGTCCTGATGTTTCCGTGGTGGCTTTGCGTGATGAAAATGGCACCTTCGGTATAGATGTCGTCCGCAGGCAGCGATTCAAGTAACGCGGAGGTTCTGTGTCTGATCCGCGGGATTCCCCCCTCGGTGGCAATGGCTTCCATCGCGCAACTGCCGCTCCGCCCGCGCCGGTCGATCTGACGGCACGCCGCGAGATGGTGGAGCGGCAGTTGCGCAAGCGAGGCATCCGGGATGAGCGCGTTCTAGCAGCCATGCTGGGCGTGCCGCGCCATGAATTCGTCCCTGCCGAGTTCGCCGCAGAAGCCTATAGCGACCGGCCGCTTCCTATTGGCCACGGCCAAACCATATCGCAGCCCTTCATGGTCGCGGCGATGGCCGAAGCCCTTGAACTCTCGGGCGGCGAACGCGTGCTCGAGATCGGCGCGGGTTCGGGTTACCAGGCGGCTGTGCTCTCGCTTTTGGCTCACGAAATCCACACAGTCGAGATGCACGAAGAACTGGCCGCAGAAAGCGCCCAGCGACTGCAGCGTCTGGGCTACTCTAACGTCCAGGTGCACGTCGGCGACGGAACGCTGGGATGGCCTGACCGGGCTCCATTCGATGCGATTGTGGTCACTGCGGCAGCACCGGAGATTCCGCCGCCTCTCACCGCGCAGCTCGCAAACGGCGGCCGGCTGATTATCCCCGTGGGAACCGCGGAAGAACAGCGTCTGTTGCGCGTGGAAAAGCACGGCAATGAGTTCTCCACGCGCTCGCTCTATCACTGCCGCTTCGTGCCTCTCATCGGGCAATACGGGTGGAAGCCCAAATCCGATTGAGTTCGCAGCGTTCGCTCCGCAGGGCAAGAAACTTGACAACATCCAGCCCGCGCGTATTCTCGACTGCATGACCCCGGCAGAGCCTGCCCGTACCCCTCGACCTGTGCTGGTTGCTCTCGAGGATCGCGCTGCGGATAATCTGCGCTTTATTCGCGAGACCATGGAACGCGCCGGATCTTTCACCGCCGTTCCTGGCAGAGGCGGAGCCGCGATCGGACTTACCGCGCTCGCGGCGGCCGTTATTGCTTCGCATCAATCCACCACGGCTCGCTGGATCTTTGTATGGCTTGCGGAGGCGGTGCTGGCGATGGGTCTCGCCGTGCTCGCCGTTGCACAGAAGGCCCATGCCGCCCGGGTGCCGCTTTTCTCCGGACCCGGCCGCAAATTCGCACTGGGTTTCGCCCCACCCATGATTGTTGGCGCGTTGTTGACGGCTGCGCTTTATCGCGATGGCGAGCTCAGCCTGCTGCCCGGGATGTGGTTGCTGTTATATGGCACGGCCGTAGTCAGTGGAGGGTCTTTCTCCGTGCGGGTGGTTCCCATCATGGGTGTATGTTTTATCGCCCTTGGGGCTGCGGCGCTCGGATCTCCGGCCTCCTGGGGCAATGGTTACATGATGGCTGGTTTTGGTGGCTTGCAAATCCTATTCGGATTGATCATCGCCCGGAAATATGGCGGATGAGTGAACTTGAAAATCGATTTTGCTATTAGGAGGCCAAGTGAGAGCTAAGCTGGGAACCGCGACGGCAGAACGCATCTCCAGGTCCCACGGGCAGGAGCCACGGCTATCCGCTCTCCGCGGTGAGAGTCAGGAAGCGGTGGCGCCCGGCCTCGACCGGCTGATCCACGAGCGTATGCGGCTGGGAATTGTCAGCGCCCTGGCGGCCAATGCTTCGCTCACTTTCAACGAGTTGAAAGCTTTGCTGCGAACGACCGACGGCAATCTCTCCGTACACGCCCGCAAGCTCGAGGAAGCCGCGTATATCAACTGCACCAAAATGCTGGATGGCCGGCTGCCCAAAACCAGATACCGTCTTACTGCGGCAGGTCGGCGCGCCTTCGAACGTTATCTCGACCACATGGAGTCTCTGATTCGCGCGGCTCGGGAGAAATGAACGCAGCGTCCTGTGGTGCGGCTAGTTTCTCGGGCCCGCTCCGATTGCGGCTCATGGCAAATGCTTTGTGCAACACTCGGGTGGCGGCCGGTGTGAGCGCATAATTCCCCAGCTCCTCCTCGCGCACAAAGGCAACATCGCTGATTTCCGGATGGATCGACGGTTCGCCCGACACCCGCTCGCATAAATAATCGAGAATGACGTAGTGGTAGCGCGGGCGGGGCCGCGTGCCCAACGTCCGGCTCACTTCTTGCGACGCCGAGGGAAGGCGCTCGATGGAGAGGTCCGGGCGAATCTCCCCGGAATCTGAAAAAATGCGCTCCAGCGCTTCGATCAGCTCCACCACCCGCACAGTGAGTCCGGTCTCCTCCAGGATCTCTCGCTCCACGGCGGCGGTGAGTGTCTCCCCCACTTCCAGTAATCCTCCCGGAATGGTCCACTCGCCCAGTGCGGGTTCTGTTGCGCGGCGCACCAGCAGCGCGCGATCTTGATCGATCACCACGCCGCCCACTCCCACCAGCGGCCACTCGGGAAACTCACGTTTGCTCATGAACTCGGGGTAGCTCCCCCCTTGACTCGCCCGCGTAATATAATACGCTTGCGTAAGAGGGCCATGCTTGGCCAGGAGGTTCGGCTGTGGTGCGCTGCCCCGAATGCGCCGTCGAGATTGATCTCGATGAGGACGAAGTGGAAGAGGGCGAGATTCTGAATTGCCCGGAATGTGAAGCCGAGCTCGAAGTTGTGCAGACCCATCCCGTGCATCTGAACGTCATCTCCGAAGATGACGACGATGATGAAGAGGAAGAAGAAGTGGAAGCAGGCGGAGATGACGGCGATTTGCGGGACGAAGCCTTGGAAGACGAGGAGGAAGACTTGGAGGAGTAGCTCTTTTGAAGCCTGCTCCAGCATCTCTTGCCTCTGTCGATGCCATCTTACAATCTGTGGTGAGTGATCTCTCTAGTGCGTCCGCTTTGGCTCGTAGCAAAATAGTCTGGCGGTGCGGGCGGAAAGGAAACACGATGAGAGCAGCCAAGCTGGCCGAATCTACTCTCCCTCGCAAGGCGGTTTTTCAGCTCTCGAGAGCGCTCCTGGTTCTGACCCTGCTGGGCTTGCCGGGATGGGCGCAGCAATCGGAACTGCGCACCGTTCGCGGAGCGGTCCTGGACAAGGCGGAAGATCCTGTTGCGTCGGCAGTCGTATATCTGAAAAACGTCCGCACCCTGGCGGTAAAGACCTATATCTCCGACAAGTCTGGTGAGTACCGCTTCAGTGGGCTCGATCCGAATGTCGATTACGAGGTTCATGCCGAAACCGAAAGCTTGACTTCCAATACGCGCACAGTTTCCAGCTTCGACAGTCGCAAAGACATCGTGATTTCGCTCAAGCTGGATAAAGAGAAAAAGAAAACCTGATTATCCGCCCTGCACTGTCTGGGCTGATTTGCCGCGGCCCTCGTCTTCAGGCATGCGATTGTGCCGGGTTGTTCAGTCTTCCAGAATCACTTCGGCCAGTGCGAAATTGCCGGTATGGGTAAGGCTCAGGCTGAAGTGTCGCGCTCCCAGCCGGTCTGCGTGTTCGCGAGCGATGCCATGAAGAACAATCGTCGGCCGGCCGCCCGGCTTGCGCGTGACCTCGATATCGCGCCAGCGTACACCTTTGCTCCAGCCCGTGCCCAGAGCCTTCATGGTCGCCTCTTTGGCGGCAAAGCGTGCGGCGTACCGCTCTGCGGGATCGCGATGACGTTCGCAATAGGCGACCTCCGCGGAAGTAAAAATGCGATCGAGGAAGATGCGGCCGTGCCGGCTGATCACCTCCCGAATCCGGCTGACCTCTTCCATGTCCACACCCAAACCGACAATCACGTGATCTCGTTCTCCCCATCGCACCCGGTAAGTACACCTGGCACAAGCAGCGGATTATACCGCCGCGCGAACTCATTTTGGCTCCATTGGGCCGCTCTCAGGAATGACGCGAGTACAGTAGGGACCACAACAAGGTCACCAGCCACACAGGCAAAGCGGTGCCGTGGAGATGACAATAATGCCCAAGGCGCGCACAACCCGGCGGCACGTTCGGAAAGCCCCGGCCGCCAGAATCATTGAGGAAGGTTGGGCTCTCCACAGCATTGCGGACCTGGAGATCCTCACCGCCAGGGTTTTCGATTCAGTTCCATGGGTCGTGCACGCCTTCAGCACCCGAAAAGCCGGAGCGAGCCGGCTCAACTCAATTGCAGCCCTCAATCTGGGTTTCACCGATTGGGATTCACCCGAAGCAGTGAGCCGCAATCGCACTGCATTCGTTCGCGCAATCATAGATGCGACGCCCGGTTCGAAGTTCGGCGCGAACATCAACACCGAACAATCGCTGATAACTCTGCGCCAGATCCATTCTGATGTCGTGCACATATTCTCAGAAGCTCCCGAAGAAGCGCCACGGGGCGATGCCGCATTGTCCGGCCAGGCTGGCTTGCTCCTCGGGATCCAGACTGCCGACTGCGTTCCGATTCTATTGGCAGACACCAAGCGTCGCGTTGTAGGCGCGGTACATGCAGGGTGGCGCGGCACGCTGGCGCGACTCGTCGCAAAGACTTTGGGCAGAATGCAGCTCGAGTTTGGCACCCGGCCCGAAAACGTAGTTGCCGCGCTCGGTCCGGCAATCGGCCCCTGCTGCTATGAAGTGGGTCCGGAAGTCGCGCAAGCGTTTTCCGGCCAATTTGCGGGCGCCGCCGAATGGTTCGAAGGGCCATTCGAACGCCTCGCCACCGGCGAGGAGCCCAACCCGCTTCCCTGGCTCACCATGATGCCACCGGGGCATGAGCCGCCTCCGGAGCGCGTACGGCTGGATCTGCGCGCGGCCAATCGCGCGCAGCTGATCGAGGCCGGTTTGAATCCCCGCAATATTGCCGTGAGCGCGCTCTGTACCGGCTGCCGGAGCGACCTCTTCTTCAGTTATCGCAAAGAGGGCCACCGCACCGGCCGGATGATGAGCGTGATTGGAATCAGGGCGAATTCGCCTTAAGCGGGCGCCTCGCTCGGCGGAGCCGACGTGATGGTCGAAACTATGGAGCCGGTCTCGCTGAGTGCAAGCTGGCCGCAGGCCGCGCAGACATCCTGACCGCGAGAATATCGCACAAATGTCGGAATGCCTTTGGCGGAGAGGACCTCGCGAAATTCAGCGACCCGTTCCGCAGCAGGAGGGCGATAGGGCAACTCGCCCGGATTCCACGGAATGAGATTGACCTTGGCCCGCACCCCGGAGATAAGTCCCGCCACGCGGCGAGCGTCTTCGGGCGAGTCGTTGAACCCGCCGAGTAGCACATATTCGAACGTAAGCCGTTCCCACGGTCTCAAGGGATAGTTCCGGCAGGCTGCCAAGAGCGCTGCAAGCGGGTATTTGCGATTGATGGGCATGATGGCGTCGCGCTGTTTGTCGCTCGAGGCGTTAAGCGAAATCGCGAGCTTGGGCCGGATCTCTTCCTGCGCCAGCCGTTCAATTCCCGGAACGATGCCGCTGGTGGAAAGTGTGACGTGCCGTGGAGCAAGCGCCATGCCGTTAGGATCGAGCATGATGCGGAGCGCCGCCATTACGGGTTCGTAGTTCAGCAAGGGTTCGCCTTGCCCCATGAGTACGACGTTGGTGCGCGGCGCGAGCGATTCTCGATGTTCTTCCACCGCGATCAGTACCTGGGCCAGTATTTCTCCCGCCGTGAGATTGCGCACCAGTCCCAGCTGGGCCGTCAGGCAGAAGTGGCAATCGACCGCGCATCCCGCTTGCGTCGAAATGCAAATCGTCTGGCGGCCATCCGAGGGCATGAAAACAGCTTCCACGCGCGCAGGCGCCGCGCTCGCGCGCTCCGCGTCACCTGCATTCGTCAGCGTGAGCAGATAACGCACCGATCCATCGTTTGAACGAAAGCGCTGCGAAATTTTGGGCATGTCGATGCGAAAATCGTTCGCCAGGCGCTGGCGAAGCGCCGCTGGCAAGTTGCTCATGGACTCACAATCGAAACGCCGCTCCGCGTACATCGCATGATAAAGCTGTGAGCCGCGGTACGCGGGTTCCCCGATTTCCCGCATCAGCGCGCGCAATGCCTCGCACGATAGCCCCAGCAGTTCGCGCTTGGGAGACGACGCGGATCGAAGGTTCTCGTGAGAACCTTTTCCTCTTGCATGAGTAGCGTCTTGTTGGATCTGGCGAGCCATGGAAATTTGCTTTGTGATTTCATCATAGCACGCGCGCATGCATCGATCGCCGCGTGCGAATTGTCCACAGATTTTCATTTAGCGAGCTAACGCGCAATAGTTTTTCCCTCCCGACTGTGCCATTATTTGTAGAACGATGAAGCAAGCGGGGCTTTCCATAGAAAGAGAAGTGCTGCCCAATGGCTTGGTGCTTGTGGCCGAGCACATGCCGCACATGCGCTCGGTGGCCATCGGCATTTGGGTGCGTGCCGGTTCGCGCGGAGAGCCCGCGGGCCTGAATGGCATTGCCCATTTCATCGAGCATATGGTCTTCAAGGGCACTTCCCGCCGCACTGCCGAACAGATCGCCAGGGAGATGGATTCGGTGGGCGGTTTGCTCGACGCCTTCACCTCGAAGGAGATGGTTAGCTTCAACGCTAAGGTCCTGGACGAAAATCTCCCCGTCGCTTTTGATGTGCTCTCGGATCTGGTGCTGGGTCCTCTTTTTGCGGAAGAAGACATCGCCAAGGAAAAACAAGTCATCCTCGAAGAAATACGTATGGAGGACGATAATCCTGAATCCTTGGCGCATGAAATGCTCACGCAAAGCTTTTGGCGCGGGCATCCGCTGGGTGCGCCGATCTTGGGCACCCGTGGGACCGTGCGCCGGTTTACGCGGCGCTCCATCGTGAATTGCTTCGAGCAATGGTATACGCCGCGGAATACCGTGATCACTGCCGCCGGCAATACCCATGTCGAAAATCTGCTGAAGCTCGTGGATAAGCACTTCGCCACGCGCAAAAGCAAGCCGCAAGGCTCTCGCAACAGCCGCACTGCCCCGCACACCCATGCGCGCTTGATCACGCGCAATAAGCCCGCGCTCGAGCAGGCGCACATCACCCTCGCCGTGCCCTCTTATCCGCTTGCGCATCCTGGCCGCTATGCGGCCTCGGTGCTGAACAATATTCTCGGCGGCAGCATGTCTTCGCGGCTGTTTCAAAATATCCGTGAACGCCAGGGCTTGGCCTACGCCGTCTTCAGCGAACTCAATCCCTATTCCGATGCGGGCATGCTTTCCGTTTACGCCGGAACCAGCCGAAGCACCACCGCACGCGTGCTGCGCTCGATCGCCGGCGAATTTGCGCGTCTGAAAAAGGAGATCGTCGCCGTGGACGAATTGCGGCGCGCCAAAGACCAGTTGAAGGGCTCGCTGGTGCTGTCGCTGGAATCGCCGGGCGCGCGCATGTCCAACCTGGCGCGCCAGGAAATCTATTTCGGGCGCTTCTTCAGCGTCGAGGAATTGCATGCCTCGATAGAGGCCGTTACCGCGGAAGATGTGCAGCAAACGGCCATTGAATTTTTCGAGCCGCGCAAAATTGCCGCCACCGTGGTCGGTCCGCTCGATGGCTTCGAACTGAAACGCGATCTCCTGGCCTGCTGAAAATCTGCCTGTCGGCCTTCTTCTGCGAATCCTCCCACCCTAACTTGGTCCGTCATTTTTTGGCTGATCGTCATTCTGAGCGGAGCGTCCCCGATCCTCTTTATCACGGAAATCGTGTTTTCACGATTTCCATCGGGACGCGGAGTCAAAGAATCTCTCCTATCCTTGCCAATTCCAGCACAGTTGTCATCACGAGGGCCGGAGCGTCCTCGGCGCACGCGCCCAGCGCGGGCAGAGCTAGCGAACTACAACAAAGCCGCGTGCGTTGGGAGGGAGGCCCGAGCGATCTGCTGTTGCTTTGGGCCCTCTTCTGAAAAGCTCTCGCCAGGGCCAATTTCTGATTACAAAACCTCTCGAATCGCCCGGGGGCCCCAACGTGCGCCGCGTTCGCGCACGTTGGGGTCGAATTCGCATTGACGCCCGCCCCGCCGTTTTGCGATGATGCGGCCGGACGCATTTTTTCGTGACTTGACACCGATTTTGAGCGTGCGTTCGGTTGAACGCCGAGGCGCCTGCAGGATGCGCTCGGCGCGTTAAAAAAGGGAGAGTCCATCAGCCTTCGCGTGAGCATTCTCGCGTCGGGCAGTTCGGGCAATTGCACCTTGCTCGAGACTTCCCAGACGCGCCTGCTGGTGGATGCAGGGCTGGGGAAGCGCGAGACGCTGCGGCGACTCGCCGCCCTTGCGCATTCCTTCGACCGCCTCGACGGCATCGTCATCTCCCACGAACATACCGATCATGTCGGCGGACTCCCTGCCCTGCTTTCCAAATGGCACACCACCGTATATCTCACTGCCGAGACACATGCCGAAACCCTGCGCTTTCTCCCCGAGCGGCATGCGCGCCGCTTCGAGCGCGTCGAATTCATCGAGGCCGGCCAGGGATTTTGCGTGGGCGATATCGAAGTCGCGCCCTTTCGTATTCCCCACGATGCCATTGACCCGCTCGGCTTCACCTTTCGTGCTGCCGGCGTGAAGGTTGCGCTGGTGACCGATCTTGGCTACATGCCTGAACTGGTAAAGCAGCGCCTCCGCGATTGTGATGGGCTGATTCTCGAATCGAATCATGACGTGGAGATGCTCAAGGTCGGCCCTTATCCCTGGCATGTGAAGCAGCGTGTCATGAGCCGCACCGGGCATCTTTCGAATGAGACGGTCAGCGCGTTTCTCGCCGATCCCGAGAGTTTTGACGGGTGCCCGCGCTATCTCGTCCTGGCCCATCTTTCGGAGAACAATAACAATCCCGATGTCGCGCGCATCTGCGCGGAAGAAGCCCTGGGCCGCCGCCCAGGCTTATTCGCCTTTCGCGGCGAACTTCGGATCGCCTCCCAGCGCGAACCCCTCGCCCCGATTCAACTATAGTCGGCCGCCCGATCGTCCTGCGTCACCTGACCTGAGTTTGCAAATTTCGCGCCGAACCGCCAAAATTCGAGACTCTCATGATTGCCCGCTACACCCGCCCGCAAATGGGCGCCATCTGGACCGATCAGGGACGGCTCGAGCGCTGGCTCGAAGTCGAATTGGCCGCCACCGATGTGCTGGCCGAACGTGGCGTCGTGCCTCGGGAAGCCGCGGCGCGCATCCGCGAACGCGCCCGCGTGGACGCGGCCCGCGTGCTCGAAATCGAGGCGCGCGTGCGCCATGACGTGATTGCCTTCACTTTGGCCGTCGGCGAAACGATCGGCGATCCCGAAGCCGCGCGCTGGCTGCATTATGGTCTGACCTCAAACGACGTTGTCGATACGGCGCAGGCCCTGCAGGTGCGTGAAGCTTCCAAGCTGATCGACGCCGGCCTCCAGCGCCTCGGCGAAGTGCTGGGAAAGCGCGCCCACGAATTCCAGCACACTCCGCAGATCGGCCGCACCCACGGGATTCATGCCGAGCCCATTACCTTCGGCCTGAAGATTGCCAATTGGTTCGCCGAAAATCGCCGGAATCAGGAGCGCTTCTGTCATGCCGCGCGGCAGATGGCCGTGGGTAAAATCTCCGGCGCGGTGGGCAATGCGGCGCATCTCGGCGTGGAAGTCGAAGACGCGATCTGCCGACGGCTTGGCCTGGAGCCTGCGCCGGTCGCTTCACAGGTCATCCAGCGCGATCGGCACGCCGAATTTCTTTCCACGCTGGCGATTATCGCGGCCACGCTGGAGAAAATCGCACTGGAAATTCGCCATCTGCAACGCACCGAAGTGCGCGAGGCCGAGGAGCCCTTTGCCGCCGGGCAGCGCGGCAGTTCGGCGATGCCGCACAAACGCAATCCGGTAAGCTGCGAACAGATTTGCGGCTTGGCTCGTGTGGTGCGCGCCAATGCGCAGGCGGCATTCGAGAATGTGGCGCTCTGGCACGAGCGCGATATCTCGCACAGTTCGGTGGAACGCATCATCCTGCCGGATTCCACGATATTGATCGACTACATGCTGGCCCGCATGACCGACATTCTCACCGGCCTGCGCGTTTTCCCCGAACGCATGCGCCGCAACCTGGACCTCACGCAAGGCTTGGTATTTTCCGGGCAGCTTCTGCTCGATCTGGTCGAGGCGGGCGCGCCGCGAGACGATGCCTACAAGTGGGTCCAGGAAGACGCCATGGCCGCCTGGGAATCAGACAGCAGCTTCCGCGAACGCGTCGCGGCCGATCCGCGCATCACCAGATTCCTCGACGCCGCAGCCCTTGCGCGTGCCTTCGATCTCGGCCGCCAGCTACATGCTGTCGATGCCATCTTCCGCCGCGTGTTTTCCCCGAGTGGGAAGGAGTCGTGAAGCCGCTGATACCGTTGCGGTGAATCAACAGTTGCGGTGAATCAAGTCAAGGCGCCGCTGAGGATTCGGGAGAGGTTGGGAATCGGTCGTGCCGGCGCTTTCCGGCGCTTATTGCGCTCGCTGGATATACGTGCCTTCTGATGTGTTGACCTTCACTTTATCGCCATTATTGATGAAAGGCGGCACCTGGATACTCAAACCGGTCTCCAGCTTCGCGGGTTTCATTACCGCGCTGGCCGTGGCTTTCTGCACTGTGGGCTCAGTATCGACCACTGCCATGTCCACGGTATCGGGCAGGAGAGCTCCAAGGGGCTTCCCTTCGTAGAATTCGAGCTTCAGCACCAGGTTCGGGATGAAGTAATAGACGGCGTCGCCCAGCACTTCCCCGCTGACGTGAATTTGCTCGAACGTCTCCGTATTCATGAAGTGGTAGCCTTCGCCATCAGAATAGAGATACTGGAATTCCACCTCGTCGAGCACCGCGCGTTCCACGAAATCCTCTGCGCGGAAGCGGTAATCGATAGTCGATCCGCTGCGCAGGTTGCGCATGCGCGTGGCCATGGCCCCGCGCTTGTTGCCGGGCGTGCGATGGTCCACGCTGTGGACCGAATAGAGGTCCCCGTCATGGACGATAATCATTCCTGGACGCAGTTGCGTCGCTTTCAGCATCTGTCACTCCTGAGAGGGGCGCACCTTATCTTGGCAGCTTGACTGGCGCCCTTATGTTGGCCAGCCTGGCGGCAGGCGGAACGGGCGGCGCATCTTTTTTGCATCGAAAGATGTGACCTGGCAGGGACAATCTCGGCTGCCCAGAAACGCGCATTTTCCGCGCCGATCTGAATTATAGCCGCCGCTGCAAAGCACGGTCAAACGAAGCACGCTCAAACGAAGCGTGCTCAAACGAAGTCTCGGCACGGAGTTTAGACATTTTCCTCGTCGTTATCCGGATTCTCCGTGCCGGCTTATCGAAAAATTGAGGAATGCGGCGGACGTTGACGGAACCCAGCGCGGATGCTATAAATTTCTCCTTTGTCTGCGTGTGTTCAGGTCGGCATAGCGAATTTCTGCCCTCTTTTTCGGGTGCCGAAAGCGTATCGGCGGCGAATGCGGGTTGACAGCCGAAATCTTCCATGGAAATTCTGAAACAGCTCGGTGACTTGTTTCTGGCCGCGGTACCCACGGCCATCGTGGTTTTCCTCTTTTACCTTTTCCTGCGCTGGGCTTTTTTCACTCCCATCGCGCGTGTCGTGGCGGAGCGCGGCAGGCGTATCGAAGGGGCCCGGCGTGAGGCTGAAGAGTTGCGTAAGAACGCCCAGGAAAAGACCCGCGCATACCAGGAAGTCTTGCGCAAGGCTCGCGCGGAACTATTCCGCGAGCAAGAAGCGGCGCGGCGTGTGGCTCTCGATGAACGCGCCGCTGCGCTTCAGCAAGCGCGCCAGCGTGCCCATGAGGAGGTACAAGCGGCCAAGGCGCGCATCCGCGCGGAAATCGAGACTGCTCAGGCGGAGCTGCAAAGCAGCAGCGCTCAATTGGCGGTGGAAATCGCTCGCGCCATTTTGCAAACCGAACCTCGCACGGCAGGTGAGGTTTGATGAAGGTTGTCGCGGGCAAGTGCTGGTTGGGCCGGGCAATTGTTCTGGGCGTCGGAATCGCTCTCCTTGGCTCCTTCTCCCTTCCGGTTTTGGCTCAAGAAACTTCGCCTGATCCGGCCGACATGCCCATCGGCACGCTCTTCCGCTGGCTGAATTTTCTCCTGGTGATCGGCGCTCTCGGGTATCTCGTCGGCAAGTTTGGAGCTCCTTATTTTCGCAGCCGTGCGCAGGCCATTGGCCAAGCCATCGCTGAGGCTAACCAAACCCGTGCCGCTGCCGAACGCGAACTGCGCGAAGCGTCCGAGAAGTTGGCTGGCGTAGAGCGCGAAATCGAGCAGGAGCGGCGCACGGCCGCGCGCGAATCGGCTGCGGATCGAGAGCGAATCCAAGCGCTGACAAAATCCGAGGTTGAAAAGGTCGGCCAGGCAGGACGCGCGGAGATCGGGGCGGCGGAGCGGGCGGGAGCGCACGAGCTTCGGGCTATTGCCGCCAAACTGGCCACCGAGCGGGCCGCGGCCTTGATTCGCGAGCAAATGAACGCCGAGGCTGAGACGGCCTTGTTTGATTCCTTCGTTGCGGAACTTGAGCGCGCCGCGCCATGAGAACGATCGCGCAACATTACGCCGATGCGCTTGCCGATGTGGCCATCTCACAAAAGAGTGCGGAGACGGTGAGCCAGGAACTGCGCGATTTCCTCGCGCTCTTGCGGGAATCGCCGCAGCTGGGCATTCTTCTCGGCAGCCCCGCCGTGTCGCGCGCCAATAAGCATGGCGTGGCGCAGGCTTTGGTGGAGCGCATGAAGGCCAGCCGGACGCTGCGAAACTTCTTGTTCGTGGTTATTGATCAGCGCCGCATGGCGTTGCTGCCCGAAATTCAGCAGGCATTCGAAGCCCAACTGGATGAACTCCAGGGCGTGGCCCGGGCGAGCGTGGTTTCTGCGCGCGAGTTGAAGGAAGGCGAAAAAAAGCAATTGCAAGCCGCGCTCGAGCGGTTGAGCGGCCGGCGCGTGGAAGCGCATTATGACCGCGATCCCGCTCTGATCGGCGGGGCGGTCGTGCGCGTTGGTTCGACGATTTACGATGGCTCGGTGCGCTCGCAGCTCGAAAGGCTGCGGGTCCGCCTCGAGTCCGAATAGGAGCGTAGTGGCATGGCATCGATTAAAGCGGACGAAATTACCAAGATTCTTCGCGCGCAGATCGCCAATTACGATCAATCGGTGGCCGTCGATGAAGTCGGCACGGTCATCTCCGTGGGAGACGGCATCGCGCGCGTGCACGGCCTGGAGAAAGTCATGGCCGGCGAGATGCTCGAGTTCCCGCATGATGTTTTCGGCATCGCGCTCAATCTCGAGGAAGATCAGGTCGGCGCCGTGCTGTTGGGCGAGTACACGGCCATCGAAGAGGGCGACACGGTCAAGCGCACCCGCTCGATCATGTCGGCGCCGGTAGGAGATGCGTTGGTCGGACGCGTCGTCAGCCCTCTAGGCGTGCCGCTCGACGGCAAAGGACCCATCGTCACCAGCCAGCGCAATGCGATTGAACGCATTGCCCCCGGCGTGGTCGACCGGCAGCCGGTTCGGGAGCCTTTGCAAACCGGCATCAAAGCCATCGACGCGATGATTCCCATCGGCCGCGGCCAGCGCGAATTGATTATTGGCGACCGCCAGACCGGCAAGACCGCCATCATTCTGGACACCATCATCAACCAGAAGGGCGGCGACATGATCTGCATCTACTGCGCCATCGGGCAAAAACGCTCGACCATCGCGCAGGTGGTGAAGATACTGACCGACGCCGGCGCCATGGACTACACCATCGTCGTGGCCGCCTCTGCCACCGAGCCTGCCACCTTGCAGTACATCGCCCCATACGCCGCTTGCGCCATGGGCGAATTCTTCCGCGATGACGGCCGGCATTCCGTCTGTTTCTATGACGATCTCTCGAAACATGCGCAGGCCTATCGCGAAATCTCGCTGCTGCTGCGGCGCCCGCCGGGGCGCGAGGCTTTTCCCGGCGACGTTTTTTATCTGCACTCGCGTCTGCTGGAGCGCGCCGCCAAGTTGAATGATAAAAACGGAGCCGGCTCGCTTACGGCGCTGCCGGTAATCGAAACGCAGGCTGGCGACGTTTCCGCTTACATTCCGACCAACGTCATCTCCATTACCGACGGCCAGATTTATCTCGAAGCCGATCTCTTTAATAGCGGCATCCGCCCGGCCATTAACGTGGGACTATCGGTGAGCCGCGTGGGAGGCAATGCGCAGATCAAAGCCATGCGGCAAGTGGCGGGAACGTTACGCCTGGACCTGGCCCAATATCGCGAACTGGCCGCCTTCGCCCAGTTCGGCTCGGAGCTGGACAAAGCCACGCAAGCACAGCTCGCGCGCGGCCAGCGGCTTACGCAACTGCTCAAGCAGGATCAGTTCTCGCCTCTGCCGGTTGAGAAAGAGGTTCTCGTGATCTTTGCGGGAACCAGCGGTTACCTGGATGGCATCGACGTCTCTGAAGTGGAGCGCTTCCAGCGCGACTTGGTCGCTTTTGCCGATACTCACTCCGGCTGCCCTGCTCAATAAGATCGCCACCAGGAAAGCAATCGACGATGAAATCCGCGAAGGTCTGAAGAAAACCCTTTCCGAATTCAAGGAGCGATTTACGGCGGGAACCGCCGCGGCGCGCTAGCCGCGGTTTCCTGGCAAGAAACCCCCATGCCCACGCAGCTCGATATCAAACGGCGCATCCGCTCGGTGAAAAATACCCAGCAGATCACTCGTGCCATGAAATTCGTAGCCGCTGCGCGGCTGCGTCGCGCGCAGGAGAGGGCTTTTGCGGCGCGGCCCTACGCGCGTGCGATTTCGCGGCTGGTTCACTCCGTCGCGGCTCGCGTACCCGAAGGCACTCATATCCTGCTGCGCCGAAGCGAGGAAAAGCGCATTTTGCTGCTGACGGTAAGCGGTGAACGCGGGCTCTGCGGGGCTTTCAATGCCAACGTGATCCGGCGCACGCTGGAGTTTTTGCGCGAACATTCCGCGCAGAACCCTGGCCTTATCGTTTTGGGCCGCAAAATTCGCGACGCCATGCGCAAACAGCGCTGGAAGATCATTGGAGAGCACGTGGACATCACGGCGCGTCCTGATCTGAGCGTCGCTGGCGAAATCGCGAAGGACGTCACTTCGCTTTACGAAGACGGCGAAGTCGATGCCGTCTATATCGTGTTCAATGAGTTCAAATCTGTGCTCGCGCAGGTTCTGAAACTCGAAAAGTTACTGCCTATCGATCCCGATCGCGCTTTGGCGGGCGAAGAGTCTCAGGAAAAATCAAAAGAAGCGCCCATCGATTATCTGTATGAGCAGCCACCGGGCGAAATTCTGGGGCATCTGTTGCCGCGCTATGTGCAAGTGCAGATTTTCCGTGCTCTGGCCGAATCGGCGGCGGCGGAACACGCCGCGCGCATGACGGCCATGGACTCGGCGACAAATAATGCTGGCGAACTGATCGATAAGCTTACGCTATATATGAATAAGGTGCGTCAAGCCGCGATTACCAAGGAAATAATCGAGGTCGTGAGCGGCGCCGCGTCCGCCGCCTGACGCGCATCGGGCATAATAGAAAACTTTCGCAAGGAGCGAATATGGCTGGGAAGGATCAGAAAAAGGAGCAGAACAAAGACCATAACATTGGCCACGTGGTGCAGGTGATTGGTCCCGTGCTCGACGTCGAGTTTCAGGAACATCATTTGCCTGAAATTTACAATGCCGTGCGCATCACCAGCGAAGGTTTCGATGTTCCCGAACCGATCGACATCATTGCGGAGGTGCAGCAGCATCTCGGTGAAGGGCGCGTGCGCACGGTGGCCATGAAGCCGACCGAAGGAATCGTACGCGGCATGAAAGCCATCGACACCGAAGGTCCCATCACCGTGCCCGTCGGGCGCGCGACGTTGGGACGCGTGCTCAATGTGCTTGGCGAGCCCGTCGATAACTTGGGCCCTGTGCCCAGCAAACTTCGCTACCCTATTCACCGCGCAGCGCCCTCTCTCGAAGACCAATCCACGCAGCTGGAAATGTTCGAGACGGGCATCAAAGTGGTCGATTTGATGGAGCCTTACCTGAAGGGCGGGAAAATCGGCCTTTTCGGCGGCGCCGGTGTGGGCAAGACCGTGCTGATTCAAGAACTGATCCACAACGTGGCCATGCAGCACGGCGGCGTCTCCGTCTTTGCCGGCGTGGGGGAACGCACGCGCGAAGGCAACGACCTGTGGCTCGAAATGCAGGAGTCCAAAGTGGTGGTGGCCGGGGATTCCGAAAAATCGCGCGCCGCTCTCATTTACGGCCAGATGACCGAGCCGCCCGGGGCGCGCCTGCGCGTGGGACTCACTGGCCTGACCGTAGCGGAATATTTCCGCGACGAAGAAGGTCTCGACGTGTTGCTCTTCATCGACAATATCTTCCGGTTTGTGCAAGCGGGCTCGGAAGTTTCCGCTCTGCTGGGACGAATGCCCTCCGCTGTGGGATATCAGCCGAATCTGAATACCGAGATCGGCGAATTGCAGGAGCGCATCACTTCAACCAAAAACGGCTCGATTACCTCCGTGCAAGCCATCTATGTGCCGGCCGACGACTATACCGATCCTGCTCCGGCGGCAACTTTCACGCACCTGGACGCGACCACGAATTTGAGCCGTCAGATCGTGGAGCGCGGCATCTATCCCGCCGTCGATCCGCTGGCCAGCTTCTCGCGTATTCTGGATGCGCGCATCGTCGGGCATGAGCACTATGATGTGGCGCGTTCGGTGAAGGGCGTGCTCCAACGTTACAAAGACCTGCAGGACATCATCGCCATCCTGGGCATCGAAGAGCTTTCCGATGAAGACAAGCTCACCGTCTCGCGCGCGCGCAAGATCGAGAAATTCCTTTCGCAGCCCATGTTCGTTGCGGCTCAATTCACGGGTCTGGAAGGCAAGTACGTCAAGATCGAAGACACCATTCGCGGCTTCCGCGAGATCGTCGAAGGCAAGCACGACGACGTTCCGGAGCAGGCCTTCTACATGGTCGGCACGATCGAAGAAGTGCGTCAGAAGGCGGAAAAGATGGCGGCGACAGCCTAAATCCTTCCGCCAGTCGGCATCCATCATAAAGAGACGATACTAGTGGCCGAAGCCCTCCTGCTCGAGGTAGTAACGCCGGAACGCGAACTCGTTCGCGAATCGGTGGCCGAGGTGCAGTTGCCGGCGCTCTCCGGTTATCTGGGAATTCTTCCCGGGACATACCCCGTTGCTCACCGAAATGGGAATTGGTCCGCTGATCTACAAAAGAGCCTCGGACAGCGCGTACATCGCGATAATCGGAGGGTTTGCTGAAGTGCTTCCCGACCGCGTTACCGTTTTGGCCGAGGCAGCGGAACGTTCCGAAGAGATTGACGCGGGCCGGGCACGCGCGGACCTCGCGGAGGCCGAAAAAAAACTGGCTGCCGGCAGCGCCGATCCGAATACGGACTGGGACGCCGTCTTGAAGTCGGTTGCAAGCGCCCGAGCGCGTCTGGAGGCCGCCGCCCATGGCGCTCCCGTCTCCGCAGGGGAGAGATAGACGCAACGTGCGATCGATTCGCCTTTATACAACCCGCTGGTGCGTCGATTGCTGGCGAACAAAGCAATTCCTGGACGAGCGAGGCGTGCTCTACGAAGAAGTCGACGTCGACGAGGACGTTGAAGCGGAGGAACTCATCCTGCGCGTAAATGAAGGCCGCCGAAAAATACCCACCATCGAAGTGGAAGGCCGATATTTCGCCTGCAGCCCCTTCGATCCCGAGCAGCTTGCCGGAGAACTCGAGATCCCGCTGAATCCGTAATTCATAGCGAGTCCAATCCGGCGCCTCGTGTCACCACGCCTGCCACCTGGAGTTGATCGTCGAGCAAAACCAGATCGGCATCTGCGCCTGCTGCCAGGCATCCTTTGCGTCTCTCCAGGCCCAGCAAACGAGCCGGATTCGAAGTAAGCATGGGCAGAACCTCGCGCAGCGGAAGGCCCAGCGCGGTCATGTGGCGCAGCGCGCGGTCCAGCGTGAGCGTGCTGCCGGCGAGTTTCCCATCCGAATTGCGGGCGATGCCCCCGGCGACGCTTACCTCGAAGGTTCCCAGTCTGTATCTTCCATCGGGCATGCCCGTCGCGGCCATGCCGTCGCTCACCAGGACGACGTCTTGAGGCCCTTTCGCGGCGAGCAGAATCCGGATAGCCGCATCATCGACGTGTACTCCATCGGCAATCAGTTCGGCTGTGACGCCGGCAGAAGTCAGGATGGCGCCGAGCACGCCCGTTTCGCGATGCCCAAAGGGACGCATGGCATTAAAAACGTGCGCGGCGTGCCGGGCGCCGCCGGCTATAGCCGCCATGGCTTCGGCGTAACTCGCATCCGTGTGCCCCAAAGAGACCACAACGCCCGCACGGCGGGCCTCGCCAATTAGCTCCGACGCTCCGGGCAGTTCCGGAGCGAGCGTGAGGATACGGGCTGCGCCATTTGCCGCCGCCAGCAAACGCCTGAAATGTGGGATGGATGGCGCCGCAATCCATTCCTCGGGATGAACGCCGCGGCGAGCGCGGCTGATGAAGGGCCCTTCGAAGTGCACACCGAGGATCTCGGCTGAAGGCACGCGTTCTACGCCTTTGCGAGCCTCACGTTGCATCCAGCCGGCGACGGCTTCGGCAGCCTTCGCCGTCGTCTCCTCGCTCGCGGTGACCGTTGTAGCCACAAGGGAAGTCGTTCCGCTGGCGGCCACGCTTGTCGTGATGGCCGCCAGCGCTTCTGGGCTCGACTCCATGACGTCGTGCCCTGCCGCGCCGTGAATATGCACGTCAATAAAGCCGGGCACGACGGAGAAGTCGCGCTTGTCATGGCGACGCGCTGATGCCGGAACAGTGACTTCATCTTTGCGGCCGACAGCGGCGATCTTGTCGCCGTCGATCAAGACGACGGCGTCGGCAATTTCCTGCTGAGGCGTAAGAGCACGGCGCGAGAAAATCGCGTGCAGAGCCATGGCGAGTCATCGTACTGGAAGAAGTGCGCTGCGCGCCAGCGAACAGGCCACGAGGCAGCGGCTACAGAATTAAGTCCGTTTTCGCCGGCAAGCAGCGTCGTTCAGGAAGTATTCGAGGGGATCGCCGCAGGATAGCAAAAACGAAAGGAGGGCCCCCACCCGCGGCCCTCCTTATCTGGCCTTCTAAATCAGCAGCCGAGTCTTTCGCTCAGCCGCCCGCCAATTGTCTAGTTGTCTGTCCTCGCCGCGGATGCCTGCGTGGGCGGCGTCTTGGGGACGCTCATGTATCCGACGACTTTGTCTTTGCCGATCTGGTTGACCACGAACTCCAGAGGCATACGAGTACCGCGCGTATAGAAGTAGATCGGCTCATCGATCGCGCGGTTTTTCTTTTCCAGACGCATGTCGTCTACGTAGAGCGCCACGGTGAACTGATTCTTCTTCACGTTTGTGCCGCGCAGCTCAACCATGAGATCGCCCACCTTGGACCGATTGCCCTTGCCCGTGAGCGTGAACTCGAAATAGTCGCGCTCGCCTATCCGGCGGAGCTGATCGATCTCATCGTGGTTGCGGGCGATCAGAGTACCGAATTCGGTGCGAGTCATATCCAGGTTGTTCTTGGTGGACTCCAGATCGCTCTTTACGCCGCTGATGTCGCCGCCCAAGGATTTGAGGTCTTCCGCATTCGCTTTAGTGGCGAGTTCGGACTGCACGCTGGTCAGCTTCTTGGAGTAATCGTCGCGAATTTCGCCGTTCTGGCGGCGCGCTGTCGTAACCTCACCCTGGGTCATCTTCATTTTGTCGGTGACCGCGACCAGTTCGTTCTGAAGCTGCGTGTTGACCTCTTCAGACTGGGTCAACCGCTGGTTCAGGGCCTGGAGATCCTGTCCCACGAGCTTATTCTGACCCGTCTGGCTGGAGAGAGCTAGCTCCGCCCTTTTGGCTTCTGTCGTGGCATTCCAGCCCACGGCCAGGCCCAAGACCGAAACTGCCGCCAAAACGATTACGGCGAACCATACCCAACGGGGCGCTCCTTCTTGCTCCGTGTGGGATTCCCTTGCTTGCATATCGCGGCTGCTGTAATCCTTTTCAGAAGCATCACTCATCGAAGGGTCTCCTTCCACTCGCCATGGAAATATGCACGTCCCGCACCAAATGATTTGCCTGGCTACTTACGCCTGATGTACCTGAATTTACGTGATTTACGCATGAGATAAGAGTTGCGGCGCTCAGGTAGAAAGGTCAATTTCTGTAATATTTACCTGTAATTGGCTGTGGGCCTGGAGACGTGAAGGAAGTAACTCTTTTAGAATGCGCTTTGAAATTATAAGCGGCAGAATAATAAGGACTTACGCTACGCGCGTGTGCGGAACTTCGGGGTGGCCATCGAAGTAAGCGTCGAGGGTTTGCTGAGCGGCTTGCAGGACCATGTGGCAGTTTGCGCAGTTATCAATGTGGCGCGACACAGCAGTCGCAACACTCGATGAGAGGCGACCTTCCAAGTACTCGCAAATCAAACGAACAGTCTCTCTACAGGTCATGCCAGCCCCCTGAAACTTTTTCCCCGTTGTTATTGAGCACGAAGCCCTCCAACTTGGCGCAACACCCGAACTCCCGCTGCCGGCCCTTAAAATCAACTATTTACGAGAAAGTGACCCCGGAACGTGAGTGGCGGAAGGGTGAATCGCTAGGGGAAATTTTTTCACACATGGTTCATTTCGGCATGATGACACCTCCGTGACACCGACGTTGGTTTAGCCGCCCTGGGTGCGGTTTCGGTGAATCCGTGTGCGTTCCGCACAGTAATTCTAGTCCTTCTTCACCTGGGCAACAGTTGGCCAGGCGTAAGGGCGGCACTAGGCTAGGATGCGATCCCGCCGTGGCATTGACTCAAGGTTGACTCGAAGTTGATTCGAAGTTGACTATGCGCAGCCGGATGAGTCCTAACGCGTCACGGTCATTTGCCGCAGGGCCTCGATGCGGTCGGGAAGCGGAGGATGAGTGCTGAAGAGGCCCGTAAATACCTGCCCCGGACTTAGGGGTGTCACGATGTAAAGAGAAGAAGTCGCCGGGGTGACGTTCGTCATAGGAATCCGCTTGTTATAGGCGCCCAGCTTTTCAAGCGCGCTGATCAGCCCATAGGGATGACCCACCAGGCGGGCTCCCGCCGCGTCCGCCGCGTATTCCCGCTGCCGCGAAATGCCCAACTGGAGAAGCATAGCTGCGATTGGCGCAACCACCGCCATCAAGAGGACTTCCAGGCCACCGCCTCCGCGCCGGTCGCGATTACCCCCGAATCCGCCGAACATCATCGCCCAACGAGCACTGTACCCGATCCAGGTAATGACGCCCGCCAATGTCGCGGCTATCGAAGTGGTCAAAATGTCGTAGTTTCGAACGTGAGAGAGTTCATGCGCAATGACGCCTTCCAGTTCATCGTCATTCATCAACTCGAGCAGGCCTTCGGTTGCCGCGACCGAGGCATGAGAGGGGTTTCGGCCGGTAGCAAACGCATTCGGCGCTGCTTGGGGGATTACATATAGCTTGGGCATCGGCAAATTGCCCTTGGCCGCCAGCCGTTCCATGACAGCGTAGAGGCGCGGCGCCTCCTCGCGCGAGACCGGGCGAGCTCCACTCGAGGCGAGGGCGATCTTGTCAGAGAAAAAGTAAGCCATGCCGTTCATAAGTACGGCAAAAATGAGTCCAATAGTCATCCCCTGGGGTCCGGCGAGCGCTTCACCCCCGAATACCAGGATCAAGGTAAGCACGGTCAATAAGAGTCCGGTTTTCAGTGTCCTCATGATTTGTCAGCCTCTGAATTCCTCGGCGGTGTCCACCATCGCCGCAATTCCAATTTAAAGTCTAGATGCGCGCAGATACCGCGTCAATGTCACGCGTTTCGCCTAGTGACTAGCGCTTGCGCGCGGCGGCTCGGCTAGCTGCCACCGGGGCAGGCTCTTCAGTCTTCGCCGCCTTGGCCTCAATGCGTTCGAATTTGATATGCCCATCCACGGCATCCACACGCACCACGTCGCCCGGAAGGATCTTGCCCTGGAGGATTTCCATCGCCAGGGGATCCTGGACGAGGCGTTGCACGGTGCGCCGCAACGGCCGTGCGCCGTACGCCGGATCGTAGCCCTCGCTCAGCACCAAGGCTCGCGCCGCGGGTGTGAGTTCGATGCGCAACTGACGCTCGGCCAGCAGTTTCGAGACCGATGCGAGTTGCAAATCGACAATCTTCTCCAGTTGTTCGCGGCCCAGCGGATTGAACAGCACGATATCGTCGATGCGGTTCAGGAACTCGGGTCGGAAAGCCGCGCGCAGAGCCTCCATGGCCTCTCTGCGAGCGCGTTCGGGATCTTGGCCGGCAAGTTCAAACAAAGCCGCTGAACCCACGTTGCTGGTCATCACCAATACCGTATTGCGGAAATCGACCTTGCGTCCCTTGCCGTCGGTGAGGCGGCCGTCTTCCAGTATCTGCAAAAGAACGTTGAATACATCGGGATGCGCTTTTTCGATCTCATCGAATAGCACTACCGAGTACGGGCGCCGCCGCACCTGCTCGGTCAGCTGGCCGCCTTCTTCGTAGCCCACATAGCCCGGAGGCGCGCCAATCATGCGCGACACCGAATGCTTTTCCATGTATTCGGACATATCCAGCCGGATCATGGCGCGCTCGTCATCGAAGAGGAATTCGGCGAGAGCTCGCGCCAGTTCGGTCTTTCCCACGCCGGTAGGCCCGAGAAAAATAAACGAGCCTATCGGCCGATTCGGGTCGGAGAGGCCCGCTCGATTGCGCCGGACGGCATTGGAAACGCGCTCCAGCGCATCTTCCTGTCCAACCACGCGCTGTCGCAGCCGTTCTTCCATGTTGACCAGCTTGCGAGCTTCGCCTTCGAGCAGCCGGCCCACGGGAATGCCCGTCCACTTACTGACGAGGGCGGCGATGTCTTCTTCATCGACTTCTTCTTTCAGCATGCGGCCGTTCTTCTGCACCTCGGCCAAATGCTTCTGCGCTTCCTGAAGCTCCCGCTCGGCCTGCGCCAGCTTGCCATAGCGAATCTCGGCGACGCGCGCCAATTCGCCGGCCCGTTCGTAGCGTTGCTCTTCGGCCTTCAGGGCATCGATCTCTTCCTTCTTCTTGCGAATTCCGGCAATTGCGTCTTTCTCTACCTGCCAGCGAGCCTTGCTGGCGTTGGATTTCTCGCGCAATCCGGCGAGCTGCTGATCGAGTTGCGCCAGGCGTTCGCGCGAATGCTGGTCGGACTCTTTGAGCAGCGCCTGCCGCTCGATCTCGAGCTGCATAATCCGCCGCTCGATTTCGTCGATTTCCAACGGAAGCGAATCGAGCTGCATGCGCAGAGCCGCTGCGGCTTCGTCCACCAGGTCGATGGCTTTGTCCGGCAAGAAACGGTCCGTGATGTAGCGATTGGAAAGCGTCGCGGCGGCGATAATGGCGGCGTCTTTGACGCGCACTCCGTGATGCAATTCGTAGCGGTCTTTCAAGCCGCGCAGAATGGCAATCGTATCTTCCACCGAAGGTTCGGCGATCAGCACCGGCTGGAAACGCCGTTCCAGCGCAGGGTCCTTCTCGATGTGCTTGCGATACTCATTTATGGTGGTGGCGCCGATGGCGCGCAATTCGCCGCGTGCCAGCGCGGGCTTGAGCATGTTCGAGGCGTCCATGGAGCCTTCCGCCGCGCCCGCGCCCACTAAGGTGTGCAGCTCGTCGATGAACAGGATGATCTGCCCTTCGGCTTCAGTGATCTCTTTGAGAACGGCTTTCAGCCGGTCCTCGAATTCGCCGCGATATTTTGTGCCGGCAACCAGAGCGGCAAGGTCGAGCGCTACGATACGCTTGGGTTTGAGCACCTCGGGGACATCGCCGGCCACGATTCGCTGCGCCAGTCCTTCAACGACGGCCGTCTTGCCGACGCCGGGCTCGCCGATGAGTACGGGGTTATTCTTGGTGCGCCGCGCCAGGATCTGCATCACGCGGCGAATCTCCACGTCGCGCCCGATCACAGGATCGAGCTTTCCGCGGCGAGCCAATTCGGTCAGATCGCGAGCGTATTGCTCCAAGGCCCGAAACGTCGATTCGGGCGTCTGGGAGGTCACCCGATGGCTGCCACGTACTGCCGCGAGCGCCTGGAGAAGCGCTTCGCGCGACGCCCCGTGGCGCGCCAGCAATTGCCCGGCGGGATCTTTAGAGCGAGCGGCGATGGCCAGAAGGATGTGCTCGGTGGAGACGTATTCGTCCTTGAACTTCTCCGCTTCATCAAACGCCGCCTCGAGTACCTCATTGGTGGCGTTTCCTAGGTGTTGTTGTGAGACGCCGCTGACCTTGGGAAGCCGGGATATTTGCGTGGCAATCTCCGCCTCCAAAGTCTCGGGACGCACGCCGAGCCGATTCAGCAGCGGCGGCACAATTCCGTCTGGTTGCGCAACGAGCGCAGCCAGCAGGTGCAGCGGCTCGAGTTGCTGCTGACCCGCCTTTGCGGCAATGTCCTGCGCCTCTTGCAGCGCCTCTTGAGCTTTTACCGTCAATTTGTCGTATCGCAGCATTGGATTGCTTTCTCTGATTGAGATTAAACCCAAAAGGGGCCGGGAGGCCCGGCCCCTTTTTTCATTGTCACCCTATTCGATTACTTCTTGCCGTTTTCCGAGACGCTGATTTTGATCTGCTTCGGCTTGGTCTCCTCGCGCTTCGGCATGCTCACGGTCAACACGCC
The DNA here is from genome assembly GCA_963761945.1 of uncultured Acidobacteriota bacterium. GTDB lineage: Bacteria > Acidobacteriota > Terriglobia > Acidiferrales > UBA7541 > Palsa-189. Next base: position 124,370 of record CAVXIM010000004.1, on the reverse strand, counting down.
GTTCCTGTAATCGGCCTTGATGGCTTCGGTGTTGACGGTGTTGGGCAACGAGAAGCTTCGCGTAAACGTGCCATAGGCACGCTCGACGCGCAGATAATTGTCTTCGTGGACGTCATTACTGAATTTTCGCTCGCCGCGAATACTCAGTGTGTTGTTCTCCACTCGGACGTCAATGTCCTTCTCCTGCACCTCTGGCAGGTCGGCCTTCACCACCAGTTCATTCTCGGTTTCATAGATATCGACCGCCGGAGCCCAGCTTGCCAAGTCGGCTTGTCCAGCTCGGCTTCGAGCGAAGCTATCTTCGAACAGGCGATTCACCTCTTCCTGCAAAGTATTCAAACCACGGAATGGTGCCCAGCGGGTCATCGTGCTGCTCATCTTCGATCTCCTCAACTCCATTTAGTTAGTGACTGCACGCAAAGCATATAATATGAGTGTAATAATGTCAAGTGGTTTGGTATTTTCTTATATCCGTACTAATCGTCATGCCTACAGTAAGTTACGCCTATCCACGTGCTATCATAAACGCGTGCGGCTTTCAGACTTTGACTATACGCTTCCTGCGGAATCCATTGCTCAAAAGCCATTGGAAGACCGTGCCGCTGGCCGGATGTTGCTATTGGGGCGCGCTTCCGGCGCGATTCAGGACGGCCATTTTCGGGAGTTGCCCTCACACCTGAGAGGCGACGAACTGATCGTCGTAAACAATGCGCGCGTCATACCCGCCAGACTCTTTGCTCATCGCTTGGGAACTCGGGCCGAACCCATTAGCGAGCACAGCCTTGCGCGCCGGGAATACCTCGGTTCTCGCATCGAGGTTTTGCTTACGCGCCGAATCGAAGCGGATCTCTGGGAGGCGCTCGTTCGCCCTGGCAGGAAGATCAGAAACGGAGAGCAGCTCGTTTTTGACGGATCGAAGCTCGAGGCTGAAGTTGTGGGACGAGGCCCATATGGCCTTCGGCAATTGCGATTTCATAGCGACTCAGAGCCGGTCTCAGAGGTCATCGATAAGATCGGCCATGTGCCATTGCCGCCCTACATCCGGCGCGTGGATGAAGCCGCGGACCGCGATCGCTACCAGACCGTTTTCGCAAAGCAGCCTGTAGCCGTGGCCGCGCCCACGGCGGGCCTGCACTTTACCCCCGGAATCATGAAGGAATTGCGTCAACGAGGAATTGAGATCGCCGAGATAACGCTGGAGGTGGGCTTGGGGACCTTTCAGCCTATACGGGCTGAGGAGCTGGAAGGTCACGTCATGCACAGCGAAGCCTACGAGATCCCCGAGAATGCTGCGGCTGCAATCGCCGAAGCGCGCCGCCGGCACAGGCCGATCCTGGCCGTAGGCACGACGGTAGTACGCGCGCTCGAGGACGCCGCCCAGAAATCAATTCAGGCGGGCGGCACTGCCGAATCGATGTTGGCCGGACGGGCCTCGGCGAGCATCTTTATCCGCCCCGGACATCGCTTCATGCTGGTCGATCAGCTTCTCACCAATTTTCACCTCCCTCGCTCGACGCTGCTCGTGCTCGTTTGCGCATTTGCGGGACGCGACGCCGTGCTTTCCGCTTATCGTCATGCGGTCGCCTGCGGTTATCGTTTCTACAGCTATGGGGACTGCATGCTGATTCGCTAACTCTTCATATCTTCCTGTGCCTTCAGAAATTCAACCCCGCTGACGCCGCTCCGATCCTCTAAGCCTGGAGGTAACCTTTCTACTAACAGTTGCCGCATTAGCACTGGGAGTACGGAAGTACTATTACGCCAGTCTTAGCCCAATCGGACAATTGACATGTCACCCAAGTCTAGCCAAGGCGCCCAGCCCATGGCGCGGTAAGGACTACTGATATGCCAAGCACTGCGAAGGACCCCTTCACGGAAGTAGCCGCGGCCCTGAACGAAGCCCAAAGCTCGCAGCCCGGCGACGCAGCTAGCGCTGAAATTCCCGTTACGGTACATGCCTCGCGATACTCCTCCGCGTCGAAGGGTGCCGCGAAATTGCCTCCCGTTCACGAGGAGACGCGCACCGTCATCATTTTTCCGCAAGGTGCCGTCGTGCGCCTTTCTGCCAGCGTCACCCCCGGCGAATTGGTGGTGCTTACGAATAAGCGTACGGGCGCGGACGTGATCTGCCGCGTCACGAGTGTGAAGACACAGCCAGGCATTCAGAATTACGTCCACCTTGAATTTACCCAGCGCGCCCTGGATTACTGGGAAGATCCGGCAGCCGAACGGGCCGGTGCCGGGAGGCCGCAGTCGATCACGGCTTCGCCGACGCCCCCTGCGCCCACGCCCATCGACTCGAGTCATCGGATAACGACTCCACCCATACAGGAAGCGCAGCCAGCGGCAAAAGCCTCTCTTCCGGCTGTGGAACTCAAACCTGCGCCCGCGTCATTGCCACCCTCTTCATTGCCACCCTCCTCAATTGCAAAGGTCACGCCATTGGCGGACCTCCCTGCCCCAGCCCCCGAAAACGCTCCTGAAGAGGATCGTGCTGTGCAGTCGCGGATTTCCGAGATCAGCGCGTCTCCAGCTTTAGTTCAGAAGCAGCCGCACATCATGCCTTCTCGCACTCCACGCCTGCAGCCATTCGAGCCGGTGCTGTCCCAGGATAAGAACGGATCGAAGGCGATCATCTTGTTCGCCATCGCTGCAGTGGTCCTGCTGGCCGTTGGAGCTGTGGGCGGGGCGATATTCTTGCGGCGGGACCGCGGCGCAAGCGTGGCTCAGCAGCTTCCCAGCGCGCCGCTGCCCACGAGGCCAGCGCCGGTCTCCGGGCCATCCCAATCGGAAGCGCCGATCGTCGACACCTCCAGCAAAGTAAATTCCTTTGAACCAGCGGTCAGCACCCCGGCAAAGAGCTCTCCCGCCGAAACGCCCGTACGTCCGACGCCGATCCGGGCCGCGGTAGAGTCGCCCAAAGCGCCCATCGAAACGCCAAAAGTCGAAGCGCCAAAAGCAGAGGCTCAGCCTGCACCCGTCGCGGTTCCCCGGCCGAGTATAAACTTGGGGAGGATTTCGGCGCCTAACGTGAGAGCTGCCCAACTGAATTCCAGCGCGCCTCCTCCGCTTCTACCGGCGGAAGGAAATGCCTTACCCAGCATAGTGAGCGAGGCGACCGCCCACACCAACGCCCTTGCCTCAGCCGAGCCGGCACCGCCGCCGCCTTCGAAAGGCGGGCAACTGCAGCAGCCCAAGCTGCTCGCTTCCGTCGCGGCTGTGTATCCGCCCGCAGCCCGCGCTCAGCACGTGCAGGGTGATGTGTCGATCGATGCGCTTATTGATCCCACGGGCAAAGTGACGGCGACAAAAGTGATCACCGGGAATCCGCTTCTGCAGAGTGCTGCTGTCGAGTCACTGCGCCTGTGGAAATACCAGCCGGCACGGCTGAATGGAGAGGCCATCCCCATTCACATCAACGTGACCATCACCTTCCACCTGCAATAACGCGAAGCGCGCGGCGCTGCTAGCCTCGCGCAAGCCTTCATCCTCGTCTATAGTTTATACTTTGGCTGCCGTTCGGCGGTCTGCCCATGCGCTTGCTGGTATTCAGCGACGTGCACGCGAACGCGACCGCGCTCGAAGCGGCGCTGGAGGCCTGCTCGGGACGGTGGGACCGGGCGGTTTGCCTCGGGGACATCGTTGGTTATGGCCCGGACCCCAACGAAGTTGTCGAGCGCGTCCGCCTGCTGGTCAGCGCCATCGTTCGTGGCAATCACGATAAAGCCGCTTGCGGCATCTCCGATCTCGAGGACTTCAATCCGATGGCGCGTGCCGCGGCTGAATGGACTCGCGGCCAGCTTCTTCCGAAGACCATGCAGTATCTTCAGAATCTGCCTGCCGGCCCGCTCGAAGCGGAGGGGATAGTTCTTGTTCACGGCGCGGTGGAAGACGAAGACGAGTACGTTTTTGCCGCGGAGCAAGCGCTCCCAGGTCTCGTGACGTCGCCCCGTCCGGTGACCTTCTTTGGACATACCCACATTCAAGGCGGCTTTTCCTATGACGGCGCCGCGGTCGAACGCGTGGATGTATCGCCGGGCCCGGGCGCAAATCGGACGATGGTCAGCCTGAAATCGAAGACCCGTTATCTGCTGAATCCCGGTTCGGTGGGCCAGCCCCGCGATGGCGATCCGCGAGCGGCCTTTGCCATCGCGGATCTCGAAAAACGGAAGGTGGAATTCTGGCGCACACCGTATGATATTGCGGCCGTGCAGAATCGCATGGACCAAGCCGGGGCTCCGCAAGGCCTGGTTTTGCGGCTCGCCTTCGGGCGATGACGCCGCATCGAGAGAGACCACATCAATGGAAGAAGAAAAGAGCAGAGCGCCAATCGTTCTGCTGGTTGGCGCGGCAGCGGCGTTGCTGCTGATCGGGATCTTTTATCTCGTGGCGCGTTTGACGCCCGCGCCGGCGAAGACCGTCGAGCAGCCTTTGCCCATGGGCCCGGCCGAGCAGGCCTACGTGCCCCAGATTCAGTTTTTGGAGCCCAAAGTCGCTCGGGCCGCGAATTTCCTGAACCAGGAAGTGACCTTCGTTTTCGGCACCGTTCTGAATAACGGCTCTCGGCCCATCAAGCAGATCGAGGTCACCCTGGAGTTTCACGATCCATTCAATCAGGTGATTTTGAGAGATACGCAACGCCTTTTCGGCGCCACCGCAGTGCCGCTGGTTCCCAATCAGCGGCGCGATTTTCAGCTGGGCTACGAAACCCTTCCTGTGCAGTGGAACCAAGCCTATCCTACTATTCGAATCACCGGCCTGCAGCTTCAGTAAGGCGTCGCAAATCCGCCCTGCTTCGCGGTCGCGTTCTTCTCGCCTATACTTTGCCTCCGTGGAACTATCCGAGACCCTCAAGCAGATACTGGACCGGCTGCTGGCGAGCGGCCCCGTGAAGGTCCAGGAAAACGGCGCCTGGCTCGCATCGCTCGAGAATTTCGACTACGAGGTACGTGAAAAAGCAGGCGCCGTCCTGCTGCATCTGTGGTCCACGGAAGGCACGCTGGTTCGCCGCGTGATGGGCATCGACGCCGATGAAGACGGGCGTCTGTCGCTCCGCGTGACGCGCTTTGGCCGCACGCGGCCAGACCAGCTCGAATTCGTAAGTAGGGAGCGGAAGCCGGAAAGACATGAGCTGAGACGCGCCCAATTTCGTTCGCACTTCAGGGAAATGCTGGCTCGGCAATTTCCCGATGAAACAGTCTCCTCGTTGACGTCTGCCTCGGATCTCGAACATTCGATTTCCGGCAATTACATTCGGGGAATAGCCACCACTCCAAACCGAAGCACCGCCATTTTGGCCGCGGCGGCGGGCGAAAGCTCCGCGACTTACGATGCCCTGCTCACCTTCGGCTTGCTGTGGCTTCACCGCGCTCGCCACCGCAAATTACGGCAGCCGGTCCGCGCCGTGCGCCTCTTCTTTCCCGAACGAACCGGCGGCGTTATGGCGCATCGCCTGAAAGCCGTTCTGGCTTCCACAGTGGTGGAGTTATATGAGTATCAGTCGGCTGGCCGCGGAATGCGCCACGTTGATCCGAGCGATTGCGGCAATATCAAATCGTGGCTCGCGCCGCGCCGGGAGTTTGACCGAGCCTTGGCCGACGCTCGAGAAGCTATTGCCCCCATTCTGCGGATCAATCCGGCCGCTATCACTGCCGAATTGAGCCCCGGAACGGCCGAAGTGGCTTTGCGCTTTCGCGGCCTTCGCTTCGCGCGTTGGGGAGAAGCTCGCGTCTTTTTTGGCATCGACTCTGAGCAAGAGTTGACGCCGGCTACTTGGCCAGAACTCGAGCGTCTATTACGTACATTCGAAATCCATCGCTCGCCCCTCGCGGATTCCTCCCAGCATCCCCTTTACCGTGCCCAGGCCGAGCGCTGGCTGGAGTCTCAGGTGATTGCTGATCCGGCGAGGATTGACGCCCGCCTCGACCCGCGTTTTCTTTACTCTCAGGTGCCGGCAATCTCCGCCGGAGACCGGGGCATCATGGACCTCCTGGGGATCACCCGCGAGGGTCGCTTGGTCGTCATAGAGCTAAAGGCCAGTGAAGACGTACAGCTCGTAATGCAGGCGGTTGACTATTGGCTGCGGGTCCGCCACCACCAGCAACAGGAAGACTTCCCGCGCTATGGCTATTTTCCGGGGATGAACATCAGTTCCGAGCCGCCTCTGCTTCTGCTGGTGGCGCCTTCGCTTCAATTCCATCCTGCGGGCGATATTCTCGCCAGGTGCCTGATCGGGGATATTGAAATCTGCCGGGTGGGATTAAATCAAAACTGGCGGCGTGGCCTGCGAGTCATCTTGCGGCAAACCCTTCGTTGAATCCTCTTCGCTAAATAGGGGACAAAAAGAATGGAAGCAGCCTTGGCTTTTGGCCGTAGCTGCTTCCCGGGGTGTGTCCTAGAAGTGGTCTTGGGGAGTAAGATGCCTCTACACGAGAGGAAGTTGCATTTCCGCGATCAGGCCCGCAACTGAGATAGTTGTTCTCTAAGGCTTAGTAAAATAAATACTTGCGCCACTTTTCGTCTCGGTGACCAATGAGCCGCATGAGCTGGCGAGACGTGTAGAGCGTAAAAGGCCGCGGACGCCGGGCAAGCTTGATGCCCGCTTCCTCCGGTGTACGGTCGCCCTTGCGGTTATTGCATTGGTAGCAGCAGGCCACCAGGTTCTCCCACGAAGACCTCCCGCCGCGTGACCGTGGCACAACGTGGTCGAGCGTCAACTCCGAGGCGGGGAATACACCGCCGCAAAACTGGCACGTGTTGCGGTCGCGCAGCAGGATATTCTTGCGGGAAAGGGCGCGAGTTTGCTGCGGAATGTGCCGGTAAGCAAGTAGCCGGATCACCGAGGGCACTTTCATAATCCGCGAGGTCGAATGCACTTCGTGGTGGTTTAGCTCCTCGGCTTGCGCCACTCCCTTGAGCAGCAGGACCATGGCCCGCCGCACCGCAGTGACGTTAATTGGCTCGAAAGTAGCGTTCAGCACCAGCACGGGTTCCTGCATCACAGCAGGCTTGCGATGGAGCGGGGGCGGAGACGGCAAATGATGAGGTTCACGTACGGAGGGAGACAGGACTGGCTTAGCCTGCCGACTTACACCGTCATCCGATTGGTCCGAGTTCATGCGTCTGGCTCCCTGCGCGACAACTCCAAGCCGGTACTTTCCCAGCGCGAAATCGCCCGAGCCACTGTCAGAGCTACCACCCCTGCCGCGCCCGCCTTTCGCAGGGCTCTCGAACACGCATCAAGCGTGGCTCCGGTGGTAAGTACATCATCTACCAGCAAAACCCGAAGGTTGTCAACCCGCAGCCCTTGACGGATCGTATACACGCCTCGGACGCTGCGCCAGCGCTCCCTGAGCGTAAGACGCAGCTTGTCAGCTCGCGGGCGGGTGCGCACCAGCAGGTAAGACCGGCACGGCAACCCCAGGGACCGCGCCAGGGGCTTGGCGATGAGCTCTGCGTGGTTGTAACCGCGCTCCCGCAGCCGCAGGGCATGGGCTGGGACCGGCACGACCACGTCGGCCAGGTATTTTTCACGGTGTTGGCTAAAAGTCTCCCGCAGGCCTGCTGCGAACCAGGCGCCCAGCGGCGTTACCCCTTGATACTTCAGGAGCATGATGGCGCGGGCCATCTCTCGGGTATAGGCGCCGTAGCTGCGGGCGAAATCAAAATCATAGAGGCCGCGGCGGCAAATATGGCAGAGCGGCAGGTTCTCGACTTCAACCGCTATGGGTGACGCAAATGGCCGCCCACATCGGGCGCAGGAAGGTCCGGTCAGCGGGCTGAGTGACGCGAGGCAGGAGCGGCATATCGGTATCCGCCCAGCTCTGTCCAGCAGCTCTCCGCATAGCCGGCAGGGCGCAGGAAAGAATACCGATGCGAGCGCTCCGCAAACATTCTGCAGGGATGCTCGAAGCATTCGCCAGAGGCCCCCCACGCGGGGAGCCCTCACTCCGGGGACTAGGTTAACGCATGCGGCGCCAGATAAGCAAAGCTAGCCAAAAACAGGCGAAGCGTCCCCGCGCGACCTTTCGGTTTTCTTCGAGATCTGGCTAAAGAAGTCCCTGCTCGTGTTTCTCCTGGCAGACCGTGCAGTGGCTGGCCCAGGGAACCGCTTCCAGCCGCTTCTGCTGAAGTTCGGTCTCGCAATGCAGGCAGGTGCCGAAAGTATTGTTTCGGATGCGATTGAGCGCTCCGTCGATCTGCTGCAGTGTGGTGCGATCCGTATTGTTCTGGCCGAAGAGAAACTCCTTGGTGTAGGAATTGGCGGCCTTGTCTGCAAGATCCACGGTCGGATCATCGTCGGCGGAGCGGCCTTCCTCTTCGGTTCGCGCAATGCTTCGCAGCAGCTCCTCGCGCTTGCTTTGGAGCTTCTTCTTGTAATATTCGAGACGCTTTTTATCCATACTTGCGGTACCACTGTGCATTTTGTCGGCAGTGTTCAAACCCGGCATTGTACTACCACCTTTCCGAGTGTCAAGGAACGCTCGTCGGCCTTCATCGGTTCCGTTACTAAGATTCAGCCCGCGCGCTTCGGATTCATACATCCGTAATTTATTTGCCGGCGATACAGTTCTATGCCTAGGCCCTTCCTGTGCGCGCCCCTTCCCGTGCTCTATTGTCGCGCTGTGGTTTCCGATAAAGTTGCCGAGCCTCTGTGGCCGTTGCTAGAATCGAACTTTGTTTGGTACTCACGGGTGTTCGCCCGGCATGGTCGCGCGCTCGATCGCGCCCTCTTTCCCCGTCTAATCCCGTGTTTGGGAGAGTGGCTCGCCGTAGAAGCAACCGCCGCGGTGAAATCGGCGGAGGTCACTTTTGCCTGCATACGATCTGGCGATTATCGGCAGCGGACCCGGCGGATACGTCACAGCCATTCGCGCATCCCAATGGGGATTAAAAACTCTGGTGATCGAAAAGGACGGGTTCCTCGGCGGCACCTGTCTGCACGTGGGCTGCATTCCCACCAAGGTCCTGCTCTACCACGCTGAACTCTACGACACCCTGCAGCACGCCAGCGAGTTTGGTATCGAGATATCCGGTCTCAAGATTAACTGGGCCGCCATGCTGGCCCGCAAAGAGCGCATCGTCAATAAACACGCCAAGGGAATCGAGTTCCTTTTCCGCAAGAATAAGGTTGAGACCATGCAGGGCTGGGGGCGCTGGGCCGCGCCCCATCATGTGCAGGTCGAGAATGCCGGAAAGACCACGGACGTGGAAGCCGCCCACATCCTCTTTGCCACCGGCTCGGAAGCTCGCTCGCTGCCCGGCGTCGACTTCGACGGCAAAACCATTGTCGGCAATCGCGACATCCTGAAGCTGCCGCAAGTTCCCAAAACGCTTGTGGTGGTGGGCGCGGGCGCCGTAGGCGTGGAATTCGCCTCGATTTTTCGGTCCTTCGGCTCGGAGGTAACCATCCTGGAGATGCTTCCCCGCGTGGTTCCGTTCGAAGACGAGGAAATTTCCGCGGAACTGGAGAAAGCCTTCCGCAAGCGCGGAATCGGCATTTTCACCGAAGCAAAGGTCGAATCCGTGAAGAGAGAGGCGGCCGGAGCCACGGTGGCCTTTCGAGACAAATCGGGCCAGTCCCAAAACCTTGTCGCCGAGCATGTGCTGATCGCGGTGGGAAGGGCGCCCTTGACGCAAAACATCGGCCTGGAAAAAACGCGCGCAAAGCTGGAGCGCGGTTTCGTGCACGTCGGGCGATACATGGAGACGGCCGAGCCGCAAGTCTATGCGATTGGAGACATCGTGGCGGGAATGCCCCAGCTGGCGCACGCGGCATCCATGGAAGGCATCATCGCCGTCGGAAAAATCGCCGGCAAACAGGTGCCGATCCTGGAAAGAAGCCGCATCCCGAATTGCACCTACTGCGAGCCGCAGATCGGTTCCATCGGGCTAACGGAAAAGCAGGCGCGTGACGCGGGTTATGCAGTGAAGACCGGCAAATTCCCCTTCCTGGCCAATAGCAAGGCTTCCATACTCAACCATCATGACGGATTCATCAAAGTAGTGGCCGACGATTCGACCGGAGAGGTCCTGGGCGTGCATATCATTGGACCATTGGCCACGGAGATCCTGGCCGAGTCCGTGGCGGCCCTGCAACTTGAGGCCACCATCGACGACATGCTGTTCACCGTACATGCCCATCCCACGGTCTGGGAAGCGATGGGAGATGCATTTGCCTCCGTGCGAGGTCTGGCGATTCACTATTGAAGTGTGGCGATTCACTATTAGTGCTAGTGAAATTGGCTCCACGAGAGCATTTCGCTTAACCTGGTTGGAGAGTAATGCCAAGTGCGATGAAACACGGCGCCTGTGGCCCGCTCCTATGAAGACTTGCCGCACGATCGATCTCGGAAGGATTGCTTACGGCGAAGCCGCGGCGCTCCAACAGCGCCTGGTTGCGGCGCGCAAAATTGCTGCCGTGCCCGATCTCTTGCTCTTCTGCGAGCATCCCCATGTCATCACCCTCGGCCGCAATGGCAAACGCGAGCACTTGCGTGTTTCCGAGCTGCTGCTGCGCCAAAAGGGCGTGGAATTTCATCTTACCAATCGTGGCGGCGATATCACCTATCATGGCCCCGGCCAGATCGTGGGTTATCCCGTCCTCGACCTGAACGGAATCAAGCGCGACGTTGTGTGGTACGTGCGCCAGCTCGAGCAATCCATGATCGCAGCCACATCCGCGTTCGGCATCCGCGCCTTCCGCGTTCCGGGACGCACGGGCGTTTGGGTTGATGGACCCCCTGGCCACGATGCCGGATCGGGCCGCGAAGAAAAGCTAGCCGCCATTGGCGTGCACATCAGCCGCTGGGTTACCTCCCACGGATTCGCTTACAACGTCTCCACGAATCTGGGCTTTTTCGATCTGATTACTCCGTGCGGAATCGCCGATTGCGGCGTTACCTCGCTGGAGAAAATTCTCGATCGCCCGGTCTTGCGGGCAGACGCCCTCGCGCGCTTGAGCCAGGGATTCAGCGACGCTTTTGGACTGGAACTGATTCCCGCGGAGCCCGCGGAATTGAATGGCTGGTTGTCACAAGCCGAGTCGCTCAAGGCGCCGGCAGCCTGAGACGGCGCACGTCCGCTGCGAATAGCGCTGCGGGACCGAATGGCGCGTAAATACGGCGCGTTCAATATAAGGAGAGCTCATGAAGTCCGATGGTGCGCGTCAGGAGCTTACACGCCAGGAAGCCCTCGAGCTCTACTACTACATGCGGCTCAACCGCTCGCTCGACGAACTCCTGGTCCGCCTCTTTCGGCAAAACAAAATTGTCGGCGGCCTCTACGGAAGCCTGGGACAGGAAGCCACCTCGATCGGCACCGCCTACGCGTTGGGCAAGGGTGATTGGATCGCTCCGCTCATCCGCAATGTGGGATCGCTGCTGGTACGCGGCTATAAGCCCCGCGACATCATGACCCAGTATATGGCGCGGGTTACTTCGCCGACGCACGGAAAGGACGGCACCTGCCATTTCGGCGATCTGAAAGTGCACCACGTGGTTTCGCCCATTTCCATGCTGGGCGACCTCATTCCGGTAATGACCGGCGTAGCCATGGCCGGGCGTTATCTGGGCCAGAAGATTGTGGCCATGACCTGGATCGGCGATGGCGGGACCTCCACCGGCGCCTTTCATGAGGGCATGAATCTCGCCGCCGTTCAACGCGCGCCGATCGTCGTCGTGCTCGAGAATAATCAGTGGGCCTACTCCACTCCCGTCAATCGGCAGGCTCCGCTGCGCGACTTTGCCGATCGTGCCCGGGCCTACGGCATCGCCGGCTACTCCGTGGATGGCAATGACCTGGTGGCTGTCTTGCGCATCGCGCGTGAAGCTGTGGAGCAGGCGCGTCAAGGCAACGGTCCGGTGCTGATCGAAGCCAAGACCATGCGCATGCTGGGCCACGCGCAGCACGATCCGGCCGAGTATGTGCCGCGGGAGATGCTCGAGTATTGGAAAGCGCGCGATCCTTTGACCCGCTACGAAAAGTATCTCGATCGGCACAAGCTGTGGGACGAAAAAGAAAGAGCCGCAATTCACGCGCGTATCGAACGCGAACTGGCCGCGGACCTGGAGTTTGCGGAAAATTCGGCATTCCCGCCGCCGGAACTGGCCGAAGAGGGCGTGTATTGCGAGGGCTGCCATGCCATCGAGGCGGAGTGGCGTCGCGCAAAAGAGGAGCTGATGCCGCCGAAGTCCAGCGTCAAGCCGGAGTGGACCATCAAGAATTTTGGCGGCATGGAGACGGAAGCGGCTCTCGCGGCGGACCGCCCCGATCAACAGCCGCCTCAACACGAAGATCGCCAGGATTCGGTCGCCGAGCCGGCCATCGCGCATCCGCCACAAACAGACCGCAAACGAAAAATCGGCGCATCGGCCACGCGCAGGGCGCGGAGATAGCCATGGCCATGGTCACTTACCTCGATGCCATCCGGCAGGCGCTCCTCGAAGAGATGGACCGCGATCCGGCGGTCTTGCTGCTGGGCGAAGATATTGGCGTTTATGGCGGCGCCTTCAAGGCCACGGCCGGTCTGCTGGAGCGCTTCGGCTGGGAACGCGTGATCGATACTCCCATCAGCGAAACAGCCATCGTGGGCGCCGCGGTGGGAATGAGCTACCTGGGCTTGCGGCCGGTCGCGGAGATGCAGTTCATCGATTTCATTGCTTGCGCCTTCAACCAGATCACCAATTTCGTGGCCAAATCGCATTATCGCTGGGGCGCTCCCGTGCCCATCGTTATTCGCGGGCCGGCCGGCGGCGGAGTACACGGGAGCGCGTTTCATTCCGCGAATCCGGAGATGTATTTCGTGCACACGCCGGGCCTGAAAGTGATCTATCCCGCCACGGCATACGATGCCAAGGGATTGTTGAAGTCCGCCATTCGCGACAACAATCCCGTGCTTTTCTTTGAGCACAAGTTCCTCTATCGGCGCATCAAGGAGGAATTGCCGGAAGGCGATTACACGGTGCCCATAGGCCAGGCCATCGTGCGCAGGCCGGGGCGTGATGTGACCATCGTCACGTATGCGGCCATGGTGCACGCTTCGCTCGAAGCCGCCGAACTGCTGGCGAAAGAGGGCATTGAAGCTGAGGTCGTGGATTTGCGCACGCTTCTGCCGCTCGATCGGGAAACCATCATCCAATCCGTGAGGCGCACGAATAAGCTGCTGGTCGTGCACGAAGACACGCGCACGGGCGGGATTGCCGGCGAAATTGCCGCACTGGTGACGGAGTCTGCCTTGGACGATCTGGACGGGCCGATTCGCCGGGTCACTTCGCTCGATACGCCGGTGCCGTTTTCACCGCCTCTCGAGGAGCATTTTTTGCCCAATGCTGCTCGCATTGCGGACGCCGCTCGCGATCTGGCCCGCTATTGAACTTTTTTGTGCGCTGAGCGCATCCTGGCTGCGTCCGCTTCCATTGGCGGGAGAGTTATCTCAAAGAAATCTGCCACGATTTGACGATACGAGTTTGACGACAGGAGAACGCTATGGGCGTCGAAGTCATCATGCCCCAGATGGGCGAGAGCATCTTCGAGGGCACCATCACCAAATGGCTGAAGAAGCCGGGTGATGCTATCGAGCGGGACGAGCCGCTTTTCGAAATCTCCACGGATAAGGTCGACGCCGAGATTCCTTCGCCCGCCGCGGGCGTGCTCAAGGAGATCCGCGTCGAAGAAGGCAAGACCGTTCCCATCCAGACCGTTGTAGCGCTCATCGAGGCCCCCGCGGGGTCAGGCGGCTACGTCCGCTCCCACGCGCTCATCCGACGCGTCCGCCAAACCTGCGCAAGCCGAGAAGGCTCAGGCCCCGCCGTCTCCGCCTGCAAAGAGCCCCGCGCCGGCTCCTGAAAAGGGCCGCGTGCAGGCTTCTCCGGCGGCGCCACCTGCCGCTCAGACCCCGGCGCCGGAGGAGGGCGAGGAGGAAGAAACGGTTACGGCCGACGGCAAACGCATCCGCAGCTCTCCTCTGGTGCGCCGGCTGGCGCGTGAAAACGGCATCGATCTCGGAACGATCAGCGGCACAGGCGCGGGAGGGCGCATCAGCAAAAGAGACGTGCTCGCCGCCATTTCCGCCGCCCAGCAGCCCGCCGCGTCCGCTCCTCCGCCCGCCAAAGCGTCCATGCCACCCGCGCCGGAAGCCGCTCCCGCGCACGCTGCGCTGGAAACGGCTTTGCCCCGCGAACGCATCTATTTTGGCCGCTACGAAGTGCAGCCCATGAGCGTGATGCGGCAGCGCATTGCCGAGCACATGGTGCTCTCCAAGCGAGTTTCGCCTCACGTCTACTCCATTGACGAGGCGGACATGACCGCCATTGCGCGCATCCGCGAGGCTGCCCGTGCTGAATTCGAGCAGAAGCATCAGATGAAGCTCACCTTCATGCCCTTTTTCGTGCGCGCCTGCGTGGATGCCTTGCGCGACTTCCCCACAGTCAACGCGTCGGTGGACGGCACCAACGTGGTCCTTCACGGGGAGATCAATATCGGCATCGCCGTGGCGCTCGATTGGGGGCTGATCGTTCCCGTCCTCAAGCATGCGGAGGAAAAGAATTTCCTGGGGCTGCAGCGGGGAATTAACGATCTGGCCGAGCGCGCTCGCGCGAAAAAGCTCAAGCCGGAGGACGTTCAGGAGAGCACCTTCTCGATTACCAACCCCGGCACCTTTGGCGGGTTGATGGGCCTGCCGATCATAAATCAACCCAACGTGGCCATTTTAGGAATCGGCGCAATTCAGAAACGGCCCGTGATCATTGACGACGCCATTGCCATCCGTTCCATGGTTTATCTCACCCTGAGCTACGATCATCGCGTGGTGGATGGCGCTACGGCGCATCAGTTCATGCGCCGCGTGAAGGAAGGCCTGGAAAAGTGGACTGAGGACGTGCTCTAACCAATCGCCCGGTCAAATCGCCGCGTCAACTCGCCCGGTCAAACACGCCCAGTCAAATCGCGCGTCAACTGGAAGGTCTAGTTGTTGCTTCCCCCCAGCAACGTGGGCCGCAAACGATAGGACCATTCTGCCAGCCGTCCCAGGGGCACTACGCTGATTTCGCGCGCCTCGAGCAAGCCAAGAACAAATCGATGCCGCGGATTTTCCTGCGGGTGCGGTTCTATTTCCGTAATCGCGACAAATTCCGGATGCGCGACTTTTTGCCGGATGGCGTCCGCGGTAAAAGCCAGCACCTTGGCCTGACCCGGATCGCGCGAGAGCGATAGCGCCTGTACAAATCCCCGCGTGCCATTGCGCCGATAGCCATAGTCCAGGCGCAGCGGGTCTCCCGTATACGTAAATTCATCCACGCGCAGGCGGCGCTCCAGTCGCGGCCAGATGCCCGTGCCGCGGAATACCTGATTGGCTCGCGCGCGGATTCCGTTTCGGGAGGTGACGTCCTCCGTCAAACGGCCATGCCGGGGAGTCTCCACGTGATCGCGGTACAGCCGGTCCAGCTCCGCCTCCAGATCCTCCGCCAGTAATCCTTTCTGCGGGCTGAGTTGCACGGTATTGGAGAGCGTTTGCTCCAGGCGCGCGATATAACCCTGCGCGTTACCACTTGCCGCCGACTGCGTGGCGAAATCGTCCGAGAGGCGCCGCAGAAGCTCCTCGTCGGCTGCGGGATGCAAACGCCGCACGCGCGCAAACTCCGCGGGCTCTTCCACCATTCGTTGCAAGAGACGCCCGCCGGCGGGATCGAAAAGCAGAATGCCGATATTCACCCATTCATCTCGCACCAGGTTGGGCGTGTACCGTACGACGTGATAAGCGCACGGCCGCAGGGCCTGCGCTGTTTCTGCTTCTGGCATGGTTCACTTCCTGTTTGAGACGGCGCTCATCTCCAATTCGGGAAGGGCTGCCGCCCGGAGTCACGCGCCGCCAGGATCAACTCACGCACCAGGTGCCGCCGCTGATCCAGCCTGCGGATCAACTCATCGAGCTTCGCGTATTCGTCACTGTACCATTCCGGCGGAATGCTCGCGGCTATCTCGCCGAGTTGTGAGCGGCTCAAACGCTCTTCCACCCGGTTCAGCCAGGGCTCGAACGAATCCACTCCCGTGACGTGCCGGTAAACGGTATGCCGAGTATAAAGCCCGCGCAGCGGCGCGTCGGGAAAATTCCATTCGCCGGCATTGAAGCAGAACCCCTGGTCGATGATCATGGCCTGATAGCGCGAACGCCCCGGCTCCAGAAAGAAAATCGTCTGTCGCCCGTTGGTATTGCAAGTCCATTTATCGAAGACGAGCATGCCCGCGAAGTCGGCGAGATTCTCCACCTGATTGAGCAGTTCGTCCGGCAAAAAATCGTGCACCGGCGTTTGCGCCGGATCACCCGGGTATCGCGAGCCGAATTGTTTCCCGGCCCGGCAGGGCTTCCGCCCTGTTCCTAATTGGATCACCAGTTCCGCCGTCAGTTCGATCAATTCGCGGCGTACCTCCACCACCTCGATTTGCGGAACCCGCAAACCCAGGCTCCCCGCCACCTTGGTGCCCAGCATTTCGTTGGCCAGAACTCGAACGTGTTGCGGATTGTTCTGAAATTTTACGACGTAATAGCCCCCGTCATCGCATCGCATCAGGTGTGATTGCGCCCCGCCTCGCATTCGGCGGATATGCTCTACCGCGAGCACCATGGCGGGGATGCTATCGAGTGCGACTTTGCCCGGCAAGCGGTATTACCGCCGGAGCTTGGATTTTTACCCCCTGCCGTGCCAGGCGGCGCAAAATTCACACTCGCCGCCTGGGCCATCCGCCTGCAAAGGCGATGACCGCAGCCGGTTACCCTGCACCGTCGCGGAGATTCGTTTGTCGAATGGAACTGATGGGCGAAGTGACCTTCGCCCCGAGTAGCTTGTGTCGCCGCGCTGGTTTCAGCGCTTCTTGCGAGATTTCGAACTCTTGCGAGCCGGTTTCTTCTTGGAGCTCTTGGCCGCGGTCTTCTTCTTCGGCCGCGCTTTTGCCCGCGCCGGCTTGCGCTTGGGTTTTGCGGCGCTGGGTCTGCGCGGCTTGGGTTTGGGGGTCGATGGCGGCGCCTCGGGAATTCCCGGGCGCTCGGTGATCGTGACTTCCTCTTCGGTCTCTTCTAGAACGCCCTCGTCTTTTTCCCCGCCTTCGTCTTCCTCGAACTGGGAATATTCATTCTCGTCGCCGTTATCATGTAGCCAGGCCATCATTCCTCCGTAAGGTCAGCCGCTTTGAGTTCCGGCCGACCTCGCCGCCGCGGCATCGGCGGCTTATAAACGGAATATGACGCTTTTGTCAAGCCGTCCGTTCGACCGGGAACTCTGCCGCCAGAGTAGCATCCTTTCAATTAAATCGCCCGGGTAAATGGAATTGCCAATCTGGAAGTTCGCGCGCCGCCAATGGAACGCTGCGAATTCGCCGGATCAGGGTTGGTTATTAGTGCGGCTGAACGATGGTCAGAATATCGCCGGCTTGCAGAGGCCTGCTGAAGAGAAAGCTGTTACCGCTCCGCAGGGCTTCGATGGTCGTCTGATAGGCCTGCGCGATGGACCACAGCGTCTCGCCCTGTTTCACGCGGTAAGTGACGGGCTGGCCCGTCTTGGCCGGAACGTCCGCTCGCGCAGCCGCCACCGTAGCTTTCGCCGGAGTAGGCCCGGTCACTCCCGGATAAATTTTCAGGCGCATGCCGGCCACCAGACGATTGCTGCGCATGCCGTTCCACTTCTTCAATTCCGCCACGGTCACGTTGAACTCGTCCGCCACGCTTTCGACCGTATCGCCCCGTCGCGCGCGGTAGCGCACCAGCGCGCCCAGCGTAGGCTCCGGCTGAACGACTGCCGGAATGATCAGCTTGGTATCCGCTTCGAGGCGCGCCTGCGCTTCGAGACTATTCGCCTCCGCGAGTGAGGCCACGCTGATGCGATATCTCCGCGCGATGCTGGCCAGCGTCTCGCCTTCCTCCACGCGATGGCGGCGCCAGGTCACCCAGTTCTCCGGCGGAATCTGCGCCATGCCTTTCTCGAATTCCTCCCTCTTGCCCGCCGGAATCTGCAACACGAATCGAGGATCGCTCGGCGTAACCAGGCGCAGCAATTGCGGATTGAGCAGCCGCAGCGTATCCACATCCACGTCGATGGTTTCAGACACCAGCCGCAAATCCACGGAATGCCCCGGCTGCACGCGGTCCACCTGCAGCGGTTGGTCGGGAACGAACTCGATCCCGTATCGCGCCGGGTCCTTGGAAATCAAGGTGAGCGCCAGGATGATCGGGACGTAGTTGCGCGTCTCGTCCGGCAGCACGTTGGCCTTGTACAGCTCCCAAAAATCGGCATAACCGGTGCGTTCGATGGCATGCTGCACGGCTCCCGGCCCCGAATCGTAGGCGGCCATCACCAGATACCAGTCGCCAAACATGTCATACAAATCGCGCAGATGGTGTGCCGCAGCGCGCGTAGCCTTTTCGGGATCCTGGCGTTCATCCACCCACCAGCTATGCTCCAGGCCGTACTGCTTGCCGCGATAAGCCATGAATTGCCACAGGCCCCGCGCCCCCGCTCGGGATAGCGCCTGCGGCTGGAAAGCGCTTTCCGCTTGCGCCAGGTACATCAGATCGGTGGGCAACCCTTCCTCTGTAAGCACCCGCCGAATCATGTCGCGGTAACGTCCCGATCTGGTCAATCCATTCTCCACGATCGCCCGGCCGCGCTCCGTTTGAAAGAAATTCAGGAAGGAAAGCACCGGCTCGGCGAGCGTCAGCGGAAGATCGTGAGGCACCGCCTGCAGTTCGCGCTCCGCGTTGGTCTTCAGCCCGGCATCCCCGGGAGCCGCCGGAAGTTCCTCTCCGGAAAGTGACGTGATGGCGGTGATTTGATCCAGCGGAGAAGGCTGATTTTGTTGCTCGGACGCCACCTCGGGCGGCCCGTTTGCCTGCGCCACTTGCGCCGTGCTCGGCACCGTGGATAAAGACGACATGATTTGATTGAACAATTCGGAGAGTTCCGGCTGTTTGCTCAGATCAAAGCCACTGGCCAGGAGCAGATCGAGCGCGCGGTCGTAGTCCTGCCGCGCCGCGTCATTGTGGTTGGCCTTCGCTTCCTGCTCGCCCGCCGCAAAAAGCGTTCTCACCTGCTCGGCGAGCCGGTTCACGGCATCCGGCGGCATCAGCGCCAAAAATGCCGTACGCCCGCGAGACGCGCCCAGCGGCAGCGCGCCGATCCTTGGCGCTGCCTTTGCCGGCGGATTGGGTTTTACTGGCGGACTGGACTGCTGAGCCGTGGCGGCCTGGGCTACCGGGGCATGGATTACCGGGGCCGGGACGACCTGAGCCGGGACGACCGGTGCCTGGATAACCGGTGGATGATAGGAGGCCACCTTCCGCGCGGAATCCTCGCACCCGGCCAGGCAAAGCACGGCGCCCGCAGCCAGCGAAAAGCCAAGCAGCGCCAGGAGCTTACCCGCGGACTTACGCTCCATACCCTTCAGCCTCAAAGTTGTCTTGGTGCGCCTACTGGAATATCCGATGCGTCACCTCGAACAAGGGGACTGGCAAGCCAATCGGAATCGGAAACGATGCCTTATGCTAACCCGCCACGAATCCGCAAGCAACTACAAGATTCAATTGCGGTTAACATTCGGGAAACAGGCCTCCTCAGCGTCCTCGTCGTTCCATTCAAGCCACTGGATCGACAAAACGTTAGGCCACCTCTTCGTCCGCCGTCGGCTCACCCTGCCGTTCTGCCTTGGCATGAGCGATCACCTTCTCGGCGATCTCATTGGGAACAAAGTCATAATGCGAGAATTCCATCGAGTAACTGGCCCGCCCCTGGGTCATCGAGGTCAGGTCGGTAGCGTAGCTCAGCATCTCCGCAAAGGGCACCAGCGCCTTTACCACCACGTTGGAGCCACGCGCTTCGCTCCCGCTGATCCGCCCTCGCCGGGAACTCAGGTCGCCCATCACGTCCCCCGAATATTGGTCCGGCGCATATACCTCCACATGCATGATGGGCTCGAGCAGGGATGGCCGGGCCATCTTCATGGCTTCCTTGAATGCCAGTGAACCCGCAATCTTGAAAGCCATGTCCGAGGAATCCACGTCGTGATATTTGCCGTCGTAGAGAACGGCCCGGAAGTCCACCACCGGAAACCCCGCCAGATAGCCTCGGTCGGCGGCGGCGCGGATGCCCTTCTCCACCGAGGGGATGTAGTTCTTGGGGATCGCTCCCCCGAAAATGTCGTCCACGAACTCGAATCCTGCTCCCCGCGGCAGCGGTTCCATGCGCACCCGGCATACCCCGAACTGCCCGTGCCCTCCGGTTTGCTTCTTGTGCTTTCCTTCCGCGTCGGCCTTGGTGCGTATCGTCTCGCGATAAGGAACCTTGGGCGGCTTGAGCGTCACATCCACCCTGAAGCGCTTGCGCAACTTCGCCACCACTACTTCGATGTGCTGCTGCCCCGAACCTGACAGCAGGAACTCCTTGGTCTGCGGGTCGCGCGAGAACCGCAGCGACAGGTCCTCCTCCAGAATTTTGTGAATGCCCAGCCCGATGCGGTCCTCGTCCGCGCGCGTCTTCGGTTCGATCGCAAACGTGATGGCCGGCTCGGGAATGTGCGCCGCGGGGTAGTAGATCGGCGCCGCCTTATCGCCCAAACTGTCGCCGGTAGTCGTCTCCTTCAGTTTGGCGATGGCCCCCAGATCGCCGGTATGCAGCTCGGCCACTTCCGTTCCGGTCTTGCCCTGCATCACCTGAATATGCTGAAAACGCTCGCTCGTCCCGCGATTGAAATTCGTGACCGTAGCGTCATTCTTCAGTACGCCGGACATCATCTTGAAATAATTGATTCGCCCCGCGAAAGGATCGGAGAGCGTCTTGAATATGAAGATCGAAAGCGGTTCCGAATCGGCGATCTTGCGCTCGACGGGATTGCCCTTTCCTCCCGGCTCGCTGAATCCGCTCGCATTTCCGCGCCCCGCCGGATCGGGAAAAACATCGACGATGAGATTCAAGATCGCCTCGCTGCCAATATTGTGCAGCGCCGAGCTGAGCACCACGGGAAATAGCCGCCGCTCCTGAAACGCCAGCCGCAGACCTTTCTTGAGGTCTTCCAGGGGCAGCGTGCCCTTTTCGAAAAACTCCTCCATCAGCTTGTCGTCGCCTTCCGCCACCATCTCCACCAGCTTCTCATGCGCCTCGCGCGCCGCCGCACTCATCTCGGCTGGAATCTCCTCCGTCTTGGCCCGGCCGTCTCCATCCGGCGTATACACCAGCGCTTTCATGGCCAGCAAATCCACCACGCCGCGAAACTGTTTCTCGGCGCCGATGGGGAGCTGCAGCGGCACCACCGCGCGGCCAAACGCTTCCTGCACCGATTCCAGCGCGCGCTCGAAGCTCGCCAGCTCACGGTCCATCCAGTTGATCACCATGGCTCGCGGCAGGCTGTATTCAGTGCAGTAGTCCCACACTTTTTCTGTCACCACTTGCACGCCGGCCACGGCATCCACCACCACCAGCGCCGCATCCGCGGCGATCAGCGAGGCCTTGGTTTCATTCACGAACGTGCTGTAGCCCGGCGTGTCCAGAAAATTGATCTTGGTCTTTTCGCCCTGCCCCTGGCTGGAACTGTTCGGCGCCCACTCCGCGAATCCCAGCCCTGTTTGAATCGAGATCTTGCGCGCAATCTCTTCTTCATCCCAGTCCGTGACGGTATTACCGTCCGCCACCTTTCCCAATCGCTGCGTCATCCCAGCCGTATACAGCAACGACGACACCAACTGGGTCTTCCCGGTGTCGCCGTGACCCACAATGCCAACGTTACGCAGGAACTGCGTGGTGTACGATTTCATGGCTTTCCCCTCTTCGGGCCCGGGGCCGATCTCGCGGGGCGAAAGCACAGGCGGGATACCCAGGCGCCGTGCGTGGCTACTCCGAAAGCGCGGATGCTAACACGACCGAACTCGGCCGGGCAATCACCTAGACTCGGTAAATAGCTATTTTCGGGAGCGAGGTCAGTGGGGGGGACCGCTGTGCTCTGAGGCAGGGTCGTGCCAGCCTTCTTTTTCCTAACCTAATTCGCGGATCTTACTTTGGATAGCTCTTACGCATCCTCGTGAATCGTCTTCAGCCGAACCAACTCGAATTCCTTCACCCCCGCCGGCGTCTGCACCTTCACTTCGTCACCTGCGCGCCTGCCGAGCAAAGCTCTGCCAATCGGCGACGTCGTGGAGATCAATCCTTGCGCCGCGTCCGCCTCCTCGCTGGTCACCAGTTTGTACTCGACTTCGGAAGCCTTGGCCACATCGCGCAGCCATACGCGCGACCCATACCCGGCGCGATCGTGCGGAATATTGTTGAGGTTCAGCATGCCCAGATCGCCCATGCGCTTCTTGAGCTGGCCCAGCCGCGCAGAAACGAAACCCTGGCGCTCTTTAGCGTATTTATATTCCGCGTTTTCGGAAAGGTCTCCGTGTGCCCGCGCCTTCATCAATTCCTTGGGCAATTCGAGATTCAGTTCATGCTCCAGGGTATTGATCTCCTCCTGAAGCTTGTGCTTGATTTTGGAAAGTGCGTCTTCGTTCATGATCGTCTTGGTTCTGTTTTGCTTTCTGTGGGGTGGAGCTTTCGCCCTGCGCATTCCGATCGCGATTCTCCTGAACCGGAATCCAATGCGGTGAATCGCCCCTATGAACCACCGATAAAAACTGGCGGAGAGGGGGGGATTCGAACCCCCGTCACCCTTTTGGGGTGAAACTGCTTAGCAGGCAGCCCTGTTCGGCCACTCCAGCACCTCTCCGCGGACTGCTACCTGTCTCAGTTTACAGAAGTCGTCTGCAGCTTTCCATCGCCGGCCCGAAAACTCTGCTCCGCGAACACTCCCGCGCGAACTCCGCCGCCGAAGCCGGCTTTCTCCAATGCGCCCCGGGATAGCTTAAGAAACTGACAGCTACGAGAACTTGACCATCGTGCTGCGTGTCAGCGTCGAATTGCGGGTGACCACAGCCGGCCCGCCCTTGAAGAAATGCCAGGCCGAATATTGCTCCATGTACGTATCCTCTGACGACAAGCAGTCGATCGGCACGATCACCTTGTAGCCGCGCTGTGCCGCTTCCGTGCCGGTGCCGACGCCGACACCTTGAAAAGAAGTCCCGCACACGACCACCGTCTTGATCCCGCGCGCCTTCAACTTCTCCTCCAGGTTCGAGCCCAGAAACTTGTCCGGTCCACCCTGGTGCGCCCATTCGCCGTCCCGCGGTGCGAATCCGGGACCGATCATGTCTTCCGGTGCGGATTTCTCACCGATGCTGTACCACAGCATCGCTCCCGCGGCGCTCGCTGCGTCATGCAGTCGCTTGACGTTGGGAATTGTGGCCAGGCAGCGCGGCCGGGTTCTGCATGCCCCATCTTTGGACATATCCAGAATGAGCAGCGCCGTCGTCGAAGCTTCCAGCGTCACCGCTTTGATTTCGGGCTTCGGCGGCGGCTTCACTGCGTCCCAATCGTCGAGGATATCGCTCGCCGACAATGCGGCGAAGGTAATCATCAGCGCGCCCGCCGCTGCGGCCGCGCCGCGCCATAGAGTCCGCTTGTTTAGCATCGTGTCCTCCTCAGGTTTTATTCGTCCGATCCAACCGGGCTGCCTCACCGAATCGAGTTTCCTTTGCTGAATCGCAGTGAGCATCCCTCAGAGCCCGGCCCTCAGAACCCGGCCCGTCTTCCCTCGGAAGCCCGACGGCCGCCAGGTTGGAACCGAGCGAGTATACGCCCGAATGTTTCTCGCGGACTGCAGGCCCATCGAACGCGGGAATAGGAGCTGTGGTACCGTAGGCGGCGAAGGGCCTGCCAGGGAGGCATGCATGCGCGACCGAAAAATTGAACGGCGAACTTTTCTTCAGGGCGCCGCGCTCGCGGCTTTGACGGCTGCGGGAATCGTGCCCGCTGACTCTCTGGCACAAATTGCCGTGCCAAATTCCAGTGGCACGGAACGTGCCGAAACTAAAAGCGCCCCCGCTTGCCTGCGACTGCCACCACCACATCTACGATACGCCTCGTTTCCCCGCAGTGCAGCGCCCGGAACCCAATTCGCGCGTCTGTGGAGTACCGATTACTTCAACGCCGGCATCGGCACGACGCGGGACATTGTCGTCACGCCCAGCGCTTACGGCACCGATAATCGCGTCACGCTGGACGCCATTTCTCAATTAGGCGCCAATGCCCGCGGCGTGGCCGTCATTCACCCCACGATCACGGACGCCGAGTTGGCTGCTTTGGCTCGTGGCGGAATTCGCGGCATCCGTTTCTCGCTGAACGGCAGTCCCAACGGCAACAAACCTGTAACCACCCTCGATATGATCGAGCCGCTCTCGAAGCGCATAAACGAGTTGGGCTGGCACGTGCAAATCAACGCGGGCGGCGAGCAAATCCTCGCGGCTGCCGATTTGTGGAACCGCATTCCTTCGCCCATCGTGTTCGACCACATGGGGCATATCCCGCAACCCATGGGCACCAAGCACCCTGCCTTCGCGCTCATCCGCAGGCTGATCGACAAAGGCCGCACCTGGGTCAAGCTCTCGGTAACCTACGACAACACCAAAGATGGCCCGCCCACCTATGCCGACGTAACCAAGGTGGCACAGGCCTATGTGCAAGCGGCGCCCGAGCGTATGGTTTGGGGAAGCAACTGGCCTCATCCGAACGAAACCAATAAGCCCGACGATGCCGTTCTATTCGACCTGCTCGCTCAGTGGGCCCCAAGTGAGGCGACGCGTCATCGCATTCTCGTCGAAAATCCCACGGAGCTGTATTTCTCGAAGAATGTTTAGCCCGCAGCTTCGAGCCCCGTGCTGGAGCCCGGAAATCACGCGTGCGATATTTTGGGTCCTGCGCTGAAGCGCTGATTCAAAAGAACTGCGGCGCGAAGTAACCGCGAATCTTGGCCGAGATCCGCCGTCAACTGCAAACCGAGGGGAAGCCCGCCCGCCAAGGGCATGGGAATCGATATTGCCGGAGTTCCCAGCGCCGTCCAGGGCGCGTTCATGCGAGGATCGCCCGTCGTGGATAAACCCAGCGGCGCCGGACCCACCGCCGCGGGCGTCAGCATCACCGGCGTGGATTTGAAAATCTCCGCGAATCGGATTCTGCTCTCGGCAATGAATCGCTTGGCCTCATCGTATTGTTCCGCGGGAATTTTCAGCCCATTACGAACCAAATTCGCGATGGCCGGATCGAGCCGGTCCCCAAACTCCTTCAAACGCGCCTCGTGAACTCGCGCGCCTTCGTACCCCTCTAGTACGTCGCCCGCTTCGACGAGCTTTTTGAGCTGGCCCGCGATATCAATTGGCTTGATCGTCATGCCCGAGCGCCGCAAAAGCGTGATTGCCTGGCGAAACGCATTGGCCATCTCCGGATCGCATTCGGGGATAGGTTCAGCCGCCGCGAATGCAAACTGCTCTTCGCTCCCTGTCGGCTTTCCCATCGCTTTCCAGAGAGCAATCATGTCCGCCGGGCGTGTGCGTGTAAAGACCAAGCGTGTCCAGGCTCTTCGCCAGAGGCAGCACGCCCTCCATGGGCAAAAGGTCGTGCGTCGGCTTGAATCCGGTAACGCCGCAAAAAGACGCCGGCCGAAGCATCGAGCCTCGCGTCTGTTCCCCGATAGTGAAGGGCACCATACCGGCGGCTACCGCTGCCGCCGAACCGCTCGAACTCCCGCCGGGGGTGTGCTCCAGATTCCGGGGATTTCGCGTCGGTCCTGGAGTCCGGTAAGCAAAAGCAGTCGTCACAGTTTTGCCAACGAGGATCGCGCCCCGGCTGCGCATTTCCCGAATGATGGCGGCGTCGTCGGTCCCCACGCGGCCCTTGTAAAGCGGCGAGCCATATTCGGTCGCCATTCCCTTGGTCTCAACAATGTCTTTCACGCCAAACGGAATTTCCGCCAGCGGTCCGTCCCCGGTGGGACGCTCGGGCTGCACCTGCACCCAGGCGTGAATCGACGGCTCGAGTTCCCGGATTCGTTGCAGGCATTGTGCCAATCCCCGCTTTCGGGCCTCTCGATCCGCCTGAATCCAATCGCTGAAAGTTAGCAAGCCCGAGGATTTTACCTGAGCAGCCCTCCCCGGCGGCATGGCAGCAAAAGTTGAAATCCCCGCCGCCGCGCCGGCCTTGATGAAATCGCGTCTTGTGTATCTCATGGATGGCCGAGGCGATCTTACCCCTCACGGGCAAAATCGCACAGACAAAGGCGAGGTCGACCAGGCCTTATTCATGACCTAATGGATGGGACACCCTAAATGGAGAAGCCTGATGGATCGCCCTAATGAATAGCCCTAGCGAATAGCCGTAACGAATAGCCCTAATGAATAGGAGGATCGGCGCTGGTGGCGTCGCGATTTTCCTTCGTGGCTCGCACCACGCCGCTGATATCCACGTAAAAACTGCGATACCCATAGTTCCCGGCACGCGCCTCAAGCGAATAGTTGTGAATCGCGCCGTCGGCCTCTGCCGGGCTGGGAGTGTACTGCAGCTGATACCCATCGCTCTGTGCGAGCTGCGCCGCTTGCCGCACCGGCGGCCCGAGCTGTTCCAGGTCCGAGGGATACGCGCCGCCACGCGCATCGGCGTAAGAGCGCAGTTCGGTGTACACATCATGGATCGCGTCCACGGCATGCGCTTCTGCTTCCGCCGTGATGTTGCCCGCCCGCGGCGTCACCACGAACCACAGGAAACTCCACATGGCCGCCAGCAGCACGCCCAGCAGCATCCCCCAGCGCAGCAGAATCTTTCCCAGCGTCGGCTTTTTCGCCGGAGTCGCGGACTCCTCGGGAAAGCTGGTCAAATCCGCGCCGCAGTGCGGGCAGATTTCCGTCGCCTGGTTAATTTCGTATTCACATTCGCGGCAGGTCACCATCGTCAAAGCTCGTCGTTAGCCAGACACGATCGCCGGCAACCGACTAGCTTATCGCCAACCGATGCAGGGTTCAAATTTCCCGGGAGTACAACTATCGGAGCGATGCAGCCGATTGGCTAGTGCGAATTCATTGCCCGCCGTCCGGAGTGATGGCGAGGGGACTTCTGGGCACTAGCTGCGTGGCATAGTTGATTCCGGAGTCGTCGAGCAACCATACGGGATCGTACTGTTGGCCGTTGATGCTGACCGCGATAGCGTCGCCCGGTTTGTCCGTGTTGCAGAAGACCTTCTCCAGGCGCGCCTTGCGGTTGGCATCCAGATGGAACCGGTAGACTTCCGAATGCGGAATAGGAATGACCTGATCGTCCGAGTATGGGGTCATCAGGCAGCCGCTCGGATTGGAGATCTCGACGTGATACCTCCACTTTGCAAGATGAGCGGCGCCGCCGGCCTTGCTTATTTCTGGCGCCACTCGGAGCGTAGCGCGACCCAGACGCTGGCAGGCCGCAGTTTCCCTGGGCAAGTCCAGCGGAGGATAGAACCCCTGCTGCCAATTGTTCCGTTCGCTCTGCGTCGTTGCGCTTGTCGCTTCCTTGATGAAATACGATCCGGCCACCGCGAAGGCCTCACTGATTAACGCTGGAGAAAACGCCAGACGATCTCCGTCGCAGCCGCGTGGCAAGAGCTTGGTGACGTCGGAATAACCGGACATGGCTTCCCAGTTGCGGATGCTTTCTGCCCCTTCAGCGGCGATGGACTAGGTAGTTCAATCCGCGCTCGGCCGCTTGCAATCTCGCGTGGTGTTCCCGAGGAAATCGATGCGGTGAAGCGGCAAAGGCATCGACCGCGGCACGAGCGGAGGCCAGAGGCGCCGTAATCCTGCTGGCCGGCTCGCGCTCCAGGGCGGAATGGAGGCTCGCGAGCGATTGCTCGACGACGCGCCAGGCGGCCATGTCCGCTCGATAGTGCCGATAACCAATCGCCTCGGCACACACGATCGCCGCGAGTATGAGCGGGAGGAGAATGCGGCCGGAATGCACAAGGGTCTCCGTAAGGGCCGGGCGGGAAAGTCCTTGCTGGTATGATGTTTGAATAAGTAACAAAGGGTTGACGAATTGATTTGGTGCGGTTGTCCCCTGCGAGACAGTCAGCTATCCTTTCTGGCAGGCCTTCCGATGGTAGACATCCATTGCCACATCCTTCCCGCGCTCGATGATGGCGCGAAGTCGCTCGAGGAGTCCCTGCAGATGGCCGAAATGGCCATCGAGGATGGGATCACCCACGTGGTAGCTACACCGCATGCGAATGGCGAATACCCCTTTGATAGCGATCTTGTGCGTCAGCGGCGGAACGAGTTGCAGGCCAGACTAGGCAATCGGCTGACGCTCGGGACAGGGTGCGACTTTCACCTCAGCGTAGAGAACCTGCAAGCGATTCGCGCTCTTCCCAGCAAATATGCCATCAATCAGAAGCGCTACCTTCTTGTCGAGTTCGCCGATTTCGCCATCCCTCCGAGCGCCCAGGAAGCCTTGCATGGTCTGCAGCTTATGGGCCTCTCTCCCATTATTACGCATCCCGAACGCAACCAGTTGATTCGCTCGCAGCCGCAGCGATTGTGGGGCTGGCTGCGACAGGGCTGCTACATACAGGTGACGGCGCAATCCCTGCTGGGAAGGTGGGGAGAATCGGCCAGAAAACAGGTGGAGGATTGGCTGGATCAGAAAATCGTGCACTTCGTTGCCAGCGATGCGCACAATACAAATCAGCGGCCCTTGCGGCTCAAGGAAGCTTACGAACTAGTTGCGGGACGATGGGGAGAATCGACGGCGCAGTCACTCTTCCGGGCAAACCCGCTCGCGGCATTCGAGGGAAGAACCCTTCCTTACGAGCCCGAACTCTCTGCCCCTCCAGAACGGATCGAGAGAACGTCCCGCCGCCGCAAGCGTTTCATTTTCTTCTAGGGCTTGCAGGTCAGAGTTTACCCGACCGGCGGGCACAAACCCGGCGCGTGGCGGGGACCCTCGCCTCACGCGCCGGAAGAACCTTGCCCTGAAGCCCAAACCACCAAAATACGACTTTGGCGCGAGAACTTAGCGTCCAGCCGAAGCGACCGCGTTATCGGCCGAGAATACCTTTATTTCTACGCGTCGGTTCTTTGCGCGAGCCTCACTGGTTTTGCCTGGATCCACCAGATTGTTCTCGCCCAGACCAATCGTCCGAATCTGGTAGAAGGGGACCTTTTTCTCCGTCGACAGATACACCACGACGGCGTCGGCTCGGCGCCTGCTCAATTGCAGGTTGTAGTTGGCGTCGCCGATGGTGTCCGTATAGCCTTCCACGGCGACGAAATAGCGCTTCAACGAACCGGTGTTGGAAGCCACTTGATCGAGTTGTTCCTTATCCTCCGGGGACAGAACGGCGCTATTGAACTTGAAGAGCACCGTGGCTTGGTTGCTGACCTTGTAATCGTCGATGTTGGCGATTACCCCGCGAAGCTGAGCGATCTCCTGGTCATCCTTCTGGGCCTGGTCGTTGGCTTGGTTGGCCCGATTCATGGCATCGCCGGCGCGCCGGTCGGCGCCAGTGGCCTTCTCATCGGTGGCGCTGATGGCCTGAGTGTTCTTGGCAACATCCTGCTGGGTCTTCTGAATGTCGGTGCCTTGCTTGGCGACCGTATCAGAGACCTGGTTGAGCTTATCTTGGACGGGGTCGACGTTCTGCCGAACGTATCCCTTGGTGGCGCAGCCGGAGACGAGTGCGGTGGCGCCCAACATTGCGATCAGAAGCTTGTGCCTCATTGCGAATTTCCTCCACAGGAGCAGTATCGAACGGGATCGAGATTCAACCTCTAGGGGTGTGGTGAGCTAGGCCACACACACTCTATCAAAATAGAGTCAAATTCACCAGTAACGGCAACCGGGGAAATCATGTAAAAAGCTCAAGGATTTCTTCGTATCTTTTGAACGGAGGAATCAGATAGGCCCCGGCAAGTTCGGTGCGAGCCCACGCGAGCATGCGCCGGGCCAGCGCGAAACCCCGGTCCCGCGCGGCGGTTCCGGCGCCTTCCATCTCCTTCAGCACCGATTCTGGAATAAAGATCCCCGGGACTTCGTTATTCAGCCTCAGCGCCTGCTTATAGCTGGTAAGTGGCCAGATTCCAGCCAGCACGGGAATGGGAGAGCGTCCGCCAATGCGCTGGAGAAAGACGTGCCAGTGTTCGGGATCGAAGAGCGGCTGGGTCATGGCGAAATGGGCCCCTGCCTCGACTTTGGCGAAAAAGCGCTGGATCTCGTAATCGAGGTCCTCCGCGGTGGGGTTCACCGCCACGCCAACGGTGTAGTTGGTGGCGCCGCCGAGCGCTTTGCCGGCCCAGTCCGTGCCCTGATTGAGGCGGGAGGCTACTTTCACAAGCCCGATGGAATCGATTTCGTAGACGCCGCTCGTTTCCGGATGGTCGCCTACGGAGGGCGGATCGCCCGTAATGGCGAGGAAGTTGCGCACTCCTCCGATGCTCCAGGCGCCCAGCAGCGCGGCTTGCAGGCCGATGAGATTCTGATCCCGCGTCGTGACGTGGGGCACGGTCTCAACGCCGCGCGCCTGCAGAGCTCCGGCGAGCATCAGGGCATCCATGCCCACGCGCGCGAGTGTGCCGCTATTGATATCGATCGTATCCACGCAACCGCTTGCGGTGATCTTTTCCACCTGCTCGAAGATGCGCTCGAGCGCGATTCCCTTGGGCGGATCGATCTCCACGGAAACCGCAAACTCGCCCGCCTTGAGCTTGCGCCATAAGCCGCTTTCCGGATCGCGCTGCACCACGCGTGCTTTCTCCAACTGGGTGGCAACCGCCACGGAAGCGGCCTTTACCGATTGCGCCGGCTTCAGGCCGCGAACCGCGCCGGCCATGGCCTTCACGTGTTCCGGCGTTGTGCCGCAGCAGCCGCCGACGATGCGCGCTCCCATGGCCGCCGCTTCACGCGCGAAAAGGGCGAAGTATTCCGGCGAGGACCGCGGATACACGGTGCGATCGCCAATGCGCTTCGGAAATCCCACGTTGGGCATCGCCGAAAGGGCGCGATTCCCTCCCGCGAAGCCTTCCAGAATCGGCAGTAGAAATTGGGGACCGAGCGTGCAATTGACGCCGATGACCTGCACGTTCTTTTGCGCCAGGCGGGCCACGGCTTCGCCCGGGCGGGTGCCGCCCAGCGTGGTGCCTTCTTCGGAAAACGTCAACTGCGCCACGATGGGCAGCGCGGAAAAGGAGCGCAGCGCGTCTATGGCGGCCACCAGCATTTCGATATTGGAGAACGTCTCCAATACGAAGAAATCCACGCCACGCTCCTCGAGCGCCTGAGCCTGTTCGCGATAGATCTCCATCATCTCCTCGCGGGGCGCGTCGGTCATTTCGGGAGCGATGGCCAGCGGTCCGATGGAGCCGGCGATCAGAACTTCATGCGCGGCGGCCTCGCGGGCTTCCCGGGCGATTTTTGCGCCGCGATGATTGATGCGGATGACTTGGTCAGCCAGGCCGAGCGCGGCCAGCTTGGAGCGATTGGCTCCAAACGTATTCGTCTCGATGATCTGCGCTCCAGCCTCGATGTAGGCCTGATGGACGCGAAAGACCGATTCCGGCTGCGAGGCGTTCAACTCCTCGAAACAGCGCTGCGGGCCCGCGGCTTCAAACAGCATGGAACCCATGGCCCCGTCGGCTACCAGCACGGCGTCTTCAATGCGCTGCTCGAAATCTGCGATCTTCATAGGTCAGAAGTTCTCGGGGCTACAGATCGTATTGCTTCGCAAGTATACGTTGATGCGGCGCGCTGCCACAAAGGCTCAGCCAAATACGCGGAAGAACGCAACATAATGCCCCCACCCCCCGTCATCATTTCTGCAAGTGTTCATTCTACAGGCAGTTAAGGTCGCCGTGGGAATGCCACGTGGAAAGTCGCAAGCTGGGAGAATTCCGTCGCAGCGAGCCGCGAAATCCGCGCACCGCCCGCGGGGGACGAACCAGAACCATCGTGCCAGGCGCGGGGGAGCCTGCCGGGGCCGGCAGGGTCAGACAACAGAAGTGAAGACAGGTTCCCGAAGAACACATGCAAGTGTACCACATTATCACTTGGTTAGCCATCGGGATTGTTATTTGTCTTCTAGTATTTCGAACGGATGATATTTCGAACTAAATGGAGGGAGCGCTTGGCAAGTGCGCCGGATGGCGCGAATTCTTCGAAACCGTTGCAGCAGAAACACGTTCGAATGCAACGCGGTCTTCAGGGAGCGAGTTTTAGACGCTCGCGAATGAAGCGGCGAGGAGTCAGTTCGAAGGACTGACCACGGTGATGGACTTCAGCATGCGGACCCGCGAATTTTCCTCCGGCACGCGACTGCCGCCTCTTCGCCCTCCTATGCTACGATGTTCGCCCGGATGCGCGTCGTCGAAAAAACTCAATTAATGTCCGCCACGGAGATCGAGCGCACATTACAGCGCCTGGCACACGAAATCGTGGAGAAAAGCGGCGGCACGGCCAATCTGGCGCTTATCGGAATTCGCCGCCGGGGCGTGCCGCTGGCGCAGCGGATCGCGCGGGCCATGCTCGGCATCGAGCACGTGGAAGTCCCGGTGGGAACACTGGATATCACGCTTTATCGCGACGATCTCTCCAAGATAGCGTCTCAACCCGTAGTGCATTCGAGCGAGATACCGTTTGGTGTTGACGATAAGGACGTCCTCCTGGTGGACGATGTTCTCTATACCGGGCGGACGGCCCGCGCAGCCATGAACGGCCTCTTCGATCTCGGCCGGCCCAGCCGCGTGCGCATGGCGGTGCTGATCGATCGAGGCCATCGCGAGCTTCCGATCGAAGCGAGTTTCGTGGGGCGATCCGTGCAAACCAGCGATCGCGAGATCGTCGAGGTCCGGCTGCACGAGGTTGATGACGAAGAGCGCGTAATGCTCGTCGAACGCGTGGAATGAGCACCTCGCGACGCCACTACGCATCGATGCAGCCGGCAAATACCTTCAAGGAGCCGAAGTGGCGGAACGCCTGCGCGACCTGCTGAGCATGGAAGAGTTAACCGCGGCGCAGATCGCTTTTCTTCTCGACGAAGCCAAGCCCTTCCAGGAATTTCAACGCTATCCGCTAAAAAAGCTGGCCACTCTGCGTGGCAAGACCGTGGCGCTGGCGTTCTTCGAGGCCTCCACGCGCACGCGCATCAGCTTCGCCACCGCCGCCTCGCGGCTTGGCGCAGACACCATGAACCTGCAGGCCGAATCTTCCAGCTTGAAAAAGGGGGAATCCCTGCTGGATACGGCGCGCACACTCGACGCCATGAAACCGGACTGCATCGTAATGCGCCACAGTTCCTCGGGCGCGGCCGATTTTGTGGCGCGGCATCTGGATATTCCGGTGATCAATGCCGGAGACGGCACGCACGAGCATCCCACTCAGGCGCTCCTCGATGCCCTCACCATCCGCGACCGCCGCGGCAGCATGGAAAATCTGAACGTCACCATCATCGGCGATATTCTGCACAGCCGCGTGGCCCGCTCCAATCTCCACCTGCTCGGCAAATTCGGCTGCCGTTTCACGCTTTGCGGCCCGCCCATGTGGCTGCCCCGGGAATTTGAATGCCTCGGCAAGCAGATTCGCCGCTCGTCCAGAATCGAAGATGCCCTCGACGGAGCCGATGTGGTCATTGTGCTGCGCGTCCAGCAGGAACGATTGCATGAACCGGCTCTGCCACTGGATGAATACATTTTGCTTTATCAACTGACGCCCGAACGCCTCAAGATCGCGCGTCCCGGCGCGCTCGTGCTCCACCCCGGACCCATGATTCGCGGATTGGAGATCGATCCGGCTGTGGCGGATGGGCCGCAGTCTTGCGTTCTGGAGCAGGTCACCAATGGCCTGGCCGTGCGTATGGCTCTGCTCTTCGTCATGATTGCCACGGGATCGGAAAGCGATGATGCCAAAGGATCCGCCCATGCTGCACATTAAAAACGGGCGTGTCATCGATCCCGCGAGCGGGACCGATGCGAAGCTCGACATATGGATTGATGGAGACCGGATCGAGCGAATCGCCCCAGCGGAGCTTCCGCAACGTTCGCCCGCATCTCCGAATGGTGCGGTCCTCGACGCCACGGGCCTTGTGGTTACGCCAGGTTTTATCGACTTGCATTGTCATCTGCGCGAGCCGGGCGGCGAAAGCTCCGAAACGATCGAAACGGGCACGCGCGCGGCGGCGCGTGGCGGCTTCACGGCGGTCTGCCCGATGCCAAACACGAGGCCGATCAATGACAACGCCTCGGTGACACGCGCGGTCATGGAACGCGCTGCCGCCGTAGCCAGCACGCACGTCTGGCCCATCGGCGCCGTATCTTTGGGCAGCCGCGGCGAAGCTCTGGCCGAAATTGGCGCCATGCAAAAGGCCGGAATTGTCGCGGTCAGTGACGATGGCCGTCCCATCGCCACCGCCAGGCTTCTGCGCCAGGCGATGGATTATTGCCGCGCGCTCGATCTGCCGGTAATCGATCATTGTGAAGACGCTTCGCTATTTGCCGGCGCGGTAATGCGCGAGGGGCGCCAATCGGTGCGCCTGGGCCTTCGCGGAATGCCCTCGGCGACCGAATCGATCGCTGTAGCGCGGGATATCCAGGTGACCGAGCTGACGGGCTGCCGCTTCCACGTCGCCCACCTCTCTTCGCGTGCCTCGCTCGATCTGGTACGCGCCGCCAAAAAGCGCGGATTGCAGGTGAGCTGCGAGGTCACTCCACACCATTTCACGCTATGCGACGAAGATGTGGTCTACGATGCGCGTTTCAAGATGAATCCTCCCCTGACGTCCGCGGAGGACCGGACCGCGCTGATCGCAGGGCTCGCCGACGGAACCGTGGATGCGATCGCCACCGATCATGCGCCGCATGAGGCGGCCTCTAAGGAAGTCGAATTCGATCGCGCGCCTTTCGGCGTTACCGGATTCGAGACCGCTTTGGCGCTGGCCTTGGAGCTCGTTCACGCGGGACGCCTGTCGCTCGCCCGCATGGTCGAGCTTTTTACCAGCGGCCCGGCGCGTGTTCTCGGGCGAAAGCGATCCATCGCGCCCGGCGAGCCGGCCGATCTCACGATCTTCTCCACGGATCACTCCTGGACCTTTCACGCGAAAGAATCCGCCAGCAAGTCGAGCAATACGCCATTCGACGGCCGCAAATTCCGCGGCGCGCCCATGGCCACTATCGTCGCGGGACGAATTGTCTATCGCCGAGACGCGTAAGTGCAGGAACGCTTCTAGCTGGAAACGCGTGCGAAGGAACTAGCGTGTGGCGGGTTCGGCTGCCGGATGCATGCCATGCTGCGGCACTTCATGGATGCCGCGCGGCGGCGGTTCTTGATGAGCGCGATAGAAATGATCGAGCGGGCCGGGACCTTTCCCAATGGAAAAACCATTTTCAATGGCTTTCACTACGTAAGCTTTGGCTAGCATAACGGCCTCGCGCAGGCCGCGGCCCAAAGCGAGTTGCGCTGCAATCGCCGAAGCGAACGTGCAACCCGATCCGTGGGTATGCTCGGTGCGAACATGGTCTCCACCCAGCGCCAACGCCTCTGAGCCGTCGAAAAGGAGGTCCACGGCTTTGTCCATGTGGCCGCCCTTCACCACTACCGCGCGCGCTCCGTGCTCGACCAGTTTGCGCGCCGCAGCTTCCATGCCGCCAAGATCTTTGATCTCCACTCCGGAAAGCAATGTCGCTTCGGGAACATTGGGCGTGATCACCGAAGCACGTTTCATCAGCTCGTCGGCGATGTACTTCACTCCGGCAGCGTCGAGCAAGTCTGGCCCGCCGGCCGTCGGCTGCACCACCGGATCCAGCACGATATTCGAGAAATTTCCTTTGTCGAGAAACTCGGCCACCACGACCGCGTTAGCGCGATTCCCCAGCATGCCGATTTTCACCGCCGCGATCTGCAAATCCTCCGCCAGCGCATCGAGTTGCGCCCGCAGTGTGGCCGCGGGGGTCACGTGAACGGCTTTGACGCCCTGGGTGGACTGCACCGTGAGCGCAGTGATCGCTGCGACGCCATAACAATTATTCGCCGACAGAGTCTTCAAGTCGGCGGCGGTTCCTGCGCCACAGGACGGATCGAATCCTGCAATTGTGAGAACGATGGGTAAAGGAGCGTGATGGTGATTATTCAACTCGTCGTGCCCTCCGCGTCAGGCACAAATGCCGGCCACTCCGTATCCGGGAGTGAACCGGCACAGCAGAATTTACGCGTCTCGAACCGCCCGCGCAAGTTTTTTTCGTGGGAGAGAAAGAATTTTTTGACTCGCAAGCCTGCATCAATAACTAGGATGCATTAGGGAAGGGTCGGATGCGCGGGAAAACAAAAAAGTTTTTACGGGAAAAGACCACGAATCAGCATGGCCTCGGTCACGCGGCTCACCGCCAGCACGTAAGCGCCGGCGCGCGAATGGGTGCGGTGTTTGCGCATGGTCATGTAAACGTCGTTGAAGGCGTGACGCATGACGAGTTCCAACTTTTGGTTCACTTCGGTATCCTGCCAGTGCGCACCTGCCAGATTCTGGGCCCATTCAAAATAGCTGACGGCGACTCCGCCCGCGTTGGCCAGGATGTCGGGGATCACGAAAATCCCTTTCCGGGTCAGAACCTCATCGGCATGGGGCGTAGTTGGCCCGTTGGCCCCTTCGGCCAGAATCTTGGCTTTCACCTGGTCGGCGTTGTGCAGCGTTATGGCATTTTCCAGCGCCGCCGGGATGAGAATGTCGCATTTCAGGGCCAGAAGGTCCTCGTTGGAGATGCGCGAAGCGCCGGGCATGCCCACGACGGTTCCGGCCCGCTCTTTATAACGGTAAGCTTTCAGCGGATCGATCCCGCGTGAGTTAAAAACCCCGCCCCGCGAATCGCTGAGCGCGACGATTTTTGCCTTTTTCTCAAAGAGAATGCGGGCCACTGCGGAACCAACGTTGCCATAGCCCTGGACGGCTACGCTTGCCCCGCGCAAGGAGATCTTTTTCAGCTTGCAGGCTTCCTCCAGCGCAAAGAAAAGGCCCCTCGCCGTTGCGTCAGCCCGGCCTTCCGAACCGCCCAGCGAAACCGGCTTGCCCGTGACCGAACCTAGCGCGGCCTCGCCCGTCAGCGTGGAGTAGGTATCCATCATCCAAGCCATGGTCTGCGCATCGGTGGCCACGTCGGGCGCAGGAATATCGCGCTCGGGTCCCAATATGGGCGAAATCTCATACGTGAACCGCCGCGTCAGCCGCTCCAGCTCGCTGCGCGACATCCGCTTGCTATCGCAAATGACGCCGCCCTTGGCGCCACCGTAGGGGATATTTACCGTCGCAGTCTTCCACGTCATCCAGGAGGCAAGCGCCTTGACTTCGTCTAGTGTGAGATTGGGATGATAACGGACGCCGCCTTTGGCCGGGCCGCGGGCCGTATTGTGCTGCACGCGAAAGCCGGAAAACACTTTTACCTGGCCGTTATCCAGCTTGATGGGAATGGAAACTTCCATCACGCGTTTTGGCGTGCGCAGAATCTGCCGCAATCCCAGATCGATTTTCAGGAATTCCGCCGCCATATCGAATTGAATCTGAGCGATGCGGAAGGGGTTGAGATCCTCCCGAGGAGCCACTTTCGGAATCACCGGTTGCGGGATAACTTTGGCGACCGTTCCCATCCAGTATCTCCTTCTCTTTTTGGCGCATGGAGCGCCTTGCCCTTCTAAGCTCTCGCCGCGTGTGCGGCCGGACTCGCATAGCGGTCCCGGCATCCGGCGGAGCAGAAGTGCGTGATATGGCCCGATTTCTCCAGCTTGAATGAAATCTCCGGTGAGACGTAAATGCCACAAACTGGGTCCCGATGCAGATGGATTGAAGAGGAGAATTTTCCCCGAACCCGGCCGCCCGTCATCTCGCCCCGGTCTGCATTCCATTGCCGCATATATGACAGGAGGCCACCGGTTACGGCCGCCCATAGAATCGCCCGCACGATGCGGTCAAGTGAATTCATTTGTCCTCAAACGGTGTGAAACAAGGGCGCAGTGTATTGAGTACCAAAAGGCCTTGTCAATTGAATCCGGGAGTGGTTATTGAATTGGCTGGTTCAACTTAAGACACGGACCAACGAACTCTCTCGCAGCATGTTATTGATTCTACTAGCGTTAGCGTGACTTACGAAAGAACGGCTGGAGAAATGCGCTCCAAGCCCATATAGGGTTGCAAAGCCTCCGGAATCAGAATCGATCCATCAGCCTGCTGGTAGTTTTCGACCAGAGCCAGCCATGTGCGTCCCACCGCCAACCCCGACCCATTAAGCGTGTGTACGAACTCGCTTTTGCCGCCCTTGGGCTTGAATCGGATGCCACTTCGCCGTGCTTGAAACGCTTCGCAATTCGAGCAAGAGGAAATTTCGCGGAACTCATTCGCGGAGGGCAGCCACGCTTCAATGTCATACGTCTTGCTCGAGGCAAAGCCCATGTCCCCCGTACAAAGCAAAAC
This sequence comes from uncultured Acidobacteriota bacterium, assembly GCA_963761945.1. GTDB lineage: Bacteria > Acidobacteriota > Terriglobia > Acidiferrales > UBA7541 > Palsa-189. Next base: position 86,012 of record CAVXIM010000004.1, on the reverse strand, counting down.
GACTCGATAATGCAGCCCGAGCTTCTGCAATAGCGCCTCGGCATCGCGTACTAGCGATTCTAGTTCTTCATAGCTCTGCTCGGGCCGGGTGAATTTGAACATCTCTACTTTCTGAAACTGATGCTGGCGGAGAATGCCGCGTGTATCCTTGCCCGCCGCTCCCGCCTCGGAGCGAAAGCAGGCCGTCCAGGCGCACGCCTTAATAGGCAGGCGCTCCGCATCCAGAGTTTCGTCTCGATAAAGGCTGGTCAGCTCGACTTCGGCTGTGGGCGTGAGCCAGAGGTCGGTGTTTTCGATGTGAAACATGTCGGCCGCGAATTTTGGCAGCTGACCCACGCCGGTCAACGATGCCGTGTTAACGAGAAACGGCGGCAGGTATTCCGTGTACCCGTTGCGCGTGTGCGCATCAAGGAAGAAATTCGCCAGAGCCCTCTCGAGCCGCGCTCCTAATCCCCGGTAGAGCGCAAAACGCGCGCCCGCTATTTTCGTTGCGCGCTCCAGATCCAGAATACCGGCGCGCTCGCCTACTTCCCAATGCGGCCTGGGCGCAAAGTCGAATTGCGGAGGGCTGCCCCAGCGCCGAACCTCGACATTGCACTTGGCATCATGGCCCACTGGTACGGAAGGATGCGGGAGGTTCGGCACCGCAAGCATGAAATCCTGTAGCTGTTCATCGAGCCGGGCAATCTCCTCATCGGCGCGCTTGATCTCTTCCGAGGCGCGCTTCATTTCGGCCATCAGGTCATCGGCTTTTTCGCCGGCGCGCTTGCGCCGCGCAATCTCTTCGCCGGCTTTGTTACGCTCGGCTTTGCGGCGTTCAGTGAGCGTAATAAGTTCGCGCCGCGCGCGGTCGAGGGTCCTAAAACCTTCGAAATCGATGCGCACACCACGATTGACGGCCATTTTTTCGAATTCCGCCAGGTGCTCGCGAAAATAATTGAGATCATGCACGGCTGGACAGGATACCGTAACTTGAGCCGAATTGCGGGCGTAAGTGCAGCGGGAGCCCGCAGGCGAAATCCCGAGCGAAGTCGAGGGACCTCTGCGTGGCAATTTGGTCCGGGCGTTCAGATTTGAACCTTGCCGCGCACGAAACCTGCCGATTCATATCCGCGCATCGCACTGCGGTTGGCTAGGCCGTGTGGACCGTATATCAGACGGCGGTTATCATGGGATTCACTCTGTGATGGAGCAAACCGCGCCAATCGCCATCTCCAGCCCGTCGCAAGGCGGCGACGATTTCCTGTGGGGCTTTTGGTACCCGGTCTTGCGGAGCAATCAAATCCGTGGCCGGAGGCTGGCGACTGCAGCGGGCCTCGAAGTTCCTCTTGTGCTGGGACGCGACGCCGCGGGAAAAACCTTTGCTCTCCGCGACGTCTGCCCACATCGGGCTTTTCCGCTCTCGCTGGGCCGGTACGACGGGCAGACCGTCGAATGTACCTATCATGGCTGGCGTTTTGATGCCCACACCGGACAATGCCGCGTGGTTCCCTCCGTCACCGGCGATTCCAAGCTTCAATGCGACCGCATTTACGCGGGAAGCTTCCCATGCGAAGAGCGCGATGGATATGTGTGGGTTTATTTCGCCAATCCCGAAGGACGCCCCACCGCAATGGACGCCGTGCCCCCGGCGCCGGACTTGCCAAAATATAGCGGGCGCTATCGCATCGCGCATCTATCGGCGATGCTCGGTTGCAGCATGGATACCGCGATCATTGGGCTGATGGATCCCGCTCATGGCCCGTTTGTGCACCGTTCGTGGTGGTGGCGAAGCCGCCACAGTATCCGCGAAAAGCAAAAGAGCTTCGAGCCGATTCCGCAGGGTTTTCGGATGAGCCCGCATTCGCCTTCGGCCAATAGCGCCCCTTACAAACTGCTGAAAGTCTATGGCGCCGCGGTCACCACGCAAATCGATTTCGTGCTCCCCAGTATGCGCACCGAAGAAATTCGCTGCGGCAAATACTGGTTCACCAATCGCACCACCATCACGCCGATCCGGCGAGACCTTTGCCGGCTCGATTTCTGCGCCGCGTGGAATCTATTTTCCTGGTTCCCATTTGTTTCGCCGCTGCTGCACTTTTTTGGAAAGCGCTTCATCGCGCAGGATCAGCGCGTGATCGAGCTGCAAAGTCCCGGATTGAAAGTTCAGCCCAGAATGATGCTGATCGACGATGCGGACCGGCAAGCGCGCTGGTATTTTCAGTTGAAGTCGGCGTACCTGGCGTCACAGCAGAGTGGCATGCCCATGCAGCACCCGATGGAAGGCCCGGTCACGCTGCGATGGCGCAGCTAACTTCTGCGCGTGAGAAAAGACCCCGCTGGCCGCTATTCTGACGCAGCAGGGCCTCGTTCCTCCCCGCCGAATTTAAATATTTGTCCCTGAAGATTTACGTCTTGAGGCGGAGCAATTTCGTCAGATTCCCGCCGAGAATCGCTTCTTTCTCCGCATCCGGGATCTGCGCGCCCAGGATGGCGTCTATGGTGTCGGGCCACACCAGCGGAATATCCGTGCCATATACGACCTGGCTTGCGCCCACCTCCGCTACCAGGTGCCGGACGCCCTCGGGCGTAAAGACCATGGAGTCCACATAGACCTGCTGTTTGAGATATTCGCTGGGTTTTTTCTTGTTCAGGCAGCCGGAATTCTGGCGGACGTCGCAGGCAACCTCCGTGCGTCCGAGGTAAGAAGGCATGTAGCCGCCGGCGTGCGCCGCGCAGATTTTCAGATTGGGGAACTTGTCGAGCGTCCCGTCAAAGATCATGTGGGAGAGGAAAAGTGTGGTCTCCAGCGGATTTCCGATGATGTTTCCCAGATCGCCTCTTCCTTTGAGCCCGTCTTCCTTCACCGCGTTCTCCGCGCCCGCCGGATGCATGAACACAATCACATCCAGTTCCTGCGCTTTGGCCCAGAAGGGATCGAATTTAGCATCGGAAAGCGTCTGCCCTTGAACGTGACCGCCTATTGCCGCGCCGACGAACCCCAGATCCTTAACCGCGTGCTCCAGTTGCTGCGCCGCCAAATCGGGGAATTGCAGCGTCGGCGAGGTAAGCGCCGCGAAACGCTCATGATTGCTATTGCACCAGGCCGCAAGACCCTTGTCATGGACATCCACAATCTTGGCGGCAAGATCGCGATCCGCCGCGCCATACCACCAGAAGGCATTGATATCCAGCACTTGGATGTCGATTCCGCGCTTGTCCAGCTCTCGTATGCGGTCGGGGCCGAGTGCGCGGCCGCCCTGGGCATAGCGCGCCAGCGGCGTGCCCTTAACCACGTCCGCTACCTCTGGAATCGTGGCATGGGCGTGGACGTCAACCACCTTGACGCGCTTGCCGCCCACGCGCACATCCCGGTGCACGACGGGAGCGCTCGAGTCTTCTGCCTGCCCCTGTCCGCGGCCCTGCCCTCGCCCCTGCGCCGCTGCGTCTCTCACGAAGGTGCGCTGCGCGGCCCAGAGTCCCGCTGTCGCGCCCGCCACACCCTTAATGAAATCCCTGCGGTTCGGCATACTCTCCTCCTTCGCAATCCCTCTTTCGCACCCACCCAAAAATGGCCCTTCCCTGATTTAGGCCATCTCGCTTCGCGGCGGTCGAAATTTTCGACTGTCAGGCTATCACAGACTTCCGCGAAAGGGATAGCAACAGCGGGTAACGGGTCAGTTTGAATTTCACACTGACAAAATTACCCAACCGCCCTTTGCAAAACCTCCAAAACCGCCGCGAACGGCCCACGTACGTGTTGACACTGCGAGCACCGCCGCATACGCTGACTGCATGGCTCTATGCCGACCCGCCTTACGCCATCTCGCACTGCGAGCTCATCGCCAGTCGAGGACATGATTCGCAGGCGTCATTCGTCCTTAATCGAGCGCTTGATCGACGGCACCGTCTTCGTTAAGCACACTAAGGACACAAGCAGGAGAATCCATCTTGCGCTGGCCCGCGCCTTTTTGGTTCGATGGGTAGTTGCATCGGCAATCTGGAATTTGTCTGCCGGATTGCTTATCGGGTTCCTGATCATCTTCGTGATCATAGCGCCGCTCGCCCTCGGCGGCGCTGCGTCACCACAGGCCATGCCGCGAGAAAACAGCGCATCTTTCTTCGCCGATCGAGGTGAAGGATGAAATGGGCCGCGCCGTGCGGATTCCGCAGCCGGTGCGCCGCATTGTCTCGCTGGCGCCCAGCGTAACCGAGACGCTGTTTGCAATAGGTGTGGGTGACCGGCTCGTCGGCGACACGGATTTCTGCGACTACCCGCCCGAAGCCAAAAAAAAGCCCCACATTGGCGGCCCGATAAGCCCCAATATCGAAACCATTGCCGCCCTGCATCCGGACCTGGTGGTGGCCACGCGTGAGATCAATCGGCAGGAGTCGGTGTACTCGCTCGAACGGTTAGGAATGCCCGTTTACGTTACGGATCCTCAAAGCGTCGAGCAAGTGCTCACTTCCACCGAGCGTCTCGGCGAGTTACTCGGCGCGAGCGAAACCGCGCGTTTGCTCACCGCGAATGTGCGCCGGCGGCTGGGCGAACTGGACCACCGGCTCGCCGGCTTGCCGCCGAAAAACGTGCTGATGGTCGTCTGGCTGGACCCGCTGATGTCTGTAGGCCGAAACACCTTTATGGACGATGCTCTGCGCCACGCCGGCGCGCATTCGGTGATCGATTCGCCGCAATCCTGGCCCACCATCGATCTCGAAGAGGTCGTCCGCCTGCAACCGCAATATCTGATCATCTCCAACGACAATAAGCAGCAGGTGCAACGCGAATTGGCCGAGTTCCAGAGGCGCCCAGCCTGGCGGCAACTGGATGCGGTGCGCAATCGCCGCTTCATTGTCCTGTCCGACGCGCTTAGCCATCCCTCGCCGCGCCTGGTGGACGGAATCGAGCAACTCGCGCGCGCGCTTTACCCATCGGAGTTTACTGCCGGCATATCTCGCGGCGATCTCCTGGTGAATTGCGGGCGGCTTGCTATCGCTCCGATTTCGCTCCCGGCTCTCCAATTCATGCAAGCAGGCGCGTGCCCATGAAACCGATGACGCTGCGACGTGTGCTGTGGAGTTGCGCGCTACTGACTGCCGTGCTGCTGGGCATCGTCCTGCTCGCTCTGCGCCTGGGTGCGGTGCCTTTTTCCTTCGGCGATTTGGGGCAGAATTTGTGGTGGCTGGTCACCGGTCAGCCGCAAAAAATCTCCACGGATTTCCGCCTGATCATGGTGGATATACGCCTGCCGCGGATCCTGCTGGGAATTGTCGTGGGTGCGGCGCTGTCGGTGGCGGGCGCCGGTTTTCAAGCTTTGCTGCGCAATCCCCTCGCTGATCCGTATGTGCTGGGAGTCTCGAGCGGCTCCGCCCTCGGCGCTATCCTCGCGCTGGTGGCCGCGCCAGCGCTTCCGCTGATGACGCCGGCCGCCGCCTTTGTGGGGGCCGCGGCTACGATCGCCGCTGTTTATTTTCTCGGCCGCCGCCAGGGACAACTCGATAGCGGTACTCTTCTCCTGGCGGGCATTGTTACCGCCTCCTTTCTATCCGCCATGATCATGTTCCTCATGACCACGCTTGCCAGCCGCGAATTGCGCGGTATCTCTTTCTGGTTGATGGGAGACCTTTCCGCGTCGCTTCCGCGCGGCCTGCTCTGGATACTGATCGTTGGATTTTTTGCCGCCGCGGGAGCCATTCTGACCACCGCCTCGGACCTGAACGTCCTCCTGGCCGGTGAACGCGAGGCCATGCACTTGGGCGTGGACGTGACGCGGGTGAAGCTGGTCGTGTACATCTCCGCATCGCTGCTGACCGGCTTGGCCGTCTCCGTCAGCGGCGCGATCGGCTACGTAGGTTTGCTCGTGCCGCACGTCATGCGCATGCTCTTCGGCTCCGATTATCGCCTGCTGATTCCCACCTCGGCGCTGGGCGGGGCCATTGCCATCGTATTGGCGGATACTCTGGCGCGCACGGTCATTGCGCCAACGGAGTTGCCGGTCGGGGCAATGACGGCGATGGCCGGCGCTCCCGTTTTTATCTATCTGCTGCGCCGGAGGCTGGCGTGAGCGAGACGACGAGCATCACGGAAGCGCGCCCGGCCCCCGCTCCCCAGCGGCACTCTCCGCACCTGCGCATCAACGTCGAGCAGGCCAGCTACACCTATTCGGCACGCAAAAAGGCAGCGCCCCTCTTTACCTTGGAAGCCACCACATTTCAGGCGCGCGAGCGGGAATTCGTGGCCATCCTCGGGCCTAACGCCAGCGGCAAATCCACACTGCTTCGCTTGATTTCCGGAGCCATCGCTCCTCTTTCCGGCCGCGTGGAACTCGACGGTTTCGAAACCTGCCATCTGGATGTGCGCACCCGCGCCCAGCGCATCGCGTTTGTACAGCAGGAAAGCCCCCTGATTTTTCCCATTCGCGCCGGTGATTACGTGCTGCAGGGACGCCATCCGCACGGCCGTTCCCTCTGGTTTGAGAAAGACGACGATTTTGCCATCGCCGAAAGCGCGCTGGCGCAAGTCGGCGCCGAGCATCTGCGCGATCGATGGATGCATGAGATCTCCGGCGGAGAAAAGCAGCGGGTCGTTCTGGCCCGCGCCCTGGCGCAGCAGCCCCTTGTATTATTGCTGGACGAACCGACACTGCATCTGGATATCCGCGCGCAAATCGACCTGCTTTGCCGCCTTCGCCGTCTGGCCGACGAGCATCGTTACACCGTCATTGAGGTCACTCACGATCTGGGTTTGGCGGCGGAATTCGCCGACCAGATCGTTCTGCTGCATCGCGGTAAATGCCTGCGCGTGGGGCCGCCCGCCGCTGTCTATCAGCGGGAACTGCTCGAACAAGTCTTCGAGGTACCGCTGGCAATCGAAGCCGGGCCCGCCGGCCGCCCTCGCGTCATCGTTCAAGGCAGACGGGAACAGAACTAACAGTCCCGCGAATACGGCGCGCTAATCCCACCCTGCCGGTCTCACGGCCTGGCGATTCCAGAATCCCCGAATCGAGCCCCGTATCGAGAATGTTATAATCGCGGAATTCGCCATGGCCAGAGCCACACCTGCAATCGCCCGAGTCGCCCCTGAGGTCGCCGCCGCTTACGAGCCGGTCATCGGCCTCGAAGTCCACGTGCAACTGAAGACGGCGACCAAAATCTTCTGCGGCTGCTCCACGCAATTCGGCGATCCGCCAAACACAAACACCTGTCCTGTGTGCCTCGGCCTGCCCGGCTCTTTGCCCGTGCTCAACAAAAATGCCCTGGAGCTGGCTCTGCGCGCTTCGCTGGCCCTCAATCTGCGTATTCAGCAAGATTCGCGCTTTGCCCGGAAGAATTACTTCTATCCCGATCTGCCCAAGGGCTATCAGATTTCCATGTACGAACTGCCGCTGGCCACGCATGGCTGGCTCGATATCGAACACGATGGCGCCCCAAAAAAAATCGGCATCACGCGGCTGCATCTCGAAGAGGACGCGGCCAAAAATCTGCACGAAGGCTTTCCCGATTCGGATCGCAACAGCTATATCGATTACAACCGCTGCGGCATGCCTCTCGCGGAGATCGTCTCCGAACCGGACCTGCGTTCCCCGGCCGAGGCTCACGCTTATCTCACCGCGCTGAAACAAGTCCTCGAATATGGAAACGTGAGCGACTGCAATATGGAAGAAGGCTCGCTGCGCTGCGACGCCAATATCAGCGTGCGCCGGCGCGGGGAGGAGCGCTTCGGCACAAAGACCGAAGTGAAAAACCTCAATTCGTTCCGCTACCTGCAGCGCGCCCTTGAATATGAGATCGAACGGCACATTTCCGTGATCGAATCCGGCGGACGCATCTCTCAGGAAACCCGGCTGTGGAACGTGGCCGAAAACCGCAGCGAATCGATGCGTTCCAAGGAATTCGCGCACGATTATCGCTATTTTCCCGATCCCGATCTGCTCCCGGTGCACGTGAGCAAGGGCTGGCTGGCCGAGATTCAGCGCGAAATGCCCGAATCGCCCGCCGCCCGGCGGAGCCGGTTTGAGCGGGAACACGGTCTTTCCGACTATGACGCCGCCGGCCTCACCGCCACACGGGCGCTCGGTGATTACTTCGAAGCGGTGATCCGCGCCGGCGGCGCGTCCAAGGCTTCGGCAAGTTGGATCCAGACTGAATTGCTGCGCCGCTTGAACGATTCCGGCCAAACCGTGGAAAAGAGCCCGGTCACGCCGGCGGCGCTGGCCGGACTGCTCGCGCAGATCGAAGCCGGGAGCATAACCGGCGCCTCGGGCAAAAAGGTTTTCGCCGAGATGTTCGAGACGCGCAAATCGGCCCAGGAGATCATCTCCGCCCAGGGCTTGTCGCAAATTCAAGATACCGGCGAAATCGAGCGCATGTGCCGCGAAGTGGTGGAACAAAATGCGGCGAACGTGGCCAAGTATCGGGCGGGCAATGAAGGCGTCTTCAAATCGTTTGTCGGACAGGTCATGAAGGCTTCGCGCGGAAGAGCCAATCCACAGCTCGTCAACGATATTCTCAAGCGGCTGCTGGCATGACCGCCGGGCGGGCAAAGAAAAAAGTCGGGAGCAAAAAGAAAATGCTCAAGGTGGGCGATAAAGCTCCGGATTTTCGGCTGAAGGCCGCCGATGGACAGGACGTAACGCTTTCGGGCCTTCGCGGCAAATCCGTAGTCCTCTATTTTTTTCCGAAAGCCCTGACTTCGGGTTGAATCAACGAAGCGTCCGAGTTTCGCGACGCCAAACCGCAGTTCGATAAATTAGGCGCGGTCATCCTGGGCTGCAGCGGCGATAGCGTGGAAACCCAGGCGAAATTCGCCGCCAAATATAATTTGAATTTCCCGGTGTTGAGCGATCCCGAATTCAAGGCCATTGAACCCTATGGCGCGCGGCGCATGAAGCAGTTCCTTGGCAAATCGTTCCTCGGCATCGTGCGCTCCACGTTTTTGATCGGGCCGGACGGCCGCATCGCAAAAATCTGGGACAAAGCGCCATCCAAAGGCCATGCCGTCGAAGTCCTCGAGGCTGTGAAGCAACTTGGCGCGGGACCGGTTCACTAGCCATCACCGGCGGCACGCCTCCTCTGCTGCCGTCATCGTTTTTTGGTGTCATCCCGAGCCAAGGCAGTGTCCGCGAGCGCTGGGATTGAGTAGCGAGGGATCTGCTTTTCGTTGCCCCTAAGCTCATTGCCTTTCCAGAGCAACTTAGAGACTGCAAATCGCTTCGTTGACCACACCTCCGCGCGGGTCGACGATGTCCACCTGCATGTTATCGATCAGCCGAGTCCCGCCAAACCTTACAGCCAAAAGAACCAGGCACGAGCGCGTGAGCCGCACGACCGGCTCGAACGAATCCGCATCCACGATCTCCACGTAATCCGGCGAAGCCAGCGGCTCTTCGGCCAGTTCCCGCCGCATCGCCGAAACGATTCGCATGGTGTCCCGCTCACCTTCTTCAATCGCGAGCCGCGCTCGCGAAAGCGCCCGATGGAGTACGGTTGCGGCCTTGCGTTCGGCAGGGGATAGATACTGGTTGCGCGAGGAGAGCGCCAGGCCGTCTGGCTCGCGCACAATCGGGCAAACCACGATTTCGCTATCCAGCGCCAGATCGGCGGCCATCTGGCGAATGATGCGCGCCTGCTGCGCATCCTTGCGTCCGAAGTAAGCGAATCGCGGAGCGGCAATTTCCAGTAGCTTGAGCACCACCGTGGCCACGCCGCGAAAATGTCCCGGCCGGGTTTTGCCTTCCAGGCGATCGGCCAAGCCTTCCACGTTCACCGAGGTGCGAAAACCGGGGGGATAGATCTCCTCGACTGACGGCGCAAACAGAAAATCCACGCCGGCATCTTCCACTTTCCGGCGGTCGCTTTCGAAATCGCGAGGATATTTTTTGTAATCCTCGCTGGGCCCGAACTGCTTGGGATTAACGAAAATCGAGACGATCACCGGGCTGGAATCGCGCCTGGCTGCCTCGATCAGGGAAAGATGGCCGGCATGCAGGGCGCCCATAGTGGGCACCAAACCGGTGAGCCGGCCCTCGGCGCGCGCCTGTCGCGCCACTTGTTTCATCCACTCAACGGTGTGAATGGCCTCCACGCGGCAGCGGCGGACTTCCTAATGAGCGGCCTGCGCGGCGCGCTCGCGGTAGAAGCCGATCATATCCGTGCCGACGGGTTTGGCGCCCAGTTGCCGGAACATGGTGGTCACCTGGCCGCGGTGATAGGTGCCGTGATTGGCCAGATGCTGCAGCGTTTGCCAAAGCAGGTTGCTGTGGGGATTGCCCTTCATGTCGCGGTAATCGAAGCTGCGTTCGAGGTCGGCAGCCGAAAGCCCGCCGACGTACGACAGAAGCTCGCCCTCAAATTGCGTCCAACGGGCTCGCAATACCGGCCAGATCGGGGAACTGATCTCCGTTCAGCAGCGCAGCGATGCGAGCGGCCGTGAAAGCGTTCGAGCCAGATCCACTGTGCGCCGAGGATGTGCGCCATCGTGTCCCGCACGGAACGAAAACTCGACCCCAGGTCGCGCGTAAATTGCTCGCGGCGCGAGCGCCGCGCAGGCGTCCAGCATGCGCCGATTGGCCCAGGCATCGTAAGCGAACAAGGTGCGGGCATCTTCCGGTGTAATCATCCATGTCTCCTTTGGGTTCAGCTCCGCCGCGGCGTTAGCAGCCGTTCGCGCATTTCGCTCGAGAAATGGTAGGACTCTTCGTCCGCGGGAAAGCGCCCCTCGCGGACGTCCCCCGCATACGCGGCGACGGCGTGGGAAATTGTTTCAGCGACATTGGCGTATTGGCGCGTGAATTTCGGCTTATGCCCCAGCGACAAGCCAATCATATCGTGCAGCACAAGAATCTGCCCGTCGCACTCCGGACCCGCCCCGATGCCGATAGTGGGAATGCGCAATTCGCTCGTGATCCGCGCGGCGAGTTCGCGCGGGATCGATTCGAGAACGATCGAAAACGCGCCTGCCGCCTCCACCGCGCGCGCGTCCCGCAAGAGTTGCTCCGCCGCTTCCACTGTCTTCCCCTGAACGCGGAAGCCGCCAAAGGCGTGCATCGATTGTGGGGTCAATCCGATGTGTCCCATCACGGGAATTTCCGCCTCGACGAGTTGTGCGATCAATTCCATGCGGCGTTCGCCGCCTTCGACTTTGACGGCTTCGGCGCCGGCCTCCTTTACGAAGCGCACCGCGTTGCGCACCGCTTCGTTCCTATCTCCGTGAAAGCTGCCGTAAGGCATGTCCGCAACGAGCAGCGCTCTGCGCACTCCGCGACGCACCGCGCGCGTGTGATGCAGCATTTCGTCAACCGTGAGTGGCAGAGTGTTTTCATAACCAAGGACGACCATGCCGAGAGAATCGCCCACGAGCACGACATCCACGCCCGCCTCATCCAGCAGTCGAGCGGTGGGATAATCGTAAGCCGTGAGGCAGACGATTTTTCGCCGGTCGGCGTCGCCTCGGGCGGCATCTTGAATGGATCTTTGATTGGAAGTGGGATTGGAACTGGAACGAACGCTGGTCTTGCGGCTGACTATGTCGGGCACGGTAATCTTCCCGTTGCCCGCATCGAATGCGGTGCTCATCTGGTCCTCCGGTGCCGTTCCCTTTCAGGGATACAGCCCTATGCCGTAAGCCTAGCAAAAACCGCCGCCGGTGGCTATCCCTCCTCGGTAACCACCCGCCGTCCGCGCGCCTAATTGCCGGTTCCCGAAACCGCTAACTCCCGCGGGCCTCGGGAGGTTCGGGATGAATGGTCACCCGAGCGATTTGCGGAAACCGCTCTTTGACCCGATCCTCGAGCCGCGCGGTGATCTCATGAATCAAGGTAATCGGCAAATTGCCGTCCATGGAGCAGTGGCAGGAGAGCTGAATCCTCCGCTCGACCCTTTGCACATGGACCTCGTGGCAATCCTTCAGCGCGGGGAACTCCCCGCGCAGCCCATTCACGAACGTTTCCACCTCACGGGCGAGCCCCCGCAGGTCACCCGAAGAATGATCGACAGTGGCAATGTGCGCCCCTAAGGGCTCGATGTGGATATTCACCTTCACGCCGTTTGAGCCCGCGACCGCGTTTCCTGCAAGCGATGGCAGATTGCGAATCTCTTCCTCGAGATCGGTGGCCTGGCGGTGCGCGTCGCGAAGGCTCAAATGCTCGTCCACCTCCAGGTGCATCTCGATGAAGAGATGACCGTCGAACTGGTGAGCGGAGAGGTCGTGAACCGCCAAACCGCGTCGCTGAGCTGCGGCGCGGATGGAATCGAAGACGTGCTCGCCGGCCTGCGCTCGCGGCTCCATGTGCACCATGACGTCCGCGGGAATAATCTCGCCGACGCGCCGCTCCACCGCATCGCTGATCGCATGCACCTGCTCGAAGCTCGCCTTTCGTGGAATGCTCACCGTTACGTCCACAAAGTGGCGATTGCCGGCTCGCCTCACGCGCACGCGTTCGGTGCGCAGCACGCCTTCGGTTTCCTCCACGGCCCGCGCCACGCGCTCCTGCAGCCCTGCCGGAGCGGTATCGAGCAGAGCCTCGGCGGTGCGCCGCCCAAGCCGCGCCGCCACCCAGATCACCACGCCAGCCACAGCCAACGCGGCAACCGGGTCGGCGTAACGCAGCCAGCTGACGCCGGTTCGCTGGCCTACCCAGGCCAGCGCCACACCGAGAATCACCACCGATGTGCTCCACACATCCGTGGCGAAATGCAGCGCGTCCGCTTCGAGCGCCTCGCTCGCGTGCTCCCGAGCCACGCGTGCCAGCGCCCGCGACCTCAGCAGGTCAATCGCCAGCGCGATGCCCAAAATCCCGATCGCCAGCAGGCTCGGTCGAATCGTGATCTGGCGGAAGAAGAGCCTTTGCACCGCTTCCCAGATGATATAGGCGGCCGTGAGAATCAGCAGGCCGGTCTCGAGGAACGCCGAGAAATTCTCAACCTTCCCGTGGCCATAGGTGTGGTCGGCATCGGCCGGGCGGTCGGAAACGCGAACCGATAGATAGGTAATCACCGCGGCGATGAGATCGAGGGTGGAATGCAGGGCCTCCGAGAGCACGCCGAGGCTTCCCGTCGACGCGGCGAGAAAAGTCTTCAGCGATAGCAGAACGATGGCCGAACCCACTGAACCCAGGGCGGCCATCTGCTTTGCCGACGTGGCGTTGGACGTGGAGATATGGTTTCCCCGGAGCGCTTTGCCTTTTCGTGATTATACGACGAGGCGGGAATCCGCCAGCCCTGCCGCGCGTCCTTCGTGCCTGAGCCGCACGGCTTGGCACAAATGCGCTGCCACACAGGCAGCCTGCGAACCGATCACCTGGACCGTTGACTTCGTTGCCGGGCCGAGTTCATTGCAATGCCGGAGGCGGAACGAGCGGCAAGCGCCGGGGCTCCCCGTGCGGGCCGCGGACTTCCACCTCCTCGAATAAGAGCGAAGGCGCAATCACGTCGCTGGGAACTCCCCCATTCGCGCTACCGAATGCGCCCAGCGCGGTTCCAGCCGTCTCCGCATCCTGGCTCTGCGCGTAATAGAAGACCGTATCGTCGCTGCCGGTGCCAAGCAGCGCGCGCAGGTTTCGCACCGTCAGCTGCGAAATCAACGCGCCGCGAACCAGTTCCTCGCGCCCGTCATTTACGTACACGCGATACACCAGAAGCGGCATGCGGTCGCCATTGGGCGCTCCCGAAGCCAGCGTTGCCAGCGAATCGGAAAGCTCGTCCTGGCTGGAACTCGCGATCACCGGATTATCCATCTCCCGCACCAGCAAACCGAATGGCTGGCCATTTTGCTTGCAAGCGTCCAGGAATTTCTTGCGAAGATCGGCGGGCGATTCGCCATTGCGAGCGGTAAAAAACAGATTGCTGGTCATGGGCCGCGGCATGGCCAGAAATGTCGAGCGGCCGTGCCCATTGGATTTATCGAAATCCGGTCCGGGCCGCCGCGACATCAGCATCTCCTTGAGCAGCCCATCCTGAACCAGTGCGATTTTCTGGGCGCGAACACCTTCCTGATCGACCTGGTAGGAGGCAATCAGGTCGTGCCCCTGGAATTGCTGCGCCGTCGGATCGTCGGTCAGCCCCACGGTCAGAGGCAAAACGCGTTGCCCGGTCCGCCCCATCCATTCGCTCCGGCCGCCCAATGCCTGCATCATTTGCTCGAACCGCGTGTTCATCGAGAGAGGCGGCCGCGCCCCGCTCAGCGAAGGAGGCAGCAGTTGCGCCAGAAGCGAACCCGCGGCCTGCGCCTCAAACAGCATCGGGCCATCGTAATCCTGCACCGTGGGAGCCGTTCGCAAGGCGGCCAGTTCTTGGCCTTTGGTATCCAGTTGCTGCCGCACCATTTCCGCCGCTGGGAGCTGGGCGGGACGATTTGCATAAACGGCCAGAAAATTGTGCAACGGCATGCCGTCGGGAGCTTGCGTGCCCAGGCTGGCCTCGATCGCCGCCAGGCTGCGGCTGGTGCGAATCTGTGTTCCTTCCGTGCTGACCAGATAGCTCGTCGCGTAAATGAGGTGATAAGTCACGCGCGAGTTATACAGCTCCGGATGGTTTTTGAGAATCGCGGATACCGTCCTCGCCTCCGATTCCCAATTTCGCGAGGTCCACTCCGGCTCCAGGCGCTGCTCGACCATGACCACCGGCGGCACCTGCGCAAAATCGTCCACCGTGGGGGCGCTGGCGAGAGCGCGCAAGGCTGCGTGCTTATTCGAGAAGGAATCGAGCGCTGCCTTATAAGCCTGATCGGTGGCCAGCCACAGATCCTGCCGCAAAGAATCATAGTCGCGATCGATGCCTACGGTTCCCGTCGAACCCAGGAATTCGCGGAATCCCTCCGCCGAAAGAAAATTCGAGCTGTCCAGCTTGTAATCGCCCACTCTCACGTCCACGCTCATGAAGCGATTGCGCGTCGTGCTGCTCGAGAGCAGTGCGCCGAATTCCGCGCTGATAACGCGCTCGTCGAGATCGAGTAAACGGTATTGGATGAAGTACGGCCGCTCCTGGCCGGGAAGCACCAGGCGGTCCTTGGATCGTTGCAGTTCGTCGTGCAGAGCCGCGAGCGTTTTGTCCGCGTCTCCGGCGGGAACGGGCGCAATCTGGCTCGCCGCGCTTCCCTGCGGACGTGGCGCGGGATTTTTTCCGAAGCCAATGGCGGGGCTCCCAAGAAGCAAAGCTATTGCTGCAATCCACAAGAGTGCTTTCATAGTTCGATCACCGGTCCTGATTCACGTTCGTTCATTTAGCTCGTTCATTAACCTTTGGCCGTTTACCTTTGCGGAGGATCTGGCGACTGAGGATCGTGTGCCGGCGGCGGCAGAATGGGCGGCCGGTCGGTGGAGGTTTGTTTCTTCTCGACTTCCATCTCCGAAACCAGGAGTGCCGGCGCCGCTGCCGCTACCGGCACGGAACCGGATTCCGCGCCGCAGTAGCCGTTGAAGACTTCGGTCGTATCGCCGGTGGCCATGATCTTCTGCAGCGAAACCAGCGGCGTACCGACGATAGACACTCCGCGAACCAATTCATCCGGGCGGCCGTCGGCATAAACCCGATAAACGACCAGCGGCTCCACGTGAAAGGCCTGCGGCTGGGCTCGGCCGGTGAATGTAAAACCTCCCGAAATGTCATCGAAGAACAGGCCGTACGGCTTGTTCTGTTTCTTGACTTCCTCGATGAGCATCTGGCGCAACCGCGCATTCGTAACCTTATAGGTGCTTTCGACAATCAGGTTTCCCTGTCGCGATTCCGGTGGCAGACCCACCTGACGGCGTCCGTGCCCATTCGACACTGGAAATCCATTCAGCGGCTGCCGCGACATCTCGAAATTGCGCAGCACGCCGTGATCCACGAGCGTCACCTTCTGTGACGCGATGCCTTCGTCGTCGAAGGGATAGTTGCCCAGCAGCACCGTCGAGCCCAGTTTCGCTGCCGTGGGATCGTCGACGATGCTGATGAAATTCGGCAGAAGCAATTGGCCTACCTTGTCGGCAAACGTCTGGCCTTCGCTGATGTCCTTCTGGCGGAAGCCTTCATCGCGATGCCCGAAAACTTCGTGGAAGAAAACCGCCGCGGCGCGTCCGGTGAGCATCGCCGGTCCGGCATAAGGTTCGGCCAGCGGCGCCTTTTCTAGAGCTTCCAATTCCTTTTGCAGCACCGCACATTGCGCCAGCACGGCCTTGTCTTCGGGCGCCGCGACCTGATCCACCCAATCGAAATTGTAGTAGCGCTCCAGGTCCATGCCGTCAGGCGCTTTCCCTTGAACGAAAAGCTCCAGCCTGTAGCGCACTTCGCCGAATTGAACCTTGGTCCCCTCGCTCGTTACCTGGTATTGATTCTGCGCCTGCGCGGTGAAGGTCACGATGGAGTTCAGCACCGCGGGCGATGACCGGAACGAATGTGTATACAGCCGCACTTTCTCTTCCCACGGGCGGCGATCCAGCGTATACGAGGCATGCGGACCGTAATAAAGCTGCGGCTTCTCCTGCGAAAAATCGGGAGCGCCTTGCGCCACCGACTGCACCTGGACATCTTTTCCGGTCTTCACCTTGATGAAAGCTTCGGCGGCGGCGCGATATTGGCTTTCGGTCTCCCGCCACATGGCTCGCTTCACAACTGCCGCATCGTCATCGATCGGTATGGGTTCTCCGAAACTGCCGGGGAAGCCCCCACCGTCGTTGCCAATACGATGCGTATTATCCAGTTGGTAGCCCCCCACGCGTACTTGCCCTTCGAGCCAGCGGCTGCGCTGTTGCGCGCTCGAAAGCAGGGCTCCGTTGGAGCCTGTCACTTCCGAGCGGTCGCTATCCGTGATGGTATAGCTGAGGAAGTAGGCCGGCGGATCGGCTTTCCCAATGACCCCCATTTCGCGGTCCAATTCTTCCTGCACGGCAGCCAGAAGTGGCGAGGGCGCCGCCTGGCCGGGTTGAGCCGCTTGAGCCGGCGATTCGGGCATCCGTGGAGATTTTCCTTTTGCAGATGAATTCGACGCCGCGAAAAGAAGGGCCAGAACGAAAACGAAAAGGACGGTGTTTGTTAGTTTCAAGCGAGTCACTCCCTCGGCCCGGCGCATCACGGGCTGCGAATTCACCAGTCTACGCTCGTTTGCCACAAATCAGAACTGTATCTCGAATCACGACAGGCCTTCGCGCGGTAAGTCGGATGCACCGCACAAGCCGTGGGCTGCCCGCCCCGAAATCAAACCCGAAATCAAAGAAGATCAACGGAAGATCATGCAAGCCGGCGTAGTGTTGGACGTTAAACCCGCACCTTCTGGGTACGGAGGATTTCTTCCAGAGTGGCTAGAGCCGAAAGCGCGGCGAGGCGCGAAGTTCGCGGATTCGACGGCGAAGGCACATTTTCCAGAACGATGCGGAAGCGGCCAAAATCGCCCACGGCCTGAATTTCGTGCACGTTCTCGGTTCCTCCCGGCACGGCGATCACTCGAACGCGAACCTCCACCGATTTGCCTGCCGCCAGCCGCACCGCGGCGGCTACGTTCGAGGTCGCAGGAAAAGCGCGGCAAGCCTCTTCCGGCGGGCCCTCGAATAAAACCGTTTCCTCTTTGAGCCTGTCCAGATCGATTCTGCGCTCGGTGACGTATTTCGCGCCTCGCAAAGCAGCCACCGGTTTCCGGCTGGTCAGAATCACCAGGTTCAACCGCCCCATCGCTGCGGCCCTCAGTCCATCGAGTCCCGCAATCGCCCCCGAAGGAACATGAATCCGGCAGCCTTGCCTCTCCGCTTCCGCAAACCATTCTTCATGCTCCAGCAAGCCGCCCACGCTCATGATCATCAAGTCTTTCTGCGCGCGCAGAGCCCGCGGAACGATTTCCGGCAAAGCCGCCTGGCCGGCCGCCTCGATGATCAAATCCGAACGGCGTACCAGTTCATCGAGATCGACTACCGCCGGACGCGCCTTCAATTGCGACGCGAACTTTTCCGCTCGCGGCCGATCCTGATCCGCAATCGCCACCAGAACCGCGCGATTCGGCTCCGCATCGAGCGACGTCGCCAGGATCTGGCCGATCGCGCCCACGCCGAGAAGCCCGACTTTGAGAGCGTGAGACACTATGCCAATTCCAACATGCGCTCGATGGCACGCCGAGCCTTGCGAGCTGTTTCGGCGGGCACGGTCACCTGCGGCGAAAGGGTCTCCAGTGAACGGATGACGTTATCGAGCGTGATCGTCTTCATAAAAGCGCAAACCGCGTTCGGGTTTACCGGATAAAACGACCGGTCGGAAAACTCCTTATTGAGCCTGTGCAGGATGCCCATCTCCGTGCCCACCGCAAATTCCTGCGCGGGAGACGCGCCGATATGCCGCAGCATTCCTTCCGTGGACAAGAAGAAAGTACGATTGAATGGCAGGCTGCCGTCGAGGGCCTTGGCCATGCACGAGCTCACGCATCCGCACTCCGGATGCAGCAGCAGTTCCACATCCGGATGCGTTTCCAGCACCTCGGTCACGTCTTCCGGCCGAATCGTGCGGTGCACGTGGCAGTAGCCCGGATAGGCGATGATATTGCTTCTCTCCGCCTGTCTGGCCACCACTTGCGCCAGAAACTTGTCGGGCAGAAAAAGGATCGGCTTCTCGGCGGGAATGGCCTTCACCACTTTGGCGGCATTGGCGGAGGTGCAGCAGTAGTCGCTCTCGGCCTTCACTTCGGCGGAGGTATTGATGTAAGCGACGACCACGGCATCGGGGTAACGCGCCTTCCAGACCCGCAGTTCATCCGCGGTAATGGCCGCGGCGAGCGAGCAGCCGGCTCGCAAATCCGGCAGCAGCACCGTTTTAGTGGGGCAGAGAATGGCCGCCGTCTCGGCCATGAAGTGCACCCCGCAAAAAACAATCGTGTCGGCATCGGTGGCCGCTGCGCTTTGCGAGAGACGCAGCGAATCGGCTACATAGTCCGCCACCTCCTGCACCTCGGGGCGCTGATAGTGATGGGCGAGAATGATGGCATTTCGCTGCCGGCAAAGCTCCCGAATGCGTTCCTGCTTTGCCAGAATTTCTTCCCCGGTATCGTGGATCTCCTCGATCGGCGGAAGCGTATAGCGGGTTTCGTAAGTTTCGCTGGAAACGGCTGCTGGGGTCATGGTCGTCCTTTGGGCACCTAGAGTCTTTCACATAGATCGAGCGAGCGCGCCGAATGCGTCAGCGCGCCCATCGAGATTGCATCCACACCGCACGCGGCGTACTGCTCGATATTGGTGTCGGAAATATTTCCGCTGGCTTCGGTCAAAACGTGGTCCAGCAGGCCTTGCGAACGCAGGCTCGCAATCGTCGCTGAAATTTTCGCGGGAGGCATGTTGTCGAGCAGCAACAAGCAGGGGCAGCCGCCGCCCGGATCTTCGTCCGAGGACTCCTGCATGCGGCGAAACTCCTCTGCCGCCGCCAAGGCGGCCTGTTCGCCGCGCACTTCCACTTCAATAAAAGCCGCGGACTTGCGTGCCGGCCAGGCGCGTTCCACGGCGAGGCGCGCGGCTTCTTCTTCGCGATTCGCCAGGAGAGCAAGATGATTGTTCTTGATCAAAATCGCATCCCACAATCCCAGCCGGTGCGTTCCGCCCCCGCCGAGATGCACCGCGCGCTTATCGAGCAAACCCCAGGGCGTCTTTCTCGTCGCCACCACGTGGGTCTCAGGGTTCTGCCGATGCACCAGTCCCTGGAGATTCCTCGTCGCCGTGGCGATCCCGCTCAGGCGCTGCAGAAGATTCAAGCCGGTCCTCTCGTGTGCCAGCAAATCGCTACGTCGCCCTTCAATCTCCAGGACGAGGTCTCCGGCCTCAATTGGCTCGCCATCCTGTTTGTGAACCTTTACTTCCATATCACAGCGATTTAGCAACCAGGTGAATTCCGCGATGCCGGCTATCACGCCGGATTCCTTGGCGAGTATCTTCGCGGTCGCATGCCCGTCGGTTACCTGGAGGGCATTCACCGTCAGATCGCCCGAACCCACATCGGAATCCAGCAGCTCATTCAGCAGCGTTCGCGCAAAGTTGAAATATTCGGGGTTCTCCAAATGCAAACCATGGCCCCGAAAAAGCGCTCGTCTCAGCCGCTCCTGCCGGAGCGAATACACCGCCGTCTGTGCTGCTGGTTGGCTCATTTCAGCAAGATCCCCAGTGAACGCAGTTGCGTCCTGGCGCGCTCAATCATCTCCGGCTTGCCGGCCTCCACCGTGTGCAGGTGCACGCCGCGCGTCAGCGACGAAAGCAAGCTGGCTTTGGTGCCGCGCCATCGCCGAAGAAAATCCTCGACGTCGGCACGCGACTCGATCATCAGCGAGCCGCGCATTTCGCCATACAGCGCGTGTTCGACGATTACGTCCAGAACCCGCACCCCGTTGTCCACCAATGCTTGCAGCTCCTCCTGGGTCCGTTCCGGCCCGTGCTGGCAGGCGATCACGGCACGGTGCGTCTTCGGCGCCTGCTTCGCCGGCAGCCGATACCCCTGAGGGGTGGAAAGAATCTCATTCCCTTCAGCGCGGAGGATCGCGATATCCTGCACCACGCATTGGCGGCTCACCCGGAAATGGCGTGCCAACTCCGTGCCGGGCACGGGGCCGTTGCGTCCACGCATCCAGTCCAACATGCGCCGCCGGCGCGTGCCGCTCGAGACCGTTCGCCCGTTCGCGGCCCGCTGGCCCGGATCTTGGGGCTGTCTTGTCACCTGTCTAGCGTTGTGGCTAGTCATAGACAAATTATAGCATTGGATACGCCGCTAGCATTGGATAGCCCGCCGCGGCATGCGGTTACATATTCGGCGCATCCTGCCGAGCTTCAGCTCAAAAAGCCCTTGCTGCGCGCGATAATGGGGATGTTATGCGCCTGATTGGATTGCTCTTCGCCGCCGCGATCGCCGTCGGCATCTACTACGTCTACCTGAAGCAAGCCGCGCCCGCGCCGGGTATGTCCGTCACCCAAGCCATCACCACTACCGGCGTGGAGATGGATTTGAACGCCATCGCCCAGGCAGAACGTAACTACTTCGCGCAAAATGGCTCCTATGCCGGTCTCGACCAGCTCAGCTCGAGCGGAGCGCTCACCATGGCGCGTACCGGACGCGATGGCTATACGTATTCGGTTGAAACGTCGGGAAATAGTTTCACCGTAAGCGCGCGCCACGCCGATATTCCGGCAAACCCCGGTGCGGTCCCCTTGCACTATCCGGCGCTTTCCATTGACCAAACGATGCAACTCCATCAGGAGTGATCGCGCCGGTTTTCCTCCGCACGTCCTTTCCGCCCTCGCCGCGCCGGTCCTACCCGCGCTGGACCTAAACGACTCGTTCGCGTGTGTTAGAATCGATGCAGATGGATGTGCGGATTCAGCGGCTCGTGCAATTGCAGGTTCTAGACGTGCG
The DNA here is from genome assembly GCA_963761945.1 of uncultured Acidobacteriota bacterium. Taxonomy (GTDB): domain Bacteria; phylum Acidobacteriota; class Terriglobia; order Acidiferrales; family UBA7541; genus Palsa-189. Next base: position 64,694 of record CAVXIM010000004.1, on the reverse strand, counting down.
TCTGGCGGAACTGCGCAACCGCCTGCAGGCCATCCCCGCGCAGCTTGCGGCGGCGGACGCCCGAGTGAGCGGCGCCCGCCAGCAGATCGCCACAGCTAAGGAAGCTCTCACCGGCAGTCTCAAGGATCGCAAGAAGTACGAAATGGATGTGGACTCCTGGAAGGAAAAGGCGCGCAAATACAGGGAACAAAGCTTTGAAGTAAAGACCAATGAAGCCTATAAGGCCTTCCAGCACGAAATCCAGCACGCCGAAACCCAGGTAGCTCAAGCCGAAGACCGTCTGCTCGAACGCATGGTCTCGGGCGAGGAGTATGAACGCCAGGTCAAGGCGGCGGAGGGCTCGCTGAAAGTAGTGGAGAGCGAAGCGCAAGCCGAGCGGCAAAAGACCCAGGCGGAACAGAGTTCCTTGCAGCAAGAGCTTCAGGCCAAAGAGGCCGAACGGCGGGAGATCGCTGCAGAGATTCCCGAGGAGCTGCTCACCACCTACGAAAAGATCGCCAATCGCCGGCACGGAATCGGCGTTGCCGAAGTGCGCGAAGAAGCTTGCCGTCTCTGCGGCATGCGCATTCCCCCGCATATCTTTCAAGAACTGCGCCGGAGCGATTTGCACGAGATTTACCAGTGCGAATCCTGCGCACGCATCTTGTACTATGTCGAACCGCCGATGGCCGCTTCTCCGGATGCGGAGTCCAAAGCCAGCGCCGCCAGAATCTCCGCCAATGAAGCCTGAAATCCTGCGTACTTCGATTGGCATGAAAAGCCAGCCAGCGAAGCCTCCTGTGGGAAAACTCCTATTCGACACGCCTGAAAAACCCATGAATATCTTCGTAGCCAATGTGGACGGCGCGTCACGTGGCAATCCCGGGCCGGCGTCCTACGCGGTGATCCTGCGCGCCCCCGACGGTTCCACTCGCTTTGAGGTGGGCAAATACATCGGCCGGGCGACCAATAACGTGGCCGAATACTACGGTCTTATCACCGCACTCGATTACGCCGCCTCGCAGGGAATCAGCCGGCTGCTCGTGCGCAGCGACTCGGAACTGCTGGTGCGCCAGATGCAAGGCCGCTACAAGGTGAAGAGCGCCGACTTGCGGCCTCTGTACGAACGCGCGCGTAAGCTGGCAAACGGTTTCGCGTATTTCGCCATCGAGCACGTGCCCCGCGAACTGAATCGCGAAGCCGACGAGCTTGCGAACGTGGCGCTGGACCGCACCGATTCTCGCGGCGGAGCAAACGCTGAGCCGGGGGCGAGATTCGCCGCCAAAAGAGAGCCGGAAGCCGAGACGAAGCGCGGCGACAAGGCCTTCGCCCGCGGCACTTCGGCACAAGCAGAGAGTCGCCAGGAGATGATTCGTGCGCGCTACTCCGCCGGCGCGCTCCATCCGCTCGAACCCGTCGATCTCGCTGAAGACGAGATTGTCGAGGTCTCGATTCGGCGTTCGCAGAATCCTTAAAGCAGATCCCTCGTCGCTGCCGCTCCTCGGGATGACAGCAAAAACAAGCAAACTCCTCGCTACGTTTCCACTTCCATTCTTTATGCGGGTAAGCTGGGATTTGCGGCAGCGGCGGCGGACTTTTCCTTCAGGTAATAACAGCGGTAAAGGGTGTCGCGCTGCACGGGCATGTAACCGGCATCGGAGATGATGCGGCGCAATTCGGCTTCATTGGTGCGATTGCGAACGCCCGCGGCATAAACGACGTTTTCTTCGATCAGGATACTGCCCACGTCGTCGGCGCCAAACTGCAAACCAATCTGGCAGATTTTTATGCCGGGAGTCAGCCAGCTCGACTGGATGTGGTCGATGTTATCGAGATAAAGCCGGCTGATGGCCAGCGTCTTCAGGTAATCCGCGGCCGTCGCTTCCGGGACGCGCTTGCCGAGCGATGTATTTTCGGGCGCGAAAATCCAAGGGATGAAGGCCGTGAATCCGCCGGTATCTTCCTGGATGCGCCGGACGCGCTCGAAGTGATTGACGCGATGGCGGTACTCCTCGCCGCAGCCAAACATCATGGTGGCCGTGGTGCGCAGCCCCAGGGCATGCGCGGTGCGATGCATCTGCTCCCATTCGTCGGCGGAGCATTTCAGGCGCGAAATGCGCTGGCGAATTTCGTCGTCCAGGATTTCCGCGCCGCCTCCGGGAATTGAGCCCAGGCCCGCATCGCGCAGGCGGGCAATCGTATCCGCGACGCTGAGACCCGAAACTTCCGCGATGCAGAGCACCTCCGGCGCCGAAAAGCAGTGCAGATGGATTTGCGGGAAGGTCTGCTTGATCGAGCGCAGCAGATTTTCGTAATAGTCGATGCGCAGATCGGAATGAAGTCCGCCCTGCATGAGAATGCCTGTGCCGCCGAGAGCGATGGTCTCTTCGATTTTTTGCAGGATGGTGTCGAGCGAGAGGACGTAGCCTTCCTTGGATCCCATCGGGCGATAGAAGGCGCAGAAGGAGCAATACTCGGTGCAGAAGTTCGTGTAGTTGATATTGCGATCGATCTGATAGCTGGCGACGCGCGGATCGTTTTTCTTTTTGCGCAACTGATTCGCAGCCATGCCGATGCCGATCAGATCGTCGGACCGGAAGAGATCGAGCGCTTCCTGTTGCGATAGAGTCATCGTTTTTGCGGCTCCTTGAGCACGCCGAGACGCTCAGCGGCTTCCTTGCGCGTGCCCGGCGAGTGCTCGCCGCACGGGCTCCAGAGGAAGGGGCGCGAACTCGATGGGCTTAGCACGCGGAATCAGGCCGGCGGCGGCGCATTCGCGAAAATACAATTCGAGCCCCTGGAGATTCGCGGCATCAAGCTCGAAATCGATGTTGTCCCGCAGATAAATCTCCAGATCGCGCGGCGGCAGCTCCAGTTTGAGCGCGGCGGCCTCGGCAATTTCGCCGATGCGCGCCAGGCCGTACTCTTTGGAAGCCATAAAATCGGCAACAACCTCCGGAGTGATGAGCTCGCGGCGGCCCACCCAAACCGCCAGAACGCAAGGCTTGCCGGTCATCTGCCGCCATTGCTCGGCGACGTCATAGACGAAGAGCGTATCGACGCCGGAAACGATCTGGTCTTGTTTCAGTGAGGCTGCTTCATCGGCGCAGCCGCAGCCCTTCGCATCTGTCTTTCCGTCGGAGGCTTTCGCCCATAGCGCGTCGACTTTCAGCCGAATGCGGAGTGCGGGATCGCCGATCACCAGGGCGGCATCGGCTTCCGCCAGCATGGCGGCAGGATCGGGCGGCGCGTCGATGAATTCCGGCGCGATGCGCCAGAATCCTTTGCACAGCAGGCGCGTGAGCGCGACGGAGCTGCGGGAATTCGTGTCCAGGGCAATGCGCCTGGCCTGCTCGATGGGCTTCTTTGCCAGCACGAGAATGCTGCGGACTTCGCCTTTCGCAGCCACGGCCATTTCCGGCAGCACGACCATGCCGTCCATGCGCTGGTATTCGATGGCGGGAATGATGGCTACGTCCACCTGGCCGGAACGCAGCGCCTCGGCGCAAAGGGAAGGCACCGTAAAAGAAAGGTCGTAGCGGCCCCGAAGCGGTCCGTCGGTGAAGCCCCAAACCAGCGGCGCCGTATTCAGGAATTCGACAATGGAGATGCGAAGTTTAGCCATGTAATGGTAGTTATTTGAGTCGTTCAATATACCACGGTCACGAAACTAGTTTTCGCGATCGCGGGCTGCGCCGGCTCCCAGAACCGGAAGTGCAGAAACCCCCAGCCTTTGCGGAACAGCGCAAAGGCTGGGCTACACAAGCTTGTGAGTGTACGCATTTCCTGCAAGTGCTGATTCTAAAGCCACTTTAAGTCCAATAAAACCGTATCTGCTCATTCCACGAGACTTGCTGGCAAACGTTGTACAAGTGCTCATTCCACGGCCCTTCGAGAATGTTCACGCTCTCACAGTCGATCAGCTCAAGGCTCTCAAGTTGAGGCGACATCTCCCGGCCGCTGCAAATCTTTTCCGTAAGTGCTGATTCCAAAGGTACTTTAAGTCTAATAATTTCGTATGTGCTCATTCTGCTTGGTCTTAGGCTGCCTTAATTTGCAACTGCTCATTCTGCCCAGGTTATCCGAGAAGGCCGATCTTTATTACCGCCCGACTTTATCGCCGCCCTAACCTTCAATGAACTTCCACAAACGCTCCGGATAGAGCCGATCGGGCGACACCGAGCCTTGCCACTGCAATTCGAGAGGGCTCGGTTCGCTGGCCAAATTTCGAGCGTGATCTATTTTACCTCACGCGTAAAGAGCAGCACCTCCGCGCAGGCCGCGAGATCCGAATCACTTCGTCGCGACGCAAGCACGTATATGCGTCCGAGAGCGTTATGCGTGGAAGACGGGGGAGCCGGCGACGACGGTGCGGACGATTTGTAGATCCTTGATCTTGTCGTGGGCGATGGTGAAAGGATCGTCGGAGAGCACGACGAAGTCGGCGAGTTTGCCCGGCGCGATCGATCCTTTGATGGCTTCCTCGTGCGAGTTGTAAGCGCCGTTGAGGGTAAGGACCCGGAGCGCTTCTTCGACGCTGATGCGCTGGTTGGCGCCCCAGGTCTTCCCGTCCCAGCCGGTGCGCGTGACCATTCCCTGAATGGCCATGCGCGGGTCGAAGGGGCCGGAGGAAAGTCCGAGCCCGCGGCCACGGGAATTCCGGCGTCCAGGAAACTGCGATAGGCCATGCAGCGCTTCATCAGCTCCTCGCCATAGAAAACGAACTTGTCGGAATTGTAATAGGCATAGGAGGTGAACGCGGCAGGCACGGCGCCGAGCGCCTTGATGCGGCGCACCAGATCGTCGTTGATCAAGGTGCAATGAGTGATCTTGGGGCGCGCGTCGGCGCGCGGGAAGAGGCGCTGCGCGCGTTCCACGGCCGTCAGCACCATATCGATGGCGACGTCGCCATTGGCGTGGCAATTGACCTGGATGCCGGCGCGATGCACGCGCTCGATCCAGGCGTTGAGTTCGTCCTGCGTCTCGGTGACGTTGCCCTTGTAGGGCGGCGTGACGCCGGGGTAGGGCGTGCTGAGCGCCATGGTGCGTTCGGAGAACGATCCGTCGACGGTGTGCTCGGAGGTGGCCCCGAAGCGAATCCACTCGTCGCCGAAACCGGTCATGATGCCGCCGTCGATCATCGCTTCGAGCACTTTGCCGGTGGCCTCGTAGCTGACGCGGTGCAGGAGTTCTCCGCGCGCCCGCACCTGCTGCAGGGCCGCCAGGTTGCCGCCTTCGTGGTGCACGCTCGTGACGCCATAACGGACGAACTGCTTGGAAATGTAGGCCAGGCCGTTGCGGTCGCGCCTCCAGCATCTGCTCTTCGGTAAAGGTGGGGCGTTTGCCAACCTTGTCGAGCGCGCTGCGGGCCCGGTCGGTGACGCGGCCATTGAGGTCGCCGTTGGGATCGCGGTCGAAGGTGCCACCGGGCGAATTGGGCGTGTTGTTGTTGATGCCGGCCATCTCGAGGCCTTGCTGTTGTAGAAAGAGGTGTGGCCGCCGCGATGGTGGACCGCGACCGGGAGGTCCTTCGATACCTGATCGAGGTCATGAATGTTGAGCTGGCGATTGTCTTTTACCTTGGTATCGTCGAAGAAATAGCCTTCGACCCAAGTGCCCGGCGGCGTCTCGCGGGCCTTCGCGCGGAGTTTGTCGATGATGCTGGCGATGGTCACGAACTCGACTTCGTAGGGATTGCCGACGATGACGTCGTAGAGCAAGGTGTTGCCGGGCGCGTGATTATGGCAGTCGATGAATCCGGGCACGATGGTCATCTGCCTGGCGTCGAACGTCTCGGTGCCCTTGGCGATGAGCCCCTTGATATCGGCGTTGCTGCCGATGGCGGCGAATCGGCCGGCCTTGATTGCGAATGCCTCCGCTTTCGGCGCGCGGGGATCGACCGTGTAGACTTTGGCGTTGAAGACCACGAGATCGGCGCTGGGGCCTTCGGCAGCCGCGGCGGCGCCGAGCCAGGGCCCGCTGAGAAGACCAGCGGCGGCCGCTCCGGCGATGCCCATGAATTCTCTACGGCTGTGGGGGTGGCTTGTCATTAGTTGGTCGCCTCCCGATTTTGCCTTTAGCGGGGCCTGCATGCCGGAGTTTGTACACCTCGGGAGCAAAAGGCGGCAACTCAAAAAAGAAGCTGAGGGACTTTTGGGCGTAGCGCGAGAAGCCGGCGCTACAAAAAGCCGCAGAGCCGCGCTACCACCTGGCTGCGGCGGCGCCACGGGATGCGAGATTGACACTCGCGGCGGGAGGGGAGCAGACTTGTGCGGCAAAAGGGAAGGGGAGGACGAAAAATGAGACTTCGTGCAGTTGTTTTGATCGTGGGGCTGGCGGCGGGAATGATTGCGCTTGCCGGCGTAGCGGCTGCTCAGAACGTGCCGGAGCAATTCGTGGTGACCGGCAAAGCGGCGGAAAAGATCCAGGATTTCTCGACGATCAATGTGGCCACGGCCCAGCGGATCGCGGAATCGTGCGAAAAGGCCGCTACGGCGCAAGGCGTGCAGATCAGCATCATCGTGCTCGATAAAGACGGCAACCACGTCTACTTCGATCGCATGGATGGGCAGGGCTATCTGAATATCATCACGGCGGAGATGAAGGCGCGCACGGCGCTGATACTTCGAGCGCCAAGCAAGACGGCTATGAACCGGGCAATCCAGGATCCGCCCGCGGAACTTCAACTGATCCAACTGGGCGAGTTTGCGAATTCCGGCGGGCTTCCCATCGTAGTCAATAAACAAATGATTGGCTTCGTCGGCGTGGGCGGCTCGGCGCCAAAGCCGCCGGTGTGGAGCGACGAAATTTGCGGCCAGAAAGCGCTGACGGAAGTCTTCGGACCGTCGGTGCCGCCGCTGCTGGAAGATCTGCCGCCGCGGCAGAACCCGAACCCGGGAAATGCGCCGGTGGCCAAGTTCGCGACGACCACGACGCCCAAGACAAGCCTGCCCGCGGAGTTCGTAGTGGGCGGCAAAGGCGCGAGCACTGTTTTTGACGGCAATCAGATTTCGCTGGCGGCGGCGAAGAAGATCGCCAGCGTCTGCCGAGACTGGGCGGCGTCGAAGGGCGGCACAGCGTCGATCTACGTCCTCGACAATGCCGGTGAATTCGTGCACATGGAGCGCATGGATGGGCAGGTGTATAACAACATCCGTACCGCTTTGCTGAAGGCGCAAACCTCGTTGAAGACGCGCGCGCCCACGTCCATTGCGGGCGCGCAGCTCAAGAACAATCCGGCGGGCACCGCGCGGCAAACCACATTCTTTAATCTCTTCACGAATGCGGGCGGCATCCCGATCGTGGTGGACGGGCAGATGATCGGGTCGGTGGGCGTGGGAGGCGGCGCGGGCGGCGGCGATGAGAATTGCGCGATTGAGGGGCTGAAGGCGACGTTTGGCGACCACGTTACGCTGCCGGTGTATCCGCCGGCGGCGGGCGGAGGCCGCGGCTAAACTTTTGGTTGTGGGCCGCGGCGGAAGCCGCGGCCCGCAGAGCAAGCGCGGTGCCGTAAGGGAGGACACGATGTTAGAGATTCGAAGTGTGTTGCGCGGCGCGACTTTGGCGGCCGCGGCGCTGATCATTGCGTTCGCGGCGTCGGCTTTGGCCGGCGACATCCTCGACGATTGGGGGACAGTGAGTCTACCGCCGAAGCCTGAGCTTAAAGCCGTAACGCTCGACCATTCGACGACGGCTCTGCTCATCATGGACATGATGAAGCAGAATTGCGGGGCGCGGCCACGTTGCGTGGCCACGGTTCCCAACGTCAAGCGGCTGCACGACGCGGCGCGCGCCGCAGGCGCGATGGTGTGGTACAGCCTGGTCGGCGGCGCCGACGTCACACCGGCGGCGATGATCGATCAGAGCTTTGCGCCAAAGAATGGCGAGTGGGCGCGGACGAACGGGCCCGACAAGTTCATGGGCACGAACCTGGAAGAAACTCTGAAAGCGCACGGCATCAAGACGGCCGTTATCTGCGGCACTTCGTTTCAAGGCGTGGGACTTGGCACGGGCTCGGGCCTGGCACAGCGCGGCTACAAAGTGATTGTGCCGATCGATTGCCTGTCTTCGGAAGACGTCTATAACGAGCAATACGCGGCCTGGCATATGTTCAAGGGCGGGCCGGCCGTCGTCACGATGAACAGCACGCTGACGCGCAGCACGATGGTGAAGTTCTGAGACGCTGACCGCGGCGCGTTGAGGAAATCAGTCGGGTTCCGAATAGAAACGCTCGACAGCGTCGGCGATCCAGCCGGGATTATCCCAGTCCGGATATTTCATCCGAAATTCCGCGGAGAGCAAATCCGCGGCTTCTTTGGGAGATTTCCCCTGAGCTTTGAGAGCCGCGACGCGCGATTGAACTCCCTTCAGGTAAGTCTGCTCGTTGGCGATGAGATCCGCGCCGCCTACCTCGCCGTGTCCCGGAACAACGCTGCGCGGCTGAAGGGCTTCGAAGCGATTTAAGCTGCCGAGCCAGTTTTTTCCGCTGGCGTCTTTGTCAGGGAAGATTGGGAAGAAACGATCCACCACCACATCGCCGGTGAAGAGGACTTTATCTTCCTCAACGTAAATGGCGGTGTCGCCCCGCGTGTGTGCGGGCCCAACCCAAAGCAGACGAGCCGTCACGCCGCCCAAATCGAGTTTTAGCTCGTGGTCAAAGAGGATATCGGGCTGGCGAGGTTTGACATCCTGTAACAGCGCTTTGATTTCCGGCGTGCGCTTGCTGAAATTGGCGATGAAGTCAGGCTGTTTTTGTTTTAGCTCTTCCTCTTGCACCGTGGAGCGAATGATCCTGGTATTCGCAGGGAATGCCTGGACACCGGTAACGTGCTCCGGATGGAAGTGAGTGGTGGTGAAATATAGATCGGCATTTTTGCTCACCTTGGCGAGTTCGCGAAGCACGGTTTCTCCATTTCGCGGTCCCATTCCGGCATCTACGACCAGGGTGGCTCGATTTCCCACGATGATTCCGATATTGGGGACCAAATTCACGCGCCCGTCGGGAATCACGTAGACATGCTCAGAGACCCGCATGGTCTTGTTTGCTTGCACCAGAGGCGGGGGTTGAGTTTGATTGTGGCCCAGCGGGGTCGTCTCCTGCGCATTGGCCGGCAGTCCGGATGCCAACAAAACGCCGAATACCGCGAAAACGAAAGTAGCCGCCGATCGATGACGTTGGAGAAGTGCAATCATGATTTCTCTCCGGCAACTGTGATGATTTTGGGTTGGGGGCCTGCGCTTCAGCGCGGAGTATACACCAGACAGGCAGTACTTCCGCGGGCAGGTGGGGAGTCACTTGACATCGGCAGCAAGTCTGCAATAGGTTCGCGGCGCTGTGGACCTGGAGAACTCCCTTCCGTGGCTCGCGCTGCGTCTGACGCCCGGGCTGGGCGCGCGACTGGCCGGCAAACTGCTGCGGCAATTCGGTTCGCCTGAAGAAATTTTCCGCGCATCGCTGACCGAACTGGAAGCTTGCCAATTGCCTGTGGCGGTAGCGCAGGTGGTGTTTTCAAAGGCGGCCTTTCGCGACGCGGAAAAGGAACTCGAGCAAGTGCGGAAGGCCGGCTGCCGGCTGATCCATTGGGAGGAAAGCGAATATCCAAAGCGGCTACTGGAAATTTACGATCCTCCGCCGTTGCTGTATGTCCGCGGGAATGAGCAAGTTCTGAACCGGCACACAATTTCTATCGTGGGGACGCGACGTCCGACCCCTTACGGGAATCAAATAGCCGAAAAGCTGGCGCGCGATCTTTCCGAACATGGGCTGATCGTGACCAGCGGACTCGCGCGAGGGATCGATAGCTCAGCCCACCGCGGCGCCTGCGCCGCCTCGCGCGGAGGAACGATCGGCGTCCTCGGCTCCGGTATCGACGTCATATATCCGAAGGAGAACCGGAAGCTCTTCGAGGAGGTTGAGAAGCGCGGCGCCATCATCACGGAATTTCCGATGGGGAGTTATCCCGCGCCGGAGAATTTTCCGGTGCGCAACCGCATGGTGGCGGGGATGGCGCTGGGAGTGGTTGTGGTGCAGGGGGCGCAATATTCCGGTTCGCTGATCACTTCGCGGCTGGCCATGGAGTTTGGCCGCGAAGTGTATGGCGTGCCGGGGAATGTCACGGAGCCTGTGAGCTTTGCGCCGAACCAACTGATCAAGCAGGGGGCCAAGCTGGTGACGGGCTGGGAAGACGTGGTGGAGGAATTGCCGACGGAGATTCGCGCCGAGCTTTTTCCAGTGGAAGCAACCACGCAGGAAGAGCGAGCGTCACTGTTTGAGCAGAACCTTTCGCCGATCGAGAAGCGACTTTTCGATCTGATACGCATCGAAGAGCCCATCCACGTCGACGAATTGGTGGAGACGACGGGGCTGAGTTCTTCGGAGACGCTGGCGGCGCTGTGTGAAATGGAGATGCGCGGGATTATCCGGCAAATGCCGGGGAAGCAGTTTGTGCGTGTGCTACTGTGAGGGGCATGCTGGGAACGCCACACTGCGCTGGCGAGTAAGCCTCAGTAGAGTTTTGCTTTAGGTAGCGGAGAGGAACATATTCGCCCGCGAGAGGGCGTTTAGGTTTACAAACAAAGTTTATGGCACGTTCACTGGTCATCGTCGAATCGCCTGCCAAGGCCAAGACGATCAACAAATATCTCGGCCGGAATTACACGGTCAAGGCGTCCTACGGGCACGTCATGGACCTGCCCAGGAAAGAATTGGGCATCAATATCAAGCGCAACTTCGAGCCGACCTACGAGGTTAGTCCGGACAAGACGCACGTAGTGGAGGGTTTGCAAAAGGCAGCGGAGAAATCCGATGCCGTCTATCTGGCCGCCGACCCGGATCGCGAAGGCGAAGCCATCTGCGCGCATCTGGCGGAAGTGCTGAAATCCACCATGGCGGCGAAGAACGGGAAGAGTTCGAACGGCGCGGGCAAGAAAAAGAAAAGAAAGCCGCGCAAGGGGCAAGAGGAAGCTGAGCTGCGCCGAAATCATATTTTCCGGGTGATGTTCAACGAGATCACGCCGCGGGCGATTCGCGCCGCGTTCGAGCATCCCGGGGAGATCAACGAGAATCTGGTTGACGCGCAGCAGGCGCGGCGCGTGCTGGATCGCCTGGTGGGGTACAAGATTTCGCCGCTGCTTTGGGACAAAGTGCGGCGGGGCCTCTCGGCCGGGCGCGTGCAGACCGTCGCGCTGCGGCTGATCGTGGAGCGGGAACGCGAAATCCGCGCGTTCACGCCGGTGGAGTACTGGACGCTGCACGCGCAGCTTGCGGCGGCCGAACCGCCTACGTTCGAGGCCAAGCTGGCCAAGCACAAGGGCGAAGAGATCGAAGTCCATACACGGGCGGAAGCCGACGCGATCATCGCGGCGGTGGAAAAAGCGCGCTGGCAGATTTCCGAAGTTACGCAAAAAGAGAAGCGGCGGCACGCACAGCCGCCGTTCACGACTTCCAAGCTGCAGCAGGCGGCGTACAACCGCCTGCGCTACACGGCCAAGCGCACCATGGCGCTGGCGCAGCGGCTGTATGAAGGCGTGGAGTTGGGCAGCGAAGGCTCGGTCGCGCTGATCACGTACATGCGCACCGATTCGGTGCGCGTGTCGACTGAGGCGCTGGAGCAGGTGCGCGGATTGGTCGGGACGGAATTCGGCCCGAACTACGTGCCGGAAAAGCCGAACTTCTACAAATCGAAGAAGGAGGCGCAAGAGGCGCACGAAGCGATACGTCCGACGGACGTGGCGCGCAAGCCCGCGGACGTCAAACCTTACCTAAGCGACGACCTTTTCAAGCTGTATCAACTGATCTGGCAGCGGTTCGTGGCATCGCAGATGGTGCCGGCGGTCTTCGATCAAACCAGCATCGATATTACCGCCGGCGATTACCTCTTCCGCGCCACGGGTTCGGTGATGAAGTTCGAGGGCTATCTGGCGGCTTACCAAATCTCGGCCGAGCGCGAAGATGACGACGCTGCCGAAAGCGATGAAGGCCGCAGGCTGCCGCCGGTTACGCAGGGCGAAATCCTGAGGCTCGAAACTCTGCGGCCCGACCAGCACTTTACCGAACCGCCGCCTCGTTATTCGGAAGCGACGCTGGTAAAGGAACTGGAAGACAAAGGCATCGGGCGGCCGTCCACCTACGCGTCGATCATCTCCACGATCGTCGAACGCGAGTACGTGAACAAGGATCAAGGGCGCTTTACGCCGACCATGCTGGGCGAAAAAGTAAGCGAACTGCTGGTGAAGAGCTTCGAGGATATTTTCGATGTGAGCTTCACGGCGCGCATGGAAGAAGAGCTGGACGAAATCGAAGCGGGCCGGCTGCGCTGGAAAGATTCGGTAAAAGAGTTCTATACGCGGTTCGAGGAGGATCTGGAGCAGGCCAAGGGCGACATGGAGTCGTACAAGGCCGGTATTCCCACGGGTAAGAAGTGCGAAAAATGCGGACAGGGTGAATTGCTCGAGCGCATCAGCCGGCTGGGATTTTTCCTGGGCTGCTCACGCTATCCCGATTGTGACTTTATCGAGGATCTTTCGCCTGAGACAAGTGGGGAAGGCGACGCGGAAACCCCGACGTGTGACAATTGCGGCCGCGAAATGGTGATCAAGAAGGGGCGCTGGGGCGCGTTCCTGGCATGCTCAGGTTATCCGGATTGCAAGACGACGCGGCGGTTAGCTGCCGGGACGCGGAAGGCGCTGCAGCCGGACGTGCCGCTGAACGAGAATTGCCCGGAATGCGGATCACAGCTTGTGCTCAAGCACGGGCGGTACGGCGAATTCATCGGGTGCACCGGCTATCCGAAGTGCAAGTTCATTCGCTCCAAGACGCTGGGGATCAACTGCCCGAAATGCGGGACAGGCGAGTTTGTGGAGCGCCGGGCGAAGAAGGGGCGGCGGAGAGTGTTTTACGGCTGCAACCGCTACCCGGAGTGCGATTTCACGACGCCGTACAAGCCGATTGCCGAGCCCTGCCCGAAATGCGGCGCTCCGTTTATCGTGGAGAAACGCACCAAGACAGAGAACGTGCGAACGTGCCTCAAGGAAGGCTGCGACTGGGAAATCGCCGCGCCGGAAGCGGAACAGAAGGAAGCCGCGCCGGAAGAGGTCACGGTATCGGGTAAGCCGTGAAGCCCGCAGCGGCCGGCAATGAAGAGGGATTCTTCGTCGCTTCGCTCCTCAGAATGACACCGCGAAACAGGGGAAGATGAAAGCGGCGATCGAGAAATTTCTCCGTTATTTGAGTTCCGAGCGCCACGTTTCGCCTCATACTCTTCGGAATTACGCGAGCGATCTGCAGCAATTCCATACCTACCTGAATCCGCCCGATAGCCCTTTGGTCAAGCTTGCGGACATCGATCACCGCGTAATCCGCGAATATCTTGGTTACCTGCACGATCAGCAATTGCAAAAAAGCTCCATGGCTCGCAAGCTGGCGGCTCTGCGTTCCTTCCTGAAATTTTGCGCGCGCGAGGGCATGGTGCGGGAAAATGCGGCACGCCTGGTGGCCACGCCGAAGCTGCCCAAACGCGTGCCGTCAATCCTTAGCGCCGAGGAGATGAATGAATTCCTGGACGGTCTTGGCAGGGTTCAGGCGCCCCAAGCAAAACGCCGGTCGGCCCGGTCTTTGCAGGCAGCGCAGGCTTCGGCAACACCATTGCTGCAGCGCGACCGCGCAATTCTCGAGCTGCTTTATGCTTCGGGGCTGCGCGTGAGCGAGCTCACCGGGCTGAACGTGGAAGACATCGACCGCCAGGAGCACATGCTGCGGGTGGTGGGCAAGGGAAACAAAGAGCGGATTATTCCATACGGCTCGAAGGCGGAGGAGGCGATCGAGCGCTATTGGCCCATTCGCGCCAAATTGCTGGGACGCTCGCGGGGCAAGGATGGGCGCGCCGTTTTTCTCAATTACGAGGGCCGGCGCATGGGCAACCGGTCTGTGGCGCGGGTGGTGAAGAAATATGTGCTCCTGATGAACTTGAGTGGGGACCTGCATCCCCATTCGCTGCGGCATGCCTTTGCCAGCCACCTGCTGGCGGACGGCGCGGATCTGCGCGCGATCCAGGAACTGCTGGGCCACAGCTCGCTTTCCACGACACAGCGCTATACGCATGCCTCCATCCGTCAGTTGATGGAGGTGTACGACAAGGCGCACCCCCACGCGTGAGCGCTTTGACGACCGAATTTCAGCGGCTGGATTTGAACCTTACGAAAGACAGGAGAGGCCCCTCGGCTCACGTTGTTCGCTCGGGATGAACTTTGGTGACAGGCGGCGAAAACAGCATTGTGCAGGAGAGGTCCCTCGCTCCGGTTCGTCGCTCGGGACGCGATCCTGATCGGATCGCCGCTTTACACCAATTTAACAGGCAAAGCCGTGGCTCCTGCGGTATGCTCCGCGCGTTCGCACAGGGGTCTCATCAACGTGAAGCGCATTTTCGGCTTTGTCCTGCCGCGTGGCCTCACCCTGCACCGCAGTACCCTCATCTTTTTGGCGCTGGCGACGGCGCTCATTGCGTCGCCCAAAAGCAGCTTTGCGCAAACCGATGAGATTCAGGTGTACGACGCTGAGATTGCCGAGCCCGGCGTCATCAACCTGATGTGGCACCAGAACTTTACGCCGGACGGGATCAAGGAGCCGGCATTCCCGGGCGCGATCATTTCGGATCATTCGTACAATGGCGTTCCGGAATTTGCTTTCGGAATCACGCCCTGGTTCGAACAGGGGCTTTATATCCCGGTCTATAGCGTTTCCAAAGGGCGCGGCTCGACTCTGGATAGCGTCAAACTGCGGGAACTTTTCGTGAGGCCGCATGCGGCCGATCACAAGTTTTTTTACGGCATGAATTTCGAATTCAGCTATAACGCCTCCTATTGGGAGGATAGACACTTTACTTCAGAGATCCGGCCCATCATCGGATGGCACTTAAAACCGTGGGACATCATTATTAATCCGATTCTGGATACAGACTGGACCGGTGTGAGGAACTATCAGTTCAACCCGGAAATGCGGCTTGCCTACAACTATTCGCCGAAATGGACGTTTGCCACCGAACACTATGGCGGTTACGGGCCGCTACACCAATTCGTCTCGGTCAACGATCAATATCATGCACAATGGGCGGTGGTCGATCACACCAGCAAGATACTGGATGTCGAAGCGGGCATAGGGTTTGGGTTGACGTCGGGGACGGATAAAGTGACGTTGAAGTTGATGCTCTCCCGCGATATTCACCGGCCGAAAGAACCGGCCGAAGCTACGCCAAATCAACAAGCTCGGACGCCCTAGAGCTGAAGCGCCGATCTGCGTCTACCTTCCGCATTAATCTGCAAACCTTTCCGCGTATATCGTATATAAGGACCCAATCAGCCAGGGAGGTCTCGGCATGTCCACGAGCGGCTTGATCGAATATGGAGACGCCAGCCCGGAAGTGCGCGCCGTTTACGACGACATCATGGCCACGCGCCAGACCGACTGGATCAATAATTTCTGGAAGGCGCTGGCGCACGATCCCAAGACGCTGAAGCGCACGTGGGAATCGATCAAGCAGATCATGGCGCCGGGCGCTCTGGATGCGCTGACGAAAGAGATGATTTACGTCGCCGTGAGCGTAACCAATCAGTGCGGCTACTGCATTGCTTCGCACACGGCGGCGGCGCGGAAGAAAGGCATGACCGAGGCGATGTTTGCGGAACTCATGGCCGTGGTGGGCATGGCTAACGAATCGAACCGGCTCGCCGCGGGCTACCAGGTTGAAATCGACGAGCAATTCAAATAGCGCAGTACCGGTTATAATGCCGGCCCAACGGGAAGTCGCGGCGCGCACGGTGCGTGCGGACGCGAATGAAGCCGGAGGTCCTATGAAAACATACAGAATCCGAACCGCGCTGATCGTTTTGGCGGCGGTTGGCAGCCTGTTTGCGGGCCTGTTTGCGGCTTTGGCGCAGGCGCAAGGCAACGCGGGCGTTACCTATACGTCGGGGCCGATAACCAAGGGCAAAGTTTTCAACTTCGAGAAGATCAGTGACGGCGTTTACTACGCCACGGCCAACGGCGCCATGATCACGGGCAGCAATGACGTGGTGATCGTGAACGACGACGACGTGATGCTGGTGGATGCGGGGGTCACGCCCGCGGTGGCACGAGCGCTGGTGCAAGACGTCAAACTGCTGACGGATAAGCCCGTTCGCTGGGTGGTGAACACGCATTTTCACTACGATCACACCGACGGCAATTCGATCTTCGGGCCGGAAGTGCAAATCATAGGGCACGAGTACGTGCGTCAAGCCATCCTGAATCTCGACGTGCTGCACCGCGAGCCTTTCAAGACGGCGCAGGCGAACCTGCCCGATCAGATTGAGGCGCTCAAGAAGCAGGTGAGCGCGGAGAAAGACGCCCAACAGCGCGCCATGCTGCAACAGCAGCTTGCGGCTACAGAAGCCGAACAAAAGCAGTTTGCGGAGATCAAGCCAACGCCGCCGACGATGACTTACAGGTCAAACTTGACGCTCGTTCGGGGGCGGCGCGAAATCCGGCTTATGTTTCTGGGACGCGGGCATACGCCCGGCGATACCGTGGTCTTTTTGCCGAAAGAGCGGATCGTCTGCACGGGCGACCTGATGGAGTCTCGCCTGGCGTATATGGGCGACGGCATTTTCGATGAATGGATTACCACGCTGGATGCGGTGAAGAAACTGGAGTTCGACACGGTATTGCCGGGGCATGGAGTGCCCTTCCATGAGAAGGCGCTGATTACGGCATATCAGAGCTATTTGAAGGATTTGATGGCGCAGGTCGCGAAGCTGCGCGCGCAAGGAATGACCGCGGATCAAGCGGCGCAAAAAGTGGACCTTACTTCGCATAAAGCTGATTTCCCGCAGATCACGGGGCCGGGCGCGGATCTTCGGGGCGTGCGGCGGATGTATCAATGGATGGACGAACGCGCCAAGACGCAGTGAACTCTGCCCGAATGCGCGGGTCAGCGAGATAGGTCACAAGCTCTTCGCATGGAGATTCGGCTCAGTCGAGAGAGCGAAGTTCCGCTGCGGCGGCAATTGGCGGAGCAGATCGTTTTCCTGATTGGCGTGGGAAAACTCCGGCCGGGACAGCAGTTGCCCAGTGTGCGGGAACTGGCTCGCCGCTTGAAGATTCACCACAATACCGTCAGCGAAGCTTATCAGGCGCTGGTGCGGCGCACCTGGCTGGTGAGGCAGCGCGGCAGCCGGCTGGTCGTAGGGTCGCGCGAGCTGAGACGAGACATCTTCCGACGGGCGATGGCGCGGGTGACGGGTTGGATGAGGTCATCAATGCGGCGATGCGCCGGGCACGCGAAGAGGGCTATAGCCTGAAGCAACTGCGCGAACGGGTGAAGAAACGCCTCGTGGCGCAGCGGCCGGACCACATTCTGCTGGTCGATCGCGAACCGGGCTTTCGCGAAATCATGCGGCAGGAGATTCGGGAAGCGCTGGGCTGGCCGGTGCAGACCTGCTCGCAGGAGGATTTGGGTAAAACGCCTGGATTGGCCGAGCGCGCGCAGGTGGCGACTCCGGAATACAACATCGATGAGGTGGAACCGCTTTTGCCCAGGGATCGGCCTGCTGTCTTGCTGACGTTTTCCAGCGCGGATGAGCCTCTCAAGGCAATCCACAACTTGCGGGAGCCATCGGTGATCGCCATGGTGACGGTGAGCGAGGCATTGCTGCGCACGGCGAGCGGGCTTCTGGCCCCGGCGGTCGGGCGGCGCCACAGTTACCGGGAGTTCCTGCTTTCGCGCAGGGGCAAAGTGGATTTGCGGGGCGTTGATGTGGCGATCTGCGATTCATTGGCAATGTCTGTAGCGACCGGGACGCACAAGGTGCACTACAGGCTGCTCGATCTGCAATGCCTGGAATACCTTGCCACCGCGGTTGGGCCGCTCCCCCGCGGATAGGGTATAGGGTATAGATTTACAGGCCGATGAGCAGGGTCGCGTTGACGGAGCCGGAGCGCGCCCGTATAATGCTGGTTTCCCATTTGCAATTGGAGGCAGGATGTACGCCGTGATCCGCAGTGGAGGAAAGCAGTACCGCGTCGCGCCGGGGGAAACCGTGAAGGTAGAGACGTTGCCCGGCAAAGTGGGCGGGAAGATTACGTTCGGGGAAGTGATTGCCGTAACCACCGATGACCAGAAAGTGCTGACAGGCAAGGATGCAGCCGCAGCCAAGGTCACGGGCAAGATCGTCTCGCAGGGCCGGCACCGGAAGCTGACGGTGCTGAAGTACAAGACGGGCGGGCAGTACAAGATCCAGCGAGGGCACCGGCAGAATTACACGGCGGTTGAGGTCAGCGAGATCGCACTGTAAAGGCGAATTCTTTAAGCGACAGCCGCGTGATCTTGGCACGCGCTTTTGTCGCCCGACAATAGTTAGACTTCGGGGCGGGTGATTCCTTATGGCACATAAAAAAGGCGGCGGGTCGTCTGTAAACGGCCGCAACTCTCCCGGGCAGCGGCTCGGTGTGAAGCGTTTTGCGGGCCAGTTGGTGAATGCGGGAACGATCTTGATTCGCCAGCGGGGCACCAGACACAAGCCCGGCCTGAACGTAAGGCGCGGGAAGGACGATACGCTCTTTGCCTGCGTTACCGGCTATGTGCGCTTTGAGGACAAGGGCCGCTCGGGCCGCTTCATCAGCGTGCTTGCCGCCGAAAACGTGGCGAAGGCAGCGCAACAGCCTGCACCCGCCGCGGCTGAGGCAGCGCCGGTGGAAGCGCCCGCTGCGGATTGACCCGGTTTTCCTAGCGAGGGCCGCTTAATCCTGCGGCCTTCGGCCCTCCTGATCAAGTAAAGGGCTGCCACTAAGCAGAGCAGACCAAACGCAATCCGACCAAAAGCAGCCGCTTGCGCCAAACCCGAAGAGTTGAGTCACCCCAAAAAAGCTTCAGGTTTCCGCCGAGACGGCAGGGGCGGTACGGGCTTGGCCTAAAGCGGTACGGGCCTGGGCCAAAAAGGTACAGTGAAGCTGCTGTTCAATTCGCCGCGCCAGTGTCGTATGCTTTTCAATGAAGACAGGATGATGGAATCATGTTTGTCGATGAAGCCAAGATTTACGTCAAAGCAGGCGCCGGCGGGAACGGCTGCATGGCCTTTCGGCGCGAGAAATTCGTTCCGCATGGCGGGCCTTCGGGCGGAGACGGCGGTTCGGGCGGCAGCGTGATTCTGGAAGCGACGCAGCACGATAACACGCTGCTGCGTTACCGTTTCAATCGCGAATTCCGCGCCGATCGTGGACGGCACGGCGAAGGCTCGAATCGCACGGGGCATTCCGGCGGGGACATGGTTCTGGCGGTCCCGGTCGGGACGGTGGTGATCGATGAAGAGAGCGGCGAGCGGCTGGCCGATCTGACGAAGGCGGGAGAGCGCATAACGGTCGCCAACGGTGGCCGAGGCGGGCGGGGGAACCAGCATTTCGCCAAACCATGGCATCAGGCGCCGCGCGAAAGCGAAGAAGGCCAGCCCGGCGAAGAACGGCACCTGCGGCTGGAGCTGCGGCTGCTGGCCGATGTGGGGCTGGTGGGGTTCCCGAACGCGGGCAAATCCACGCTGATCTCGCGCATCTCGGCGGCGCGGCCGAAGATCGCGGATTATCCGTTCACGACGCTCGAGCCGCACCTCGGGGTGGTTTCCGCAGAGCTTACGGGAAGCGACGCGGGCGGCGCGCACCGAGATTTAGGGCGGACGTTCGTGGTGGCCGATCTGCCCGGTCTGATCGAGGGCGCAAATCAGGGCGTCGGGCTGGGGACGCGATTTCTGCGCCACATCGAACGCACGCGGCTGCTGGCGCACCTGGTGGATACGAGCGACGCCTCCGAACGCGATCCAGTGCGGGATTTTGAGATTATCTGCGGCGAACTGGCCGCATTCAGCGAGTCGCTGGCGGCAAAACCGATGATGGTAGTGGCGACAAAGCTCGACGCTACGACGGACCGTTCGCGTCTGGAGCGGCTGCGCGAACACTGCGCGGAGCGCAAGCTCGATTTCTACGCTATCTCCTCGGCCACCGGCGAAGGCATAGCCCAACTCGTGCGCGGCATGGCCGACGCGCTGGAGCGGGTTACGCCGCCGGAGTCCGCAGAGCCGGCCGAAGCGGACTTACGCGATCAGGCGGAAGCCGGCGCGCCGCCAGCGGGTAAGGCGGAAGCGAAAAAGGCCTGGGGTGCGCAGAAATCTTGAACGTGGAGGAGATTTGAAAGCCAAGACGGCCTCCGGACGCAGCGCTCACACGGCCGGTGGCCGGCGCATCGCGCTCTTTGGCGGAACGTTTGACCCCATTCATTCCGGCCACATCTGCTGTAGCACGCGCTGCCGAGCGCCGGTTTCATCTCGATTGCGTTTTCTTCATTCCGTCCAGCCGGCCGCCGCATAAATCCGCAGCTGAACTTTGCGCCTACGAGCATCGCTTTGCCATGGTCGCGCTGGCGTGCTCCGAACATCGGCGTTTTGTGCCCTCACTGGCGGAAGCGAGTGTGAATGGCGCGAGCCCCGCCGTTTTTTACTCCATCGATACCGTGCGGCGATTCCGGCGACAGTTCAACCAGGCCAACGACCACATTTATTTTATCGTTGGCGCAGACTCGTTTTTGCATCTGAAGACGTGGAAGGATTACGTCGAGCTGCTGCAATGCTGTGATTTCGTGGTGGCCAATCGTCCGGGATTCCAGATTCGGCGGCTCCGCGAAATCATACCGCCGGAGCTTCTGGCGCCCTCAGCAGCGAAGCAATCTCGCGATTCGCGAGTGATTCGGCTGCGGGATACGTCCGTCTACCTGCTGGAAACCGTGGCCAGCCATGTTTCGGCGACGGACGTGCGGCAGAGGGTCGAGGGGGGGCGATCGGTGCATGGTCTTGTGCCGCCCCGCGTGGAGGAATACATTACTAAGCAGGAGCTGTACAAACAGGCCCTCTACACTTGAGCACGGAAAAACTTCGCCCCGAACTGCTCTCTGCAATCGAGGCCGCGCAAAACAAGAAGGCCGACGCGATCACCCTGCTGGACCTGACCGGCCTGGGCGCTTTCACCGATTATTTTCTGTTGTGCACCGGATACAGCACGCCGCAGGTGGAAGCCATCATTGATGCCATCGAAGAGGCGCTGAAGGCCCACGGGCTGCGTCCGCTGCACCGCGAAGGCCGCTCCGGGGCGGAATGGCTGCTGCTGGATTACGGCGGCTTTATCGTGCACGTACTCACCGAGCGCCTGCGGCTCTTCTACGACCTCGAGCGGCTGTGGCGCATGGGGCGCCGGATTGATTTCGGCGAGAGCACGCCCGGCTCGTCGGCCGCGGGGGGCGCCTCTACGTGAGCGAAACCCCAATTTGGATCGCACACGATCCCGCCTCCCAGCACGTGCTGGAAATGGCGCGGAAAGTGGCGGAAACCTCCACGACCATTTTGATCACCGGCGAAAGCGGCACGGGCAAAGATCAATTGGCGCGGCTCATCCATGAACTCGGGCCGCGACGCGACGCGCCTTATCTGAAAATAGATTGCGCGAGCCTGCCGCAAGAACTGGTGGAATCAGAGCTATTTGGGCACGAGCGGGGCGCGTTCACGGGCGCGGTGGAACGCAAGCTGGGACGGCTGGAGATGGCCGGCGCGGGAAGCATCGTACTGGACGAAGTGGCCGCGCTTTCCACGTCCATTCAGGCCAAGCTCCTGCGCGTGCTGGAAGAGCGGAGCTTCGAGCGGCTGGGCGGGACCGAGACGCTGGCCATCGAGGCGCGGCTCATTGCGCTGACGAATGCGGACCTTCAGCGGGCGGTAACGGCGCGGCGCTTTCGGGAAGATTTGTATTTTCGGCTGAGCGTGCTGGCGATTCATGTGCCGGCGCTGCGCGAACGGCGGGCAGACATCGTTCCGCTGTCGGAGCATATGCTGGCGAGGCTGGCGGCGGTTCACGGGCGCGATGGAGCCTCGCTTAGCGAGGCGGCGCGGAATGCGCTCGAGCGCTACGATTGGCCGGGAAATATTCGAGAATTGAAAAACGCCATCGAGCGAGGCTTGATTTTTGGCAAAGGCGCGGCGCTCTCGCCCGAAGATTTGCCGGAGGGTATCCGCGCGGCGGATTCCGGGACAGTCGCGGGCATGCGGTCTCTTGAAGAGATGGAACGCGAAGTGATTCAGAAGACGCTGGAAGGCACGCACTACAAGATCACCCGCGCGGCCGAAATTCTGGGCATCAGCCGCAAGACGCTGCTCGACAAGCGGAAGAAATACGGGCTGCAGTAGGCCTCTGGCGGACCAAAAGCAGATCCTGCGGTTCTGGAGTCCTATGGTCTCCACCGGAGTCCCAACAGCGGACCTCGGGCATCCGCGGAAGCATTGGCGAAAAGGACTTCAGCTTAGAAGTTCGTGTGGCAACTTTCATCGGGACTTCAGCAGCTAAAGCCGTTCTGATTTTCATGCGCTCAATGTCGCCGCTAGAGCGGCGACCCCTTGAAAGCGCTCGTACCATAGGATTCTTCGGGCGGAGTCCCGAGCGGCACAATTCTGAGGGCTTTGCGCTCAACGATGCGGATTCAACTATTGTTTCTGGGGAAGACGCGGAGGCCGGAGATTCGCGCGCTGGTGGAGGACTATGCCGCGCGCATCCGGCGCTACGCTGAAATCGAGGTGCGCGAATTACGGCTGGAGTCCGCGGCGAGCCGGAAGGGCCTGGAAATTGACGGAGCAACGGTCGTGCTGCTCGATGCCGCGGGGAAAAAGTTCAGCTCAGAGCAATTCGCGGAATGGATCAAATCCTGCCGGGATCAAGGCCAGCGCCAGTTGGTGTTTTTGTGCGGAGCCGCGGAGGGATTTCCGGAGGCTCTGGCCGGACGCGCATCTCTGAGGATTTCTCTTTCGCCGCTGACGTTTTCGCACGAACTGGCGCGGGCGATGCTGGCCGAGCAGATTTATCGCGCTTTCACTCATCTGATTTCGGGCCATCCGTACGCGAAATAGCGGCGAGCTTTGGCGGCCAAATCGCTCCTGCCCGGTAGGGAACAAACTTGACACTGGGAACGTCAGTGGTAGCCTTTAGGCATGCGATATTGCCGGATGACGTGCGCCTGTTGTCGGATGACAGCGCCGAAGTCTGCCGGCTAGCCCTCTTCATAATTAGCTATAATTCGGGCCCACCGTCGGACGCAAAAGTCGGCGGTGGGTTTTTTGTTAGGCCAAGCTAAGAGAGACGAGAATGAAGGCTTCCAATTCACTGTGGCAGAAAGAGCTTGCCGGCAAAATGCCGGAGGCTCTGGGCCGCGAAATCGACATCTTCGAGACGGAAATCGCATTGCGCAAGCAGGGCAAGCTGGAGGAGCGGCTGTTTGCCGAAACGCGGCTTCGCAGAGGAGTCTACGGGCAGCGGTACGATAACGGGCAGAGACACAACGGGAAAACGGTTCAAGAGATCGGTTATCCTTCCGGGGAACTGACGAAAGGCCCCCACACCATGTGGGATGCGCCGGGGATGCAGCGCATCAAGATTCCTGCCGGCGGACTGAACGCCGATCAGCTGGAAACTCTTGCCGAACTCGCTGAGGAATATTCCGACGGCATCGCCCACGTGACCACGCGGCAGGATTTTCAGCTCCATTACATTCATATCGAGGACACGCCCAGCGTAATGCGCCGGCTTGCCGCAGCGGGCATTACCACGCGCGAAGCTTGCGGAAACTCGGTGCGCAACGTGACGGCCTGCCCCTACGCGGGCGTGTGCCCGGATGAACTCTTCGACGTAACGCCATTCGCCCGCGCGCTCTCGAAATTTCTGCTGGGTCATCCCGATTGCCAGAACTTCGGCCGAAAATTCAAGCCATCATTCAGCGGCTGCGGTCAACACGCCTGCGGCCTGGCGAGCATGCACGACCTGGGGTTGATTGCCGCGCAACGAAATGAAAACGGAGAGCGGAAGATTGGCTTCGAGATGTACGTTGGCGGCGGGCTAGGCGCCGTTCCGTATCAGGCCAAACTCTTCGACGCATTTATCCCGCCGGAAGAGCTGCTGCCGCTTGCGCAGGCAATTGCGCGCGTTTTCGCCAAATACGGCGAAAAGAAGAATCGCAGCCGCGCGCGGATCAAGTTTCTGATTCAAGATTGGGGAATCGAGAAATTCCGGGAGGCCGTTCTGGAGGAGCGCAAGAACCTGCCGCCCGATCCGCGCTGGACCGAATATCTCGAGAGCGCAGGCGCATTCGAGGAATCGCCGCTCAAGCCGGCCGGCAAACGGCCGCTTTTGGGCTCCGCGGAATTCCAGCAGTGGGTGGAGACGAACGTCCGTCCGCAGAAGCAAGAGGGCTATTCGGTGGTTACGATCGCGCTTCCACTTGGCGATATCACCGCCAACCAACTGCGCGATCTGGCGGACATCGCTCGCCGATTCACGAAGGAGACGGTTCGCTCGACGGTGGAACAGAATATTGTGCTGCGCTGGATCAGCGACAGCGACCTGTATGAGCTGTGGCAGGCGCTGCAGGCCGCGCGTCTTGCCGATGCCAGCGCGGAAACGATCCTGGATATTGTCACGTGCCCGGGCACGGACACCTGCAAACTGGGAATCTCCTCTTCCCGAGGACTCGCGGCCGAGCTGCGCAAGAGGCTGGCGGAAAAGAATTTTCAATTCGACGAAGCGGTCCAAGATCTGCACATCAAGATCAGCGGCTGCTTCAATAGTTGCGGCCAGCATCACGTGGCCGATCTGGGATTTTACGGCGTAAGCCGGAAGATGGCGGGATATGCCGTGCCCCACTTCCAAGTGGTGTTAGGAGGGGAGTGGGGGCACAACGGGGGTTCTTATGGCATGCCCGTCATGGCCATTCCGTCGAAGCACATTCCGGAAGTGGTTACCCGCCTGGTGGATCGGTATTCGAAGGGGCGGAAGAATGGAGAGGCATTCAAGGACTTCATCAAGCGGATGGGCAAAGCGGAGCTGAAGAATCTGCTGGAAGATCTATCGCGTGCTCCCGCCGATCCGGCGGATCGTTCTATTTTTACGGATTGGGGCGATCCGCGAGAATACAGTCTGGAGGATATGGGAGTGGGCGAGTGCGCCGGGGAAGTGGTGTCCGCGGCCGATTTTGATCTCGCGGGTGCGGAAAGAGAGGTTTTCGAGGCGCAGGTGGCATTGGAGGAGGGCCAGGCAGACAAGGCGGGGAAACTTGCCTATCAGGCGATGCTGCGCGCCGCGCGAGGCTTGGTAAAACTGGAGAATGCAAACATTTCTCAGGACGCCGATCAGGTAGTCGGGGAATTCCGGATCCGGTTTTACGATACGCAGAAGTTTTTCGATCCTTTTGCAGGCGGCAAATTCGCTCACTATTTATTTGCCGCGCAGGAGAAAAGCAACCAGCCCCACACCGCGGATTCCGCGCGTTATCTGATCGACGAAGCTCACCTGTTTGTGGAGGCCGCGCACAGCTGCTATCAACGAATGGGCAAACCGGTAAGCGTCTAAGCCGCCTTCCAGGGAACGAAGTCATGCAACTTCAGCACGTCAACGTCAAACTGCTGGTGAAGGATCCGGAGCGAGCGGATCTGGAGCCGCTCATTCCGATATTTCACAGCTGGATTGAAGGGCAAGTTTTTGAAGATCTGTTACTGGACGTTGCCGATTACCGGCATGTGCCCGCGGGCCCGGGCGTGGTTTTGATCGGTCATCAAGGCAACTACAGCGTGGACAATACCGACGAGCGCCTGGGAGTGCGTTATAACCGCAAGGCAGTGGTGAACGGCGATAATCAAGATGCGCTGCGGCAGGCGATGCGCGCGAGCCTGATTGCCTGCCAGCGGCTGGAAAGCGAGCCGCGCCTGGAGGGGAAGCTGCGGTTCAATGGCCAGGAGATCGAGTTCTTTGTGAATGACCGGCTGCTGGCCCCCAATCGCGACAGCACTCGCGAGGCGTTCCATTCGGAGTTCAAGACGTTTTTCGAGAAACTGTTTCGCGGAAGCGAATATTCGGTATCGTATGCGAGCGAGCCGCGCAAACTGTTTGGCGTGTCTGTGAAAAGTTCGCGGACGTTTGGCGCGGCGGATCTTCTGTCCAACCTGGTGGCCAATCTGGACGGCTGACGAGGTCACTGCCGTTCGCTCGAGTCGAGAACTCACCCGATTGTGCTGCATAGCGGCTTGACCTTTCGCCGACCCACCTTCACTATTCTTCCCTGTTTTTGAGGGACTGTTTTGGGGTCTGTTTTTGAGGACCGTCTTTGAGGGCAGCGACCGTCGTCTCGCGCTATGGCTGAACAAAAGGGCTTGCTCATCGTCTACACCGGTCCAGGCAAGGGCAAGACCACTTGCGCGCTGGGCACGGGCTTTCGGGCGGTGGGGCAGGGTATGCGCGTGCTGATGGTGCAGTTCATCAAGGGCTCCTGGCATTATGGCGAACTGGACGCCGCGGAGATGCTGGGCAAGGACAATTTCGAAATACGGGCCATGGGCCGCGGATTCGTAAAGATTGGCGGCGCGGAGACCGATCCGGAGGACGTGCGCCTTTGCGAAGAGGCCTGGGAATTTGGCCGGGCGCAGATGCAAAGCGGGAGCTACAATCTAGTGATCTTCGATGAGATCAATTACGTGATCAGCTATCACATGCTGGAGGCCGAGAAGGTCGTGAAGGCGCTCACGAGGCGGCCTGAGGGCGTGCACGTGATCTGCACCGGCAGGAACGCGCACCCCGCGCTCGTGGAGGCAGCCGACCTGGTGACGGAGATGCGGGAAGTGAAGCACCCCTATACGAAGGGAATTCTCGCGCAACGGGGAATTGATTACTAACGCGCGGGAACTGAATGTTGCGAAACTGACGAAAGCCATGGCCTGGTTCAAACGTTCGAAAAAATCGATTGAACAGCCCACACCGCCCGACGAGCGGCGGGTAAAGACGGAAGGGCTGTGGACCAAGTGCACGGGCTGCCGGGCGATTGTCTGGAAAAAAGACCTGGAAGCGAACGCGCACGTCTGCGCGAAATGCCAGCACCACTTCCGCCTGAATGCGCGGCAGCGGCTGGAATTGCTATTGGATGGCCGCTGGATCGAGCACGACGCGCAGATTGCTTCGAACGATCCACTGCATTTTACCGACACGCGCCCTTACGCCGAGCGCCTGAAAGAGGCGCGCCGGAAATTGGGCATGAGCGACGCGGTGCTGACGGGGGAGGGATTGCTGGCGGGCCGGCCGGTGATCTGTTGCTCGATGGAGTTTGGATTTATCGGCGGCTCCATGGGAGCGGCGGTAGGGGAAAAAGTGACGCGGGCGATCGAGCGATCGGTGGAGCGCAAGATGCCGCTCGTGATTGTGTCCTGTTCGGGCGGCGCGCGCATGATGGAGGGCACACTCAGCCTGATGCAACTGGCCAAAGTTTCGGCGGCGCTGGCCCAGCTCGATGAAGTCGGTGTTCCTTTTATTTCGGTGCTCACCGATCCGACCACGGGCGGCGTTACGGCCAGCTACGCGATGCTTGGGGACTTGAATATCGCCGAGCCGGGCGCCCTGATCGGCTTCGCCGGGCCGCGCGTGATCGAGCAAACGATCCGGCAGAAATTGCCGGAAGGATTCCAGCGCGCCGAGTTTTTGCTGGAGCACGGATTTCTGGACGCCGTGGTACACCGCAAGGAACTCAAAAGCTACATCGCCACTGCTCTTGACTCGTTCCTCGTTTAGCGCGTAAGGCCTGCTCATGAACTACAACGAGTCTGTGCGATATCTGCTGACGTTGGGCCGCGAGCTCGCCTCGCCGCAGCACGCGCGCGCGGCGAAGTTTGATCTGCATAATATCCGCGCGATATGCGAACGGATGGGCCATCCCGAGCGGAGATTTGCCTCGGTACACATCGCGGGAACCAATGGCAAGGGTTCGACGGCGGCCATGCTGGCGAGCATCATTCAGGCCGCGGGATTGCGTTCCGGGCTCTATACGTCTCCGCACCTTTTGCGCATCAATGAACGCATTCGGCTGGACGGCGAGGAAATCTCAGACGACCAGTTCGCGGAATCGTTTACGCGGGTTCTTGCGGTCATCGAGGAGCTACTGGCTGCGGGAACGCTGGCCGCTCATCCCACCTACTTCGAGTGCGTCACGGCCATGGCTTTCGACTTTTTTGCGCGCGCGGGGACTGATCTCGCGGTCATCGAGGTGGGTTTAGGCGGGCGGCTCGATTCAACAAATGTGATCCTTCCCGAAGCAGCCGTCATCACGCAGATCGATTTCGATCACGAAAATTTTCTCGGGCACTCCATCGAGGAGATTGCCGGGGAGAAGGCGGGCATCATCAAGCAGGGAGCATGGGTGGTAAGCGCGGCGGAAAATCCCGCCGCGAAGGAAGTGATTCGCCGCCGCGTTCATGAGCAAGGCGCACGTCTGGTGGAGATCGATGAGGACTGCCAGGTCCTGGACGTAAGTGCGAAAGACGGGCGATACCGTTTTCGAGTGGTCCTGTCGGATCGGTTTGGGCCTCTGCCGCGCGAACTGGAAATCGCTCTGCCGCTGGCCGGGCGTTTTCAGGTGCGCAATGCAGTTACAGCCGTCGTGACCGCTGGCCTGCTGGCGCAACGAGGTTTTTCTATCAACGACAGCGCCATCGTGCGGGGGATTGAGTCGGTGCGCTGGCCGGGACGTCTGGAGCGGCTCCAGGAGAGCCCAGCCGTTTATCTCGACGGCACGCACAATCCCTCGGGGGCGCGAGAAGTGGTCGCTTTCTGGCGCGAGCACCTGGCCGGCAGGCGCATTCACGTCATTTACGGCGCAATGCGCGATAAAGCGATCGATGAAGTTGCCGGATTGCTCTTTCCGCACGCCGCTACCGTGATTCTGACGCAATCGCCGCAGCCGCGTTCGCTTTCGGCAGAAGCGCTGCGCGCAAATGACGTCGCATCTTGCAAAGACTCTGGAAGTGATCCGCGAGCCCGGCGCGGCGCTCGAACGCGCGCTTGAAATCGCCGAAGCAGACGACGTGATCTTCGCGACCGGATCGCTCTATCTGGTGGGAGATCTGCGCCGCTATTGGGACGCACGGGCCGAATACGCCGGAGAGCCACGAAGGACCTTCACTTCCTGAAATCGAGCACCTGATTCTGCGAGGCTTCAGGGGCTAAAGCCCTGAAAGATTTGCGGCGATGTTAAGTCAGAGCTAAAGCTCCGACCCCCTAATCAACTTTCTGTCGGGTTTGCCCCTCATTCAAACCGGATGCTACGATACGCTGCGATGCCAGTGCGGAAAAGTCATCGGCCGCGGATTGGGATACCGTGGCGGACTTCGGTCGAGGAAGTGCAGGGCCGGCGCCGCGCTTACGAAAGATATTTGCGGGCGGTGCGCGAAGCCGGCGGCGAGCCGGTGGAGATCTCACTTTTCCTCGCGCCCGGAGAACTGAAGCGAGCGGCGGAGTCGCTCGATGGGTTCGTACTGCCCGGGAGTCCCGCCGACGTGGAGCCGCGGCGTTTTGGCGGTGTGGCACATCCACGAAACGAGAATCCCGACAAACGGCGAGAGCATACCGATGACGGGCTGCTCGATCACGCGCTGGCAGGCGGCAAGCCGGTATTGGCGATCTGCTACGGCGTCCAACTCCTGAACGTTCACTTGCACGGCACGCTGGTGCAGGACATTCCGAGCGAAATGCGAAACGCCATGGACCACGATGGCAGCGCCGGGCGGGATGAGTCGCTGCATCCGATTCTAATCAAAAGCGACGGGCTCGCTGAACTGGCGGGCGGATCAACGGCGCGGGTAAACAGTTCGCATCATCAATCCGTGGGCAAGCCGGGGCGAGGTTTGCGTATTGCTGCTCGGGCACCCGACGGAGTGGTCGAAGCGCTGGAATGGACGGCCGGGCCAGGTTGGGCGCTCGGTGTGCAGTGGCACCCCGAGCGGATGCCACACGACGCTTTTGCCGCTGCGCTTTTCGGGCGATTAGTGAAAGAGGCGCAAGGCTCCGGTCGAGGGGCGAAGGCGCGCCCCAAGAACGCGCGCCGACGGGTGCGCAGGTCCAAGACTTCCCGATGATTCTCCTGGCAGGCCGATGATTTCGCTGGCGGGGAAGGCTGCCCTGGTGACGGGCGGCTCGCGCGGAATAGGGGCCGCCACGGTAAAGCTTTTCGCCGAGGCGGGCGCGGACGTCGTATTTAGTTTCCATCGGGAGCGCGAGGCAGCCAGGCAGGTTGAAGTGGAGGCGCGCAAGCATGGCACGCGCATCGAATCGCTCAAGGCCGACCTGGGACGAATGGCGGAAGCGAAGAAGCTTGTATCTTATGCCGTGAGAAGGCTGGGACGGCTCGATATCGCGGTGGTGAACGCGGGGATCTGGAATGCCGAAGACATCCCCATCGAGGCGCTCAGCGAGCGCGATTGGGATGAGATGGTACGCGTGAATCTGA
Organism: uncultured Acidobacteriota bacterium; assembly: GCA_963761945.1. Classification (GTDB taxonomy): domain Bacteria; phylum Acidobacteriota; class Terriglobia; order Acidiferrales; family UBA7541; genus Palsa-189. Next base: position 34,353 of record CAVXIM010000004.1, on the reverse strand, counting down.
AGAGCGCATATGGAGTGACCCATTACGCGGGGGCCCAAATGATCGCGCAGAAAAGCGGCCGGATCATCGTGCTGAGTTCCACGGCTGGCCAGCGCGGGGAAGCCTTCCATTCTCACTATGCCGCGACGAAAGGCGCGGTGATCAGCTTCGTCAAGTCCGTGGCGACTGAACTTGCGCGCCACGGCATCCTGGTGAACTGCGTGGCTCCCGGGTGGGTGGATACGGAAATGTCGCGGCCCGTGCTGGCGACAAAGGCGGGGGCGAAATCCGTCACTTCCGCGATTCCACTGGGGCGGGTGGGCACGCCGGCGGAAATTGCAGGCCCGATTTTGTTTTTAGCGTCCGATCTGGCAACCTTCGTGACCGGTGAAGTACTCAATGTGAATGGCGGAGCGGTGCTATGCGGATAAAGGGACAACGCGGGTTTGAGATTGCCGCGCTGGTCGCAGCGATGGCCATGGTGCTTTTGCTGCCTCGGGCGCGCGCGCAAAACCCCGATCAGATCATGCCGGATGTGAGCGCGGCCAAAGCGAAAGCCATCCTGCAACAGGCCATCGATGGGTTGGGCGGCGCAGCCTACGTCAATGTGCATAATTCGGAGTGCACCGGGCGTTACGCACAATTCCAGCATTCGGGCGAGATTGGCGGTTACCTTCTAATTCACGAATACCGCGAGATGCCCGATAAAAGCCGGATCGAATACGATCCCAAGGCGCTGATCGTCGATCTTTATGCCGGGGACAAGGGCTGGACGCTTGACCGGAGCGGCGTCTCCGACGTGCCGGCCACGGATATAGCCGATTATCAAGAGCAGCTCAGGATGCAGATGGGCAACGTGCTGCGCAATCGCTTGAACGACCGCGGCCTCTTTTTCCGCTATGGAGGCAGCGACGTGGTGGACCTGAAGGAGGCGGATTGGGTGGAGATCGGCGACCAGGGACGCACTTTGCGGATCGCCGTGGGCCGCAACGATCACTTGCCCATCCGGTCCGTGCTGCAGCAACGCGATCCGAAGACCGGCGAGAATACGGAGCGCAGCACCTTCTACACCAGCTATCATCCGATCGACGGCATCCAGACGCCGTTTCGTGAATCCCGCTTCCTGAACGGGCGGCAGGTCTACCAGGTATTCTGGGATAGCTGCTCGTATAACGTGGATCTGCCGGCGAACTTTTTTACGCGAGAATCGCTCGAGCAGCGCTTCAGTCAAGAGCACGGCAAGAACAAGAAGAAAAAATAGGTGGTCGGCGCGCTGTTCCGGCACGCGGTATAATTCCCGGATGCCAACAGAGGGATCGCGCGCGCGGATACACGGCACTACGGTGTTGTGCGTCCGGCGTGATAATAAAGTGGTGATGGCCGGCGACGGCCAGGTGACCATGGGACAGCAGGTGATGAAGCATTCGGCGAAGAAGATTCGGCGCCTTTTCAATGATAAGGTGCTGGCAGGATTCGCGGGCTCGACAGCCGACGCGTTATCGCTTTTCGAACGCTTCGAGGGCAAGTTGCAGGAGCACCACGGAAATCTGGCGAAATCGGCCGTGGAGCTGGCGAAGGAGTGGCGCAAGGACCGCGCGCTTCGCCACCTGGAAGCCTTATTGGTGGTGGCCGATGCGAAGAGTACATTTGTACTGTCCGGGGACGGCGATGTGATCGAGCCGGACGATGGAATGTGCGCCATTGGCTCGGGCGGGCCATTCGCCCTGGCGGCGGCGCGGGCGCTGGCCAAGCACAGCAAGCTGGGAGCCAAGGAGATCGCGCAAGAATCGATGCGCATCGCCAGCGAGATTTGCATCTATACCAACAGCAACTTCACTGTAGAAGAATTGTGAAGTCTTCGGGACACAAAGACATGGTGATCTATCTGCCGGGTGAGCAGCGGCAAACGGAGCCGGAAGCACCGCCTTCGTTCGACGAGCTGACGCCCCGGGAAATCGTCGCTGAATTGGACAAATATATTGTTGGCCAGGCGGCCGCCAAGCGTGCCGTGGCCATTGCGCTGCGCAACCGCGTGCGGCGCCAGAAACTTTCGCCCGAACTGGCGGAAGAAGTAATGCCGAAGAACATTCTGATGATCGGCCCGACGGGCGTGGGCAAAACGGAAATTGCGCGCCGCCTGGCGCGGCTGGCGGGCTGCCCGTTTGTAAAGGTGGAAGCTTCCAAATACACCGAGGTCGGCTACGTGGGCAGGGACGTGGAATCGATGATCCGCGACCTGGTGGAGACGGCCATCGACATGGTCCGCGAGGAGAAACTCGACGAAGTTGCGGAACGCGCGGAACAAGCCGCCGAAGAGAGGCTTCTCGATCTGCTGCTGCCGCCCTCGCCTACGGCCGCACCCGATGCCGGCCACGCCGCGGCCGAAAGCACGCGCCGGGAAATGGACCGCACGCGCGACAAGCTGCGCGCGCAGCTCCGCGAAGGCAAGCTCGATCAGCGCATGGTGGAAGTGGAGGTGCGCGAGCGCTCCATGCCGGCGTTTGAGATCGTCTCCAATCAGGGCATCGAGGAGATGGATATCAACGTCAAGGACATGCTTTCCGGCTTTTTCGGCCAGCAAAAGAAAAAGAGAAAAATGACCGTGTCGGAAGCCTTCGATTACCTGATCCAGGAAGAAGAGAACAAGCTGATCGATATGGATCACGTTACGCGCATTGCCACCGAACGGGCCGAACAGATGGGCATCATCTTCATCGACGAAATCGATAAGATCGCGGGCCGCGAAAGCGGTCACGGACCGGACGTATCGAGGGAGGGCGTGCAGCGGGACATTCTGCCGATCGTGGAGGGCACGACGGTCAACACGCGCTACGGCATGGTGCGCACAGATCACATCTTGTTCATCGCCGCCGGCGCCTTCCACATAACCAAGCCTTCGGACCTGATTCCCGAACTGCAGGGGCGCCTGCCGCTGCGCGTGGAGCTGAGCGCGCTGACCGAAGAGGACTTCGTGCGCATTCTGACCGAGCCAAAGAACGCGCTGATCAAGCAGTACGTGGCGCTGCTCGAAACCGAAGGAGTCAAGCTCACGTTCAGCGACGATGCCATTGCCGGGCTGGCGCGCTTTGCGGTGATGGTGAACGAGCAGACCGAAAATATCGGCGCGCGCCGCCTGCATACCATCCTGGAGCGCGTGCTCGATGAAATCTCCTTCGAAGCTCCGGAGCTGAAGAAGAAAAACGTCAAGATCGATGCGCCCTACGTGGCCAAACAGCTTGCCGAGATCGCCAAGAATCAGGACTTGAGCCGCTATATTCTCTAACTTATTCTGTGATTCCCGCGCCGATGACGCCTTGCGAGCCGCCAAAGCACAGTGGATCGGCCCCGCGGCGGGTTCCCAAAGGGCAGCTTCTGCAATCCGCATCCGTGTGAGCCTCTTTATTGATGCCGCCCGCAAATCAGCGCTGGTGATCGCATTGGGAGCTTGCCTGCTTGGCTGTGCCTCGCCCGATCTGCCCACTGCTCGTCACCCCATCGTCCCCACTCCGGTAAACGATCTGAGCGCGCGGCAGATCGGCGACACCGTCATCCTCAACTTCACGCTCCCTACCACCTCAACCGACTTGCAGCCGCTCGCGGATATGCCTTCGGTGGAAATCTATCGAAATTCGCCGCAAGGAACCGTGCCTGCGCCAAAAGCCGGAGCGAAGAATAAGAGCACCGGGCGGCTAGCCGATACGATTCCCTCCGAGGCGGTCGGGCAATACGAGAAGAACGGACACATCGAATTTCCAGACAAGCTCGACCCGAGTGAGCTAGCCAATGAAAACGGAAGGGACCTTGTTTATATCGTACGGACTCGTGTTTCGCGGGCCAAGGCATCGGCAGATTCCAATGCGGTCAGGATGCGAGTGTATCCCGCACCTCCGACCGTTCAGGATTTGCGGGCCACGCTAACGGAAACGACCCTGGTGCTCGACTGGAGCGCTGCCCCGGAAGCGCCCACGCCTTCCTCGGGCAAGGCTGCCGGATTTCGTATCTATCGCGCCGAAGTGGATCCGACAGCGGCGGAGGCGGCAGTTTCCAATCCTTCGCAGGCAAAGCTGCTTGCGCCGCCGCAGTTACTCGCGCAAGCGATGGGCACGGAATATCGCGATACCAGTTTCCAGTTCGGTCACACATATTTGTATGAGGTTCGCCAGGTAATGCAGTTCGGGACAGAAACCGTGGAATCGGCCGATTCGGCCCCCGCGGTTCTTTCGGCCAAGGACATTTTTCCGCCGGCAGCCCCGCAGGGTGTGGAAGCCGTCAGCGTCGCGGCAACGAATGGAGCCCCTGCATACATCGAACTGACTTGGACTATAAATAGCGAAACGGATTTAGCTGGATATAACGTCTATAGAAGCGACGAAGCCGGGACGCCCGGGCAGAAACTAAATAGTGAACTCTTGCGTGCGCCCACGTTCCGTGATATGTCCGTCCAACCCGCTAAGGCTTACTTTTATCGAGTGGGGGCAGTCGATCAATCGGGGAACGAAAGCACTCTTAGCCCTGCTGTAGAAGCTCAGGTACCAGAACCATAGTCGATCTCCAAGGCGAGGCACCCCATGCCCCCTCGGTCGAAGAAGGCTGCGCACGATGATCGATCTGCCCAGGCGCTGAAGCTCGGTCTAGTGATCGGCGCAGGCTTGTCAGGTGTGGCGATCGCCTGGCTGCTCATCGCGAATCGGCTCCCAGCGCTCGATCCGTTGGCGATGATACGGAATGTGGCCGCAGGGGCATTGGTCATTATCCTCATGCTTGTGCCCGCCTGCCGATTTCGAAGGCACCCATCACACCTTTTCGCTTGCAGTATTACGGCGTGGTCCATCCTGACCCTGGTCTATGCCGTCTTGCAGATTCCTTTTCCGCGCCTGGCGGCACGCATGGGAACGTTTCACTTTTTCATGCTCGGCGCGGTTCTGCTGGGCTTGGCGTCAGCGCTGCTCTGGGTCATACAGATGATCCTCGTTTTGCGGCACGCCCCCCCGTTACCCGCGCGCAAGTGAGCGCACCGATTCCTTCGTCACAAGCCGGTGTCAGCGAAGGTTATCGGGCGGAACAGCGGGGCAATCCCGCAGTTGCAAGAGGCCCGCAACCGCGCAAAAATTAAGAGATCATAAAAGTGGCAGAGAATTCGCGGGGGCAATCATGAAAATTTTTCTGGATACAGCAAACCTGGAGGAGATCCGCCAAGGCGTTTCACTTGGCGTGGTGGATGGCGTCACGACCAACCCGACCTTAATCGCCAAAGAGAATCGGCCCTTTCGTGAGCACGTGCTGGAAATCTGCGAAATCCTGAAGGACGGCGTGGTAAACGCGGAGGTAGTCTCCACGGATACCGAAAACATTTTGCGCGAGGCGCGGGAGATCGCCAGCTGGCATCCGAATATCGTCGTCAAAGTACCGCTGATCCCGGATGGAGTTCGAGCTCTGAGCATCCTCTCGAAAGAGGGCATTCGCGTAAATGTGACGCTGTGCTTTTCGGCCACGCAGGCATTGCTGGTGGCCAAGGTGGGCGCTTATTTCGTGAGTCCATTTGTGGGCCGGTTGGACGACATCTCCGAAAACGGATTGACGCTTCTGCGGGACATCATGGAAATCTATCGCGCGTACAACTTTTCAACGCAAGTGCTGGCGGCGAGCTTGCGTCATCCGATCCACGTGGTGGAAGCGGCGAAAATGGGCGCGCATATCGGCACCATGCCCTTCAAGGTGTTCCAGCAATTGTTCCAGCATCCGCTCACGGATAAAGGGCTCCAGGGCTTCCTGAAGGATTGGGAGAAGGCGCGCGCCGTGCTCGGCAACATCGTCGAGCCTACCGTGCGCAAGGCCGGGCGTTGAGTCACACACCATTGCAATTGCATCTCTGGGCTCTGAACGCAGCCGCTTTGGCGGTGGTCGGAGGCGCTTTCATCTCTCGATTGCTGGGCAGGTCGCCGGATCCGGAAGAGATCGAGCGGCAAAGGCGCGCATATCTGAATCAAATCGGCCGCATTGTCGAAGGGCAGATCACGGACCTGGTGGAAGTCTCCGAAGATACGGCACGAAGCAAAGGCAAAAGCGCCGATCCGCGGCGCAAGCTGGTCTGTTACAGCTATTCGATTTCCGGGGTGAGCTACGAAACGGCGCAGGACATTACCAGCCTGGAAGGCCACGCCGGATTGGAGCGCATCATCACCGGACTTCCCGCCAGCATCAAGTATGATCCCTCCAATCCCAGCAACTCCATCCTTATCGCCGACGATTGGTCCGGCTTGCGCTGAAAATCCGTGAGGAAGTGGGCGGAGGAAGCGGACCTGAAGAAATGGGCCGCGCTGGCCATCGTGGCCGTGCTGGCGGTGACCCTCACACTGGGATCGGCCATTGTTCTGGTAGGCGCGACGATCAGCATTTCACGAATGACGAATCCCGCCATGCGCGCACTCGCCACGGTAGCGGAATTGCTCACGGGAATGTTGTGGCTGGTGGGGACCGTTTATATCGTTACGCATCTGGCCGTGCTCATTTTTGGCACCCACCCTCCTCGCGATTAGCCTAATTTCTGAGAGCCAAGCAGGCGGTTTCCCATCGGGACGCTGAAACGAGAGAATCTTCCTTTCGTTCGGAGTGAGAGGACTGCGTTAGGAGACCTCTAGGTTAGAATCCTAACGCGAGGGCCCGAATGGCTACCAAAGAGAAGACACGAAAGGAAATCGAGGAACTGCGCCGGCGTAGCGCGGCGGCGGAAGAAGGCGGAGGGACGGAGAGGCGGGCGCGCGAGCACAAAGCGGGCAAGCTGGCGGCGCGCGAACGGATTGCCCTGCTGCTGGACGAAGGCACGTTCGAAGAACTCGATAAATTCGTGACGCACCGCTGCGTGGACTTTGGCATGGAACAGCAGCGGCCGCCCGGGGATGGGTTTGTCACCGGCTTCGGGCGAATCGATGGCCGGCTGGTTTACGTTTTTGCCCAAGACTTCACGGTTTTCGGCGGCTCTCTATCGGAGGCCAATGCTTCGAAGATTTGCAAGATAATGGATCTGGCCATGCGCTCGGGCGCGCCGGTGATCGGGCTGAACGATTCCGGCGGCGCGCGCATACAGGAAGGCGTGGCGTCGCTGGCGGGCTACGCGGATATTTTCCTACGCAATACGCTGGCCAGCGGCGTAATTCCGCAGATCAGCGCGATTCTGGGACCCTGCGCGGGCGGGGCGGTGTATTCCCCGGCCATCACGGATTTTATTTTCATGACCGCCGAAACTTCGTACATGTTTGTTACCGGCCCCGAGGTGATCAAGACGGTCACGCACGAGGAAGTCTCCAAACACGAACTCGGCGGCGCGATGACGCACAACGCCACCAGCGGCGTGGCGCATTTTGCCGCGCACGACGATGCCGATTGCCTGGCTATGATTCGCGAACTGCTCAGTTTTTTGCCTTCGAATAATCTGGACGATCCGCCGCGGCGGGCCTCTAACGATCCCGCGGACCGGGCGGAAAGCTCGCTCGATGAGCTTGTTCCCGCCGACACTCGCATGCCCTACGACATCAAGCAGGCCATTCTCGCCGTGGTGGATGACCGTTACTTTTTTGAAGTGCAGGAGCACTTCGCGAAAAATCTGGTCATCGGCTTTGCGCGACTGGACGGCAGGCCCGTAGGCGTAGTCGCCAATCAGCCGGCGGTGCTCTCCGGGGTTCTGGATATCAACGCCTCTGTCAAAGGCGCGCGGTTCGTCCGCTTCTGCGATGCGTTCAATATCCCGCTGATCACGTTTGAAGATGTGCCCGGCTTTCTTCCCGGCACGCAGCAGGAATTCGGCGGCATCATTCGCCACGGAGCGAAGCTGCTCTTCGCCTTTGCCGAAGCGACCGTGCCCAAGCTGACCGTGATCACCCGAAAAGCCTATGGCGGCGCTTATTGCGTCATGGCCAGCAAACACATTCGCACCGATGCGAATTTCGCCTGGCCCACGGCGGAAATTGCCGTGATGGGCCCCGAGGGGGCCGTAAACATCGTCTATAAGCGCGAGATCGAAAGCGCACCGGAAGCGGAACGCGAGCGGCTGCGCGAACAAAAGATTGCCGAATTTCGCGCGCGCTTCGCCAATCCCTATATCGCGGCAGAACGCGGCTACATCGATGCAGTGATCGAGCCGCGCGAGACGCGGTCGCGCCTGATCACGGCCCTGCGCGCCCTGGAGAACAAACGCGACTCCAACCCCAAGAAGAAACACGGCAACATCCCGCTTTGATAGCGCAAGGCAAGGCTGCCGGCCCGGTTCTTGCCAGCGGTCCCCCGCCGGCTGAGGTTTGACGAGCGAGTGTTGCCCATCTACAAAATCGTCGACACCGCTCTAGACGAAAGCCAGAAGTATAGTGAAGCACAACCTGACGGGCCGCCGCGCGCTTCAGAATTAGGAACTTGGGCGCGCGTTGCGGCGAGGCAATGTTCACGCCGGAGAGAACTTTCCTGATTTCGCTATTCGCAGAATTGAAGCGAGACTTTGTTCCACATCCTCGTCGTTGGTGGCCCAGCTCGAGACGCTGATCCGCATCGCGGTTCGTCCGTGCCACTCTGTGCCACCGCACCAGCAGGTCCCCTCGCCCTGCACCTCGGCGACGACGCGCCGGGTCTCCTCGGCGCTCCCGAACGATACAAGCACTTGATTCAGCACGACATCATTCAGCACTTCGAATCCCGCCTGGCGAAGACGCGTTGCGAAGACCTTTGCAAGACGGCAGTTTCGCTCAATCATTTCTCTAAGTCCCTGGCGCCCCAGCGAGCGCAGGGCAGCCCACAATTCGATTCCCCGCGCGCGTCGCGACGCTTCGGGAGTGTAGTGACACGGCTCACGTGCGCCGCTCGTCTGAAGATAGGCCGCACTGAGCGCCAAGGCGGTTCGCATATGCTCCGCTTCTCGAACGATGGCTATTCCTGAGTCGTAGGGCACATTGAGCCACTTGTGACAATCAATCGCCCACGAATCGGCGAGAGAAAAGTCGTGAGCCAAGTGTGCGTAATTTGGCGACGCCGCGGCCCACAGTCCGAAGGCGCCATCGACGTGCACCCATGCCCCGGCTTCGTGCGCGCGTGCACATATCTCCTTCGCTGGATCGAAGGCGCCTGTGTTCACGTTTCCAGCCTGGATACAGACCAGCGTCCGGTCATCGAATTGAGGCAGCGCATCAGCACTGATCCGTCCCTGGCGGTCTGTCGAAACGGAGATGACGCGCGAACGGCCCAATCCCAACAGAGCCAATGGCTTCAGCAAAGAGACGTGTGCCTCTTCTCCGACGACCACTTTTATCGGCGGAGCTCCAAATAATCCATCTTCCTCCACATTCCATCCGGCGCGGTGGAGCAATGCTGTCCGCGCCGCCGCCAAAGCTGAGAAGTTTGCCATCGTCGTGCCGGTGACAAAGCCGACGCCACAGTTCGACGGCAAGCCAAGCAGGTCGAGCATCCAGGCACCCACAATGTCTTCAAGCTTCGCTGCCACCGGCGACATCACGCGAAAAGCGGCATTCTGATCCCACGCGCCTGCCAGCCAATTCGCCGCGAGCGCTGCCGGAAGAGTTCCGCCAATTACAAATCCGAAATAGCGCCCGCCTGTCATCGCGATCGTTGCCGGAGAGCCAATGTCATCAAGTAGTCGCAAAATTTCAGCCGGGTCAGATGGCGTCTCAGGCAGTGGTCCGCCGAGCGCCTCGAGACGGGCGGTCTCTTCAGGAAGTGGTTGAACTCGCCGATGCTGGATGTCGACTACGTATCGTGTGGACCGAGCAGCTGCATCCGCTAGCAGTTCCTTCACGGTCGCCTCCGTCGTGCAAAGAAAGGCGTGAGATCATCCTGGGACGCCTCCAACAATGGTCCATCGAGTCGCAATCAACCATCAAGTTCCAATTTGGGACCTACGCATCGCCATGCCTGAGTGAACCGCTGGCGTAGTGCTAGAATGCACGCGCGTTCGGCTGGCGGAACATGTTCAAAAAGCTGCTCATCGCCAATCGCGGAGAGATCGCAGTACGGATTCTGCGAGCGTGCCGCGAACTTGGCATCACCGGCGTGGCGGTCTACAGCGATGTGGATCGAGCCTCGCTGCACGTGCGCATGGCCGACGAAGCTTACGCCATCGGGCCTGCGGCTTCGCGCGAAAGCTATTTGCGCATCGACAAGCTGATGGACGTCGCGCGGCGAGCCGGATGCGACGCGCTTCATCCAGGCTACGGCTTCCTGGCAGAGAATCCCGAACTGCCGCGGGCATGCGCCGAGATGGGGGTGACATTTGTGGGCCCATCGGCCGAGGCGATGGAGCGGCTGGGCTCAAAGACGGCGGCCCGCGAACTTGCTTTTCACGCCGGCGTGCCGATGGTTCCCGGCGTTCGTGAACCGATCCCGCAACTCGAAACCGCGCGCCGCATAGCCGGCGAGATCGGCTACCCCGTATTGCTGAAAGCTGTTGCCGGAGGAGGCGGCAAGGGCATGCGCACGGTGGCGAGCGCGAATGAACTGCCCGGAGCGTGGCGCGATGCGGCTTCCGAGGCGCTCAACGCGTTTGGCGATGAGCGCGTCTATATCGAGAAATATCTGGATCGGCCGCGTCATATCGAGATGCAAATCTTCGCAGACTCGCACGGGAACGTCGTTTATCTCGGAGAGCGCGAATGTTCCGTGCAGCGGCGGCATCAGAAGGTGATCGAAGAAGCGCCGTCGCCATTCATGACGCCGGAATTGCGCCGGGCGATGGGCGAGGCCGCAGTTCGGCTGGCGCGGGAAGCGGGCTACACGAACGCGGGTACGGCCGAATTTTTGGTGGACGCGAGCCGCAACTTCTATTTTCTCGAGGTGAACACGCGCCTGCAGGTGGAACATCCGGTGACCGAAGCAGTCACCGGGCTTGATCTGGTCAAGCTGCAGTTACACGTCGCCGCGGGCGAACGATTGCCCGTAGCGCAGCAAGATGTGAGCTTGCGAGGGCATGCCATGGAGTGCCGCATATACGCGGAGGATCCCGAGAATCATTTCTTTCCGTGGCCGGGGCAAATCACCCTCTGGCGAACGCCGCACGGGCCGGGAGTTCGTCTGGACGAAGGCGTCTATGCCGGCTGGACGGTGCCCGGCGAGTACGATCCGCTGCTCGCAAAATTGATTGCCTGGGGCGCCGACCGGGCCGAGACGCTGGCCCGCCTCGAAAGAGCTCTCGAAGAAATGCAAATCGCAGGAATCCGCACCAATACGGCTTTGTTCCAAAAAATTCTCGCCGACGGCGATTTTCAGAATGGCGCCATTCACACCCGCTGGCTCGATGAACGCCTTGTTTCTCTTTTGCCTGGCAGCGCAAAAGATGGCGGCGCCACGGACGAAACGCCGGAGATAAAAGTGGCGATGATGGCCGCCGCTCTCTGGCACGTCTCCCAAGTCAAGCCCTGCTGGCGAGACCCCGCCGCAGCCCGCCTCCCGCTGGCGTGACGATGCGAGGCGGGAACAAATCTCGCGCACCCCCGACCGTTGACGATGAGATCGGCCCGCCCGCGAATTGTGCTCAATCACCGGATGCTGAGGTTCAGCGTTTCGAGGAACGCGCTATGAAAGTGGAGGTGCGCATTGGAACGCTGACCCGGCAGATCGAAATCCGACGCACGGGACTGAACCGCTTTGCGGTAGACGCCGAGGATCGCGCCCAGAGTGACGCTCAGATGGATGCCAAGGTCGATGCCGTGGAAGTGGCTCCCAATACCTATTCGATCCTGGTGAATGGGCGCGCATTCGAAGCGGTAGTCACGCCCGAGGGAGAAGGAGTGCTGGTGCGCTGCGGAGGCCACGAATTCCACGCCATCGTTTCCGATCCTCGCGCCTGGCGCCGGGGGCGCGGCGCGCTATTCGGATCGGAAGGGAAGCACCAGATAACCGCGCCCATGCCGGGCAAAGTGATACGCATTCTTGTGAGCGCCGGCGAAGCCGTCGAAGCGGATCAAGGTCTGGTGGTCGTGGAAGCCATGAAGATGCAGAACGAAATCCGGGCACCGAGGGCGGGCATGATCGAACGGATATTCGTCCGAGAAGGACATGCGGTGGCGGCCGGCGAACCGCTGCTTACGATCGGTTGAGCCGCGGCGGAAAGATTCGCGGTCAGGGCTGCGAAGGAACCGGCGCGCTTCCCGGCGTTGGCCCGAGAGCGTTGCTGCCGAACTTGGGAATTTCCGGCAATTTTCCGTTCGATTCAGTGACCTGCTGCGCAAGATAGTTGGTTACCTTCGCGCCATCGCGCGCCTCAGCCATATAGGCAGCGCGCAGCAACTGCTCTTTGCGATTTCGCAAAGTATCTCGAATGGATTGCTGCACCTGCGAATCCGAGATTTCGCGCTGGCCGGGCGCCTCTTTAGCCATCAATTTGAGGATGTGGTAGCCGTCCTTGAGCTGGATAATCGGGCTGACCTCGCCCACCTTGAGAATGACCACGGCGTGCTTCAACGCCGGATCGCTTTGATTCAGGGAAGACTCAGGAACATATCCCAAATCGCCGCCCGAAGAGGCCGTCGCCGGATCTTCCGAATAGTCCATAGCCAGCTGGGTGAAATCAGCGCCATTGGCGAGCTGTTGCAGCAGCGCCGCGGATTTACGGCGAGCCTCGACGTCCGTCGTGGCGTCGTCATTCTTTCGATTGTGAAGCTGCGGATCTTTATGAGGGGTGACCAGAATTTGCGCGACGCGGTATTGGGTTTCCGCCACGTTGAATTGCGCGCGATTTTGATTGTAGAAGGAAGAAACGTCTTCGTCCGTGATGGAGATCTTTGCCACCACTTCACGATTCAGCAGCTTCTGCACGGTAAGCTGCTTGCGGATGTCTCCCTTGAGGTCGTCTGGGGTTACGCCGCGATCTTTCAGCGTTCGCTGGAATTCATCTTCGGTGTAGGGGCTCTTGAATTCCGTGAATTTGTCCTCGACTTCGCCGTCGGTGGCCTCGAGACCCAGCTTTCTGGCACGCTGGATCAGGATATCGTTATTGATGAGCTCGTCGAGGACGTTGAGAGTGAGGGAAAGCGCCTCTTCCTGGGAGGGAGTAGGCGCCTGCGGGTTAAGCCGGCTCTTGTAGTACTTTTCGGCTTCAGCGCGATGAATCTGTTCGCCATTCACCATCGCCCAGACGTCCGGGGCAGGCGGCGCATCGTGTTTGCAACCGGAGATGAAAAGCGCGGAAACCAAAAGCGTGGCGACAAATATTTTTCTTACCACGTGACGACCTTACCGAAACGATCGCTACGACAAATCAAGCTGCCTTCTTTACGCGACCCGAGCGAATGCAACTGGTGCAGACGCGCATCTGCTTGCGCGCGCCATTCACCAGCGCGCGAACGCGGCGCAGGTTTGGGTTCCAGCGACGCCGCCGCGCATTGTTGGCGTGGCTGATCACGTTTCCGTAGTGCGGGCCTTTCCCGCAAATCTCGCATCTTTGGGCCATAAAAAACTCCTGTAGTTGGAGCAGGCATCTTAGCAGAAATTTTTCGGGTGAACAAAAGCGGATTATGGCTCCGTGGGTTGGGGTGGTAACGAACTGCGTGACGCCGCACGGGCATTGGAGGTAGACTTCGCTGGCGATTCCACCTGGCCCGCAGCCGTAGGGTGCACTTGAGAAGCCGAACGGGGCCGCGAACGAATTTCACACTGAGCTTGGCGCCAGATTTGGACGTTTGGGTGTTTGGAGGATGAGATGCGGAAACTTGCTTTGATCGTTGTGGTATTGGCAATCGGCGTGGGGATCGGCTTTTGGGTCTCCAGCAAACGGATGCCAGTGGAGGGACAGGCGAAACCCGGAGCCGGATTCGCGGCTATGCCGGGATCGCTGGGTGCGGAAGATGTTGATGGGCCATACGACGTAGTGAAGGGTTGGCCAAAGGACGTAAGCACCTTGCCCGGAAATGAAAAGTGGACTTACGGCGCGGCCGAGAGCGTGTTTGCGGAGAGCCCCGATCGCGTGTACATGCTCTTCCGGGGCGAACTGCCGAAGATGGCGCCCCCAAAGGCAAGGCTGCTGCCGGAAGTGGGACCCAGCATCAGTTTCCCCGTCGCCGGGTTGTGGCGTGACACTACCACCGCCTCGCCCCCAGGGACGGGCGGCACAGATAACAATATGGCCGAATGGCTCACCGCGTGGGAAGGCAAAGCGCCTGATATCGGCATCAAGGGCCCGCCCTATCGCAAGATGGGTGTGGATGCCAATTGGGAGAATTGCCTCGTCGTGGTCGACGGGCAGGGCAACATCGTCGAGACCTGGAAGCAGTGGGACAAGCTCTTCCGCCGCCCTCATTCGGTGTACATCAGCCCCTATGATCCGGACAAGAACGTCTGGATCGTTGACGACAATATGCAGGTCATCTATCGCTTCACCCACGATGGCAAACAACTCTTGCAGACCATCGGCACCCCTGAGAAGGAGGGCGCCGATGCCACGCACTTCAATCGTCCAACCTACATCGATTGGCTGCCCGATGGCACGTTCTTCGTCTCCGACGGCTACACGGGCACACGCGTGGCGAAATTCGATAAGAACGGGAAGTTCCTCATGGATTGGGGCATGAAGGGCGGACCGCGAGGCGGCGGCGATAACGAGCCCGTGGAAACGCGTCCCGGTTACTTCAGCAACGTGCACGGGATCGCCATCGATCAGAAGACGCGTCACGTTTTCGTCAACGACCGAAACAATCACCGCATTCAGGTCTTCGATGAAAACGGCAAGTACCTCTACGAATGGAAAGTCGACGCCAGTCCCTCGAGCCTGCACCTGCTCTATATCGGCTCAGGCAACACCATCTGGACCTTTGACCGCACCACCAACAAGATGGTCGAGTGGGACCTGCAAGGACACCTGCTCTATGCCTGGGGTGCGATGGGGAATTTCCCGGGCGCTCTGTGGGGCGTTCATGGCTTGAGCGTGGACCAGGACGGCAATCTCTACCTGGCCGAGGTCGATAACGGCCGCGTGGAGAAATTCACTCCGAAGCCGGGAGCTAATCCTGGTTTCGTCGTCGCCAAACCCATCTACTCGGCCTGGAAGGACTAGCCGTCTAAGTCATCCTGAAGCGAAGAATCTCTCCTCAGCGAGAGATTCTTCGCCGCCTTCCGAGTAGGACCGGAAAGCAATGAAATCTAGAGCGAGTACCTCACATGATGAGGCGATGATCCGCCGAATTCGCAAGAATCCGGAGTTTGCCGCCGAGTACCTCAAAGCCGCACTGGAAGATGCGGACGAACCGCGTGTGCTGCTGATTGCTTTGCGCCACGTCGCACAGGCCCGGGGAATAGCAAGGATCGCCAAGGCTGCTGGGATCGAGAGAGAGAGCTTATATCGAGCTTTGTCAGCTCGCGGCAACCCACGTCTGTCCACGTTGTATGCAGTTGCCAAGGCAGTCGGGCTGAGGCTCACGCTCGAAGCTGCCTAATTCCCTCGAATTGCCTGTTTCCGTGGAATAACCGCTCGCCCGCCCCGAACTACGTGCCAATTCGAAGGAGTTTGCTCATGGTGGCGCCGAGGATGGCCGTGCGGTCCGCGTCACTTAGTCCAGGCGTGGCCATGACGTGATCCACCGGCGTGTCCGTCCAGGGATACGGATAATCGGTGCCCAGGCCGATGTGGTCGGCACCGACGACGGCGATGAGGTGCCGCAGCGCTTCGGGCGAAAATACCAGCGAATCCACATAGATTTGTCTGAGGTATTCGGTGGGCTTTTTCTTCAGCTTCTTATTGCATTGCTCGGGAAACGTGACGCATCCGTGATCCAGTCGATCGGCATAGGAAGGCAAATAGCCGCCGCCGTGAGCCGCGCAAATCTTGAGGTTCGGGAAGCGGTCGAGCGTTCCTTCCATGATCATGTGGGAGAGGAAAATCGTGGTCTCCAGCGGATTACCGATCACATTGCCCAGCACGCCATTTCCTTGCACCCGGTTCCAGATGCCGGTGCCCATGGCGCTATTCTGCGGATGCACGAAGACCAGAGCCTGCATTTCCTCGGCCTTGGCCCAAAACGGATCGAACTTCGGCGAAGATAACTCTTCGCCTGGGACGCTTCCTCCGATGGCCGCGCCGCGCAAGCCCCAGCGCTTGATCCCTTCCTCCAATTGCTTTGCCGCCAGGTCTGGGAACTGCAACGCCACGGAAGCGAAGGCCACAAACCTCTCCGGATTTGGCGTCTTCACCATGGCGGCGAGTTTTTCATTCTGAAAGTCGATGAGCCGCGAAGCCAGGGCACGATCGGCCGAATACCAGAAGGCGTTGATGCTCACGGCCTGAACGTCTATGCCCATTTCATCCATTTTCGCGATGCGCTCCGGCCCCAAAGGAACATCGATATTGAAATCGCTCACGCCCTGGAGTTGTCTGCCGGTAGGCGCGGGCCGATTGACGGCGCGTGCCAAAGGCGTGCCTTTGAGAAAATCGGCTATGCCCGGCACATCCACGTGACAATGCACGTCTATGGTTTTCACGCGGCGTCCGGCAACCATTACCGGCGCGTGCTTGGCGCCTTGGCGCTGCTGAGGCAGCCCAATGGCACTGTCGGGGAAAAAGTAAGCTCCCGCCGATACCCCCGCCAAAGTTTTCAAGAAGTCTCTGCGGCTTGGCATCCATCCTCCTGGTTCGGAATCACTAAGCGGAGCGGTGTCAGCAAGGATACGGCAGCTTCAGCCCGAATACATCCGCGCGCGTCCATTTGATCTTATGGACCAGCAATGCGCACACGTCACAGATCAGACAATTTTCGCCACTTGTGATCGAGCACCTCGAAATGCGCTTTCTTGGTCTTGCCATTCTTGGCGGGAATTTGAATGTCCAGGCTGCTTCCGTCCAGAGTGCCGGCATATTCGCCGTTCACATCCAGCGTCTCTTCGCCAGTGATACACCATTGCCCATTATTTTTCGCCACAGCGCCGGAATTATCGGAGGTCACGGTTACATTCATGAACCATACTCCGGTGACGAAGGTGTTGCCGGGCGCCGCTCCTCCACCCTTGGAGAGCGAGTCTCCGGCACGATCCTTCCTCAATCCGTCATTCACTTTTACGCGCACATCCACCTTGGGCTTCGCGCAGAGAGGAGCCGCCGTTATCAGGGCCAGCAGGAACCAAGTCAGGCCTTTCATGGGGCTGTATCCTCCTTTTCGGGCGGTAGGATGGGCGCTGGAGCGTCGCCGACGCAACTGGGATTTCAGATTCTGAGCGCCCAGATGGGCAAACATATACACCCGGCCCTCTTTTCAGGCAAACCAAATTGGGGGAAGAGGGGAGGGCACAGGCGCTGGCAGCCTGAGTCGCTTCCAAGCGGCCAGTGACTCACGCCCCCGGTCCCTCACATCGGGGCGGGCTGAATTTGCCGCCTGCGTTCGGCGACGATAATGACGCGAATATCTTTGGCCTTGCGCACGATTCGCAGGACCATATCGGTAAAGAGGAAGCGGTTCAAGAAGCCCCGCTTCTTCGGTCTGCCCACGAGGATCTGGGTGACTTGATTGCGCCGGGCAAAGTCCACAATCGTCTCGGCGGGATCATCGCCTTCCAGCATGCGGCTTTCGATGTGCAGATTTCTGGCGAAGTTCAGGTGCTTTTGGATTCCCTCGACATCCTGGTTTACCCAGCGGCGCCCGCCGCCGTGCGACGAGACGCACACGGCAAAGCAATCCGCGCCCAGGTAATCCGCCATTCGGCGGCCGCGCCGGATGAGCACGGCGCTGGAGGGATCCGCGGTCACGTAAATCAGAATGCGGTCGCGAACTTCCCTCTCGCGCCCAGGCTGAACGGCGGAAAGCCCTGCCGCAAGCTCGGGCACCTCCGCGATTTCCCGAAATTCCAGCTCATGTGCCGTCTGCCGCAGGGCCAGTTCGCGCAGCGCCGCCAGCGTCGATTCCTTGAAAAAATTCTCCATGGCCTGCTGCGCTTTTTCGAGCGCGTAGATATCGCCTCTCTTCAGCCGGTTCAGGAGCGCCCCTGTGGTGGCGTCTACCATCACCACCTCGTCGGCACTCTTCACAAACCAGTCGGGCACGGTCTCGCGTACGCGGACGCCGGTGATGTTGAAGATGTGATCGTTCAGGCTTTCGAGATGCTGGATATTCATGTTTGTGATTACGTCGATTCCCGCATCGAGCAGTACCTGCACATCCTCCCATCGCTTGGCGCGTTCCGAACCGGGTACATTGGTGTGCGCCAGCTCATCGACCACGCAAATGGCGGGATGCCGCCGGATGATGGCATCGGTATCCATGTCCTGAAAGGCCACGTCCCGGTAGTTAATTTTCTTCGTGGGGACCATTTCCAATCCCGCGGTCTTGGCAATGGTGTCTTTCCGTCCGTGCGGCTCGAAATAGCCGATCACGATATCTTTTCCCTGCCGTTTGAGGTGCTGCGCTTCCTCGAGCATCCGGAACGTTTTTCCCACCCCAGGCGCATAGCCGAGAAAGACGCGCAGCCGGCCGCGGCGCTTGGTCTGCGGCTCTTTGGTGGACTCAGCGCTGGTGGGGGTAGACGACGACATCGATTCCTTCCGCGGAGCGGATGATGCGCTCAATCAGGTTACTCCACAGCCGGCGCCACGCTCCCTGGCGCATGCTGTGGCCGATGAAGATCTGGGTGATGCCCTTTTCGCGAGCGAATTTCAAGATGGCTTCGGCGGCATCAAGGCCGTTAAGCACCTCTACTTGCGCCCCCAATTGGCGGGCATAGTCGAGATTTTGCTCCAGGATGGCTCGATCCTGCTGTGAAAGCGCGGGCTGGTGCACGTAGACGACGTAAAATTCGCCTTGAAAGCGATCGGCATTCCGGCGGCCGCTCTCGAGCATTTGGGCGGACCTCGATCGAGGGGTGACGCAGACGAGAATGCGTTCCTGCACTCCCCACGACGAATCTATGCCATGCGACCGCAGGTAGGTCTCGAGTTGGCGGTCGATCACGCTTGCGGCGACCAGGAGGGCCAGTTCTCTGAGCCGCGAAAGCTTATGTTCCTCGGCGAGCCGCGTGGCGCTGTCTGCGGCGGAAGCTTCACGCGAGAGACTATCGATGGCCGGAGCGTCCACGATAACGATCTCGTCCGCGCTTCGATCCAGAAAACCGCGGGGGATGGTGCAGGAGGTGCGTTTGCCGGTGACGCGCTCCACTTCGTCATGAAGCTTTTCGAGATATTGCAGGTTCACCGAGGCGATGATGGAGATTCCGGCATCGAGCAACTGCTCGACGTCCTGCCAGCGATGACAATTTGGGCTGCCGGGCGGATTGTCATATGCGAGCCCGTCAATGACCGCAACCTGAGGGTGCCGGCGAATAACGGCGGGAACGTCAATCACTTGCTCAGTGCCCACTTTCAACATGGGAATGATTTCGAGCTTCTGCAAAATGGGTTGGACCTCGGGCGGGTATTCCGGCTGCAGCGCGCAAACGACGACATCCTCGCCTCGTTCACGCCGCCGCCGGGCCTCGTCCAGCATCTGGAAGGATTTGCCTACACCGGAGGCATAACCCAGGAAAACCTTGAGCCGGCCACGGCTTTTCCGTGCTTCCTCCAGCTCAATGTCGGCAAGTAATTGCTCAGGGCTTGGGCGGTGAGGCGAATCGGTTGCCATCGAGAACTATTCTATCGAGAGCGGAGTTCAAGAGGAAATGGCGCGGTGTTCAGTTCGACGTCGCAACCGCCAGCCACCAGCGCCGCACAGCGACAAAGGACCATATGGCTTCCACCAGTCCGAAGGGCCACGCTCCTTGAAGAAAACCGTAGGCGGAACCCAATGCGCAAGCGCCTGCGAACGCCAAGGTATACCAGCGGCTGCGCTTCTCCATGGCATAAAAAATGAGCATGAGAGAGACGGCAATCAAGCCAAACGCTGTCAGTGCATTCATAGTCTTTGGGTCCCCGGGAAACCAGGATCGGTTAAGGTTTGCGCGCTACGATGAGCCACCAGCTTTCATTGTCCGGATCTTTCTCGATGAAATCGTCTTGCCTGGCCACAATTTCAAATTGCGCCTGACGAAGTTCGCTTTCAACCTGCCCGGCTGAAATCTCATGCTCAGCCAGCCGCGTGGCGCCGATATCGGCCGGATTCGGCGAACGATCGAGCACGACGAGCCGGCCATCGGAAACCAGGGATTGCCGGACTTGCGCGAGGATGGCTTGCGAATCGGCCAGTTCATGATAGGTGTTGGCGATGAGCACCTCATTCACCTGCCGCCGGGACAGATGCGGGTCCGTGGCGCCGCCGCGTACCACGGTAACGTTGCGCTCATTCTTCAGAATCGTTCTGAACCAGAGAAACGTCAGCGGCAATCTGCGAATGTCTTCGGCGAGAACGCGGCCGGCCTTTCCAACTGGCGAGGAAAGTTTCAATGCGAAATATCCGGAGCCGCATCCGAGATCCACAACGACGTCACCTGGGCGAATACCCAAGGCTTGGATGACTGCCGCGGGGCGCTGCCATTGGTCGCGTTCCGCTTCCACCACGTCCAGGCGCGAAATCGTGTTGAGAGCCGAATAGCCAGTATTGAGGAGCAAAAAGACGGCCAGCGCGCAAATAAAGAACGCAAGAAGTTTGACGCGATAGTCCAAGGATCAAATCGCAGCAGCGTCTCCGGGAACGGGGCAGGCCATTTCCGCGAGACCTGCACCCTCCGCCAGAGGCCGGCACCCCGCATCGCTATTTGGAAACAGGAAAACGCTGGTCGAGAGCTACATTCAATAAAAGCACATTGACGCGCGGTTCACCGAGAAATCCCCAATCGGCACGCTGGGTGAACTGCGGGATGAGTTGATTTACCTGGTCCGCCGAAACGCCGCGCGCCTTGGCGACTCGCGCCGCTTGTGTCTCGGCGTTGGCGGGACTGATATGCGGGTCGAGACCGGACGCCGAGGCAGTCACCGCGTCCTGGGGAATCGGCACCTTCGGCGTGAACACTAATGGGGCCTTGTCATCGTTGAAGGCCTTGATCAGCTTTACGTCGTCCAGGTCGCCGTGGGAATCCTTGAACTGGTCGAGAGGCACGGAGGATTCGTAGGGGATGCCGTTATCGACGCAATAGTGCACGACGCGATCATCGATGCCATCGAAATCGACCACCTCGTTTTTCTTGTCATCCATTTTGGTCGTACCGCGGAGGAGCTTAGCGCTGGTGGGCCCCAGGTTCGTGCCGCTGCTGGCGCTCGCGTCGTAGCCATTGCCCGCAAAGGAAGGCCGCGGATGAAAGTATTCGGGCTTTGCGAATGGCTGGCCGATCAGACTCGACCCGACGACTTTGCCATTCACGGTAACCAAGCTGCCCTTCGATTGCCTCGGGAAAATGGCCTCCGAGAGGCCGGTCATCACGGCGGGGTACAGAAGGCCGGTGAGAACCGTGAAAATTATCGTCAAGCGCAATCCGGGTCCAAGTTCTTTGAGCATGACTTACTCCTTTACGCAAGATGCAGCGCGACCAGGATCTTGTCGATCAGCCAAATTCCTGGAAATGGCACGATGATTCCGCCAAGACCATAGACAAGCAAATTGCGCGTCAGCATCTGGCCGGCGCTAACAGGTTTGTACTGCACACCCCGGAGGGCCAATGGAACCAGCGCGATGATGATCAGGGCATTGAAAATCACCGCTGCGAGCACCGCGCTCTGAGGCGAATGCAACCCCATGATGTTCAGCTTGTTCAGCTCCGGATAGATCGATGCAAACATCGCCGGGATGATGGCGAAATACTTGGCGACGTCATTGGCAATGGAAAACGTGGTCAGAGAACCGCGAGTAATCAGCAATTGCTTGCCGATGGCGACAATTTCAATCAGTTTGGTCGGATTGCTGTCGAGATCGACCATGTTGCCGGCTTCCTTGGCCGCCATCGTTCCGGTGTTCATGGCTACGCCCACATCGGCTTGAGCCAACGCCGGAGCGTCATTTGTGCCGTCACCCGTCATGGCCACCAAGCGGCCCTGCGCTTGTTCTTTGCGGATATATTCGAGTTTGTCTTTCGGCGTGGCCTGAGCGAGAAAGTCGTCGACGCCCGCCTCTTGCGCGATGGCCGCCGCGGTGAGCGGATTGTCTCCGGTGATCATGACGGAACTGATTCCCATGGCCCGCAGCGAGGCGAGGCGTTCGCGCATTCCACCTTTAACGATGTCTTTGAGGTGAATGATTCCCAGGATCTTCGAACCATCGGCCACCGCGAGTGGAGTGCCGCCATTCCTGGAAATGCGATCGGAAATTTCCGAAAGTGAGGAAGGCACACTTCCGCCAGCGTCTTTCACAAACCGGGCAATGGCATCCGTGGCGCCCTTTCGCAGTTTGCGGCCATCGATATCCACGCCGCTCATGCGCGTATACGCGGAAAAGGGGATAAAGTTGGCTTCGCGTTCTGCCACTTCCCTGCCGCGCAAGTTGTACATCTGCTTGGCCAGCACGACAATCGAGCGGCCCTCGGGCGTTTCATCCGCAAGGCTGGAGAGCTGAGCGGCGTCGGCCAGTTCGCTTTGGTTCACGCCGTCCACGGGCATGAATTCGACCGCCTGGCGATTGCCTAAGGTGATTGTGCCCGTCTTGTCCAAAAGCAGCGTATTGACGTCGCCTGAAGCCTCGACTGCTTTTCCGCTCATGGCCAGGACGTTGTGCTGCATCACGCGATCCATGCCGGCGATACCGATCGCCGAAAGCAATCCGCCGATCGTGGTGGGGATCAGACAAACAAGAAGCGAGACCAGGACGGCGACTGTCGGCGTGCTGCCGCTGCCAACGGCTTGAATGGCATATTTGGCGTACGGGGGCAGCGTGGCGACCGCCAGCAAGAAGATGAGGGTCAGGCCGGCGATCAAGATGTTGAGAGCGATTTCGTTGGGCGTCTTCTGACGCACGGCGCCCTCCACGAGAGCGATCATGCGATCCAGGAACGTTTCACCGGGATTCGAGGTGATGCGGACTTTGATGTGGTCAGAGAGGACCTTGGTGCCGCCGGTTACGGCGCTGCGATCTCCTCCGGATTCTCGAATGACCGGGGCGCTCTCTCCCGTGATGACCGACTCATCGACGCTGGCGATGCCGTCAATGACTTCGCCGTCTCCGGGAATCAAGTAGCCCGCTTCGCAATAGACGACGTCCCCCGCGCGCAGCTTGGAGGCAGGCACCATTTCGAATTTGTCGTTGGGCAAAAGCTTGCGCGCCATGGTGTCCGTTTTGGTCTTGCGCAAGGCATCGGCTTGAGCTTTCCCGCGCGCTTCCGCCATGGCTTCGGCGAAATTGGCGAAAACGACCGTGAACCAGAGCCACAGGGCAATCTGGATGCCGAACAAGGTGCCGCCAGCGCCACTGAATGCGTCCTTGATGACAAATACGGTCGTCAGGGCCGCTCCCACTTCGACAACGAACATCACGGGATTCTTCGCGACCTTTGCTGGATTGAGCTTGAGGAACGATTCGCGAATGGCGCGGCGCATGATTTCGGGATCGAACAAGGGGCGCGC
This sequence comes from uncultured Acidobacteriota bacterium, assembly GCA_963761945.1. Taxonomy (GTDB): domain Bacteria; phylum Acidobacteriota; class Terriglobia; order Acidiferrales; family UBA7541; genus Palsa-189. The sequence continues at coordinate 10,931 of CAVXIM010000004.1, read as the reverse complement.
GCGAACACCGCGGGATATGAGTGGTGTTGATTGCTGCTCTTTGATCTCCGGCTTGGGTTCCATACGAGGGGCCGTGACGGTAGACATTCTAGCTCCTTATCCTCGCCTCACACTAAAACAGCTTGCCATTCAGCATTTGGAAATGTTCCACGATGGGACCTAACGAAAGCGCCGGAAAATAGGTGAGCGCTCCGACAATAATGACTGTTCCGATCAGCAGGACCACGAACAGCGACCCATTCGTCGGCAAAGTGCCGCTGGTTACCGGTACCAACTTCTTTGCGGCCAGACTACCGGCAATGGCCAACGCCGGGATGATGAACAGGAATCGTCCCACCAGCATGTCAAGGCTGAGGGTCAGGTTGTACCAGGGTGTGTTGGCGTTGATTCCGGCGAAGGCGCTGCCGTTATTGCCGGCGCCGCTGGTGTAGGCATACAGGATTTCGGAAAAGCCGTGCGCGCCGCCGTTGTTCAGGTTCGCTGTAGTCGGTCCGGGCGAATTCCAGTAACCATTCTTCGCAAACTGAGCAACCGAACTGAGAGCCGTAAATGCAAGGATGACCAGGGCAGTCGAGAGGGCTGCGATGATGGCCATCTTGACTTCTTTTTGCTCGATCTTCTTGCCCACATATTCGGGCGTCCGTCCGACCATCAGCCCGCCGATGAAGACGGCGATGACCGCATAGATCAACATGCTGTAGAGGCCCGCGCCGACGCCTCCAAAGATCACTTCATCGGTCTGGATATTGAACATCGGAACGAGACCGCCAATGGGGGTAAAACTATCGTGCATACTGTTGACTGCGCCGCAACTTGCGTCCGTCGTCACCGTCGCAAACAGAGTCGATTGAGCGATGCCGAAGCGGACCTCCTTGCCTTCCATATTGCCGCCCGGCTGGCTTCCCGTGTAGCTGCGCTCGACGCCCGCATTGGCGACGATGGGGTTGCCACGCTGCTCGGCCCAATAACAGATGAAAACACCGACTAGAAACATCGCGGCCATAGCTCCAAAGATGGCCCAGCCCTGGCGAGTATCGCGTACCATTTTCCCGAACATGTAGGTCAATCCTGCGCCAAGCGCAAAGATCAGGATCATCTGGAGCATGTTGGAAAGCGGGGTGGGGTTCTCGTAGGGATGAGCCGAATTCGCGTTGAAGAAGCCGCCGCCATTCGTACCCAGCATCTTGATGGCGAGCTGCGACGCCAATGGGCCTTGCGCGATCGTTTGGCTGGAGCCTTCCAAAGTCTGGATCGTCTGGTACGGCTTGAAGTTCTGAATGCTGCCCTGCGCCACGAAAAACAAAGTGGCCAGAACGCAAATCGGAAGCAGGAGGTAGAGCGTCCAGCGAGTTACGTCAACCCAGAAATTTCCGATGGTCTTCGCGGTGTGCCTTGCGAACCCACGAATCAGGGCCACGGCCACAGCCATTCCCGCCGCGGCGGAGACGAAGTTCTGAACCGCCAGGGCAGCCATCTGCACGAAGTAGCTGACGGTCGTCTCGGGCGAGTAAGACTGCCAATTGGTGTTCGTCATGAAGCTGACGGCCGTGTTAAAGGCCAAATCGGGCGTCATGGGGGTGGCGGTTTGGGGCGCCTGAGGTGTTGAGAAATGCGCGGGATTGAGAGGCAAATGTCCCTGCCATCGCTGTAACAGATACACAAACGAGGAAGCTGAACATGCTCAGCGAAATCGTGGATGCGGCATACTGGATCCACGACTGTTCTTCATTCTCGTTCACTCCGCCGATGCGATAGATCAGCTTTTCCAAGGGGTAGAGGATGGGATGAAGAAAGGTGCGTTCGCCCTCAAAGAGCCGATACATGAACGTGCCCAAGGGCTTGGTGATCGCCAGCAAAATCAGGAAGAAAATCAAAATCTGCGCAATACCGATCCAAGTCATTTCAGCACCTCAAAACTTCTCTGGCCGAAGCAGGGCGTACATCAAGTAAACAAAGAGGGCCGCCGCCACAATTCCCGCGATGGCGTATTCCATGAAATCCTCCTAAAGACGCTCCGCGGCCTTCGTAAAGCCCCAGAGCAAAACGAAAAAGCCAACGACGACTCCGATGTAGAAAATATCCAGCAACATGATCACCTCTCGAGGGCCGGCTGCTCGGAAGCCGGCTTGGCCCTGGAATCGACATAAATGACGCGATGGCCGTTGGACCGAAGCGCCTTCGCCAACTGGCTCTCCGCCGTAGGCCACCAGTGTTTTGGTCCGCCGATCACGACCAGGGAATTCGGCTTGAGAGCGAGCGAAAGAGCCTGGACGCGATCCCGGCAGACGTACAGATGAACGGTCGGGTCGAATCCCTCCGCCGTAACTTGCGACGCAAGCTTACGGAGATTCCCCCGAAGAAAAGTAACAGAGACCGGGGGCTCGTCGAGAGGCAATCGTAATGGAACGGCGATCGCCGCTCGCAGGCGGATACGGGCTCCAAGCTCGCACGCGAAGGATTGGGCAAACCGCAAGGCCACAGCCGTGGCCTCCGGGTCGGTGAAGATGACGTTTACTTCGAGCGGTCCCGAAGCAAACCTCGGGACTGTTTCCCGGATTACGGCGCCCGGGAGATTCGTCAGCCATTCCTGTTGTCGATTAAGCATCCGCGTATCATCCACTCGGTATCCTGCCCCACCGGGGATAAACAACGCATAAACGGCGCCTAAGAAGGGCGTAAATCGAATAAACGCAGGCGCAGCAGGACTTTACTGCGGAAGCTGAAAGCGGTAGCCCGCCCAAGCATCGGTTACAAGGAATTGCGGGTCGGAGGGATTGGGTTCGATCTTCTTGCGCAGGCGATTGATGAAAACGCGCACGTATTCCAATTCGTCGCCGTAGTCTGGACCCCAAACCGCTTGCAGGAGTTCGCGATGAGAGATGGTCTTATTGGGACGCGCGAGGAGGTAGGAGAGTAAGTCAAATTCCTTGGCAGTCAGGCGAGAGGTGCGTCCATTCACGCTAGCCCGTCGCGAAGCAAGGTCGATTTCGACGCCCCGCTGGCTCAGTTGCTTCAACTCGGCGTGATCGGGCTGCTGCGGGACGCGCCGCAAGGTGGCGCGAATGCGTGCAAGCAGCTCCGGCATGCTGAAGGGCTTGGTGATGTAATCGTCAGCTCCGGCATCCAGCGCATCGACCTTGTTCTTTTCGGAGTTGCTGACGGTCAGCATGATGATGGCGGTCTCAGAGCCCGCGCGAATCAGGCGGCAAGTCTCCAACCCACCCAGTCCGGGCATGTTCATGTCCAGCAGCACGAGATCGTAGCTTCCAGCCCTTAGCTCATCGAGCGCCTCTTCCCCCGTGCGGGCGTCGGCGACCTCATATCCGCGGGAGGTTAGAGTCGCCCTCATGGCGCGGCGGATCTGGGGATCGTCGTCAACCACGAGAATCTTCCCGGCGCTCATTCGTCACCGCTCCGCGGGGCCAGAGGCAGCGAGAAGAAAAACTCGGAACCTTCGCCGGGTTTGCTGCTCACCTGGATTTCCTGCCCATGGGCGCGAACGATTTCGCGCGCAATCGCCAAGCCCATACCCGTACTTTTCAGGTTTTGCTCCTTTGTGCCGCGATAAAACTTATCAAAAATTCGGGATTGCTCTTCCTGCGGGATTCCGGGGCCTCGATCGGTCACGTAAATGACGACGTTACCCTCGTTTACGCGCGCGCCGATCGAAATGGGCGACTCGGGGGAGAGAATTTCAATGCGTTATCGAGCAGGTGGGCGATCACCAACTGCACGAGTTCAGCATCCACCGATACGAGAGGAAGATCTTCCGCAACGCAAACCTTTATTTCCCGGCCATCCATCTGCGATTTCGCTTGCCGAAGGGCCGCCGAAATCAAGGAACTCGGGAAATGGATGCCGCGATTTAATTGAAATTTGCCACCTTCGATTCGCGCGAGCTGAATGGCCTGGGTCACCAGCATCGACAAACGGTCCGCGCCTTCGTCGGCAATGGAGATGAGTTCGCGCTGCCGAGGCTCGAGCGGCGTGGCTGGATCGGAGAGCAGGTCCGTGGTGACGGCTTTGATCGAGGTAAGCGGGGTTTTGAACTCGTGAGCGATGGCATCGAGAAGGGTGGATTTCAGTTCCTCACTACGCCTGACTACCGTCGCGCGATTGACTTCCTCTTCCGAAATCGCGCGTTCCAGCCAAATGGCCACCAGATTCACCAGGGATTGCAGGGCTGGGTCGGATAGTGAAGTCCCATGCAGAGCCAGGCTGCCGATCGGCTGCCTGCCTAGCCGGATCGGCGTGATGATGAGCCTGCTCTGCTCATCGCGAGAGAATTGAGATCGCAGTGCTGCTTCGCGTAATGCGGCGTCTACGGCCGGCAAACCATCAAATCCAGCGCGGTAGATCCCATCAGCGGTGCGGTCGAAAAGAGCGACTGCGGGAAATTCGAACGCCTGGGCGATCTGCTCGACAATTTGCTTGCCTATGGGGCGCGTCGGGTCCGTGAGCAGCAACGCGCGGCTGAGCGAATAGAGCTTCTCAATTTCATTTTGCCGGTCTATGGCCTCTCTCGTACGGCGTTTGGCCCGCGCCGAAAGCTGGCTCGCCGTCAAAGAGGTGGCCAGAAAAGCAAAGAGGGCCACCCAGTTGCGCGGATCGGCAATCGTCAGCGTGCCGATAGGCGGAAGGAAGAAATAGTTGAACGACATCATGGCCGCGAACGAGGCTATGCTGGATTCGACGAGGCCACCGGCTGTGGCGATTACGAGGATGGCAACCAGGTATAAAAATCCTGCCGTTATGGCGTTGACGGGCGCCAGGTGAAGCGACAAAAAAGTGACCAGCGCGACAAGGCCCAGCGCGGCGATGGTGCGGCCGGCAAGGCGCAACGCTTGAACAAGGATTCGGGAGAATGAATACGGTCCCGATCCAGCCGAATTCGCCATCATCTTCGCCATAATCGCCATTCATGGCACCACGTCACGACATGCACGGTTGTAAATTATAGGCCGGGAGGCGGGCTGGAGAAATTGCGAGGAGTGGAGTAGCATCGGATCAATGCGCAAGATGATAAGAGTGCTGCCCGCGCTGTTATCGCTGCTCATGATTTGCACGTCAGTATCCGTCTCTGCTTGTGACTTATCCTGCTGGCTGCGCCAAACGCCCTCCGACTGCCATTCCGCTAACTCGGCCACGGAAAATGGCGCGGAGATGATGTCCGCATCTTCCGCGATGGATATGAGCGCCGGGATGAAGATAAGTTCTCACGGCGCGCAAAACAAGGCGGGCTTAGGTCAGAGCACGAAGGGCGTCGCCGGTCACCAAATGTCCGCGCAGATGGATATGGTCGGGAGCGCACTGCAGGCCGTTAACGAGACCGATGCGAACGCAAGTACCCGGTTCGATCACTCGAGAGCGCTTTCCCCTTGCAGTCATGAAGCATGCAGCCAAGCCACCGCCTCTGTGTCGCCTCCGAGTGCGAGCCAAAGCCAATCCGTTTATCTGCACTGCGCCATTCTTGATCTTTCGTCTGCTACGAACCTGGTAATAAACTCGCGTCAAGTCGCTCGCGGATCTCCTCCGCTGATTCACCATTCAGCAGATCTTCTCCCCACACTCAGGGTCTAGAAAACTTCCACGCAGTCTCGATTTCTAACCGCGCCACGCTGATTGTGCCTTGAGGAAGACGTGCGCGCCGCCGGCTAAAGCCTACAACCGAACCTGACCGGGAGATCCACATGAGGCTATTTCGTAAGCTATTGCCAGCGATTCTCGTTTTTCCCGCCGTGGTCTATGCGCAGCAGGGCGCCCCGCAGCAGGCACAACCATGCATGCCGGGAATGAACATGCCGGGATGCGAGGGGCCGGGCTTGATGACGATGCGTCCGCAAACTTTTTTGCAGGAAATTGTGGGCCATACGACCTCGGGCACGGGCGCGGAGCCCATTTCAACTCCCGCACCCATGCTCATGACCAGGAAAGGCAACTGGATGCTGATGTTTCACGCGAACGTATTCGTTCTCGATGAGCAGCAGTCGAGCCCGCGAGGCGCGGACAGATTCTTCTCCACGAATTGGTTCATGCCCATGGCACAGCGGAATCTAGGCGCGGGCGTTTTCACCAGCCGGGTCATGTTGAGCCTGGAGCCTGCCACAGTCACGGACGAACGTTATCCGCTGCTTTTCCAGGAAGGCGAGACTGCTTTCGGCGTTCCCATTGCCGACGGCCAGCATCCGCATAATTTCATAATGGAGGTGGCGGCGCTCTACGATCTGAAGCTTGGAGAGAAGGGCCTGCTCTCGTTCTATTTTGCTCCCGTGGGTGATCCCGCGATTGGCCCGGCCGCGTACGCTCACCGTGCTTCCGCGTTCGAAGATCCGGTCGCGCCTCTCGGGCACCATCAGGAGGATTCCACGCATATCTCGGACGACGTGGTGACGGTTGGGCTCACCTATCGCCTGGCCAGAATCGAAGCGTCTGGATTCCATGGCCGCGAGCCCGATGAGTTTCGTTGGGACATCGATCAGGGGAAGATCGATTCGTGGTCAACGCGGCTGACGATCGAGCCGGGGAAGAATTGGAGCGGGCAATACTCCTACGCACGCATAAAGAGCCTGGAAGCGCTGTTTCCCAGCGAAGATCAAGAGCGCATGACAGCTTCCATTATGTACAACCGCCCTTTTCATGAAGGGAATTGGGCCAGCACAATCCTCTGGGGACGCACACGATCGCTGCAAGACAATTCCATCTTCGAGAGCTATCTTTTCGAATCGACGGCGCGTTTCCACGCGAAGAATTACGTTTGGACCCGAATTGAGAATGCCCAACGATCGAATGAATTGCTCCTCGGTGAGAACCCTTTACCGCCCGGATTTCAGGAACAGCCCATCGGTCACGTTCAAGCTTATACGGTGGGTTATGATCGTGACGTCGAGATCGTGCCGCATCTGGCATCCGCAATTGGCGCGCAAGTGACAACCTACGGCGTGCCAGATATTTTGAAGCCCATCTATGGCCGGCCGGTTGGCGTGGCAATTTTTCTGCGACTGCGGCCATCGAGCGGCGAGAAATAGCGAACTGAAGGCCGGTGGCCGCACATTGGCGCAGCTCTGCTATCGATAAGGTGCAAAGGGTTAGGAGCAAACCTTCGGAACGAGAGCAAAATGCTCTAAAATCAATCGAGCATCTACCGTGGGCGTGTAGCTCAGTTGGCAGAGCACCTGCTTTGCAAGCAGGGGGTCGGGGGTTCGAGTCCCCCCACGTCCACCAATATCAATTACCTGCAAGCGAATATTAGTTATTAAGCCACAGTAGTACCAATCTCCTATACGGAATAGCCGGGTCGTCCCACTAACCTCGATGGAGGGCGCTCTGAGCGCAACGCTCAGAGAGTCTGCCCCGGAACTAAATCGGCAAAAAGGCTCGCGAGAGTTATCACACTTCGAAGCAGAAGCGCCGGCAGCAATGCGAGCCTATGGACGAGAACTACGTAATAGGAGCCGAGGTTGATAGACCTGAGAGATAGCGGCCTTCGGACCGAGCGCACACCGGAGGCCTCGAGCGATCCACAGGCCTGGAAAAGGCTTATCGGTAACAAACCCGTGGTGGCGCGGCTGGAGACGCTGCCGGACAATCGAATCCGCCGCAGCGCATTTGCCATCAGTTCGAGCGTGCAACTGGCGCTTGCGGTAGTTTTGATTCTGCTGCCCTTGTTTTTCCCGGAACATCTTTCTCTGCGGATGGTCTATCAGGTGACGCCAGTCGAGGCGCCCCTCACGGAAGTTCCCGTGCGCCCCGAAGAGCCCGTCAGGCACCCGAAGAGCGAGCCCGCTCCGGTGCGGCCGGCCGAGCCGATACGCGTCGCAAAACTTTTCGCTCCACAGCCGCTGATCGCCCCGAAACCCAAGGTTCCGGAACGCCAGAATGCGGATGTCCCTAAATTGGATCCTGTACTGGCGCCCGCGAAATTCAATATTTCCATGGCTGAGCCGGAGCGCCCGCGTGAACCGGTTAAAACCGGCGTGCTGAATACCGGCAGCAGCGCGGAACAGACGCTCAAGGCCGCGGCTGAAAAAGTTCAGACGGGCGGGTTTGGCGATCCGCAAGGATTTGCCGGCGGCGCGCCTGACGCAAAGCGCGGCAACGTCGCGCGCCTGGGTTCGTTCGAACTTCCTTCCGGCCCCGGCTATGGAAACGGTACGGGAGGCGCAAGCGGCGCGCGCGGCACTGTGGCCAGCGCCGGTTTCCGTAATGGCGTTGCGACGCCCCCAGCCGCGAGCGGCCCACGTGGCGCGGTGCAGTCGGGCGGTTTTGGCAGCGTGGCAATCACGCCTGTGGCGAAATCCTCACCGAAGCAATCGGAAGACGCTCCGGCCATTCAGCCGGTGGTGATCCTGTCCAAGCCAAATCCGGTTTACACGGATGAAGCGCGCAAGCTGGGAATCGAAGGCGAAGTGCTGGTCGAAGTAATCTTCCGGGCCTCGGGACAGGTACAAACGGTTCGGGTGACCAAGGGCTTGGGACATGGATTGGACGAAGCCGCTCTGCACGCCGCGGAGCAGATTCGCTTCAAGCCGGCCATTCAAGAAGGACATGCGGTGGATTTTCCTGCCATCGCGCACATCGTATTTCAACTTGCTTACTGAGGGGGGTCGTATGCGGGTTTGGAAAATTTGTGGGGCTGTGCTGGTTTTGAGCGTGCTCTCGCTGCGCGCAAGCGCGCAAACTCCCAGCATGGACGAAGTGGTGGATCGTGTTGTCACCCAGGAGAAGGCGGAAATGCAGATGCTCCGCCAATACTCTCCATTAGTCGAAACTTATATTCAGACCTTGCGGGCCGACCCCAAACTGGGTCCGGTTCCCGCAGGCGATCGATATTTTCTCGGCAAAGCTGAGTTGGCAAATGGAGTAGACCTTGAGCCTTTCGCCAACGATGAAGGCGGCGTGCGTCGCAAACTAAGCACGCTCGGCACTGTTTTCAGCGTGGAGTTTCTGCCGCGTGGATTTCTGCAGATGATCTATCTGGATACCAACGGTTTCGACCAGCAAAACTATCGCTTTGATTATGTACGCCGGGAATTCCTGGGGGAAGTCCGGTGTCTCGTGTTTGACGTCACCCCCAATGCCAGCGCGGGCAAGGGCCGGTTCATGGGCCGGATTTGGGTGGAAGATCAGGATTTCCATATCGTTCGGTTCAATGGCGCCTATAACGGATCTTCACGCACAAACTTCTACTTCCATTTCGACAGCTGGCGCGTGCTTGCCGGACCGCAGGAGTGGCTGCCCGCTTATGTTTACAGCGAAGAGGGCGAAGTCAAATACGCCATGACGCGGAGACTCACGTTCAAATCGCAGACGCGGCTGTGGGGCTATAACGTGGGCCGCGCGAAACAGGAACAGGAGTTGAGCAAGATTCTTGTGGAGTCCTCGGTGCCGGTGAAGGATCAAGCGGAATCCGCCAACGACTATTCGCCGCTGCAGGCGCAGCGTACCTGGGACCTTCAAGCCGAAGACAACGTCGTGGATCGTATGGAAAGGCTAGGCCTGCTTGCGCCGCCAGGGGAAGTCGACAAAGTCATGGGGACGGTGGTAAACAATCTGGAAGTCACCAACAACTTAAATATCGAGCCCGAGGTCCGTTGCCGCGTTCTGACGACTTCAACGCTGGAGTCGTTCACCATCGGCCACACCATCGTGGTCAGTCGCGGCTTGATTGACGTGCTGCCGGATGAAGCCAGCCTCGCGACTTTGCTCGCACGTGAACTGGGTCACGTAGTGCTCGCCCATCGCATTGACACGCAATACGCGTTCTTTGATCGCATGCTCTTCGATGAGAAAGACACGTTCCGCCATTTCGGCTTCCGCAGAACGCCCGAGGAGGAACAGGCCGCCGCCCAGAAAGGCGCGGAATTGCTGCAAAATTCGCCATACAAAGATCAGCTTGCGACCGCTAAGCTTTTCATCCAGGCGCTCCAGGATCGCGCCAAAGATGTTCCCAATCTGATCAGTCCGCATTTGGGCGATCGCATTCCCAACAATTGGGCCGCCTCCTCGCCGGGAAATGTGACTCAAAGTTCCGGCACGGAAGCGGCGCCGTCTCAGCCGCAGTCGCCAAATTCCGTTGCCAATGCTGCCGCCAATAAAGTCCTTGCGGCGCTTCCGCTTGGCGGGCGCATCAAGATGGATCCGTGGAATGACGAATTGAGCATGCTCAAGGCAAAGCCGGTAAGCATCGTCGCCGAACGGGAAAAGATGCCCTTCGAGGTGACGCCGTTTGTTATCTACCTGAGCCGCGAGCAGTCCAGATCAATGCAACAGGTTCCCGCGGTCGCGGCCGAATCCAAGCGAGAGGCGCCAGCGGTCGGCACGTCGAGCGCGAATGCCGGCGAGCCAGCCGATCCTGCTCCAGCCGATCCTTCTGCGGAAGCAAAGTAAAACGAGGGGCCGCGGAAACGAATTAAAGCAAGCAGGCGCTTATCGATGAAACGAGACGGCCGAGCGCAATCGCACTCGGCCGTCTCGTTTTTGCCGTGAGTTTCTTTGAATTTTTTGAATCGAAGGGAAATCCCCCCGACATCGAATTTCCACAAGGTCGCTGATTCCCACAGACCGGAATTCAGCAAAACTTTAAAGGACGCTTGACGCTGCGGGAGAAACTGTTATACTCCCAGGCTGTCCGGCTAGTGCTGAGAGTCAGGGGACGATCTCGGTTCAATCGAGCCCTCTCGGGGCTCGGAGTGAGGCCAGTTACGAATACCGGATAATATCCAGTCGAGCATCGCGCGAAGCCGCTTGTACTTGTTTGCAGGCGGATTGGCCCGGCGCTCGACGCCGGGTTTTTTATTTCGGTTCGAAGATTTTCGAACGTTTCGCCAGGCGCGGAACGCTCTGGGAGGTACCCAGGGCCGAAGCTCTTTGACAACTGAAGAAGCTGGCAAAAAACGCCAAGCATTTCGTTCCGACTTTGGTCGGAACGAGGG
>CAVXIM010000003.1:0-26769 GCA_963761945.1 uncultured Acidobacteriota bacterium | reverse complement strand
CGGCAGCGCAGCAAGGGCAAGCCCCGCCGCCCTCTCAATTCAAGATCATGAGTTCGGCCTTCAGCGACGGCAGCAAAATCCCGACTCAGTTTTCATGCGCGGACCCCAACGCCACTTCGCCGGCGTTGAGTTGGAGCAATCCGCCCGCAGGTGTGACGAGCTTCGCCAGATCATGCATGATCCTGAAGGGGCTCCGATGAAATCATCAATGGATGTGACCCACTGGATTCTCTGGAATCTTCCGCCAAGCTCGACATCGTTAATGGCGAACGTTAAGCCGGACTCTTCTCCCGACGGCATTGCTCAAGGCAAAAACGTACGCGGCGTGAATGGCTATCAGCCGCCCTGCCCGCCTCCCGGGGCGACTGCGCACCATTACACCTTTGAGGTGTACGCGCTGGATACGAAACTCGATCTGCCGGCAGGATCGACGCGCGCGGACCTTCTGAAGGCGATGGATGGCCACGTTATCGGCAAAGCTGCTTATATCGGGCTTTTCGGCCGCTAAGCATAACTAGTCGGAATACCAGCGTCACGGCGCGACGAATCTCTCTGTGAAAAAAAGAGGGATTTTTCGTTGCTGACTCCTGAGGATGACACCGCGCGATAAGAACTTGCCGCGGCTGATTACCTGCCCGCTGACTTTCTTGCTCCGGGGTCGGCGATCAACTTCAAATAATCCAGTTCCTGCGAGCCGATGCAGATTTGCTCCTCGAAACCCTGCTTCGGTATCCATTTGAAGTGCGCCGTCGTTATGTCGAAGGGCTTGGTGTAGGCCTTGGGATCGTCGATGTGGACGGTGACTTCCAGGTCATTGTGGTCCAGGCGCTTGTAAGTCTCCGTCACGTGAATACCCACGCTATGCGGATGGCCGGCGTTATCGAGCCAGGTGTTTTCGTCACTACCGGTGGTCTCCACAATGAATGTGTAATCGTCCGCCCAGTGGCCCACCGAATATCCCCAATAGCGGGGATCCGGCGCATCCTTCTCGGTGCCGCCTACATTGGCTGGCAGTGGCCGTCCGTCGGTGAAAATCTCGCGCCAGGTTTTGTCGTACTGCCACATCTGGATCACGCGGTCCGGCATGGTGGCAAACGCAATGCCTCTGGTCATGAACACCATGGCGCGCGGGAACCCCAGCGGATCGCAGGTATTGTCGGGATCGTTGGAGTCCGCAACGGCATACTCAGAATTATTTTTATGCGTGCGGAAGAGTTGCTCGCCCCACGGCGTCATCGGCGGAAGCGGATTGATCTTCTGGCCGACGCTCGATCCCCAGAAGCCGGTCAAATCACGTTTGGGAGCGGCGCCACCGGTTCCCTCTGCGGCTAATTTGTCCAGTATGCTGGCGCTCCCTTCCCGCAGAGGCGGCGGAGGCTCGGTTTGCTGTTGGGCCGCGGAATACGATGACGCGAAAAGCAGAATTCCCGAAAGGCTTATGAAGTACATTCGAAAAAGATTTCGCATTCCTTCACCTCGTGGAAAATAGATACGCTCTTAGTTCTAAAAGGGGTTATAAAAAGGGCGAACGGCCCGCATACCGCCTAGTATTTATTGATGTCGCCATCATCTTCTCTGTTGCTGTCCCTCAGCGTCCTGCCGTCATCGCGCACGATTTTCTCCAAGCGTCCCGCCGCGGCGTCGAATTTCGAAGGCCAAATGTAAACCGCAATGACGTCTCCCGGCTTGAGCGAATATTTATTCCAGCCAAGCAATCGAATAGACCCGGCGCTGCCGGCTTCTCCCGCCCAATGTACGACATTGCCCTTTTCGTCTTTGGCGTCGAATAAAACCAAAGTGTGGGGATTTTGCCACATGAACTTCGTCACCGTGGCGTTCTTCAGGACAATCGCTTTCTTCACGTACATCGCGCTGCCGTGGTGCGCGAAAGCGGAACCACAAATCGTCAGAAGGAAAGCACTCAAAATCGGCGCGTATTTCCGCTTACTTTGCACTCGAAATGTCCCAGAACTCATTCAATCCCGAGAATATGCGGAGCGACTCGTCCTGTCAATTGCGCCTGATTCATCGCCGCGCGGGCCACTTCGTGGCTGCCGGCGAAGGTGTACAATCGCTGCTTCGTCCGCGGAGATAACATGCCTGGGTTTCCCGGCGTCGACTTCCTCGAAGTCGATTCCTTGCTGAACGATGACGAACGTCTGGTGCGCCAGACGGCGCGCGAATTCGTCGACCGCGAAGTCCTTCCCATTATCGAGAAACACAATCGCGAAGCCACTTTCCCCATGGATCTGGTGCCGCAAATGGCGGAACTCGGATTTTTTGGCGCCAACCTGAATGGCTATGGCTGCGCTGGGATGTCCAACGTGGCCTACGGCCAAGTGATGCAGGAGTTGGAACGTGGCGATTCGGGCCTGCGGAGCTTCGTTTCCGTCCAGAGCGCGCTGGTCATGTATCCCATTTATGCCTTTGGCTCGCCCGAGCAGAAGGAAAAATGGCTGCCCGCCCTGCGCAGCGCCAAGGCCATCGGCTGCTTTGGTCTCACGGAACCGCAATTCGGCTCGAATCCGGGGGGAATGCTAACGCGCGCGGTGCTTCGGGGCGGCGGTTACGTGCTCAACGGCGAAAAAATGTGGATTACCAACGGCTCGCGTGCCGACGTAGCCCTGGTTTGGGCCAAGGGAGAAGACGGCCGCATTCGCGGCTTCCTTGTCGAGAAGGGCACACCGGGATTCAAGTCCTGGGACGTGCACGGCAAATTATCGCTTCGGGCTTCGGTTACTTCCGGGCTCTCGTTTACCGATTGCGAAATTCCCGCGGAAAACCTGCTTCCAGGCGTCGAAGGCCTGCGCGGCCCGCTTGCCTGCCTCTCGCAGGCGCGGTACGGAATCGGCTGGGGCGCCATTGGCGCAGCCATGGCGTGTTACCGCACGGCGCTGGAATACGCCAAGACACGCCGCCAGTTTGAAAACAAGCCCATCGCCGCGCACCAACTCGTGCAGGATAAGCTCGTCTGGATGATTACGGAAATCAGCAAGGCGCAATTAATGGCCGTGCAGGTCGGACGGCTCAAGGACGAAGACCGCGCCGCGCCGGAGCACATTTCCATGCTGAAGATGAACAACGTGTGGATGGCCCTGGAGACCGCGCGCAAGGCCCGCGATATTCTCGGCGCCAATGGCATCGTGGACGACTACTGCGTTATGCGGCATATGAACAACCTCGAATCCGTCTCCACCTACGAGGGTACGCACGACATTCATCGCCTCATTATCGGCGAGCGAATCACCGGCCTCTCCGCTTTCGTATAGCCGGGACGGTATAAACGGATCGTTCTCGTATGCGCCTTGCCCATCGTCCCTAAATCGGTTGGCTAACATCTACTTTACCGGGGCGTTTCCCAGGCGCTTAGGATCCTTTTGTGGGCCGTGATTCCGATTCGTCGACGTGTTGCGCAGGCCGCATTTTCCGGCAGAAAGCTTTGTGCGCTGGCCGAACTTGTTTATCATTAGGCCCTTTGGCCGCGTCTCGCGCTTAACGCGCAGCGCCCGTCAAAATCGGTGCCTCAATAAAATCGAAGAGGAGTGCGGCGGGAGTAAAAATGCAAAAGATGCAAATTCAGCTCAGTTTGGAACTGCTACGCGTGGTCGAGCAGGCCGCTATCGCCTCCGCACGCACCATGGGCACCGGCGATCGGCATAAGGCCGATCAGGCCGCCACGGAAACCATGCGTCACGTCATGGATCACGTTCCCATGGACGGCACCGTGGTCATCGGCGAAGGCGAACGCGATGAAGCGCCCATGCTCTTTATCGGCGAAAAAGTGGGCGCAGCGGCGCACAATCAGAACCACAACTACCCGGCCGTGGACATCGCTGTGGACCCGCTCGAAGGCACCAATCTCTGCGCCACCGGCGCGCCCAATGCCATCACCGTTCTAGCCGCCAGCGAAAAAGGCGGCTTGCTTCACGCGCCCGATCTGTATATGGAAAAGATCGTGGTCGGACCCAGTTGCAAAGGCGCCGTCGATCTGGATGCGCCCGTCAGCGACAATATCCGCGCCATCGCGCGCCGGCTCAATCGCGATAAAGAAGACCTTGTGGTCATCGTGCTGGACCGCCCGCGTCACGAAAAGCTCATCGAGGATATCCGCGCTACCGGCGCGCGCATCCGCCTGATCAGCGACGGCGATCTTTCCGCGGGCATCTCCGCTGCCGTCGTCGGCGCGGGAGTTCATGCCGTCATGGGTACGGGCGGCGCGCCCGAAGGCGTGATCACGGCCGCCGCGCTGCGCTGCCTCAATGGCGAAATGCTGGCCCGCCTGGTGGTCAGCAAGCCCGAACATCAGGACCGGCTCCGCAAGATGGGCATCACGGATCCCAAGCGCGTTTACGAAACCGAAGATCTGGCCCCGGGACGACAGATCATTTTCGCCTGCACGGGCGTGACCGACGGCAATCTTCTCCGCGGCGTGCGCTTTTTCGGAGACGGCATCCGCACGCATTCCCTGGTCATGAACCTCGAAGAGCGCCAAGTCCGCTTCATCGATTCCGTGCATCTCGAGAAGCGCCCCGACGTCAAAGTCCGCTTCTCCTAAGCATCCCGACGTCATCCGCGGTTGCTGTGGCGGAGGCATGGTCTCTGTTGACAAGTGGGAAGAGGGATTCTGCGCAGGGCCACAAGCGGAAATATAAAAACGGTGCGGCTGCTTCGCCTGGAACGGAGCAGCCGCACCGTTTTGAATTTCGGTGTCGGACGGAATAACGCTAGCGCGGCACAAGATGCCGCACGCTGGGCTGACTTACCGGCGACCCATCACCGCGGCCGGTTGCGGACGGCGAGCCAGCGGCACCAACGGCTTCGGTGCGACCGGCGGCATCGTGCGCATCTGTCCGCTGGTGGAGACGTGATCGCTGATAGCTTGCAGCCTCTTCAGTATGCCTTGCCATTGCTCCCAATCGAGCTGCCGCAGGAAAGGCCGCAATCCCTGAATGAACGGGTCCTCTAGCAGCGCTTCGCCGTTCGATTCCGGAATAAAGAAGCGGTTCAGCCCCACGCCCAGCGCTTCGGAGATCTTCTCCAAAGTTCCCAGGCTCGGAGTCATCTGCCCGCTTTCGATGCGCGAGAGATAGGACCGCGAGACCCGCGATCTTGCCTGAAGCTGGCTTTGCGTCATCCCGCGCGACTCCCGCAATTGTCGAATGCGGTGGCCGATGTTTTCCACCGTCTCGCGGTTCGGCCACTTCTCGAACAGTTGGCGGTCGTCGCCAGGGAGCTCTTGTGTCACCGGGGGTGGAATCAGAAATTCCACTTTGGGTGGCAGCAGGCGCACGCAGCGGCGGCAATTCCCGGAGTTCGTGCGGTATTGAACCAAACCGCAACTCTTACAGCGAATAACCTCACGATCCATATCTACTTCTTCCTTAGTAGTGTGGCCGTTGCTGTTGTTGTCCGACACCGGCGGCTCCTCATGTACGTGATTCCGGCAGCGGAATAGGAGGACTTCGGACGTCTTCAGGGGAAGGCAGAAGCTGGCGCGTCAGGGATATTGCGGGTGTGCGGTATGGGTTGTCAAGTGTTTTCTGTAGGTATTCCTAAGTGAAACTACGGGTAAAGCTCAGGAACACTACGGTTTTCTCCTCAAATTCGCCGTGTTTAGGGTCGAAAGACTCTTGTTTCAGCTGGTTATGCAGCCGCGGAGCCGCATTCGAACGGACCGAGCCCGCTGGCGACACGGAAGTTTAATGGTGTGTTCGCCGCTGCGTCATGAAAGCCGCGTATTAGATTGCGTCCCCAGTCTGACGATCATTCAGGAGGAACCGGAGATGGATCGAGCAAGGCTGTTTCATCGGGCGCTTACGACGGCGTTTGGCTGCGGGCTGCTCGCGGTCGCGTTCGCAGCGTCGGCTTTTGCCCAGTGTCAATTGAACTCGCCCGCGGGAAAGCTCAAGCATGTGGTGTACGTCGAATTCGACAATGTGCACTTCACCCGGGACAATCCCAACGTCCCCTCGGATCTGGAACAAATGCCGAACTTGCTCAATTTCATCAAGCAGAACGGCACGCTCGATGCCGGTGACCATACGGTCCTTATTTCGCATACGGCAAATGACATTCTCACCACCGAGACCGGTCTTTACTCCGATCACGACGGAATCTTCATCGCCAACAGCTTCGGCGTATTCGGGCCAGGCAATGGCCTGTCCAGCATTTTCTTTCCTTCTTCGTTCTTTTACTGGACCGACAAGGTATCCGACATCACGCCGGCAACCGACGACAACACACCCGCGCTTACCACGCCGGAAGGCAAAAACGTACCTGCGCCTTGGGTGCCGTTTACGCGCGCGGGATGCGATGTGGGCGCCTTTTCGACCGCCAACATCGTGCTCGAACGGACACCATTCGACGTGGTAAAGGTTTTCGGCGCGGGTTCCAAGCAAGCAACGGATACGACCGACCAGTTTGACGACTTTGTCGGTGCGTCAATACATTGCGCAATCGGCAGCGCCATCTGCTCCACCGCAAACGGCGGGGTGCCGGACTCACTTCCGGACGAACCGGGCGGCTACTCGGGATACCAAGCGCTATTCGGGCTGAAGTACATAGCGCCCGTACTTGGCGGCATTACCGATTACCACAAAACTCCAATTACCGGGTTCAATGCCATCGACTTCGATCCCGTCCCGGCTCAGACGCTCGCCGTGGTCGAGAAGATGCTGGAGAAAGGCATTCCCATCGTTTACGCCTACATCGCCGACGCCCACGACAATCACGAAGAATCGAGCCCTGAAGGAACTTTCGGTCCCGGCGAGGCTCCCTACGTGGGTCAGTTGGCTGATTACAACGCGGCTTTCGGGACTTTTTTTGCCAAGCTCGCGAAAGCCGGAATCAACAAGGACAACACGTTGTTTATCTTCACGCCCGACGAGGGCGACCATTTCGTCGGCGGAGCGCCGAGCCCGCCAAATTGCGACGGGGCAAAAATTGTGGGTGACACGGTCGTGCCCGATGTGCCGTGCACTTATCCGCCCAATCCTGCGACCGGAGCACCCGGCGTCGGCGAGCTCGACCTCTTTCTCAACAACGTCGTGGCAGCCGCCGGCGACACGACGCCCTTCTCGATTCATTTCGACGATGCGGCTACTACCTACGTGCCGGGCCAACCGCTCCCGAGCGATAGCACTGTCCGGCAGCTCGAGAGAACCATGGCCGGCTTGAGCGTTGTCAATCCGCATACGGGTTTGAGCGAGAGCCTACTCGGTAATGGTCTTGGACCCGAGCTTCAGGGAGCGCTCACGGACACGGCGGCGCAAAAGCTGCTGCACATGAATACCACAGCGGATCCCGCGCGCGAGCCGACCTTCACCTTTTTTGGCAATCCCAACTTCTTTTTCGAAACTACCTCGAACCCGAAAAACACTACAACTACCGCATCCGTGGGCCCCGGCTTCGGCTGGAATCACGGCGACATTCAGCCGGAGATCGGGCGCACCTTCATCGGCATTGTGGGCCCGGGCGTAAAGAACTTAGGCGTGACCGAGCCGGGCGATTTCTTTACCGATCACGTAGACGTGCGGCCGACCATGATGTTCCTGACCGGCCTCAAGGACGACTATGAGAGTGACGGTCGAGTAATCCTCGAGTTGCTGGATCAAGATTCGTTGCCGGGGAGCCTGCACGCGCATTCGGAAACGCTGCTGGAGCTTGGGCAGATCTACAAACAGATCGAGGCGCCGTTTGGAGAGCTTGCGGAAAGCACGCTGAAGGTATCAACCTACGCGCTCGAAAGCGACTCCAGCGGCGATGCCGTTTATACCAACCTGGAAAAGCAGATCGCGTCATGGACGGCCGAGCGCGACGAATTGGCCACCAAGATCAGGTCCATGCTCGAACCAGCGGAGTTGGGAGAGCGGATCGATGAGCGGGACGCATTCCACTTAATCACGCAGGGTCGGGCGCTCCTCGGCCAAGCAAGCTTCTGCGCATTTCTTCCGGAAGTTTGCGCCATCTTCTAGGGCGCCTGGCGTTCGGAGTAAGAGCGGCTTGAACGGCATCGGCGCCTGGGGCGGTAAGCTCAGGCGCCGGCGCCGCGGATTGTTTTCAGTTTCTCGTGTGTCTCAATCCTTCGGCGTGGCGAGACTTGCCGTGCATTCTGCTGCGCGACAAAATAAAATATCTGCCATGTTGCCGACGCGAGACGACGCTTGGACTCTGCTTTGCGAATTCACTCAAAACGAGAATCTGCGGAAGCATGCCTTGGCTGTGGAAGCCTGCGTACGCGCTTATGCCCGCAAATCAGGAGCCGACGAGGAACTCTGGGGAATCGCCGCGCTGCTGCACGATTTCGATTACGAGCGCTGGCCCAATCAGGAGCACCATCCAAGCGAAGGCCACCCGTCCTCGGGAACTAAAATCCTGCGCGAGCGCGGTTATCCCGAGCAGATGCTTCATGCCATCCTCGCCCATGCCGACTACACTGGGGTCTCTCGTGAAACTCCGTTGGATCGCGCGCTCTTCGCCTGCGATGAAATGGCCGGCTTTCTCACCGCTTGCTCGCTGGTCAAGCCGGGCAAGACGATCTTCGAAGTCGAGGCGGATTCCGTGAAACGCAAGATGAAGGACAAAGCCTTCGCCCGCGGCGTCAGCCGCGAAGACCTTTCGAAAGGCGCTCAGGAGCTGGGCGTTCCTCTCGAAGAGCACATCGCCACCTGCATCGCTGCTATGCGCGACGTGGCTGCCTCCCTTGGCCTCGCACCCAAATCGTAATTTAGCCCCAAAGCTGAGATGTCAGTTGTTGGAGGCGTGCTTCAGGACGGCATCTTAGGTCCAGTCCCTGGCGTTAGCCACGTGCACCTGAGAAACGAGACGCGCGATTTAGTCAAGGCTCCGCGCGTCTGTGCCTCGGCGGGCGCCAGGTCGTCGTCTTCAAACCTGGGGCAAGGTGGTGGATTCGGCAGACCTGTTCCAAGGTACAGTAGTTCCCGCGCTTTCGCCTCGGGTAGTCTGGCGATAGTCCAATCCCTCGGCGAGGCGCACTTGTTCTGCGAGAATTGTGGGCTGCAATTCCTTCCCGTGCAGTCGGTCTGCACTCGTTGCGGTGAGACTTGCACTCGCCATTGGTTCCAGTTGATGAGCCTGGTGACGCTGGTGATCGCGGCGGCATGCAATTGTCTGGTGGCTTGCCTATTGCTGCCGCAGCTGCTCGCGGCACATGCGCACCGGCCTGCCACGATCCATGCGGGGTTTGCCATTCGCGCCTGGCTGTGGACGGATCTCACGGCTTCCGCCTATGGCTGGATTCCACTGGCACTGGGCCTTCTGATCTGGGATCACTTTCTGCGGCAGGAGTCGCAGTCGGTGATGAGCGAGAAGATCAAGGACTGGGTTGTTCGCGTGCTCCTGATCGTTGCTTTCGTGACCGGCGTGGCTCCGCTGGTTCCGCGCTGGCTGCGGCCGCCCGCGGCGCTGCTGGTGACTCGCGCCAAGCTACCGCACCTGCCCATGTTGACCGCCGTCCCTGAGTTGGCGTGGCTTTTGCCCTGGGGCATGGTCGGGCTGGCGGCCGCGCTGCTCTGCCTTAGCGCCGAGACACGCGATGCGCTCTTGGGCCACGGCCGCATTCTGAGCGCGGCCAGCGTCGTCGTGCTCGTCCTCGTGCTTATGCTGACCCTGCTCGTATTTCCTGTCTAGCCCGCCTGCGCTCGATCCGCCCCGGTTGTCCCGCACTTTCAGACAAACGATGAATTAGAGCGCAGTTCAGAGAGACGCAGAGGAAGACCTCGGGCCTAGATCGGATCACCGCGGCGTCAAATTCCCGTCAAGGCGTCAAATTCGCGTCAAATCGTTGGCTGCGCGGGGGCCGGCAAATCTGGACTGGCACTCGGCTGAATCGCCGTGTTAGGCTGAGAGAATAACTCTAGCCTGCGTTGGCGCCGCGGCGGCCTTTTCCCGCAAGCGCGCGGACGAGGTACAAGCGCTGAAGGTGAGAACACGATGAATCCCAAGCGAAATCGAGCCCTGCTGGTTTTCGCCGCCCTCTTCCTCGCGGCCGTATTCGGTGTGTTGTATGGACCCTCGGTCCGGGCCACTCCCGCCGACACCGCCGATCTGCAAGAGCACATCAAGAACCTCACCAGCGTGCTCTCCATCGTGCAGCAGAACTATGCCATCCCGGTGGACACGGATAAGGCCCTGTATGAGGGCGCTATTCCCGGGATGCTGCGCGTGCTCGATCCGCATTCCACCTTCTTTGATCCGCGCCAGTACGCATTGATTCGCGAAGGCCAGCGCGGCAGGTATTACGGCGTGGGCATGACCATCGGTGTGCGGGAGAATCATACCGTCGTGCTCGCTCCCATGGTGGGCTCTCCGGCATCGAAGGCGGGTATCCGTCCGGGCGATCTGATTAACACCATAGACGGCAAGTCGGCGGAAGGTCTGACTACATCGGAAGTCGCCGACCTGCTCAAGGGTCCCAAGGGAACCATGGTACACGTGACCATGCTCCGCGAGGGTGAAACTGTGCCCGTGCCGTTCACTCTGACCCGCGACGAGATTCCGCGCCATGCCGTGGACGTAACGTTTATGGCGCGGCCTGGCATTGGCTATATCCGTCTGACCGGCTTTGAAAGCGAAGACGCGGATAGCGACGTCGCAGCAGGGCTGAAGGAATTGGATGTAGCCAAGCTCGATGGGCTGATCCTCGATTTGCGCGGCAATCCGGGAGGCTTGCTGGACAAAGCCGTGGCCATCGCGGATATGTTCCTAGATAAGAACCAGCTGATCGTGTCGCATCACGGGCGCGCATCCCAGGAGCGGCGCTATTACGCCGTGCACGGAAATCGAGGGGTCCAAGTGCCGCTCGTGGTGCTGGTCAACGGCGGGTCGGCTTCTGCTTCGGAAATTCTCTCGGGCGCGATTCAGGATCACGACCGTGGCCTGGTGGTGGGAGAGCAAACATTCGGCAAGGGACTCGTACAATCGGTCACGCCGCTCAGCGAAAATACCGGACTGGCGCTTACCACCGCACGTTACTACACGCCCAGTGGCCGCCTCATCCAGCGCGATTACAAAGATATCTCCCTCTACGACTACCTTTACAACCACAAGAATCCGAAGCCGAACGAGGTCAAAATGACCGACAGCGGCCGGCAGGTGTACGGAGGCGATGGAATTACTCCGGATGTGGTGGTCGCGCCGCCCAAGGCGAATGACTTTCAGGAGGAACTGCTGCGGCGGGACGTCTTTTTCCCGTTTGAGGGGAGCGTCGGCGGTTTCACCACCTATTTTCTGGGAACCAAGCCTCAGGTTACGAAAGAGTTCGAGGTAAGCGATGAGACTCTAGCGCGCTTCCGCCGCTACCTCGATAAGGAAAACATCCGCTACACCGACGCGGATATTGCCGCGAATGTGGAGTGGATCAAGCGGGAGATCAAGAAAGAAGCTTTTATCTCCGTGTTCGGGCTGACTACCGGCGATGAGGTCGAATTGGAAGGTGATCCGCTGGTGGAGAAGGCAGTGGATAGCCTGCCGCAAGCTCGCGCGCTTTACGAAAACGCGCGACGCGTGCTGGCGCAGCGCATAACGACGCCGTTGGCGCAACCGTGATGGAAGCGCGAAGAAAAAGCTTGACACGGCGTTGCGTGCAGTGATATTTCGGCACCCGTAAGCGCCACGCGGCGAGTAGGTTTTGCCAGGCGATTCGACGAACTGCAAGGCTGTGAGAGGTGGTCCAGAGAGTTTAGCAATTTCAGATTCGCGGTTCGCAGAGTTTACTCAGCAACACCCCACCCACCCCGGGAGGTGGAAACCCTCAGTTTTCACCTCCCTTTTTTATTCGACTTTTTTATGCCGAACAAACGCCGTGATGGCTTTTTTAACGCCGCGAAGCCCCTGATCTCCATGACGTTCGCGGCGAAACACGCTTTTTTCGGCTCGACACGCCCATTGCGCTACTGCTGTTAACTATCCCTCGAAACGCGCCGTGATGACTTCTTTAACGCTGCAACGCGACGTGCGTTGGCAAAAAAGCCTCAGATCTCCCGCCCGGTAAAGCATGGGCGGTACGATCTGAGCTACAAGCTTTCTAGCCGGCGGCGGGAGAGATTTACGTACGTCAGGAGTCACGTTCCAGCGATGCAGATGCAGGGCCTTCATACCGGCGTTAAAAAATCCGCGCCCGACGTTTTTGGGCCGCGCGCCAGCGCGCTCAAAAGCTAGCGCAAAGCTGCTCACGAGCCCTTCTTCAATTCGGCGAGGACGAGCTTGGCCACTTCGCGGAGCGTCTCGAACACGCCGTTTCCTGTGACCGCTACAGCTTCCACCACGGGTTCGCCTTTGAGCCGCAGGTGCTTGCAAAGCGCGTCCTGGGCCATGACATTGGGGAGATCGCGCTTGTTAAGCTGCAAAACGTAAGGAATGGTGTTGAACTCGAGCTTGTGTTCCTTCAGGTGCTCTTTCAGGTTTTCGAGCGTTTCCAGATTGGCGTCCAGCCGTTCCTCCTGCGAATCAGCGACAAAAACTACCCCGTCGGCGCCTTTCAAGATCAGTTTGCGGCTGGCTTCATAGAAGACCTGCCCTGGCACTGTGTACAAGTGCAAGCGAGTTTTGAAACCGCGAACGGTTCCGAGGTCGAGCGGAAGAAAATCAAAAAAAAGCGTGCGGTCGGTTTCCGTCGCGAGCGAAATCATCTTGCCTTTCAGGCCGGATCCTGTGTTGTCGTAGATCCACTGCAGATTGGCGGTTTTCCCGCCTAAGCCGGGACCGTAATAGACAAGCTTGCAATTGATTTCGCGTGCAGGAAAGTTGATGAAAGGCACAGTGCCCGGGC
This sequence comes from uncultured Acidobacteriota bacterium, assembly GCA_963761945.1. Classification (GTDB taxonomy): domain Bacteria; phylum Acidobacteriota; class Terriglobia; order Acidiferrales; family UBA7541; genus Palsa-189. The sequence goes on along the minus strand of CAVXIM010000003.1, from coordinate 13,982 downwards.
CAGCCGGGAGTGTATTTATAACATAGCGAGCATGGGAGGCCAAAGCGCGGCTCGATATCCGCGTAGCCAATTGGCAACGAACTCCCTCACTGCAGTCTGATCCGCTGTTGCAACCTCTTAATTTACAAGGGCTTGTCCGTCACTGGGCGCCTCACGAACCTTATCGCGCTTAATGACCCAGGTCACCCCGGATTGACGCGATTCGGAAAGCTGTGCTACAACATGCGGAAATGCGTCGTTCGGGAAAGTCTAAAAAACACAGAAAAGCCAAACGGCTTAGCGCCCCGACTCAGGTTAGGTTATTGAAAAAGAGGGGCTTAACCAAAACGCCTCCACGTCCTCAAGTCGACCCTGCGGCGGAACAGCAATTGAAAACCTTCGAAGAAGGCGTTCAGAATTTCCATCAGCAAAGGTACGCGAAGGCTAAACCTATTTTCGAGAAGGTGCTTAACGGTCCTGGAAAAGACCTCGCGGATCGCGCCCGCGTACATCTGCGGATCATAGAGCAGCGTATGCAGCGCTCCGAACCGGTTGTGCCACGCACGCCGGAAGAGCATTACCAGCAAGGTGTGGCCATGATGAACATGGGACGCTGGGATGAGGCCAGGGAGCACCTGTTGCGGGCGCGAAAGCTGGCCCCAAAAGCCGATTACGTCATCTACGCTATGGCGGCTCTAGATTGCCTCACAGGAGAGGCCGAATCGGCCATGGAGAACCTGAAGCTGGCGATCCAGCTTCGCCCCGAAAATCGCTATCATGCGCGGAACGATGAGGACTTCGCCTTTCTCCAGGAAGACCCCAGATTTACGGAACTCCTTTACCCGGATCGCGACGGTTCGGGGACCTGACAACCTCCCGCACGTGAATCGTCCATCGCTTCAGCGCATTCGACCGGTGCGGATTGTAGCCATTGGCGGCGGCACAGGGCTTTCCATGCTGCTGCGCGGGTTGAAGAATCACCTGCCCGGCCTGAAAAATCCTCTTGGTTCGCGTCCGCGGCGGAACTCTGATCACCTGATTGCCGATCTTGCAGCGGTGGTGACGGTGACCGATGACGGCGGGAGTTCCGGCCGTTTGCGTCGCGAGTACAGCGTGCTGCCTCCGGGCGATCTTCGCAATTGCATGGTCGCGCTTTCGGAGGACGAAGCCCTGCTGGGACGGCTGTTTCAGTATCGCTTTCACTCTGGCCGCGGCCTGCGGGGGCACAGCTTTGGCAATCTGTTTCTGACGGCACTGTGTAATGTCACCGGGGATTTCACGCGCGCGGTGCGCGTCAGCAGCGAAGTTCTGGCCATTCGCGGCAGGATCTTTCCTTCGACGAATCAGCTCGTTTCCCTCGAAGCCGCACTCGAAAATGGCAAGGTGATCGCGGGCGAGACACGCATTGGCGCCACGCGAATTCCCATTCGCCGGGTGCGTTTGGTGCCCCGAAAAGTGAAGCCACCGGCTGAAGTTTTGGAAGCAATCGCCGCGGCCGACTTGATCCTGCTGGGCCCAGGATCGCTTTTTACCAGCATCATTCCCAATCTGCTCGTTTCGGGCGTCGCCGAGGCCATCGAAAAGTCCCGCGCGACACGCGTCTACATTGCCAACTTGATGACCCAGCCCGGCGAAACGCTCGGTTACACACTTGGGGACCACGTCCGCGCCATTCACCAACACACGGGCAGAAAGATCATCGATTGCATCGTCCTCAATAATCGGCCGCTCGCTCCCGAAGTTCTGCGGCGATACAGGTCGCAGGGCGCCGAGCCGGTCCTCATCGATCATTCGGAACTGCAACGCATGGGCCTGGAGTGCGTCTCTGATAATCTTCTGGAAGTGCACGGCGTGGTGCGTCACAATTCCAGCCGCCTGGCCTCGCTTTTAATCGAGAAATTCGTACGGAAATAATGCCGAACTCGCCCGCAGCGGGGCGGCTCAGCAGTAGTACTGCCTGCCTTGATGTAGTTAATAGCCGGACTGCGACATGGCACCCGTAATTCACTTCAGTCGCCCGCCTTGCGCAAATACACTGTGAGTACGGCGGTTCGCATTGACGAAGCGGGTGCGTAGGAAAACCGATCCCCGCTTATTCGGGCAGCACAAAACTCTCAGAGGAGAAAGAAAACAAATGCGACGATTGATCTCTCTGCAGGCTATCGGGTTGCTGGCAGCCGGGTTATTCCTCTCGATTCCGAGCTTTGCTCAAGAGGTGAATCTATCCGAAGGCGGAGGTATTCGGCGGTTTCTCCATCGCCAGCATGTCCGGAACGTCTTTCGATCCGACGACCGGGTTGCCGGCGGTCGATCCGACGACGGGGTTGCCGATATCGCCGCGGAATCAATTTCTTTGGCTGGCAAACGTCCGCCAACGGCAACCTGACTCACCATCTGGCTCATCGTGGCTGATTTCGGCGGCCAATACAAGACCGTTGCCGGTCTCGTCCCAATGAACTCCTACCAATTCCTGTTTGGTCCGCGCCTTGTGTTCCGCGGGCCCAGGTTCACGCCTTTCGTACATTCCATGTTCGGAGGCGTCAAGGAAGGCGTGGGCAGCTTTTCGATTACGGATCCCGTTAGCGGAGCGAGCGTGAGCATTCCGGGCGTGTCCTCCACTGGCCTGGGAATGGGCATTGGCGGCGGTATCGACGTCAACATCTCTGACCGGCTGGCGCTGCGCGTTCCGCAGTTCGATTGGACGCCGGTGCGCGAGAGTTCGGTCTCGGTCGATCCTGTTAGCGGGTTGCCCACCACGACGACCGCTTGGGCCAAGAGCCAAATCCGCATCGGAATCGGTTTGGTCATCAAGGCCGGCGGGAAATAGGCCGACCTAGACACCCGAGTTTCTTAAGAGAAACTCGCACGCCACCGAAGAGCCCTGCCGTACTCAGTACGGCAGGGCTCTTTCCACTCTCCGGCGATCGTCATCGCGGAAAACACGGGGACGAGTCAAGATATCGCGAAGATCTGGCGAGACTTGCAGTCCACCAAGTCTGTAACGTGCAGGATGGCCTGCATCCTTGCTCAATCATTGAAAATGTAAGGGGACAACCTAATGCTCTCATCTTGCGCTGCCGGCACGCGTCTCCGTATACTGCGCTTTCTCCGCGCGCGGGCACCGAGGCGCATGGTCTCCTCCCACGCGTCAAAAATCTTTCTTCTGGAGCGAATCTCGTGAAGGCGCCTCACGCATCATTCAGGAGGGAGCCGGAATGTCCACACCAACTCTGTCGCCTCACGACGAAATGAATGTCTACGCTTCGGCGGAAGCGCGCTTTGAAGTGGCCGCCCGGAAGCTGGGCCTCGAAGAGGGCGTTTACCGCTTCATGCGCTATCCCAACAAGGAGATCACCGTCTACATCCCGGTCACGCTCGATAATGCGCGCCTGGAGGTCTTCATAGGTTATCGCGTCCATCATTCGCTGGTGCGCGGGCCCTGTAAAGGCGGCGTGCGCTTTGCACCGACCGTCACATTAGACGAAATCCGCGCGCTTGCCAGCGAGATGACATGGAAATGCGCGGTGGTGAATATTCCCTTTGGCGGGGCCAAAGGCGGCATCATCTGCGATCCGGCCAAACTTTCTCGCGGCGAACTCGAACGCATCACGCGGCGTTACACAGCGGAACTGGTGGAATGGTTTGGCCCCGAACGTGACGTGCCCGCACCAGACCTGGGCACCAACGAGCAAGTGATGGCCTGGATGATGGACACTTATTCCATGCATGCCCGGCGCACCACCACGGCAGTGGTCACCGGAAAGCCGGTGGAGATGGGCGGATCGCAGGGGCGCCACTCGGCCACCGGGCGTGGGCTGCTCATCGTATGCGACAAGGCCCTCGCCAAGCTCGGCAGGCGACGCGGCGATGCCCGCGTCATCGTGCAGGGCTTCGGCAACGTCGGATCAGCGGCAGCTTCCCTGATGCACGCGGCGGGCTACAAAATCGTTGGCATCGCCGATATTCACGGCGCGCTCTATAACGAGAAGGGGTTCGATCTTCCGGCGGTGGAAGATTGGGTTGTGCAACAAAGGAAGCTGCTGCCGGATTTTCCCGGAGGCGGCGCGCGGATGTCCGCGCAAGAGGTGCTTTTTCAGCCCTGCGATATCCTTGTGCCGGCCGCTATCGAGAATCAGATCACGAGCGAGAACGCGCACCGGATCCAGGCCCGCATCCTTTGCGAAGGCGCCAATGGCCCTACCACCGCTTACGCGGACGAGGCCCTGGACGCGAAGGGAATATTCGTCATCCCGGATATCCTGGCCAACGCAGGCGGCGTTACGGTGAGCTATTTCGAATGGGTGCAGGACCGGGAAGGCTTTTTCTGGCGCGAAAGCACTGTCAATGAACGGCTGAAAGATGTTATGGAGCACAGCTTCGACGAAGTGGTACGCTACTCCGAGACCAATGGCGTAAATAATCGCATCGCCGCTTATATGCTGGCCATCGATCGTGTCGCTTTTGTGCTCAAACTCCGCGGGATTTACGCCTAGACTCAATCGATGCTTCCTGAAGCCATCATTCCCGGCAACGCCAAGACCGAGGACACGCACCGGCGAGAAATTTGCACCGCTGGCCGTTGGATTCACGCACGCCATTTCGCGCCTGCGACGGACGGCAATATCTCCGTGCGCCTCGAGGGCTCACGCGTGCTCACCACGCCGACTTGCCTGAGCAAAGGGATGATGACGCCCGACGATCTGGTGGTCACCGACCTGGAGGGACGGCGTCTTTCCGGGGCTCGGCCGCCGTCCACAGAAATCGCCATGCATCTGTTGATCTACCGTGTTCGGCCCGACATTCACGCCATTTGCCATGCCCACCCGCCGATTGCGACCGGCTTTGCGGCCGCCGGCGTGCCGCTCGACAAGGCCATTCTAAGCGAAGCTGTCTTCTCCCTCGGCTGCGTTCCTTTGGCGCCTTACGGGACGCCGGGGACGACGGAGTTGTGCGATTCGATCGAGCCGCTGCTGCGAAACTATGACGCTATGCTCCTGGCCAATCATGGAGCGGTGACCTACGGACCTGACCTGCTGACCGCCTTTTTCCGGATGGAGACAGTCGAGCACTTCGCCCAGGTTTCACTTGTCACCCAACTTTTGGGCAAGCAGACTGTGCTCTCCGCCGTCGATGTCGATAAACTGCTGGCGTCCCGCGCCCGGCATGCCGCCAACGCTTCTGAATCTGCCCCGTCACCGGTAACCTCGGAGAAGTCTTCCGGGCACTGACACCGCCAAGCGCTTCCGCTCGGGCGAAAGGCTGTCACGAGTGGGATCGCGGGATTGGGTCCGTATGTAACAGAAACTAAATGATTAAGGTATATTCTAAGGGGCTCGTCGAACCTTCCGGGGCGTGCCGCTGTACAAAAAACCATACTACGAAATCACTTTTTGCTCCCGTACCGCGATAGTCGCGTGTATAGTGCTGCCCTTATTTACATGAATTTAAGCTGCGAAAGCTGATCCACATACTGAGTAGCCTTCAAATTTGAAACAATAGGGAACGATCCAGACCCTTGACCAGCTCTACTGTCCACACCAGCCGCCCGGAATCAAAACGCAACCATTGGTTGTTCAGCGTCGATCCGCATAACTACCATTGGGATACTTTGTTTGTTAAGGGTAAAGAAATGTGGCGCGGGGCGGGTTCGCGGCCGGATGCCTTGAGGCAGCTCAAGCAGGTACGGCGGGGCGATCGCGTGCTTTGCTATCATGCCGCCCCCGAACGGTCGCTCTACGCACTGGCGGAAGTGACGCGCGATCCTTATCCCGATCCGCACGATCCGGAAGGGAAAAGCCTGGTGGCGGATTTGCGCGCGCTCGAGCGTTTGCCGAGACAAGTCACGCTTGCGGAGCTTCGCGGCAATCCGTTGCTGCGGAAGATGAAATTCTTGAAGAACGTTCGGCTGATCATTTCGCCGGTAAGCGACGAAGAGTACCAGGAAATCCTGCGTATGGCCGGCATTGTCGCTTCTCCGGGGCTGCCACTCCCGTAGAATTTTCCATCCGTACCAATATGCCTGAGTTGCCCGAAGTCGAAACCATCGTCCGCGGGCTGCGAACTGTGCTGCCCGGGCACACGATTACCTCGGTGCGGTTGGGGAAAACCGATTTCATAGAAGACCCCGCAGCGCTGGGCGAACTGCTTCCCGGACGACGCATCGAAGCCGTTGACCGGATGGGTAAGTTCATTCGCCTGGAGCTCAGCGCGGGCCCCACGGCGAAAAACCCGGAGCGGCAGATCGATTTAATCGTCCACCTGGGCATGACCGGCTGGCTTGGCGTGCGCCGGCCCGAAGATCCGGTTGCGCCGCACACGCACGTATTTTTCGAGCTCGAAGATGGACGCGAATTGCGCTACACCGATATTCGCCGGTTTGGGCAGATGCGGCTTGTTCCGTGTGAGGGTTTCGATGCTTTCCGCGAGAGCCTCGGCATGGAGCCGCTGGAGGTCTCCGCGAGCGACTTCGACAAGCGCCTGGCAGGCCGGAGGGCGCGAATCAAGGCGCTGCTGCTCGACCAAAGCGTCTTTCGAGGAATCGGAAATATTTATGCCGACGAAAGTTTATGGCAGGCGCGCATTCACCCGGCGCGGCTGGCGGCGGGGCTGAACTCCGCCGAACTCGGGCGGCTTCGACAGGCGATTCGGCGCGTGCTGCTGCGCGCGATCGAGGACCGCGGGTCTTCGATTTCCAATTTTGTGGATGCGGAGGGCCAGCCGGGAGAATACCAGCAGAGACATCGCGCTTATGGGCGGGAGGGGAAGCCGTGTTTTCGTTGTGGGACGAAAATCAGGCGGGCAATCGTCGCGGGACGAAGCAGTTATTTCTGTCCACGATGCCAGCGGGCGCCGCGAAAGCCGCGTTCCATTCGAAGACAATCGCCGAAGCGTAAGTGAGCGTTGCGCGAAAAATCGAAGAGGGATTCTTCGCTTCGCCCAGCAAGATGGGACATTAAGGGTCACCTGTGAAGATCACGGGAAACAGATGAGAGCTGTTATTCAGCGAGTGCGGCGTGCGCGCGTAAGCGTGGATGGGCGCGTCGTGGGCGAGATTGGCGGCGGAGTCGTGGTTTTGCTGGGAATCGGCAAGGGCGATTTGAACGAGGCGGCACAATATCTGGCGGAAAAGACGGCGAAGATGAGAATTTTTGATGACGCTGATGGAAAGATGAATGTTTCCTTGCTGGAAAGCGGCGGGGCGGCTCTGGTGGTCTCGCAGTTCACGCTTTATGGCGACGTGAGCCGGGGCCGTCGGCCGGGATTCGAACGCGCGGCGCCACCCGCCGAGGCCAATCGGATTTATGAAGAGTACGTCCTCCGCCTTAAATCTTTGGGCCTTCCAGTGCAAACGGGCGTCTTCCAGGCGCATATGGTGGTCGAACTGGAAAATGACGGTCCGGTCACCATTCTGGTCGATTCCGAGAAAGTGTTTTGACGTTTTTCTTCGCCCTGCCGGATCGCCTTCAGGAAACCTGAGGTCTTCGCGACGACATATTTATTTGTCGGCGCTTGCGCGCCGGATACCGGGGAGCACTCGATCTACAAATTTATCATCCATGAACAAAAGGCTATTTTTTGAGTACGACCCTATCGCTATACGATATAATCTGGTTCATGAGACACTCCAGCAACACCGCTGAATACCGAGCCCTGGCGCAATTCCGCTTTCTGATCCGGCGATATCTGAACAATAGTGAAAAGGCGGCCCGTTCCGTGGGGCTGGAGCCTCAGCAGTACATGGGCCTGCTGGCGCTGCGCGGATTACCTCCGGACCAGGAACCCACCATTCGCAGTCTGGCCGAACGGCTGCAAATCCAGCACCACAGCGCCGTTGAGCTGGTGGACCGCATGGAAAAACGCGGACTCTTTCGTCGCGAACGTTCCAGCCGGGACCGCCGCCAGGTGAACGTTTACGTAACTCCACGGGGAGAAAAGCTGCTGAGCCGGCTGGTGCGGCACCGCATCGCTGAGCTGCGAGTGAGCGGACCCGAACTTACGCGCGCCTTGCAGGCAGTGCTCACCGCCGCTTCGCACGATCCGGGCGTGGGGCGGCGGCAAAGAGTGTATGAGGGAGGAGCCGGAAAACGGCAGAAACAATCCCCCACCGCTTGAATGTTCACCACGTAGGTGAGTCCCAGATCGCAGATTGAATCAGAATGAAAAGGAGAACGTTACTTGGCTGATGGTGACGCACTCGCTTCACGCGCGGGCGCAATGGCGCTGCAGCCCACCACGCCGGGCTACCGGCTTGGCTTCGTATCTCTGGCGGCGGCAGTTATCGGATTCATTGCAGGCTTGATCGCGTTCATCTTGTACAACCTGATTGGTCTCTTCACCAACGTGGCGTTCTACCACGAATGGTCCTTCCATTTCCGCAGCCCCGAAGGCAATCGCCTTGGGCCTTGGGTGATCGTGATTCCCGTAGTGGGCGGGCTTATTGTCGGTGTGATGGCCAAATACGGTTCGGACAAGATCAAAGGCCACGGGATTCCCGAGGCGATGGAGGCGGTGCTGAAATCCAACAGCCGCATCGAGGCGAAAGTTGCAATTCTGAAACCTCTTTCGGCGGCCATCGCGATTGGCACTGGCGGACCGTTTGGAGCCGAAGGGCCCATCATTCAGACGGGCGGGGCGTTTGGTTCGCTGGTGGGGCAATTGCTATCGACTACGGCGGTGGAGCGCAAAGTGTTGCTGGCCTGCGGCGCGGGAGCGGGCATGGCCGCGACGTTCAATACGCCCATTGCCGGCGTCATCCTGGCGATCGAGCTGCTCCTTTTCGAGTTTCGGGCGCGATCATTCATCCCGCTGGTAATTTCGACCACGCTGGCGACCAGCATGCACCTGCTGCTGCTCGGGCGGGGTGCCATGTTCCACATGCTGCCCACCGACTTCGATATTCCCGCCGGCCTGCCATATTACTTGCTGCTGGGCGTGGTCTGCGGCTTTGCGGCGGTGGGTTTCACCAAACTGCTTTACCTCGTGGAAGATCAATTTGACCGTTTGCCGGTCGATGAATTCTGGCATCCGGCGATCGGCGCGCTGGGGCTGGGTATCATTGGCTACTTCGTTCCGCGAGTCCTTGGCGTCGGTTACGACACCATATCCGATATCCTCAATAACAATCTGGCCTGGAAGCTGCTGCTTCTGATCGCTGTTTTCAAGTCACTGGCGCTGGTGATTTCTCTGGGATCGGGCACATCGGGCGGATTACTGGCCCCTATGTTCATGGGCAGCGCGGCGCTTGGCGGAGTCTTTGCATTGGGAATCGACCGCATCGTACCGGGCGCGAATCTCGCACCGGGCGCGTTTGCGTTAGTGGCGATGGGGGCGGTGTTCGGAGCGGCATCGCGAGCGACGTTTGCGTTCATCGTATTCGCGTTTGAACTGACGCGAGACTACAACTCCGTGCTGCCCTTGATGCTGGTGTGCGTGATCGCAGACGCCATTGCCATCCGTTTCTTGCCGAACTCCATCATGACGGAAAAGCTGGCGCGCCGCGGCCTGGAGACACATTCGGAGTACGAAACGAACGTCATGAAGCAGGTGAAGGTGGGCGAGATTATGGCGGAGGGCGTGGTCACGGTGGGCCCGCAGGAGACCGTGCGCAGCGTCGCCGACCGCATGGCTTCCGATCCACGCCTGGTGCGGCACCGCGCGCTGCCGATTGTTAATCCGGATGGGAAGCTCGTGGGCATTGTCACCCAAGGCGATATTCTTCGCGGGCTGGAGGAGAATCCGGCGGGAGATCTGCCGGTAATCGAGGTTGGTTCGCGGTCGCTGATCGTGGCTTATCCTGATGAAAGCGCCTTTGACGCGCTGACGAAAATGCTGGTGAATAACGTCGGGCGATTGCCGGTGGTAGATCGCAAGAATCCAGAGAAGATGGTCGGATACATCAACCGCGCCGCGGTGATGGCCTGCTGGGGCACCCACTTGCATGAAGAATCATGGCGCGAGGCGGGCTGGCTCCATAGGCTGCGAAGAGACGGGATGCGGCGCGGCGAGCTGCGCGTCATCGAAGGCAACGTCATCGGCGTTGGCGAAGGCCATATGAAACTGCGTGTGGAGGACGCGGTGGAAGATCTGGCGGTGGACTTTCCGATCATCGGAATCAGGCCCGGGGACCATGTGCGGGTGAGCTTCCAGGAACTCGGTGGCCAGCGGGTGGCGCGGCGGATCGAGGAACTGGCTACGCGACAATAGGGACTCCTCGAATCGTTGTAGCAATTGCACAAGTTTTTCTTCAGTGCCTAAAGCCACTCTGAGTTCGATGGGCTAATGTCGCGGCTAAAGCGGCGACCCCCTAAAAGGTGGGTTGCCACAAAACTCAGTCCAGGCATTAGAAGCCGCCGCCACCACCGCCGCCGAAGCCGCCGCCGACTCCGGCCAGGCCGCCAAAGCCCGAGGTTGCGGAATTGCCTGAGCTTCTGGGCGCGGAAGCCATGACCTGTCCGGTACGCGCGGCCATTTGATCCAGGCTGTACACGAAGCCCACCGGGTGAAAGACCGCGGTGCCGGTAGTTTGATACCAGGACGGCTGTTTCAGCATGCCGTCGAACGCGCCCACCCATTTTTTCTCCACGCCGAGCGCCATGGCAAAGGGGAGGTACTTCTCGAAATTCGCGGGAGACTGGGGCGAGCTGGCCAGGTGAGGGGCTTCGACGTGGCTGAGGAAATTCTCGAAGCCGAGGGTATCGTGAAGCGCGCGGACTCCATCCACGGTTCGCGTAGGCATGAACCATCCGAACCCGCCAATCGCCAGACCCGTAAGAATCGCGGCGACGGAAGAAGTCTGGGGCTGCATGCCCGTGTGCTGCACAAGGTATTGGCCCAAGAGGTAAAGTACAGCTCCCGTGACGCCGGCGACGAGTAAATATACCTGGCGAACGATGTCCGGCCGATGGGCGAAATAGCCACGCTGCACGAGCGATTCAAAAATCGCCCTGCGAATTCCCGGCAGATTTTTGTAGAAGCGATTTTGCAGTTCGGAGAGCGCGACTTCTTCGAGCATGCCCAGCACGGGCGCGCCGAAGATTCCGTGGAGCAGGAGCAGTTCATGGGATTTCGCGCCGGACCATTCCGCGGGCTTTTTATTGAGGTGAAACACGTACTCCGTATTCGCATACAAGCCCATCAGGTGCGAGACTTCCTTCTCTTCGATCACGATGAATCCGCGCACGGCAAGATCGACTAGCGTTGCGGTAATGTCACGAATCCCCGCCTGATCGTCGACCAACGCGCCTGCTTCTCCGGGAGAGAGGCCGGCGGGCGGTTCATACTGCACGGCAATCGCGCCTACTCGCGGATCGCGGCCGCGCGAGTACCACAGGCCCAGCATTAGAAAAAATACGCCGATGGGGACGAGCAACGGCCAATTGCTGTCCAGAAATTGCGCCACTTTCTCGGAGCCGCCCGGCTCATGCACGAATCCTTTGTCCCATCCGGCAACGATGGTTAGACCTTCATGAAAGGCCAGCGGGCGCTGCGTTTGGATATCTATGTTGGGGCCGAGGATATCCACGCGCACGTCCTGCGAACGGGAACCCAAAAAGCCCGTGTAATTGGCGGCGCGCAGCCCCGTCACTCCTCCGGGCAAGATGATATGAGCGCTTGCGGATTCGATGGGGACATCCCAGCCAGTGCCGATCACGTTCCAATAGAGTTCGTCGTGATCCTCAAAGAAGCGCAAGCCGTCTCGTACGCGATAGTGAAGGGCAATATTTCGCGAAGTATCCTCCGCGGCGGGGACAAATATTTGTAGTTGGAGATTTCCACCTCGGCGCTGCCTTTCGATTCGAAGGGGAGCTTCGCCGGCCTCTGTGGCGCTGATTTCCGTGAGGAAGAGCGAATAGTTAAAGCCGCCGGGCCCGGCGTATTCCACGGGAATGGTGCGATAAATTCCGTTGCGGGCGCCGGTGAAGTCTACACGAATGGTTTCGGTGACATCGAGCGAAGAATCCGGAAGCACGACGAGTTCGGCGTGGAAATCACGGATACGCACAGTGCCCGCGGAAGCAGGGCCAGCACACAGCGCCGCGAAAACGAAAGCCAGACCAAGGAGCGCGCCCCGGAAAAAGCGCCGCGAAACGCAGCGGGGCAGCCCGTTTTGCCGAGGCATTCCGAGGCACCGGATACGAGCAGAACGCATGGGGCGCGGTTCAGGCCGTCGGCATCGTGCTGAAGCTGACGTGCGGAACCTCGCGCTCGGCCGGAGCCGAGATTTCGAAGAATTCGCGGGGTTTGAAATTGCCCATTCCCGCAACCATGTTGGAAGGGAATTGTTCGACGCGCGTATTGAAGTCGCGGACGGCGGCGTTGTAATAGCGGCGCGCGTTTTGCAGCGTGTCTTCAATCTGGTTGAGCGTAGCCTGAAGCTGGCCGAAATTTTCCGCGGCGCGAAGCTGAGGGTAAGCTTCCGAAAGCGCGAAGAGTTGGCGCAAGGCGCCCGTCAGCATGCCTTCCGCTTGCCCTTTGGCAGCCGGGCCTTGGGCGGACATGGCCTGATTGCGCGCCATGGTGACGGCTTCGAACGTGCCGCGTTCGTGCGCGGCATATCCCTTTACGGTTTCCACCAGGTTGGGGATGAGATCGTAACGGCGCTTGAGCTGAACATCGATGTCCGCCCAGGCGTTATCACATTGCACGCGGAGCCGGATCAATCCGTTGTAGAGAAACACGATCAATATCGCGAGGACGGCGACGACAATCAGCGCAGGCATCATTTTGGCGAGCCTCTTTCCAAATTAGATTAACCGCCCCGAACGGGACCTGGTTCGTCTTTTCAATATGGGCGGGGGATGGGCTGGTGTAAAGAGAAGAGGCCGAAGATGCACCTCAAGAGGCAAGAAGTAACTGATTGGGCGAAAAGGCCCGGCGGCAAAACGGCTCTGGCGCGTCCTATGCAGTTGGTTTAACCTTGCGCCGGAGTCAGACCTCCCTCGTATGCTCTTCAAGGCCCTCAGCGCGGCTGTCTTCGGCATCGACGCCTACGTGGTTGAAGTGGAAGTCGATATCGGTTCGGGGCGGATGGGCGACTTTAATGTGGTGGGGCTTCCCGACGCCGCGGTTAAAGAAAGCCGTGAAAGAATCAAGGCCGCGGTAAAGAACTGCGGGTTTGATTTTCCCAACCCGCAGAGCGTGACCATCAATCTGGCGCCTGCAGACATTCGCAAGGAAGGCTCCGGCTTCGATCTGCCCATGGCGCTGGGGATTCTGGGGTGCCAGGGCACGTTTTTCGGCAAGCCGCTGAACGGCCAGCTCTTTCTCGGCGAACTCTCGCTCGACGGCAGCGTGCGGTCTGTGCGGGGGACGCTTTCGGCCGCGCTCTGCGCGCGCGAACAGGGCATCCGGAGCGTGGTCGTGCCGGAAGCGAATGCGCGGGAGGCGGCCGTCGTGGAAGGCATCGAAGTTTATGCGATTCGTTCCTTGCCTCAAGCCGTCGATCTGGTGAACGCGCCCGAATCCTTCAAGCCGCTGCAGCTCGATGCACGCGGATTGCTGGCCGAAGCGGCGCAGTATCCGCTGGATCTGCGGGACGTCCGCGGACAGCAGGGCGCGAAGCGAGCGTTGGAAGTGGCCTGCGCCGGGAGCCACAACATATTCTTCTTAGGCCCGCCGGGGGCGGGCAAAACGATGCTGGCCAAGCGCATCCCCACGATCCTGCCGCCGATGTCGCTCGAGGAGGCCATCGAGACGACGCGAATCCACAGTGTGGCGGGCTTACTGGAGGATGCGCGAGGACTGGTAGGCACGCGGCCCTTCCGTTCGCCGCACCATACCATCAGCGACGCCGGATTGATTGGCGGCGGCGCGATTCCGCGTCCCGGCGAGGTTACCCTGGGCCACAATGGAGTCGATTTCTCGACGAATTACCGGAATTTCAGCGGAACGTCCTGGAAGTTTTGCGGCAGCCGCTCGAAGAGGGCGCGGTGACCATCGCGCGCGCTGCGCTTTCCCTGACTTTCCCGGCCCGTTTTACGCTGGTGGCGGCAATGAATCCGTGT
>CAVXIM010000002.1:0-126271 GCA_963761945.1 uncultured Acidobacteriota bacterium | reverse complement strand
AGCTGCTGTTTTAGCACGGGCGTGAGTTCGCTTCACGCGCAGACAAGTTGTGAAGAGCGGACCTGCCCGTGGCAATGATTCCGAGCTAAGGAATCCGGAACCTGGGCAGGTCTCCTTCGCTTCGCTGGACAGCGTGATCATTCGGGCGACACAAGTGCCGCAAGTGCCCAATGCGGAGGCCGAATCGCCTGGCCTCAGCCGCGCTAGTTGATTTTCCCTTCCTTAGGTGACGCGCGAATCCCAGACGTGCTAGCATGTGCGGCAACAACGGTCAGCAGCAGCTTTGCTCTGCTGCCGTGTATTGAACGATCCGGAGGCGATCTATGAGAATTTCCCGCGGACTTAGGAACTTGGGTCTGGCTCTGGGTTTTGCCTGCGTCGTTACCATGGGTGTGCTCATTGCTGCGACCGAGCCACCTCCGCCGTGGGCTTTCGGATTCACGGCTCCTCCTGACGTACAAACGACCGCACCTCCGGCCGCGGCGCCGGTCAAGGACGACGGCACGCAGAGACATGTGCCCGGCAGCACGCTGTCGTTCACGTTGACGCAGATTCGCGATAATGCGGGTCCGGCAGACTGGTATCCGAACGACCATCCGTCGATGCCGCCGATTGTGGCGCATGGGCGCAAAGAAGCGATGGTTTTTGCGTGCAGCCTGTGCCATTACCCCAACGGGAAGGGACGTCCGGAAAACGCGGGCGTGGCGGGACTGCCGGATGACTATTTCATCCAGACGATGCACGATTTCAAGAACGGCGCGCGAAAGAGCTCCGATGCGAGAAAAGGCAATACGAACCTGATGATCAATTTCGCCAAAGCCATGAGTGACGATGAGATCAAGGCGGCCGCGGAATATTTCGGTTCCATGAAGTGGACGCCGTGGATCCACGTGGTCGAAACGAACACCGTGCCGAAGACGCGCATCGCGGGCGGCATGTTCCTGAAAGTCGAGGGCAATGAGAAAGAGCCCATCGCGAAGCGCATCATTGAAGTGCCGGAAAATACCGAGGCCACTGAATTGCTGCGCGATTCGCACTCCGGCTTCACTGCCTATGTACCTCCCGGGAGCGTAAAGCGAGGCGAGGCGCTGGTCACCACAGGTGGCGGCGGGAAGACAATTGCTTGCGGGACCTGCCATGGCGCAGATCTGCAGGGGCTGGGACCGGTGCCGGGAATCGCGGGCCGCTCGCCGAGCTATCTCGTTCGCCAGCTTTATGACATGCAGCAGGGCAACCGGCACGGCGTTTGGACGGAATTGATGAAGCCGGTTGTTGCCAAATTGACTACCGACGAGATGGTGGCTATTGTGGCGTACACGGCTTCACGGCCGGTTGGCGGCGACAAAAAGGAAGTGACCCGCGCTAGCCGATAGCGACGGCCACTGAATTGACAAGGGTCAACCAATTACTTTTTAACTCTACTCTTTCGTCCCTCGGAGCGGCGCAAATCCGTTTCGAATGTTCTGGTGTGGACAAATAAGAGGAGCAGGGAGGAGAAGGCATGAAATTGAAGGCGATTTTTGTGGTGATGGCTTTGCTGTTTTCTTCCGCGATAGTGTTTGCCCAAGACGGGGGAGGCGCCGGGCAGGGCCGAGGTCAGGGACGGGGACAAGGCCGAGGCGAAGGCGGAGGAGAAGGTGGACAGCAACGCGAGACTGTGGTTGATACAAATAAGGTAACGCCCGATATTCCGGGAGTAGTCAAGGCGGGAACGAAAATCGAAATTGTGAAGAATGGATTGCGAGGCTCGGACGGCGGAGTCGGTATGCCCGACGGGAGCCTGCTCATAACGGCCAATGGCGGACTGGCCAAAGTCGACGTGAATGGAAATGTAACCGTGCTGGTGGATAACTCCGAGCAGGCTGCGGGCTTGGCGTTGGACTCGAAGGGCCGTGTGTTTGGGGCGCAATACAGCAAGAAAGTCAGCCTGATTTATCCCAAGGACCAGGCCGAGACGCTGACGGATAGCTTTGAGGGCAAAGCGTATATCCGGCCCAACGATCTGGTGGTCGACAAAAAGGGTGGCATCTATTTCACGGACTGCTATCAGGTGGGCGCGAAGAAAAAAGAGGGTGACTTGCCGCAGGCGGTGTATTACATAGCCCCAAACAGCAAAAAGGTCACGCGTGTGGCCGACGATGTCAATCGGCCGAACGGCATCACGCTCAGCCCAGACGAGAAAATTCTCTACGTCAATGACTGGGATGGCGCTTATCTGCTGACCTACAACGTGCAGTCCGATGGAAGCCTGAAGAACCGCAAGGAGTTTGGTAAATATACCCTCAAGCAGGAGACTGACCACGGATTCGTGAGCGGGGCGGACGGATTGTGCATCGATAGCCAAAGCCATCTCTACTCCACGACGCCTGCTGGAGTTCAGGTATTCAATTCCAAAGGCGAGCACCTGGGCGACATTGAAGCACCATACGACATGCCGCCACAGAATTGTGGCTTCGCGGGCCCCGATAAGCACTATTTGTATGTCGTGGGACGCGGGGTAGTCTATCGCATCCGCACCGAACCGACTGGATACAAAGGCCGCGGGAAGTAGAGGGGGATTAAGTTACCCCACTCCAGAAATCAAAAAGGGGCCGTTTCATTGAAACGGCCCCTTTTGATTTTAGTCCCGAATTTACCGTGAGGCGGTGGTGGGTTTGGGGACGGCGGGAGCGGGTTTGTTGAAGCGCGCTGCGTCGATGGGCGCATTGGCCTGCACCGTACTCAGGTCCGTGGTGGATTGCCCGTCCACCCAGGTCACCGTGTAGTGGAACGGCACCTTCACTCCGTTCACCACCCGGTAATCGGAGTACTCCACGTGCGTGGGCGTCAGCCCGATGATCGTATTGTTGTAGCGCACCTGCCGCACCAAAAGCCCGCTTTCCTTGTCAAAGTACAGCTTGATCGAGGACCCTCCCGACGTGCTGCCCTCGATCACCGTCACCGGCTTGTCGTTGATGGTGATGGCCGGAAATCCGCTCTTCCAGTTGGTGAACTCCTGCTTGATTTGCGCCGGAAACCATAGCCCCGCATCCACCCGCGCCCCTTCCAGATCGCCGCCCGTCAACGGCATCAGCGGCACCGGCTTATCCACCGCCGCCACCCAGGCTTCCTTTCCGTCATAAGTCGTGGTGTTGTCTCCGGCCAGCGTGTGCACCACCGTGGTGCGCAGCCCCGGCGCCTTGGCATACACATCCACCGGCACTTTCGCAAAATCGGTATCGAATCCCGTGTACGTCCCCTTGGCCACAAAGCTCGTCAGCTTGGCCACTTGCGCCGCCCCGCCCAGCGCCTGCAAGTACTTATCCAGAATCTGATCCGCGCTCGGCTGGTTGGCCCCATTCGGATTCAGAATCTCCACCCGATCCGGATCTTCCGGCGCCGGCGTGCCGTATTGCTCGGCCAAACTCGGCGTGATCTCCGGCCGCTGGCTCCCCCGATGGCAGGTGTAGCAGGTCACCTTGCGTTCCCCGCCAAAATCCGCCTTGTTAATCGCGTTCACCATCACCACCATCCGCCGCGCCGTATTCTTCAACGGCGTGTCGTCGGCATACCGCGCCCAACTCCCTCCGCTTTCCGACGTGTGGCAATCGGTGCAGTTCAAGCTCAAGGAGGCCGCAAAAAAACCCATGGTCCCCAAAAATTGGTCCACCGATATCCCCCGCAGCACCTGGATATTCTTGAAGGCGTCGTCCGCCATCTGCGGCTTCTGTTCCGTGGCAGCCTGACCGCCTCGTGCCCATCCCGTGGCCAACAAGCACACTGCCAGCGTCCCCACCGCGCAGCGGATCGCTCCCCCCGATCCGAATCTCATGTCGCCTCCCTCTTTTCGGTGCTCCCAGAGCACCCGTCGTCCCGCAAGCCGAACCGCCTCGGCTTTGTGGTCTTTGCTCCGGTCCTGCCGCAGCCGGATGCCTTACTCCAGGATAATTTTAGCTCTTCCGGCTCGACACTATACACTCCGCCGCCCTTCACACGCAATCCGCGCCCGAAATTTAACGCACACTTTACAAGCCAAACGACAAGAAAACAGGAGCGTTGGAAGCGCTGCAGACCTATCGCTCTTGTAATGCGGTTTGACTGAAAATGAAGCGCGCGAGTAACATCCGTACCTCTAAATATCTGGATCAATCAGACCGGAGGATTGAAATGATGAAGCAATTCTTGATTCGAAGCGCCGCCGTTGGGTTTTTGCTGGCAGCAAGTTCTTTATCGATGCTTCCACAAGAACAGGGCCTGCTGACCCAAAAGGCGATCTCGGCCGACATGGCACTCACTATGGTCCGCGGTGCTCTGGAGAAGTGCCGCGCCGATAACTATCGTATAAGCGTGCATGTCCTCGACGTGGATGGCCAGGTGAAGGCCTCGGCGCGCGATGATGGAAGCAGTGAAGTGAACTATGAGGTGAGCCGCCGCAAGGCATACACCGCGCTCACATACAAACGGCCTTCCAGCGAGATGGAAAAAGCGATGGCCAACATGTCCGCAGGGCGCATCATTCCCGATACATTCATGGTCGGTGGCGGGCTGCCGGTGAAGGCAGGGAACGACACCATCGGCGCGATCGGGGTTGGCGGCGCTCCTGGCAGCGATAAGGATGAAGCGTGTGCTGCTGCAGGTCTTGCCAAGGTTGCTGACAAACTCAAATAGTTCTCTCGTCAGGGAAGGAATGGAAGATCAAAGAACGCTTGACTGCACAATTCCGGGAGGAGTTTTCAATTTACTCAACCGGGCCAATTTCGCGATTCCCATCGGTTGTTCGTACTTCACTCCCGACGCGGCCGGAGGGGACGGGAACTCACTCTATGCTCGGCTCGGGTGGGCCACGCCACATACAGTTCGGCTTGAAGTTACCTCTTAGTCGCGTTGCAGTTTTCTGTTTTTCGAGAAAGGGACCTCCCAAGAGAGGTCCCTTTGATTCCGATCTCTTCTAAGGTTTGCTTCAGCGGCAGCCTCCTCGTTCCTTCTTGCGGGATAAGGCTGCGGAATAAGGCGTATTGCACGCAGATATGCTTCCGAAGGCCCTCGATTTTCGGTTGACGCGCAGACCCGAGTGTGTTATCACGCGCCCACAGTTCACAGGTTTCAGCAAAGACAAGAAAGGACGGTTTCTATGAGTGCCAGCCTTTTTACGCGCGGAGAACGGGTGTGCACCGGCACAAAGAAGATTCTGCAATTGCTGGTGACAATCGTGGCGGTGTTTGTGGCTTCGGTGTCTCTATTCTCACAGGCCAATCAAGGCGTCATTCAGGGAGCAGTATTCGATCAGACTGGCGGCGCTATCGTCGGGGCCACAGTAACGGTCCTCGACGTGGCGCGCGGCGTCACGCGAGCCCTTACCACCGATAATGCAGGGGAGTACGTTGCTCCCAGCTTGCTTCCAGGCACTTATACGGTCCGCGCCGAGGCCAAGGGCTTCCGGAATGTGGAGCACAGCGGTGTGCTTCTCGAGGTTGGCCAAACGATTCGCGTAGACTTGACAGTTCAGCCCGGTGAGCAAACCCAGACCGTTACGGTCACCGGAGAAATCCCAGAAATCGACACCACCGATTCGACTTTAGGCGGCACTGTGAGCAACGCTGCCATCAACGCCCTGCCTCTGAATGGCCGGAATTTCGAGCGCTTGCTGCAGTTGCGCCCAGGAGTTATTACGAGCCCAGGGGCCGGAGCCGGCAACGCAAGTACGAACGGGCGGCGTACAGGAAATGACCTCTTGCTGGTCGAGGGTATTGCCCAGATTGGCCCCAGCAACGGCACAACCACTCTTAATGCCGTCTACCGCACCGGGGATGCGAATTCGCTGGTGCCCATCGATGCTATCCAGGAGTTCAACACCCAGCAGAACTACAAGGCGGAATATGGCTGGCGCGACGGCTCAGTCGTCAACGTTGGGGTGAAGTCGGGCACCAATAGCATTCATGGTGCGGCTTTCGCTTTCGGTCGCGACGCCAGTGCGACCGATGCTCACAATTTTTTCACTCCTGGCACCGCCACAGACGCGACCGTGGAGCAGTTCGGAGCTGTGGCGGGAGGGCCGATCATCAAAGACAAGCTCTTCTGGTTTATGGGCTACGAGGGTTTGCGGACTGCGCTGCAGAATCCCGCAGTTGACACAATTCCGGCGGATGTCGCCATGCCGAGTTTTGTGCCGCCCCCTGGAAGTAACAATGGATGCACGACGCTCGCCGCCGGCAATTGCGCGTTCAGCATGGTGGATGCCTGCAAGGATTTGGGAGCAGCTAAGATAAGCCCCCTGAGCGCACAATTGGCGGGACTAAACAGCGCAACCTGTACCGTCACGCCTGCCTCCTCTACATTTGAGAATCTACTACCCTTCACGACCAACACGAATACGGCCGGAAACTTTGTCCCAGGTCTAATCACAACGGGCCCTCTCAATAATGGTTTTATCAAGGGCGACTATGTCCTTGGCCCGCACCATCATGTAAGTGGCTTTTACTTTGTCTCCAAGTCAGACCAGAACGTTGGTTACGCCAATGGGCAATTGCTGCCGCAATGGCAGGCGAACGTTCCATCCGATGTACAGATGTTCAATGGAGCTTGGACTTGGACTCCCGGCTCAGCGTGGGTGAATGATGCGCGGGCGGGATACTCCTACCTTCACGCGCAAACTCTGTCGGCAGACGTGAACATGCTGCCGTCGAATCCCTGGCCCACCGGCTACGGATTCAATACTGGAGTGACGAACCCACTGTATGGCGGTTTACCGGAGATCGATCTTGGTGGTTTCACCGGCTATCTGGGCGCTGGCAGGCGTACCGGAGTCCGCGGGCCGGAAGGCAATGCCAGTTTCGTGGATAGCGTCTCGTATCTCCGTGGCAAGCATGCCTTCAAGTTTGGTTTTGATTTTGTCGACGTTGTTTACGACAACAACGCTTACAACCGAGCCAACGGCCAGATCAAATTCTCGAACTTGGAAAGCTTCCTTCAGGGCAGTCCCAAAAGCGGGACAATTCTCGTGGGCGATCCTAACCTGTTTGCGCGCGCTCACTGGTACGCAGCTTTCATTCAGGACGATTGGCGTCTAACGACACGAGTCACTTTGAACATGGGCCTGCGCTGGGAGTACAACGGATCCCCAGTGGAACGCCATAACTATGAAGGCAGCTTCAATCCCAATGTCAACCCGTTGACCACTTTTGCTGTTCAACAGGTAGGGCCGGGCGAGCCTCTGACGTCCTTTTATAACGCCGATTACAAAAATTTTTCGCCGCGGCTGGGCATCGCCTGGGACGTGCGAGGCAACGGCAAGACCGTGGTTCGCGCCGGAGCCAGCATTCTAAGAAATCCGGTTGTAGCGGGCCAGTACGTCGGCCTGTCCCCCTTCGGAGCGAGCGTTCCCAGCATTGGTTTGAATACCAGCGGCCAGGACGTGAACCTTCACACTCCCCTCCAGCTAGCCCTTACGGGCGGCCAATTCACTTGGACCGCCGCGGGACCGGTATTCCCTGGAAACGCCACCGTAGCGATTAACGGCGCCAACTATACTGGACCTACGTGCACTTTCGTTGGTGAGGCCGGTCTGCCCGCCGGTTATACGCCAACGCCCTGCACTACCCAAGCGGTGAACCCTAACTTCCGTCAACCTTATTCCGCACAGTGGAACCTGGATGTCCAGCGGGCCGTCACCAATAGCTTGACCGTTGACTTGGCCTATGTCGGCGTTCACGGCGTTCACGAAGCCACCTGGACAGATATCAACCAGCCACCCGTTGGCTCCGGGTGGGACAACGCAACGTCCGCGCTGCCCGCAGCGCTTGCCGGGAGCGCGCTGGCCGGCGGAGTCAGCCCAGCCGCGTTTTGCATTGCAAGTGCGACGCACGCAACACCGTACGATCAGTGCGGGGTCCTTGGTTCGAAACCGACCAACAGTAAAGTCAATAATGCTCTAGCCGCCAACGAGGCGGGGAGTTCGCCCTTTTACGGCAAATTCCCCTACCTTAACGAAGTCGTACAACTCGGTAATCAGGATTTTTCCAACTACGATGCCCTGCAGGTCACCGTCAACGAACGAGTCTCCCATGGATTGTCGTTCCTTGCAGGTTACACTTTTGCACATGCCTTGGACGTGGTCTCCGCCGATGCAACGGACCAGCAGCCCTATCCCACCAACGCCTACAACGTGCGTCTAAACTATGGGAACAGCGATTTCGACATCCGGCACCGCTTTACGCTCTCGCCCACGTACCTCATTCCGGGGATGAAGTCTCCGGCGCAGATGCTCCAAGGTTGGTCGGTGAGCGGCATCGTAACCTTGCAAACCGGATTGCCCTGGACTAATTCCGATGTCACGGATGACATCATCGGAACCGGGGAGTTCGTAGGGACCATTTCCGCCGCCCTGCAGCCGTGGAATTACAGCGGGCCGACCTCGGCATTCAAGGCCGGTCCGCTATCCATTCCTCAGCTAAAGGGAAGCGCAGCCACGGCAGCATGCCAAGGCGCTGCAGAAGCCCCGTATGCTGGCAACGCCCAACTCATCGCGCTGGCCGACGCCGCGCTCGCGAATTATGGCTGCTACGCACAGGGCGGCGGGTTCCTGACGCCACCTGCTTTGGGAACCGTAGGCAACGTCGGCCGCAACCGTTTCCGCGCCCCGAACTACTACAACGTGGATATGTCAATCGGCAAGGAATGGAAGTTTAAGGAGCGGTACTCGGCACAATTCCGGGCGGAATTCTTCAACCTGTTCAATCGCGCCGACTTTGCACTTCCCGCCGCGAACTCTTCCGGATTGGATCCGGGCGCGGCGAGCCAGTTCGGTTGCGCCTGTGCTACGGCCGATGTGCAGGGTAATAACCCTGTGCTCGGCTCGGGCGGCCCGCGCCACATCCAGTTCGGCTTGAAACTGCTCTTCTAACAGAAACGCTGCTGGAAGACGAAAAAGGGACCGGATGCCATCCGGTCCCTTTTTTATCTGCCGACGATAATCTAATTAATGCGAATCGAAAGGCTACCTGACGTCATTATCGGCGCGCCCGCCGCTGTCTGCGCCAGTTTGACTATCGCGAAGCAGCGTGCCATCGGCAAGAATGATCTTGTTAATACGCCCCACCGGATTCCCATTTTTGGCCGGGAACATGTAAACCGTGATCACGTCGCCAGGCTTCAACGAAGTTCGGTTCCAGCCCATCAGGGCAACCGCCGACGGACTGCCGAGCTCCACTGACCAATGCGTGGCGTTGCCCTTGTCATCCTTGAAGTCGAAAAAAATGAGCGTGTGGGGATTCGCCCACAGATATCTGGTTACCACAGCGCCCTTCATCTCCAGTGGCTTGCTCATATCGTAAGCCGCTGCGCCGTGATGTGCGAAGAGCGGACTGCAAATCAGCAGGACAAGTGTTACGAGAATCAAAGGAATTAACTTACTTCGCATGCGCCACCTCGGAAGCTGGATCGCCGTCATCGGTCTGAGACACACCATATAAGACTCAATCGCCGCAGTCAACGAAGCCCGCCGGCCGGTCCTCAGGCCGAATTCGGCTGGTTCCTTCACTATTTCGCGGATACGCTGCTGCCGGCCGGATCGCCAACGGATTTCAAATATTCGATTGTCTCTGAAGGTATGCAGAGCTTCTCATCGAAGATCTGGTTGGGAATCCATTTGAAATAAACCGTTCCCAGCGAAAAGGGCTTGGTATAAATCTTCGGATCATCGAATGTAATCGTCACTTCCAAATTATTGTGGTCCGGGCGCGTGTAGCGTTCCTGCACATGCGCTCCCACGGTATGCGGATGTCCATCACGGTCGATCCAGGTTCTGTCGTCCAGTCCGGTGGTATCCACAACGAGCGTATTGTCTCCTTCCCAATGGCCCACCGAGTATCCGAAATATCGGGGATCAGGCGCGCCTTTTTCCGCGGTTCCGGCATTCTTGGGAAGTTCTCGACCATCCATCCAGATTTCCCGCCAGACCTGTTGAAATTGATACAGCACGACGATGCGATCCGCCGTTCTGGCAAACGAAACTCCCCGGATTTCGTCGATGGCGGCGCGTGGGAACCCCAGAGGATCGCAGGTTCGCACAAACGGATCGTTCGTTGCGGCGGGACTGTAATCGCCAAGGCTTTTATTTGCGCTGGAGAGCTCTTGTCCCATGGGAGTTAACGAAGGCTTTTCCCCACGCCTTAAATCCGGCACGCCGGCCCCGGAGCGCGGTCCAGCCCAGGTTCCGGTCAAATCGTGAACTGGCGCAGGACCGCCCGAGCCTGTGATTCTGTTACGGCCGTTATACATCCATTTGGAATTTTCTCCTGTTGCTTGCTGCGGCTGGGCTGTCTGGGCTGACGCTAACAACGAAAGCGCGAGCGCTCCCGCCAAAGCTGCAATCGTGCTGCTCCATCGATTTCGCATTGCCGTTCTCCTCGTTCGATGCCCAGAGTGGCCTTGAGCTACCAGCCCACCTCAGAAATGCCAAGTGCAAATCGCATTGTGTCCTCGCACTGCATAACCGGCCGTAGCATATGCCCGACCACTTTGATGGTCAAGATTTTGCCGCCAACCCGCGGAAATTCGGCTCGCACTCATGTTTAATTCTGAGGGCGCGGATTGCGTGTGAAGGGCGGCGGAGTGTATAGTGTCGAGCCGGAAGAGCTAAAATTATCCTGGAGTAAGGCATCCGGCTGCGGCAGGACCGGAGCAAAGACCACAAAGCCGAGGCGGTTCGGCTTGCGGGACGACGGGTGCTCTGGGAGCACCGAAAAGAGGGAGGCGACATGAGATTCGGATCGGGGGGAGCGATCCGCTGCGCGGTGGGGACGCTGGCAGTGTGCTTGTTGGCCACGGGATGGGCACGCGGTCAGGCTGCCACGGAACAGAAGCCGCAGATGGCGGACGACGCCTTCAAGAATATCCAGGTGCTGCGGGGAATATCGGTGGACCAATTTTTGGGGACCATGGGTTTTTTTGCGGCCTCCTTGAGCTTGAACTGCACCGATTGCCACACGTCGGAAAGCGGAGGGAGTTGGGCGCGGTATGCCGACGACACGCCGTTGAAGAATACGGCGCGGCGGATGGTGGTGATGGTGAACGCGATTAACAAGGCGGATTTTGGCGGGGAACGCAAGGTGACCTGCTACACCTGCCATCGGGGGAGCCAGCGGCCGGAGATCACGCCGAGTTTGGCCGAGCAATACGGCACGCCGGCGCCGGAAGATCCGGACCGGGTGGAGATTCTGAATCCGAATGGGGCCAACCAGCCGAGCGCGGATCAGGTTCTGGATAAGTACCTGCAGGCGCTGGGCGGGGCGCCGCAAGTGGCCAAGCTGACGAGCTTTGTGGCCAAGGGGACGTACACGGGATTCGATACCGATTTTGCGAAAGTGCCGGTGGATGTGTATGCCAAGGCGCCGGGGCTGCGCACCACGGTGGTGCACACGCTGGCCGGAGACAACACCACGACTTATGACGGAAAGGAAGCCTGGGTGGCGGCGGTGGATAAGCCGGTGCCGCTGATGCCGTTGACCGGCGGCGATCTGGAAGGGGCGCGGGTGGATGCGGGGCTATGGTTTCCGGCGCAAATCAAGCAGGAGTTCACCAACTGGAAGAGCGGATTTCCGGCCATCACCATCAACGACAAGCCGGTGACGGTGATCGAGGGCAGCACGTCGGGAGGGTCCTCGATCAAGCTGTACTTTGACAAGGAAAGCGGGCTTTTGGTGCGGCAGGTGCGCTACAACAATACGATCATCGGGCTGACGCCCACGCACGTGGAGTACTCCGATTACCGGGTGGTGAACGGAGTGAAGGTGCCGTTCCACTACACGGTGACCTGGGTGGACGGGCAATCCACCACGGACCTGAGTTCGGTGCAGGCCAATGCGCCCATCGACGCAGCGCGCTTCAACAAACCCGCTCCCGCCGTCCCCAAACCCACCACCGCCTCACGGTAAATCTGTCTGATGCACCTGGAACGGGCGATTGCGGTGATCGAACCGCAATCCCGCCGTCCATTCGACCGAGGCCTACCAGAGTAATTTCAGCCTGAATTGCATCTCCCGCAAAGTCGTCGAAGTGCTGGTTACGGTTCCGGCTGTCGGCGAGACAACTCCCGCAGCAGCGGATTCTACTCACAGCGGATCGAAGACACCTACATTTTGTAATACGGATGGAGTCGCTATCTGAAACCGGATGTATGCGAATCGGGGGCAAATATAGGGACGCAAAATATGGAAAGAAATCCGCAAGCGGGCGCAAATGGCCTTAGGTGGAGGAAATTGGCAGGCGCTCAGCTTGCCGGCGCCTGAGTGGGATGCGCCGGCAAGCTAGAGCAGAGCAGAGTGGCTATGTTTGGCGGGTTCGCTGAAGATTGAGCTGGGTCCGTCGGATCACTTGAATATTGGTCAGATCGAGGGAATGGGCGAATCTCCCGCGAGAACGCAACGAAGATCGGATCCGGTCCGGGCTAGGCCGAATCCGGCAGTGAGTTTGCAAGGGTGTGCGCATCATCCCTTTCGGCCGGAAGCACAATGTCCATGCGTTTGGCGGCTCGTTCGATGGCGTTAGAAAGCGTCAGTTTGAAATCATCGGAAAAGATTTCGGCATCCAGGTAAGAAGGCTTAGCGGACTTCAACCTGAATAATGAAGCTTCCGCGCAATATTCGGGCGCCGAGGCGAGTTGCAGAGAGTATTGCCAGGCGATTGAAGTGTGCCGGCGGCGGGACCAGGAAAAAAATACCCGGCCCTCTGAGTCTGGACGGAGCGGTCGAAGCCAGCTTGACGGCAAAGTTCCAGGGGAAAAGACCTTGAGGCGAATGCCATCGATTCCGATCGGCTGTAGATTTTCCTTCAGCACCTGGCAGATGGATCTGAAATCAGCGCATTTTTCGAGCGACTGGGAGGCCTGGCGAATGCATTGTTCCGCATGGGCCATCTGACGGCGGCGCAGATAGACTCGCAAGCCCAGCCAGCCTCCAGAGAATTCGCGATAACGAAGTTGCTGGATGCCCAGGGAAATGCCAAGCCCGGCCGCTAACAATACGGGAACGAGCATCCTCTCTTCACGGATCAAGAGAATACTGGCCAGGACGAATGTGGCGGTGACGCTGTAGAGCACGAGTACGGCGTGCTGTTGGGAGAGGCCCCGCTTCAGGAGTTTGTGATGAACGTGTTCGGCATCGGCGCGGAACAGAGGCTGCCGCTTAAGAAAGCGTCGCGCCACCGCAAGTGTGACGTCCACGATCGGCAATCCGAAACACAGAATCGGCACCGCTATGCCCATGACGGTGGGCCGTCCGCTCCAGCCGTTCAGGGAAAGCGCTCCCAGAGCGAAGCCGATGAATAAGCTTCCCGAATCGCCCATGAAAATGCTGGCGGGGTGGAAGTTGAAGGGCACAAACCCGAGCAAAGTGCCGAAGAGGGCGCAAGAGAGCATGGTCATCAGATCGTTGTGCCGCACCAGGGAAGTGGCAATCACCACGATTGCCGAAAGCAGCGCCGTGCCCACGGCGAGCCCATCCAGGCCGTCAATCAGATTAAACGCATTCGTGATCAGTAAAATCCATACGATGGTGACCGCGAAGCCCACCAGGTTTCCAATGGCATGCCCGGCAATCGAGAGATCCACGTCATGAATTCCGAATCCGGAGAAATACAGGAAAATAGCGGCAAATAATTCGAAGATGAGCTTCGATTGAGGGCGGATGGATTTTAAGTCGTCATATACTCCCATCAAGAAAATCGCGCTGGTGGCAATCAAGAACCCGATCAGCGTGTGAGGAGCAAAGATTTGTTGTCCCCATTTGGGTATGGCGCAAAAGGCAACGACGGTAATCAGGAAAGAGAGATAGATGCCGACGCCGCCGATGCGGGGCAAGGGCTTGGTATGTAAATGCCGGTCGGAAACTGGGGGAACCAACAAGCCGCGGGAGACCGCGGTTGTTTGCACCCAGAACGTCATGACCATGGATATGGCCAAAGAGACGATAAAACTCCACACGAAAAGAATCACTGCGAGTCCTTCTCCCTGTTTTCCCGGTCGCAGATTTTCTGAAGGAAAACTGAGTATTAGAGATTTACAGGCACACCTGTCGTACTCATCCTCGCGAATCACACACGCTGTTAGGTGCGACCTGGTCATTCGAGCTGGGAGATGGAAGGGAACTTGAGGAAGTGGCTTCGAGCTTCGCGGGCTCTCGTTCAGCGGCGAAGAAGCAGTCCTTCAGTCGCGGCCGATCGATTTTTCCGTTGGCGTTTTTGGGCAGTGCGGGAAATTGCATCCAGCGGACGGGCAACATATAGGCTGGCACAAGCTTTTCCAGATGTTTGCGCAAGAAGGCTTGCGTAAGAGCGGCTCCATCGCGAGGCACGTAAGCGCAGCAGATCATCCATCCGCCAAAGCTTTCAGCTTGGATGGCTACCACTGCGCCTTCCTGGAGCGCTTCGCAGGAGTTCAGAGCAGTTTCGATTTCGCCGAGTTCGATGCGATAGCCGCGCGATTTGATCTGGGTATCGGCGCGCCCTACGAAATAAATGCAGCCAGACTCGTCCTGCCAGGCCAGATCTCCCGTTCGGTAGAGCCGGCTGTTATTAGAAGCGCCGGGCGCATTCGAACCGCGCGGATTCCGAAGAAAGACGCCAGCCGTTTTTTCCGGATCGCGCCAGTAACCGGGACTCAAACCAGCGCCGCCGATGTACAAGTCTCCCATGTTGCCTGGCGGCAGGGAATCAAGTTTCTCGTCCAATACGAGCAACTCTTCGCCCCCGCAGGCCTTGCCGATGGGAATCTCTTCCTGGGGGTTTTGCGGGCATGCCGGCACATCATAGTAGCTGCTGGCGATGGTGGCTTCCGTGGGGCCGTAAAGATTCGTGAATCGCGCGTGCGGGAGATGCTTCATCCAGTAAATCAAAGCGGGCGTGGGCAAAACTTCGCCGCACCACAGGACGCGGCGCAGCGATGGGAAATCGTCCTGGCGGAGCGCATTGAATTTCGCAATGTAGTTGAGCACCGAGGGCACCGAAAACCATTGCGTGAGCTGCGAACTGCGGATGAATTCGACGAGCTTCGGGGGCAGCAAAGCGACTCCCGGCGGCACCAGGTGAAGCTCGGCGCCGGCCGCAAAGGTTCCGAAAATATCGAAAGTGGAGAGATCGAAATGAAACGGCGTGTGCCCGGAAAAGCGATCCGTGTGGTCGATACCGAAATGTTCCAGGGCCCAGGTGACAAATGCAATGACATTGGAATGCGTAATCACCACGCCCTTGGGAGTTCCCGTGGAACCAGACGTGAAGAGAATGTGCGCGGGATCTCCCGGCTCGCATTCCTGCGGAATTGAGCTCGCCGGGGCAGATTGCAGATCGTTGCGCGAGAATGCAGGCTGAAAAGTTTTGGACTCCACCCTCCCGGAATCCAGCCACCCTACCGAAATCTTTCCGCGAAATCTCTCATCGGCCAGCAACTCCTCGAGGAGAGGCGTTACCGGGCCGGCGGCCAGGATCCAACGGTTCTCGCAGGATTCCAGGATGCGGGCGACGCGCGCAGCGGGACTTGCCGAGTCGATCGGCACGTGCATACAACCTGCCTTGAGCGCGCCGATCATGCTCAGGATGGCGTCCGGGGACTTGGGCATCAAGATGCACACCCGGTCGCCCTTTCGGCAGCCACCTTCACGCAGCAGATGCGCGAGCTGGTTGCTCCGCTGCTCCAGGTCTGCATAGGTGAGGCTCTCATTCCCAAAGACGATGGAGCGCGCATCAGGACGAGATTCCGCCTGTCGAGTTATCCAGTTCTGGAGTAGCCGATTCATAGGGCGACCGCGCGCGAAGCGTGCTCGAATGCCGCGTGGACGTGGTTCAATTCCTCGCGGGCCGGCGGAATATCCAAGATGAAAGTTTGGTAGCCGCTCCGGATATAGCGAGAGAGTTCGTCGGCAACTTCTTCATAGCTGCCTACAAGGTAGGGGCAAAAGGTCTGATAATTCTCAAACGGCCACATCCAGTAAACGCCCTGCTGATCGCCATTTGCCTGCGCCATCTCCGAAAGTTGCTTGTGCCACACCGAATCCGAGAGGTGCATGGCCATTTGGTGCGCGAGTTGGCCTTTGCGGTCTCCGGGAAATCTTTCGATGGCCACGCTCCAGGCCTCAGAGCTGGTGGGCCGCGCGATGATGCCGACGCGGATTCCCGCCTTGTCGCGGTTCGGGGGAGCAGACTCATACTCTCTGGCAGGCTTTGGATATTGCACGGGCGTGGCGCCAATCGCCTTGGCAGCCGCAAGACCCGCTTCGGAGGAACCGGAGATCAGCAGTCCGGGAAATAGCTCGGGGTCGAGCGGAGGCGTCATTCGCAGGGCTTGTACTTTGTAATACTTGCCCGAAAACGTGACCGGATCGGGGCTCGAAAGAAGCATTCTGATGATCGTGGTGTACTCGATCAATCGAAGGTAACGGTCATCGTGCGGCGTGTTGTCGTTCAGCGCGATGAGATCGTTTTTGAATCCGCCGGCGACAAGATTTAGGTAGATGCGCCGCTGATACAGATGCGCGAAGGTGGAGACCATCTTCGCCACCGTGTACGGATGCATGTAAACAGGCTGCACGGCCACCAGAGGGCAGAGCTTTGCCGTGTTCTGTAAAATTATCTGTGAGACGAGCCAGGCGTCGACCAGCGAGTTATCCGTGTACACCAAAATGGCCGTGCATCCGGCCTCTTCGCTCCAGCGTGCGACGTCGATGATTTGCTGGACATAGGTTTCCCGGGAGCGGTCCTTGGATTGCGGAGTGGTGGAGAATATCTCGATTTGCAGCTCATCGCTCGCCATGGGTTATCTCTCCTGTGTGGTCTGGTGAATGAGCATCTCGCGTGGAACTCGAAGGTCAGGCTTAGACATTCTGTTATCTGGGGCGCACCAGAGACGTTCCTCAGGTAACTCTTTACACCCGCCGTATGCGGCTACGGGAAGTCCCTGATCTGCCTAGGTGATACCCCTATGTTAGACTTCGCGGCCCGTCCTGAGGGACATGATCATGGACAAACTTAAATGGCGAGGATTTTGGCTTCTCGCCGTATTCTCGCCAACTCTCCTCGCGCTAGCGCCCCGGTCAAGTGCTCAATCGGGCGCTCAGCCGGGCGCCCAGTCAGGCCCAGTGGTTTGGGCCGTTCCGGCGCTCGCTCGAGTTGCGCGCGACGAGCCTGCCGGCAGCCAGCGTGAAATGGCCCTTTGGGCTGCACGCGGCGAATATGAATCTTTCCAAGTAGTGGTGCGTGCTCCGGCGGGTGGGCTCAAGAACGTGAACGTAGCCATTTCCGATCTCATGGCTCAACGCGGCCGCATCACCAAAGCAAGCGTCATGCTCTATCGCGAGCATTATGTCCAGATCACGCGCGGCAGCCCGGACCGGGGCGGCACGAACCGGCCGCTTGGCCCCGGTTGGTATCCCGACGCGCTTATTCCCTTTAAGACAAGTAGCGGGGAAGCGCTCAGACCGGCTGCCTTGCGAGCCGTTCCTTTTGATTTGGCGCCATCCACGGATCAGCCCATCTGGATCGACGTTTTCGTCGAACACGAAACATTACCGGGCCGCTATAGCGGCACGGTCACGGTAACCTCGGATGAAGGCAAGGCCGCCGTTTCGGTAGTCGTCAACGTCTGGAATTTTGAGCTGCCCCTTCATCCTTCGCTTCTTTCCGCCTTTAACGTATCCAACGACAGCAGCAGCAATCCGCGCGTTTTTTATGGCGACGAAAAGCAGAACCAGGAAATGTTACTCCGGCATAAGATCATGCCCGTATACGTGGATCCGCGATACGAACGGGAGTTCATGCAAAACTACGGGCTGAGCATCGCGCGCATCCAATATTTTCAGCACGCGAGCTACGGCAACTGTAAACAACCGCCCCCGCCTACCGTGGCGGATCTTCTGGCGCTCAAGGCCAAGCATCAACCGGACCTGCAGCTCTATCTTCATCTCGCCGACGAAATTTCAGACTGCCCGAATATATTTCCAATCCTGAAGCAATGGGCGCAGAACGGGCGGCAGGCAGGCCTAATCACGCTTTTGACGGCCATCCCCCTGCCGGAATTGCGCGACGATGGCTCCGGCAGCGGCCGTTCCGTAGCCGATATATGGGACTTGCTTCCCAGACAATTCGTATCCAATGCCGCGGATGTGGCTGCAGTGGTGAAAAAGGGAGACCACATCTGGTCGTATACGGCCATTGTTCAAGATAATTTCTCGCCCAAATGGGAGATCGATTTTCGGCCCATCAACTACCGCATTTTCGGTTTTCTCAACCAGAGCGCGGGCGCCACAGGATTGCTCTACTGGTCCGTGAATTCCTGGGCCATTGGCCCAACCAACGATCCGTGGAATAACATGACCTATATCGAAAACGGCAGGCCCACTCCGCCGGGCGAAGGATGGCTGGTTTATCCCGGCGCCCAAGTTGGCAGCGAAGCGTTCGTGCCCTCCATGCGACTGAAATGGATACGCAAGAGCGTGGAAGACTTTGAATATGTCGAAATCCTAAAAAAGCTTAATCGCGGAGATTGGGCGCTGGGCCTGGTCAAAACCGTTGCGACGGATTGGGCTCATTGGTCCCAAGATCCCGAGGCCGTGGAGTCTGTTCGACGGCAACTCGGAGCGGAGATTGACCGCCTGTCTTCAAGCCAGAAAACGCATGATGGCCCGCCCCCCGGAAAGCAGCGCTAATTCCCATGCGCCTCCGAGTAAACCGCGTCCCTGTGTGCCCTCACTGATATGCGTTCAGGGCTGATGCGCATGAGCGAAGCGGATCCTGCCGCGGTTAGGCAATATCTGCTGCGCCGGCAGATCCCACCCGAGGTCATCGAGTGGAAATATTTCGATCCTGAGTTCAATCGCGACCGGGAACGCGGCGTTGTCTGGGTGCGAGAGAATCAAGTCGCGGGTTTTCTGGGACTGATACCGTTTCGGCTTCAGAAAGACCAACTTCGAGCCGATTGCGCCTGGTCCTGTGACTGGTCCGTCGATCCCATACGAGGCGGCGGCACGGGGCTCCTGCTGGTGAAACGAGCGCGCGAACTGTATGACGGCCTCTTCAACCTGGGCGGCAACAAGAATACGCGTCAGATCTTCCCCCGCCTGGCCGATCGCAACGTCCCGGATGCAGGGATCAGCCTGGTATTACCGCTGCGTCTCGGCAGCATTTTTGCGCGTTTGCCGGGCGGAAGCATCAAACGCATGCTGAGCCGCCAGGAAACCCTGCAGCAAATCCCGCTGCGTTGGGTGCGCACTCCCGCTGGAAATGCGGTTACGATCGACTCTGGGCTTTCCTCCCACGTGCTATCGCTGGTCGACGATATGCCGCAACCGGATTGGCGCCCGCTCTACGACTCCGAATTCTTTGACTGGCAATTTCGAAGATGCCCGGCGATCACGTCCTGGAGCTGCTGGATTACTTCGGAATCCCCGCTGCGAACGGCGGCTCTTGTTTGGAGGAGCCGATCATTTAAAAAACTCTGGCGATTTGTTTGCTGCGGCGAGACGGATGATCTCGCGAAGATGGAAGTCCTCACGGCCGCGATTGTTTCATTCGTCTATAACCAGGGAGGTTTGGCGCTCTTCACGATCGTCTCACACCGGCGAGACGCCCTGGTCAAATTCCTTCGTCGCCGGGGATTTCTGCAACGCGGGAAACTGCCGTTTTATGCCATGCGCGGCCGAGGTGCAGATTTACCGACGGACGACTTTTCTGAACTCAGCTATCTCGACGCCGACCTCGCCTATCGCTTCGAGCCAGATCGGATGGAGAGCTGAGAAGGGAACCCCCGATTTATCGTCGCACTGCCCCTGTCGAAGGCGCCCAGATCGCAGAGGAGCGCCGCGCGGGAGCGGGGGCGTTGGCCAATGCCGCCATCAAATGGCGATCCAATTCGTCTTTGCAGAGGGGCGTGCCGCACAGCTTCAGGAACTGTAAGTTGGAATATCGAGCATCCCGGTAGTCGGTGATAAACTTGCTTTCAAAAGCGCGCTTGATTTCGCGGATGCCATCTTCCAGCGTCCACCGGCACTCAAAACCGATCTGATTGTAGATTTTTTCGAACGAGACGCGGTAATTTCTACGGTCCGCGTTTTCAACGTATTCCACCCGGGTCTTGGGGAACTCCGCGAGTACTCTCTCGGCGAGCTGCGCCAAAGTGAAATTCATGCGCGAGTCGCCCAGATTATAGGTTTCGCCGCTGACGACATCCAGCGGAGCATCGAGCGCCTGGCAAATGCCGTTGGCCACGTCCTGCACGTGAATGAAGGGGCGCCACTGCGTACCATTGAAAATGGTGATCGTGCCTTCAGAATGGGCTTTCGCCGTGAGCAGGTTCACGATCAAATCAAATCTCGTGCGGTAGGAAAGACCAAAAACGGTTGCCAGCCGCAGTATGACGGGATGGAAATCCGCCGAATGTGCTTCGAGAAGAGCTTCCTCGGAGTCCACTTTTGTCTGCGCATAGAGCGATATCGGCAGCACATCCGAATACTCATCCATGAGCAGGTCGGTGGCGCCGTAGACGCTGCAACTCGAGGAGAAGATCAGACGGCAGTTACCGTTGCCTTTGGCCACCTCGATGAGCATGCGCGTGGCGGCATAATTGATTTCGCGCGAGGCTTGGGGGTCGAGTTCGCAAGCCGGGTCTCCCACAATGGCCGCGAGATGAATAATTGCGTCGGTATTCCTGGCCGCAGCGACTAAATCCTGGAGTTTTCTGCAGTCGCCCACCTGTAGCTGGAGATTGGGATGACCGATCACGTCGTGCAGCGAATAATCTCCGTAGATCAGGCTATCCATAACGCGGACTTTTCTTCCCGCGGCGAGCAGCTTGCGAACCAGGCAGGAGCCGATATAGCCGGCGCCTCCCAGAATCAGCACGGTTTCGTCTGAGGAGGGGCGTCGCACGATGGCTGCGGGCTTGGCCTGAAGTTTTTGCTGCAAGGCGGCTTTGACCAGGCGGGGAAGCGCCAATGAAAATACAGCCAAACCGCAAAAGAGCGGGATGTAACCCTGCGGCGTTTGCTGCCGGCGATACAGAGCAAAACTGACAATGGAAAAGAGCAAAAGGCTGAGGGCGACCCCGCGAAACAGGCTTACCATCCTGGAGCCCTCATGACCCTGAGAGTGGGTGTACAAGCCGGTGAGCAGAAAAACTCCGGGAAAGAGAAGTGAAAGAAAAAGAAAGACCGACACGTAGTAGTGAACGGCGTCCTCGGGCCGGAGCTGCATCCGCGCTGAGATCAAGCCCGGATGCAATACGCAGATGGCCAGAGCGGCGATCATACACACGTGAATGCCGGTGAGGTCTGCGAGCACTCGTGCGGCCACGTGCGAGAGCTTCAAATCATCTTGGAGCATGGCGGGACCGATCCTCTTTCTTGTTCAGGAAGCTTTGCGCTCACATGAAGAATGAACGATCTGCCGGATAAGCTCTCCGACGGCGCGAACGGCTTCATCAGATAAAGATTCATAAATAGGCAAGCTGAGGATACCGTCAGCTATGTATTCGGTCTGCGTCAAGTCACTCACTTGGCAATCATGGAATCTGGAATAAAGGAACTGTTGATGCAGAGGCGGGTGGAAGTATTTTTTGGTTGGGATATTTTCAAGACGCAAGGCTTCAGCCAATTGTTCGCGGTTTAGCCCGAGAATCTGTGGAGTCACATGGATGGAATAGTCCTTGTAAGTATGAGTGTCGTCCGGGTGGACGCTTTGAAAGCGAATTCCCGGCAACGACGAGAGTATTTCCGTGTACATCTTGGAAATAGCGTTCCGCCGCCGCACTTTGGCGTCCATCAGGGGAAGCCCGCTCAACGCGAGGGCAGCATTAAACTCGGTCATTCGTGCGTTCATCCCGAGCCATTTCGGGTTATATGCGCCAACATCGCCATAGTTGCGCATGGCACGCACGGCTGCTGCCAGTTTGGCGTCGTTGGTGGTGACCAGCCCACCCTCACCTGCTACGAGCAGTTTGGTGGGAGAAAGTGAAAACACCTCCGCGTCTCCGAACGAACCAATGGGGACGCCACGATATTCGCTCCCAAAAGCATGGGCGGCATCGAAGACCAGCTTGAGATTATGCCGGCGGGCGATCGCTTCCAGGGCCGCGACGTCGCACGGATTGCCGTACAGGTGCACGGCAAGAATCGCCGAGGTAGCTTTGGTGATTTTCTTTTCGATGTCGGCCGGGCTGATATTCCAGGTATCGGCGTCAGAATTGGCGAACACCGGCTTCAATCCGTTCCATAACACGGCGTGGCCGGTGGCGAAAAAGGTGAAGCTGGGCAGGATGACCTCGCCTTGAAGCCCGAGGGCGCGCAGCACCAGCATCAGCCCGCTCGTGCAGCTCGAAACGGCCACGCAATGCTTTACGCGCAGGCGTTCGGCAACCGCCGATTCCAGCCGGGCGACCACTTCGGCATTCGTAAGGACGCCATGGCCATACGCCGACTGATATTCTGCAATGACTTGACCGAGTTCCGGCAAGGTCGGCCGCATAAAGGGAAGCGGCTCACCGTAAGCCTGATTGCCGGAATGGCCGACGTTCAAGGAATGCGACTTAGACTTCATTGTCACCGACATTGTGAATTTTCCTCGTACAAGCGACTTGTTGAATCGACCTGGATGTCGCTAGGTCTGCGAGACCCGGAGTTTGACGCCAAACCGATTGAGCGTAATGGGACGCGATGTGCCGGTCGTGAAGATTTCTGCTCAGATCGAAGCCGGTGAAGTCATGCGATAGCGCCTCACCCTTCCATAAGGTTTGAGCTCTTTCGGAACCCAATCTTCGTTGATCAGTTTCAGCCCGGTGTGAAAAATGATTTTCAGGTCTACAAGAAGAGAATGGTTTCGAACATACAGGAGTTGAAGAGTAAGTTTGATCGGGCGGATCAACTCTTCATAGCTTTGCTCGGGGTCGTGGCTGCCTTCGAGTACGGCTGCTTCGTTGGAATTCCAAATGGAAGCCCAATCCGTGATTCCCGGGCGCACGGTGAGAATCGCTTTCTCTTCAGGCGAATAGAGGTTCACGTATTTCTGTACCTCGGGTCGAGGACCTACCAGGCTCATGTCGCCGGCAAGCACGTTCAGGAGCTGCGGCAGTTCGTCGAACTTGTAACGCCGCAGGAACTTGCCGATGGTTGTGAGGCGTTGGTCGTCGGCAGCGGTCGCGGAGCCGCCCAGCGATTCAGCATTCACGACCATGGTTCTGAATTTCAGCATGGCGAAGAGCTTTCCGCCCAAACCGACGCGGATCCCGCGATAGAGCGCCGGTCCAGGCGAGCACAACTTAACCATCAAAGCGATCAAAAGCAGCGTTGGCGCCAGAAGCACCAGACCAATTACAGAGACGAAGACGTCAAGGAATCGTTTGGCCCAATCTTGCTGAAGCGCCATGGTGT
Organism: uncultured Acidobacteriota bacterium; assembly: GCA_963761945.1. Taxonomy (GTDB): domain Bacteria; phylum Acidobacteriota; class Terriglobia; order Acidiferrales; family UBA7541; genus Palsa-189. Next base: position 102,893 of record CAVXIM010000002.1, on the reverse strand, counting down.
CCCTCGGAATCACGATCTCCCCTGTGACCGCAGCTGTGCCGGCAATGCAGAACCCTGGATCGCGCGCAGTTTTTCCTTGGCGGTCTTGGGCGCTTGACTGGGAGCCGTCGGTCCGAGCGAGGCGGATCGCAAAAGATCGTGGTACACAGCCATAAATTGGGAGATGACCAATTCCTGAGAAAACTCCTGGACAGCGACCTGCCGGTTGTTATTACCCATGGCGATTCTTACTTCGGGATTCTCGATCAGATAACGCAAGGCATTGGCTAAAGAGAGCGTATCTCGCGAAGGAACGATGATGCCGTTGACGCCCGGCCGGACAAGTTCGCGGCAGCCCGGCGCATCCGTAGTTACAATCGGGCGGCCGGAAGCTGCGGCTTCGATCAAAATGCGAGGAATTCCCTCACGATAGGAGGGCAGGCACACAATATGTGACCTCGCCAGCACACCCGGCATATCCTGGGGCGCCTGCAATCCCCACCATTCGATCTCCCCGGATTCGTGCCAGACTTCCAACTGCTCGTAAGGGATGGCGGCGGGATTATCGGGATCAGGTTCTCCTACCAAAGCAAATCGGGCCTGCACGCCTTCACTTTTCAGAATCCGCGCGGCTTCAGCGAATTGGGCCACGCCCTTGTCCCAAAGCATGCGTGAAGCCAGAATCACCACCGGCAAGCCATCGCGTTCCGGTGAGGGACGATAGACCGAAAGATCCACTCCGGAGCCTTTGATTACCGTGGCTTGGTCGCCCGTGATGATTCCTTTGCGAATGAAAACGGCGCGATCATCCGGATTTTGGAAGATGACCCGCAGGTTGGGGTGACGAAATGCGCGCCGGCAGCCCATCTCCACCCATTTACGCACGGGCGCGGTTTTCTCGGATTGATCGGTGAAAATGAATCCCAGCCCTGTAAGCGTATTCACCACCGCGGGAACTCCGGCCAGGTTTGCGGCCAGACTTCCGTACAAGACAGGTTTGAGGCGAAGGTGATGAACCAGACTTGGGCGAAGACTCCGATAGAGGCGCAGCAGAGCGAGAACCGTTGCGGGTTCTCTCCACATGCTGGTGCCTTTGCGGGTCATGGGAATGGCGTGAACTGTGAAATCGTCGCTCTTGATGTCCGCCGGGGCACGGCCGCGCGGCGCCGCCACGTGAATTTCCAAGCCGAGGTCGCGTGCAGCATGCACCAGCTGCATACGGTCTCGGCGAAACGCGTCGAGGCTGTTGTCGACAAATACGATTCGGGGCTGGGCTTTCATACTTGCTGCCTCCGCACGATCTCAAACAAGGATGAATGATCTCTGGGACAGGATGAGTTCAAGTGGTCACGCATTTGAGCCATGGAGTCGTCGTTCTCTACGTTCGCTGGTATCTCTGGGCTATGAGGGCTGGCTGGTTACAGAGGCTTCAGGTTTAGCCAACGAGATTTTCCGATGGCCGCAGATTCCGTCCCCCACGTTCCGATAAACCGACTGATATCGCTGCGCGAACTGCGTCACGCTGAAGTGAGTGACGACGCGTTCGCGAGCTGCCTTACTTAGCGTCTGGCGAGCTTCCGGTCCCGCATCGATCAATTCGCGCCAAGCCGAAGCCATCGCCGCGGGTTGCTGCGGCGGCACGATCCGGCCGGTGTCGCCCACAATCGCCGGTGAATCCCCGACTTCCGTCACCACGCAGGGAATCCCGCAGGCCATGGCCTCGCCGACCGCCAGCGGAAAAGCTTCGCTCAGAGAGGAGTTCGCGGCGATATCGAGTCCAGAGTAAAAAGCCGGCATCTCGCGCTGCAGTCCCATGAGATGGCAATAGCCTTGCAAGCCATCGGCGACTTCCGCGGCTAGCCTGGGATTTTCCGCCACCATATCTTCGCCGCAGAGAACGAAGTGAACCTCCGGAAATTGCCTGTGCAGCAAACGGGCGGCGGCGAAAAAGTTCTTGTGATCTTTATGCCGGTGCAATCTTCCAGCCATGCCAATGAGCAAGGCGTCCGGAGGCACTCCCAGACGCGACCGCAGCGTCAGGCGGGCCTCGGGCTCGGGACGGAAAAGTTCGCTGTCGATCCCGTTATAAATGACCTCCATCTTTTGCGGGTCAAATCCCAATTGGATATGAGCTGACTCTGAGGAGTTGGCGCAGCAAATAATGCGCACAGGCAATTGCTTGGAGAACCAAGCGCAGGCGCGAGCCGTCCACACCGTGAAACGCTTGGTATCTCGAGAATCGATTTTGGAGTGATGAATCCCCCAAATCACCGGGATTCTCCCGGCTGCTTGCGCAGCCAGCCCCCCGAGCAGATTGGAGTGATACATCCAGGTGTGCACGATGTGCGGCCGCGAGCGTCGCAATATCTTGGCGATGCGGCGAATGGCCAGCGGATTTGGCACGCTACGCATCATGGCCAGAGCGCGAACTGGAACGCCCAGCCCCTCGATCCTGGCCGCTGTGGCGCCTCGATCCGTCAGGGAAATAACTTCGTTTTGGTACTCCTGACGATCCAATGCCGCCAGCAAGTGATACAGCGTGGTTTCCGCGCCGTCTGCAGCGAGCCCCGTAATGATGTGTGTGATTTTCATGCAGGCACCGATTCCTCATGCGTTGCGCGCGCGATCGTTTTCTTTGCTTCAGTTCGAGGGAGCCCAAATCCCGCGTGGACCATGTCCGCCACGGCACTCATGGAAAGGGAACGCATGCCGTAGCGCTCCCGGGCGAAAGCAAATGTCTGAAGAATCGCCTCCAGAACCTTCAGGTTCTCTTCCAGGTGGATACCGAAATTGTGCGGATGAAACCACAGATGGAAGATCGCATCTTCCAGTGCCGCGAATTTGACTTGATCGATGGTCCGTTTCAGGCGCTTCTCTTCAAGCCCTTTCAGACCGGGCTTGTAGGGCCATAGAAAACGGCTGGCGCGCACATTGCAGAGGCCGCTGGGCTCGAGGACTTTGTCCCAATGCACGATCCTCTTTCCGGTAATGTCGATATAGGTATCCGCGATGCGGGCTGACCGCAAACGGAATGTCCTCTCCTCACGGGTGATTCCGCGATGCATCCATCCCGGCTCTGAGCCGCGATAGCAGATGATTCCCGCATCCAGGAGCGCTTGGGTGTAATCCGGATTCACTTGGTTCCGGGGAAAGACGATCGAGCGAAATCGAATGCCGCGATCCGCTGCGATGGCGATCGCACTGTCGAGATCCGCGCGGAAGCTCTCCACTGTTTGCCCCGGCTCACGGCAGTAATAATGGGAAAAACTGTGTGTCGCAATTTCCTGGTTCGGGCAGCGACGTATCTGCTCAATCAGGCTCGGAGCAAAATGCAGCGGATCGTCAGCTTCTCCCTTGCCCAAGGGCTCGACGTAAGGGTCGAGTGACTTATCGTAATAACAAGGCTTCAGTGCCGGTTCGAATTTGCGACGTTCCTCGGGCGAGGCGGCGAAAAGGAAACCGACAATCGCCCAGGTACCGGCGATGTTATAGCGTTCGAATAACTCCAGCAGGCGCGGAATTGCTTTGCGCGCGCCAAGCAGGTTCTGCCGGTAGGGACCATGGGGCGGCTCATGGTCACGAACGCCCCAGTGGAGCTCAAAATCGAGCGAGATTACAAAAGCTCCATAGCCCGGCCCTGCGGGCCTTGATTTATTCGACGATTCCATTTCTTTGGTTTAGATCAACTGACCGTGAGGCTGGCGCCTAGTGTTTGTCATCCGTCCCCAGCGGGGATGCGGCCGCGGTACGTAGTTCTGGCACGTAGGTGCGTGTCCTTCGGAGGTTATCGCGAATGGGCCGCCCAATGCGGATTCCCAATTCCAGCAGCCTGTTGGCGCCGTGATGAAGCCAATTGCAGCGATGCTCACGATACGACTTGACGATATCGGTCACGGCGGTGAAATGCCGGTGGTACTTTCGCAAGTCCTGCCGGAAGCGATTGGTATCGGCGTCGGTCCATGAGTTGAAATGGCAGCAAATCGTCCAGACGCCGAAGGGCAGTTTGCGGAACTTCCCAAACTGCTGGGGAATCCAGGTAACTCCCTCCGCATCCTGGTAAGGATAGATGGCATAGCCGTCGCTGATGATTCGCACGCCCAGCTTGGAAAGAATTCCCACGGTTGTAGTGTCAAAAGAATGCGCTGGAGCTACCCAGACTTCCGGCGAGACCTGCTGTTCGCGGAAGATACGAACGGCGTTGCGCAGCTTGATCTCCTGAATCTCGTACGGTAAGCCTGCAAATTCGCTGCGTGGCATCCTGCCGTACATGCCGGCGGCGTTCGTGAGATAACGATGCTGATAGCCGTGCAAACCAATGGTCCAGCCATGCTCTTGCCAGGAGCGCACGCTGTTCCAGAAATCGTCCACGCTGGGCGCGCTGACCATCAGGTCTCTGTCGCGATTGTCGGGGATGACTGCCATCAGCGGCTTGATATTCAATTCATACAGGTCGTGTTCGAGCAGACGCCAGACCCGCCAGTTCATGGTGGGACAGATGTCGTCGAATCGCAGGATGAATCGTGTTCGCATGGGCACTCTCGCTAGCATGGCGCAATGGAAATCGATTGCTTTTCGAATGAAGTTCGAACCAGCTGACGGATCGCCGGGTACTTAGGCGCGATTTCTCTTTTTCTGCACTTCTACGGGGCAACTTTGGAAGTTGATGACTGCACGTCCGCTCGGCCTTCGGCGCCAGAGTGCCACCGCCAGGCGGTTTCGACCACCGTTTCCAACGAGGAATAGGAAGGTTCCCACCGCAGCAACCGACGCGCCATTTCGGAACTGGCTACCAGCACCGGTGGGTCTCCGGGACGGCGTGACGTTGCTACACTGGGAACGGCGCGGCCTGCGACGGCTTCCACCGTTGCAATCACTTCGAGCACGGAGGCTCCTTTGCCGGTGCCCAGATTGAGAGCGCGGCTCTCGCCTCCCTGGCTCAGATACTGCAGGGCACTGATGTGCGCGGAGGCCAGATCTGAGACGTGAATGTAGTCGCGGATCGCCGTGCCGTCCGGCGTCGCGTAATCGGTGCCAAAAATCTGCAGGCGCTCGCGCTGTTTTAGCACTGCTCCGATGGCCAATGGAATCAAGTGAGTTTCGCACTCATGCTCTTCGCCGAGTTCGCCGTCGGGGTCAGCGCCGGCGGCATTGAAATATCGAAGAGCCACCCAACGAAGCTGCCCTGCCAATCCCATCCACTGGAGCACTCGCTCAATGGCCAGCTTTGACTCGCCGTAAGGATTAATGGGTTTCTGAGGCTGGTCTTCGGTAATAGGTATGGCCGTTGGCATCCCGTATGTCGCGCAAGTGGATGAGAAGACAATGTCCTTTACTCCCACATCCAGCATGGCTTGCAACAGGCTGAGCGTGCTGCCTACGTTATTCTGGAAATAGGCCAGGGGCCTGGTTACCGATTCGCCGAGCAGGGCGCTTCCGGCGAAATGCACGACGGCTTCGATCTTATGTTCCTTTAAGACGCTGCGCACAACGGCGGTATCGTTGAGGCTTGCCTGAACGAACGGTCCCCACTTCACATTGTGCGCGTGCCCGGTGGAGAGATCATCGATTACGATCGGCCGATAGTGATTCCGCACTAAAGTCTTAGCGGTGTGGCTGCCGATATATCCAGCCCCTCCAGTGACTAGAATATTCATCGAGGTTCAGGCTCCGAGGTCCTCTCCAGCCGTTGATTTGCGGCGGAAATGGAAGTGACCCAACCTTTGAGGAGTGGCCGATAGCTCATCGTATAGTTCCTCGTAGGCTCTCACCATCGCGGAAACGTCGAACTTTTCTTTGGCGCGGGCGGCAGCAGCGGCGCCCATGGTTCGCCGCAGGCCAGGATCTTTCAATAAAGTCATCATTGCTTCAGAAAGCTGCTCTCCTTGGCCCGGCTGCACAATAAAGCCCTGTTTCCCATTTTGCAACAACTCCGGCACGCCGCCGGCGGCTGTGCTCACGATCGGTAACCCCGCTGCCATGGCCTCGATAACGGAGAGAGGATTGCCCTCATAATCCGAGCCGAGCGCGAAAATATCTGCTGCGCCGAGCACGTCCGGGATGTCTGTTCGCAGCCCGAGGAAATGGACCCTGCTGGTCAAGCCTAGCTGATTCACGCGTTCTTGCAGCTGCGCGCGCAGGACGCCCTGGCCCGCCAGCACCAGATGTGCTTTGGGATCGGAAGCGGGTCCCTTGGCAAAGGCGTTAATCAGTAAAGCATGATTTTTTTGCGGCGCGAATCGCGCGACGCACACAAAGAGGACGTCTTCCTCCAAAAATCCCTGTTTGACGCGCCATGCCTGGCGCGAAGTCTGCGGCGATGCATAGAGATCGGTCGGAATGCAGTTCCAGACCACACGGGAATTTCCGATTCCATACAGCCGCTGCAGACTGTTGGCGACCTCACGCGCGACAGCCACGGGGATAACGCCGCGCCGGTAAGCAAGCCGCTGCAGCCAGCGAGCTCGTGGCTCAATTTCGCGTTCGGCGATGTTGTTCACCGTATGCACCATCAGGCGCGGCTTGAAATACACCAGAGATGGAAACGCATAACGCATCACGTGAACGTGAGTATGCACGATATCCGGCCGAAATTCCTTGAACACACGGTGCAGACGATAGTAAGTACGCCAATCGAACCCGGGTCCTTTGCCAAGAAACCAGGTCTTCACACCAGCCCCATCAAGCTGCTGTTCCAAATCTGATCCGTAACGCCCGGCGTAGGCAACGATCGCAGGCTCAAAGCGCTGCCGATTCAGGCCAAGGACGATGTGAACAGCCATGCGCTCGGCGCCGCCTGCGCCGAGATTCGCCAGGACATGCAGAACTCGATACCTCATTATGATAATCCTTGGGATCTGGAGATTTCGGCAGGTAGAGAGGTTTGCCGATAAAAGTCGGCAGAGTCGCCAGGGAGCGAGCGCTGCCTTAGAGAGCGTTTGTATGGCGCGAGCTTTGTGGCTGCCACGGCAATGAGCAAGCCGAAAATGACCCAGGTTGGCTTGCGTTGATCCCACGTGAGGTTGGAAGCCCCAATGGCCCAGGTGAGCAGGATGCATAACCAGAAGACCCGGTCCACCCTGGAAAGTTTCCAGGCCGAGAGCGCAAGAGTAAGAAGGAGCGCGAAAAAGAGAGCGAAACCGATCACCCCTTGCTCCACCAAAATCGAAAAGAAAGTGTTATGTGCGACGAGACGGCCAACGTCGCCTCCCGCGGACTCCGTGCCGCCTGCGTCCGAGGCCAAGCCCCGTGTATGTTCCAAGGTGGATGCGTAAGCTCCGGTACCGACGCCCTGTAAAGGAGCTTTGCCGAACACTTGCCAGCCGACTTGCCAGATCGTGCTCCCCTCGTTCAGCGTGCCCGAAGTTATTTCCGATCCGATGGTAGATAACCGTAACCAGGAGCTTTCAGGCATGAACAGCCAGGATCCAATTCCGGCTAGCGCCAGGGAAACCAATATGAGCAGATTGCGGCCCCATCGCAGCTTGGGAAATAGGAATGGAAAGATCAGGAGCGTGGGTGTGCAGGCAATCAGCGACCCTCGGGAAGCGGTCAGAACGATGGAGCAAAATGCCAGCACCGCCGCCGACCCATCCACCCACACCAGGATTTTTCGGCGCTCCTGCACAGCCAGGTACAGGGATATCGGAATGGCCAAAGCGAGGATGAACGCCAGGTCGCCGGGATTGAAGTTTAGTCCAGAATAATGCCCGCTTTGCAGTCCGCTTGCGCTGAAAAAGCCTGTCAGCGTTGCCACTGAGGAAACGATCGAACCCAGGGTATATGCCCTCAAGAGAAGTAACTGTTCGCGGCGCGTCTGGGCAAATTCCCAAAGGAGCCAGACCATGGTGAACAGCTGAATAAAGGTAAAGATCGACGTGACGGTCGATGAGGGTGCGAAGCTCCAAAAGTAGGTCAAACCGCCCCAGACCATGTAAGACAGCATGATCGCTTGTTGCAGAGCCAACGCCCGAAGAGTTCCAGATTCCAGGATCGCTAGCAGCGCCATGCCAAACGCCGGAATGCCCACCACCCGGCTGAGTGTGCCGAAACCGTCTATGACAACGCCGTTCTCCCACGGTATGACGAATATCAGGATCCACAGGAAAAAGAAGGCGGCTTGGCGGAATATTCGCTCTCTGCGGGCTCGCATGGAGGAAATACTTCGCTGATCGAAGCCCGTTAGCGGCTGAACCGGGGCAAGGGAGTCCAGTGAGGAAAACTGCATTTGCATCCAATGCGCCGGTTGGGACTCTCTGGCGGAGTGGTCAAGCAACGCTGCGCGCAGCGAAAGGCCGCGAGCGGGAGAGCATCCGGCCAAAACGACACGGGGTGCGCAGGTTTCCGCCATGTTTCGTTTTTGTTTCTATCGATTTGACAGCTTACGAGATGAGATTGGTCATCTTGCCCGCTTGCTGGGTGCGTCTGAACCTGGTGAATCGATCAGACCGCGCCCAGCAAGCTCTTCAGGATCTATACCGCGTTGTATTTGTATGCGTCGCTGTATGCGTAGGCGTAAGGTGAACGGAAGTTCTTCAGGTCCCAGCTGTTGAGAATTGTACCCAGCACGCAGGTGCCATCTTCGTCGAAGCGCTGCCGAGCCAGCATGGCGGCGTCGCGTTTGGTCTGACCCGAGCGCAGAACCAAAATGACGCCGTCGGAATGCCGGCCGAGCACGCGCGCATCGGCGAAATGCAGCATGGGCGGAGCATCGATCAGAACCAAATCGAACTCCTTGGCCACGCGCTGCAGGAACTCCGTGAGCCGCGGAGAATAGAGCAAGCTGGAAAGCCCGTCGGTCGTGGGGCCGCTCGGCACGAGGCAGAGGCCCGGAATCTTGGTTTGCCGAACCAACTGGTTTACGGGAATTTCTTCCAGCGGTGTAGTGATCCTCAGAATGTCGGTGAGACCGAAGCTATTCGGGATTTCGAAGAGTCGATGCAGGCGCGGCCGGCGCAAATCGGCATCCACCAATAAAACGCGGCGGCCGATTTCCGCGGTAGCCATGCCCAGATTGCTGGTGACGGTGGTCTTGCCCGCGCCCGGGTCCGGACTGGTGAGCACGAGAACGCGCGGGCCTTCTCCATGAAGCGTGGGAAGAAGTATCGAAGTAAGCGTCGCCCGGTAAGCTTCCGCCAAATTGGCACGTTCTCGAGTTGTGCCGTTCTGCCCGCTCTTGAGCTGGAGCGGCACGTTGGTGGATGCCGGGAACCATGCGAAACGTCGGGACGCCAGCTTCGCCGCCGGAATCACGCCAAGCTCAGGAAGTCTGAGGTATCCCTGCGAGATGCCCGGAGCTTCGATATTGCGGTTGAACCGATCGCGCATGAGCACAAATCCCACGCCGGCGAATAGGCCGGTTAGCAGCCCCAACGCAGCGTTCATCGGGAAATTGGGACGGTACGGCAGCACCGGCGGCTTGGCTTGATCGACCACCACCACATTGCTCGAGCGCATGGCGGCGGCCAAGCCAGCCTGCTTGATTCTTAACAGAAGCGCGTCGTAAAGCTCTCGGTTGGTATTGACTTCGTGCTGAAGGTTTTCGTATTGGATCGTTTTGCCGGCCATATCGGAAACGCTTTTGGCCTGATCGTCATAGGCGGCGGCAAGCAACTCCTGTCGCCTTTGTGCCGACTCGTAGTCATCCCGGCTGCGCCGCAATAAGTTGCCGCGCTCGGCATCGATGGCTTTCTGCAAATCGGCAATTTGCGCTTGCATTTGCTGCACCTTGTAATATTCCGGAGTATAGGTGGCCGAAAGATTGGCGAGTTGAGTTTTCAGATCCGCCATTTTAATGAGATAGTTTTGCAGCGCCGGATTATTCAGCGTCGGTGACAAGGATTCTATGGGCGTGTTTTTGAAGGTTTCGTAATCCGCCTGTTTCAGGGCTCTGTCTGCCTGGGCCCGAGAAAGTTCCTCCTGGATTTGTTTCAACTTATCTTCGGATACGTTGTGTCCGGCCACGTCTTGCCGGTCAGAGCTCAGGATAATGCCGGTGGTGCGCGCGAATTCCTGGAGCTTGGCTTCGGAGTTTTCCAGATTCTTATCGAGCTCTTTCAAATGGCCCGTAAGCCACTCGGCTGTGTTTTGCGTGGAATTCCAGCGAATCTCGCGGCTTTCATCGATAAATGTCTGCACCAGGGTATTGGCCACGTCTGAAGCAAGCCGCGGATCCGAATTGTCGTAGAAAATCTCCGCGGTTCGCGCTTCTCCCCAGGCTTGAACGGTAAGATTCTTTTGAATCCCGTCGATGACCCCCTGACGCAGAAGGGCCTGTTGAAGAACAGGATCCGTATTGCCGCCGCTGCGATGAATCCATCCGGACCAGAAGTGCTTGTGCGCGACCGTCCGCTGCATGAGGTTGAGTTTGTCGATGACCAGTTCGATCATCTCGCGGCTCTGCAGAATCTTGACCTGTGTTTGGAAATAGGATTCCGCCGGCTGAGCTTGGACTGTGGGGTCCGAGTCCTTGAGGTTTTGGAAGTTTTCGTTCAGATCCTCGACCTCCAAGCTGGTATGGGCGCGGTACATGGGTGTCTGAAGGGAACTGAGAAGCAGCCCGCCCATGGCTCCCGCCACAATGAAGGCGAAGACTACAAATTTGTAACGCCGAATCGCTTCCCAGTAGTCCATCAGGTTGAAACTGGGATTCTCATCGACCGAGTCGATAGGCGTCCACCTGGCGGGAACCGCCGGGACATAGGCCGGCGGGGCGAGTTGGCTCGCAGCCGGCAACAACGGAACATTCTTCGATGGGCTGTTATTTGCATCAGATGAATTCATTGCGTACGCCCTCTATATTCTTAGGATTTGTTGGTCCGATTCGTTGCGATCCGTTGAATTAGAAACGCCCGAAGACAGCCATCCCGCTCGCTGTCTGGATAACGGCCTCCACAGTCCTGAGGCCGGCCTTCTTGCTCGTGCTGCCGGGCACAAACAAAATGTCGCCGCCACCCAGCGGAAGGTCTTGTTGCTTGCCCGCAAGAATGAGTTTCACATTGATTGGTGTTTCACTGCGAAGTTGGGGGTCTGCAGCGTGATGGATAATGCGCGAGTGCTTGGAGTCGGAGGTTCCGTCGATTCCTTCCGCCATCGCCACGGCCTGCAATACGGTCATGTTCTTGTGTTCGCCCAGGAGAAAGCCTCCGGGTTTGTGCACATCGCCGACGACATAAACCGTGTCGGAAACGGGAATTGTGATCACGTCGTTGGGCATGATGGAGATGTTGAGCTGAGGGTTTTTCTCCTCTAGCAGCTCCGGAATGCTGATTTCAGCCACGCTGTACTGCCCTGAAGGGTCAGTTGAGGCGTTGGGGAGTGGAAGCGGTCCCCATTGGGATTCACGCGTGATGGTGAGCGTGTTTCCGGCATCGGTTCGGAATCCGCCGACCATCGAGATCACTTGCATCAGCGTCTTCCTTCCTTGCAACTGTTGCGCGCCGGGCTGATTCACAGCTCCGACGACGGAGATGGGCTGACTGTGAAATTCCTGGACGCTCGCCACAAGCTGCGGGCTGCGCACGTATTTGGAGGCGGCACCATCCAATTGCGTCTCAAAGTCGCCGATGGTTAAGCCAGCGGCTTTGATCCGCCCGAGCATGGGGAGACTGACGTAGCCGTCGGGACCGACCCGATAAGGCCTGTTCGTCACTTCATCCATTTCCGGACCCTGAATAATGATCAGATCGTCCGGCCCCAGGAGATAAGTGGAAGGCGTCGCGGCCGCGGACGGAGCCGCAGACGGCGCCGGTTGTGAAGACGCGGCAACGGTCTGAGCGGCGACGGGCTGAATGGGCTGAACGGACTGGACCTGTGTGGCTGCCCGCTGGGCCCCCCAATTATTGACGGGCAGCAAAAGAACGACGAGAACCCCTATGCCTACAGCTTTTCCGTTTTGCATTTTCCTCACCACCATATTTCTCCCGCCGGCGTGCCCCTGCTCTAAGAGCCGTCGGCTGCTGAAATCAAATGCCAAGAACCCTGGAGATAGAACGAACCTTAAGCTGCGAGGATGGAGCTGGGGCCACCCACACTACGAATCCAGTCGGGATCCACTTGTACAGAAACCGATCTTTGCAGGAGTGTCACATTCACGAAAATTCTATGTTGGTCGGCGATTTTATCGACGACCCCCTCAACCCCGCGCAGTGGGCCGCGCTCCAGCCGAACCTTTTGGCCGACAATGACCGAAGGCCAGGGCAAAGCCGGAATACCCGAGCGCAGGACCGACTGAATGGCGAGGATTTCTCCCTCGTCCACCGGCTCGGGCATCTTTCCTTTGCCCACCAGGTACAGAAAACCCGGCGTCGTCAAGAGCGGCAGGCGCTTATTCAAATCCAAACGGCAGAAAAGATAGCCGGGGAAAAGCGGCAGATCGATGACCTTGATCCGATCCGACCACTGGCGCTTGGCCCGGTACGTGGGCACAAACTCCTCAAAGCCTTTACCGCGCAGGACGGCCGAAACCGGTTTTTCGTAATTGGACCTCACGCGGACGGCGAACCACGGCAAAGGTGAATTCAGGCCGATCGCCTGGCGCTCGTCACCAACAACTGTAGGATTCAGATTCATGGATAGGCTACCGCCCTTTGACTCCCAGATTTTACTTTCCACACTTCCCTGCACCTGCTGATCAAAAACTTCGGCGCGTGTATTTCGGCCGTGCGCGAAGCGCTTCTTGCGTGCATTCTCCGGCGCCCCTGACGACAACGATGTAGCCCAACATGCGTTTCGCTCGGACTCTGCTATGCAACTCTCGAACCCTGCTGCGCGCCGTTATTTCCATCGAGCACCTGCGCGATGGACTCTCGAATAAGGACCGTGCGATTCATCGCCGCAAATCCGCACACTTGAGCCAGCGATCCCTGGTCAATGCGGGTCACGTGCCCTTTCGCGTGAATCTCAGCCGCGTGAATGTCGTATGCGGGCTGAGGCAGGAACACATTCATCTCCACGGAAGTTCCCACAGGAGGCGCCATTTTCGTTCGCACATAAATACCGCGGCTGCTTATGTCGAAGCTGGAGCCTTCGCCGCTCTGCACCATTCCCTGTGCGTCGCGCCAGGAGAAGACCACTGCAAGCCGCAAACGAAAACGCTTCGACCGACGTCGCTCAGTTATGCTTTCTTTCATGATGGCAGCGTTATGTTCCACACCCACTCTTCCGACACGATCGCGTGAATCGTGCGGGCAACAGCGACTCTACGCCGGCGCACAAATCTGTAAAGATGACGATAGTGGAATGCTACGAAGGACCTCGAACTACAGGTTCTATAAATCGCTCGTAGGAATAGGCCGCTTTACTCTGTATTTCAGGTAGACAAGTCTCTATCAAGTGATGCTTCTTCAGGGGTTTTCCGCGCCCTTCTACGGGAGTTCAGCAGGCCCGTCCGGGTTAGCTTCGAGGCGAAGCTTGGGAAACCGAGCGTCACCGGCGAGATACTGCCGTCTTGGCTCAGGCGTCTTCGCAGTTTGCGATTCAGTTTGCGGTAAAGAAAAACGAGAATCGGGCCTGAGGCAAGAGGTACCAGGGTAGAAAGGAAGAATTTGCGATTTGAGGCTTCGAGAGGCTGGAGCCACCGCGCCGTGAAGCCCTCTGTCTACGGCAAACGCCCTCCGACAATTACCAAGAAAGACTTAGAGCATTATCCCCCCAGACAGCTAAGGTGAACACGTTATTGTGCCAATCCGCCTTCCCCTTAGAATGGGTGCCGACCCGAACCAATATGCGAAATCAGACGGCTATACTCATTCCCGAGCCGAACAAACGGAATCCGGCGGCTGCTTTGGTACCAGACCCAGTCAGGCGTACGCAGACGGCCACGCCGGAAGCCGGCAAGAGAAACCAAACAACGATACTTATCTCCGAACCAAACAAAATGTATTGCGACCTTCTGAAGAAGGCCTTCTATGTCGTGCGTAATCGATTTCAGGTGGTCGCCTCCGCTTCGACGACGGCTGAAATCCTGGCGGGCATTGAAGAGACTCGGCCGCACGTGGCCATCGTAAGCGCCAATCTACAGGATGGGCCTCTTACCGGCATTCGCCTTTTGCCGGAAATACGGCGGATTAACTTAGAAACGCGTACGTTGGTGGCCCTCGAGTCTCCTGAGCCCGATCTGGTCATTGAAGCGTTTCGCTTTGGCGCCGATGGCGTGTTTTGCCGCAATAGTCCTTTTGACCTCCTGTGCAAGTCCGTGGAGGCGGTTTCGCAAGGACAGATCTGGGCCAGCAACGACGAACTACGATACGTGCTCAACGCCTTCGCGAAATCTTCCAAGCAGCGCAAGATGGATTCGAACGTGGAGAGCCGCATGACCAAGCGAGAGACGGAAGTCGTTCGCCTGGCCGTGGAAGGCCTTTCCAATCGAGAAATCGGGCAGCAACTCGGACTTACCGAGCATACGGTGAAGAATTACCTCTTCCGCGTCTTTGATAAGCTCGGAGTTTCCAATCGCGTGGAACTGGTGCTGTCGTGCCTGCGGCAGGAGGAGGATGTGCGGGAAGATATTGCCGAGCAGCGAAACGTGGCGCCACCACCCCGCTAGCGTTTTGGAGCATCGAAAGTTTGCCTCCAGATCAAGCACACAGGATGGGAAATTCATGAGCCAAGAGCAGCTGCAGCATGCGGTCATTCAGTGGGTCCAAGCGAATAAGCGCACTTCAAATCACGTAGAAATCTCGGCCGACACCGAACTGCTGGGGACTGGCATTCTGGATTCTTTCAGCTTCCTCGATTTGATCATGCACCTCGAGAGCACCACGGGGCTTCAGATTGACCTCGCGGAAGCCGATCCCAGTGAGTTTGCCGTGGTGCGCGGCCTCTGCAATCTCGCACTGAAAAGTCAGGCGGCCCAGCCATGTCAACAAGCGTAAATCCCACCAGCCCGGTCAATCCGATCGTCGAGACCTATTCGCGACTGGCTCGCGAATATGACGAAGAGGCCAATTTCCTCTCGTGCTGGGGTCGCGCCTCGGAAAGGGCACTATCAGCCATCCGCTTGCGCGACAACTACGGGGTGGTTGTCGATATGGGCTGCGGGACAGGCAGGGCCGTTCACGCTTTGGCCTCGACGGCGCCGCCGCACACACAGTTCATTGGCATCGACCCGGCCGAGAATATGTGCCGTATCGCCGCTCAGAAGGCGGCTGCACAGAAAGCGGTGCAGATCCGGCAGGGCGCCTTCGAAAAAATTCCGCTGGAGACTGCGTCCGTCGATTATCTCTACAGCATTCTGGCTTTTCATTGGGTGACGGACCTGCACGCTTCGGTCGCCGAGATTGCCCGAGTGCTCAAGCCGAATGCGGAGATGGACCTGTTTTTCATCGGCCGCGACAACGGCCGCGAGTTCATACAGAAGACCAGCGCCATTTTCCTCAAGTATATGGGGCCGGCCCTTCTCCTGGATTCGGCACGCCTGCGCAAGCAGCTCACGCGAGAAGCCGCTCTGCAGCTATTTTCAAAGGCTTTCGACGAGTCGCGCCTTTCAGTCAGTGAGTCCTTCACGACCTATTACGATACCCTGGAAGGGCATTGGTCCTGGTGGGTGCGGGTCGAAGGGCACTTCGTGAAGATTCCAGCGGAAAAGAAAGCCCAATGCGACCGTGAAGTGCGGGAAGCGCTGCAAAGCCTGGCGGAACCGCGCGGCATTCCTTACACGATTCATGAGCTCCACGTGAAGCTACGCCGCCCCGATCTTCTGCACTAGCCTAAGTCCACAATTTGGGGATTTCAGCTCTCCGCGGGCTGCCCCAGGGCTCAAAACCCGAGCGGCAGGACCACCAGGTCGCGCACCCACACATTTTTGGCAGTGTTCTCTGTGATGTAAACGATCGCATCCGCAATCGCGCTGGCCTCGAGATAGCCTTCGTGCTTGGGCGTGGCGATATTCGTCTTCGTGCCGCCCGGAGCGAGAAAGGTTACCTTGATCCCACGATCCTTAACTTCCATAGCCAAGCTTTTGGAGAACGCATGTAGGGCCGCTTTACTCGCCGCATATGCCGTAGTGGTGGGGTGTGGGTCGATTGCCATGCGCGAGCTGACATTGATGATCAAACCTTCCCCGGCGGCCAGCATGTCCTGAAGCACAGCGCGGGTGAGATGGACGGCGCCCATCACGTTCACGTTGAACATGCGCAGCCACTCTGCCGGTTCGATCTCCAGAAATGGCGCGAATCGCCCGATGCCCGCACAATTGATGAGGGTAGCGACGCCCCCAAATTCGCCCCGAATCTTCTCCCAGGTTCGTGCCACAGCCGCTGGGTCCGTAACATCGCACGGGAAGCCTCGCGTCCGCGCCGAACTTTTTTGGCATACTCCTACGACCTCATTCAGCATATTGGCATTGACGTCCACCAGGGCCAGCGGATGCGCCTTCGCGGCTAAGGCCTGCGCCGCTGCTCGGCCGATCCCGCTCGCGGCGCCAGTCAAGATGATCGGTCTTTCAGAGGGCATTTGATATTCTCCAATTTTGGTCGCGACCGCTCAGCGTGGTTCCGGGCGCTTTCGAGAAATTGAGCTGGCGCCGCTAATATATAATGACCCGTTTGCCACTCCAAAGAGGCGCTTCGGTGACCACGGCTTCAATCCCATTGCAGCGAACGAAAGCGCGCCTGAATTCCAACCAAATCCGCAGCTTTTGGGCTGCCTGGGGTGGCTGGACCATGGACGGGATGGATTCCTTTATTTACTCGCTTGTTCTCGTGCCCGCCCTGCGCGAGTTGCTGCCAAGGTCTGGAATCGAGGCTTCCACCGCGAATATAGGCTTGTATGGCAGCCTGCTCTTCGCCCTGTTCATGGTCGGTTGGGGAACGGGCATGATCTGGGGGCCCATTGCCGACCGCTTCGGCCGCGTGCGAACCATGATGTTCAGCATTCTTTCCTTTTCGTTCTTTACGCTTCTGGCGGCTTTCTCGACTGGAGTGTGGACTCTCGCCGTCGTTCGATTACTGGCCGGTGTTGGCATCGGCGGCGAATGGGGAATCGGGGCGGCGCTCGTCTCCGAGGATTGGCCCGAAGAACGCCGCACCATGGGCGCCGCGCTCATGCACACGGGCTACTACATCGGCTTCTTCCTGGCGGCCGCCGCCAACTATTTCATCGGCAGTCGTTTTGGCTGGCGCTATATGTTTGCGGTGGGCGGCATTCCGGCGATTTTTATCGCCTGGATCCGCAAAAACGTGCGCGAGCCGGCCCGTTGGGAAAACAAGATCGAGCAGCTCGGGGAGACCTGGTCGATGCGCCGCGCTTTTTTGGTGCTTTTTTCGCCCCGATATCGCCGGCGCACGATCCTGAATTCGCTCTATCTGGTTGTATCGCTCATCGGGCTATGGGCCGGCTCGGTATATACGCCCACGGCCATGACTTACATCGCAGACCGCATGGGCCGCACGGAAATGGAAGCCGCACGGTTGGCATCGTATTCAACGGCGCTCCTGGGGATCGGCACGGTGATCGGCGCTCTGATCGTTCCTTTGCTCGCCGATTGGCTGGGCCGCCGGGTCACTTTGGCGCTTTTCTACATGCTGATGTCGGCATCGATCTGGCTTGCCTTCGGTCACGTCTTTTATATGCAGAACCACGCCATCGGCTGGTTCACGCTGTGCTCGTTTCTGCTCGGTTTGGGCGGCGCCAACTTCATTGTGTATTCGTTTTGGCTACCGGAACAATACGGCACGGAATGCCGCGCGAGCGCCTTTGCATTCACCACGAACTTTGGGCGTTTCGTGGCGGCCGGCTTTACTTTCCTCGTCGGCGCGGGCGTGCATCATTTCCAGACACTCGGCACGCCCATCGCTCTGACGGCTTTCGCTTTTGTGGTCGGTTTGCTGTTTTTGCCCTTTGGGGAAGAGACCAAAGGGCAGCCCCTGCCAGCCTGAATCGCAGCACCTTCAGGACCGCAGCCGCGAGCCGCCCGGGCCCCGCCTGGCCCAAGTCACCCCGGCGATCATCTCTAAAGTACAGTGCAACCACCCACGATAGCCCGGCGGCAGAGGCTCGTCTTCGATCGCAAAGCCGCGTTTGCGTCTTTCTTTCCATCGAGCGCGCGAAGCTCCTGCGCGATCTCCGCTATTGCGGCGCTCTGCATCGCGCTTTTATTTGTCCCGCAGTCCACGTTATCCCAAACTCAAACTTCCGCGGAGATGATCAACGTCGATCTGTCCGCCGGAGTCCATCCTTTCCCGCATTTTTGGGAGCGCATGTTCGGATCCGGACGCGCCATCTTGAGCTTGCGCGAAAGCTATCGCCGCGATCTGCACGACGTCAAACAGGTCACCGGGCTCGAATACATCCGTTTCCACGCAATTTTTCACGACGAAGTCGGCGTCTATAGCGAAGATGCGCATGGCGCTCCCAGCTACAACTTTTCTTACGTGGATCAGATTTACGACGGACTGGTGCAAAGCGGGGTGCGTCCCTTCGTGGAGCTGAGCTTCATGCCGCAAAAGCTTGCCGCCGAACAGACCGTGCAATCCTTCTGGTATCGCCCGATTGTTTCGCCTCCGAAAGATTGGTCGAAATGGGGCGATCTGATCACGCGTTTCGCCCAACATTTAGTGGACCGTTACGGCATCGACGAAGTCTCGCAATGGTATTTCGAGGTGTGGAACGAGCCCAATCTCGATTTTTGGGCGGGAGATCCCAAGGAGCAGACGTACTACCAACTTTATGACGTCACGGCTAAAGCCCTAAAGGCGGTGAATCCGCGCTTACGCGTGGGAGGGCCGGCCACGGCGCAAGCAGCTTGGGTGGATCGATTCATTCAACACGTCACCGACGATAAGATTCCCGCCGACTTCGTTTCCACTCACGTGTACGGCAACGACTCGGCGGACAACGTGCTCGGCACAAGCGAGTCCGTGCCGCGCTCGCAGATGGTATGTCGCGCCGCGCGCAAGGTGCACGATCAGGTCGCGGCTTCGCCTCAGCCGAATCTGCCCATCATTTGGAGTGAATACAACGCCAGCTATAAGAATGAGCCGGACGTAACTGACGCGCCCTTCATGGGGCCGTGGCTCGCCGACACGATCCGCCAGTGCGACGGTCTCACCCAGATGATGAGTTACTGGACATTCTCCGATGTCTTTGAGGAGCAGGGCGTAATAAAGGAGCCCTTCTACGGCGGATTCGGGCTGCTCGCCGAACGCGGTTTGCCCAAGCCCGCATTCAACGCCTTCAAGTTGCTTCACTATCTCGGCAGCGAACGCATCCCGGTCGATTCGAATAGTGCAATCGTCACGCGGCGCATCGATGGGAGCTTGGTGATTGCATTATGGAACCTGTTCCCGCCCGAGGAACACGGCCAAACCAAGGAAGTGTCCCTGTCAATTGCAGGGCTCACCGGCAGTCACCACGCGGTGATCTCTCGTGTGGACGCCACGCACGGTTCGTTGCTGAATGCCTACAACGCGATGGGCCGCCCGCAAAGTCCGACTCTCGCTGAAATCGAAAGATTGCGGGAAGCCGCCCAGTTGGGATCCCCCGAGACTCAGGATGTAGAGGGCGGCCAATTGATGATTGCGCTTCCCCCGCAGGGATTGGCCCTCATCGAGATTCAGTGAAGCGTCACCGCGCTTCGCGCTCTGCAGCGCACCCGATAATCTAACGTTTGGCTGAGCGATACGTGCAGGCTAGCGGCTGATCGGATTTTCTGATGGCAGAGACAATCCCGTTTCCTGGGTCAAAGACGGCTGATAGGTGTGGAAGCCCGCTCGTTCCATGGCGCGTTGGGCCTCGGGATTTCTCATGAACGTATCCCAGACGAAGCCGGTGCGCGCATTTTCCGCCATGACCATGGTGATCCCAGTATCGATGCCGATGACGTCGGTGTCGTACCAATTCTTCAGGGGATTGAACGCGTCGACAAATCCGTAACGGCTCCAGATCCCTGCGCCATACTGATTTTTAATCGTTCGCAATACCCGCATGGCAGGCTGAGGAAGAAAAGGCAGCGAGCCTGCCGCGGCGCACGGCACCACAGTCCCATCGATTGGGCCCGTCAGGGGCGGGCCGCCCCACACGGCGTAGCCATGCATTGAATCCGAAGCGGTGATCCCCCAAAGGTCGTCGCTATAGTCCGGAAACTGTTTGGCAAGCTGCAAGCAGAAGCGACGGTGCACATCGGTGGCCAGGATCGAATTCTGGAAATAATCGGCGTAGTGGTCGCGCTTCCCGCGGAAGTCAAACCAGGCCTGCGAGTACTGATGGATGAAAAGCGGCGCGAACGAGCCAATATAACGGATACCGTCATATTCGAATGTCGTTCGCTTCCAGGCATCCCAGGCCTGCGGCTTTAGGGGATGGGTTGGCGATCCCAAGCCGAGCAAGTACATCATCATCATTTCGCTATAGTCGTCCCAGCGATACGGCAGAAAGCCGCTTTCGGGCGTCCATCCGTGCGGCAGCAGGGGCGTATCTTCGGAAAGCCAGGTCCAGTCGATTCGGCTGTAGATGCGATAGGCGAGATCGGCGATTTCGGGATGCTGGCGAAAGTGCTCGCGGCAGGTCAAAACTCCGCATAGCAAAATGGCGGTATCGATTGAAGAGACTTCGGATTCCCACAACCGTTCGCCGGTGTTGATGTTTGCCCAATGGTAGAAAAAGCCCCGGTGCTCCGGCAGCTTCGTCCACAGGAACCGCAAAGTAGTAAGGGCACGCGCTCGCGCCTCGCCGTAAGAGATAAAGCCCCGTTTATCGCCAATGCACAGCGCCGTGAGGCCGAAGCCCGTTGCTGCGATGCTGCTGAGCACGGAGCTGTCCGGGTTACGGACATTCGCACGATCTCGAACCATTCCTGTTTCCGGATTTACTTGCTCCCAGAAGTACGAAAAATTGGCCTTCTCGAGATCTTCGAGAAATGCTTCGTCGTCCGGTGAAAAGGGGCTTTGCTGGAGGAGCTTGGAGCCCTGAGCAGCCTGAGCAGCCGGTCTGGCTGCCCATAAGCGCGGCATGCCGAGTTCCGCGAAGGCCAGGCAAAGGCTTCCCGCGGAAGCCTTCCGCAGCCATTCACGCCGGGAAAGCCTTTTTCTGGGGTTCCTGCGGTTCACCTGAGTCATTCTAAAAACTATATTGAGCCGCCTTGGACGCACTGATTCTCGATGCGTTCAAAGAGTAAACAGGTTGGACTACTTCATCCTAGCACAAAGCCCTGGGTTGATGTACCTTTCCAAGGCCCAAGCCGTCCCGCAGATTTGGTCGCCGTAGGTAGTTGAGTTGCAGGGAGTTGCCCCCTCACACGCAATGCGAGATGCGGGCGTAAATAACAACGTAGACAGGTGATCCATGAGTGTTACGAAGAAGGTGGCTCTGGCTGCCGCTGTTCTGGTCGTCGTTGCCGTGGCAATCGGCAGATTGCCAATCTCCGGCTGGTCGCGCCCCACCGTTGCCCAGCCGCTGTTTGTTCGGGGAGCCATCGTTCAACAGGATACCGACCCTACCAAGCAACTGCCAATCTCGGACGTCGAAGTCACGGCGGACAACAATCTGGCCGTTTCGGGCACTTCTTCCGATAATTCCGGTTTTTTCACTCTCTCATTACGTCCTGAGATCAAGCCCGGCACCCCAATCCTGCTGAAATTCCGAAATTCCGACTTCAAACCGCTCGATTTGCAGGTGGCCGCGAACGATGAGATTTACGTCGCCCATATGGCCCCGGCTCGCCAGGAGGCTCCGAGTCGCGGCCCTGAAGTCACTGTAGCCGGCGTTTCCGTGCGCTACTCAGTGGAGACAACCACGGCGGTCAACACGGGAAGCGCCGTGAAAACCTTCGAAGTCCTCAACACCGGCAATGTGCCTTGCCAAGGCAGACCCCCGTGCTCGCCGGGGATGCAGTGGAAAGCGGCGATCGGGTCGGCGACGCTCGATGCCGGCGAAGGAAAGGAGTTTCGAAACGCACGATTATCCTGCATTGCCGGGCCGTGCCCCTTTACCATGATCGAGTCCGACAACTTCTCAAAAGGAGGCCGCACCATAAGCGCCTCGATTCGCAATTGGTCTGATACCACCACCTTTTTGCTGGAAGCAGACGTTTTCCGAAGGCAGGTTATTGACGCGATCCGCCAGTCTTACCCCGTAATCATCAATCAAGCCATGAATTTCACTTTGCCTTCCTCCGCTGAAGGCGCCAGCATCGAGGCCAAGATCGATGGATCGGCGATCGTATTCCCGCTGGGACCCACGCCAACATTGAGCTGGGCCAATTGCAGTGTCAGGACGACGCAGGATCAGGCGCGGCTTTTCTGGTGCGAGCTCAAGCCCGGCTACCGTTTCCCTTGATCTTCGAATAGTTACCGCGGCGTAATCTCTGGGCAGGAAAGCCGTGTCAAAATAAAAGGAGGCGGCCCAGGTCAAGCCGCCTCCTCGTTGTCCCCGGTGAGGGACTGTCCTAGCCCGTCGGAGGAGGGCAGGACACGTGTGTGCTAGCCTGAGACTTAGAACCCGAGCGCCCGCTAAAAGTTTCGGCAATTTTTACGAATTTATTTGGCCTGTTACCGTTTTGTTAAGTCCCCTGAATAGAGTACTCTACAGATATGTCGCCGGACGAGCTATTGAGCGAAGACGAGGTCCTGAATTTTCTCGGAAGTGCGCGAGGGCCTGCTTCGGTGCGGGATATCGCCGCGGGTTTGAGCCTAAGGCATGCCGGCCGGCGCGCGCTCGGCAGCGTTCTATCGCGGTTGAAGCGCCGGCGCCTCGTGGAAGAGGTGAAAGGCGGGCAGTATCGTCTCGCGGGCGAGCGATCACAGCCGCGCGCCGCCGCAAAATCGAATGCTAAGTCCGGGGCGTCAGAGAAGCCTGTAGCGCGAGATCCCAATATGCTCGGGGGGCGGCTCGTCGCGCATCGCGATGGCTATGGCTTTGTGGTTCCAGACTCGCCGCGCAGCGATCTCGACGGCGATCTCTTCATTCCTCCCGACCAATTGGGGGATGCCATGCATGGCGATCGCGTTATCGCCCGCATCGAGCGGCGCGATACCCGCCGAGGCCAACCCTCCGGTTCGGCAGTCCGCGCCGAAGGCCGCGTGGTTCGCGTCCTCGACCGCGCTCACCCCACTGTCGTCGGAATTTTTCACTACGGCGATCGCGGCAATTTCGTCATTCCCTACGAATCGCGCATTCATCATGAGATTGTCATTCCTTTAGGCCAGGAGTTGACCCCTCAGCTCCTCGCCAAGCACAAAGCCAAAAAACTTCCCTCAGCGGAGTCTGTGCGGCTGCCCGAACTGGATGGGGCTGTTGTTAATGTCGAGATCATCCGATTCCCTCGAAGTGGCGTGCCGGCTTCCGGCCGTGTGGTCGAAATTCTGGGAAAGCCGGGAGAGTTCGGCCTCGACGTGGAAATTCTGATTCGCAAACACCATCTGCCGCATGAGTTTTCGCAGGAGGTACTCGAGGAGGCCCAGCAAGTCGCGCGGCCGGTAGGAAACGCCGAACGTGAGGGCCGCCGCGATTTTCGCCACCTGCCGATCGTAACCATCGACGGAGAGACGGCGCGCGATTTCGATGACGCTGTGTACGTCGAAAAACGCGCGGAGGGCTGGCATCTTCAGGTGCATATCGCCGACGTGGCCCATTATGTCCGGCGCGATTCGCTCCTCGACCGCGAGGCGCGCCTGCGCGGCACTTCGGTTTATTTTCCGGATCGTGCGGTGCCCATGCTGCCCGAGCAGCTTTCGAGCGGCATCTGTTCCTTGAACCCGCATGAGGATCGCCTGGTTATGAGTGTGCTTCTCGAACTCGATCATCAAGGCGAAATCAAAGACGCGGAATTCACCTCCGGTGTGATTCGTTCTGCCGAGCGGATGACCTACACGGCCGTAAATCAGGTGATCGAAGGCGATCCTGTGGCCACCTCGCGCTATTCGGCGCTCGCGCCGCGTTTTCGCGAGATGCGCGATTTGGCATTGATTCTCAACGCCCGCCGCACTCGGCGAGGCTCGATGGATTTCGATCTTCCAGAACGCGTGCTGACCTTCGATGCCGAAGGTCAGTTGACCGGCATTGTCCGCAGCGAGCGCAATATCGCCCATCGCTTGATCGAAGAGTTCATGCTCGCGGCCAACCAGGCGGTGGCGAATTATCTGGAGCTGCGCGGAATCCCGTCGCTGCATCGCGTTCACGAAAAACCCGATCCGAAAAAGGTGCTGGAATTCGAGGAACTGGCGCACGCCTTCGGCTACTCGCTGGGAATACCCGGGCTCTCCGAGAAACGCATCGCCGTTCGCCATGGACGCGTTGCGGCGCCGGGACGAGCCGGGCGCGGGATCGGCGCGCGCGAGCGCCCGATGGTTGTTACGCTTCCGAGCGCCGAGAACTTTCAAATTCGGCCGCAACACTACCAGCGGCTCACGCAGAAGATTGCCGGCAAACCGGAAGAGCGAATCTTGTCTTATTTAATGCTGCGCTCGCTCAAGCAGGCGCGCTATGCCGTGGAACCCCTGGGCCATTTTGCGCTGGCCTTTGATCAGTACACTCATTTCACCTCTCCGATCCGCCGCTATCCGGATCTGATCGTGCATCGCATACTCAAATGGGCCCTGGCGCATCCCCATGCGCCTTCCAAAGAAAGACCGCACGCCAAGGTTCACCCGGGACGAGCACAACCGCATACACGTACAGAAGAAGTTGGTCCTTATACCGTAGGAGAACTCGCGGCGATTGCCGTGACATCTTCTGAAGCCGAACGCCGCGCCGACCTGGCCGAACGAGAGCTCCTCGATTGGAAGACGGCGGAATTCATGGAACAGCATCTTGGGGACGAATACGACGCCTTGATCATCTCCGTGCAGAAGTTCGGCTTTTTTGTCGAACTAATGGAAATTTTCGTGGAAGGGCTCGTGCCTATAAACCGCCTGGAGGAAGAAACCGGGGCCGCTTGCATGTACCGCGAACGCGATCATGCCATCGTCTCCCGCCGCCGTGGCGGAGACGTGCGCACCTGGAAGCTGGGCGACCGGGTGCGCGTGCGCGCCGATCGCATCGACCCCATACGCCGGCGCGTGGAATTCGCGCTGGCCACATGATTCCGCGCTTTTCCTTCGCGGCCCGTTGCGATATCGTTGTGTGCTTTTTGCGAGGTGAATAGTGGCCGTTCGAATGTGCCCGCAGTGCGGAAAGACCGTTCCCGCGACGCGCGTTATGGCGCTCTCTGACGGTTTCGAGTGCCCGCATTGCCTGACGCGGCTGGAAGTCGCCAACGGAAGCCGCATGATCGCCACGGTGGCGGGTCTCGCCGTCGCCTGGCTCGTGTGGCGGGTTACGCGCGACTCGACAAATATACTCGGCTTCGCGCTTCCGGTTTTGCTTTCGTTTCTCGCATTCGGAATCGTCTCGCCGCTGGTTTTGATGTTCGTTGCATCTTTGCGCACCGCGCCGCCGCCAATGGTTTTCGAGCCTGTCGCCGCTCACGGCGGCCACGCGCAAAGTGTCCACGATCATGCGGGAGGCCATCACTAAGCCGGATTGCGTTTAGATCTTTTGACATTCGACATTTTGCAGGCAGAGGAGGATCGGTGAAACCTTCGGTAGGATTGATCGGTTTGGGCCTGATGGGCCGCCCTATAGCTGCGAATCTGCTCAAGAAGGGATTCTCGCTAACGGTTTGGAACCGCACCCCCTCGCGTGCTCAGGAACTCGTATCGCAGGGCGCGGTAGTGGCTGAGACGCCTCAGGAGGCGGCCGCCGCCTCAGACGTGCTCCTCATGATCGTGAGCGATCCACCGGCCGTGGAGCAGGTCCTGTGGGGTGGAAAAGGCGTATTCGGCGGTTTGCGTCGAGGCAGTGTGCTGGTCGATAGCAGCACGGTCTCGCCTGAGCTTGCCCGCCGCACGGCAGCGGCATGTTCGGAACGCGGCATTGAATATCTCGACGCGCCCGTGACGGGCGGCACATGGGGCGCGGAAAAAGGCGAATTGGTCATGATGGTGGGCGGCGCCGCGGAAACTTTGAAGCGCGTCGAGCCGATCTTCGGCGCCATCGCCAAGCGCTGGTTCCATCTGGGTCCCGCCGGCGCCGGCCAGACCGTAAAACTTGCCATGAATCTCCTGCTCGCCCTAGAAGTCGAGGCCTTCGCCGAAGCTTTGGCGCTGACTGAGGCGGGAGGCGTGGCGGGCGAGCGCCTGGTTGAAGTGATGCAATCCAGCATGGGGCGGGCGCCGGTCCTGGACGTCAAAGCACCGCTGCTCCTGGAGCACAAATATCCGCCGAGTTTCCCGTTGCGGCTGATGCACAAAGACATCGTCCTCGCCTTGGACCTGGCAAAACAACTCGGAGTCTCTTTGCCCGCGGGCAGTGCCGCTCGCGAGGTCTACGCCAAGATCTTGAATTCCGCTCGCGAAGATGTGGACTACGCCGCAATCGGCCGCTATTGGGACAAAGCCGCAGGCGCGAAGTGAGCTGAGTTTACGGCTGGGCCGTCGGAGAGAAAAAGCAAAGCGGCAGGTCCCGCGATGTCTTGAGACCCGCGGGCGCCGCCAGAATCGCCGGTATTGTGTTTACGACCAGGGCCGCCGTGGCGATATCTCCATGTGTCCCGCCCTGAATCGTCAGTGTGAGGTTCGGTTCGCCGCGCAATTCGATCTTGTCGTTTGATTCCGGAGCCCCGACGTACATCTGCAGCTCCATATGGATTTTTTCCTTCCCTCCGGAAATCCCTCGCGCAATCTGGTGTACTCCGGCAGCCCGCCCGGCGGCTACCTCCAGAAATTCGGTGTGAAAAGCTTCGCGAGCGATCACGGGCTCGATCGTTTCCGTGATCTCCTCGATCTCAAAACCAAAACCGTCGGCCACCATGGCGATCGATTCGGGCAGTCCGTGATGTTTGATGGTTCCTGCCGCGACTTGCTGCTTGAATTCCTCAGGACTCAACCCTGCGCCCACTTTTCTCTGCAATGGCAGCCGCCGCTTCGATGCATCCACAATGCGCGTTACCCTTAGCGAATCGACCCGCTGCGCCGCGGCGCCCAATGTGAGGACAAGCTTATCCATCACGAATCCCGGATTCACGCCCGTGCCCACCAGCGCTACGCCCCAGGATTTGGCCTGCGAGTCCAGCTTCGCGGCCAAATCCGGATATTTGCGATATGGATATGCGAGTTCCTCGCACGTCGAGACCACACACGATTCCGCGGCCAGGCAGGCGGAGATCTGATCCATGACTGCCGGCAAATGAGAAGAGGTCGAATGCACCACGACGTCCGCGGCTTCCTCCAGAACGTCGGTCTCGGCGCTGATCGTGATTCCCCATGGAGCATCGCTGGCTCCCGCGACCTCGCCCAGGTCGCGGCCCGCCTTTGCCGGATCGGTGTCAATTGCGCCGATCACCTCGATCGCCTGCTTCTCTCGCATCAGGCGCACCAACGATGCACCGATGGGCCCGACGCCATATTGGATGACCCGAATCTTCTTCCTCACGTGAACTCCTATGATCCTCGCTCAGTCAGTTAAGCGGACAAATGAGCCAAATAAGGTAAAGGAATCGCCCGCGCCATTCAACTGTTTGAAGCCCGTTGCCCGATAGCCAAGACCGGCGGGATAATCCTGGTTGAGTGCCGCCGGTTCGCAAACAAGCATTGGAGAGACTTGCGATTATCCCAGAATAAGCCGAGGTGCCTTGCATGCGCGCGACGAAATTGAACGAGCAGGAGATTGCTTCCGAAATGAAGAAGCTCAAGGGCTGGACCCTGGAGCAGGGAAAGCTCCATCGCGTTTTCGAATTCCGCGATTTCTCGCAAGCGTTTGGGTTCATGAGCCGTGTGGCGCTTGCCGCCGAAGGCATGGGACATCATCCGGACTGGTCGAATGCCTGGAATAAAGTCACCATTGATCTGACGACGCATAGCGCGGGCGGGCTCACCGAAAACGATTTCGGCCTCGCCGGCAAGATTCAGCAAATATCGGAAAGCTAGGCCGGCTTGCGTCGCCACGTGCCTGGCAGCCGGGAACGCGGCATCACATAAGTTTGTATGCTGCCAGCGATTCAGCCCTGAGGTTTCCATGCCCGAAGTAGCTCCGAAGACCACCGGCATTTCCTCCGACAGCGCGGAACAGCGCGAGCGGATCTTCGATCAATTTCGCCGCTGGGGTTATTTGGCCGCTCGGCTGGATCCTCTCGGATTTCTTCCCTCAGCCTCTCCGGCCGAGCTCAATGACGCCACGCCGTGGTCCTCGGAAGCGCGAGCCATCTACTGCGGGACGATCGGCGCCGAATTCATGCACATCGCCGACCCGCAACGCCGCGCCTGGATCGCCGATCGCTTCGAGAATGCACGCGGCGCAAAACCCGGCCAGCAGCACCTTCTCGCGCCCCAGTACATTCTCGAAAGATTGATTCGCGCCGAACTCTTCGAGCAAACGCTGCAGGCGCGTTTTGTCGGAACCAAGCGCTATTCGCTCGAGGGCCTTGCCGTCGTCATTCCATTGCTCGACCAGGTTGTGGAGACCGGCGCGGCTTCAGGCGCCGAGCAACTGGTTCTGGCTATGAGCCATCGCGGCCGGCTGAACGTGATGGTGCACATTGTGGGCCGGCCCCCAGCCGAGATTTTTACCGACTTTGAGGATGTGGACCCGCGCAGTGTGCTGGGCGGCGGCGACGTCAAATACCACGTTGGCGCGACGGGAGAATATCGCGCGAGCAGCGGGCGCGCGGTAGAAGTCCATCTCGTCTCGAATCCCAGTCATTTGGAAGCCGTCGATCCGGTAGCCATGGGCCGCACTCGCGCCAAACAGGCGCGCATAGGTGAGCAGGGCCGGCAGCGCGTCCTGCCCGTCACTCTGCATGGCGATGCGGCTTTTGCCGGACAGGGAATCTGGGCGGAAACACTCAACATGGACGATCTCTCCGCATACACCGTCGGCGGCACAATTCACGTTGTCGTGAACAATCTGCTCGGCTTCACCACGCCGCCCATCGAACTGCACTCCTCACGTTTCGCCTCCGATCTGGCGAAGCGGCAATCCATTCCCATTTTTCACGTCAATGGAGAAGATCCCGATGCCGTGGTACGCGTCGGCGAAATTGCCGCCGATTATCGCGCGCGGTTTTCGAGCGACGTGGTGATCGATCTCATCGGATTTCGGCGCCACGGCCATAGCGAAGTGGACGATCCCACCGTCACGCAGCCGCGCCTTTACGCAAAAATCAAGGATCATCCGCCGTTGTGGCAGATTTATGCCGGCCAGAACGCTTTTGACGCCGCTGCCATCGTCGATCGGGTGCACAAAGAGTTTGACGAATCCTTCGAGGCTGCCACCAGAGCAACCGAAAAGCCGGTGCATCATCAACTTCCTTCTTATTGGCAGCCCTACGAACGCGGCTGCTATAAGCCGGAATATGAGGTCAATACGGGTGTCGACACTGGGCGTCTCGGCGAAATCGCCGCGGCGCTTACGCGCTATCCGGATGGATTTGCCATTCATCCCAAGGTCAAGAGGCTCCTCGATCAGCGTTTGGAGATGGGACGCGGCACGCGTCCGGTGGACTACGGAATGGCCGAGGCGCTCGCATTTGGCGCGCTGCTCCTCGAGGGCATTCCCGTCAGGCTCACGGGCCAGGATACTCGCCGAGGAACGTTCAATCAGCGACACGCCGCCTTGATCGACACTCAAACCGAAGTCGAGTACGTGCCGCTCGAGCATCTCGCCGCCAGTCAGGCGCGCTGTGAAATCTCTAATTCGCCGCTTTCGGAAGGCGGCGTCTTGGGGTTCGAATACGGTTATAGCCGCGATTATCCGGAGGCGCTGGTGGCCTGGGAAGCGCAATTCGGAGATTTCGCCAATGGCGCGCAGGTAATCATCGATCAATTCATTTCCGCCGCCGAAGATAAATGGGACCTGCCTTCCGGAATTGTTTTGTTGCTGCCGCACGGCTACGAAGGCCAGGGTCCCGAGCACTCCAGCGCGCGCCTTGAACGTTTCCTTCAGTTGGCCGCGGAAGACAATCTGCAAATCTGCCAGCCTTCCACTGCGGCGCAATATTTTCATCTGCTGCGCCGCCAGGCCCTCCGCCGCTGGCGCAAGCCGTTGGTTGTGTTTACGCCAAAAAGTATGTTGCGCCGGCCGGAATCCGCATCCGCGCTCGCCGATTTGGCCCGGGAGCGCTTCCTCAATGTAGTTCCAGATCGCGAAATTGAGAACGCCGAGAGAATCCTGGTTTGTACCGGAAAGATCGGGCACGAATTGCGCGTGGAACGCAATCGCCGCGGCGATACCCAAACCGCCGTCGTCTTTCTCGATCAGCTTTATCCTTTTCCCGAAGCCGAACTCGGTGCTGAGTTGGCTCGCCACGCCCAGGCGCGTGAAATCGTATGGGTGCAGGAAGAGCCGGCGAATATGGGCGCGCTCTTCTACGTTGTGCCGCGCATCCGCGAACTTGCCGGCGATCTGCCGGTGCGTTCGATCAAGCGCTCGGCCAGCGCGAGTCCCGCAACGGGTTCGGCGAAAGCTCACGAGCTGGAACAGAAAACGTTGCTCACCCTGGCTTTTACCACTGCGGAAAGTTAGTCCGGCCCTGCTATAAACTCAGTTTTCAGCTCCGCTGGACAAGTGACCGCTCTCGCTGTAGCGTATCGGTTCCACTCCCGTGTCCCGACAGGTCATCAAGCGCCGCTCGCGCGGTTTTATCTGCGTTAACGCCCACCCGGAAGGCTGCCGCTTGAACGTCGAGCGCCAGATCGCCATTGCCGAGCAGGCGCCTCCGCGTGAACACCCGCCCCGAAACGTGCTGGTGATCGGGGCCTCCACGGGCTATGGATTGGCTTCCCGCATTGCCGCCGCATGGGGATATGCCGCGCGAACGCTTGGCATTTTTTTCGAGCGTCCGCCGGACGACGAAAAAACAGCCTCGGCCGGCTATTACAATATTGTTGCCCTCGATGAACGCGCCAAACGCGACGGCCTTTTAGCTGCTGACATCAATGGCGATGCCTTCTCCGATGAGTGCAAGCGCGAGGCCATCGAAATCGTGCGGCGCGATTTCGCCCCGCTCGATTTGGTGATCTACAGCCTGGCCTCGCCCAGACGTATGCACCCGCGCACGGGACTGGTCCACAATTCCGTCCTGAAGCCGGTCGGTCAACCTTATTCCAGCCGCACCATCGAGCTCGATTCCGAGAAAGTAGTCAATGTGACTCTCCCTCCGGCAAACGAAAAGGAGATTGCAGACACCGTCGCAGTCATGGGAGGCGAGGACTGGCGCATGTGGATCGAAGCCCTCGCCAAAGAAGGCCTGCTTGCCCCCGGCGTGCGCACCTTGGCCTATTCCTACATCGGTCCGGAAATGACCTGGCCGATCTATCGGGATGGCACCATAGGCCGCGCGAAAAGCGATCTGGAAAAGACTGCGCGGTCGCTCGACTCCTTTCTCTCGCCCAAATTTGGCGGCCGCGCGCTGGTCTGCGTGAATAAGGCGGTCGTTACGCAGGCTTCCGCCGCGATTCCCGTTGTGCCCTTGTACTTGAGTTTGCTGATCAAGGTCATGAACGAAAGGGGCCTGGAAGAGAGTCCCATCGAGCAGATGCGCCGGCTATTCGCCGGCGTGGTGGCGGTGAGCGGCGATCCGCAAACCGACGAGGCCGGCCGCTTGCGCCTCGACGACCGGGAGATGCGCACAGACGTGCAAGCCGAAATCGCGCGGCTCTGGCCGCAAGTAACGACCGAGAATCTTCGCTCGGTAACGGATTTCGCCGGATTTCAGCGGCAGTTCCGCAATCTTTTCGGCTTCGATGTGGAAGGCGTGGATTACGAACGGCCGGTGGAGATAAATGCCGAATTGCCTTCCGAAAGATGATCCCTCGCCGCGAGATTTCGCCTAATTCTGCGTTTGCGATCGAGACTTTTCCTCAGTGCGCCACGACGTCGCCGCGCCGCCTCGGCTTGCGAATCAAGAATACAAACGGGATCATGCACATGGTTACGATCGCGAGTACGTGGAAATTGTCGATATAAGAGAGCATGGTGCTTTGCCGCTCCAACATTCGCTGGAGCAAACCATAGGCTTGTCTGGTTGACTCTGAGCCGCTGCCCGCTCGCAAAGCGCCCGAGGCGCCTTGCAACATCTGCTGAACTCGCGGATTGGCAGGATTCAGATGCGCGGAGAGTTGGACGCGATGAAATTGTTCGCGCCGGGCGAGCATGGTGGTGACGAACGATATGCCCACGCTGCCGCCGACGTTGCGGGCCAGATTGATCAAACCGGAAGCGGCATTGTTTTTCGCCGGCGGCAGATAGGAATAAGCCACGGTATTGATGGGCACGAATAAGCAAGCCAGGCCCATACCTTGAATAATCCGGGCGGTGGCCGCTGTTTGGAAATCGATGTACAAATTGAAATGCGACATGTAAAAAAGCGCCGCCGTGAGCATGGTTAACCCGAAGACCATAATCCTGCGCGGGTCGTATCTGGAAAGCATGAATCCCACGACGGGCATGCTCGCCAGAATCACCAATCCGCCCGGCATTAGGGCAATACCGGCCTTCTCCGCCGAGTAGCCCAGCATCGTTTGCGTGAAAAGCGGCAATAGCAGCGTCGTGCCCAGCAGTATGAACCCCAGCATGAACATCATTGAATTTCCGATGGCAAATGATCGGTCCCGAAATAGCTTCAGATCGATGATGGGGTGTTCCGTTCGCCATTCCCAAAAGAGGACCGCGATCAGCGCCGCAGCGGAGATGATGCTAAGGATCAGGATCATGTGCGATTCAAACCAATCTTCGCGCTGACCTTTGTCCAGAACCACTTGAAGGGCACCCAGCCCCAAGGCCAGCAACCCCAGGCCGATATAGTCGATGTTCATTCCGCCTTTGCGCCGGGCGCCGCTCAAATGCGGCGGGTCCTTGATCACGCGGGAAGTCAGCAGGAGAGAGATGATTCCCACGGGAATGTTGATATAGAAGATCCAGCGCCAGCTGTAGTTATCGGTAATGAATCCGCCAAGCGTGGGGCCAATCGCCGGCGCGACGACCACGGCCATGCCGTAAACAGCGAAGGCCATGCCGCGTTTCTCCGGCGCGAACGTATCGGCGAGGATCGATTGTTCGCTCGGCTGCAAGCCCCCTCCGCCGGCCCCCTGCAGAACCCGGAATAAAATCAGCGTCGCCAGATTAGGAGCCAAACCGCACAGGAAGGAGCTGATGGTGAAGATCGCCACGCAGGACATGTAGAAGCGCTTGCGCCCAATCATCGAAGAAAACCAGCCGCTCATCGGCAGCACAATCGCGTTCGACACCAGATACGACGTCAGAATCCAGGTGCTTTCGTCGACTCCCGCCGCCAGTCCTCCGGCGATGTGCGGCAGCGAAACGTTGGCAATGCTCGTATCGAGCACTTCCATGAACGTTGCCAGCGTAACCGTGAGCGCGATAAACCACGGGTTCACTTCCGGCGGGACGTAAACCTGCTTCGCAGGCAAAGCCGCTACAGCTTCGCTCATTTCACCCAGACCTTCGGCTCCACAGACATTCCCAGGCGCAGCAGATGATCGTTATTTTGGCCCGGATCGAGCACGATCTTCACGGGAACCCGCTGCACTACCTTCACGTAATTGCCCGTGGCATTTTCGGGTGGCAAAAGGCTGAATTGCGCGCCCGTTGCGCCCGCGACGCTTTCCACGTGGCCCTGGTACTCACGGCCGTAAGCGTCAACGGCGATGGTGGCGCGATCTCCCACCTTCATCCGGCGCAGTTGTGTCTCCTTGAAGTTCGCGGTGATCCACACATCCTCCAGGGGAACGACCGCCAGGAGTGTCTGGCCCGGCTGAACGTTCATGCCTACTTCCACCCGTTTGTTGACCACGCCCGTTACCGGCGCGACCACCGTGCAATATTCCAAATCGAGTTGCGCTTGATCGAGCGCCGCCCGCTTTTGCTGCACGGCCGCGATTGCTGCACGTGCCCGCGCCTGCGTCGCGGCCACTTGCTGCGGACCTGTATGCGAATATTGCACCGCCGCCTGCGCCTGATTGACGTGGCTTCGCGCCTGCGCCACTTGCTGCTCGGCAGCCCCTACAGCGGCGCGGGCGCCCTCGACCGCGGCGGCATCCGCCTTCGCCGTGGCCTCGGCCTGATCGTAGATTTGCTTGGAAACTTCATCTTTTGCCAGCAGCGCGCTGTACCGCGCGACGTCGGCTTGCGCCCGCGCGTTATTGGCTTCCGCCTCCTGAAGTCGCGCCCGCGCGGAATTGAGCTGCCCCTCGGCCGCAGCCACACCGGCTTGGGACGCCTGCAAATCTGCTTCCGACGAGGAAACCTGCGTCGTCGTTCCTATCGTCTCCACAGGCACATTGAGATTCATCGCTTGAGCGGTCGCCTCGGCATCGGCAAGCTCGGCCTTGGCGCGTTCGAAGGCGACTTGATAATCGCGAGGATCGATTTCCACGAGCACTGCGCCTTTCTGCACATTCTGGTTGTCGTCCACGTTGACCTTGAGCACGTAACCGGAAACACGCGCGCTGACGTTGTTGATATGACCATCGACCTGCGCATCGTCGGTATCTTCATAGCCATTCATGTACCGCCATACGAAAAAACCGGCAATTGCCGCCACGACTACGATCCCCAGAACGATAAGGCGGAGCGTCGAGCGTTTTCTTGTGGCAGTCTCTCGGTCTTTCGCCAGCTTTGGGCTGGGCATCTCGCCCGTTGCCGTGGCGGTTATATTTTCAGTCGGCGTATCCACGCGATCCAGTTGGGTTTGGTCGGCCATGTTTACTTTTCCTTCCAGTATTGCCGGAAACCACGTTCCGCGGAACCTGTAGCCCGGGCGAGCTCCACTCGCGCCAGGTTATAGGCATACAGGCTCGATATATAAGATTCGTTGGCGCTTGCCACTGCCTCCTGCGCCTGAACCACTTCGATGTTATCCGTTGCTCCGCTGGCAAAGCGATCTCGCGCCTGCGCAAGGGTTCGCTCCGCAAGGTCTACATTGCTCATGGCCACGGAGACCTGATCGGCGGCGGCTTGCAGGTCCAGTATGCCGTCTCGAACGTCCTCCTCGACCTGCGCCCTGAGATTCTCGAGCTCCTGGCGGCTGCGATTCAGCTCCGCTTGGGCCACCTGTGCATCACCGTGAGCTCGGTTTCCCGTGAAGATGGGAATATGCAACGCCGCATAAGTCGTGAAGGTGCCGCGCAAATCTGAAGGCGTCGGACCGATTCCACCGTAGTCGGCATAGATAGAGAGGGAGGGAAGGTGTTCGGCGGTGGCTGCTCGAACACTCAGTTCCGCTGCGTGAACCTGCGACAGAGCCGCTTGAAAATCCGAGCGACTCTTCAAAGCTTGGTCCAACATCTCCTCCACCGTAATCGGCTCGGGCGCCTCGTACGGAATTTTCTCGGTCAACACGAAATCTTGTGCGAGGGGCAGTCCGATGACACGAGCCAGAGCCAGCTTTTGCTTGGCCAGATCATTCCGCGCGGCAATGAGCTGCTGGCGCCGGCTCTGGAGTTCCACCTGGGATCGCAGTACGTCGATGCCGGCGGAGATGCCCACGTTTCTCATATCCACAGCCTGATTATAAAGGGCTTGTGCGCTTTGAACTTGAGCATCCGCCGTATCCACTCGCGCGGCGGCCGCGATCGTCTGGAGGTATGTGGCGCCCACCGCCAGCACGACGGCCTCGCGCATATCCTGATAACTTTGTTTGACGGCGACTGCATTCTGCTGTGAGGAACGTTCCGTGGCAAGGAGGCTCAAGTCCACGATTGACTGCGAAAATGCAACGCGGGCGTCAAAATAACCAAATGGCCCCACGACCAGCGGAAAACCAGGGAACTGGCTAGCAATCTTGCCGAATCCTTCTGCTGCAAGGTTTACCTTCTGAGCGTTCTCGGAGATTCGGGCGGAGACTTCCGGCAAAAGTGGGCTGCGCGCTTGCCACAACTGTCCGTGCGCGGAAAGTTGCGCGTCTTGCGAGACCAATAGTCCCAGATTTTGGCGCAAGCCACGCTCGATCACATCCGCGAGCGAGAGCGAGATTGGCTGCGGACTCACCGTTCCCGAGGGCACGCTTCCGAAGGTTTGGTTCTGAGCTGAGTTTTGCCTTAGTCCGGGAGAGCCTCCGTAGAAGGAGTTCTGACCAGGCTCTATGCTCTGGGCGGCCGCTCCTATTGCAGCCACCGCTATGCACAGAACTACCGCGATCATTTTGCGTCGTGGGTCCATAGGGCTCTCGTTTTTGAATTTATCAAGCGGCGCGGCCGGGGGGCACGGCGCAGCGCGTGACACGCTTAGATTACAGAACGCGGTCGGAAGGTACAAACTTTGGTCCCTAAAGATTAGCTATGTCCCGAGATTTGATGCAGTTAATGCGGCCGCATGCCCGATTCCTCGATTGGCCTTAAAGTTTCAATGGTATGGCGATCCGCAGCCCGAGTGATTAAGTAGATAAAACGGAAGGGGAAGTTCTTCAGCTTCGGTCTTTTTCGGAGTGTAGCTCGTACCAAGTGATCGCGTCCGGGGTCTTCGGCTGAAACGCAAGGCAGCAGGAGGAACTCGATGAAGAAGATTTTCATAATAGTGTTCAGTGTCATGGTTCTTGCTTCTCTACGCGGCTGGGCTCAGACTGGTTCCCAAAAGAGTGAGAAGAGCTCAACTGCAACTTCAGCGAAGGCCATGAAGATGACCGGTACGGTGAGCAGCGACGGCAAGATGTTTATCGCTGACAAAGATAATAAGAGCTGGCGGATCGATAACCCCGACGAGGTAAAAGCCGACGAAGGTCATCGCGTCAGCGTAAACGCCAACGAGGACCCCGCCACCGATACCCTACACGTGAATTCGGTGAAGATGCTGGGCAAGAACAAGACAGCCGCCCCGTCAAACTCGCATTGATCGCCCTATTCCGTAAACCGCTGATAGCTTGGAGAGCCGGGATTCCGTCAGGAGCACCGGCTCTCCACACCCATGCAGTAAGTATTTCCTCCCAGCCGCCACCGGAACGCCCCATGTGCGGCGGCCGAAGAAGATCCGCAGTCTCACAACGCGGCCATTTGATACTTCCGTTACTTCGGCTCGCTTCGACCTGAGCCCCCTCACACCTCGGTCATTTTTGGCTTTTATCTTTCCTCGAAAAAGGGCACTATAGCGGCTCGTTTTTCTTTCCTAATTTTTGGAGGCGAAGTTGAATAACCAGTCGTGGACTGTGTGGAGAGACCGGCTTACGTTCATTCTTCCGATGGCCGGCGGATTGCTCGCGGCGGCGGTAGGAATCCGCATGCTGATTCTTACGAACTTTTCTGATTCCGGCTGGGAGTTCATGGGGCGTTGCGGAGCCGACGCGCTGGGATTCTTTTTGGTCGCCGGGATTTGTTGGCTGAAGACGCACCCAGAACTCGACCGCGAAGACCAAGACTAAGCGCCACTGCCCCGATTATCCCCAGGTCGCTGCTTCCCACCGAATTATCGCGCCGCGAACGAATAGGACGCGATACGAAGGCGCGGCTGGTCAGTAGGCCGCAGGGCTCTTCCTAATCTTTCCGCGGGGGATCCACCAGCGGATCCATTGGGGGCCTCGCTCCCCTTCGACTCCTGAGAGCCGGCCGCCTTGCCCGTCAATTCGTCGGCCAGTGACTTCGCCCCGTAGATGTCCCGCAGAGCTTCCAGGATGCCGCGAGAGTCGACCTGGATCGAGCGGCCGATGGAGTCGTCGTAGACGAAATTCCACGGCAGCGACTGAATATTGCCGTCGAAGATGATGCCCACCAGCTCCCCGGCCCTATTGATCACGGGACTGCCCGAATTGCCGCCAATGATGTCGGCGGTCTCCACGGCGTTCAATGGAGTATCGAGCTTGATCTTTGACTTTGCGTTGGTCCAGCTATCGGCCAACTTGTAAGGGTCTTTGTTTCCATGGTCGGCGGCGTGCTGGAAGGCGCCGCGGAACGTGGTGAAGTAGGGCAGTTTGGTCCCTTTCGGCGTGGTGCCTTCGCCATTTTCCGTGTAGCCTCGCATCACGCCGTAGCTTAGCCGCAGAGTAAACGTGGCGTCCGGATAGGTCGCCGTGCCTTCCGTGGCGAAACGAATTTTCGCGACCGCGGCGCCATCCTGCCGCACGACGGCATCGATTTCGTCGTCATATTGCTTGCGAACCGCGCGAGCCTCAGGCTCGATCTCCTTCATGACCTTGATCAAGGGATCGGTGCTGGCGTCGATGGCGGCCTCTCCGCCTTCGTAAAGCTGCTTGCGAACGGCGACATCATCGAGTTTGGTGTTGTCGATCAAATACTGCGCCAAGTCGGCGGGCATCTTCCCACCCAACACACGGCTGACGAGTGGGTTATCGGGCATTTTCTCTTTCATCTCGGCAAGCGAATCGGCAAGCTCGACACGCTCTAGAGATTTATAGATCGGCGCGGTGGAGAAGAGATCCTGCTCGAGAGAAGGCAAGGCCGAATCGCGGTACTCGCGCAAACGATCGCCATTGGGCTTGGGCCGCTCTTCGGCGGCGCGCACTAAAATCCGCGCAAAGCTGGCGAGCTCGCCGCTAAAGCCGCCGCGGCGCTCGAAATAGGTGAGCGGGAGATACATCTGCTTTTCGGTATCCATGGCTTTGGCGATTTCGCCCCAGGGATCGCCGAATTCCTTCTTCTTGGCCGCATCGGAGGCGATGGCCTGGCGCATTTTGTTTTCTTCGGCCGATTTCTTGGCCATGAGAGCCTTGTCAGTAAGGCCTGAGTTATAGCCGCGAATGGCCTTCAGCGAGTTTTCCACGCTAAAGAGATCCTCGTGCGCTATGCGCGCGTTCTCCTCGGATTCAGCGCCGAATTTCTTGAGCAGGTCGTCGCGGCGGGCCAGCCGATAGAGCACCAGCGGATAGCCGGTGTCGCGCAGGAACTCGAGCTGCGCCATTGTATTCAGCCGGCCCGTGGAGCCGGGATTGCCGGAAACGAAGATCAAGTCGCCATCTTTGACGCCCGCGGCAGACCACTTGAGGTAATTATCCAGATGGGCGGGCTTGTCGTTTTCGTAGACGCGGAAGAAGCAAACGTCCAGATCGTAACGCGGGTACTCGAAATTATCGGGGTCGCCTCCGAAGAAGGCGGCGTCGAACTCCGGCGCGAAGACGAGGCGGACGTCGGTGTACTTCTTATATTTGTAGAGGTGATACATCGCGCCGGAATAGAACGTGATGACGTCGCAGCGGAGCTTCGTCTCGGTGGCGCACTGCTGTTCGATGGCAGACATTTCAGCGCGCTGCGCCTGCCCCTGGTCGGCAACAGACATGCCCGGCTTGGCCGCGGCGTTCACCTTGGCGGTGACGTCTTCGATCTCTTCGAGAACGTTCAACTCGAGATCGGGGCACTTGGCCTCTTCGGCCTGGGTCTTGGCGGAGAAGCCGGTCTTGAGGTAGTCCTTGCCGCCGGTGGAAAGCTGCTGGATGCATTCCGAGCCCACGTGATGGTTGGTAAAGGTCAGCCCATCCGCCGACACGAAAGAGCCCGAACCGCCGTTATTGAAGCGCACCGAGGAAAGCTGGGTGTGCTGAAGCCAGGCCTTGGTCAGATCGAAACCGTACTTCGCTTTGAGCTGCGCCGTGGGAGGTACGTTGAACAGCCACATGCCCTCGTCGGCGGCAGCAATGGCGGCCAAGGATAAAAGAGCGAGAGAGATCAGGATTGCGCGTCTCATGAATGCACCTCCGGGCTTCGATGGTGAGCCCTGGATATATTCGAGAAGGATACCGCCGTACACGTGTGGGATGAAAGCGGGTGTTGTCCCACCGTCGATAGTTCATAGTCGAAAGTCGAAAGGGGACGCGGCACAGATTTGGCCGCCTTGCAGTGGAACGGTAGCGGCGAATGTTTGATTTGTGCGCCTCGGGGGCGGATGGGGAACGTAACAGAATACCCCTCCCCCCGGGTGTTTTTGCGCAAGTGTTCATTCTGCGGGGCTTGTGCAGCAGCTGGTAGTTCATAGTGCGAAGCTGAAAGACAAGCGCTGGCGACAAAACGTGTCCGCTCTGATGTGTAGTGGAAGGCCGTTGGCGGCATTCCGAGCGGGCTTGAGTTGTAGTGGAAGATAGCCGCGCCGCCGAATTGGCGTAGTGGAAGAGTGGGTTGTGCCAGCCCAATGAGCCGCCGCTTGCAGAACGACCCGCAAAAAGAGAGTCCAGGCACGGGCGCCAGCAGCGCCTTGGCGGGGCTGCTGTTCTCAGGGGCGCACCTGCATGGCTGCTCGTCGAGGACGACATCATTTCGCGTTAGACCGAACGGTCGACCGCGTAAGACGGAAAAGAATTGCCACTGCATTCGAAAAGACGGTGTCTGGGAATTTGGTTGATCGAGGAGAGCTAATTTTTCGGCGACGATTGCCAAAGTGGCCAAATGGTCCCTGCGCGCGCGCTCGGTGAAATCCTCCGCAGCCGGCGTATATCTATTTTACCGCACGAGTAAAGGGCTTGGCGTTGCCGCGGATCGAGCATCCTAGCTTGTGATAAGCGCGTTTGTCGGTAGTAATCCGGCGGACGACGAATAAGCTCCGGATTGCCCGCCATCCGACCACAATCCGATGGGAGCCTCCGCTGGCCAGTGCCCCGGGAGTGGGGCAGATCCGGCGGTATAGTTCTGTCACAGTGTGCCGCGGCGTGTGTCTCACTCGATGAGAGGGGACACAACCATGAGCGTGAAGGAACTCCAAGCCTTAACCCAGAAGTTCGCCGATGCCTTCGATCAGCGCGACCTCCAGCCCATCCTGGACATGCTTTCCGAGGATGTGGAAGTATTTGATCACGTTCCGTACCGGTTCGATGGCAAGGCGCTCTTTGCCAAGTATCTCAACGAGGTCATCGCGAGCCTGACCTCAGCCAGCTTCGGCTTCCGGCAACCATCGTGCCGCGTGTACGGCGATACCGTAGGTATCGTAAATGCTCACGACATGTTTACGGGAGTAACGAAAGACGGCAAGGTCCTGTCCATCCACGGCCGAACTTCTTTGGTCTTCGTCAAACAAAGCGGACAGTGGAAGATTGTGAGCGCCCACTTCTCTGCAATACCCAAGGCTCTCTGAGAATCGAGCCTGGGCATATGGGCGCTTGGAGGTGCACCATGACTATCAATAATCCACTACAGATAATTCCCCCGACCACGAGGACCAAAGCCTTGTTCTACGCGCCCGCTCGGGGGATCGCCAGGCGCTCGAAGACCTGGTCCATCGGCACCAAACGTGGATCTACAACATCGCCATTCGCATGCTCCACCATCCGCAGGATGCTGAGGACACCACGCAAGAGATCCTCATCAAAGTGCTCACCCGGCTCTCGTCGTTTGAGGGTCGGAGCAGCTTCCGCACCTGGCTTTACCGCATCGTGGTGAACCACGTGCTCAACATGAAACGCGGGCAGGTGGAGGTGCAGCATGAGTCCATCGATTTCGCTGCCTACGGCGCGGCGCTCGACGCCACGCCAGATTTAGAGTTGGCCGATCTGAAGGCCACATCGGCGGAGACTGACCTGCTAGTGACCGAGGAGATGCTGTCCTGCACCTTGGGAATGCTTCTTTGCCTCGATCGTGAACAACGCTTGACCTTTATCCTCGGTGCGGTCTTCGAGCTAAGCGACACCGTTGCTGCTGAGGTGTTGGAGATCACTCCCGACAACTTTCGGCAGCGCCTGGCCCGTGCGCGGCGAGACTTGCGCAACTTTATGAACGACAAGTGCGGACTGGTGAACCAGGCGAACCCCTGCCGGTGTGCCAAGAAGACGCGTGGCTTCATACAGGCAGGCTACGTCGATCCCGAGAATTTGTTGTTCGTCCGCGAGCGAATAGGCGAGGTGCGCGAAGCCGCACCGAAGGTGCATGAGGCCCTCAGCACCCTGGATGAAAAATGCGCGGAAATCTTCCGTGGACATCCGTTCTACAAGGCGCCAGATCTCGCGCCAATGTTGCGGCGGCTGGTCGCGAGGACGCAGTTCACAAACTGAACGGCAACGGCCCGCGACTGCTTCGCCAAGGTGCGCCGAGGGTGGCCGCACGAGGCGCGGATCCGCGGGGGCTGTCACCGTCAAACGATAGGAGGAAAGCCATGATTGACCATATTTATCTCCCCGTCTCTGACCT
The DNA here is from genome assembly GCA_963761945.1 of uncultured Acidobacteriota bacterium. GTDB lineage: Bacteria > Acidobacteriota > Terriglobia > Acidiferrales > UBA7541 > Palsa-189. The sequence continues at coordinate 60,879 of CAVXIM010000002.1, read as the reverse complement.
GAAACGGTCGGGCGAATTTTACAAGAAGATGCTTGAGCCGCTTGGCATCGACATGCCCTACAAGTTCGATCAACTGCACGGTTTCGCGATCAATAGCAATCCGGGTTTCTGGCTGAAGAATGGCGAAGTCGCCAAAGACCTTTACGTCGCATTCACCGCCAAGAGCGCGGACGCTGTCAGGGCCAGCTACAAGGCGGCGATGAGACGCGGGGGCTACTTCAAACAAGGAACCGAGCCTTCGGCCCGAATGGCGCGCCGACTACTTCGCGGCAAACATCGGCGACCCGGACGGATACAACATCGAGATTGCCTATAAGCCTTGGCTCTACAAATAATACAAATAAAAGGTACGACCCATCTACCTATCTGAGGCCAGCCTGGCCGCCCAGGTTCAGACATCTTTCGAATCATCATTTCTCTTGGAGGGATCATGACAGACAGCTATCCATTTACCGTTTTTGGCGGTGAGTTCAAAGGCAAGCGTGTTCTCGTGACCGGTGGCACGAAGGGTATAGGGCAAGCGATTGCACGCCGCTTTGCATTGAGCGGTGCCTCGGTGGCCACCACCGCGCGATCTGAGGCAGCTAACGGCCAGGATTCTGCTCTCTTTATAAAGACGGATATCGGAACGGCCCGTGGTGTCCAAAACGTCGTCGATTCCATTCTGCGAGAGTGGGGTGGACTCGACATCTTGGTGAATAATGTCGGCGGAACGGAAACAAAAGCTGGCGGATTCGAGGTGCTCTCCGACGAGGACTGGCAAAGGATCCTGGAGGTGAATCTGCTCGCCGCCGTCCGCCTGGACCGCGCTTTCCTTCCCGGCATGATCGAACGAAAGTCAGGAGTCGTCATTCATATCTCCTCTATCCAGCATCGCCTGCCGTTCTCCAATTCGACGCTCGCCTACGCGGCGGCCAAGGGAGCGTTGGCTACTTACAGCAAGGGGCTGGCCAAGGGTGTCGGTCCGAAAGGTGTGCGAGTGACGATGATTTCGCCCGGCTTCATCGAGACTTCAGGCGCAAAGGGAATGATCGACGACATTGCAAGAGGCAGCGGCATCAGCGAGGACGCTGCACGTCAACGGATTATGGACATGCTTGGAGGCATTCCCATCGGCCGGCCAGGCCGACCCGAGGAAGTGGCGGAGCTGGTAGCCTTCCTCGCCTCAGACCGAGGTGCGTTTATCAGCGGCGCTGATTACGTTATCGACGGTGGCACGATACCCACGACTTGATGCCCTCGTATCACGGGCGGCAGATTAGGTCCGCAGGCTTACGGATGTTTTCTCGTAGCTGCTCGGCCGAATCGTCGGCAATTCGGAAGTTAATCACACATTGGAGATATGCGGATTCGTTAGGTATCGATAAGTCGGCTTATGGGAAGGTAGGCTGCGAGAGAAATCGTTGCGTGCGAACTTTTCGATAGAGGCGAGTTGCTATTGCTCTACTAAGGACGGCGCGGCCTTGACAGTTGAAAGTCCAATCACGCACTATCGCCGGTTAGAGCGTTCCTGGGAGGAATCATGAGGCTCATCCATAAGCTAATGTTTCTCGCCCTGACGGCCTCGATGGCGTCGCCGGTCTTCGCAGCTTCGATTACGGGCAACGTCAAAGGACCTGACGGCAAACCGCTGATGGGTATATTCGTGGTGGCTGAGAATTCGCAGAACAAAATGACGGTCACGGTCCTCTCGGACGCGCAAGGCGGCTATCACATCAACAATCTGCCGGCGGCCACGTACTCAGTGCAAATTTCGGCCGTTGGTTACAAGAGCGATGCACACCAGAACGTGCAGTTGACCGCCGACCAGAAGCTTTCCTGCGATTTCGCACTGCAAACAGCTCCAGTGCGCTGGACCGAGCTGACCACATATCAGATAACGCAACTGCTGCCCAAGACCGACAAGCACGATCTTTCGAAGAGATACCAGGAACCGTACTTCACCACTTGCATGACTTCCTGCCATTCGCTCCAGCATCGCGTGGCACCGCTGAACCTGGACCAAAAAGGCTTCAAGAACCTGATCCAGTATATGAGCAACACGATCATGGGCGGCGAGGGCGGCGGCCGGATGACGGACGAAAAAGCCGACGACTTCGCTGAATTCCTCGCGGCGATGTTCGGCCCCGATTCGAAGAAGCCCGCCTCTCCCTCCGATCTGCCGGAGTACAAGAAACTGGTGCGCACGTTCAGCCCGGAGGCGATGAATATCGCGTACGTGGAATACGATTTCCCGGCGATCAAGGGACAAGGCCCGTGGAGCGCCGTCGAGGATAAAAACGGCATGTTCTGGATTCCCTATTACGGCCGCGGCAATGAAGTGGTGCGCCTCGATTCAAAGACGGCCGAACTGACGCGATTTCCGCTGCCGTTCACAAAGACAGCGGGCATTCATTCCGCGATTCCCGCTCCCGACGGCACGGTCTGGTTTACGGAAGCGGCGTTGGGCAAATTCGGGCATTTGAATCCGGCCACCAAGGAGATTGTCGAATACCAGAACACGCCGCTGCCCGACGGCAAGCCAACCGGGACGCACACGATTCGAGTGGATGAACAAGGGCGTGTGTGGACGAGCGGCGGCCCGGCCATCACCATGTTTGACCCTGTCACCAAGAATTTCTCCCATTTCGACGTTGGCAATACCTATGGCAACGTCGTCGGACACGACGGAGACGAATGGTTCACCTCATTCGTTTTTCCCGGCCCCATCGCCAGGGTGACGAAGGATGGCAAACTTTCGAAGTTCTACCCGCCGACCAAGGGCAAGCCGCAGCGGTTGCTGGTGGATGAGAACAACATCGTGTGGTTCAGCGAGCGAGGCGGAAACAAGCTGGGCCGCCTGGATCCCCAAACCGGGACCATCAAGGAGTTCGATCTGCCCGGACCGGCCGCCAGCCCTTACGCCATCGGCATGGATCGCAACAAGATGATCTGGTATGCCTCACACGAGCAGGATACGATCGGCCGCTTCGATCCCAAGACGGGCGAGGTAACCGAATATCCGTATCCACACTCCGAAATTTCCATGCGGGAGTTTTTCATGGATTCGCAGGGGCGCATGTGGTACGCGAGTTCGGTGAATAACAAAGTCGGGTATTGGTACATCAACCAGTAGCGATTTATTTGTCCTTCTGATTTGTCCTGCTTGGCAGACCATGGAAGTGCAAAGGGCACGGCGCGCGCCGTGCCCTTTGGTTTATCTACGTGTTGTAGTTGCGCCGGTTTCGCAGCGAACTGCCGTTAACGACGCTCGCTCTCCCGCCAATCGTGATCGTGATCGTGATGCGATCCGAAGTCGAAGAGGTCAAACAGGTCGCCGATGGCGGGCATGTTGCGTGGAACATACTCGTCGTCGTCCTGAATAGGATTGGAGAGGTTGTCGCGGCTGCGGAAGCTGAGAGTGGTGTCGAGCATCCAGTTTCGTTCGATGAACTTCACGACAGAGGAGTGCTCGTTATAAATGTGGCTGATATGGCCGCCGGTGGAGAAGGGCGAAACGGCGATCATGGGAATGCGCGGGCCCGTCCCGAAGAAATCTACCGGCTGGATAAAGCCTGAGTCGTAGTAAGCCACCACCCTCGTCCACGGTGACGAAGATCGCGGTCTCGGCCCATTGCTCGGGGTTGCTCTGCGCGAGTTCGATGATGTTTTTGGCGAAGGCTTCGAAGAGGGTCCACTTCGAAGAAGCCGGGTGGCCATCCATCGTGCCGTCCGGCTTCGCATAGGAGACCGCCGGAAGCGTGCCGTTTACCAGATCGGTGAAGAGATCGGTCACGTCCCGCATGTGATCCGCAACCATGCTCGGATAGTTTGATTCGTACTCGAACGGATTGCAGATATTGCAATAGCTCCCGTTGAATGGGCTGGCCGTTCCATCGGCATTGAAGCCGCCGCCATAATATTTCCAGGGAATATTGTGGGCGCTGAGCACATCGCCGATGCTCGGCTGCATCGTCGGCGGAACGACGAGACCGCTCTGCATCAATCCTTTAGGCGTGAAGGCAGGATTGACGTTGACGGCCTGCCAATACTCGCCGGGACCGCACTTCGTCTGCACACCGTAAGGCAGGGAATTCAGATAGTTGGTGATCGCGGCGATGCCGGGCTGAGTTTGGTCGTTACAGTTAAACCATTGCGCCCGCTTTGTATAGAGGTTGAGAGTTCCAGCAACGGGATCGGGATTATAGATGTTAGCAGCCGGCGGCGTGGCGGGATTGCCATTACCGTCGCTGAAGAAAACCTGATCGGCAAAGCCGAGAGGCTGGCTATCCGGTCCCGTACCGCCTAGCACCGGCTGGTGATAATTGTCGCTCATGGTGTAATTATCGGCGAGAAATTTGAGGAGTGGCGCGTCGCCATTCTGCATGTTGAAGAATTCCATGGTCTGCCCGGTGTCGTGCGGCGTGCCGGCTGGGCGGCGTGGCTGTAGGTGGTCGTCAATCGCCGACTGGAGATCGTGGAGACAACCCGTCGGGTTGTCCTTCGATACGTGCTCCGCGTCGATGGCGCAATCCACCTGCTGGACCATTTGGAAATACTGATGGATTGTGTCGCCGGTATAGGCGTCAAACGGCATGGTCGGGCCGGTCATCTGGAACGGCCCCGGCGGAGGTTGGTTCACGTTGGTAATGCGCGTATCGGGACCGCGCATTGAAGGGCAGACCGGTGCCGCCGGTGCCGAAGAGGAACTGATCCGCGGCGGGCAGGCCTGGATTGCCGCCCGGAATGCCCAGGATGGCGGCAAAGGGCGGATTTTGCACGCCCGCCACATCGGGCGGCGGCAGCGTGGTGTAAAGCTGCTTGTGTGCCAGATCGGCACTGCTGAAGAATTTGCCGCCGTTGGGCGCGGACACGATCTTGAATTGATGCGCCTTGGCGAAATTCGGGCCGGGGGTGCCATCGGCATTGATGATGCCTTCGGACAAAAGGTTCAACACCCTATCATCCTTGTGTTTGGGCACATAGGTGGCGAAAAGATGATCGAAGCTGCGATTTTCGCCGACGATGATGATGACGTGCTTGATGGGCGTGGCGGTCTTGATCTTATCGACCGCTTTGTCGGGATCATTTCCGGCTTGAGCCGATGAACCAAAGCTGAAAATTGACAAAGTGAACATCAATGCGCAAGCGACGGCCTTCGTGGGCCATCCTGCTGCGCCATTTTTATGCATATTCTCCTCCTGGTTGAAATCAACCGCGTGGGAGGTTTAACCGGCAAGCATGACAGCCGCATTAAAATGGCGTCTCAATTGAGAGAATCTTTCTTGCAGGCGTGTGGAAGACAGGAGGTCGATGAGCGGCCGAGCATTGCTTTCTGTGGCGGTCGGTTGTATGTTGCCGGTCTGTACGTCGCCGGTTTGTAGGTTGACCGGAAACCGGTGGAAATCCCAGATCGGAACTCATCCGTGCGGTGGAAGCGAAAATTCCAGATTAGACATTCCAATTGAACGCAGTGGAGGTAGGTATGGCGCAGCGGAGCCGGCTTTATAGTTTCGTAACGCGAGGAATCGGGATCGGCCTATTCGCGTCCTTGATCCTCTTTTTGATTTTCTCTTTGGCCGGGGCGATTGCGCACGCCCAACGCGCCGAAACCGGGGCTGCCGCCGTGTCCGTAGACAGCGATGACATCGGTGGCGTGGTGACGAGCTCCAATGGACCGGAGGCAGGCGTCTGGGTGATCGCCGAGACGCACGATCTGCCGGTGAGATACATCAAGATCGTGGTTACCGATGACCGCGGGCGCTACCTGATTCCTGAGTTGCCCAAAGCGACGTACAGCGTGTGGGTGCGGGGCTACGGGCTGGTGGACAGTACGAAAGTGATGGCCGAGCCGGGCCGGCAATTGAATCTCACCGCGACGCTCGCTCCCGACGAAGCCGCCGCAGCGCACTATTATCCGGCGATCTATTGGTATTCGATGCTGAAAATTCCGGCTAAAGAAGAATTCGGGAAAAATCCCGGCATCTCGGCCAAGATGACGCAAACCGAGTGGCTCAACGACATGAAAAATAACGGCTGCGTCGGCTGCCACCAACTGGGTCAGCTCTCTACGCGGACGATCGAGCCGCAGTTGGGCCATTTCGCCAATTCCGAACAGGCTTGGGCGCGCCGCGTGCAGTCGGGACAGGCCGCGCAGTTCATGATCGGCCAGCTGACTGAGATGGGCACGCTTTCGATCAAGAATCTGGCGGATTGGACCGACCGGGTCGCGAACGGCGAGTTGCCGCATGCCAAGCCGCAACGGCCGCAAGGCGTGGAGCGCAATATCGTGGTGACGCTGCGGGATTGGATGGACGAGAAGCACTACCTGCACGATCTGATTGCCAGCGATAAGCGCAATCCGACGGTCAACGCTTATGGGCCGCTATACGGGTCGCCGGAGTATAGTTCCGATAACATCCCCATTCTGGATCCGGTGAAGAACACGGCCACCTCGTTCCATGCGCCGGTGCGCGATCCGGATATGCCGCTCAGCCTGGGACCCGGTCACGTGGCGGCGCTGAAGCCGCTGATGCCGTCGGCGTATTGGGGTGACGAGGCCATCTGGAGCCAGAGGATCAACAATCACAATTCGATGATTGGCCGCGACGGCAGACTGTGGCTGGCGGCGGCAGTGCGCGGGCCGAATAATCCGGACTTCTGCAAGGCGGGTTCGGACCTTCCGTCGGCCAAGCTTTTTCCATTGGAGAAAAATCTGCGCGAAATCGCCGTCTTTAACCCGAAGACGCAGGACTATCAGTTCATCGACACGTGTTTTGGCACGCACCACCTGCAGTTCGGATTTGACGGCAACGACACGCTGTGGACGAGCGGGGGCGGTCCTGTGGTGGGTTGGCTGAACACGAAGATGTGGGATGCCACGCACGACGCGGCCAAATCGCAGGGCTGGACCGCGCTGATTCTGGACACAAACGGAAACGGCAAGCGGGATGATTATGTGGAGCCGAACCAGCCCGTCGATCCCACGAAGGACAAGCGCGTGGTGGCGAGCTTCTACGCGGTGATGCCGAGCCCGAAGGATGGTTCGGTGTGGGGAGCGAACAGGGGAAATCCTGGCGCAGTGGTGAGGATCGCGCCGGGCCCGCATCCGCCGGAAACGACGCTGGCCGAGGTGTATAACGTGCCGCTTCCCGGCTTTGGGGTGCGCGGCGGTGACATCGACAGCAAAGGCGTCGTGTGGGTGTCGCTGGCCAGCGGACACCTGGGCAGCTTTGACCGCACGAAATGCAAAGGCCCGCTCAACGGGCCGAAGGCGACCGGCGATCATTGCCCCGAAGGTTGGTCGTTCTACAAATATCCGGGTCCCGGCTTCGAAGGCTTAGGTGATAACAGCGCGGAATCGAGTTACTACACGTGGGTGGACCAGCACAACATCTTCGGGTTGGGCGCGGATGTGCCGATGTCCACCGGCAACCTCAACGACGGCCTGATCGCCTATGCGAATGGCCGCATGGTGGTGCTGCGCGTGCCCTATCCGCTGGGGTTCTACGCCAAAGGATTCGATGGCCGCATCGACGATCCCAAGGCCGGATGGAAGGGGCGCGGGTTATGGGCTGCGAACGGCGACCGCGCACCATGGCTCATCGAGGGCGGCAAAGGGACCAAGCCGCTGGCGGCGCATTTCCAATTGCGGCCCGACCCACTCGCAAAGTAAGTTCCGCGGACAAAATCTTACCGGTACGATTCGGCTCCACGAGCTCGTGCTGCTCGTGCGGCAATGCACGTTCTGCAATTGCAAGGCCGGCGCACACAGCAAGCTCGGGACTAGCGATACGGGTGTATAGTAAGGGCATCGCAAGACGGGGTCCCAACGGCAAAATCTTCTGAGTAAGCGAGGGGAAACCCTCGAAGGAGATTCTTCGAAGGAGAATCTCCGAAACGGAGTTCACTATGGCGCAAATAACCCTGAACGTGAACGGCAAATCCCGGACGGTCGATACCGATCCGACTACTCCGCTTCTTTATGTTCTTCGGGACGATCTGGAGCTGAATGGCCCGAGGTTTGGCTGCGGACTTGGGCAGTGCGGAGCTTGCACGGTGATCATCGACGGCAACACGGTGCGTTCGTGCAGCTACCCCGTCAGCTCGGCCAAGGGGAAGCAGGTCACGACGCTGGAGGGCCTGGGCACGGTCGCTCATCCGCATGTGCTGCAAGCCGCTTTTGTGGAAGAGCAGGCGGCGCAGTGCGGTTATTGCATGAATGGCATGATCATGACGGCCAAAGTGCTGCTGGACAAGAACCCTCATCCGAGCGACGAGGAGATCAAGCGGGCACTGGAAGGCAATCTGTGCCGCTGCGGCAGCCATCTGCGCGTGATCCGCGCGGTGAAGCGAGCCGCAGGCGAGCGCGCGTAAGCGCGAATTTGGAATAAGGAGAGCGCACATGGAAACGGGCACAATCTCCCGCAGAGAGCTTCTGAAAGGAACCGGCGCGCTGGTGGTGAGCTTCAGCTTGTTTGGGCCGACGGCTCGCGCGCTGGCGCAAGCTGCGGCCGGCGGCGGCGAGCCGCAGGCGGCTGCGCTCGATTCCTGGCTGGCGATCGCGCAGGACGGCACGGTAACGGTGTTTACCAGCAAAGTAGAGCTGGGCACGGGGACGGAAACAGCGCTGGCGCAGATCGTGGCCGAAGAGCTGGACGTGGCTTTCAGCCGGATGCATATGGAGGCGGGAGACACGTCGAAGACAGTGGATCAAGCTGTCACGGCCGCGAGCAGGACTATCGAGCGGGCGGGGCCGCAATTGCGGCAGGCCGCGGCAGTGGCGCGGCTCGAGCTTCTACGGCTGGGGTCGGAACGCCTCAATACGCCGGTCGAACAGCTCACCGTGAACGACGGGGTGATCAGCGCGAATGGCAACGCGGCGCGAAAGATTTCTTATAGCGAGCTTATCGGCGATAAGCGATTCAACGTGACCATGCCGACGAGCGGAGCCGGCTGGGACTTGAAGATCTCTCCGAATGTCCCGGTGAAAAATGTAAAGGACTACAAGATTGTGGGCACGTCAGTGAAGCGCACCGACCTGCCGGGGAAGTTCACGGGCGAATTCACGTACGCGCAGGACGTGCGGATTCCGGGGATGCTGCATGGGCGCGTGGTGCGGCCTCCGGTGGTGAATTCGAAGCCGACGAGCGTGGATGAAAGTTCGATCCAGCAGATCGCGGGAGTTGTGAAGGTGGTGCAGGAGGGAAATTTCGTCGGGGTGGTGGCGCAAACGGAATGGGCGGCGATTCAGGCGGCGAAGGCGCTGAAGGTAACCTGGTCAACGCCGAGCACGAGTTTGCCCGCCAATCCCGAAGAGCTCTACGCATATTTAAAGAATACGAAGAGCTTCAACGATCAAATGGTGGTCAATAAGGGCAATGCAGACTCGGCATTCTCACAGGCCAGCAAGAAATACGAGGCGACGTACCGCTGGCCTTTCCAGTTGCACGGCATGCTGGCGCCTTCCTGCGCGGTGGCTGACGTGCGCGGCGATTCGGTGACCGTTTGGTCTGGAACGCAAGGGCCGTTTCGAACGAGGAAGTCACTTTCGGACATGCTGCGCATGCCGGAGAAGAACATTCGCGTGATCTTTCGGGAGGAGTCGGGGTGTTACGGGCGGCTCAGTCCGGATGACGCTCCTCTGGATGCGGCGCTTCTTTCGCGGGCGGTAGGCAAACCAGTGCGGGTGCAGTGGACGCGCGCCGACGAGCATGGCTGGGAGCCGAAGGGGCCGGCGCAGCTCATCACGGTACGCGCCGGAGTGGACGCGCAGGGCAATATCGTCGCCTGGGATTACATGGAGCGCGGGTTTCCGTGGAGCGAGTCAGCGGGAAATCCGCTGCTGGCCGCGCGGCAGATCGGGATGAAGAGCATTAGTCCGGGCCAAAGCAATGGAACGGCGGGCGGCGGAGAGGCGTACGAGTTCGAGAACCAGCGGATCATCGCGGCGCTGATCCCGTGGTCGCAGGATATTCCAACGCCGCTGCGCACGAGCAATCTGCGGGCGCCGGGAGACCTGGCGCGCACGTTTGCGAGCGAATCCTTACTGGACGAAATTGCCGCGGACCTGCACGTGGATCCGGTTCAATTGCGGCTTCGCTACTTGAAGAATAACAAGCGGGTTACCGAGGCGCTCATGGCCGCGACGCGAGAGGCGCAATGGAAGGAACATGTCCCGCACTCGACGCCAAGTTCGGGCGGCAAAGCGATGGGCAGGGGAGTTTCCGTATCCGGCCGGGACGGCACGATTACGGCGGCGGTGGCCGAGGTCGAGGTGGATAAGTCCAGCGGCGAAATCACCGTGAAGCGCGTTACGCTGGCACACGATTGCGGCCTGATTATCAATCCGGACGGGCTACGGAACCAGATCGAGGGCAATATCATTCAGGGCGTGAGCCGGACGCTGCTGGAAGAAGTTCGGTTCGACGCGCAGGGTGTGAAGAACCTCGACTGGGCGAGCTATCCGATCGCGACGTTCCGGCGGGTGCCGGATATTCAGGTGGTGCTGCTGAATCGCAAAGAGATGCCCGCGCTAGGAGGCGGGGAACCTTCCACCGTGCCAGTGCCGGCGGCCATCGCCAATGCGGTGTTCGATGCGGTCGGGGTGCGCGTGCGCGAGATTCCGATGACTCCGCAGAAAGTGCAGGCGGCGCTGCGGTCGAAGGGGCCAGAGCAGAGCGCGTGAGGGGCGGCGATGCTGGCCTTCTGGAATTTGTGAGAACTCGGATAGAGCCTCAGCGTCTAAAGCCGCTCTTATTATGGCAAGGCTTAATGTCGCGGCTGAAGCCGCGACCCCCTAAGCGCGGTTTTTCGCGCGTAGGCCAGATCGTGCCGATGTGCCAAAATACGAGAAAACGGGGAGAGATCCTTCGCTCGTCCGCCCGGAGCTAATTCGCTCGGATGACGATCCTGATCGGATCGTCAGGCGCGACGGGTGGTTTTGCGGCTGCGGCGCTTGGCGCGCACGGGGTTGACCGGGGCATCGCCGATCAGTTCAGCCGTCATCAGGCTCGTCACGAAAAGCTTACGGCCGTGATCGTGGAACTCGATAGCGGTGCGTTCGGGATCAGATTCAGCGACAATCCCGAGGCCATACTGCTGGTGCTTGACTTGCTGTCCAGTAGAAAGAACCTGCACGTTGCCTCCTTAGAGCCGTTTGCCTCTTCCAGGACATTGCTTCCCCCGAACTTGGTGTTTTTCGCCGAAGGACAGGGAAGTTAGGGCCCGTCCCCGGACGGGCCCCGTATGGGTTAGAGGCCTACGACGTTCTCCGCCTGCAAGCCCTTGGGGCCCTTGCGGACTTCGAACTCCACAGCTTGGCCCTCATTCAGACTACGGTATCCATCCGCCTGAATGGCCGAGTAATGTACGAAAACATCTTCACCGGTTTGACGCTGGATAAAGCCATAGCCCTTGCTGGCGTTGAACCACTTCACAGTTCCTTGTTCCTTCACTTCTGTCGTCCTTCTCTTTCTTTAATGAGCTGTTTGCTGTTTCTCGCCTTTTCCAACCGAAGCCGACTGGCACCTCTAACCCGCACAAAAATGGGCTGCAAGTTTGTTCCTGCAGCCCTCTGAACGAGTCAAAAGGAATGTCAAGAGCAACAAACGCGCACTAATCGTATCACAATTGTGAGTGCTTGTCGATGGGGGTTAACTCATCTGTTAATCAGTAAGCTATTGAATATAATAGGCTTAATGATATTTTGGCCGACGCTTGCGTTCGAAAGCATGTTCCCTGGAGAAGGCTCAAGAGGGAGGGAATTCCGTGTCACGAAGGATTCATACGCCGCAGCCAGCCCTTTGATAAAATCGGGAGCTTCTAAGTATCGATTTTTGTGAAATGACTGATCTTAGATCAGAAATGTGGATGAGAAATGTGCGAAATGGCCGCCAGCTTATTTCTCTCTTAGCCGGATTCCTGGTGTTTGTGGCCGGAGGCGCGCTGTTTCAGATCGAAGCACGCGCCTTGCCTGACGATGACGACGCCAGCACGGCTAAATCCGCCGATTTGCCAACCGGCATGCGCATCACTCCTACCGCGGCCCCAGGAGCTCGCTTTTCTGCTCTGAATCCAGACTTGCCCGGCTCGCCCGAGTTTACGGCGGGGCAAGCCGTCAGCACGGCCGTGAGTCCGGACGGCAACACACTGCTGATTCTTACCAGCGGCTATAACATTCGCTACGACTCGAATGGGAAGTTGGTCCCGGCAGGAGTCGAACGAGTACGTCTTCGTTTATGACATTACGAGTCAGCCGCCCAGGAAGGCGCAGGTTTTACAGGTGTCGACGGCGTTTAATGGCTTGGCGTGGAATCCGAAGGGAACCGAATTTTACGTTTCGGGCGGCGAAGGAGACGTCGTCCACGTTTTCGCCCGCCAAGGAGGGTTGTGGCGCGAAGCCGGTGCGCCTATTGGTTTGGGGCACGCGGCGGGCCTGGGACTGGTTGTGCGGCCGGAAGTTGCGGGCATCGGTGTGAATGCGTCCGGGAGCCGATTGATTGCCGCCAACTACGAAAACGATTCCATCAGCATCGTAGACATTGCTATGCGCACAAAGATTGCGGAGCTGGACCTCAGGCCTGGCAAGGGCGATGCTTCGAAAAAGGGGGTAGCGGGAGGCGAATACCCCTTCTGGGTGACCATCAAAGGCGACGAGAAGGCCTACGTTTCGAGCATTCGCGACCGCGAGATCGTGGTGGTGGGGCTGAACGCGGCCGGAGGCGACTCGGCGCGCGTGGTCACGCGAATTCCGGTGCGTGGCACGCCCAACAAGATGATCCTCAACCGCAGCGGCTCGCGGCTCTATATTGCCTGCGATAACAGCGACTCGGTGGCGATTGTGGACACCGAGAGCGACCGGCTGATTACGCAGTTTCCGGTTACGGCGCCCAAGGATGTGTTCCTAAATCCTCGCGGATTCAAAGGCAGCAATCCGAATAGCCTGGCCCTTTCTGCCGACGAGCGGACGGTATATGTCACCGAGGGCGGAACGAATGCGGTCGCCGTAGTCAAGCTGGATAACGATACGGGAAGAGTTGCCGGCTTGATTCCGACGGGCTGGTATCCGAATTCCGTCAGCGTCAGCCGCGACGGCGGCAGGCTCTATGTCGTGAACGGTAAGAGCCCCATAGGGCCGAATCCGGCGGGTTGCGGCTATACACCGTCGCCCGCGGCGTGCCACGCGAAAAACGCATTTATTTTTCAGCGCACGCGAGCCGGTTTTCTGAGCCTGCCGGTGCCGTCAGAGAAAAGCTTGGCCGCGCTGACCGAGCAGGTGGCGCAAAATGATCATTTCCGCGCCGTAGGGGCCAAGGACCAGGCTGTGATGGAGTTTCTGCGCGGCAAAATTCACCACGTCATATACATCATCAAGGAAAATCGCAGCTACGACCAAGTGCTGGGCGACCTGGAGCGCGGGAACGGCGACCCGGCGCTGACGTCGCTGCCCGAGCCCATTTCGCCGAATCATCATGAGTTGGCTCGCCGGTTTGTGACTCTGGACAATTTTTACGCCAGCGGAGAAGTGAGCGGCGACGGCTGGAACTGGAGCACGGCGGCACGGGCAACCGATTCCCTTGAAAAGACGGTTCCGGTCAACTATGCGGGGCACGGGCTCGACTACACCTCCGAAGGCGGGGGCCGGAATATCAACACGGGCATTGCGTCGCCAGCCGAGCGGCGCCGCGCGAATCCGGTTACGCCGGATGATGACGATCTGCTACCGGGTACGGCCTCCGTCAGCGCGCCCGATGCGGCAGACGACGACGAAAATTCCGCAGGCGCCGGATATCTCTGGGACGGCGCCATTCGGGCCAAATTGACGATGCGCAATTATGGCTTTTTCATCGACCTCTTGCCCTACCGCCTGCCCGACAATATTCCGGGACATCTGCCGCCCGTTCGCGATGCGCGCGCCGAAGGAACAATTGAGGCATTTGCCGCGAATGCGGAGATCGCGCCTTTTACCGATCCCTATTATCGCGGCTTCGACGAACGCCTGCCGGATTACTGGCGGTTCAAGGAATGGGAGCACGAATTCGACGACTATGTCCGCAACGGCAATCTGCCGGCGCTTGAGCTGTTGCGCATGGGCGGCGATCATTTTGGAGATTTCGCGGGCGCGATTGACGGCGTCAACACCGCCGAGACGCAGATGGCCGACAACGATTACGCGCTGGGCCTGGTGATTCAGAAGATCGCTGGCAGCTCTTATAAGAACGACACACTCGTTTTTGTGGTCGAAGACGACGCGCAGGACGGGCCAGATCACGTGGACGCACACCGCAGTCTGGCCTTCGTGGCAGGACCGTACGTGCGGCAACGCGCCCTAATCTCCGAGCGCTACACCTCGGTGCATGTGCTCAGGACCATCGAAGATATTCTCGGGATCGAGCCGCTGGGTTTGAATGACAGCTCGGTCGAACCGATGACCGGGGTTTTCGACCGAACCCTGCAACGGTGGGATTACCAGGCCATCGTGCCGGCCGTGCTCCGGACGACGCAATTGCCTTTGACTGCGGCGCGCAGCGGGTCTTCCGGGTGGCTGGCGGTTATGCGCAATCGCGACACGATGCGGAATATTGGGCCTTCAAAACTGAAGGCATGGATTTTTCGGCTGAAGACCGGCTGGATACGCCGCGTTTCAACCGCATTCTCTGGGCCGGGTTGATGGGCGACGCCGTGCCGTTTCCCGACAGTCCCAAGCCTCGGAATATGCGGCGACACCGCAGAAGTTTGCTGCGGCGGTTTGCTCAGCGCAAACAGACTCGAACCGGCAGCGAGACACACGCGAGCGGCAGCTAGGACAGCGCCGAATCAATTCACAATTAGAACGATTGCTATACCAGTTCGCGAAGGCGAAGGAAGCGTTCACTGCGAATCTGCTTGGCACGCTTGTGTTCGTACATGAGCGCGTCGGCGCGGCTGATCTGCCGCTCGAGCTCCTGCGGGGCGGCGACATCGACGATGCCCAAGCTGACCGAAAGCGCGTAAAACCGGTTGGAATTCTCATTGCTTCTGCTGATCAACTGCAACAGGCGTTTGCGAACCAGGAGTTCGCCGGTTTCTCCGTTGTGGGAAAGCAAGATGCAGAATTCGTCGCCGCCAAGCCGCCCGATAATATCCGATTCGCGGAAGCACTCCCGCAGCAAGCCGGCGATTTGCTGAAGAGCATAATCGCCTTCGCGGTGGCCAAAATTGTCGTTGATGTATTTGAGATTATCGACATCGATAAAAATCAGAGAAGAGCGCACGCTCTGCCGTGAAGTCAATTTGAGGCTCTGCTCGGCCAGGCTGATGAAGCCGCGGCGATTGTGCAGGCCGGTCAACTCGTCCATGAGCGAAAGGCTGCGCAGATGGAGCTGGGCCTGCTGGCGGGCGATGGCAAACGATACGGCTCGCGCGAGCTGGCCCGGATTGATCTCCGACTTCACCAGGAAATCCTGGGCACCGAGCTGCAGCGCTTGCGCAGCGAGCCCGTCGTCGGCAGTACCACTCAGGGCGACCAGAGGGACGCAGGGGGCGGTGCGCTGAGCCTCCACGACGACCTCCAATCCTTGCGCGTCGGGCAGGGATAGATCGATGAGGGCTACGTCGGCGCGGCCATTCTGCAGATGGCGTTTGGCCTGGCGGAGCTGGTGGGCGCGGCGTAAACGAAACTTCAGTCCGGCGCCCGTGCGCAGCATGCGCACCAGGCGGCGCGCGTCTACAGGGTCGCCTTCAATCAAAAGTATTTGAATCGGTTCGCTGGGCATAGCACCCCTCATTTGTGAGGAATCGCCGCTTCTTTCAAATGAAAACGGAACTAGCGTTTATTTTTTATGGCAAGAGGAAGAAGGGTTTTCCTTCAGGCCAAGGGAAGGGTGAACTACAAGAGCAGAAACATTGTAGCGCGCTGCTGAGGCGGGTCAAGAGCGGTGATGAGCAAGGAGTTGGATATCTAACGCGCTTTCCACCGCATTTCCTGTGTTTTTCCACCGGCTTTTCCACAATGGAACAGCATCGAGCGCAAGCGAGAGATGCACGCCGGGTGGAAGCAGACGTTCTTCAGGGAGAGCTAGGAGCGCTGGTCCATCGGCACGTAGGGGCGCTTGTCGTAACCCATGTAGATCTGCCGAGGACGCGCGATTTTCTGTTCGGGATCGAGCAGCATCTCTTCCCACTGGGCGATCCATCCGCTGGTACGCGGAATGGCGAAGAGCACCGGGAACATGGTGACGGGGAAGCCCATGGATTGATAAATCAAGCCGGTATAGAAATCGACATTGGGATAGAGCTTGCGGCTGACGAAGTATTCGTCCTGCAGGGCGATGCGCTCGACCTCGAGAGCGATGTCAAGCAGGGGATTGCGGCCCATGACATCGAAGACTTCGTCGGCGATGCTCTTGATGATGCGCGCGCGGGGATCGTAGTTCTTGTAAATGCGGTGGCCGAAGCCCATCAAGCGCTTCTCGCCGGATTTGACGCGCTTGATGTAGGGGGGCACGTTGGCGATGGAACCGATATCCAGGAGCATGCGCAGGACTTCTTCATTGGCGCCGCCGTGCAAGGGGCCATAAAGAGCAGCGGTGGCAGCGGCGCAGGCGGAATAGGGGTCCACGTGCGAACTGCCGACGCAGCGCATGGCATTGGCGGAGCAATTCTGCTCGTGATCGGCATGGAGAATGAAAAGAACGTCCAGAGCGTGCTCGAGAGTGGGATTGGGCCGATATTTCAATTCCGTGGTTTTGAACAGCATATTCAGGAAATTGCCGGGATAGCTCAGCTCGTTATCCGGGTAGGCAAACGGCATTCCAAGACTGTGGCGATAGGCGAAGGCGGCAAGCGTGGGCATTTTGCCAATCAGCCGATAAGTCTGCTTGCGGCGGGATTCGGCGTCGAAGATATTTTTTGCGTCCGGGTAAAAAGTGGAGAGCGCGGCAATGGTGGAGATCAACATGCCCATGGGGTGGGCGTCGTAATGGAAGCCGTCGAGAAATTTCTTAATGCTTTCGTGAATGAACGTGTGATGAGTGACGTGGTAAGTCCAATCTTCCAATTGTTTGCGGTTGGGCAGTTCGCCAAAAATGATCAGGAAGGCAGTCTCGAGATAGGTGCTTCGTTCCGCCAACTCCTCGATGGGGAATCCGCGATAGCGGAGAATGCCCTTATCGCCATCGATAAAGGAGATCTTACTTTTGCAGAGAGCCGTGTTATTGAAAGCAGGGTCGTAACTCATCATGCCAAAGTCGTCTTGATTCAATTTGATCTGGCGGAGGTCGAGGGCGCGAATCGTGTCTTCCGTAATGGGAACTTCGTAAGTTTTACCGTTACGATTGTCGGTAATGGTGAGGGAGTCCCGGCTCATGCGATTGGCCTCTCGAACGGTCGATTGGGCTGCAGGTTCGACTGGATTCATGTTCTCTGTCTCAGTTTAAGCCATTACGGCAGCGCGTCAATGTACACCAAGATGCGCCGCGGCGAAATAGGCTGATGAGCGACCCAATGTGGAGGGCAGGCGCCGGCTTTTGGAGATCATTCTCAACTATTCAGTCGTGGTCCACTCAGAATGACCATGGTAATATAAGATAGTCAAATAGCTACGGGAGTTGGAAATGGCGAGCAAGACGAAGAGATCCATACGCGAGATCGCGATTTCAGAATTCAAGGCGAAGTGTTTGTCGTTGTTGGACGAAGTAAACAAAACGAAGAGGCCGTTGCGAGTCCTGCGACGAGGCAAGCCAATCGCCGAAGTTATCCCCGCTTTACCGGATGTGGAGGAAAAAAGCTGGATTGGCTCGATGTCCGGAACCATGGAGATCACGGGCGACATCGTATCTCCTGTAATTGACATTCGAGAAATCGAGGCGTTGCGGGATTGAAACTCCTACTCGACACGCATATTTGGCTTTGGAGTATGGCGGAACCCAAACAACTTTCGCGGCACGTGCAGCGCGAGTTGTCCGACGCGCAAAACGAGGTGTGGCTCTCTCCAGTGAGCACGTGGGAGGCGCTGCTGCTGCACGCCAAAGGGCGCATACGACTGCGGGGCAACCTGCGAGATTGGATAGCCGAGGCCAGCACACATCTGCGCGAGGCGCCGTTGACGCACGAAATTGTTCTTGCGGCGCAGGAGTTGCCGTTTCAGCACACTGATCCCGCCGATCGCTTTCTGGCTGCCACCGCAGAGGTGCTAGGCCTCACGCTTGTGACTGCGGATCATCGCCTGTTGGGTTTGGGGAAGATTTCAACCTTAGCAAATCGGTGAAGCATCTCGGGCCTGAAAGTCAGCCGAGGTGCGGCAAAAAACTACTTGGAACAACCGGGATTTAGCGGCGGTCGGCTGCGGCGTGGCGCACGTCGTGGCCTTCGACCATGTAAATGACGTCTTCGGCGATGTTGGTGGCGTGATCGGCGACGCGTTCCAGATTCTTGGCGACGAGAATCAATTCGAAGGCCTGAAAGACGACGGCGGAATCGCCCATCATGTAGCTCAACAACTCGCGAAAGATTTGATCGCGGAGATTATCCACCTGGTCGTCGCGAACGAGCACGGAACGGGCCAGGGTGAGATCGCGGCGCACGACGGCATTCAAGCTATCGCGAACCATTCCTTCGGCAAGTTCGCTCATGCGCGGCAGGTCGACATAAGGCTTGACGCGCGGATGTCGCAGGATGCGCTGCGAGGACTGCGCGACATTCACGGCCTGATCGCCGATGCGCTCGAGATCGTTGTTGATGCGCGAGATGGCCAGAACGAAGCGGAGATCGGCAGCCATCAGTTGATGAAGCGCAAGCAACTGCATGACCCGATCGTCGATTTCCATTTGGAGCTCGTTAATAGCCGGCTCCTCTTCGAGAACGACCTCGGCGAGAGAGGCATCGCCATCCAGCACGGAATGAATGGCCTGGTGGACGGCGCGTTCGGCCAGGCTGCCCATCCACAGAACCCTCTCTTTGAGGCCATTCAGTTCGATCTCAAAATGTCTTTCCATCGTGTGCGCCTCTTAGCAGATGCCATTTGGAGAAAGCGACGAGAACGGCTCATCCGAAACGCCCGGTGATGTAAGCCTCAGTGCGCGGGTCGGACGGGGTGGTGAATAGTTGCGGCGTGGGACTGAACTCGATCAAGTCACCGTTAAGCAGGAAGGCGGTGGAATCACTGACGCGCGCAGCCTGCTGCATATTGTGGGTGACGATGACCAAGGTGCAGTTCTGCTTCAAATGGAAGAGCAATTCCTCGATTTTGGCAGTATTGACCGGATCGAGGGCGGAGCAAGGCTCGTCCAGGAGGAGGACTTCGGGGTCAACAGCGAGAGCACGGGCAATGCAGAGACGCTGCTGCTGACCTCCGGAAAGCGCGTAGGCCGATTTGTGCAACTGATCCTTCACTTCATCCCACAGCGCCGCCCGGCGCAGGCTGTGTTCGACGGCATCGGCCAGGCGGCCGCGCTGTGCGGTAGGAAGTCCGTTGATGCGCAACCCGTAAGCGATATTGTCATAGATCGATTTAGGGAAGGGATTGGGCCTCTGGAAGACCATGCCGATGCGGCGGCGCAGGCTGGTGACGTCATGCGCGAAGATATTCTCGCCGTCGAGCAGAATCTCGCCTTCCAGGCGCGTGCCTCGGATGGTTTCATGCATGCGGTTGAAGGTGCGGATCAGCGTCGATTTTCCGCAGCCGGAAGGGCCGATGAGCGCGGTGACGCGATTGGCAGCCACTTGAAGATTGATGGCATGCAAGGCATGTACTCTGCCGTAGTAAAAGTTGAGGTTGCGGATTTGCATCCGCAGGGGGGCCTCAACGGCAGTCTGCGAAGCACCGGGCACAGGCGGTTTGAGAACAGTCTCCATAGCTCCGCTCACCGGACTCTCTGAGGACTCCGTCTTATTGTAAGCACGTTTTACAGAAACCTGGGCCATATCTATGACCTCTGCGGGGATGCTCCGCGAGACAGCACTGTTCTGACGATAATGTTAGTGACCAATACCAAGCCGAGCAAAACCAGGCCCGCGGCCCACGCCTGCTGGTGCCAGTCCTCGTATGGCCCCACGGCGTAGGTATAGATCATAACCGGCAACGATGCGATCGGCTGTCCCCAGCCGGAACTCCAGTACCGATTGCCGAAGGCGGTGAACAGCAGGGGGGCAGTTTCGCCAGCGACGCGGGCCAGGGACAGCAAAGCGGCGGTGAGAATTCCGCGGGAGGCGGCCGGCAGGACGACACTGGAGATGGTGCGCCATTTGCTGGCGCCGAGAGCCATGGCGCCTTCGCGCATCGAGCGCGGAACGGCGTGCAGGAATTCCTCAGTGCTGCGAAGCACGATGGGAATCACCATCACACCGAGCGCAAAGCCTCCGGCTAACGTGGAAAAATGATGTACCGGCATGACGGCTACGGCGTAGGCGAAGATGCCAATGACAATGGATGGGACGCCATTGAGCAAGTCCGCCGTATAGCGCACCACGAAGGGTACGGTCCGGCCGCCGAATTCCGCGAGGTAAACTCCACCCAGCAATCCGACGGGTATGCCGAAAAGCGCGGCCAGGAATAGGAGTTTACCGGAGCCGACGATGGCGTTGGCCATGCCGCCGCCGCTCTCCCCGACAGGCTTCGGAAGCTGGGTGAAGAAGTTCCAATTCACGTCTTTACCGCCGTGGTAGACGAGATATCCGAGAATGAAGAAGAGTACGGAGACGGCCACGAGGGCGCACAGGCCGGTGAGACTGAGCATCAGGACATTTACCGACTTGCGCCAAAGCATATGCGGGTTCATGTCTGCGCCACTCCGCTACCGCGCGCCGTGGTCAGAACGATGAGCAGGCGAGCCAAGCCATTGAGCACAAAGGTGAGCACAAAGAGCACCAAGCCAAGTTCGATCAAGGCACTCAGATAGAGATTGCCGGTGGCTTCGCTGAATTCGTTGGCGAGCACGGCGGCGATCGAATAACCGGGGGAGAAAAGGGATGCAGAGATGCGCGGGTTATTGCCGACCACCATAGTCACAGCCATGGTTTCGCCGAGCGCCCGGGCCAAGGCCAGAAAGACAGAACCCATGATTCCTGTTCGAGCGTACGGGACAACGGCCTTCCAGGTGGCTTCCCAGCGCGTCGCGCCAAGCGCGAGCGCCGCTTCGCGCTGATCGCCGGGGACCGCGAGCAAGACTTCCCGGGAAACCGAAATGATGAAGGGAACGATCATGACGGCGAGCACGAGCCCAGCCGTCAATAAACCGATGCCATATGCCGGGCCCTGAAACAGCGGGGTAAATCCCAGCGTGCGCTTGAGAGCAGGCTGGATTTCCGTGCGCATGATCGGCACGAGAATAAATACGCCGAGGAGGCCGTAAATCACGCTCGGCACGGCGGCGAGCAGATCGATCAAGAAGGTTAAATTATCGGAAAGGCGACGAGGGGCCAACTCCGCAAGAAAAATGGCGGCCCCAAGGCCCAAGGGAACGGCGATCAGTAGGCCGAGCGCGGACGTAATCAGCGTGCCATAGACGAAGGTCAGCGCCCCAAACTGATTGGCTACCGGATCCCAAGTGGTGTTCCAAAGAAAGTTCAGTCCAAAGCGGTGCCTTGACTGAGCTGAGTTAGTCCAGAGCTGATACACGAGCAACACGGTGATCAAAACCACGATCAGCGCAAAGATCAGCGTGATGAGCCGGGCGATCTCGTCGCCGCTGCGGAGCCGGCGCAAAAGCGCTCGCGGGCCCCAAGGGAGGCCCGCGGCGTCGACGGTGGTGGGAAGAGTGGCCATTACGGAACTACTGAATCATGGCGATGGCTTTGTCTTCCTTGGCAACGACTTCCTTAGGGAGCTTGGCGTAAGCCAGCGGCTCGCAATCTTGCTGGCCCTGTCGTCAGCATCCAGTGCAGGAAATCTTTGATGACTTCCCTCTTTGCCGTATCCTGAATTTGAGCGGGGATCAACAACCAAGTGAAGCTGGAGATGGGATAAGCTCCCTTTCCGGGCGCATTGGTAATGGACACACGAAAATCGTCGGGCATGGATTTGGCCGCACCGGCTGCGGCAGCAGAAACGCTGGCCAAACTTGCCTTCACGAAGTCGCCGGACGCATCCTTAACCAAGCCGTAGGGAAGGTTATTCTGAATGGCGTAAATCAGCTCGACATAACCAATGGAGTCGGGCGTTTGCTTGAGCAGGCCTGCTACCCCTTCGTTGCCCTTACCACCCAAGCCGACCGGCCAGTTGACTGACGTATTTGTGCCGACCTTGCTCTTCCAATCATCGCTGACCTTGGAAAGATAGTCGCTCCAGATATAGGTGGTACCGCTGCCGTCGGAGCGGTGAATCACCACAATGTCCTCCGCTGGAAGCTTGACACCGGGATTCTGTCCGGCGATGGCGGGATCGTTCCATTTGGTTACCTTCCCGAGAAAAATTCCCGCCAGTGCTTCCGGGGTAAACTTCAACTCCCCGGCGACACCTGGAATATTGTAGCTGGGGACGGCGGCTCCAAGGACGGTGGGGAAGTGCAGGATTTTGGCGCCAGCCTGCTTGAGCTGGTCGTCTGTCATGGGGCCATCCGACGCACCGAAATCGACGGTTTTGTCCAAGAGCTGACGGATTCCGCCGCCCGACCCTATAGACTGGTAGTTGATTTGCACTTTTGGATGGGTCTTATGGTATTCATCAAACCATTTGGAATAGATGGGGTAGGGAAACGTAGCGCCGGCCGCATTAATGTTTTGAGCCCAGGCGGGAGCGGCCGCAAGCGCGGCCAACAGCGCAACCACTAGAAATCTACGCATACTCATATAGCAATCCTTTCAGGAGTGTTGTTCACTCCATGTTACAGACCTGTTACAGCCAAGTTACGGATATGTGAATTCGGCTGCTCCTTGGGACCCACTAAATTAAGGATAGCCGGGCGCGGTCAATCCATGTTCAATTGGGCGTTAATTCTGCATGACGCCGCGTTGAAGACATGAATTGCCGCCCCAGCCTTGCTTTTAACTTCTATGACAGTCTCCGAGTTGCTGGGACACCCGTTTAGGGGAGCGTGTACCGCAAGTCGATGTATGCCATACCCGCATGGGCGTTCCTTGGCGCGCCCGCCAACACTACCCAAGGGTTGCGGTTCAGGTAAGAGAATTGGGTGATGAGCGAAAGCGCTCCGTAATTGGGATTCCTCCAGAAAGTCGGAATGAAGCCGATGGTCGGTTCGTCGACGCTGCGGTTGTTGGTATTTGCGGAACCGGGGAAGCCATAGCCGCAGAAGCCAGTACCTGTCGCTCCGCAGCCTGTCAGCGAGTAGTTCCGTCCGACGTAAACGTAGCCGTAGTAGCCGTAAACCATGAATTTGGGCGTAGCTTGATATTCAATGCCCAAAATTCCCGCATCGGCGTGAACGGGCGAGAGCCCGAGCCGGCTGGTGGCGTTCGGCGCCGGTGTCACGATGAAGTCAGGAACGTTGGTGTTGCCGATCTCGCGACCGCCGCCGCTGCTGTAGTACGCAGTTTCGAAAATCTTGAAATTCTTAAAGATTTCGAAATTGCTGTTGAAAGAGCCCGCGGCGCCATGGATCGTGGTGTTCCCGAGGTTAGCAGCGCCATTGGCCGTATTAATTCTGAAGGTGCGGAAGAGGCCATAAGCCTCCAAGTGGATCGCGCGGCCGGCAGGATTGGGGTCAACCGCAATTTTTGCGATCAGATCGGGAGCGACGTCGGGAGTGGCGAGGGAGTTCACCGCTGTCGAAGGGCTCGCGGCAATCGCCGTGCTATTCAAGCTCGTGCCGGTGTTGACCTGGGTGGTGTTGAAGGCAATCGGGAAAGTGGGGAAAGTGACCGCACTGCCCGTGTATTGCTGGGGATTTTCGATTCCGAAACCCAAAGCTACTTTATTGTTGGGGTGGAGGATGAAACGGAACTGGGCCGTTCGCTCCCAAGTTAGGCCCACATTATAGTTCGTGTCCATGTCCTGCGTATTGAAGACGTCCGCAGGCATTACAGCTATGCCAGTTCGACTGGGTGTCACCATGCTCCAGTCTTGCCCGCCGAGAATTTCCCATTTGCCCCGGCGGTAATCGATGAAGTAGAGGCGCGAGCGCAGGGTGTTGGAATTGCTGGTGACGTTCAGATTGTCGTTGGTGAAGCCCAAAAAGTCAGCTTCGAGATAGCCAATGACCGCTCCGCCCGCTACTGTTGAATCGACTCTCAAAGCGATCCGCGAGTTCTGTATGCTGAAGTGGTCTTCGGTAAGCGCTCCGAGAGGAAGGGCGTTGTTGTAGGGCACCGAGCTGAAGGTCGTGCCGATGCCGCTGCCGATATCCTTGGTGCGGAAGAAGTTCGTCAAATCAACGAAGCCGCCCGGCGTGAACTTGGCGCTACCGATATTGAAAGAGAGCGGCGAAGCTGGCTCCTGAGCGGGACGCGGCGCCGGCGCGGCCGCCGATGGTATCGGAATGCTGGCAGACGCGGAAGCAGGGGCCGGTGTCCGTGGATTCGGAATGCCCGGATCCGGAATGGCGGAAACCGCCATCGGTTGAGGCGCCGGAGAGGCCGCGACGTTGGCGGCCGGAGCGCCCGTGGCCTTTAGCTGTTCTTCCAGCTTTTGCATTTTCTCTTGCTGCTGCTTCAGTTGCTCGGTTTGAGCTTGCAACTGCTGCGCTTGCGTCAGCATGAGGTCGCGGAGTTCCTCGATCTCGCTTTCCAAGCTGGATTTGGCGGGTTCCGCGGATGCGTCCGCCTTTGCGGCGGACTCGGACGTAGCGTTTGAAGACGAATCAGTTACTTTTTTGGCCGGGGAGCCATCGGACCCCGCAGCATTTGCCCTGGGCGTTGCCGACGAAAGAGCGAGAGCAGCACCCAGGATACACCCCAACAGTAATCGCATTCATTCCTCCATTAGAATTTGAGCGACAGGTCGGCTTGGAAGCCAACGTGAAGACTCCATTCGCCCTAAAACGTCCCGACGTGGGCAAATTACCCCGCCGCAAAGCTAGTCGGGATATTTAACCTGCCTGTAACAATTATGTTAATTCTGCGTTACAGGGATTCCTGTATGTGGATATCTCCAAGAAAACAAAGGGCCGGCACCAGGGGAGCGCCGGCCCGGGGGTATTTGTCTTGAGGGGTAAAGCCCTGCGGGACTAGGCAGGGCTGACTTTCGCTGCACGGCGAGCCTAATGCGGCCGGATCACAAGCACATCACGAGGCTATGAATTCTCGGTAACAGAAGTGGCCGGTGGGTTCAGATTGACGGCGCGGCCATGGCGCACATCGAGGCCACGCACCCAGAAAATGATGTCTTCGGCAATATTCGTGGCGTGGTCCGCCAGACGTTCCAGATAACGGCTGGCGAGCACGAGTTGCAGATTCGGGTCCACGTCAGCGGGATCCTGACGCATACCGGCCAGAAGCCGCTCAAAAATTTCGTCACGATAGCGGTCCACCAAGTCGTCGCTTTCCAGGACTTCGCCGGCCAAGACGACATTTCTGAATATCAACGCGCCCAGGCTCTTCTTGATCATGGCCCGCACGGCGGCAACCATCGGCTCGAGCTCCGGAGGAGCAGCCACGGAGCGCATCTCCGCGAGGGAGATGATCCGTTCAGCCAGATTCACGGCCAAGTCCCCCATTCGTTCGAGGTCATTGGTGATTTTCAGTGTAGCCACGACCATGCGGATCTCTTCCGAGGAGAGATTTCCTTCGCGCAACATGCGCACCGCGTGATCGTCAATGACGATCTCCATTTCATTAATGCGAGGCTCGAGGAGGAAAATGTCACTGGGGGCATGGCGCTCCGAGCCGCCAGCTTGCAGAAGCGCCGACATGGCGCGTTCCACGGTCATTTCCACGGTTCGAGCCATGGAGACTAGGTAATTCGTCAGGATTTCGAGATGAACTCCGTGTACGGATGCGGCCTGTGATGCCATTGGACTCCTCCCGCTTGGTTCCTCGCGATGCGCGCATAGATCTCTTGGTAGATGGCCCGCGCTGAATAGAACCTGGGCGATACAGGTTACAGGAGGGTGACACGCGGATGAATTCTGCTCGATGTCGCTCAAGAAGCAACAGGTATGCTGAAGTGAAAGCGCGACCCCTCGCCTACGGCGCTCTCAACCCACAAGCGACCGCCATGCGCTTCCATGATATGACGCGCAATCGAAAGGCCCAGCCCGGTTCCGCCAGCTTCGCGGGAACGCGCGGCGTCCACTCGATAAAAACGTTCGAAGATTCTCTCTTGCTCGACCTGGGGGATTCCGATGCCGGTATCGGCCACCGTGACGACTACACGCCCATTCGAGCATGAGGCGGAAACATCGATTTTTCCTCCGGCGGGCGTGTATTGCAGAGCATTGTCCAGGAGGTTCTGCAATACCTCCTGCAGGCTATTGGAATCTCCACGCACGGGCGGCAATCCTTCCGGCAGGCGGACGTTGAGCGCGAGCTGCCTGGGAACGGCCTTTAAATGGGCCGTCTCGACGCAGGATTCGATCAACCGAGTCACGGAGACGGGACGGAATTCGAGCTTCAACTGCCCGGCCTCGATGCGCGATAGCTTCAGCAGGTCTTCGGTCAGGCGGGCGAGGCGGGTGGCATGCTCGCGGATGATCTCAACAAACCGGCGGCGATTGGCGGGGTCTTCCAGCGCGCCGGAGAGAAGCGTCTCGGCGAAGCCTTGAATCGCGGTCAGGGGAGTGCGGAATTCGTGCGAAACATTGGCCACGAAATCCTGACGCACGCGTTCCAGACGGCGCAAGTCCGTGATCTCGTGCAGCACGAGAACGGCTCCTTTGTGGCTGGAAGCCTGGACGGGGGCAGCCGTTACGGCGAAGCTTCGAGGCCGGACGGTACCCACGACGATCTCGCTGGTCACCTGCTGCTGACCGCTGAGGGCCATCTTGATGGCGGCGAGCAAGTCCGATTGGCGAGCCACCTCCAGCAAAGGACGGCCCTCAATTTCGCGCACATCGTCCAATCCGAGAATTCGGGAAAATGGGCCATTGGAAAAGATGATGCGTTCGTCTCCGCTGATCACCGCAACGCCCTCGATCATGCTGCTCAGGATGGCCGCGGAGCGATTGCGCTCGTCGGTCAATACGCCGATGCCGGCGTTCAGGCTGGCGGCGCTCTGGTTGAACGCGGCGGCAAGCTCTTCCAGGGCATCGCCGCCCGGTTCGGTGTTCACCGGCCGAAAATCGCCTGCGGCCATGCGGACGGCAAATTCCTTCAAAGTGCGGATTCGGCGTGAGGTGCCGCGGAGATCCAGCAGTGCAACGGCGATGGCAGAAGCGAACAAAACCAGGAACGCAGTCCACACGGGGCGGCGCATCGCAGAGAACTGCTGGTCGACGTCGGGCAGAGGAAGAGCCAGCTGCAAAACGTATGTCGCCGGAGTTTCCGGTGTGGAAGTTGAAGCCGCGGACGACGCGGCTGGGAGGGAAACGGCGTAATAAAGAACGTCGCGAGTGAGCGGGTTGCTGTGGCGTATCGAGCGCCCTTCTCCGGCCGAGAGCGCTTGCTGGACTTCGGGGTCGCTGAGACCCAACTTCGAATCGGGATCGGAGCCGGCCAGGATCCGGCCATCGCTTCGAATGAGGGCGATTTGCGCGCCGCTTGCGGCTATCTCCGCAATCCAGTGATGAACGGCGGATGGATCGTTCACATCGGGCGTATGGGAGCGCGCGACCCGCGCGAGCGCAGCGAGCTCGTCGAATCCGGCCTCCTGCACCTGGTTTCGCACGGCTCGCCAGGAGTAAAGATCTCCCGCGGCTAGAACGATGAAGACCAGGACGAGGATGGCAAGGTTCGATCGCCAGAAGAAATTCAAGCGCGGCAACTCCCCCGGGAAAATCTTCGAAGTCAGCTCGGCCGGCTCGCCGCCGATTCAAACAGGTAACCAGCGCCGCGCACGGTCTTCAAATGGACCGGATTTTCCGGATCGTTTTCGATTTTTTCCCGCAATCGCCGAATGTACACATCGACGCTGCGGGGCGTGACGAAACGATCGGTGCCCCAGACGGCGTCCAGCAACTGATCGCGCGTAAACACGCGGTTGGGGCGGGCCGCCAGATAGTAAATGAGACGAAACTCGAGGGTGCTAAGCGTGAGCGGCTTGCCCGCGCGCATGACGCGATAGGAGGAGGGGTCGATCAAAAGCCGGCCCACTTCGATGGCGCGCTCGACTTCACCCGCGGGTTCCGCGCGGCGAAGCAGCGCCTTGACGCGGGCAGCCAATTCGCGGGGGCTGAAGGGCTTGGTGACGTAATCATCCGCGCCCATTTCGAGCCCGATGACGCGATCGGCCTCTTCTCCGCGCGCGGTGAGCATCAGGATGGGCAAGCGATTGAGAGCCGGGTCGCGCCGGACCTCCTTGCAGACCTCCAGTCCGGGCATCTTGGGCAGCATCAGGTCGAGAATCACAAGATCGGGAGCGCTTTTCCGCAACACCGACAAAGCGACGGAACCATCGGCGACGGAGGTAACCTCGAAACCTTCGTTCGCCAGATTGTAGCGGACCAACTCCACGATATCCCGGTCATCTTCAATGATGAGGATACGCTTCAAGTTTCTTCCTCCCTGTCGCCAATGAGAGTCATCTTACACGCTAACCCAAGTTAGTCCATGATCCGGCTCTACAAGAAAGGGTTACCACTCTGCGCCGCAAGCATATTGAAGGCGTGTTACAAGTTCGTGAATGCCCAGAGGAAAGCGCCGCGGGCAGCGCGCGGCGCGAGGGCAGGGCGGCATCGGATTGGCGGAGCGGGGAACCCCTGCGCACTACAAAATGCGTTGACTACGGCACTTAATCGCGACAATATCGTGGTCGCGTGCCATCCAGTTTTTGTTCCTTTCCGTAGCTCGCCCCTGCGCCAGGAGGCAATATCGGATGGTAATCCGCTGGCCGGAGATGCATCCATGTCTGAAATCTCAGCCGCAAAGCCCGGCTATTCCAGCGCCGATAGCGAAGCGAGTAGCGCCGTAGTCTCGCCGGGCTTTCGTTCCAATCCCTGGGTACAACTTGTTTTTGGAGTGGTGTGCATGGCGATGGTCGCCAATCTCCAATATGGGTGGACGATCTTTGTAAATCCCATCGACGCGCGTTATCACTGGGGCAAGGCGGCCATTCAGGTGGCATTTACGCTTTTCATTCTGCTGGAGACGTGGCTGGTGCCTTTCGAGGCCTACCTCGCCGATCGTTTCGGGCCGCGCCCGCTGGTCGTCGTGGGGGCATTTCTGATCGCGCTGTGCTGGATTGTTTATTCGCGAGCCGCGACGCTCACCATGCTCTATGTGGGCGCGGGAATCGGCGGCATCGGAACGGGCCTGGTGTATGGGACGTGCATAGGCAATGCGGTGAAGTGGTTCCAGAAGAGGCGCGGCCTGGCCGCCGGCCTCACGGCGGCGGGATTCGGCGCGGGCGCGGCGCTTACAATTGTGCCGCTCACGCGATCGCTGAGCGCGAGCGGATATCAGGCCACGCTATTCAAATTTGCGCTGATCCAGGGAGCAGTGGTCTTCCTGGCCGCGCTCGCGCTCGAGAAGCCGCCAAAGGGCACGGTGGTGCGGCAATCCAATCCCAATCTGCTGCAAACTCACGTGGATAGCACGCCGATGCAAACGCTCCAGACCGGAGTGTTTTGGGTGATGTACGCGGCTTTTGTGCTGGTGGCGGCGAGCGGATTGATGGTGACCGCGCAACTTGCGCCCATCGCGACCAGCTTCAAAATCGAAAAAGTTCCGGTCACGCTGCTCTGGTTTACGTTTCCGGCGCTTACCTTCGCGCTTTCCCTTAATAACCTGATGAACGGGATCGGCAGGCCGCTTTTTGGGTGGATTTCCGATTCGATCGGGCGCGAATCGATGCTCTTTTTGACATTTTTGGCGGAGGGTTTCGCGGTTCTGGCGCTGGCCAGATACGGAAGCAATCCGGTGAGCTTTGTGATCGTGGCGGCGCTCACATTTTTGGTGTGGGGCGATATTTACAGCATCTTCCCCGCGCTTACCTCGGACCAATTCGGAAGAAAATATGCGAGCACAAATTATGCGCTGCTGTATACGGCCAAGGGTTGCGCGGCCCTGTTTGTGCCGTTGGGCAGCGTGATTGCGCTCAAGACGGGGAGTTGGTTCGCCACACTTTTGGTGGCGGCGCTCGCGGATATTGCCGCTGCGTTCATCATGATCGGGCTGGTGCGCCCTATGCGAATGCGTGAAGGGCGCAGGCACGCAGCCACAGCATTGTCACCCGCGGATTGAATTTTCCGGAATAAACCAGGGGTCGATGTAAAAAAGGCCGCTCGGCGATGCGAGCGGCCTTTTAATTTTAACGGTTGTGACGGCCGGCGCTATTCCTTATCGAGCTCCGCGCGGAAAGGAATGATGCCGGGATAGAGCCACTTCTCCCACATCTGGTCGATCTTGTTCTGGAAATAGTCGAAGTCTTCGTCCTTGAAGTGGGCAAAGCGGCCTTGCTTGAGCAGGTAATCGCGGACGGGAAGCCGCTTGTAGCGGCCTTCGGCGATTTCCTTGGTCTTGCCGTAAAGCCGGAGGACGCCGTTTTCGATTTCGTACAGCGGCCAGACGCCCGTGGTGACCGCGAGTTCGCCCAAATCGTGCGAAATCATGGGATCGTAGTCCCAGCCCTTGGGGCAGGGATCGAGAGAATGAATGAACGTGGGGCCGCCGATCGAGAGCGCCTTACGGACGCAGTTCATGGCCTGCAAGCCGTAGGACATGTCAACCGTGGCGATGTATTTGCACTCCGGGTGCCCGGCGGCGAGCATGCCGGCCATATTCTTCTTCCAGCGAGTGTGCAGGATGCGCTTCACCGTGCCTGGCGGGCTGAAGGTGGTATTCGCGCCGTAAGGCGTGCTGCCGGAAAGCTGGATGTCCGTGTTGGCGTAGGATTCGTTGTCGTACATCAGGATCAGCAGGTTGTAGTCGGGATGCGTGAGCGTGGCGGAAATAGCTCCGAGGCCCATATCCGCGCCGCCACCATCGCCGCAGAAGGCGATAACGTTGATGGGCTCCTTCTTCATCTTGCCCTTACGCATCAGCGCTTTCAGACCCATGGCCGTGCCAAGGGCTGCCGAGCCGCTGCTCCCGAGCTGGGTATGCATCCAGGGAATGACCCAGGAGGTGCTGTAGTACGTCGTGTTCGCGACGTACATGCATCCCGTACTGCCCAGGATGATCGACCTGGGGCCTGCTGCCTTGGCCATCATCTTCATCACCAGGGCCGATTCGCAGCCTTGGCAGGTGCGGTGGCCCGAAGTGAAGAATTCCTCTAGCGGAATCTTCTTTTGTCCCTTGAAGGGTTCCAGCTTGGGAAGGGGATAATCTATAGTTGCCATCGCTTGTAACCTCCTCGCCGGTTGAGCGGCGAAAATCCTATTCGCGAACTCCGATCCAGTGCGTCAAAGGCTGCGGCTTTCCAGCCGCCGCGTCGTACACGATTCCCGTAATCTTCTCTACATCCGGCACCAAAACCTCGCGCCCGCCCAGGCCGCAAATAAAGCCCACTAGCGGCGGTCGTTTGGCACTCGCATACAAGGCCGCGCGAACCTCCGTGGCCAGCACGCCGCTTGAATACGGCGAGCCCAGCGAGAAGTCGCGATCGATCACGCCGACAGCCTTGAAACGCGACAGGCACTTTGCCAGGTCCTCGGCGGCAAAAGGCCGGAACCAACGAACACGAACGAGGCCGACCTTCTTACCTTCCTGGCGCATTTTGCGGATGGCTACTTTGCACGGCGTGGAGAGCGTGCCCATTCCTACGAGGACGACGTCGGCATCGTCGGTCATGTACTCCTCGAAAAATGGATTGCCGTAACCTCGGCCGATGATCTTCTCGTAATCCTTATAGGCTTCGCGAATCACGTCCATCGAGCGGTCCATGGCGGCAGCCGTCTGGCGGCGAATCTCCATGAGCCAGTCTTCGTTTGCCTGGGGCGCGACGGTGATGGGGTTATCGGGATGCAGAAGCAAATCGCCGCGATCATAGCGGGGAAGGAAGGCGTTCACTTTTTCCTGCGCCGGAATCTTTACCAGTGCCTGGGAATGCGTCAGGAAAGCGCCATCGCAACTGATGGCGCACGGGAGGAAGATGCGCCGATCTTCAGCGACGCGGTAGGCAATGAGCGCGGTGTCGAGAGCTTCCTGCGCGCTATCGACCCAGACAAGCTGCCAGCCCAAATCGCGGACGGCGAGGGCATCATTATGCTCGACGCCGAAGGCGCCGGGGTCGTCGAGTGCCCGATTGCCGACCATGACGACCATGGGAACGCGGAGCGCCGGCGTGACCGTGAGGCATTCGAAGGCGTACATCCAGCCCACGCCGCTGCTGCCGCAGAATACGCGGGCACCGACGGTGGAGGCGTGCTTGACGACTTCAAACTGGGAGTGCTCGCCTTCCGCAACGATGTATTCGCAATCCATCTCTCCGTTGGAGATGAGCTGCGCGATGTACTGAATCACCGTGTCATACGGACGGATGGGATAGCCGGTGATCACGTCCACGTCGGCCAATTTACAGGCGACGGCGATGGCCTCGCTGCCGGTGATCAGGGCAGTTTGTTCGGTTCCCTTTGGGCTTTCGGCTACTGCTGTCGGTGTCATGGAAGATTCTCCCTAGCGGAGCTCAGTCTCCCTCGGCGGCTGCAAGCGCCTCGGGGACCTGCTCTTCGTATTGACCGCGATATCGGAATCCGTGAGAACGTACCGGGTGATGTTCGATCGTATCCTTCAACCAGGCGATATAGCCTTCTTTGTCTTTGCGCCACATTTCCCACTGGCTGGCATTGTCGTTGAAACCGATCTCGTTGACCATGGTGACGCAGTTGGCCACCGGGCAGACCGCCTCGCATACGCCGCAGCCGCAGCAGGAGTCCATGTTCGCGTCGTAGAAGCCCTCGGGGGTTACGTCGAAGCAAGAGTCGGGGCACTGCAGCCAGCACAGGGTGCACTTGATACAAGTGTCGAAGTTCAGTACGGGCCGCATGGTGCGCGTGGAAAATTTCTTGAAGGTGGTATTGCGCTCCGGCTGGAATCCGCCGGTTTGCCCGGTGATGGGATCCTTCATGGCATGGCCGGGAGCGATATTGGGAATGGTGATGCCATCGCGCATCTCGGTCCACTTCAATAACTCGAAGTCGTACGGCTTTTCCGGATTGCCCTGATTCGGCTTGACGGTGACGCTGGTAAGCCGGTCGTAGGAACGCTGGGCGGAAGTGGCCTTCAGAGGATTTTCGCCGTCGTCGAGGATCATCTCTTTCAAAGAGTCGATCGAAAATAGTTCCGGGAGAACGCGCGCAATTGCACCAAGGACACGCACGTCCGTGTGGTCGTCTTTGAACACCCAGAGTCCCGAGAAGCTCGGGATGCCTTTGACGATCGCAAGTTTGTAAGGCGTCTCCTTGCGATGGCACATGTCGATCAATTTCTCAGGCTCTTCACGCGAGGTGACGATGAGAGTGCCATTGGGCTTGACGAGTTTGTTGATGGGCTGCAAACCATACCAGGCCCAGGACTCGACGCCCTTGCACATGGTGTCGTCAAGGTTGACGCTGACATCGACTTCCTTGGGTTCGTACTTCGCCATTCCTTCTTCCAGCGTGATGTCGTCGGTGGCGACGATGGCGAATGCCTTAGCGGGGATTCCATTGCGTTCCGGGCTATCGCCGTAACGGCCGAAAGAGATGCCCGGCTTGCCTTCTCGGTGTGCCGCCAAAACGATGGCCCGAGTGATGTGCTTGGCCAGAGTTTTCTGAAAAATTCCGCGATAGACGATTTCGACTGCGAACAAACGGCCCATAGGACCTCCCTCGCAACTACATTTTGTCTAAAACGATTCCTTCAACTTCATCGATATGCTGCCGCATGGCCTTTTCCGCCGCCCGTACATCGTGCTTGCGGATTGAATCGAGAATTCGCCGATGACCCACAAAAGACTTTTGCAGCCGGCCTTCCAACTGCAACGAGCGCTCCCGCGTTTCCCGCAGAAGGTCCATGAAGGCGTCGAGCACCTTCAGCACCACGCTATTCCCGGCCGCCTGCGCAATGGCGTAATGGAATTCCGAATCCTCGTCGATAGCCAACTCGCCTTGATTTACCTTGTCTTTCTGGCGGCGCAGGATGTCTTCCATATAGGCCAATTCTTCGTCCGAGGCATTTTGCGCGGCACGCCCGGCGAGAGCCGGTTCGATCATGCGCCGGAATTCAAGCAGATCGCCGATCAGTTCGCGCTGGCGGAAAAGCACGGTGGCCAGCGGATTGATCAAGGATTTGGCGGAGGGGTCGCAAACGACGGTGCCCTCGCCCTGGCGGGGTTCGACGAGGCCCATCAGTTCCAGAGTTCGGATGGCGTCGCGCAACGAGCCGCGGCTGACTTGCAACATCTCCGCGAGTTCGCGCTCGGGGGGCAGTTTTTCACCGGGTTTGATCAGGCCATCGCGAATCATGCGCTGCAGCTGCTGAGCAGCCTGCTCGTAGACCTTCGTTTTGCGGACAGCTTCGAACTCGGGCTTAGCTAACGGGGTCATCTGGTCCAATGATCGGACCATTCAACACCTGCTGGCAGGAAGCTGTCAAGGATTTTTTCTAAATCCGAGAGCGCGCTTAGGTAGAACGTACGGGGCCTTCCAGATCTGCGGCACATACAAGGCAAGTTTGGAGCACAACTTTTACGCCAGATGATCCCAGATTAGGATGGTACTAACGAGAGTGACTGACCGGCAGTACCTGTTCCTACATTGTCCGTTTGACCAGTAGTTCTAAGGCGTTACGGCTTGTAGCCTCAACTTTCTTATCGCGTTCGGCTTCGTCGCTAGGAGGCGCCATGCTGGATCTCTTCGCTTTCAGAGAGTTTCGAGAAGGGCTGGCAAAGATGCGGGACGGCGAAGCGGAAAAGGCCATGGGGCTCCTGCGTCAAGCTTCCGAGCGCGACCCCGAAAATCCTTATTACCTCTCCTACTACGGTCTGAGCCTGGCCTACGCCGAGGGCAAGTGGGCTGACGCCGAACGGCTCTGCCATACGGCCGTTTGCCGCAGCCGGCGCCAAGCGCAGCTTTATCTGAACCTGGCCGAAGTCTATCAAGCCTCGGGACGGAAGCAGGCGGCATCCGACACGCTGGCGCGAGGTCTGCACTACATGCCGGACGACATGCGGCTGCAGACCGAGATCGGCAAGCTGGCCACCCGGCGGCCACCCGTGCTGAGATTCTTGCCTCGAGCGCACGTATTGAACCGCATGTGCGGCTTTCTCCGGCATCGCGTCTTGAGCCATATTCCTCGCAGACGTTGGCTGACGGTTCGAGAATCGGAAGCCTAGTTTTCTCTCCTCATTCAGGCATTCTTACCTGCCCGTCGCGGCAATAGAGCCAACGCCCGTATGGCTATAATAGCGGCGGCATGCCGCCTTCTCCCGCAGCCATCTTCCACTGGTTATTTGCCTCGGATCCGGCGCAAGCGCCGCGCCGGCTGGCGGCCCGCTGGATTTTCCTGCGCGCGTTGGGATTGATTTTCTTCTCGGCGTTCTACTCGCTTCTGCGACAAGTGCGCGGATTGATCGGCCCCGACGGGCTGCTTCCGGCGCAGGAATATCTGCAAGCGGTCCGGCGGGTGGCGGGAGCATCGCGATTCTGGGATATACCCACGCTTTTCTGGCTGAGAAGCGATCCGCGCGCGCTGCTGCTGGTGGCCTGGCTGGGCTTGATCGCTTCGATTCTGCTGGTTCTGAATTTCTGGCCGCGCGGGATGATTTTCGTCTGCCTGGTGGCCTTTCTTTCGTTCATCAGCGCGCTGCAGACATTTTCGTCCTACCAATCCGACGGCATGTTATTGAGCGCGGGATTCATCAGCTTATTCTTTGCACCGCCGGGACTTTGGCCACGCTGGGGCGAGCGGCACCCGGCGCCGCGCGCGAGCTTATTTCTGCTGCTGCTGGTGTGGTTCACGATCTACTTCGAATCGGGCGTGGCCAAGATTGTCAGCGGCGATCCCGAGTGGCGCAATATGACCGCGATGGACGACTACTATCAAAACGGCCCGCTACCCACGTGGATCGGATGGCATGCGAATCATCTGCCACATTGGTTTCACGTTGGGACCGCCGGCTTCACGCTGGCCCTGGAGCTTGTGCTGGTGTGGATGGCGGTGCTGCCGCGTCGCTTTCGCATTGTGCTGTTCTGGTTGGTGACGCCGTTGCAGATCGGGATCATTGTTACCAGCAACTACGCTTTCCTGAATTATCTGGTTCTGGCGCTCGGAATCCTGCTGCTCGATGACAACTATCTCGCTGTGTTTTTGCCACGCCGTCTGCGTGACGACGCAAGCCGAGGGGCCCCTTTAACCCCAGCCAGCGTTACGCCTGAGGATGAAAACGTGCGCCACAGTGGCTGGGCGGCGGCGCGCAGGGCCTATTCTTCATTCGGTCTGTGGATGGCGGCGTTTCTTCAAGCCTGGGTTTTTTATGCGATCGCCGCGCAGCTCATATGGATGATCTTTCCGCAAGTTCCTCTTCCGACGTCACCGGTAGCTGAGTTGGACCCATTTCGCATCGCGAATCGGTACGGCCTTTTTGCGGTTATGACCCGGGGTCGTTACGAGATCGAGTTCCAAGGCTCGAATGACGGCCGGACGTGGACGCCTTATCCCTTTCGTTATAAGCCGCAGGATCCACGCGCGGCGCCGGGCATATACGCTCCCTATCAGCCACGCTTCGACTGGAACCTTTGGTTCGCCTCGCTCGATAACTGGCAACAAAATCGATTTGTGGTTTTCGCCGAAGAGAGGCTTTTGACGGGCTCGCCCTCGGTCCTGGCACTCTTCGCAGGCAATCCCTTTCCGAACGCTCCGCCAATGCAATTGCGGGCGGTGGTGTGGCAGTACTGGTTCAGCGACCGTGACGAAAAGAGGCAGGGAATCTGGTGGAGACGCGAGTTGATCGGGCTCTATGCACCGGCGCTCGAGCGCGAGCCTGACGGGAAGTTTGCGATCACGCAATATCCCGAACCGGGGCAACGAATTCGGCAGTAATTTTCGGGGCCATTTCGATGATTC
This sequence comes from uncultured Acidobacteriota bacterium, assembly GCA_963761945.1. Classification (GTDB taxonomy): domain Bacteria; phylum Acidobacteriota; class Terriglobia; order Acidiferrales; family UBA7541; genus Palsa-189. Next base: position 23,892 of record CAVXIM010000002.1, on the reverse strand, counting down.
GGTCGAATTCCCCGGTCATTTCAATTTGTCCAAACGGTTAACCTCGCTGTGCCGTATCCATCCGCCCTGCTTTGAATCAGTTATATACTCCCTCGCAAAAAATTGACTCGCCAGCCGGGATCAGGACCGTATGGCACGAAGGTCCTAGGACCGTTGGTAAGCAAAACTGAAACCGAGCGCCCATTGGAGCTAGCGGACCCAGCCACTACTCTTACCCTCGCGCGACGCGTCCTCGATCTTCACGGAACGCTCCAGCGTACTGAGGGAGGCTGAATGTTAATCGTTGTAGCGGCGCTCTTATTCCAATTTCCGGTTTTCTCCCCAAGCAATACTCAAGCTGCCAAGAAAGTCAGCGAGACGGCGGCGGTTGCCACAGCGGCCGAAGATTCGTCGGTGTCGAATAAATTAGATAGCCGTGCGTCCTCGGGAAAAGAAGTTCTTAGCGCCGCAAAATTGTCGGCCGACACGGAAGCTCCTTTGGCTTTTGAGCCGGGACGGCGCGTCGCGGAACCTGTGGCGCCCGTGAATTCGGCGCCTGCGGCTGCGGTGGCGAATCCCGCTTCGCCTGTTGCGATTGAGCCGGCGGCGGTCGTTCCTGTATACGGGCCTGCATATGGGCCAGTTTATGGGTCAGCCTACGCACCGGTTTACCGGCCGCCAGTCAGGGCGGTCTCCAACCCCTGGCAAAATCGCAAATGGCTTGGCTTGAGCATCGCCGCGCACAGTGCGGCCGGATTCGATGCGTGGTCGACTCGCCGTGTGCTTTCGTCCGTGCCTGGTGCGCAAGAGATGAATCCGTTATTGCGGCCCTTTGCCGGGAACGCGTCGATGTATGCCGCCGTTCAGGTGGCTCCGACGGTTCTCGATCTCGTGAGCCGGCGAATGATGAGGAGCCGGCACGAATTTCTTCGGAACACGTGGTGGCTGCCGCAGGCCGTGAGCGCTGCTGTTTCGGTTGTCAGCGGCGTACACAATTTGGGCGTGTACAATTCGCGGTGACGATTCAGGCTACAGAAAATTCCATCCCTAGCCTAGTGGAAGTCGTGCGAGGTGGTTTCCGCGCGAGTGATGTGCAGCGGACGGACGGATTGGGCTTTGACCGATACGACATTCTCCTGATTTTGCAACGTTCCTTCGATCAGTAGAAATTGGTGATGCACGACGGTGACATGGTCGCGTTCGAAAAGCTGCGGCGTAATAATGGCGTTGGCGATTCCGGTCTCATCTTCCAGACTTAAAAAGACGAACCCTTTGGCAGTCCCTGGGCGCTGGCGGGCAATCACGCTGCCGGCGATACGCACGGGAGTGCCATCGGGCAGCGTGTGGAGCTCGGTGGCGGAGCGGATGCCTTGCTTTTGCAGTTCGCGGCGATGATAGGCCATGGGGTGAGGCCCAACGGTCATTCCAGTGCCACGAAAATCCGCGACGAGCCTTTCCTCGGCAGTCATGGGCAGCAGAGGTGAGCTTGCGCCGGGCCACAGAGCATCTGACAAAGATTCCGGATTGAATCCCAGTTCACTATATTCCTGGAGCAGGGGACCCGCGCCGCGAGCAGCGCGTTCGACTTGCCAGAGGGCCTCGCGACGATGCGAGCGGGCTTTTCTCTTATTTGCCGGCTGCATTTGGCGCAGATCAGACGGCGATTCGATAAAATTCAAGGCTCCGATTTCGGCCAGCGCGGTCAATTCGGATTTTTGCAAGGCAGGGACGCGCAATTTCAAATTGTCAATGGAATGAAATGGCTGCAGCGCGCGCTGGCGGACAATTTCCTGCGCAGCCTCTTCGCGCAATCCCTTGACGTAACGCATTCCCAGCCGGAGAGCAAAGCCCTGGCCATTTTTTTCGAGCTGGCACAGCCAGTCGGAGCGGGTCACGTCGATGGGCGTGACTTTGAGGCCATGCCGCTGGGCGTCTTTGACGATGGTTGCCGGATGATAAAAACCCATGGGCTGGTTATTCAAAAGCGCGGCGGTAAACGCGGCCAAGTAGTGGCATTTCAGATAGGCGCTGGCATAGGCAAGCAAGGCGAAGCTGGCCGCATGCGATTCCGGAAAACCATAAAGCGCAAACGAAACGATGGATTGAACGATTTTCTCCTGCGTTTCGGCATCGATTTGATTGCGCTCCATGCCGCGACGTAGTTTTACCTCCACTTCTTTCATGCGCTTTTCGGAGCGCTTGAATCCGAAGGCGCGGCGCAGTTCTTCCGCTTCGCCGCCGGTGAATCCCGCGGCAATCATGGCCATGCGCAGCAATTGTTCCTGAAACAGCGGCACGCCTAAAGTGCGCTCGAGGACTGGTTCGAGCGAGGGATGAAGACAATTGGGCGGCTCGCGTCCCTGACGGCGCTTCAAATAAGGGTGCACCATTTTGCCCACGATTGGGCCCGGCCGGATGATGGCGACTTGCACGACAATGTCGTAAAAACATTTTGGCTGCAGGCGCGGCAAGCAAGCCATTTGCGCGCGACTCTCGATCTGAAACATGCCGACGGTGTCGGCCTTTTGCAGCGTATCGTAAACAACCTCATCATAGGCAGGGAGGCGTCCCAGGTCGATCTCTTCGCTGTAATCCTGCTTGATTATTTTCAGTGAATCTTCGAGAACGGCCATCATGCCGAGGCCAAGCAGATCGACCTTCACAATGCCCATATCGGTGCAATCTTCCTTGTCCCATTGCACCACCACGCGTCCGGGCATGGTGGCAGGCTCGAGCGGAACTATCGAATCGAGCTGCCCCTGGCAAACCACCATTCCTCCGGAATGCTGACCTAGATGGCGCGGCAAATCCTGGACCAGCACGCAGAGGTCGAAAAATTTTCGAATCAGGGGATGGCGGGCATCGAGGCCGGCATCGTTAAATTGGCGAGACAGCGTGTCATTGGCATCTTTATATTCCCAGGCGCCTACCAGCGCGGCCAGACGATTCAGCGTTTCCGGCTCGATGGATAAGGCTTTGCCGATCTCCCGGGCCGCCGAACGGCCGCGATAGGTGATCACGTTGGCGGTCATGGCGGCGCCCAATTTCCCATAACGATCGTAGACGTATTGAATGGCGCGTTCGCGCTGATCTCCGCTGGGAAGATCGAGGTCGATATCGGGCCATTCACCGCGTTCTTCGGAGAGAAATCGTTCGAAAAGCAGGTCCATGCCGATGGGATCGACGGCGGTAATCCCCAGCGCATAACACACGGCGCTATTGGCGGCGGAACCGCGGCCCTGCACGAGGATATTGTGTTCGCGGCAAAAGCGGACGATATCCCAAACGATCAGGAAATAGCCGGGAAGCTCGAGTTTTTCGATCAGGGCCAGTTCGCGTTCGATCTGTTTGCGCGCACGTTCGTTGCCGGCAGCATCGCCGGAGCCGTAACGGGCAATCATTCCCTCATGAGTGCGTTCGCGCAGGAATTGCATTTCCGACTGGCCCTCGGGCACCGGATATTTGGGGAACTGGTACCCTAAATCCATCAAGGTAAACTCCAGGCGAGACGAAAGGACCTGCGTATTGGCGATGGCTTCGGGAAGGTCCGAAAAAAGGCACTCCATTTCGGCGGGCGATTTCAGATGGCGTTCGGAATTTCGCGCGAGGAGCCGTCCGGCCGTATTCAAATTGCGATGATGGCGGATGCAGGTGAAGACATCCAGCACTTCGCGCTGGTGGGGAAGCGCGTGGCACACCGCATTGGTGGCCACCAGAGGCAGCGATAATTTGCGCGCGATCTCCAGCGCGGCCTGATTGCGCGCTTCTTCCTCGCGGCAAAAATGCCGCTGCAATTCGATATAGACGTTCTCACGGCCGAAAAGATCGCAAAGCTGCCGGACCGATTGCGTCGCTTGCGGTATTCCGCCGTGCCTGAGCGCATGCGCGAGCGGCCCTTCTTCGCCGCCGGTAAGGCAAATCAAGCCGGCAGTGCGGCCGGCGAGGTCTTGGGCGACGATCCGGCCTTCGCCTTTTTTCGCATGGAATTTCATGTGCGTAATCAAGCGGCAAAGATTCTGATATCCGGCGCGGCTCCTTACGAGCAATGGGTAGCGCCAGCCGCCGGATGACGTGACCTCCGCACCGACGTGAGCCTTGAGCGAAAGCTTCTCGGCGGCGAGATGAAATCGCGGAGCGCCATATACGCCGTCGCGGTCGAGGAGGGCCATTGCTTTCATTCCCCGTTCCACACAGACGCCGGCCAATTCTTCCGGGATGGAGGCGCCTTCGAGAAAACTGAAAGCGGAACGCGCGTGAAGCTCGGTATACATCAGTCGTACATTCCCGCCACAAACCAGGCTTGGCGCAGGACGTCGTAATAGATCCGGTAAAGGCTTTTTGGGGGCTCCGCTGAAGATGAATTCTCCATTGCGTTGCCGTTCGATATGGATGGCCGGCGGACCTCAACATCCCATTCTTCGCGGTACCAGGTATCTTCACGCCACCATTCTCCGGAAGTGCGCCACGGCCCCGAGGCGGCAGTGACTTCACCATGCATAGTGGGAAAAGAAATATGCGCCGGTCGCCCCTCGCGTAAGGTCACCTTGGCGCGCGGAGCCGGACGGAAAACGCGGAATGCGGCCACAGGTTCGCGGTTGCGTACGCCGATCGTTTTTTGACGAATACTTTTTTGATGACTCAGGGAGGCGTCACGCGGAAGAAGAAAACGGCGCATCTCGAATGCATCGGGACGATGGCTATCGATCAGACGAGGCGAGCCGACATGAGCATTGCCCACCACGTTTGCGAGGCGCGCCATGGTGAGCTCCAGCTTTTCAGGGTCGGGAGCCGAGGGCAGGAATAATCCCTCTTGCGTCACGCGCGGTGGTGCAGGTTCGGCAGCCAAAAAGATATGCACAATCGGGGCACTCGGCGGATCGGACTGCAAATGGAGACGGAGCAGCTTCAAAAGCATTTTGGAATCGCGCATGGGCACAGGCAGGGTAAAGATTTTTTCGTAACTTTTCTTTTTGTCTCGGCACGCGTTGTGATTTGAAGAGGGTGACGATTCGTTGTCAGAAGAAGCATCCAGGCCAAATCGCAGCCGAATGACGCAGGCGCCGAGAGAGCGCGCCGTAAGCCTCGCGCACAATTGATCGAGCAGGCGCCCCAAAAGAAAGGCCAGCGGTTCGAGTTCTTCGACGGCATATTCGAGAGCCATCTCTTCCTCGAAGCAACGTTTCGGCTCAGCCAAGATCATCGAGCGCGCGCTTGCGCCTCGCGCCCATTGGTGAAGTTGAACGCCCTGCTGCCCCAGCCGTTCGGAGAGTTCGAGGAGAGGAAGTTTTGCGAGTGCCTCGCAGGTGCGCACGCCCCAGCGTTCGAGAGTTTCGATCATTTCCGCGGGAGGCGAAAACACCTGGATGGGCAGGGCGCCAAGCCGCTGGGCTTCCTCGCCCGGCGGAATCACGGTGATGCCGGGAAATCCGCGTGCCGCATGCAGCGCCACTTCGAGATTGCCGGAGACCGCGATTTGGACGATCAAGCCCAAATCGGAAGCGCGCTTTGCCAGAAGATTGGCAATCGCTTCTTCCGAGCCAAATAGGCCAGCGAGCCCGGCAAGATCAACCACAATCGCATCGGCGGCCGTATCTTCGACTCGCGGAGAAACCGACCAGCCGAGATCGAGCAAAGCCGCATGCGTGGATTGCTCTTCGATGCAAGAACGCTGGCGGATTTCGAGGGAAGGGAATTGCGCGGCTTGCGATTTGGTCATGCCCAGATCGAGTCCCATTCGCGCGGCGGCTTCGTTTCGCGCCACCACGCGCTCGAGCGGCGGGCATCCCTCGATGAGCGCTATAGCCCGGTGACGGAGGGCAGGCTCGGCGCGTACCACCGCCTGAATCGAAAATTCGGAAACGTAAATGGAAGCAAAAGCCATAAAAAGAGCCAAATCGAAAATAGGCAAACGAAATTCCGCGATGTTTTGGGCTCATTACGTTTCGATCGCTGTCTCTCTGAAGTCGCTCCACTTGGTTTTAGTTCTGAAATTTGCGGCGCGCCCCGTTTCATTGATGCGCGCGAAACTCTGGAAATTGTGCATCGCTGCCGCCGATTTCAGGCGAGAACGAACGAGTTCGGCCTGAATTTGTGAGCCATCCAGCAAACAGGCGCAGGAATTAGGGGAAGACGCTCGCCGCGCTTCCGGACCCGACCAATGGGAGGGTTCGAAACCCAGCCGCAAAACCAGAGACGCGCAGCTTCCGGCGTTTGACTCCTGATCCAGCAAAAGCAAAATTGTGGACGTATTTTCCACCGCACGCCGAAAACGAAACCAGACGTTGAGCGGGACATAACGAACCGTCTTGGATGGAAGAATGCTCAGATCAATGGCGATCAGGCCAAAACCTCCACCTTGCAAAAGAAGGTCAGTAGCCTGCAGGCATTGATCGATATTGCGGCAGCGCACCCAAAGTAATCGCTCCAGGTTCACGCCGGCGGCTTCAGCTGAATCAGGATCGAAAGTGTCGCGTCCATCCACAAGCGCGCATGCTTCTGCCTGGGCCGTTCTGGAAGCCAAGACGGAATGTAATAAAGTGGCGCGGCCGGAGGAGGAAGGGCCGGAGATTTCTGTCACCCCACCAAGAGGCAAACCGCCGGTGAGGGCATCCATTTCGGGGATATTAAAAGGAGCGGTTTCGGCCTGAACGGAACGGTGTGCAAAGGGCGCAGGGACGCGTCCGGCGAGAGCGGTTTCGAGTTGAGAGCGCAAAGCAGCAACGTTTACAGCCATGGTGAACCCAGAGGCGAGCGGGGCAGAGCGATACTTCGCTTTTGTTTCGCCTTAAGAGATTCTGGCAGGAGCTGTGGGCATTGTCAAGGATTACGGAGCTGCTTACAAAGGCGCCCATAACGTCCTGAGGAATCGTCGTCGCATCTATGAAATGTGGCTAAGCGATCGCATAAATCTGCCAGCTTACTGCTTCCAGTACATCCGACTATCCCGGCGCTGCAAAAGGCGGCAAAGGATTGCCGGGCTTGCGACCTTTGGCAGCGCGGAACGCAAACCGTCTTTGGCGAGGGCGGACCAGACGCCAAAGTGATGTTTGTAGGAGAACAACCCGGGGATAAAGAAGACCTCGAGGGCAAGCCATTTGTCGGTCCCGCCGGAGCATTGCTCGACAAGGCTCTGGTGGAAGCAGGGATCGATCGAACGAAGGTTTATGTGACCAACGCGGTCAAACACTTCAAATGGGAGCCGCGCGGCAAGCGCCGTATTCACAAAAAGCCCAACGCCGCTGAGATTGCCGCCTGCCGGCCATGGCTGGATGCGGAAATCTCAGTCCTGAAACCGCGGGTTGTGGTTTGCCTCGGGGCGACCGCGGCGCAGGCCTTGCTCGGGCGCGACTTTCGCGTCACTCAACATCGCGGCGAGTTTGTTGAATCGCCTTTAGCGCCCTTGGTGATGGCTACGGTTCATCCATCCTCGATCTTGCGGGCGCCGGATGACGAGACGCGACACGAAGAGATGCGGCGGTTTGTCGCCGATCTCAAGAAGCTTTCTCGCGTTCTTTCCTGATTCCTGACCGGCCGCGCAAGCTTCCTCTCGCGCAGCCGGATTTGTCTGCGCCTATTCGGGAATCGTTGTGCGCAAGACGACCTGGTCGGAAGGCGTCTTAACCGTCGGATCGCTCTCTGCCGTTACGAAAATATCGAAGTTATGCAGCGGCGTGGTGGTCTTTAACTGTCCTCTGAGATCATTGCCCACCTGGAGTTGTCCCTCATTTTCCGGATCGGATCCCGGTTCCTGGAACCAGACGACATAAAGATTCGCAGGCGGCGTGAGAAGTGTTGGCTTGGCCAAGTGTTCCACTCGCAGGCTGACATTGATGTTGCCGTTTTTGTCTTTGCTGAGGTCGACGTCGCCCATTGCCGAAGGATCAATCCTTGTGGAGGCGAAATGGTACGTTTTGGCCCAGCCCAGGCCGGCAAAAGTCAGTAGCGCGAGGCACACGAGTATTGCGCGGGGGGATTTCTTTGTCGTCATGTTCATCTCCTAGGGCGCGTTCCTAAGTGAGGCGGCTAGTGACAAGCACCCATGAGTTGAGTATTTGGAAAGAGAGGCTTACGAGGAATCGAGAATTCGCAGTAAATCTGTCAGTAGCCTACGTTAAACCCTTGGGCCAGACAGTATGCGTGGAGCGATGCCTTACCCGGAATCATCTGCTCCGCCGCTGTTTCATCGCAAAAGCCTGATCAGGCTGCTGTAATCATCAGTCCAAGGCCGAACTACCACGTTAGACCGACTCCAATGAGGCAAGGCATCGTGCCCTCGTCTTCGGGCCACGGGGAGCCTTGCCGGGAGAGCAAAACCCAGGTGGCGGTATAAATGTAATTCCCCTGGTCCGCATCATTGGTAATCGTTTTGGTCCTCATGCCGAGTGACTGAGCGGCCGCCTCCACGACCGGCTTCAAGTCCAGAAATTTGTTGGAGATATGTACGGCCAGCAATCCATCCGGTTTCAGGTGGCGAAAATAAAGCTGAAAGCTCTCGAGCGTAAGTAGATGAACCGGGATGGCGTCTCCGGAAAATGCGTCCGCTAAAAGGACATCAAAATTCTGGATTGGCTGGTGTTCAAGCGAAATGCGCGCGTCCCCAGGAACGAAATCGATGTGGGCTCTCGAATCGCGCAGAAAATCAAATTGAGAACTTGCCACCTGAATGACGAGAGGATTGATTTCATAAAATGTGAAGCGATCGCCCGTCCGTCCGTAAGCTGCCAGAGTTCCGGCGCCCAAGCCGATGATTCCGACGTGAATGCTGCCGCGTTTGTGGGCCTCATTGAGGGCAGTGGCGGCACCTGATTCCGCTCCGTAGTAAGTGGTGGCTTCGGTCCTGCGGCCAGGTTCCAGGATCTCGATGCCATGCACGATCGTTCCATTGATTAGATCTCTGCGTGCGAGCTGATTTGCGCTGCCTTCGAAGTTTTCGACCCGCACGACGCCATAAAAATTTCGTAGCGTGCTGCTCATTTTGCGCCCAGGGGCGGTCAAGTAGGGTAAGAAGGCGAACACCAGCGCCACGATGGCCGCTCCGCCAAAAAACGAGGCGCGGCGAAATGGGGTCCGTACAAGTTTCGACTCGCTTGGCGTTACGCAGATGAGGGTGACGATTGCGCATCCAGCCAAAGCTATCGGCAATTCGTAAAATTCACGAAAAATCCGCGGCGCGATCACGCCGGCAAAGACGCCGCCGAAGGCTCCGCCGGCAGCGATCATGAGGTAAAAAATCGTCAGGTGCCGCGGCTCCGGTTTGAGGAGCGCGAGCTCTCCATGGCAAACCATGCAGCACACAAAAAGCCCCATGCAGTAAAGCGGAATTTGCAGCGAGGGCCCGGCACTGGCGAATTCAGGCGCAAGGGCGTAGGTCATTCCTGCCAGGGCCACAGCCAGCAGCCGCAGAAAAAAAGAGCGCTGATACCAACGTGCACTCTCAAAGGACACGATCAGGCTCAGCAGATAGAGCGATAACGGCACGACCCACAAGAGCGGTACCGCGGCAACATCCTGGGAAATGTGGTTGGTGACGGCCAATAGCAGTGCGGAGGCGTCCGCGGCCAACGCAGCCCATAGCAGGAGCTTCTTCCAGTGCGGCAAGGGCTGCGCGCGAGAAGGCAGCGGAGCCGTCAAAATGCGACGCCTTCGAAACGCGATCCATGCACAAACAACAAAAAATAGCCCGTATGCATAAGACCATGCCAGGGCTTGATGGCGAGTGGTTGAATGCGGTTCGACAAGCACTGGGTAACTCAAAAGGGCCAGAAGCGATCCCGCATTGGACAGGGCATAAAACCGGTAGGGCCACTTGCCGCCGGAAGATTGCGCCCACCAGGCCTGCAAGAGCGGGCTCGTCGCAGATAAGAGCACAAAAGGCAGGCCAATCGTTACCGCAAGCAGCGCGAAAATCCGCAAAGCGGGGTTTCCGGTGTCCACCGGCTTCCAGGCAGAGCTTGGCAGAATCGGGAGCAAAGGAAGACTCAGCGCGAGAAGCGCGACATGAACCCGCGGCGACCAACGGGAATTTCGAAGGCGAATCAGCCAGTGGGCGTAGGCATTGCCGAGAAGGTAGGTGACTTGAAAAAACACGAGGCTGGCTGTCCAGACTCCGGCCCCGCCTCCAAACCACGGAAGAATGATCTTCGCCAGAAGGGGTTGAACTTGAAAGAGAAGAAATGCGCTCAGAAAAATAGCGCCTGCCCAAATGGCGGCATCGCGCCGTCCTTGCGAGCGGACGCTGGGCCTTTCAGCCCCAGCGAGTAAAAGCGAATCTCCGATAGCTGAACTCATGGGAACTCGAGGAACAAAGCTGTCTTGCGAACCACAGCTCAACATGTTACAAGCGGCCAAAGGAAATTGGAGCCGCGAAGATGAGAATCGATGCCAAATTTTACCTGGGGCTCAGGAGGCGCGAACGCCTCCGGTCCGTTCGACAACTTCTTTTCGCAACATTCGCGCTGCTCCTGCTGCTCTTTGCATTCGGCGCAACGCCAACGCGGGCGGAACTTACGACGAACGGCGAGGTCGCCGGTCTTAGAGCACAATTTACAAACGTCAATGGCGTTCGCACCCGTTATTACGAATTGGGCGAAGGCGATCCCTTGGTGCTGGTGCATGGGGGAGGATGGTCGGGGCACGCGAGCGCGAACGTTTGGTCCAAGAATATTCCTCTGTTTGCAAAACGATTTCACGTGTTTGCGCCGGATAAGCTCGGGTCCGGAATGACAGACAATCCCCAGGACGACAATGACCTGAATATTCAGGGCGAAGTAGACCACATTTATGACTTCATTCGACAGTTGAAGCTGGGGATGGTTCATCTGGTGGGAGAGTCGCGTGGGGGCGGCTGCGTTTTCTTTCTCGCGCTCCAGCACCCGGAAGTCGTTCGAGACCTCGTTGTTGTGGATAGCGACACGGCGGCTCCCCAGGCTCCTGCCACACGTGTGGAGGCCCTGGCCCAGTGTCCTAAGGAGCCGGATTGGGAAGAGTGGAAATGCCGGATGAGCGCGGCCAGCTCTCTGCCTGACGAGGCTTTCGATGACGAATATTTTATGGCCGGCAAATACATGGCGCTGCTGCCGAAGTCACTGGAAACGGCGGCGAAATTGAAGGCTGGAGCCGGCGGCGAACTCGCGACAACCGACGGATTCAACAAATGGAAAGCGGAGTGGCACGAACGCGTTCGAAAAGAAGGCGTGCTGCAGATGCCCGTACTGATTTATTGGGGAGCTGCCGATCCGGTTGCGGCGGTCGCTAACGGTTCCGCTCTGCACGATTTAATCGCGGCGCAAAATCCGCATGTGCAAATGATGATTCAAGAGAAGGCCGGGCACTTTCCTTTTCGAGAAGATCCGGAGCAGTTCGTTTCCAATGTCACGAATTTCATCCTCGATGCTGATAAACCCCAGTTAAGCGCCAGATAACGGCCAGACAATCGCGAAGTCCTGCGGGGGAAACCAGATAAGCGGAGGTCTGAAACTGGCCGGCAGGGTACCCAGTTGACGATTGGCAACAGGAACCGACCTCTTGCGAAATTTGTGCTATAATGCCTTTGCGTTTGTTGCTCTTGTACAAACCTTTAGATTTGTTAAAAGGGGCTGCGAGTCCAATAAAACTCGCGCCCCTTTTTTGTTGTCGCCTTAGGGGGGCGTTCGAGATGCACCAGATAGCTCAGTCAGAAGAAGGAACAAATAAGTGAAAGAACAAGGAACAGTAAAGTGGTTCAATGCCAGCAAGGGATATGGATTCATCCAGCGCCAGTCAGGCGAGGACGTTTTCGTGCACTTCTCCGCGATTCAGGGAGACGGGTACCGATCGCTCGCCGAAGGTCAAGCGGTTGAATTCGATGTCACCAAGGGTCCAAAAGGCCTGCAGGCAGCGAACGTCACTGCCCTCTAAGCCGTAGCGGTTTGCGAGTGCCCATCCCTGACCGGGGTGGGCACTCGATTCGTCTCAGAACAAATAGTGGCCCTCCGGGGCCTCTGCTGAGTCAAACGAAGTGTAGGTATTCTCAGGAAGGCTAAAGAAGGCTAAACATGAAGAATTTGTTTGTCGGCAATATGAGTTTTCAGACCACGGAAGCCGATTTACGGTCTCTGTTCGAACCTTTCGGGGCGGTCACTCGTATCCACATCGTGAATGATCGGGAAACCGGCCAGCCACGCGGATTCGCCTTCGTCGAAATGGCTAAAGACGAAGATGCCGCTAAAGCGATGAGCGAACTTAACGGAAGGGAAGTATCCGGACGCGCGCTGCGGGTGAATGAAGCTACTCCAAGACCGGAACGCGGCGGCCCTCGCGGCAACGGCGGCTTCAGCCCGCGCGGCGGCGGTGGCGGTGGGAAAAGACCTGGTGGCCGGGGTGGCTTTTCGACCGACGATTACCGCGACTCGGCTCGCCAGCCGAGAGAGCCCCGCTGGTAGCTCCTAAAAATTGCTGCAACACGACGGCGCCTCATGATCTCGCCTGACGAGAATCACTGAGTATTTCATTCCCACACGCTAGGCTTGCCGCAGGCCGGGATCAGTATGAGGTGCTGCGAGAATTATAGACGGCGGCAGAACTGCGCGTATCCGCAGACGTCTGTAGCTGCAGTTGGCTTTTCTCTGCCAGCCTTCGCCTGTACCAGGGCCCGAGCACCCGGTTCCACCACATCACCACACCCGTAACCAGCAAAACCACCGGAATGAGCCCGAAAACAGTCCACAGGATTTTCAGTGGCAGCCAACGAAATCTGCCGAAGTGCAATCGCGCGATCTCCGCCAAAAACTCATCACCGAAGCGGAGATACCCGGAGTGCGAGGTATCCAAAAAGTCGACCACGCGATTAAATGGAGCCGGCCAGGAAAGATAGATTCCTGAGAATCCCCACATCAAGATAAACGCCATGGACCAAAATCCGAGCGCGCTGTGCAGCGACCAATTGAAGCTCTTTAAATTCGCTCTCCAATCGATGCCCAGGCTGCGGCGCCATTTATCAATCCCCGGCCACCAGATGATCATTCCGGAGAGACCCATCAGGATTACGCATGCTCCGCCGGCGCCGTTGACGAGATGCCCCGTCCTTCCCGAGAGCAGGTTGTCGTGGAGATCCACGAGCCAGAGTACGACGCGGAATCCCACCTGGAGAGAATTGCCCATATCAGCGCCTGTGTAGGGATCGAACAGGCGCTCGGTTTTTCTCGATCCGCGTTCCAGCCAAATTTCCACGGGCTGGCTCGGATTTCTCGACTCGAAGACGCGATTCACGTCGTAGCCTGGGTGAGCGCGGAGCGCGGCTTTTTTGAGTTCGTCCGCCGTCATGCGCGGGCCCGGCCCGGCCACGACGCGCGGTTCTGCGGAGAACGCCTTGGATAGTTCACGGCGATAAATCAGGATGGTGCCTGAAACGCTCATCACCAGAACGTAGAGCGCAAGAATGAGGCCGGACCAAAGGTGAACCTGGAATAGCGCCTTCCGCAGCCCGACGCCCTGCGGATGGCGCAGCCAGCGTTCCGCCAAACTCATGTTGCTCTCCCGTAATGCGAAAGGCGCGACGCGCGCGCTCCCGCAAAATCAGCCAGCCGACTTGCCGTAAGTGACCGTGAGTGCTGCCTTACCAAGGCTATTCATGTTCACCATGTAACCGATCATCGCAGCGCTTGCTTGTTCGTCCAGATCCAAGCGGGGGACTTTCAGGGCGTGGACCGTAAAGATGTAGTGGTGGACCGGGCCGGGGGGCGGCGCGGCGCCTCCGTAGCCGGGTTTTCCAAAATCAGTGCGCGTCTGCAGCGCTCCTGCGGGCAAATTCTTTCCGCTGCCGGCGCCCGCGGGCAGTTCCTTCGTTGATGCGGGAATATTGATGACCACCCAATGCCACCAACCTGAACCGGTCGGCGCATCGGGATCGTAACACGTGACGACGAAGCTCTTGGTGCCCTCAGGTGCGCCTTCCCAGGCCAGGTGCGGAGATCGATTACCGCCAGAGTAACCCATTCCATTGAAAACCTGGGCCTCAGGCATTCTCTGCCCGTCTTTGAGATCATTGCTCGAAAGCCGAAAACTCATCCGTTATCCTCCAGCATCCTTAATATTGGCTGCTATCGTCAGACGAGTCTACAGCACAGTGCTGGGAGGACAAAATCAGATTTCCCGCAATTGGATTCCGCAGAAGCCGCTACCAGCACCCGATGTATTTAGGGCAACCCGCACTTTGAGGATTAGAATAAGACGTAACTTTCGATTAGAATCGCTGAACCTGGGATCGCTGAAATATTTCGAGGAAAAAATGATGGAACTCTTCGATTGGGAGACCTTTCGAGCAACGCCATTGAGCCGGGATCCTTATGAGCATCTCATCGTTAACGGTTTTGTGACCTCGGAAGCCTTGCAAAAAATCAATGACGACTATCCCGCCATTCAGGATACGGGAAGTTTCGCCGTGGAAAGTCTCGAGTTCGGCTCCGGTTTCAAGCTGCTCGTCGATGCCCTCGAATCGGACCAGTTCCGCCGCGCTTTTGAAGAGAAGTTCCACATGGACTTGTCCGGCCGGCCGACGACCATTACGGTGCGCAAGCGCTGTTCCGGCAGCGACGGCAAGATTCATACCGACTCCGTCGGCAAAATTATCACCATTCTAATTTATCTGAACCCCGCTTGGGATGATTCCGGCGGCCGCCTGCGCTTGCTTCGCGCGAAAGATATCGAGGAGGTGGCGGCCGAGGTTGCTCCTTCACAAGGGAACCTCGTGGCCTTTTTGCGCTCGGATCATTCCTGGCACGGGCACTTGCCCTTTAGCGGCGAGCGCCGCGTCGTGCAGTTCAACTGGGTGACGAATAAGCGCAATCAAAAAATCGCGTCCTTGCGGCACCGTCTCTCCGCATCGGTCAAGCATCTGCTCCGCAATGCAAAGGCTTCAACGGCTCAGCAAGGTTAGCGTGTCGACTTCCCAACCCGACCGGCTTCTCATCGTGCGGCTCAGTTCCCTAGGCGACCTGGTGCATACTGTGCCGGTAGTTCCGGCTTTGCGTGCCGCTTTCCCCGATGCGCAAATCGACTGGCTGGTCGATTCGAGATGGTCGCCGCTCATCAGGGCGGTTCGCGGAATCAATGAAGTCATACCCCTGGAACCTTCAGCCTTGGGTTATCTGCGCTGCATAGAACGAGTCCGGCGGAAGCGTTATTCCCGTGTTATCGACTTTCAGGGCATCTACCGATCCGCGATACTGGCGTGGTTTTCAGGCGCAAAACGACGGATCGGCCGCGATCGAAATTCCGCACGCGAACGCGGCGCCTCCCGTTTCTACACCGAGAAGATCGTTCCTTCGGGGCAGCATGTTGCAGAAATGAGCGTGAGTCTGGCGGTGCATGCAGGCGCGCGACCTCCGGTCGAGATGCAGTTCCCCATTCAAGTGCCCGCCGAAGAAATCATTAAGCTTCGCGAGAGACTGAGTGGCGAAGGAACTGAGCGTTATGCTGTTCTGAGTCCAGGCGGTGGCTGGAAGTCGAAGTGCTGGCCGGCCGAGCGCTTTGGCGCCTTATGCGCCGAAATGTCGCGTCGTTATGGAGTACGCTCAATCATAAATCTGGCTCCTGGCGAAGAGCAGCTTGGCGAATCCATTGTTGCTAATTCCTCCGCGGCGAAACCTATAGTCTATTGCCCGGCATTGCCGCAGCTCATCGCGATGTTGTCGCAGGCGCTACTCGTGGTAGGCGGCGATACAGGACCGCTGCACCTCGCCGCAGCGCTAGGCACACGGGTGGTAGCTCTATTTGGTTCAACCAACGCCTCGCGGAACGGTCCCTTGCCGCGCGGTGTGGTTATACAGAACCATTCTTCTGATCCACCCAATTACCGGCGCGGCGATTACGTTCGAGGCAGCTCTTATTCTCCGGAAATGCTCTCTATAAGTTTGGATCAAGTGCTCAGGGCGGTCGACGAGGAGATGAGCAAAACGTCGCTCGCCCCTCGGTAAGCGTGAAGCTCTAACGAAGACACGTCCTAACTACGCTCGGACAGCGATTCTGCGGCAGGGACCAAGCCAATCCCGTCGGCACGTGCAACCGGCTGTAAGTTCCCTATCGGGCGCTATGCGGGTTGAAGGGAACTAAGAGAACCGCAAGGCGTGGCAGGAACGGGCCGGACCTTGCGAGTACGTATTGTTATGGCCGTGCCCGTCAGGAAACCCGAAGGCAACAGTTCGAAGCTGAAGGGAAATACGAAATGAAATCCATCCCAAAATCGGATCTTCTTTTCCACTCTTCTGGGCAGGTAGATCTTTGTGTACTGACCGTCGATCAGGATTTTCGCTTCTTTGTATCCAACGCTGGCATAAGAGACTCCCAGTTCCCGCTTTAAGGCAAGGGCCACCATGCACTCGGTCGGCCTTCCAGCTTTTCCGTTCCTGATGTCATCCCTCGTCACATTAATTTTCATGACGTCCCCCTCGCGGCCGGGCTATCCCAAGCATAGCAGGAGAGAATTGTGCGGAAAAGAGTTTAGTAAAGTAGCTCGCGATTTCCGCCGCGAAGCAATGAGCGTACGGGTTCGATGACATTCTTGCTGCGTGGTCCTTGCGGAACTTCGCAGCCTGAGGATTCCTGGCAAGGCCACGAGCTTTCCTCGACAGGTCGAATGCCCTAACGTAGACCCGTGGATGTCATAAAACGAGAGTCGAAGGCTATGAAACGCTATGAGCAAGTTTCTGCCTTCATCCTTTGCGGCGGCACGAGTTCGCGCATGGGTGAACCAAAGGGACTGCTGAAGTTTGGCAATCAGCCGCTCATTCTTCGAATCGCCAGCCTGCTCGAGCCGCTGGTCTGTGGCGTGACGGCAGTCGGTTCGCCGGCGCTTTACGGGCATCTGGGACTGCATGTGATCGACGATGCGAAGATCGGCGCTCCGGACGACAGTGGTAAACCCGCAGGACCGCTTTGCGGAATCGCGAGCGCCCTCATCTCGACCCAGACGGAGTGGAACCTCATTTTGGCGTGCGACCTGCCGTATCTTAGCGCCGAGTGGCTGGATTGGTTGCTAGGTCGCGCAATGAAGTCGAGCCGGCAAATCCTCATGCCGCAAACTGCCGGAGGCGTGGAACCGCTCGCGGCGCTCTATCGACGGGAGTGCGCCGGGCCGATTCTCGCGGCATTGCATCGCGGAGTCCACAAAGTGAGCGATGCGCTCGAACAATTCCAGATCGAATTTGTCACTGAGCGCGACTGGGGGCACGTCGATCCGGCAGGACGTGTGCTCTACAACATGAATGCTCCAGAGGATTACGACGAAGCGCGAAAATGGCTGGAAGAACAGCGACCCTAAAGAGCCATCTTGAACGAGATTGCAGCGGAAAACCGGAGCGAATGGCTTGATATGGCTCCCCGGGCAGGACTCGAACCTGCAACATTTCGGTTAACAGCCGAACGCTCTACCATTGAGCTACCGGGGAGTAGCCGTGTTATCAGCAGCTTAGCTTTTCACGCTTCATATCGAAACGTGAGTGTAGTGAAAACTGTAACATAGAATTTCGGGTCACTGCAGCAACAGGGTCGAGCCGTTCAACCGCTCGACCGCCGCGACCATCGCGTCATCGCTCGGGTGGACATACCGGGCAGACATCGCAATCGATTCATGGCCAGCGATCCGGGCCAACGTCCAGGCATCACAACCCGATTCGCCCAGCCTAGTTAGAAACGTGTGCCGCAGGTCGTACAACACGAACGGGCGCACCGGTTTCTGATTGTTTTCCGCGGCTTGCTCTGCGACCACCTGGAATGCTTTGCCGTGAAGCTTTCGCAGACTCGAGGGCTCCACATGACCGCTCTGCGTGGGCGCCGGCCAAACCCATCCATGATCGGGCTTCTTAGCTTCCGCCCAGTGAGTTTCTAATACCTTTCGGACCCGCGGAGTCATGGGTATGGTCCTTCTAGCTGCTTTGGTCTTTCCATGCGTGCATTGCATCGTGCCGTGACGGCCGTTAACCCATGTGATCGATTCCCATTTGAGGCGGAAGCACTCTTCGGGACGAAAGCCGCTATCAATCAGCACAGTGGCGATCGACGCCAGCGGTTCCTCCGCGGCAGCCAAATACCGAGCCTCTTCATCGCGCCGGATTACGCGCTCACGCTTTGTCTCGCCAGGCAGCATCTTTATTTTGGGCGAAGATGTGACAGCGCCCCAATCGACAGCCAATCGAAGGGATCGGCGTAAGACCTGGATTTCTCGATTCACAGCAGTAACCTTGATGCCATCAGCTTGGCGCTTAGCCACGAAACCGGAGATTTTCTCGCCATTTACATCATCGAGTTTGCAAGATGCCAGAGGCTCGTACTCGCCGAGGCGCCGCGCACCATGTCGATAGTAGCGCCAGGTCTTGGGCTTCGCTGCGAATGTGGTTTCGGCCCATGGCAGAAACCGCTGTTTCAGGAATTCTCCCAAAATCGGCACGGGCGAGAGGCGCGATTGCCGCTTTTGACGACACATTTGGCTGCACAGGTTGGCTCCATCAGTCGATTGGATCGAACTCTTTCCGTCAAACAAGGCCTCGCATTCAGGGCAGCGCTCGAGATCCTCTGGCTCGCAACCGAGTCTGCGCGCTCGCTTGCAGCGATCACGGAACTCTTCACGGAGCGGCTCGACGATCCCGCTGACGTCGCGCGCACGGGCTTCGTTCTTTTCGTGAGTGGATTCCTGATAGCGCTTTCCACCAACTTTGAAATCCATGAAGTAGGTCGAGCCCCGCTTGTACACGCCCATTATCGTTTCCCTCCTTTAGCGGAATCCTGCTGCTTCGCGCGGAGCGCCTTGCCTTTCTTATTCCACCAGGCAAGCGCGGCGCGACGTTGGCCCCACTGCGCGCACGTGTTCGAACAAAAGTTTGTCCGCGATTCGTCTTTGTGCGGCTGCGTCGACGACGTGAACGTCCCGGCAGTTCAACGTTCTCAATAGCGAGGACGGTGTCGCGCGATTGTTAGAGGACGACGCCGTCGCTGAGCCCGGGCCCATCCAAGTCACCGTCAGGCGCGAACCGTGGAATTGCTTTCACACGTGCGGGAGCTTCAGGCTCACGCTGAGCAGGAGTAGGCGGCGAGCCAGCCGTCAGGAACCAAAGACGATTTGGAAGTAAAGAACCCGAAACGCCGGCGTGTGGGCTGCGCTGGCGTCCGGCCGCACAGAACACGCCTTGCCCGCGGCTGCCGATGAGGACGGCAAGGCACTGAGGGGAGAACAGGATGAAATCGCAGAGAATCGAGCCAGAGTCGGAACTGAAAGCGCAAATCACTAAGATGACCTTGTCCTTGCGGGCAGAAACTTCACGCGACGCAACACAGGATCTGATCGACTGCGCCCGGGGGAGTGCGCTAGTCCTGCGTTCACTTTTTAGTCACGCTGATCAATTGGAGAAACACGACCAGATTATCAGCGGACTGGCGGACGCGCTGAAGATCGTAGTCGATCACGCTGACGTTGCGGTCTTCAACTGCGCAGGAGAGCTTTCCGATTCCGTCGAACCAAATCTCCTAGCTAAACTTCTTGAAGCTAACGCTGCTAAGTTGCGCGAGAGGACCCTTCATGATCACCGAAAAATACATGCGCCTGGGCAAGGCCGCGCGGCTTCTGGGAATCGATAGAAAGACGCTGCGCCGCTGGCTGGAGAAGGACTGCGGGCTCGTGTTTCAATCTCTCGGCCGTGGCAACTCTCCGCTCGTTAGCGAGCGTGACATCCAGACCGTCATCGCAAAGCGGACAGGCAAGAGAACATGGTCGAGCCGCAAGAGCGCGTGACAAGGCGAATGGGGTGCGGAGATGATATCCTCTGCCCGAATATATTCACTTCCTGGAGGGTTACATGGCAACAAACGACAAGGTGGGCCTTAGGAGTCTCGAACTCGCGGTAGAGTTGGGCAAAGTTGCGTTATCACAATCTTCAGTGGGCGTAGGTTCACCGGACGCTGTCGCCACATTCATTGAAATTGTCGCGAAGAAGATCGACTCGCTTAGGCGTGACGCCTGACCCTTCGAGTTTTCAAATTGGTGGCGAAAATTGTGGGTGCGCAGCGTCTCCGCTGTGTAGTGAAAAGTGCAGTATGCGCAGAGCATCGCACGATGTACCCCGCCCTAGCAGCAAATCGGCTAAACCCACCAAACGCTATGTGCTTAGCGATCGCGCTATGTCGTGCTATATGTTCCAGGGATGGTTAACAGCCGAACGCTCTACCATTGAGCTACCGGGGAGTAGTTAGGATTTCAATAGCTTACAGCCCAAGATTTTAGCACGCACGCAAAGTGTAGCGGAAACTCTAGCGGGTAAAACGGATTCCTGCATGATAGGAATTACCAAGGTGACTTCCCATATTTGAAACCAAGCGGTTCGCAGTACCGCACCTGTTCCTTGCCCGGCTAGCATGGCAGGGTTAGGTCACAAAGGACGGCACAAATTCTGGCCGTCCAGCGCGGTTCAACCTGTTTCGTTAAACAAGGGCGTTATGCTTTGTCCGGACCTGCGGCTCCTGCCACCGCTGCTGCCGCGGTCGGGTATAAGGAGATGATGCTATCTACCTTGGTCATCTTCAATACCCCTTCCACGATGCCTCTGGCCCCTGCGACGCGCAAATCGCCCCCGGCTTTCTTCATCTTGCCGAAACACATCACGATGATTCCCACGCCAGTGCTGTCAATATGGCTGACACCGGAAATGTCGAAGATGATTTTCTTTTCGTCTTTGCCTGGAGATCCGCGATCAGCCACTCGATTTGCTGGCACTCGGGTCCGAAAACAATCCTTCCCACAATCTCCACCACGACGGTGTCAGGCTCGATGAGCCTTCTCTGGATATTCAGTTCTCTTCGCTGAGCGGCTGCTGGCGATCCGAGTTCCTCGACGGGTGACGTGAAACGATACCCGCGCCGAGCTAAAGTCTCGATGTATTGATGATCTTCAGCAGAATCGCCGAGAACTTCGCGTAACTTGCTGATCGCTGTGTTCAAACCATTGTCGAAGTCGACGAAGGTATCTTCTGGCCAGAGTCGCTCGTGAAGTGCCTTGCGGCTTACCAGGTTTCCCCGTTCCTCAAGCAGCGCAACGAGGAGTTGGAAAGGTTTCTCTTGCAAATGAAGCTTTCGACCACTTTTCCGTAATTCGCCCGTTTCCGGGTCGGCTTCAAACGGACCAAAGCGAAATGAACGGGGAAATTGGCCGGGAAGAGGCGCCATGCCCTCGCATTCTATCACCAGCACGGAAGCCGACTTAAGGTTTTTGGGATCGATGCCGGGAAATCATGTGTTTTCTGCAAATTAGCTGTTAAGCCAGAGTAATGTCGTAATCATGCCGCTCTCCATTGCCGCGCGCGTCTTTCGAAGGCAACAATGCCCCTGCTTTGGAGAAATTGAAAAAGGAGAAATAGCCATGCAAGCGTCGCCTCCACGCACGCGCAAAGCTCGTCCCACTCGAATGTCCGCAAAAGATCGGGAATTCGAGAATCTGCTGCGACGGGCAGCCGATTTCTTGAAGAGTGGCCCGTCACCGGCAGTCAAGACCTCTAAGAAGAACCATTAGCAGCCGCGTTGTTCGGGCGGCGCAAACGGTCTTGGAAGCGCGGGGACGAACGCATCCGATCCTTACAAATTCCCCCAAACAGTGGCTCGTTCAGTCCAAAGGCTGAGCGCCTTAGTTTTCCAGGAGCAGAAACGACAGGCACTGACGCGGGCCGAAGAGGAGCAAGAGAAAGGCGGAAGCTAGAGGTCAGCGAACAGTCGGCGGCGATGGATCTCACCGTCGCTAATTCTGCTTGCCCCGCCATTTTGCATGGAAGATAATGAGCCGTCTCCCGTTAAACCCAGGGTTGGAGAGCCATGAGGCTGTGCCCCCGTTGCCAGTCTGGGAATTCGGACCAGGCGGAGCACTGTATTCTTTGTGGCGCTTTCCTGACAATTTCCGACGACGCAGAGACCCTCGTCACAGGACCACCAGACTCCAATCGAGGATTAGCTCCCGCGAATCAGATCATGCCGTCGGAGGCGTCTGCGAATGCAAGCGCTTCTACCCGAGGGGGACGGATTTCCGTCGCCGCTACTGCCGTGCTCCAAACGACTGGGCAGTTCGGTTCGCGCTACCAGAGCATTTGCAGCTTGGCGGCGGCGGAATGGGTACCGTTTATAAAGTCTATGATCGCGATTTGAACCGCGTCGTTGCCCTCAAGGTGGTGCGCCCGGAACTGACAATCAATCCTGAAGTCATGGAGCGTTTCAAGCAGGAGCTGCTGCTGGCCCGCAAGATCTCGCACAAGAACATTCTTCCGATCCACGATCTGGGCGATCACAACGGAATGAAGTTCATCTCGATGGCCTACGTGGAAGGCCATGACCTTTCTCGCACCTTAAAGCAACAAGGCCCCCTCGCGGTCGACCGAGCAGTACACATCGCCCGCCAGCTTTGCGCTGCACTGGACGCGGCGGAATCCGAGGGCGTGGTCCACCGTGACCTGAAGCCGCAAAACATACTGATCGACGACCGGAACGTTTACGTTTCGGACTTTGGCCTTGCGAAGTCGCTCGAGTCCGCTCGGATATGACCTTCACGGGTCCATCCTTGGCACGCCGCGTTACATGTCGCCGGAACAATCCAGGGCAAGCCGGTGGACCAGCGCACTGACATTTATTCGCTCGGACTGATTTTCTATGAAATTTACCGGCGATCTGCCTTCAATGGCGACTCGACATTGATGTTGTTACATCAGCGCGTTCATCAAACCGCAAAGCCCAAAGCTTCGGGACCCCGAAATTCCCGAATACCTTTCTCGCATCATCCTGAAGTGCCTGGAGACGGATCCCGTAGACCGTTACCAGCACGCCCGAGAGGTCCTCAGCGACCTAGAGGCAGAGGTCGCGCCTCCGCCTCCAGGCAGCATGCAGATAACGCTGCCCTTCCTCTCACGGCGCGTTTGGCTCGTCTCGGGCAGCACCGTCCGGCAGTTCTCCTTACGGGCCTGATCTTCCTCAGTGCGCCGGTTCGTTTTTCATCGAATGACGAAGTCGGCGGCCCCAGCATAGCGCCCACGGGTGTGCCGTCTCTGGCGACGGGCAAGTACATCGCTGTACTACCATTTCGCGTCCGGGCGATCAGGCCGCGCTCGGTTATGTCGCAGATGGCCTGGTCGAGGCACTCTCGGCCAAACTCTTTCAGCTTGGCGACGTGCACACGGCTTCCGCTTCTGCGTTCCAGACCGTCAAGCAGGGCGACTCCCTGGAGGAAATGGCGAGCCAATTGGGAGTCAACTGGTGGTCTCGGGGACTATCCAGGGCGCTGGCGAAAAACTCCGCGTGGTTGCGTCCCTCGACGATGTAGCCGATGGCCGGCGATTGTGGACAGAGGAGTTTTCCGGCGTGCCACAGGACTTCCTGACATTAGAAGATCAGATCTACGCGAGATTGGTCGATGCGCTTGCGCTAAAGCCTACCGGGAAGAAATGGCCCGCAGCAGCGCGCACCCTACGGAAAACACTCAAGCCTGCGATCTTTATCTCCGAGGCCGGAATGCCATGCGCGGTCAGTTGGTTGGCAGTAACGTGGAGACAGCCATCAGCTACTACGAGCGGGCCATCAAGGAAGATCCCGGGTTCGCACTGGCCTATACGGGTTTGGCCGATGCCAGCCTGCGAATGTACAGCGAAAAGAACGATAACGTGTGGGCGGACAAAGCACTCGCGCTCAGCCAACAGGCACAACAGCTGAACGACAATGCTGCGGAAGTCCATTTTACCCTCGGGAGCGTGTATAGCGCGACCGGCAAATCCGCCGAGGCGGTCTCGGAGTTGCGCCGAGCGCTGGAACTGGCGCCCAAGAACGACGACGGCTACCGCAGGCTCGGTGACGCCTACCGCGCCCTTGGCCAACAACAAGAAGCGATCCGCGCCTACGTCAAAGCCACCCAGCTTGGCCCCTATT
>CAVXIM010000001.1:0-235682 GCA_963761945.1 uncultured Acidobacteriota bacterium | reverse complement strand
TCCGCCTTTTTGAGAGCGTCGATATTTTTATGCTGATCCGGGCCGATCATGACGCCATTCATGCCGAAGGCAAACATGCCCTTCACTGCGCCGCGGTACATGTTGTCCCAGATCTCGGTCCAGGAATAATTACGATCGATCTTGGGCAAGTAGTGGAATGCGAAGTCGGTTTGTTTCCTCGCAGCGTCGCCGTACATGGCCATAAGAAACGACACCATGAACTTCGGCGTATTGGACCAATAATTGAAAGATTGCCAGGATCCTGGCTTCGAAGGCGTTGGCGTGATGCGCTTCAGAAAAGCCGTCAAATCGGTGTCTGCGGGGACAGGCACTTTAAGATAACCGGGGAGGTTATCGAAGATGCCTGCCATATCCGTTGCGCCCTGAATATTCGAATGGCCGCGCAGCGCGTTCACGCCGCCTCCGGCGCGCCCGACGTTGCCCATCAGAAGCTGCATCATCGCTGCCGTACGTATGATTTGCGTGCCAAAGGTGTGCTGGGTCCAGCCGACGGCGTAAATAATAGTCGCCGTTTTTGTCATGTCGCCGTTTTTGCGAATCGACGTAAACAGGTCCGCCGCCTTCAGAAATTGGTCTCGCGGAATGCCGGTGATGCGCTCAACCATTTCGGGCGTGTAGCGGGAGTATTGCTTCTTCAGAAGCTGGAAGACGCAGCGAGGATGCTGGAGATCGAGATCATAGGCGGCGTTAGCTGGAAGCGCGGGAGGCGCTGCTGATGCAGTCGTTCCTGCCTTCCCGGACGAACCGTCAGGATCAGTCTTCTTCGATAGATCGCCACCCTCTTCGTAGTTCCAGGTGGCTTTGTCGTATGTGAGGGTCGCGGGGTCAAAGCCGGAGAACAAGCCATCTTCCGGCAGCTTGAAACCTTCCTTCACCACAAACGCGGCGTTCGTAAAGTTGACGAGATAATCCTTGGCGATGCGATTGTTCTCGATGGCGTAATTGATCAGGCCGCCCAGGAAAGCAATATCCGAACCGGCGCGAATCTGCAGGAAGAGATCAGCTGTGGAAGCAGTGCGCGTGAAGCGCGGATCCACAACGATTATCTTCGCGTTCCGATTACGCTTGGCTTCGATCGGCCATTTGAATCCGCAGGGGTGGTTCTCGGCCGGATTCCCGCCCATGATCAACATCATGTCGGTGTTCTTGATGTCGATCCAACCGTTCGTCATCGCCCCGCGTCCGAATGTTGGTCCCAAACTTGAGACCGTAGGGCCGTGTCAAACGCGGGCCTGGTTTTCCAGGTAGCAGACCCCCAGGCTGCGCATGGTCTTGACGACCAGATAGTTGAATTCGTTGGTATCTGTACAGCCGCCGGTCCAGGCGATGCCTTCGCAGCGGTTGACCATTCGCCCCTGCGCGTCCTTTTCCACGAAAGAATCGTCGCGCGACTTCTTCACCCAGCGGGCGACCTCGTTAAGCGCGTCATCCCAGGAGATGTCTTGCCAGTCGGTGGCTCCAGGACGCCGCACTTGCGGCTTCAGCAGGCGGCGCTCATTGAGAATGTCCTGCTCGAGCGAGGCACCTTTCGGACAAAGAGTCCCGCGATTGATCGGATGGTCGGGGTCGCCTTCGACGTGAATCACTTGAGGCGTGACGTTCTTGGCTTTGTCGCCGAGCGTGTAGATGATCACGCCGCAGCTTACCGAGCAATACGGACATGTGGAGCGTGTCTCTGTGGCACGCGCGATTTTTAGTTCACGAAGCTGAGCGTAAGCGGGTGCGAGGTCGAAACCGAAGACTGTAACCCCCGCGCCCCCAAGCGTTGCCACCTTCAAAAAATCTCGCCGGCTGCTTTCCATAGGTCAGCCTCCTAACGGCGATTTGGTCGACGCCTCCAACACGAAATAGCAATTATAGTTGGATGATGCTCACGGCTCCCCGGTTGATAGAAAATTCTGAATTTTTCGCCACCGCCGAATCCGAGCGACCGTTCAGCGCCATCACGGTCCTTTAAGTATGCTTTTTTGTCAAGTCCTGGAGGGTAACGAGTTTGAAGACCACTCGTTTTGGATTCACGAAATCATCTTCCCGTGGATTGCTTGACCACTGATTCCTGCGGCAGCACAAAACGATAGCCGATCCAAGGCTCGGTGCGAATGAAGCGGGGATTCGCAGGGTCCGGCTCGATCTTTTTTCGCAACTGGTTCACCATCACGCGCAGCGATTCGGTTTCTTCTCCGTAGTCCGGTCCCCAAACAGCCTGCAGCAGGCGCCGGTGTGAGACTGGCTTCCCTGCGTTCGTGACCAATTCCCGAAGCAATTCGAATTCTTTGGGCGTCAGATGTACGGATTTACCCTGAACGACGATAGTTCGGTTATCGAAGTCGAGGTGCATCTCTTTGGTAACCACGCTGGTCTCAACGGCCTCGCCAGGCGCGCGCCTCAGGGCCGCTCGAATGCGAGCCAGCAATTCGTCGATGCCAAAAGGCTTTACGACGTAATCGTCGGCGCCCGCATCGAGCGCGCGTACTTTGTCCTTTTCGGCGCTGCGCACAGTCAGCATAATGATCGGCAAATTCGAAACCACACGGATTTCGCGGCAGACTTCGATGCCATCCATGTCGGGCATATTCAAGTCCAGAATGATCAGGTCGAGGCGCTCCGTGCGAACTTTTTTGAGTGCTTCCTCTCCATTGCGCGCCTCGATAATCGTGTAGCCATGGGAAGAAAGAGCGTTGCGCATGACGCGCCGAATTTGCGAGTCATCATCAACGACGAGGATCGTCGCGGAACTCATCGTGGATCGCCGCGCGGTGCTGCAATCGGCAAGCTAAATGAGAACACGGACCCTTGGCCGAGCTGGCTGGTGACGCCGATTGCGCCTCCGTGGGCCTCCACAATTGCCTTTGCAATCGGCAAACCCATTCCCGTTCCTTGGACAAGATAACGCTGGTTGCGCCCTCGATAGAACTTATCAAAAATCAAGCCCAATTCCATCTCGTCGATCCCCGGGCCCTGATCGGCCACGTAGATGGTCAGGAACGCGCCCTTCACCTCGGCAGAAATCGTGATCGGACGGCCGGCGGGCGTATACGCGTTGGCGTTTTCAATCAGCCGCACCAAAACGTCGCGGACGCGTCCGGAATCAGCTCGCACAGGCGGCAAATCGTCCGCAAGACTGACGCGAACAGGTCTCGAGCCTAGTGCTGCTTTAAGGTACTCGAGCGCAGCGCTGACGATCGCGCCTATGGAAGTCGCTTGCAGATCCAGCTCGAACTCGCCGGCATCGAGTTGCGCCATCTCGGCCGCATCGCCGACCAATTGATTCAACCGGTCGCACTCTTCGTCGATGACAGTGAGCAACTCGTGCTGTTCCGCCTTCATTTGATTCTGAGTGGAAAGCAGGCTGGTTACTGAGGCTTTGATGGAGGTCAGCGGTGTACGGAAATCATGCGTCACCGAATCAAGAAGAGCGGATTTGAGCCGCTCCCCTTCTCGCGCCGCTTCCGTCTTGCCGAGTTCTTCCACTGCTCGCGCTCGTTCAAAGGCTATGGCGATCAGGGTTCCCAAGGCCTCCAGCGTTTCACGTGAAAGTAAGGGCCCGGAAATCGCTAGGCTGCCAAGAGGGCGTCTACCCATGTGTACCGGAACAAAACTAAGGCTACGCGTTTGGTCCAGCAGCGGCTCTTCTCCCAGAGTGGCGCGCCGCATCTCTTCCTGGCTGAAGTGGTCTGCGGCGCCTGAATGATAAAACTTGTCCTTGAAATCCAAATAGAGCGCGGCTGCCCCCACACCAAACGTTTCCACGATGTGATTCGGGATGGCGTTGAGTAGCGTAATCACGTTTCCTGAGACGAGGAGTTGCTGACTGAAAGCATACAATCGCTCGACCTCGCGCCGCCGACGCTTCGACTCCTCTGCTTCGCGACGCACGCGAGTGGAAAGCTGACTGGCGATCAGGGAAGTGGCCAGAAACGCTCCTAGCGCCACCCAATTCTGTGGATCGGCAATCGTGAATGTGCCCACAGGTGGCAGGAAGAAGAAATTGAAGGCGAGCATGGCCACGACAGAGGTGAATATAGCGACGGCAAGACCCCAAATCGTCGATATCACCAAGATTGCCAGCAATAATGTGAGTGCTACGGTAGTCTGATTGACCCTGAGAACGCTGCGGTACAGAAAAACAATAATGATGATCGGGATGAGCGCGGCAACGAACGGCAGAACTCGGAGGATGAAGCGGCGCGCCACTGCGGTATTCTAGCCCGGCACGACTGCTTTGTATTGACGCCCTATGCCTAAAAACCCCGAGGAATGGCTCGCCGAGGTCTCCCCGTCGGAGAAGACCAGGGGAACATTCAAACTCTTCCTCGGCTACGCGCCCGGCGTGGGCAAGACGTACGCCATGCTGAGCGAAGGCATACGCCGTCACAGCCGAGGCGAAGACGTGGTCATCGGCATCGTGGAAACGCACGGCCGAAAAGCAATCACTGAACTGGCTCAGAAGCTCGAAGCTGTTCCTCGCCGCAAACTCGAATACAGGGGCACAACCTTCGAGGAGATGGATGTAGACGCGATCATCGCGAGGCATCCGCAAGTCGTGCTTCTCGACGAGCTCGCGCACACGAACGTGCCCGGAAGCAAACACCGCAAGCGTTACGAAGACGTGCAGGAAATCCTGGCTGCAAAGATCGATGTCATATCCACGCTCAATATTCAGCATATGGAAAGCATTGCCCCGACCGTGCACTCGATCACCGGAATTACCGTAAGGGAAACGGTGCCGGATTGGGTTCCCCTGATGGCTAACGAAACGGTGATGGTGGACCTCACGCCCGAGGCCTTGCAGAATCGGCTGCGCCGCGGAGATGTGTACAGCCCCGAGAAAGTCGAGCAAGCGCTGCACAACTTCTTTCGGAGCGGGAATCTGAACGCCCTGCGCGAGCTGGCCTTACGGCAGGTGGCCGAACATGTGGACCGAAGTCTGGAGTCCTACATGGAAGCCAAGGATATCGAAGAGACCTGGGCCGTCCGCGAAAGGCTGGCCGTATGCATCAGTTCCAATCCGGCGGCCCAATACCTGATCGCTCGCGGTGCACGGATGGCCCGCCGGCTCGATGCCCAGTTTTATGTGATCTACGTAGATACGGGAAATGACTCCAGCCCTGACCGGCAGAGGTCGCTCGAGGCAAACATTCAGTTTGCTCAAGATCTGAATGCGGAGGTAATTCGCGTTCGCGGCCGAAACATCGCGGATGCTGTCGCCAGCGTCGTCAAAGATAAACACATCACCCAAGTGATCTTCGGACGTTCCGCAGTCAAAGGCTTCCATCGTCTTTTCTATCTGTCCGCCGTGCACCGCTTCCTGCGCGAAGCGCCCTCGGTCGACGTGCACATCGTTACGCACGGCGAGCATTCTCCGAGTTAGTCAGGCGTTCGAAGAAGCAATAATCATTCATTAAGCACAGTAGTACGAATTTCCTATACGAGTGGCCCACTCTCCCCTTTAGGCTCGTTTGTGGGCAGCCCCGAGTGAAGTAGTCCAGATTCTGCGCCGAAACAAATCGGTTAACACAATTGATGAGAGTCATCGCGCTTCAATAAGGCCCTTCAATCAGGAAGGACCTGAGGCGTTGGGACCGAATGCTAGACTCTGGATTGCAAGAACCGACGGGAGTTGAAGGTTGATAGAGCTTAGAGATAGCGGTCTTAGAAGCGAGCGCGCCCAAAATGCCTCGGGCGATCCGCAGGCTTGGAAGAAGCTTATTGGCACTAAGCGGGTGGAAGCCCGGCTGGAAACTTTGCCGGACAATAAACTCCGCCGTGGCGCGTTTGCAGTCAGCTCTGTCGTGCAGTTGACGCTGGCCCTGATTGTGATTTCGCTGCCGTTGATTTTCCCTGAACAGATTTCAATCCGAACGATCTATCAGGTGACGCCAATTGAGGCTCCGCAGACGGAAGTTCCCATAGAGCCTGAAAAGCCCGAAGTTCACAAGAAAGCCGAGCCGATTCCGGTGAAGCCGGCCGAGCCGGTTCGTGTGGCCAAGCTTTTCGCACCGCAACCGCTGATCGCGCCGAAGCCCAAAGCTCCCGAGAAGCTGAATTCCGATGTGCCCAAATTAGAGCCAGTCCCGGTGCGCACCAAATTAGATACTTCCACGGCTGAGCCCGAACGCCCTCGCGAGCCCGTCAAGACTGGAATGCTAAACACAAGCAACGCACCAGAACCGACGGTCAAGGCCGCGAGCGAAACGGTGCAGACGGGCGGATTCGGCGATCCGCATGGATTTGCCGGCGGCGCGCCGGATGCAAAACATGGCAACGTCGCGCGCCTGGGCTCGTTCGAACTGCCTTCCGGCCCCGGTTACGGAAACGGTACCGGCGGCGCAAATGGGGCACGCGGCGTTGTGGCCAGCGCCGGTTTCGCCAACAACTCTGCCGCGAAGGCGTCTGCCAGCGGCACCCGCGGCGCAGTGCAGTCGGGCGGCTTCGGGAGCGTGGAGATCGCGCCTGCGGCGAAACCTCAAAAGCAAGCCGAACAGGCGCCGGCAATTCAGCCGGTGGTGATTTTGTCCAAACCAAATCCCGCCTATTCGGATGAAGCGCGGAAGCTGGGAATCGAAGGCGAAGTGCTGGTCGAAGTGATCTTTCTTGCGTCGGGGCAGGTACGGGCGGTTCGCGTAACGAAGGGATTGGGGCACGGGTTGGACGAAGCTGCTCTTCATGCCGCGGAGCAGATTCGCTTCAAGCCGGCTTTGCAAGAGGGGCAGGCGGTGGATTTTCCTGCCATCGCACACATCATATTTCAACTTGCTTACTGAAGGGGGACATATGCGGGCATGGAAAATCGTGGGGGCGGTGCTGATCCTGAGCGTAATGCCGCTGCGCGCAAAAGCGCAGGCTTCCAGCATCGACCAGGTGGTGGATCGGATCGTGACGCAGGAGAAGGCGGAAATGCAGATGCTCCGCCAGTATTCGCCTTTGGTGGAAACTTATATACAGATGATGCGGCCCGATCCCAAACTGGGGCCCGTCCCCGCCGGGGATCGATATTTTCTTGGCAAAGCGCAACTCGCGAACGGCGTGGACCTGGAGGCCTTTGCCGCTGATGGAGGCGGCGTCCGTCACAAGCTAAGCGGGATTGGCAATGTTTTCACGGTTGAGTTTCTCCCGCGCGGCTTTCTGCAGATGATCTATCTGGATACGAACGGATTCGACCAGCAAAACTACCGCTTTGACTACGTTCGCCGGGAATTTCTCGGAGAGGTACGCTGTCTCGTATTTGATGTCACGCCCACAGTGAACGCCGGCAAGGGCCGGTTCATGGGACGGATTTGGGTAGAGGATCAGGGTTACCACATTGTTCGGTTCAACGGCGCCTATAACGGCGCGTCGCGCACGGATTTTTACTTTCATTTCGATAGCTGGCGCGTTCTTGCCGGTCCTCAGCAGTGGCTGCCCGCGTACGTTTACAGCGAAGAAGGGGAAGTCAAGTACGCCATGACGCGCAAGCTCACGTTCAAGTCGCAGACCCGCTTGTGGGGCTATAACGTCGGTCGCTCCAGACAAGAGCAGGAGCTGAGCAAGATTCTTGTGGAATCCGATCGGCCGGTGAAAGATCAGGCCGAAGCCGCCAATGACTATTCGCCCCTCCAGGCGCAGCGCACCTGGGATCTCCAGGCCGAAGATAACGTCGTCGATCGCATGGAAAACCTCGGGCTGCTCGCCCCGCGCGGTGAAATCGACAAAGTTCTCGAAACGGTCGTGAATAATCTGGAAGTCACCAACAATTTGAATATCGATCCCGAGGTCCGCTGCCGCGTGCTGACAACGTCAACGCTGGAATCGTTTACGATCAACCATACCATCGTGGTCAGCCGTGGGTTGATTGACGTGCTGCCGGATGAGGCCAGCCTGGCCACCCTGCTGGCGCGTGAACTCGGTCACATTGTTCTCGCTCATCACATTGACACCCAGTATGCGTTCTTCGATCGCATGCTGTTCGATGAAAAAGATACCTTCCGTCATTTCGGCTTCCGCAGAACGCCGGAAGAAGAACAGGCCGCGGCTCAGAAAGGCGCGGAGCTGCTGCAGAATTCGCCCTACAAAGATCAGCTTGCCGCCGCCAAGCTCTTCATCCAGGCCCTGCAGGATCGCGTGAAGGATGTTCCGAATCTGATCAGCCCGCATTTGGGCGATCGCGTTCCCAATAATTGGTCCGTCTCCATACCCGCAAACGCAGCGCGAACCCCGGGTACACAAGGAGCGCTCCCGCAGCCGCAGTCCTCGAGTCCCGCGACTAACGGGGCTGACAATAAGGTGCTGGCCGCGCTTCCGCTGGGAGGCCGCATCAAAATGGATCCATGGAACGACGAACTGACCATGCTGAAAGCCAAACCCGTGAGCATCGTCGCGGAACGCGAAAAGATGCCCTTTGAGGTCACGCCTTTTGTGATCTACCTGAGCCGCGAGCAGTCTCGCGTAACGCAGCAGGAAGCACCGGCGGTAGCCGCCGAATCGAATGCCGATCCCGGCGCCGTGCCCGGAGACCCTGGCGTTCCCGTCGCCGATCCGAAATAAATTCACCGTCGAGGTGAATGTATTAACGGCGATAATTACGATAATTATTTGAGACGGATTTTTTGAATCTCCCACGCCTGGATATCTAAAGCTGCTAGGCCAAATCGGAGTTTCGGTAGCTCCTCGATGCGGATGGTCCCGGGATTTCCACAAGCTTTGGGTTTCCCACAGCTTCGGTTTGGCAGAATTATAAACGGCGCTTGACGCTTTCGAAGAAACTGCTATACTTCGTCGGTCCGGCCACACGGTTTCCAGGGGACGATGAGTTTTCGTCGAGCCCTCTCGGGCTCTAGGTGAGGTCAGTTACGAATACCGGATAATCTCTAGTCGAGCATCGCGCGAAGCCGCTTGTGCTTATTTGCAGGCGGATTGGCCCGGCGCTCGACGCCGGGTTTTTTATTTTCGGTTCGAAATGTTTTCGAACGTTCCGCCAGGCGCGGAGCGCTCTGGGCGGTGCCCAGGGCCGAGGCTCTTTGACAACTGAAGAAGCTGGCAAAAATGCTAAGCGTTTCGCTCCGATTTTTGTCGGAACGAACGCGAAGCGTTTTTAGTCCGCAAGTTCTGCTCGAGAGAGCGAATTGTGGAAAGAAAAAAGGCGAATTATCCGCACGGAACTTCCGCGAAAAAGCAAGTCGCGGCGGCGACGTGCCGGGTAAGTTTTATGGTCAAGCTACTAAGGGCGTATGGTGGATGCCTTGGCGCCAGAAGGCGATGAAGGACGTGGCTAGCTGCGATAAGCCTCGGGGAGCCGCAAGCAGGCTTTGATCCGGGGATTTCCGAATGGGGAAACCCATACCGGTAAAACCGGTATACGGCCCGCTGAATATATAGGCGGGTGCGAGCTAACCCAGGGAAGTGAACCATCTCAGTACCTGGAGGAAAATAAATCAACAGAGATTCCGAAAGTAGCGGCGAGCGAAATCGGAACAGCCTAAACCGTCGTGCTTGCACGGCGGGGTTGCAGGACCGCGTAAGTAGAGTTACCAATCCGGAGGCTAGGTGAACCTGCTGGAAAGCGGGGCCACAGAGTGTGATAGCCACGTAACCGAAAGTCTACCGGACTCGAAGCGGTATCCTAAGTACTACGGGACACGTGAAATCTCGTGGGAACCTGGGGAGACCACTCTCCAAGGCTAAATACTCTCTGGCGACCGATAGTGAACCAGTACCGTGAGGGAAAGGCGAAAAGCACCCCTGCGAGGGGAGTGAAATAGAACCTGAAACCATATGCCTACAAGCAGTCGGAGGGTGATCTCCGACCTTCGGGTCGGAGCCGCCTGACGGCGTGCCTCTTGCTTAATGAGCCGGCTAGTTACTCTCACAGGCGAGGTTAAGCGTAAGCGAGCCGTAGCGAAAGCGAGTCCGAATAGGGCGCATAGTCTGTGGGAATAGACGCGAAGCGGGATGATCTACCCTTGGCCAGGCTGAAGGCGGCTTAACCGCTGCTGGAGGGCCGAACGGGTGTTAGTTGAAAATAGCTCCGATGAGCTGAGGGTAGGGGTGAAAGGCTAATCAAATTCCGTGATAGCTCGTTCTCCCCGAAATGCCTTTAGGGGCAGCCTCATGTGATCTGCCGCGGTGGTAGAGCACTGAATGGACTAGGGACCAACCAAGGTTACCGAATCCAATCAAACTACGAATGCCGTGGACAGCAACATGGGAGTGAGACTACGAGGGATAAGCTTCGTGGTCGAGAGGGAAAGAACCCAGACCGCCAGCTAAGGTCCCCAACTGCAGGCTAAGTGGGAAAGGAAGTGTGATCGCTCAGACAGCCAGGAGGTTGGCTTAGAAGCAGCCATCCTTTAAAGAAAGCGTAACAGCTCACTGGTCAAGCGATCATGCACCGACAATCCAACGGGGCTTAAGCCTGCGACCGAAGCTGCGGAATGTGTGTGGCGCAAGCCGCACATTTTGGTAGGGGAGCATTCTGTGGAGTCTGAAGGTAGACCGAGAGGACTACTCAACGCCACGGAAGAGACCCTGCCGGCATAAGTAGCGATAAACACGATGAGAACTCGTGTCGCCGAAAGTCTACGGTTTCCTGAGGAAGGTTAATCCGCTCAGGGTTAGGCGGGTCCTAAGGCCAGGCCGAAAGGCGTAGCTGATGGATAGCAGGTCAACATTCCTGCCCCACCTAGCGGGCGTTATTACGATGGGGTGACGCAGAAGGATAGAGGAGTCGGGAGATGGATTTCCCGATGGCTCTGTGTAAGCCGGATCGCGCAGGAAAATCCACGCGGTCATTCAACGGTCAGACAGGTCCCGAGGCCACACGGCCACAAAGTCCTTGATTTCACGCTGCCGGGAAAAACCTCTAAGGAGTCCGCAAGGTGCCCGTACCACAAACCGACACAGGTAGACAAGGATAATCTCCACAGGCGCTCGAGAGAACACTCGCTCAGGAACTAGGCACATTAGCCCCGTAACTTCGGGAGAAGGGGTGCCGCGGTAGGGTTTATAGCCCGAAGCGGCCGCAGTGAAACGCGCTCTGCGACTGTTTAACAAAAACACAGCTCTCTGCAAAGTCGAATACGACGTATAGGGGGTGACGCCTGCCCGGTGCCGGAAGGTTAAAGCGAGGGCTCAGCTGCCGCAAGGCGACGAAGGCCTGAACTGAAGCCCCGGTGAACGGCGGCCGTAACTATAACGGTCCTAAGGTAGCGAAATTCCTTGTCGGGTAAGTTCCGACCTGCACGAATGGCGTAACGATAGAGCGACTGTCTTGGCGAGTGACTCGGCGAATTTGTGGTTCCGGTGAAGACGCCGGATGCCCGCATCTAGACGGAAAGACCCCGTGCACCTTTACTGCACTCTGGTCATGATTAACGGGAGGATCTGCGTAGCATAGGTGGGAGCCTATGAACCTCGGCTTTCGGGCCGAGGGGAGGCGCCGGTGAAATACCACCCTGATTCTTCTGTCGCTCTAACTTACGACCCTTGACGGGTCGGAGGACATGGCCAGACGGGTAGTTTGACTGGGGCGGTCGCCTCCCAAAATGTAACGGAGGCGCCCAAAGCTCGGCTCAGGCGGATTGGAAACCCGCTGTGGAGTGCAAGAGCATAAGCCGGGTTAACTGCGAGACACACACGTCGAGCAGGAGCGAAAGCTGGGTCTAGTGATCCGGTGGTCCCGCGTGGAAGGGCCATCGCTCAACGGATAAAAGGTACGCCGGGGATAACAGGCTGATCTAAGCCAAGAGTTCACATCGACGCTTAGGTTTGGCACCTCGATGTCGGCTCATCGCATCCTGGGGCTGTAGAAGGTCCCAAGGGTTAGGCTGTTCGCCTATTAAAGCGGTACGTGAGCTGGGTTCAGAACGTCGCGAGACAGTTCGGTCCCTATCTGGTGTGGGCGCAGGAGACTTGAGGGGAGTTGTCCCTAGTACGAGAGGACCGGGATGAACGGACCACTTGTGTACGAGTTGTCCCGCCAGGGGCATTGCTCGGTAGCGAAGTCCGGAAGAGATAATTGCTGAATGCATCTAAGCAAGAAACTCACCCCAAGATAAGGTCTCCCAATGCCGCTACGGCGGCGTAAGAAGGCCGGTCGAAGACTACGACCTTGATAGGCGGGAGGTGTAAGCGCAGTAATGCGTGTAGCTGACCCGTACTAATCGGCCGTTCGGCTTGACCATAAAACTTTCCCAGCCAAGCATTTCGTTCCGACTTTGGTCGGAACGAGGGCGAGGCGTTTTAAGTCCGCAAGTTTGTTCGAGAGAGCGAATTGTGGAAAGAAACAAAGGCGAATTATCCGCATGGAGCCTCCGCGAAAAAGCAAGTCGCGGCGGCGACGTGCCGGGTAAGTTTTATGGTCAAGCTACTAAGGGCGTATGGTGGATGCCTTGGCGCCAGAAGGCGATGAAGGACGTGGCTAGCTGCGATAAGCCCCGGGGAGCCGCAAGCAGGCTTTGATCCGGGGATTTCCGAATGGGGAAACCCATGCCGGTAAAACCGGCATACGGCCCGCTGAATATATAGGCGGGTGCGAGCTAACCCAGGGAAGTGAACCATCTCAGTACCTGGAGGAAAATAAATCAACAGAGATTCCGAGAGTAGCGGCGAGCGAAATCGGAACAGCCTAAACCGTCGTGCTTGCACGGCGGGGTTGCAGGACCGCGTGAGTAGAGTTACCAATCCGGAGGCTAGGTGAACCTGCTGGAAAGCGGGGCCACAGAGTGTGATAGCCACGTAACCGAAAGCTTACCGGACTCGAAGCGGTATCCTAAGTACCACGGGACACGTGTAATCCCGTGGGAACCCGGGGAGACCACTCTCCAAGGCTAAATACTCTCTGGCGACCGATAGTGAACCAGTACCGTGAGGGAAAGGCGAAAAGCACCCCTGCGAGGGGAGTGAAATAGAACCTGAAACCATATGCCTACAAGCAGTCGGAGGGTGATCTCCGATCTTCGGGTCGGAGCCGCCTGACGGCGTGCCTCTTGCTTAATGAGCCGGCTAGTTATTCTCACAGGCGAGGTTAAGCGTAAGCGAGCCGTAGCGAAAGCGAGTCCGAATAGGGCGCATAGTCTGTGGGTATAGACGCGAAGCGGGATGATCTACCCTTGGCCAGGCTGAAGGCGGCTTAACCGCTGCTGGAGGGCCGAACGGGTGTTAGTTGAAAATAGCTCCGATGAGCTGAGGGTAGGGGTGAAAGGCTAATCAAATTCCGTGATAGCTCGTTCTCCCCGAAATGCCTTTAGGGGCAGCCTCATGTGATCTGCCGCGGTGGTAGAGCACTGAATGGACTAGGGACCAACCAAGGTTACCGAATCCAATCAAACTACGAATGCCGCGGACAGCAACATGGGAGTGAGACTACGAGGGATAAGCTTCGTGGTCGAGAGGGAAAGAACCCAGACCGCCAGCTAAGGTCCCCAACTGCAGGCTAAGTGGGAAAGGAAGTGTGATCGCTCAGACAGCCAGGAGGTTGGCTTAGAAGCAGCCATCCTTTAAAGAAAGCGTAACAGCTCACTGGTCAAGCGATCATGCACCGACAATCCAACGGGGCTTAAGCCTGCGACCGAAGCTGCGGAATTGTGTGGCGCAAGCCGCACATTTGGTAGGGGAGCATTCTGTGGAGTCTGAAGGTAGACCGAGAGGACTACTCAACGCCACGGAAGAGACCCTGCCGGCATAAGTAGCGATAAACACGATGAGAACTCGTGTCGCCGAAAGTCTACGGTTTCCTGAGGAAGGTTAATCCGCTCAGGGTTAGGCGGGTCCTAAGGCCAGGCCGAAAGGCGTAGCTGATGGATAGCAGGTCAACATTCCTGCCCCACCTAGCGGGCGTTATTACGAGGGGGTGACGCAGAAGGATAAAGGAGTCGGGAGATGGATTTCCCGATGGCCCTGTGTAAGCCGGATCGCGCAGGAAAATCCACGCGGTCATTCAACGGTGAGACAGGTCCCGAGGCCACACGGCCATAAAGTCCTCGATTTCACGCTGCCGGGAAAAACCTCTAAGGAGTCCGCAAGGTGCCCGTACCACAAACCGACACAGGTAGACAAGGATAATCTCCACAGGCGCTCGAGAGAACACTCGCTCAGGAACTAGGCACATTAGCCCCGTAACTTCGGGAGAAGGGGTGCCGCACTAGGGTTTATAGCCCGAAGCGGCCGCAGTGAAACGCGCTCTGCGACTGTTTAACAAAAACACAGCTCTCTGCAAAGTCGAATACGACGTATAGGGGGTGACACCTGCCCGGTGCCGGAAGGTTAAAGCGAGGGCTCAGCCGCCGCAAGGCAGCGAAGGCCTGAACTGAAGCCCCGGTGAACGGCGGCCGTAACTATAACGGTCCTAAGGTAGCGAAATTCCTTGTCGGGTAAGTTCCGACCTGCACGAATGGTGTAACGATAGAGCGACTGTCTTGGCGAGTGACTCGGCGAATTTGTGGTTCCGGTGAAGACGCCGGATGCCCGCATCTAGACGGAAAGACCCCGTGCACCTTTACTGCACTCTGGTCATGATTAACGGGAGGATCTGCGTAGCATAGGTGGGAGCCTATGAACCTCGGCTTTCGGGCCGGGGGGAGGCGCCGGTGAAATACCACCCTGATTCTTCTGTCGGTCTAACTTACGACCCTTGACGGGTCGGAGGACATGGCCAGACGGGTAGTTTGACTGGGGCGGTCGCCTCCCAAAATGTAACGGAGGCGCCCAAAGCTCGGCTCAGGCGGATTGGAAACCCGCTGTGGAGTGCAAGAGCATAAGCCGGGTTAACTGCGAGACACACAGGTCGAGCAGGAGCGAAAGCTGGGTCTAGTGATCCGGTGGTCCCGCGTGGAAGGGCCATCGCTCAACGGATAAAAGGTACGCCGGGGATAACAGGCTGATCTAAGCCAAGAGTTCACATCGACGCTTAGGTTTGGCACCTCGATGTCGGCTCATCGCATCCTGGGGCTGTAGAAGGTCCCAAGGGTTAGGCTGTTCGCCTATTAAAGCGGTACGTGAGCTGGGTTCAGAACGTCGCGAGACAGTTCGGTCCCTATCTGGTGTGGGCGCAGGAGACTTGAGGGGAGTTGTCCCTAGTACGAGAGGACCGGGATGAACGGACCACTTGTGTACGAGTTGTCCCGCCAGGGGCATTGCTCGGTAGCGAAGTCCGGAAGAGATAATTGCTGAATGCATCTAAGCAAGAAACTCACCCCGAGATAAGGTCTCCCAACGCCGCTACGGCGGCGTAAGAAGGCCGGTCGAAGACTACGACCTTGATAGGCGGGAGGTGTAAGCGCAGTAATGCGTGTAGCTGACCCGTACTAATCGGCCGTTCGGCTTGACCATAAAACTTTCCCAGCACGTTGCTACAAAAACGTGCGGATGCTCTCTCAGAGCAGTTGTGGACGTCAGCTTCTTCAGTTTGTCGATGGCAACTCGTTCGGGTGTTTTTCCGAGCGCGTTGGCATCCAGAGTTTCTGGTGGTCAAACCGCGGGGGTCACACCCGTTCCCATCCCGAACACGGAAGTTAAGCCCCGCAGGGCCGATGATACTGCACGGGTAACTGTGTGGGAACGTAGGTCGCCGCCAGGATAAACACAGAAAAGGCTCCGAACGCTTATGCGCTCGGAGCCTTTTTTATTTCTGATAGCTCGACTGTCGTTATCCGCAAATTTTGATGTGTTCCGCGCCCTTACTTTCAGCTGCACCGACAGTGCAGTCAGAAGCTCGCGTAATCATCACGCTGAAATTTGGGTAGGGCCGAAACGGCCTGCTCTTTGACCTCGGACAAAAGAAAAAGGGCTCCTCACGGAGCCCCTTTCCCTAATCACGATTTCCGCGGCTATTTCTCGAAGCTGACAAAATCCCCGTTGTCGGCGCAGACCTGTTCCTCGAGTGTCCAAGTCGGCCGCAGCTGAAACCCGATATGCACGTTCCACGGCTTTGCCAGAGCTTTTGAATCTTCGATCGTGGCGTCGAGCTCAAGATCGTTCTCATTCATGCGCTGGAATCGCTCAGTCACGTGCAATTGATCGCTATGAGGCCGCCCCGCGCGATCGAGCCAGCTTTTGTCATTGAAGCCGATAGTGTCCACAACCAGAGTGTCGCCTTCCCAATGGCCGATTGAATCACCCATGTAACTGGGCGTGACGTCGTCGGGATGTTTGCGCCCGTCAGTGAAAACATGGCGCACGGTATGGTCATATTCGTAGAGGAGGATGACTTCTTTCGGAGTTTGCACGATTTGCCAAGGAAAGGGCTGGAGGTAAATGCGCGGAACGCCCGGAGGATAACATTTGGTTATAACCGGATCGTTTGTCTCGGTTAGCGTGTACTGTCCCCCGTTAGACGCCTTCGCCTTCTTGAATTGGTCCTCGCCCCAGGGAGTAAATTCCGGCTTCGAACCCACGTAAGTGTCGCCACCATAGCCCCGACGCGCATTCCACACGCCACTGAGGTCATGCGGATCGTGCGGCGGCCCCTGCACCGGCGGCGCAGGCCCCCTCATTCCTTGTTGGGGTGGATTAGCCGGCGCTCCTGCTTGCTGATTTCCTTGCGCCGGACGCTGGCCAGCCGGAGGATTCTGCGCCATTCCGGTCGAGCAGATGACGAATATCGCGCCCAGGACAAAGATGGCCCACACAAAAGCCCTTCGCATTATCGAAACTCCTTGAATCGACTGGCGAACCGATGCTGGGCCGAAGCCCATTCTCAATTATCGCCGCCGCCGCCGAGCGAGACTTCCTGGCCGTCTTTTGTAATTTTGCGGATCCACATGGTCGGGGTGCCACTCTTTGCCGGGCCGCCGATCAAGGTGACTTCGTCGCCGGGCTTGAGCGTGCTCTTGGTCCACCCGGCTCGGGCGAGGTGGTTCGGGCTGGTTAGTTCGCCTTCCCACTTCTCGGTTTTCCCTGAGGGGTCCTTCACATCCATGGATATGAGTACGTGAGGATTGACAAACTGAAAGTCCGTGATCGTCCCGGTGACCGACACGGTTTTCGACATATCATAAGCGGCCGATCCGTGATGTGCGAACGCAGGTCCCGAGAGACTGAACAAAACGCCGAGCGAGAGTAGAGAGAAAATCAACGTCTTCCGCATGTGAGCTGCACCTCCAGCTAGCTTGTGAAGTCTCGCATTAGTCCCAGGGTCTGTCAACGCTACGGCCCGGCAGATGGTGTTAAATTAATGTTAAGGTGCGCTTTATGACTGGCCCCATGACCGAGCCGACCGGCCAAGAAGGTTATCTTCGGCGAAGGAAATCGTGGAGGCGCCGCGCGCCCTCCTGAAACTCAGGCTCGCGCACAATCAGGCTGACCACCAGGAAACCATCGCGCGGGAAATCGAAGAAATGTCCCGGGTGCACGAGCACATCGCAACCTTCAAGCAGCTTGATCACCAGGTCCTCATCCGAACCCGTAGCCGGGACACGCAGCACTGCGTACCAGCCTCCCTCGCGTTTCAGGCGCTCGACGGAACCTCCTTTCGGGAAGAGCGTATCGAGAAAGCCCAAATTCGAGCAGATCCTTTGCCGCATTTGCGACTGCAGGCTGCCGCGCATGGCCAACATTTCGGCCAGGGCAACTTGCCCAGGCGTGCTCGGGGATAAATAAGTGTCTCCGATCACTTCCAGGCGCTGCATCGCCGGTTTTACGAGCGCGTCTGGTCCACTAACGACGATCCATCCGAGCTTCATCTGAGGGAGCAGAGAAATCTTGGAGAGACCGCTTAGTGTAAACGTCAGGGCAGGAGAGTCAGATGCGAAAGTGGAGGGCTGCTCTTGGCCGTCCACGTAGTCCAGGAAAACCTCATCGGCCACCAGGGCCAGATCGCGGCCCGCACACATTTCGGCCAGATTATGGGCTTCCTTACTTTTGATGAATGAGCCCGTCGGATTATTCGGATGCACGACCATCACGGCTTTCGAGCGCGCGGTCAGAGCGTCCGACAGCCCAGCGAGATCGACTTGCCAGCCTTCGTCGTAAACGAGCGGATAAGCTACCGGGCGAATGTCAGCCAAGTCCGCGAGGTATTGAAACAGCGGATAGCTCGGCGCCGGCACAAGGACCTCGTCTCCCACCTCGCATAGCAAGCGAAAAACGTAGCTGTAAGCTTCGCTCGTGCCGGAGGTAATGACGATGCGCGCGGGGTCGATGGACGACCCCACACCGAAAAACCCCGGGCGCCCTCGATAGTAGTTCGCTATTGCGTCCCGCGCATCTCGCAAGCCTTGGCTCTCAGGCTCATAACAGAGCGCACGCCGATTGGTCAGCGCGGCAAAAAGCCGCTCTTCCGGATAGCTAAAACCGCAGGCCGTGGGGTTGGAGTTCGTCAGGTCAAGCAGCTGCCGCCCGCGATGCCTGTGTTCTTCGATGGCCGTCGCGAAGCGATTTGGTTCCAGGCGCCAATTTGTGCGCGAAGCAAACATGCGATTACGCAGATTGGGTGTCACGAATGCATATATGGCGCGGAAATCGCGGCTGGCAGAGGCGCGAGAGGGACAACGATCACTAATATAGAGAAACGCAAGCTACAAGCGCTGCGCAGCTTTCTCGCGCTTCACCATCTCATCGCACTCAATCTTGCCGTCCCGCAGGTAGATGATCCGATCGGCATGTTCCGCGATCTCGCGTTCGTGCGTCACCAAAATAATGCTGTTCCTCTCCTGGTGCAGGCGCGCAAACAAAGTCATGATCTCTTCCCCGGTGCGCGTGTCGAGGTTCCCGGTGGGCTCGTCGGCAAGCAGGATCGACGGTGAATTCACGAGCGCCCGTGCGATGGCTACGCGCTGCCGCTGACCGCCGGACAATTCGCTCGGCTTGTGCATCATGCGATCGCCCAACTCCACTGCTTCCAGGGCGCGCTTGGCTTTTTCCAATCGTTCTTCGACCGGTAGGCCGTTATAAATCATGGGCAATTCCACATTGTGGAGAGCGGTGGCCCGGGGCAAAAGGTTGAAAGTCTGAAAAATGAAACCGATCTCTTGATTGCGAATATGCGCCAGTTGGTCTTCGTCGAGATCGCTCACCAGTCTGCCCGCGAGCCAATATTTGCCGCTCGTGGGTGTGTCCAGGCAGCCGATCAGGTTCATCAACGTGGATTTGCCCGAACCCGAAGGCCCCATAATGGCTACGTATTCGCCACGACCTATCGACAAGGTCACGCCTCGCAAGGCGTGTACCGTCTCCGCACCCAGTTCATAGGTTTTTGTAAGATTCTCGGTTTTTATCGCCAGACTTTGATCCGGCAGGTCCCGGCGAATCGTAGTGGGGATAGCGGAGCTAATAGCCATTACCAACTCCTCCGAGAATCAGCTGCCTGATGATCGGCAGGAATTCCGGACCGGATTGCACTACGATTTCGACGGCGTAGGATGTCGGCAGCCCCCATAGCAGTATTTTAACAGGATTCGGCGTCAATTCTGGTTCGAAGCTATGTACTTGCGCGCAGCATCGAGTTCAGGCCGATCGGCGTTCGGAGGGCAGATGGAAATCAGCTTTGCGTAAAAACCTGCCGCGCCTCGCCGGTCTTCCAACGAATCAGCGGAGCGGGCAGCGCCATAGAGCGCATCGAAGCGGTTGGGATACATTTTCAAAACTGTTTTGTACTCCGCGAGCGCTTCCGAAGGCCGCCGGAGAAGCAACAACAAGTCCGCCAGCATCTCGCGAGCGGGCATGGCGAAGGGTTCGGCATCGCGAGCATCCTCGTGGTCTGCGGCCGAGCGCAGGTCCGCCACAGCCTGCTCGGATTTTCCCTCCGCGTAGGCCAGCCAGCCTTGTGCTTCACTCTGGTCAATACTTTCCTCACCGGCAAAGCCCAGCCCTCTTGAACTGAGCTGCGATTCTCTCACCCCGACAATCTCATTTAGTTTCTCCACTGCGCTTCGGGCGCCGGCTGCGTCGCCGCTG
Organism: uncultured Acidobacteriota bacterium; assembly: GCA_963761945.1. Lineage (GTDB taxonomy): Bacteria > Acidobacteriota > Terriglobia > Acidiferrales > UBA7541 > Palsa-189. Next base: position 215,795 of record CAVXIM010000001.1, on the reverse strand, counting down.
CGCGCCGCCCCGATGGCCCGCGTCCAATAGGTGAAGTCTTGCCATAAAAAGCGCTCCTTCGGAATGGGCAGGGCCGCTGCTTCCTTCCAAAGATGCAGTTCCAACGCATTCCGCGCTGAAAGCTCATTTTGCTGGTCGATGACGTTCGATTCGCCGCCGTGAGGCACATCCTTAAGTTCTTCCACAACTCGCCGGGCTTTGGCCTGTTGGCCGCTTTGAAGATAGGCGTAGTCGAGGAAATCCATGGCATGAAATTGATAACTGGCGTCGGCTCGGTGTTCGTTGGTTGCTTTCGCAGCCGCGGCAGACGAGGCCAGATTTGAGTCAATGACCTCCTGCCATAATCCGAGGCGCCGGAAGATGTGCGAAGGCATGTGCAGCGCGTGCGCCGAATCTGGCGCTATCTTTGCGTAGGCACGCGCCGCGGCAAGTCCCTCCGGCGCCAACTCCGGCACGTCGCTGGCATGAATCAGGTAATGCGCCGCGCCGGGATTATTCGGATACTCCGCAAAGATGGGCTCCAGAATGGCGATCGCTTTCCTGCGATTGGCAAGATCTCGCACGCCCATTTGTGCAAGTGCAATCAGGGATAGAGCGTATAGCTCCCCGGCTTCGTTGTCCTCGGGGTGATCCGCATACAGCTTTTCCATTGCCGAGGAATATACCTGCACGCGCGCGACCGGACTCAACCTGGCGTTCTCCTGATAGAATGCGGCAGCCGCGTCGATATACCCCTGCACCCGCGTATCCTGCGCTCTGAGCTTTTGGGCCGGCTCGAGGTCCTGCCGTCCCTCCGCGAGGGTCTTTGCGTTCGGAAAATCCCAAAGCTGTTCGTAGAGCGCCATCGCTTTGCCCCAATATGCTAGGGCGCATCCAGGATCGAGACGCGAGGCACCTGTGAATGACTCCTCTGCCTCCGCGTACTGGAACGAATGCAGCAGAGCCAACCCCTTCTCCATCGAGCTTTGAGCCGACTTTGTGCAAGATGTGGGGAAGTTTACTCTGCCAACCTGTTCCCGCTGGTAAAGGTCAGGTCCCCAAAGGGAAGCGGTTGCGCCGACGGCAGGCATAGAGCAGGATAGCGCGGCGCTAGCAACCCAGAGAATCATGCTCCGCATACCAGCCTCCTGCCCGATAACCGCAGCTATTCGGTAGCAGCACTGATATTATAGGGCAAGCGACCCGGGCAACCTTGTAGGGGATTCGAGATTCTGAAAAAGTAAAATGTCGTCCTAGAGGGGGATTCTCCCGTTGACGGACGTTGCACTCTGGGACTAAAATTTCAGCCCTGCGCACTAAAAGGCATACTTGATGAAGACATCGAAGGACCTCCGGCTTTTCATTTTGGGAAACAGTCTATTCCTTCTCGGCTTCTCGGCTATTCCTGCCTTGGCGCAGGGTCAGCCGGCTAACCAGCCCCAACCATCTCCCGGGCAGCAATCGGACCAAAAGCAAGATAACAGCAAGAAGAAAGTTAACGAGAAGCAAGTCCTGAAGGAATTGGCCACCCCTTACAAAAAATGGCTCAGCGAGGACGTGATCTACATCATCACAGACACGGAGCGTAGAGCCTTTTTGCAGCTTCAAACGAACGAAGAGCGGGAGCAATTCATCGAAGAGTTCTGGCAACGGCGCAATCCCGATCCGGATTCGGTGGATAACCCGGTGAAGGAAGAGCACTATCGCCGAATCGCCTACACCAACGAGCATTTCGCCTCAGGTATCGCAGGGTGGAGAACCGATCGCGGCCGCATCTACATCATGTATGGCAAGCCTGATGACCTTGAGAGCCATACCCAAGGCGAAAACTACGAACGGCCTATGGATCAGGGCGGCGGCGAAACCAAGACTTACGCCTTCGAAGATTGGACCTACCACTATATTGAGGGCATTGGCGAGAACGTTGAACTGGAATTCGTGGATCCCACCGGCACAGGCGAATTCCACCTGACCACTGACCCATCCGAAAAAGACGCGCTCCTTTATGTTCCCGGCGCCGGATTAACGCTTGCCGAGCAAGAGGGTATGTCCTGCAAGTCCGCTCGCTTCCAAAATACGGATGGAACGCACATGGCGCCCTCCCCGTACGGGGCACGTAGTCAAAGTCTCGATGAATTTACGCGCCTCGAACTCGAAGCGAAGATTTGGCAGCCTCCGGCGGTGAAATTCAAAGATTTGGAGGAAGTCGTATCGTCGCGTATCGTTCGCGACCAGATCAAGTTTGACTACCGTTTTGACTTCTTGCGTGTGGCCGGCGACACAGTCCTGGTCCCGATCACTCTGCAGATCCCTAACAATCAGTTGAGCTTCCAAAGCAAGGACGGTGTGCATACCGCCACGCTCAACCTCTTTGCCCGCGTAACCACTCTTAGTGGGCGAACGGTGCAGACGTTTGAAGATACGATTCGCCGCGACTTCCCTGATTCACTCTTACAAGGCTCGCTGAAATCCGCCTCCATTTATCAGAAGGCTCTGCCGCTGCGCCCCGGCCTCTATCGCTTGGACGTGGTGCTCAAGGATACGACCAGCAATAACATCGGCGTCATAAACACACGCCTTGCAGTGCCCCCGTTCGATGACGACAAACTGCAAGCCAGCACGCTGATTATGGCGGACGAAATATCGCCGGTAGCCTCGAAGGACATCGGCCTTGGAATGTTCGTGATTGGCTCGATGAAGGTCAGGCCCAAACTAGATCACAATTTCAGCGCCAATCAGCCGATCGGCCTTTATTTCCAGATTTACAATCTGAAGATCGACGACAAGACGCACAAAAATAATGCCTCTGTCGACATTCAGATCTTCCAGGGCGACCAATCGATCAAGCACGTGGTGCAAAGCTCTGAGCAATTGCACCAACCCGGTGAGCAGATGACGGTGCAGGAATCGGTGCCGCCCCAGACGTTACCGCCCGGCAAATATCGCATTGAGATCAAGACCACGGATGCCGTGTCTAATCAAAGTATCAGCCGGTCGGCGGACTTTAGCATCACGCCTCCACCCAACGAGAAGGTCGCGGCGCAAACTTCTTCCGTGAGGTGATCAGTGAAGTCGTTGAGGACTGCGGCCTTCGTTGTTTGTGGTCTTTTCCTCTCCACTGCATCGCTACTGGCCGCTCATAATTTCGGCAGCCTGACCGGGCTGGTGGTCGACCCGGCCGGTAACCCACAAATGGGCGCGAGTGTGTGGCTCACGCCGGAATCCGCTGGCGGCCGAGCCATCGAACTACTGACCGACGAAAACGGAATCTTTGTCGGCCAAAGGCTTCGTCCTGGTCTGTATTCGGTTAAGGTCACGCTCGCTGGATTCATGCCCTCGCTTCAGGATCACGTTAATGTCGGCGCCAACGTGAATACGTCGCTGCACGTCGAGCTCGATACCATCTTTGCCTCACTCGATAACCTTCGCCGGAAATCGTCCAAAACCAGTGAACCTGACGACTGGAAATGGGTTCTGCGCACCTCAAGTTCCTCGCGACCGGTGCTGCAGCTTCGCGACGGCACGGTTGTTATTGCCAGCAACTCAGGCGAAAAAGATGAGCAGCCGCGAGCCAGTGTGGAGTTGGACAACGGCTCGGTGCGGCCCGGCTCTTCGTCCGCATTGCCTGGATACATGGGCACCGCAGTCTCCTACGATCAACGCTTAGGGCAGCGCGGGCAAGTTGCTCATTGCCGGGGAAGTCAATTACGACCAGGCGGTTCCCGGAGTGCTTGGCGGCTCGGTGGCGAGCATCTGGCTCCCTAGCGGTAAACTCGGAGAAGGACCTGAAACCACTTTTACGGTCCGTCAAATTCGCGTAGGAGATTCGGGCAGATCCATCCGTGCGATGCGCTTCGAGCACTCCGAACAAGTGGTTTTGACTGATCACGTAATCCTGGAATATGGCGGAGAATACCTGGCGGGCGGTTTCGTGGGCGCCATGGCCGCAACGTTGCGGCCACATGCGCGGTTGGGCATGCGTCTTTCTCCACATTGGAATGCGGCATTTTTGGTCGAGACGGATCCGGACGCTTACGGCATGCGCGAACAGGTTACCGCCGAGCAACCGGCCATCGAGGCATTGCAGACAGGACCAAATCTCATCTGGGGCAGAGGGAATCCCATCTTGAGTGGCGGATGGCACGAGGAATTCTTGGTTCGCCATGACGTCGGAGCGCGCGGCGAATTCGAGACTGCCGTATTCCGCGATGATTCCAAACACCAAGCCGTTTACGGAACTGTCGGAGGATCGTCGGATCCATCCGCTTCGTTTATAAACCCGTTCCCCGGACCGCTTGCCTACGATGCCGGAACTGCCGGCTTCTGGGGATCACGTCTGGTCTACAGGGAAAAGCTCACCGGCAATCTTGAGGTTGCAGGCGTTTACGCTTGGGCGGGTGCACTGGCTCCTGGCGACCAGGGCGCCTCTCTCGCTGAGTTGCAGCAAATGCTGCAGACCCGCTACGTCCATAGCGTCGCCGCACGGCTCGCCGGCAAGGTGCCTAAGTCCAAGACGCAGTTTGCCGCAAGCTACAAGTGGATAAATGGGACGATTGTGACGCGCCAGGACCTATATAGCGAAGCTGCCATGGGTTTAGATCCCAATCTCAGCCTTTCAATCAGGCAGCCGCTGCCCGCGTTCCTTATGGCGGGACACTGGGAGGCCCTAGCCGATTTCCGAAACATGCTTTCGCAGGGTTATGCGTCTCTTGAGACGCTCGATGGGCGCATGATTGTGATGCCGGTCGAGCGATCCTTCCGCGGCGGCGTCAGTTTCCAATTCTAATTGGCTACGGAATAGTGTAATCAACTACCGGAAACGGTATCTCCTACATGGACGTGTCTTGCCTGCCCCGACTAACCCTCTCCATATGAAAGACTTAATCCTCATTAAATTTCATATCCTGCGGTATGCAACGTGCTACGCTCTTGCAGAGCTTCCGGACGCGTAATAGTCTCCATGAGTCAGAACAACCAAAGCGTCGCAACTCGGTCAGGTGCAATTGTCCTTGTGTTCCTCACGGTGGCCGCGGTTATTTTCGGCATTATCAATTTCCAGCAGCGCCTCTCGTTCGACGTACCTGACGACGGCGTCTCCTGGGTCGATAGCGAACAGGGAACCAAGGCCATCTACGTGGCGCCAAATTCCCCGGGCGCGCGTGCGGGGCTCAAGTCCGGCGATGTGCTCGTCTCCATAGACGGCCAGCCGGTAGGTCGCGCCATTGATGTCGTCAAGCGGCTCTGGGCGTTCGGCGTATGGTCCCAGGCCCGTTATCAAATACGGCGGCAGAACACCGGTTTCGATACCAGCCTGATCACCGCGCCGGCCCCTAAGCCTATTGGCATTGAGAATTATCTTCGAATTGTGGGCTTATTTTATCTCTTCATTGGCCTGTTTATTTTTGCGCGCCGCTGGAATGCCCCGCGCGCAGTCCATTTTTATACCTTTTGCCTGGCGTCATTTGTTCTTTGCGCGTTCCATTACACCGGTAAGCTGAATTCATTCGACTGGGAAGTCTACTGGGCGAAGGTTGTCGCGCTCCTCGCCGCGCCGGCGCTGCTGGTCCATTTCGCCCTCGTCTTTCCGGAACGAACCATTGCGCGGCGGCTCTTTCAGCAACTCCTGATTGGAATCTGTTATCTCCCGGCGGTCGTTTTACTCGCTCTAAGTATTTACGTAGCGACTGGCCGTGCCGGATTTACTGCCTCTTTGCCTGCGCGGATCGCACTCGATCAACTGGAACTCGGCTACCTTGGGGTCTACTTCCTGCTGGCCGCGGCTATCTTTCTGCGTAGCTATTGGCGGGCGCCCAATGGGGTGCTGCGCCAGCAACTGAAATGGGTCACCGGCGGCACCTTGGCCGGCATCCTGCCGTTCGCCGGCCTTTACATTCTGCCTTTCTCGCTCGGCACTGTCCCGCGCCAGTGGATGAATTTGTCCGCGCTCTCTCTCGCTCTGATTCCTCTGTGCTTTGCCTATGCCATCGTTCGTTATCGGTTGATGGACGTCGACATCATCTTCAAGCGCGGCCTGGCCTACACTGCCGCGACTGGCGCTGTAGTCGCCGTTTATATTGCGCTCGTGGCCGTGATCGGCGGGCTTTTTCATACAGCCTGGCCAAGCGGGCTGCTTGGCGAGATCATTGCCATCGTAATCGCCGCTTTCTTGTTCCAGCCCTTCCGTGACTGGACCCAGGCCCGCCTCGACCGCTTTTTCTATCGTGACCGCTTGAATTACCGGCGGACCCTGATCGAATTCGGGCGCACGCTGACGAATGAAGTTCGCCTCCAACCCATGCTCGTTTCAGTGATGGATCGCCTGTCACAAACTCTGCTGGTGGACCGCCTGGCCGTATTCCTCAATGACTCTGCAGAATCCGGCCATTATCGTTTGGCCGGTTCGCGGGGTTTGCGCATTTCCGAATCGGGCCAGGAGCTCGACTTGAGCTTTCTGTCGTCCCAGAGTGAATTGGCGCGTGGATATCTCTTCTACGATTCCGCTCGCGCAGCGCGTGAGGAAAGCGAATCTGTGCGCCGCGCGCTTAGGCAGCTCGATCTCCATTACTTTATCCCTTGCCGCATCCACGACCATACGGTCGCTGTTCTTGGTTTGGGCAAGACCATCGACGGCGATTTCCTCACCAGCGAAGATGTCGAGCTGCTCGTCACGATCGCCGGCTATCTGGCCATCGCGGTGGACAATTCGCAGCTTTACTCCTCGCTGGAGCAAAAAGCGCAGATGGTCGAGCGCCTGAAGGATTTCTCGGAAAACATCGTCGAATCCATGAACGTTGGCGTGCTGGCCGTAGGTTTTGAAGGCCGCATCGAGTTCTGGAACACGCAACTGGAGCGTTCTATCGGCGTGCGGCGCCTCGATGCAGTTGGCCGCACGATCGAGGAGATTCTCCCCTCCGACCTGGCCGCGGAAATTTTGGCGCGTTCCGAGGAGGAACGCGTCACCAATCTCTATAAGTTCCCTCTGCGAAATCGCGATGGCCGCACCCTGGTCGTGAACGTCTCTATTGCTCCGCTGGCGGGCAAATCGGGTGAGCGCATTGGGCGGCTTATCCTCTTCGACGACATCACTCAGCGTATGCAACTCGAGGAACAGCTGCTCCAGACCGAAAAGCTGACTTCGCTTGGCTTGCTGGCCGCTGGCGTGGCCCACGAAGTGAATACGCCTTTGGCCGTCATTTCCAATTACATCCAGATGCTCGCCAAGCAACTGCCCGCTAACGATCCCCGCCACAAACTGACGGACAAGATCGTCAAGCAAACCTTCCGAGCCAGCGAGATCGTCAATAATTTGCTCAGTTTCTCGCGCACCGGCGGTACTGAGTTCAAGGAAGTAAATCTCGATCAGGTTGTTGAGGAAACACTCACGCTCGTGGCTCACCCCTTTCGTGCCGCGAACGTCCACGTGATTAAAAATCTCGGTTCCGATCTGCCCAGCGTCCTCGGTTCGAGCAACCGCTTGCAGCAGGTTTTCCTGAACCTTTTCCTGAATGCCAAGGATGCCATGCCGTCCGGCGGCATGCTCGAGGTGCGTACTGCCTCGAATAACGGCACCGTAGAAGTGGAAGTCACCGACACCGGCCTCGGCATCCAGCGCGAAGATCTGGGGCGCGTCTTCGATCCCTTCTTCACCACAAAAGCCACCGGTCGCGGCACCGGTTTGGGACTCTCGGTCAGCTATGGCATCATCAAGGAGCACGCCGGCAGAATCGAGGTGCGCTCCACGCCCGGCAAAGGCACCTCTTTCCGCCTGGAATTCCCGGCGGCAAGGAAAGCGGTTCATGCCTAATGGCTCGATCCTGGTCATAGACGACGAAGCAGAAATTCGCGAGGGGCTCGAGCTTCTTCTTTCATCCGAAGGTTACGCGGTCACCTCTGCAGAGACAGGGCAATCGGGGCTCGCGCGCCTGGGAGAGGAACCATACGACCTGCTGCTTCTCGACGTTAGCCTGCCTGACGGCAACGGCCTCGATCTGCTTCGCGACATCCGGCAGCGCGACCCTCATCTTCCGGTTGTTCTCATAACGGCTTACGGCTCCATTGACATGGCGCGCCAGGCTTTCAAGGGCGGCGCGCAAGACTACATCACCAAGCCCTGGTCGAATGATGAACTCCTGGCGCAAGTCGCCTTGGCCGTCGAGGGCCGCCGTCTGCGCGAGGAGAATGTCCAGCTCAAGAGGGCCCTCAAGCAGCGCTACAACTTCCCGAACATTATCGGCAAGAGCGAGCGGATTGTTTCCCTTCTCGATTTGGTGGCGCAAGTGGCCCCTTCACGATCGACCATTTTGGTCATCGGCGAGAGCGGAACAGGAAAGGAACTTATTGCCAAGGCGATTCATTCCGCATCTCCCCGTGCAGACAAGTCTTTCGTAGCGGTCAATAGCGGCTCCATCCCTGTCGATCTTCTCGAATCCCAGCTCTTCGGCCATGTAAGGGGCGCATTCACGAGCGCGGTCGCTTCCAAGAAAGGACTCTTCGAGGTAGCCGATCAAGGCTCCATTTTCTTTGACGAAATCTCGACCATTGGCTTGGAGACTCAGGCCAAACTCTTGCGGGTCATCCAGGAACGCGAATTCATGCGCCTGGGCGGCACCGAAACGATCAAGGTGGACGTGCGCATCATCGCCGCTTCGAATGTCGATCTGCTCGGCTTGGTGCGCGAAGGACGTTTCCGCGAAGACCTTTACCACCGCCTCAACGTGATCGCTCTCAAACTCCCGCCGCTTCGCGAGCGCCGCGAGGATGTTCCTTTGCTCGTCGATCATTTCCTGCGCCAGTTCTCAAAAGAGAATAATCGCGCATTGGGCCGCTTCAGCCGGCGAGCCTTGAATTTGATGATGGACTATTCCTGGCCTGGAAACGTGCGCGAACTGGAAAACGTCGTCGAGCGTGCGGTGGTCCTCTCCACGCGGGAGGAGATCGACGTCGATCTACTGCCTGAGGCGATCCTCACGCGAGGAATGCTAGGAAATGCGCGCCTGCATCTCTCGGAGCTGCTCAAATCGCTGGCGCAAGAGGGCCATCAACACGCAGCCGCCGATCGGCCCATCCCGTCACTTTTTGAAATCATGGAGCAGATTGAACGGCGCGTCATCGAAGATATGCTGGAGCAAACCGGGTGGAACCAGACCGAAGCGGCCGAGCGCTTCCAGGTGCCTCTCTCGACTTTAAACCAAAAAATCAAGCGCCTGGGCATCGAAATTCGCCGCCGCAGCGCCGGGCGCGACCCAGCCGACCCTTTGGCCGAAGCAGCGGAGAGCAGCCGATAACCTGTCAATTCGTCGTGGCACTTCAGGACTCGTGCGTGGCGGCCGGTGCGGTAGGGCGAGTGTATCCCTTCGGTAAGAGAGTCGTCGTAAGGTCCACTCCGGAAAGATCGACGCCGTCCAGATTTGTTTCGCGCAGGATCGTAACGCCCATATCCGCGCCTGCGAATTGCGCACCTCTGATGTTTGCGGAACGAAAATTGGCGTTCCGCAGGTTCGCGCCGCGGAAATCCGCACCGCTTAGATCGCATCGGAAAAACTCCACGCCGCTGGCCTGCGCTTCGCTCAGATTGACGCCTCTGAGGTCGGCCTCGGTCAGGTCTGTATTGCGCAGGTCAGCGCCACGCATTTGAGCGCCGGCCAAACTGGCATGAGTGAGCTTGGCCTGTTGCAAATTCGCGCCATTCAACTTGGCCCCATCGAGAATCGCGCCGGTCAGATTTACAGAGCGCAGATCCGCATGTCTTAAATCTGCCTCTCTCAAATCGGCCCGCTTGCCACCCGGGTGTCCAAGAAAATGATTGTTATGCGCCTCGAGAATCTCCGAAAGCGCCATCCCCTGGTGGCGAATTCGACTCGGCTTGCGCAGGTTCTTGCCCTTACCGATAAAATCAAAAAGCCCCATAGCTCGTCCCCTGGATCAAAGAAGCGGCTGCTCCGCTTATTTTACTGGAAGTATCGTCAAGAGCGGCTAATAAGCTCCTGCCCCTTCCGCGCGCCGTCCCTCTCGCCCACTCCGTCCTCCATTTTAAATTGTGATAACGTAGAGAGGGATTATCTCCCATGCAAATTGTGAAGCGCATCCAAAGTGCAACCGTGCGATTCACTCGGTCAATTATTTGGGGCTTCTCCAGCGGGCACAGGCGCCTGTCAGCGCTGGCCGTGGCATCTTTCTTGATTCTCCTCATACCTGCTTTGTCCGCGCAAGACAATCGAGGCGGCGAAATCGTCGCCAACCTGGCCACCGGTCGCGTTATTTTTTGCGTCACGCACGATACCATCATCGTAGCCGCAACGACTGGTGGCGGCGAGGTCGGTTCGCATCCTCCGGCCGTGCTTCCGGTAAGCGCCGGACGCATCGGCATCCTCCTGGGCGCCATCGATTGGACCGCTCCCGACACGGCTAAGGTCACACGGCTCGATTCCGAACTGCCCGCGGCGGCTGCCAATGCTCTTCGGCGTCCGTCACAGAAACCCACCCAGGAACCCAGCGAAATTGAAGATATTGGCGTGGGAATGCTCGAGCAGATTCGTCCTCTGGTGGATCAGATCCACCACAAGCTGGACCTGACGCCAGATGAGCCTCTCGTCGAACTGATTCTCGTGGATTATGTGCAAGATTACGGTCCCGAAATCTGGAACCTGCAGTACCGGGTGCGTCAGGAAAATTTAGGCAATGATTTCTGGCAAACCCGCATTCTGCGGCCTGCTTACGTCCAGCTTTATCCCCCGGAAAAAGGACAGCCGCATACATTCATCGAAGCCGATTACCCTGCGACTATTCCCCAGCTTCAGTTGGCCGAACGCGTCACGCGACCCGATCCGCAGTTTGACCGTATCGCTCATTCCTCGCGCGACGTCTCCGATGCGGTGGCTTTGATTGCCGCTGGAAATAGCACTAAGGCCCGTTCGTCTCCAACTTCGGACTTCATGCGCGCCGCAATTCCGCTGGCGGGCGGAAACGAACAAAATCTGGTCATGGCCGTGTTGGATATGGAACGCGGTTTCCAATGGGTGCTCGCGCCCCAAGAGCCCACTCCGCCTGGCAAAACACAAACGCCATCGCAACCGCGGGAGCCTGACGCGCCTTCGCTGCGCAACCGCGGGCCGCGGCCTAACTGAAGATAAAAAGCTCCGCTGATCCTATTTTGCCGCCGATTTTTCCGCGAACTGCTGCTTCACGCGCGCGCTCTTTTCCACCACGGACCGAGCCAGTTCCTGCTTGTAAGCGACCAACTGCTCCGCAACCCGCGGATCGAACGTGGCGAGAATCTCGGCGGCGTAAATCGCCGCATTGATAGCCCCGGGCTTATCGATCGCCATCGCCGCCACAGGCACGCCGGCGGGCATCTGCACACTTGAAAGCAGCGCATCGATGCCGGAGAGCACCGTCGTGGCCATGGGAACCGCAATCACCGGCAATGTTGTAAGTGCCGCTACCACGCCAGCCAGGTGCGCGGCCCCTCCCGCCGCCACGATCACCGCCTTTAAGCCCCTGTCGATCGCGGTGCTCGCATACTCATGAGTTCGCGCCGGCGAACGGTGTGCCGAAACGACTTCAATCTCGAAGGGAATCGAAAATTTGGCCAGCATTTTTGCCGATTCGCTCATCACCGGCAGATCGGTATCCGAACCCATGATGATGCCCACCACAGGTTTGTCTTTCGATGTGTCACCTTTGCTCAACGCGCTCCTCCAACACTCGGAATAGCTGTAGCAACTTCGCGAACCTCAATTGTATCTCCCTGCGAAATTCGGCCGCCCGCAATCACGCGGCATAACACGCCTCTGCGGTTCGTCAACGCCTCCCGCAAGCCCATTCGAATTTCGTCCATGCGAAAACAAGGCTCGCACGGGATCGTCACCTCGAGTAAGGCGCTGCCGATTCCAAGCCGCTGCCCCGCCTTGAGCTCGCCCACGTTCAGACCCACTGTCGTGATGTTCTCTCTTAGCATTCCGGGTAACAGCTCAAATTCAACCAGTGTTTCACGATCTACCAGCAGAACCTGCCGCTTGCTGCCTTGTCGAGCGTGTGCGCACCCCTCGAATCCTCGATCCTCCAGCGCGACCACGTGATCGACCGCCTTCATCGGTTTCCGGCGTTCAGCCGCAACGAGAAGATTCGCCACGTACGCCATCGGCCTTTACGCCTCCCCAATATTGGCGACGCGACACCCTGCCAAAGCGATATCACGGCGGTAGTGGCAATCCGCAAATTGAATGCGCCGGACTGCATCATAAGCTAGCCGTCGGGCAGAGTCTAAGCTCTCGCCGGCACCAGTGACCCCTAAAACCCTACCACTACTAGTGTAGTACTTACTCCATTCACGTTTGGTTCCCGCATGAAAGAGGTTGACGCCGCTTGATGGCTTCGGCCTCTTCCAAGCCATGAATTTCCTTTCCAGCCGTATACTTCCCCGGATAGCCGCCAGAAGCCATTACGACGCACACGCTTGCTCCAAGGCGCCATTTCAACTCCTGGGCTCCTAGTTTCCCTTCAGCTGAGGCTTGGAGCACCCCGCCGAGGTCGAAATCCATTCGCGCGACGATTGCCTGGGCCTCCGGATCTCCCAGCCGACAATTAAATTCCAGGACTTTGGGTCCCACAGGCGTCAGCATAAGACCAAAATAGAGGAATCCGCGGTATGGATCGGCGCCAGTGGACAGGGCCCGCATGGTTGGTTCGACCACACGCTCAAGAATCTGCGCCTCCAACGATGGTGAGATGATCCCATCACAAGAGTAGGCCCCCATGCCGCCGGTGTTTGGTCCGGCGTCCCCGTCGAATACCCGCTTATGATCGCGAGTAGGCACTAAAGGCAGGAAATCGCGGCCGTCGCTAAGCACAATAAAGGATAGCTCACTGCCGTGCAAGGCCTCTTCAATGAGTAGCTTACCGCCGCTATCCCCGAATTCCCTCGTTTCGAGGCTCCGATTCACAAAATCTGAAGCCTCGCTATAAGTGCTTGCCACCAGAACGCCTTTGCCTCCGCAAAGACCGTCGGCCTTCAATACCACCGGATAACTCAAATTCCCCAGCTTCTTAAGAGCCTCCTGAGCTGACGTGAACACGCCAAGCACGGAGGCCGTGGGAATGCCATGATTATTAAGGAATTCCTTGGCAAAAAGCTTACTTCCCTCAAGTTGAGCCCATTTCCTTGTCGGCCCGACGATCCGCAAACCTCGACGATCGAATTCGTCGGCGATTCCATCCACCAGCGGCTGTTCAGGCCCGACTACCGTCAGATCCACGCGAAGCGACTCAGCAAGATCAGCCACAGCGGAAATATCCCCCAAGTTAGCTGACACACACTCGGCCTGCTGAGAAATGCCGCCATTACCTGGAGTGCACCAGATCTTGGAAACGTCCCGGCTCTGACGCAGCTTCCAGACAAGCGCGTGCTCTCGGCCACCGCCTCCGATCACCAGGACTCGCATGAGGTGACAACATATGTCGGAGCCTGCGCCATGTCAACGTCTGCCGTGCGGTTGCCGCTTATGAGCTCTTGTACTCCGTCAGAATCAGTGGTTTTATCAGGCGTCGCTCAGGCGTTTATGCCCACAAACGATCCAGAAAGCAAAGCTCTGTCGCTCGATGAGATCGCTCGCGCTCTTTCGCCCTATGTAAGCGAGGCCCTCTCTTCTGCGCAATTGGCCGAGATCGCACAATACTTAGAGCTATTGAAGAGATGGAATCAAACGATTGCACTCACATCTATCGAGGAAGATACCGAAATGGTGGCCCGGCACTTTGGAGAGAGCATTTTCGCCGGATCTTTGGTCCCAATTCAACGTGGTCGGCTCGCCGACGTTGGGAGCGGCGCAGGATTTCCCGGACTTCCTCTGAAAATTGCCTTTCCCGACCTGCAGGTCGCCTTGATCGATCCCAATGGCAAAAAATGCGCGTTCTTACGGGAGGTCCAGTCGTTTTTGGGCCTATCCAGTGTAGAAGTTGTGCGGAACCGATATGAGGATTTTCGGCCACAGCCGGCCTCTTTGGACTTCATCTCTTCACGGGCGCTTGGCGGTTATAGGCGGTTGCTACAGTGGTCAAAAAGCGTGCTGCGTCCGGACGGGCGCGTGATTCTATGGCTGGGTGTGGAGGACTCGAATTTGTTGTCTCGGACAAAAGGCTGGAATTGGGAGTTGCCTGTCACTATTCCGGAGTCCCGGCGAAGAGTGGTTCTAATCGGCAGGCCCGCGTCATCCTAAATTTGGAGCAAATGTTTCACGTGGAACAATCTGGCCCAATCTGTCGTTTGGATGGTGCTTGAAACTGTTTCACGTGAAACAATTTTGTCTCATCCCATCGTTTCATAGTTATGTTCCACGTGAAACATCTTGCACGGAAGCCCAGCCTCTGCTAAATTGCCGCGCCAAGCAAGCCTATTGCAAGGAGATGGTTTGGCGCGCGTAATCGCTGTGGCCAATCAGAAGGGCGGCGTAGGCAAGACTACCACGGCAATTAATCTTTCCGCCTCGATTGCAGTAGCAGAGAAACCAATTCTCCTGATTGATTCCGACCCGCAAGGAAACACCACAACTGGCTTGGGATTCCAGAAGGATCCTTCCCGCCGCACGCTTTATCACGCCTTATCACTCGGTGAAAACCTGAGTAAGATCGTTATAAAAACCCAAGTTGAAGGGTTAGATCTCATCCCATCGGACAAGAATCTGGCTGGAGCTGTTGTCGAGCTCGCGAATGCCGAGAACCGGGAATATCGCTTCAAAGAGCTTATCGAGCCTATTCGTTCGAACTACGCCTTTATTATCATAGATTGTCCGCCAACCCTCGATCTGATCACCCTAAACTCCCTGGTGGCCAGTGATTCTGTCCTAGTGCCGGTCCAGTGCGAATATCTCGCGCTCGAAGGCGTTTCCGAACTTCTGGACACGTTGATGCGAGTCCGCCGGACGCTCAACCCCGCTTTGGCTATCGAGGGCATCGTTCTGACAATGTATGACGAACGGACGACGCTCTCACGTCAAGTCGCTGCTGACCTGAGGAGCTTTTTCGGCACCCAGGTTTTCGAGAGCATCATTCCCAGAAATGTACGGCTGGCTGAAGCGCCGAGTCACGGGAAGCCGATTTTGTTCTACGACATACATAGTAAAGGTGCCGAGGCTTACATACAACTTGCAAAGGAGGTCATCGCTAATGGCCAGAAACGCGCTGGGGCGGGGGCTGGGAGCACTCATTCGTGAGACAGATTCGCAGCCTGCCGACGTAAGCAGATTTCCTGTCGCGACAAGCATCGAGACGACTTCAGCAGGTACGGGCTCGCAGCTAATCGACATTGATTTGATAGAGCCGAGCCCATATCAGCCGCGCACTCACTTTCGTGAGGAAGCATTGGCCGAGCTCGCCCAATCCATCCAGGTCAGTGGAATCATTCAGCCATTGGTGCTCCGGCGAGTCGGATCGCGTTACCAGCTTCTTGCCGGCGAACGGCGATGGCGCGCCGCACAGCGAGCCGGGCTAAGCCGTGTGCCCGCAGTCATCCGGGAGGTGACCGATGAGGCCGCTCTGGAGATCACGCTAGTCGAAAATATTCAGCGAGAGGACCTCAACCCCATCGAGGAGGCGCGAGCGTTCGAGCGTCTGGTAAACGAATTTCATTTGACGCAGGAGGAAGTGGCCGCAAAAACAGGGAAAGATCGCGCCACCGTCGGAAATGCCACACGGCTCTTGCGCTTGGAAAAACCGATCATCGAAATGATTGAGAGCGGACGACTCTCCGCCGGGCATGGACGCGCACTTCTTGCCATCACTGAACCCCAGCTGCGTCTAGCGCTCGCGCAACGGGCTGCCAGCGGCCGAATGACGGTGCGCCAATTGGAACGGAGTGCCTCACGGAGGTCCCGTGCAACCGTTGCTCATCAACCAGACGAGCCGCAATTCGACGCAAACACGCGCGCAGCTATCGAAAACATGGAACATCTGTTGGGGATGCGAGTGCGCCTGCGGCAGCCCACGAAAACGCGCCCCGGGGAGCTGGCCATCGAATACCACGAACCTTCTCAACTGATGTGGCTGTACGACCGTATGGTTATCCAGAAGTGAACACTACATGCGTCGTACTTACGCAATGCCCTTGTTCACTGGACTTCGCTTTGAAACAATTTACCGCGCCCAGCAAGTTCCTCTGAGGTGATTTCTGCCCTGGAAGTTTCGAAAGCGGGAGTCAAAAACTGTTCCGGAATGGACCGGCTTTCTCGATAAGTCTGTCCGGTTCGAGGGAACTCTCGAATGTCCCGGAACGTTCCGAGTCGAAGGGGAAGTGAAGGGGCTTTTGATTTCCACGCACAATCTTATTCTAGGGGAAGAAGCCCGAGTAGAGGGTCAGATCGAGGGCAACGACGTGGTGATCTCAGGCCGTTTCAATGGTGTGATTTTCGCAAAAGGAAGGGTGGAGATTCACAACAAGGGGATCGCCACAGGCGAAATTCATTCGCATTGTCTGGTGATCGAACCAGGCGGAGTTTTTGACGGTCAGTGCCATATCATTGCGCCCTCGGAAACGGCAAAGGCAGTCACGATTCCCATCCGCGCGGCCCAAGCCAGCTAGCCAAACTACTACCCTATTCGATTAATTACTGAATAGTTAAGACCGGCGAGAATTCGCCAGCGGCGAAGATGCGGATTCGGCAGGTCCGGCTTTCGGTTTCCCCATTGCAGCGTCCACGCCTTTCCGAATGGTCTCCGTCCAGTCCTAGGTGTGGCACAGGCGAATTTTGCGCCGCGATGTACAATCGCAAGGCCTGCTCGGGGTGGCCGAGGTGCTTGAGCTGAATTCGTCCCGCCGAAATTAGCGCGAGCACGGAATTGCGTTCCTGTGGCCAGGCATCGGCGAGCTTTTCGTATTCACTGGCGGCGCGTTCCCACTGCTGAATATTCTCGGCGTGACGGCAGAGTTCGAGCCAGCTCGCCGCCGGCATTTTCGCGCCGCCTGCCTGCGCGTAATCTTCATAGTCCTGCCATGCAGCCTCGGAGTTGTGCAGCTTCAGGTGAAGCTGACAGAGCGTCTCCATTGCTTGCAGGTAGGATGGCGTGTCGCCCTTCCGCCAATAGACGCTTGGCAGCAACTCGTGAGCGTCCAGCGAGTCTGGCTTCTCAGCAATCAACGCCTTCAGCTCGGAGATGGCCCCATCGAACTGTTCCTTCTCGAGCAGGTCAGTAGCATTGACGATGCGTGGATCAGCAGACCAGCCCACTTTCGCCTGGATTGCCTGATCGGCCTTTTGTTCGACTCCGCTGTAGCGCAAGATCAGCGCCATCACCAGACCAAAGCCAAAGCCTCCGATATGTGCCCAGTAGGCTACGCCGCCGCTTTCGCCCGCCATCACCCCCGAAAGAAGCTGCTCCCCAAGCCATAAGGGCAAGACAGCAAAAGCCGGCGCTTTGAACCGAAGTAGCCGGGGACGCACAATCCAATAGAAAAATCCAAGCTGAATTTTCGTTTTTGGGAAGCGGGCGAGAAAACCTCCCATAAGACCGGCGATCGCGCCGGACGCGCCAATCACCGGTATCACGCCGTTTGGATACACCAGGCCATAACCCCACAGCGCCGCTACACCGCAAATAAGATAGAAGCCGGAATACAACGGCCGGCCCCAGGTGTCTTCGAGAATTGCGCCCGCCAGCCATAGGAACCACATATTGAAAATTAAGTGCAGCCAGCCGCCGTGCAAAAAGTTCGCCGTCAGATAACTGATGGCCACGCGGCGAGAGGGATAAAAGGCATAGCGGCCAAGGATCGATTCAGATTGCATCTGTTCGAACTGACCCTCGAGCCGGATCATCTCTTCTTCGCACCGCGGCTCCGTCCACTTGCGCATTTGCACGTCCCAAGCATCGAGCGGCGTGCGACTGGCCGAAGAGAACAAGTCCCAAACCTCGGTTTGAGAGTGGCGGAAATTCTCGACAAGCTTTTGCTCCGCGGCATTCATGGAGATATCGGGGTGCGCAGCAGCTAAGAGGAGGATATGTTCCTGGACTTCACCTATTTCGTGTGTTTCGCGATCAATCGTCGAGTGCGTCGCCAGAAAGAAAATAGTGTTCAGCGCAATTATGCCAATTGTTATGTAGGGCCATCGGCGGCCGTGCGTGTTTTCGTGATTTAGCGGAATGATCACGGCACTGTCTCCAGATTACGTTCCGAGGCCAGGAACTTCGTCACTTAGCCCGCGAAGCCGAAAACGGCCGATGGGAGCCGACAAAAAGCGCCATTTGGCGAAGCGTGCAGCGGTGCGGCAGCTTGGCCCATTCTGGCAGCGGAATCGCCGCGCAGACCTGTACCTTCCGTGAAATTCGCTCTATCGGTTACTCCCGTCACCTCTCCGACACACCCAATCAGAGACGGAAAATCACAGGGATCCGGGCCACTCACGCAGAAGCTGCAACATAAAAAAGCGCGACGCCATCAATTTAAGTTAGGGCGCCCGGCCTCACACGGCCTGAGACCGATTGCGGCTATAATCGAGGCTGGAACCTTAGGGGGAATATTGCTCGAGCAGGTCAAACTCACGGCTACGGTGAAGGCGGCGGGCTGTGCGGCTAAATTAAGTCCCGGCGTGCTGGATACGGTGCTGCGGCGCTTGCCCCGGCAAGAGGACGATAATGTCCTGGTCGGATTTGAGACCAGCGACGATGCCGGAGTCTACCGCCTAAGCGCGGGACTTGCGCTCGTGCAGACCGTCGACTTCTTCACCCCGATTGTCGATGACCCCTTTTCGTTTGGCCAAATCGCCGCGGCCAACGCGCTCAGTGACGTTTACGCCATGGGCGGACAACCCATTTCCGCGCTCTCCATCGTAGCCTTTCCCGAAAAAGGCGCTGTCGAAATTCTCGAGCAGATCCTGCGTGGTGGATTGGCAAAAATGGCTGAGGCGGGCTGCACGGTCATTGGCGGTCATTCCATTCGCGACGAAGATATGAAATTCGGTTATGCAGTAACGGGCCTGATCGATCCATCACGCATTTGGCGGAATGTAGGCGCCCAGCCGGGAGACGCTCTGCTACTCACAAAGCCGCTGGGCGCCGGCGTGATCTCGACCGGTTTGAAGCAGGGCCGCATTCCAGAAATCGCGGTGGCAGCAGCCACGGCCTCGATGTCGCGCCTGAACCGAGACGCCGCCCAGGCTTTAGCCGAAATCGAAGAGCGGAATCCCGGGACGATTCACGCGGTCACAGACGTCACCGGCTTCGCGTTGCTGGGCCACGCGCGCGAAATGGCCGTCGGAAGCGGCGTGTCTTTGGAAATCGATCACGCCGCGATCGAATACCTGCCGGGCGCAGTGGCCGCCTCCCGCGAGGGCTTCTATTCCGGCGGCCTCCGGAACAATCGGCAATTCATCGGCGATTGTGTCGCGTTTCGGCCCACCGTTCCGGAGGAGTTCCAAAGTCTTCTTTTCGATCCGCAAACCTCGGGCGGACTGCTCGTAGCGCTGGAACGCAGCACAGGCCGATGCCGCACTGAACGCGCTGGCCGTCCGCGAAGTTTCCGCGCGCCGCATTGGCCGCGTGTTCGAAAAGCGATCTCCGCTAATGGAGGTCAGATAGCCCGGCTGCGCTGCGCCTGCACCGAACTCTTCCTGCTTCCTGATGGATACCATCACTCATGGCATTGTCGGCGCGCTGATTGGAAAGGCCTTCTTCGGCGGAGAGCCTTCCCGAGCGCCGCTTTCCTGGCAAGAACCGCCGCGCACTGCCGGCCGCGTCGCCATTCTCTCCTGCACAATCGGCGCGATATTTCCGGATGTAGATGTCTTCGCCGGGCCGCTGGCACACAACAATCTCGCGATAATGACCTGGCACCGTGGCATCACACATTCCGCAGTTATGCTGCCCGTCTGGGCCCTGGTGTTGACGGCGCTCACGTGGTGGACGGCGCGACGTTTGCGCTGGCCGGCTCCCGAATTCGGCGATCTATTGGCGATTTACCTGGTGGCGATCGGGAGCCACATTTTTCTCGATGTCATCACGAACTTCGGCACGATGGTGTGGAGCCCGCTGAACTACTCTCGCGTGGCCTGGGACTGGATTTTTATCGTGGATCTCACGTTCACGTCGCTGGCGCTCATGCCGCAGCTGGCCGCCTGGGCATTCCGTCCGCTCAAAAATAGTTGGAAGCGCGCCCTGCCTTTGTGGGCACTGCTTTCAGCCGCTTCCTTTGCGATTGGTCCGTTGGTTCGGCCGATGGATATTCCCTTTCCGACGGGAGCATCCTTTGTGCTCGCAGGAGCCTTGGGCTGCTTCTTTCTGCTGCCCCTGCGGCACGGAACCGGGTCGCATGCGGGCCGCCGGAAGTGGTGCCGCATCGGAATTGCACTTTGCACGGCGTACCTGGCCTTCGCCGCGACCATGCATCATTCGGCCTTCCAGCGCATTTCCGAATTCGCCAGCCAGGCGCACCTCAATGTTCAGAATATTGCGGCATTGCCTCTGCCGCCTTCACTGGCGCGCTGGGCGGGCCTGATCGAGACGCCCGAAGGAATCTACCGAATCCAGTTCGCCCAGTTAGGAGATGAACCGTTTCACATCGACTTTTTTCGCCAGCCCCCTGCCAATCAGTACCTCGCGGCGGCGCGCGGCCTGAGCGAAGTGCAAACTTTTTTGTGGTTTGCGCGATTTCCTCTTTTCAGGTTCTTCGAACGCGACGGCAGGTCCGTGGTGGAGATCAGCGATCTGCGCTTCTACGGGCAACGGCGGCCCGCACCCGTGCAGGGTGATGTCGAGCGCGCAACGACCTTCACGTTTGAAGTCGTCTTTGCGCCCGACGGCAAGGTTCTCTCTCAGGGGCCGTTGCGGGAAGAGTGAGTTTGATCTAAGGCCAAGAACTATTTCGAATCGGCGGGAAAAACCACTACCTGGCGCATTTCGCCCTCGCCTTCACTCGTTGTGCGCACTCCCTGCTGATCTTTCAGAGCCAGATGAACGATGCGCCGGTCGCGCGCCGCCATGGCCTGGAAGCGAAAAGGTTCATGCGTCTGGCGCACGCGCTCCGCGGCTACTTCGGCGGAGAGTTTCAGTTCAGCAATCCGCGAGGCGCGAAAGTTGTCGCAGTCGAAGCGCACCCGATTGTGAAATTGAGGCTCCAGCCGCAGCCAGCGGACGGCGATGTGCTCGAGCGCCTTGAGCAAATCGCCGTTGCGTTCGAGGAGGAGCGGCTTGTCCGGCCCATCGAAGTTGACCACAATCTCGGCAGTTTCCAGATCCCCGTCGCCTTGTTGTGGCGCGATATCCACGCGATAACTCAGGTGAAAACGCCCGGTGCGCAGGATGGTGTCAACGCATCGCCGAATTTCCGCAGCCCCGGCTTCACGGTCGAGTTTGCCGTCACGAACAACACTGGCGGGCATGGCTGGTTCTCCGAACACCCTTCCGGCGAAACTTATTTCGATAGCGCCGCGCGTGCCACTTGTTTTTTGCCCCTAAGCGGAGGAGGAGCCTTTAGGGGCGAAGTTCGATTCAGATGCCACTGCTGGACCACAGCCATTATATTTTGTGTGACGATATAAAGTATCAGCCCACTGGAAACTGGAATGAGGAAAAACATGCCCGTGAACATCAAGGGCATCAGCGTCATCATGCGCTGCTGCGACGGGTCGGTCACCGTCATCGGCGTCATTTTTTGCGCCGCGTACATCAAAATGGCCATGGTGATGGTCAGAATGAAGTAAGGATCGCGGCCGGCAAGATCGTGAAAGGGGCCAAACCACGGCGCATGCCGCAATTCAATGGTGGCATTCAGCATGCGATAGAGACCAAACCAGATCGGCATCTGGATCACTTGCGGCAGGCAACTCCCCATGGGATTGACGCCCTCGCGGCTGTACACCGCCATGACTTCCTTGTTCATCTCCTGTTTGCGCGGATCGCGCATGGAATATTTCTTGTAGCGGTCTTGAATCGAGCGAATTTCCGGCGCTACTTTCTGCATCTTCTGCATGGAACGCCAGCTCTTCACCTTGAGCGGATAGAGCAGCATGTTGATGGCGACCGTCATGACGACAATGGCCCAGCCATAGTTGGGAATAAAGTGATAGATCCAGCGCAGGATGTAGAAGAGCGGCTCGGCAACCAAGCCAAACCAGCCGAACTGCACAAGTCCATTCAACGGCGGGCGAACGGCCTTCAAAATGTCGATGTCTTTTGGACCCACATAGAGCCGCAGCGCAAGCGGCCCTGGAGTGGTGGAACCGACCGCCATTTCCGGCAGAATTTCCTGCTGTGTCTTTCCGTCGGTCTGAAGCGTGTGTGTGGCCTGCCGCGCCGAAAGCGTCAGTACGTCAGAAGTGGACTGGCCCTGCGGCGGTTCGGGAGGAAGGAACGCAGCGGCGAAGTAGAGGTCCTCGATGCCCACGGCATCGAAAGTTCCGGGAACTTCGGCCGCCACGCTGCGTTGGTTCGGCACGCCGACGTTCTTGGTCGCGATTGTGCTCACGCTACCGTCGCGGCCATCGAAGACCAGCGTCTGTACCGCGGCGCGAAACGCCGTCACGTCGCCAAATCCACCGCGCCACGCAATGCTGTAGCTCGCCGGCTGACCATCCTGCCGGACAGAAGTTTCCACCCCGATGAGGTAACTGCGATCGAACGTCAGGGTTTTTGTGACGTCGAGCCGGCCATCGCTCCAGTGAAATTCGACTTTCGCGGGAGCCGCGAGCGTGTTGTCCGTGTCCTCGGAACCATGTTCCGAGGAAGCCTTCACGACATAGAGGCCCTGATTGGCCGCAGACTCGAGTTGGGGATCGGCGAGCTGCAAGGCCAGGGGCCACCCTCCGGTCTGGCGAGCGAGATCCGCATTGACCAGATCCAGCGTGCGCGGCGGGTTGCCCTCATCCGTATATTTTTTGAGCTGCCAACTGCGCACCACGCCGCCGCGATTCGAAAGCTCCACGCGATAAAGGTCGCTCTCGATGACGATATTCTTTTCGCCACTGGCTGTAACAGGAGTTGCGGACGTCGCACCCGTCGAGCCTGCGGGCGCCGGCTGATTCGTCGGCCCGGCCGTTGCGGCGAGGCCTTTCGCGACATTTGCCGCAGGCTGCGTGACAGCCGCGGAACCCGGCGGCGGCTGGGGCTTCGGCGGGTTCAGAAAATACCAGCCCACCATCACCAGCAGAGCCAGGGCAAAGGCGAGCGCGACTCGGGCGTGGTCTGAAACCTCTTTCACGAACGCACCTCGCTGCGCGCTTCATCGCCCGGCACGCTATTGCCAAAAAGTTGCGCCATACTCCTCAACCACATCCGGAACGGGATCGAAACCGCCCTTCGTGAACGGGCGGCAACGCAACAATCGCGCAGCCGCGAGCCACACGCCGCGCGCGGCGCCGTGCCGCGCGATCGCCTCCGCGGCGTAATGCGAACACGAAGGATAAAATTTGCAACCCACTGGCATCACCGGAGCAAACACCGCCTGATAGAAACGGATGCCCGTAAGCAATAGCCACGCCGCCGCGCGGCTCGTCCAAACCTTCTTTGATGTAGCCATTTTCACCGCTGTAACGTTGAGCGAGGAAGCAACCGCAGCAGAGCGAGCAGATCCGCCTCCATCGCTGCAAATGCCGACCGCGTCATGGATGTGCGCGGGTGAATTACGATGTCCCATCCTGCGGAGATCTCCAAACGATTGCGCCGAAGGATTTCTCGAATGCGCCGGCGGACCCGATTGCGGACCACCGCGCCTCCCAGCGCCTTCTTCACGCTGATGCCGAAACGGCTTCGCGGCCCGCCATTGGCGCGATAGAAAACCACGAACTGCGCCGAAGATTTCCGGGCGCCGCCGCGATAGACGGTTTCGAACTCGGCACGGCGTACCAGGCGCGCGGCGCGGGAAAAGCTCTGCGGCGCGCCTTCCGAAGCGTTAAATGGGCGTGAGGCGATGACGACCCTTCTTGCGGCGCGCGGCCAGGACTTTGCGGCCCCCTTTGGTTTTCATTCGGGCGCGGAAGCCATGGGTCTTATGGCGCCGGCGCACTTTGGGTTGAAAGGTGCGTTTGGGCAACGATGCTCCTCAGAGCGGCCCCTGATTTCCTACCCCGAATGCGCCATCCAAGGGCTGCCATCACAAACTCCGCCAATTCGTACCAGCAAAACATTTAGTGTAAGCGACCGCCCAAACCCGGTCAAGGCAACCGCGCGATAGGAGATAGAGATACACCGAAGCACAAAAATGCTACGGCCTTCGAAAGAATGGTCGCGACGATTTATTAAGCTGTCTTTCCTCGCCTTTTATGCCTTTTTTAACTCCGTTCGGCAACGTTAGGTAGACACCGGGAAGGAATTAAACACCGGGCAGGATGGTCATATGCTCACATTGCTCTTGGCAATCATAGTAGCGGCAGGCATGGTGGTGCTGCTTCGTCCTTGGCCATTTTTTCTTACACGTGAACACTCTCGCCCAATGAACGAGCGGAACTTGGCAGCGGAATTCGGCAAGTGGGTTGAGCGGCGCGCCAGTGCACATGGCTTGAAGGTTCGCGGAGTGGCACGGCTTGTGCCGCTGAAATGTCCCAAATGCGGCAAGTCTTCGAAATACTTCGTCTACCCGGATGAACTCTGCGAGCGTTGCTGGCGCGCCAGTCTCCAGCTGGCCCCTGCGCCCACCGAGCAGCACCGTCTCTAGCGTCCGCATCCGGAAACTTCATACCCTCGTTATCTTTACCGGCGGGGGCACTTTCGGGGCGGTCTATCTTCCTTCTTAAGGCTGATTCTCAGGAACAAGGCCCGCCGAACTCCGGGATGGCTGTTCGCCGCCGTACTCCGGGATGTCCCTTTGGAAGACGCGGAAAACGTGGTCGTATCCAACGGCCTGTTCTTTCCCGTCAGGTCCTGTCTCCCGAACTTCGGGGTTCCTGCCTAATATGGCGATCGCCTGGGCGCGATCCGAAACCAATACCATGGTCGCTTCGTATAATTTGTCGCCGATCTTAATGCGCACCCGAGGATCGCGGGCCACGTTGGAGGTCCAGGACTTGTCGTTTGGAAACTGCACGTCCATGCGATCCTGGTGCGAACGTATGTAGAGCACGCCATTGCGTACGAAAGGCATCGTGCGCACCGAGTGCGGAATGAAATAGGGCGTTCGTGTCTCCACCAGGACGGTGTTGATGCTCCGTCCGGGATGCTCCACTTTGTCGACGAACGACCAATCCGTGACGGGCGTGGTGACGACTTCGCCTTTTAGCCACAAGCCGGGCCGCGCGATCATGTGATGGGCGCGGAGCTGGTTCAAATCCAGATATTCCGGCTCGAGACCAGTCATGCGCAGCGTCAAGAGCGTTCCGGCGAGAATAACCACGATGAGCACTACGCTAGTTTTCAGTACTTTCATTTCGGCTCCTGCTTAGCCCGCTAATTAGCCTGTCTAGCCCTATCTAGCCCTGCCTAAATTGAATCGGCAGGAGTGATGCTACACCAGCGACGATCGGCGGCGCAAAATTCGATGCAACGCAGCGACCGCGCTTCGATATGGGTTATTGACATCGAATTCGGTATCATCGGCACAGCTCCAACCGGAAGGCAGCCCGAAAAGCTTCGAACATAGACGTACGTGCTTTGAGGAGGATTGACGTGAAGAAAATTCTTGTCATTTCCATCGCTGTTACGGGGTTAACGCTATCGCTATCTATGCTGTCACATGCTCAGCAGCAGGCGCACTCGAGCTCACCGCAGCAAGCCACGCGCGCGATCAAGATCATCTCCAGCTCAGGCGCGCGCGCCTTGGCGGATGCCTGTTCCGCTTGGGCCGAACAGAATAAGCAGACCGTGGCCATCGCCATTCTCGATTGGGGCGGTAACCTCGTCGAATCCCACGCCATGGAAGGCGCGCCCATGAACGCGATCGATACCGCGCTGCTGAAGGCTAAGTCCGCTTTGCGCTGGCGGCGCCCGACGTCGGAAACCAACAAGATGGTCCGCAGCGGCCAGAATTTGGCGCCGACCTTCATGCGCGACTTCCCACAACCAGGCGCGCTTCCCATCGTGGTCGATGGCCAGGTCGTAGGAGCAATAGGCGTTTCCGGCGCCGACGGCGAAAAATGCGGCCAAGCGGCCATCGACGCCGTCTTCAAGGGCCAGGCGACCTCATCGGCGGCGCAATAGAGCTCACCGCACGAGCGGCAATTAGTCCGCGTCCAAGTGTCGGTTTGGGCGTCTAGCGCGCACGTCGGAAGGCCTGCGATCCGATCACTCTTGCGCCGGCACTTTTACGCCGGCCCTTTTTTCGCAGGAATGATGCATGCCGTCGCGTTCAATCGCTGAATTCCGCCCGGGCGAAGACCGATGCGGAAATTCTCCGCCCGGCCCCATCTTCGATCGCCAATTCGCCGCCCGTGATCCTTACCCGAAATCCTCCCAGCATCTCGTTCAGCCAAAAACGCAATTGTTGCGCCTCTTTTTCATTTCGCCCTTGCATCAGCACCGTCGTATAAATATTCAACAATAGAAACACGGGCGACGCGCTCAGCACCTTCCTGCACGCGCCGAGCAATTCCGGAAGCGATTTCTCCATTTTCCAAATCTCGCCCTTCGGGCCGCGCCCGAACTTCGGTGGATCGAGCACCATCGCGTCATATCGATTGCCGCGTCGCGCTTCGCGCCTCAGAAAGACCAGCGCGTCGTCCACAATCCACCGGATTGGGCTCTCGCTCAGTCCCGACAAACTCTGATTCTCGCGCGCCCACGCCACGGCCGGCCGTGACGCGTCCACGTGCGTAACCTCCGCCCCCGCCGCAGCCGCCGCCAGCGTCGCCAAGCCCGTATGCCCGAATAAGCTCAACACCTTCACCGGCCCAGCCGCCCGCTTCGTCGTTTCCGCTATCCAGTCCCAATGGCACGCCTGATCCGGAAACACTCCCACGTGGCCGGAAGGCGCTGGCCGCACCCAGAATTTTAAGTTTGCCCGCTGCATTACCCATCCCTCCGGAACCGGCTTGCGGAATTCCCATTCGCCCTTATGTCCGCCCCTCGCTTTCACAAACTCACCGTCGGCAGCCTGCCACCGCTTAGCCGGGAGTGTCGCTGTCCACCTCGCCTGGGGCTCCGGACGCACCAACACATATTGGCCGAAGCGCTCGAGCTTCTTGCCCGCACCCGCTGTCCACCAGCTCATACTCTGTCCACTCAGGTGTGAGCGTCTTCATGCTTGATGTCCGCGATAAAATATATACGCATTAGCTTTTTCTCACTTAGACCTCGGTATCCGGCTGCATCCCGAGATCAATTGACCGCGATATAAGCGTCTCCTAGAATGAGACGAGAGTCGTAAACCATGTTTGAAAACCTCACCGAAAAATTTCAGCGCGTCTTCAAGAACCTGCGCGGCCAGGGCAAGCTTACCGAGGAGCACATGGATGCCGCGCTGGGCGGGATTCGCGAAGCCCTGCTCGATGGCGACGTCAACGTAGACGTTGCCGACGAATTGCTCGCCCACATTCGCGCCAAAGCCCTTGGGTCCGAAGTCCTCCTGCAACTCTCGCCCGATCAGCAAGTTCTCAAGATCGTGCGCGATGAGCTGCTGGAGCTGCTTGGCAAGCATGCCAAGCCGGCGTTCGCGTCCCGGCCGCCTTCCGTATGGCTGATGGTCGGATTGCAAGGCTCGGGCAAAACCACCACCACGGGAAAGCTTGGCAAATGGCTGGGAAGCCATGGACACCGTCCGCTGGTCGTCTCGACCGACGTTTACCGGCCCGCAGCCCGCGAACAGCTCGCGCAGGTGGCTAAGGCCGTTGGCGTCAGCTGCTGGCCGGGCGCAGGCACCGACAAGCCGCTGGAAATCGCCAAAGGAGCCATCCGCGAAGCCAAGCTTTCGGCCTCCGATGTGATCCTCGTTGATACGGCCGGGCGTCTGCATATCGACGATGAGCTGATGGGCGAACTCGGCCATCTCAAGCGCGAACTGCAGCCCACCGAAATCCTGTTCATCGCCGACGCCATGATCGGGCAAGACGCGGTGCGTTCGGCCGGCGAATTCCACCGCCGGCTGGGCCTGACCGGCGTGATCCTTACCAAACTTGACGGCGACGCGCGCGGCGGCGCGGCGCTTTCCATCGGCAAAGTGACCGGGGCACCCGTGAAGTTTGTAGGCGTCGGCGAGAAATATGACGCGCTGGAAGCTTTTTATCCGGAGCGCATCGTTTCTCGCGTGCTGGGCATGGGCGACATGCTCACTTTGATCGAACGCGCCGAGCAGGCCATCGATCACAAACAGGCCGCGGAGCTGGAGCGCAAACTGCGCCGCAGCGAATTCACGCTGGCGGATTTTCGCGATCAGCTGAAACAGGTGCGCAAGATGGGCCCGCTCGAGCAGGTGCTGGGCATGCTGCCCAAGATAGGTCCCTTTGCCAATCTTCCGAAGGACGCGCAGGTCGATGAATCGCGATTGAAGCACGTCGAAGCCATCATCAATTCCATGACCGCCGCCGAGCGCGAGGACCACGACTTGATCGACGGCAAGCGGCGCAAGCGCATCGCCCGCGGGAGCGGCACTTCCGTGCAGGAAGTGAATCAGGTTCTTAAGCAATACATGCAGATGCGCAAGATGATGAAGCAGTACGGCGCTCTGGCCGCGCAGGGCCGGCTGCGCGGATTGGGCAAGGCGCGCGAGGCGCTCAAGCAGATGCAGCAAGGCGAGGAGCCCGCCGAAGAATGACCGCATCCAAAAGCGCTCCCGCCGGTAAGCGTGCAAAGCCCCGGTGCGCATGGCCTTCGAGCGATATCTCCATTGCGTATCACGATCGCGAATGGGGTGTGCCGCTCAAGGATGACCGCAAGCTTTTCGAGTTTCTGGTCCTCGATGCCGCGCAGGCAGGCCTGAGCTGGGAGATCATTCTCCGCAAGCGCGAAGGATTTCGCGCCGCCTTCGACGATTTCGATCCCGGAAAGATCGCCCGCTACGATGAGAAAAAGATTCGCGAATTGCTGGCCGACGCGCGCATCATCCGCAATCGCCTGAAGATCGAATCTGCCGTCAGCAATGCGCGCGCCTTCCTGGCGGTGCAGAAGGAATGCGGCAGCTTTGCCCGTTACATCTGGCAATTTGTCGGAGGCAAGCCGAAGATCAACACCATCCGCTCGCTCAAAGACATTCCCGCCACGAGCGCGGAATCCGACGCCATGAGCAAGGCGCTGAAGAAACGTGGATTTCGCTTCGTGGGTTCCACCATCTGCTACGCCTTCATGCAAGCGGCCGGGATGGTCAATGACCATGCCATCGGCTGCTTTCGCCACGCCGAATTGACGCGTCGAATGCAGCGTTGGAGAATCCATGTTTCCGAGATACAATGACTTAAGGAGGAATTTCCGAGTGCTCGCTATCCGCCTGGCTAGATATGGCAAGAAAAAGATGCCGGTTTATCGCATCGTGGTGATCGATAAGAGGCGTCCCCGCAATGGCCGGTTCACGGAGATTGTGGGGACTTACGACCCGCGCAAGAACCCGGCAGCAATTAAGCTGAATGCCGAACGGATCCAATACTGGCTTGCTCGCGGTGCGCAGCCCAGCGACACCGTCCGCAGCTTCCTGGTAACCCAGAAGCCCGCCTAAGCGCTGCACTCCAAGACGTCCAGTCGCTCATCTCATATTTCAGAAGGTTCCCATTGCGGATCCTTCCTGCAGATGTGACGAGACAGGTGCAAGCGAAAACTCCTGCTGACTGCTGATTCTGCGAATGGCGGAGGGCCCATGAAGGAATTGGTTGAAGCCATCGCGAAGGCGCTCGTGGATAATCCTGAACAAGTGCAGGTTCGCGCTGTAGAGGGTGAACAAGTTACCGTGCTCGAGCTCCGCGTTCACCCTACCGATCTTGGCAAAGTGATCGGGAGACAAGGCCGAACGGCAAAGTCCATCCGCACCATTCTTGGCGCGGCTGGAATGAAGCTGAAAAAGCGCCTCACGCTCGAAATTCTCGAGTAGTGCGCCCCGAATCGTCAGCCCCGCTAACGCTCGCGCGTATCTTGCGCCCGTGGGGCCGGCGCGGCGAGGTGGCCGCCGAAATCCTGACGGATTTCCCCCAGCGGCTGGCCGACCTGCGAGAGGTTTGGCTTGCAGGGGAGCGGAGCGTTGCTCGAAGTGCCAGGATCATTTCCTGCCGCATACATCTAGGACAGGCGATTTTCTCCTTCGAAGGCATTCAGACAATCTCCGAGGCGGAAGCTCTCCGCGGGCTTGAAGTGCAGGTCCCGTTCGAGGAACGCGCTCCGGCTGGACTGAGCCGCTACTACATAACCGATCTGATCGGCTGTCAGGTCTGGGAAGAAGGCGCGACTGCCGCGCTGGGCACCGTTCAAGACGTTCAGCGGGCCGGCGACGAAGGGCGCGGCGCGCTGCCGGAATCGTGGTTATTGGTTGTTGCCGCCCCTGCCGGCGAACTGCTCATCCCATTAGCCGCCGAAATCTGTACGCGCATCGACATTGCCGCACACCGGATCGAGGTGAAGCTGCCCCAAGGGCTGCGTGAACTCAATGCCACCAAAGCGGGCGGCGCCAAGTCTGTATAATCTCGTTCGGTGTAATCTCGTGCGGAAGCGGCGACTAGCGCCGAGAGCCTAGCCTATGAAGTTCGATGTCGTTACCATCTTCCCGGAGTTTTTCGCCGGGCCGTTGCATTATGGCATTGTGCGCCGCGCGAGAGAGTCTGGCCTCATCGATATCCGCGTTCACGACCTGCGGCAGTTCACCCATGACCGGCACAAAACTGTAGACGATCGGCCTTTCGGTGGCGGCGAAGGGATGATCCTGAAGCCCGAGCCAATCTTCAAGGCGGTAGAGACGATTCTGAGCGAGACTCCCAGCGGCAAGCTGAACGACGCGCAGAAACCGCCAGAAGACACAGCTGTGGTGTTGCTATCCGCCTCCGGCAAAATGTTGGTACAGCAGACGGCGCAGCGATTCGCCGGGCTGGCCCGTGTGATCTTGCTGTGCGGCCGCTATGAAGGCGTGGACGAACGCGTGGCGGAGCATCTCGCGACGGACGAGATTTCCATCGGCGATTTCGTGCTTTCGGGTGGAGAACTCGCCGCCGCCATGGTGATCGATGCGGTTACACGGCTGTTGCCGGGTGCGTTGGGGAACGAAGCGTCGTCGCTGCACGAATCGTTTTCGCGCGGTCGCAGTTTGGCACCCGCCGATGATCGAAGCAGGATCGAATCTGCGCCTGAAAATCGGCTTGGCGACGGCGCATCCGGCCTGCATGCCTTGCTCGACCACCCTCATTACACGCGGCCCGCGGATTTCCGCGGTTGGAGAGTGCCTGAAGTGCTGATGAGCGGGAATCATGAGGAAATTCGGCGCTGGCGGGAACGCGTGGCTTTGGAGAAAACCCTGCGCAACCGCCCAGACCTGCTGACTTGAACGAATCAGTAACCAAGTTTCCCTTTCACAATCTCGCGCAAATCGCGAATTTGGCCTGTGCAGGCCGAGCGTATTTCGCTATAATTTACAGCGTCTTCTGTGGCGCTGGCCCCACCCTAGCGGGTCTGCCCGGGTGAATCCATATGAGTCGCATAATTGAGAAGGTCCGCCAGGACCAGGCTCGCCAAGATGTTCCCGCGTTCCGCCCCGGTGATACCGTGCGGGTGCACGTTCGGCTAAAGGAAGCCGAGGGCGAAAAAGAGCGCGTCCAACCGTTTGAAGGCGTTGTGGTCAGCCGGCGAGGCCATCTTTCCGGGGCAACGTTCACGGTTCGGCGCGTCAGCTTTGGAATTGGCGTCGAAAGAATCTTCCCCGTCAATTCTCCCATGATCAGCTCGATTGAAATTCTGCAGGCAGGCCGCGTTCGCCGCGCGAAGCTCTACTATCTGCGCCAGCTTAAGGGCAAAGCGGCACGCATTCGCCGTGCCGAGCAACCAGTCGAACACGCCGCAGCGGCAGCCGCGGCGGTCGAGAAGAGCTGAACCGGTAGGACACACCCGTTTGTATTCTCGCCGCATGACGCATGTTGTCTCGGCGGACGCTGTGCTAGAATCCGCGCCGATGCGGCGGCTCTGTTCCTCGCGATTCGAGCGCACGGCGCGGCACAAAGGCTGGCAGCGCATCGCCGGCCTGGATGAAGCAGGCCGCGGCTCACTGTTCGGTCCCGTTTTTGCCGCGGCGGTGATCCTCAATCCGCGGCGCCGCATTGTCGGGCTCGACGATTCCAAAAAGCTCACTGCCCAGCGCCGCGAAGTCTTGGCGCAACGCATTCGCGAGCACGCCCTCGCCTGGTGCGTGGCGCAGGTGGATGCCGGCCGGATTGACTCCTGGAACATCTATCAGGCCAGCCGGCAGGCCATGTCGGACGCGGTAGTGCGGCTCTCCATCCCACCGGATTTCCTCCTGATCGATGCGCTGCATCTTGACCTTCTCGTGGAGCAGAAGCCCCTGATCAAGGGCGATGCTCGCTCCGTCTCAATTGCCGCCGCCTCGATCTTGGCCAAAGTTGCGCGCGACCAAGTCATGACGGAATTCGACCAGATTTATCCTGCATACGGTCTCGCAGCGAACAAAGGGTACGCCACGCCTGCTCATTTAGAGGCCTTGCGCACCTATGGGCCTTCGCCGCAACACCGATTTTCTTTCGCCCCGGTGCGCAACGCCGTCTGTTGGGCGGCGACCGCGACGCAGGAAGTCCTGCCGCTCCCTTCCAACAGCGACAGCAAAGCAGTGATGGGTGGCCTAGACGCGCCCCCCTGTGACTAGCGCGAACGTCCCGACGTGCGCTTCGTTGACGCGTCTAGGGGCGCATGCTAGCGTAAATTCTGGACTAGTACTCCATTTCATCCGGATCATCGGTTCGTGGCGGCTGGGCGTGGCTTGACGTAACCGCTTGGGTGTGCGGCACTTCGGGATTCGGCCCGAACCAAGGCAATAGGGCCCGCCCCATCGAAGGGGCGGTGCGGCGCGGAAGGCACCTAGAAATCGCAGATGGCCTACAATAAGTCCAAGATCGTTGCGAACGCGCAGAAACTCCTCCACCAAGGCAAAGTCGGCCTAGCCATCCAGGAATACATGCAGATCCTTAAGCAGGAGCCGAAGGATCAGGCTACGCTGATGACCCTCGGCGACTTGTACGTGCGGCAGGGCGAAACGCTCCAAGCTCTGGAATACTTTGAACGCCTCGCACAGCTCTACCTCGCGGATGGATTCGTTACCAAGGCCATTGCCATTTACAAAAAGATTGCCAAACTGGCCCCGGAAGAGACCCGCCCAGTCGAGAAGCTCGCCGAGCTTTACGTCCAGCAAGGCATCCTCAGTGAGGCCCGCCCCATTTATTTGCAATTGGCAGACCTGCACCAGCGGGCCGGCCGCCAGCCGCAAGCCGCGGGTCTGCTTCGCAAATTGCTCGAGGCGGAGCCGGATAATCTTCGCGTGCTCACCAGGGTGGCCGAATTGGCTTTAGCCATGAACCAGCCCGGAGAGGCGGCGGTGGCGTTTCGGAATGCAGCCGAGCAAATGCACAATGCCGGTAACCACGCCGAAGCGATCAAGTATGCCGATCGAGCCGCGAAAATCGACGCGAAAGATACCCACACAGCCGTCATCAAGGCGCGGTCCCTCACCGCAATGGGGCAGCATTCCGCGGCGCTTTCACTTCTTGCTTCCCTGCCAGAGTTGGAACACGGTGGCGATGCTGCTGAGATCCTGATCCATCTATATCTGCAGGAAGAACAAACAGATCCTGCTGTTGAGCTTGCCTCGAAAATCTTCGCTCGAAATTCGGCCAACTTTGTGCCTCTCCGCCAGGTCGCGGCGAAGTTGCTCGAGGGGCAACAGCCCGAAGCCGCGCTGCCGCTCATCGATCTGATTCGCACAGTCATGATCGAAAAAGGAGAGCAGGAGGCCTTGGCGCAGATGCTCTCCTCGGCCGCCGAGCGCCTTCCGGGCAACATCGAGGCCCGGGAGTGGCTGGTGGATCTTTACAAGCGAACCAGCGATTCATTTCATCTTTCCGAAGCGCTTGCCGATTTGGCGGCCACCTTCAAAACAGCGGGCGATGCAAAGCGAGCCCTGCATATCTATGAAGAACTTATAGAGAAGGATCCTGAAAATGAAGCTTTCCGCCGTGAATACGAGAAGCTGAAAGGCAAACCGGCGGATGCCGCGTCGAGCAAACCAAAAGAGAGCGTGCCGCCAACAGCGCCTCAACCAAAGGCTGTTCCGTCCACGCCCGCGGAGCCGGTACTGGACGAGGACACACAGCAGTTCGTGACCCAAGCTCTCACGGATATCGATCTATTTTCGAGCTACGGCCTCACGCAAAAGGCCATCGACCTCCTGGAAGTCGTCTTACAGCGAGTCCCAGGCCACGCACAGACCCTCGAGCGCTTGCTCGACCACTATCTCGGTGCAGGAGACGAAAAGCGAACCGCGGAACTGGCCGCACAGCTCGAGCAAATTCACACGGAGCGCGGAAATACAGCGGCCGCCGAACGTTTCTCCGATTTACGCCAGCGCTACGGTCAGGTCGCACGTGCGACGCAGCCAACAACTGCTGCAACGAAAAAGAAAGGAGCTAAGGAATTCCAGGTTGTATCGGTGGCTGCCGAAGCCGATCGCGACGAACCGCCCGCGCCAGCGGAAGACGCAGAAGCGGAGCAACCGGTCGCGCCGCCAGCAAAAAAGGCGACCGCCAACGAGTCCGCCGTTCACGAATTAGATCTTTCAGAAGAATGGGCCGCGCTTGCAACTGAGCTTGATGCGGCTCCAACCGAAACGCAGGATGCGCCGGCCGCTGAACCTCGGAAGTCCGGAGAATCTCGCGGCCAGCCAGCGCGGGAATTCGCTATTCCAGACGCCCAAAGCCCAGCCGTTTTCGACAAAGAGGCGGAGATGGAGGAAGCGCTCCGTGCCGGTGGCGCGGCGCCATCGCCCAGGAAAGCCTCGAACGCAGATTTCGACCTCGAGCTGGATACTTCGCAGAGTGCTAATAAGGTTTCCCGTGGCGCCCCAACCACCGCAAAAGATTTCTTTGACGCGCTTTCCAGTGATCTGGACGCCGCCCTTCCGTCGCTCAAGGAAGATCGGGACGCGGAGAAAGACCACAGCGACGCACTAAAGGCGAACCAAGTTGCCAAACCGGCGCCTCCAAGCTCGCCTCAACCGCCCGACGGCCAAGCAAGCCCGCTCAGCGAGATTTTCGATCAATTTAGGTCCGAGGTTGGCGAGCTCGGAGCGGACGACGAGGATTTGGAGACCCACTATAATCTGGGCGTCGCCTATCGGGAGATGGGTCTTATTGAAGAGGCCATCAGCGAATTTCAGAAAGTGGCAAAAGGCAGCAGCAAGGGCCAGGCCTTCCGCTACGCGATGCAGTGCTGCACGCTCCTGGGGCTTGCCTTCATGGAGAAAGGCCAGCCGGCGATCGCTGCCACGTGGTACGAACGCGCCTTGGCAATGCCCGGACTGGACCAAGAAAGTATTCTGGCTCTGCGGTATGATCTAGGTGTAGCGCAAGAGCTCGCCGGCGATATGGCCGGTGCCCGAAAGAGCTTCTCGCAAGTCTACGGCATGAACATTGACTATCGCGACGTTGCCGAACGGCTCTCCTCACTCGGAAACGAGCGTTAACACACGCCCCTTCCTGGCGCGGCTGGTCCGCGTCTTGTGTATGCTTTTGCTATTCGAGGTGGGAGTCATTCTTTTGTTCCTTCCGTGGCTCAGCCTGTGGGATCGAAACTATTTTCTGAGCCACTATTCCAGCCTTCGCCCCTTCGTGCTGAATCCATCTGTGCGCGGCGTTGTCACCGGTCTTGGCGCGCTCGATATTCTGGTCGCCGCCGGAATGTTGCGCCGCCACACGCCTGCGGGAGAGAATTCGGGCTCCTGAGCTTTGAAAAAAGCCGATAAATTTGTTCTTTGTTATGTAACGGAACGCCGGTCGCTGCGCGTGGAGCAAGGCCAAAACCGTGAAACGGCCCTGGCGCAGCGCATCGAAAGAGCCGTGCGCGCGGGAGTCGATTGGGTTCAAATCCGGGAAAAAGACTTGTCGGGGCGCGATATGGTGGGTCTTACGCGCGCGGCAATTAAAGCTTGCAAGACTGCCCCTGCGCGAAGCGACGCTCGCATTTTGGCCCGCATCTTGGTCAACGACCGGTTGGACGTGGCCTGGGCAGCCGGAGCTGGTGGCGTACACGCAGGGGAAAAGTCGCTTCCACTTCGCGTTCTGGTGGACGCGCGGAGCTCGACGGCATTAGCCAATTTTCTCGTCGGCGCGTCCTGTCACTCGCTTGAAGGTGCTATCGACGCGAATGAAGCAGGCGCGGATTATCTTTTGTTTGGACCCGTTTTCGAGACCCCGTCAAAAATGAGCTATGGTCCGCCGCAAGGCTTGGCAAAATTGGGGCAGGTTTGCAGCGCCGTATCCATCCCGGTGATCGCGATCGGAGGAATCACAGTCGAAAATGCCACCGCGTGCCGCAAGGCCGGCGCCGGAGGAATTGCTGCTATCCGCCTTTTCCAACACGACTGCGATATCGCGGAAATCGTTGCGGCCTTAGCGGGCGAGTGACCTAGGCACCCAGCCAGCGGCCCCAGGGCTGCAAATCGGGCACGTGATCGCAAATCACCTTGAGCGTCGCCGTAACCGGAATGGCCAGGATAAGTCCGGAGGCGCCCCACAACCAGCCCCAAAACAAAAGCGAGATGGTCACTGCGAGCGGGTTCAAGTGAACGCTGCGGCCTACGATCGCCGGCATGAGCACGTTGGCTGCGATGATGTGAAAGGCGCTGAGTACTCCGGCCACGATCAAAAACGGTCCAACGCTGTGCCATTTATCGAGCCCGATCAAAAAGGGCGGGATCCAGCTGAGGATGGCCCCTACGTAGGGAATCATGTTGACCAAACCCGAAACGAGAGCCGCCAGGAACGCATAATCCAGGTGCAGAATGGCAAAAAAAATCCAGCAGGCAGCGGCGAGAATCCCCGCCACCAGACTGCTTCCGGCCACGTAACTGCGTAGCACCACGTTCACGTCGTCCAGCGCGCTTCTCACGTCGGCACGCGAAGTATCGGAAAAAAGCTCGATCGTGGCGCGCCAAAGTCTGGGTTTCGCAGCAAGCATGAAGAAGACGAGGAACGGCAGAAACGCCCAGAGCAGCAGGCCCGAGGTGATGGAGCCGATTCCATGCAGTAGCCAGCCGCGCAACTCCTGTATTCCGTTTGCGCTTACGCTGGGCTGCTGGCGGACTTGCTCGGGAACCGCAACCGCAATGGAGAACTCACGTTCTATAGTGGCGATCTTCCGGTCCGTGGATTCGGCCGCGCGCCTGAGAACCGCGCTATAGCGAGGCCACGCGCTCGCAAAACTCTGCGTGCGGTTTATTAAGAGATAACCTATCGCGCCCACCGCAGCTATGGCCACAAGCAGCACGACCAGAGCTCCCAGCGCGCGCGGAACATGAATGCGCTCCAGCAAAACGACGGCGGGATCGAGAAAATATGCCAGCAGGACAGCCAGCATCAACGTCATCACGATGCTGGAGGCGTAGTACAAGAAGACGAAAACCACGCCCAGTGCGATGATACGCTGGGCCGGGGTCGATTTGGCCGGGGCGATTTGGACGTTTGTTGTGGCCATCGCTACTCTCTTGCTTGTGAGAAATGCAAACGCCCGATCGCGCCAACCGTCTGCTGACCTCTAGCTTAACCGTGTTCGATCCGCCGGCATCTTCACGTTTCTAGGAGTGAGAAGGTGGCTTGCTCCCCGAGACCCGCTGCGATACCGTAACGCTACGTAGATGGCCGCCTGGCAGATGATCGCCGCAATCGTTTCCAACCCTTTCGCGCGCCTGAGCCTGCGCGCGGGGGTGGATATCCTGATCATCGCCATGGTGATTTATTATCTCTTGCAGCTCCTGCGTGGAACGCGTGCCATGCAAATGCTGATCGCCATCCTGCTCCTCATTGTCCTGTACGAGGGCGCCCGTAGAGCCCAATTCGAAATGGTGGAGTGGCTTCTGGACACCCTGCTCCCCTATGTAGCCATCGCTCTTATCGTACTGTTTCAGCCGGAAATTCGCCGCGCGTTGGATCGTTTTGGGCGGAATCTTTCTTTGGCGCGTTTCTCTTCGAGCAGTCCTTCCTCATCTTTTGACGACGTCGTGCTGGCGGCGGGATACTTTGCGCAGAACCGCATCGGCGCTTTGATCGCCTTCGAGCGCGACGTCGGCCTGCGAACCTACATCGAGAGCGGCATCCCGTTGGATGCGAACCTGAGTTACGACCTGGTGCTGGCTATATTCCGCCCCGGTTCGCCCATGCACGATGGTGCCGTGATCGTTCAGGGACCGCGCATCGCCGCCGCGGCTTGTTTCTTACCTCTTACGCTCAATCCCTTGACGTCAAACCAGCTCGGCACACGCCATCGTGCAGCTATCGGCGTCACCGAAGAGAGCGATGCGGTCGCTGTCGTCGTCTCCGAGCAGACCGGAGGCATTTCCCTTGCCGTTGGGGGCACGATCGAGCTTGGCCTGACCGTGGAACAACTGACCGACCGGCTTACCAATCTCTTCCGGCGCTTCCGGACGACCTTGGCCTTGCCTGCCCCTGTCCCGGGCGCGCGCGTGACGGGGAAAGCTGACTGATGCGCCTTCTCCGCAGAGTTTTCCTGCACAATCTGCGTCTGAAGCTCATCGCTTTGGGCATCTCGTTCTTTCTGTGGGCCACCTATACCGCCGAGCCTTTCGAGCAGATCGGCTATAACGTCCCGGTGGCTTACGTAAACGTTCCTGACGGCCTGGCAGTGAGTGGCACGCCTCCTAACGCCGTCCGCGTGGTGCTCCGTGGTCGTTCAGGGCTGCTTCGCCGTTTGGGCCCCAATGATCTCACGCTGGACGTAGATCTCGCTGCCGCCCCGTCCGGGGATGTTCCCATTCGGCTGTTCCCAAACATGGTGGGGGTCCCATATGGGACCGAAGTGGTACGCCTGGCCCCTTCAGAGTTCCACGTTTCCCTTGTACCGACAAAGGTACCCCCTGAGGCATCGGAATAATCCAATCATCGTGCTAGGATGGCAGACTCGTCTCGCGAACCCCTGGCGCGAGCGAACCTTTCGCAATGTCTAAAGAACTCTTCGGAACCGATGGCATCCGGGGCATACCCGGCGAATATCCCCTCGACGACCGAACCCTTTATTGGACGGGCCGAAGCCTCGGAGGCTTTCTGCGTCTGGGGAATCAGAGTCCACGAGTGCTTATCGGCACGGATACTCGCGAATCCGGGAGGCATATTGCCTCCGAAATTGCCGCCGGGCTCGCTGAGGAAGGGATTCTCAACTCCTTTGCCGGGGTCATCACCACGCCGGGGGTGGCCTGCCTCGTCCGCAAGGAAGGATTTGCAGCCGGCGTCGTGATTTCGGCCTCACATAACCCCTATCATGACAATGGGGTAAAGCTGTTTGCCGGGTCGGGGATGAAATTCCCGGACGAGATCGAAGAGCGCATCGAAATCGAGATACTGCGGCATCGCAATGGACAGCCGCCCGCCGGGGCCGTTCGGCTTACGCCAGATCGACAGTTGGACGAAGACTATCTCGAATTCCTGCGCGGCTGCCGCATCCCCGAAGCGGACTTATCGGGCCTTAAAATCGTGCTCGATTGCGCCAATGGCGCTGCCTCTTCGCTCGCTCCCACACTCTTCCGATCGCTTGGAGCTAAAGTCGTCTCAATTCACGACGCTCCCGACGGCCGCAATATCAATGCAAACTGCGGATCGCTATATCCGGAAGACCTGCAGAAAAGAGTCCCGCTAGCGGGTGCCGCGCTGGGTGTGGCGTTTGACGGGGATGCCGATCGCGCCATGTTTGTCACTGCTTCAGGGCGCGTCGTGGATGGGGACGGGGTGCTGCTTGCCTCCGCCCGCTATCTGCGGTCGGCGGGCAAACTGAAAGGCGCAAAAGTCGTGGGCACCGCGATGACAAATCTGGGACTCGAGCGTGCCCTCGCCGCCGAGGGCCTGGCACTGGCCCGCGTGCCCGTCGGCGACCGCTATGTTCTGGAGGAAATGTTACGCAGCGGCGCCAATTTGGGCGGAGAACAATCCGGACACGTCATTTTTCTCGACGACGCAACCACAGGAGACGGGCTGCTGACCGCGCTCAAAATAGCCTGCCTCGTCGCCCTCCTTGGTCCGTTGGATGACCTCGTGAAGGATCTCAAAACGTATCCCCAGACCATTTTGAATGTTCAGGTCCGGGCCAAGCCGCCACTCGAATCGCTCCCCGAAGTATCTCGTACCCTGGAGGACGCGGCGCGGGCCTTGGGCGATTCGGGTCGCGTCGTCTTGCGCTACTCAGGTACCGAGCCAAAGGCCCGGGTCATGGTTGAAGCGGAGCGTGCTGAGGACGTACAGCACTGGGCGGAGCGGCTGGCGAAGGCGGTAAAGTCAGCAGTCGGCGCATGAGAACCCTACGATTACCTACGAAAGACAGTATTATTGCAGCCTGGGGCCTGTGAAAAATCATAGAGAGCAGAAGCCTTTGACTGGATTAAGTGCTATTAATCCATATCTAAACCATTGATATAACATGGCTTGTCAACTATTTACAATCGCGTGACTACCCTGGCATGGAGCGTGCACTTATATCGGCACTGTTTCCCGGGGGTCAATGCTTCCCGCAAGAAAGCGGGAACGGCGGGTGAGGTTGTTGTTACAGTTGGGGTGAGACAAAAGGGGCCTGGTGCACGGGCCCCTTTTTAATTTTGACTCAATAGAGCGTCCAGCTTGGTCTAACCAGCGCCTTCTCGGATCATTAAGACCAATTTTGAATCTACCGGGATACTAGCTGCAGCCAGAAGTGCTGCCGCAGTTCTCACACTTATAGCAGCCACCGTTAGGAGTCATGAGCATGCCGCATTCGGAGCAGGTCGGCGCCCCGTCGAATGAGACCTGCGACGCCGCCGATTCATTGGGCGCTGCTGCCTTGAACACCGGTGCGATAGCACCTGCCGCCGGAATGGCGGCGGTTGCCGCAGACTCGCCGCTTGGTGTCAGGTAGTCGGCAGAAATGAACCGCCCTCCAAGCCAACGGCCGATATAGTCCAG
The DNA here is from genome assembly GCA_963761945.1 of uncultured Acidobacteriota bacterium. GTDB lineage: Bacteria > Acidobacteriota > Terriglobia > Acidiferrales > UBA7541 > Palsa-189. The sequence continues at coordinate 174,792 of CAVXIM010000001.1, read as the reverse complement.
CACAGATTTTGCATAGGGAATCGATCTGTGGCCGGTGTAACCGGACGGCTCGAACCGCGTGTTGATGAATTTATCGACCAACGCCTTCAGCGGCACACCATATTGCAAGCCAATGGATACCGATAGCGCAAACCCGTCCATGAAGCCTGAGAGCGTCGAGCCTTCCTTGGACATTTTGATGAAGATTTCGCCCGGGGTCCCGTCCTCATACATTCCGACGGTGATATAGCCCTCATGCCCACCGACAGAGAATTTGTGGGTGATGGACTGGCGCTCGCTGGGCAGTTTGCGCCGGTGCGGTACATACGAGAAGAGTTCCTGCTGCTGGACCACCTGCTGAGATTCCTCGACGGTTTTCGCCGTGCCCTCTTTTTTGGCGCCGGCAGCGGAGAGCGGCTGCGTACGTTTCGAATTATCTCGATAGATGGCCACAGCCTTCAGCCCCAGCTTCCACGATTCGATATAGGCCTGCGTGATGTCCTCAACCGTGGATTCCTCGGGCATGTTAATGGTCTTGCTGATCGCTCCGGAGAGGAACGGCTGCACGGCAGCCATCATCTTCAGATGGCCGCGCCAGGCGATCGAACGCCCGCCTCCGGCAGGCGCCAGCGAGCAATCGAAACACCGGCAGGTGTTCTGGTTTAAGGCCGGACGCTCGTTCGATAGTGCCCTCGAGATCGATGTGAGTGACGATTTGTGAACTCTGTTCGGGCGAATACCCGAGCCTCATCAAGGCCTGTGGAACGGTATTGTTGACGATCTTGATCAAGCCGCCGCCGACCAGCTTCTTGTATTTCACCAATGCCAGATCCGGCTCGATCCCGGTCGTATCGCAATCCATCATGAAGCCGATGGTGCCTGTGGGCGCGAGCACGGTGACCTGCGAATTCTTGTAGCCGTGTCGCTCTCCGAGAGCGAGGGCGTCATCCCAAGCCTGGCGAGCGCCGGCGAGCAGAGGGGCTTGGACGTTTTCGGGCTTAATGGGCCGCACAGAATCGCGATGCATTCGAATGACGTCCAGCATTGGCTCGCGATTGACCGCAAACCCCGGGAACGGCCCCAGCCGTTCGGCAACGCGCGCCGATTGGGCGTAGGCCTCGCCGCACATCAGCGCCGTGATCGCGCCGGCCATGTCCCGGCCTCCATCCGAGTCGTAAGGCAGAGCCAAGGACATCAGCAGAGCCCCCAGATTCGCATAGCCCAGGCCGAGCGGCCGGAAGTTGTGGGAATTCTCGGCGATTTTCGGCGTCGGGTAGCTGGCGTTGTCGACCAGGATTTCCTGCGCCGTGATGGTAACGTCGACGGCATGGCGGAAGCCTTCCACGTCGAATGCGCCATTCGGTCCCAGGAATTTCATCAAGTTGAGCGAAGCCAGATTGCATGCCGTATCGTCAAGGAACATATACTCGGAGCAGGGATTCGAAGCATTGATACGAGCCGTCGCTTTGCACGTGTGCCAGCGGTTGACCGTGGAGTCGTATTGCATGCCGGGGTCGCCGCAATGCCAGGCCGACTCGGAGATACTCTTCAGCAGATCCCGGGCGCGAAGCTTTTGGGCAGGCGAGCCGTCGGTCACATTGCGAGTCCACCAATCGCGGTCGGATTCAACCGCTTGCATGAATTCGTCGGTGACGCGCACGGAATGGTTGGCATTCTGAAAGAATACCGAGCTGTAGGCTTCGCCATCAATCGAGCTGTCATAGCCTTGCTCGATCAATACGTGGGCCTTGCGCTCCTCGCGCATCTTGCTTTCCACAAATTCCTTGATGTCGGGATGGTCGGAGTTGAGAATGACCATCTTGGCGGCCCGGCGCGTCTTTCCGCCGCTCTTGATGACGCCGGCAAAAGCATCGAAACCCTTCATGAAACTTACCGGCCCAGAGGCGATGCCGCCTCCGGAGAGGGTCTCGTGGCTCCCGCGGAGCGCCGAGAAATTCGTGCCCGTGCCCGAACCCCATTTGAAGAGCATGCCCTCGGTCTTCACCAGGTCCATGATCGATTTCATGTCGTCCTGGACGGAATTGATGAAGCAGGCCGAGCACTGAGGCTTCGGCTGCACGCCCACATTGAACCAAACCGGCGAATTGAAGCTCATCTTCTGTTGCACCAGCAGGTGGGCGAGATCATCGCGAAAAGCATCGCGGGCTGCCGTGGAGGCAAAATATCCGCCAGTCTCGCCCCAGTTTACGATCGCGTTCACCACCCGGCCGATCAACTGGCGCACGGAGCTCTCGCGCGTCGGCGTGTCCTGCTTCCCGTGGAAGTACTTGGACGCGACGATATTAGTTGCCGTCTGTGACCACGATTTGGGCACTTCCACGTTTTCCTGGCGGAAGATCACCTGTCCTTTTTCATTGCCGATCTGGGCTACGCGCTTTTCCCATTCCACGGCATCGAAGGGGGAAACGCGCCCATCGGTAAAATAACGTTTGAAGTCCAGGCCAGTATTCGAACGAGTTTCGGGTGCAGTGGTCGTCGAATACGGCTTGTCATTCTGGAGCGCCATCTTGGGTTCCGGCATTTGTAAAACCCCCAAACGGAGTCCCGACTGCGGGACCTCTTAATTTTACCGCCAAAAAATCACGCACAAAAACGCACTGGCGACGACCCGCGAAACGAAGCAACTAATAGCAACGTGTCGTGATCGGCGCCGGTGAATTAATCAAGGCCTAGGTTTCTCTTTGAATTGCTGCTGGGTATTTCGGGTCCCGCGCCACACTTCATTTCACGCGGAACTGAAAAGAACATAGGCGAGCGCTTTCGAGCTGTCAAGAAAAATTATCCAAAATGTTGTTCTCTTAATTCAGGGCACCGCTACATCTAGTGTACCAGTTCCGAACGCCCTTGTGGAATTCACAGCCTCTTGTGGAAAAAGTCCTTCCGCTTCAAGCGACTACAGGGTGCAGATTCCCGCGCTAATGCGCTGCGGGTATACCACGTGCCATCCCCTTTCGATTAGCGTATCATCATAAATACAGAAGCAGCCCCCGGCTCTCGGGAAAGCGGCGCATACAATGTTTGGTCTCCTTTCACAGCGGGGAGCAGGTCAGTTCCCGTCGCAAGCGCTTGATGAGATAATGAGGTGGTCCCTCGCGTACCTCAGCCCCACCCAACTGCCGGGAAGCCCCTCGGCGAGAATGAGGATGCGGCAGCGCGCACAGCTCGGCTTCAGCTTGCTGGCCATTATCGCGGCCGGGATGACTCTCTCGGCTGCCTGGTCCGCTGCCATGCCTCCCAAGGACGCTGATCAAGACGAGGCGAAGCGTCCCGAAACTCCGCTCACCGCGCAACAGATCCGCAGCCTGGTCGATCGCGCCGTCGAGCACCAACGCCGTAACGATCTCCTGCTCGATGAGTACGCCCGCACCGAACATTCCAGATTCCACGGAAATGCCAAAGAACCCGACAAGGACACGATTTGCAGGGTGATCCCGGCGCGCGAGGGAATCATTCGCGTGGAACTCGAACGGGACGGCAAAACGAGCGATGCTGCCTACCTGGAGCAGCAGTGGCATGGGGTTGCGCAAGCTCTCTTTGCGGAGGCCCACGGCCGGGAACCCCACGTCGGCAACTTCTACTACAGAGAACGGCACGGGCACGATCGAGCCGATATGGTCACCGCGATTGGCAAGGCGTTTATTTTCAGGTGGGCTGGACGTCTCTCGGTTAACGGCCGTCCCGTGATAAAGCTGAGTTTTGAGCCCGATCCGACGTATCGGTCTTCAGCGCGATTCGCAGTGCTTTACGCGCATAGCAGGGGCACGGCGTGGGTGGATGAATCCAGCGGCGAGTTGATTCGCGCCGAAGCGGAGCTGACTGACGATGTTTCGTGGGGCGCTGGGATTATTGCCAAGCTTGACCGTGGCGGAAAATTTTCTTACGAGCAGCGCGAGGTCGCGCCCGGCGTTTGGTTGCCCGTAGGCTATTCCTACGATTTTGACGGGCGGAAGTTTCTCTTCAACCTGGCCTTGCATGAGCGGATGGATTACAGCGAATACGTGCGCGTCGGGCCGCCGGAAGAAGCTCTATCCGTGATCCGGCGCGAACATCCCAGCATTTTCCCGAACGAGAATTAGAACCTGTAACTCCTCAGGACACTGGGGCCAGCGGGCCCGATTCGGATTCGAACTCGATTCGCATCAGCCACTCGTAGTGGAAGCCCTCGCCTTTGAGCCATGCCTCGAGGGCATCTCGATCTGGCGCTTCGCATTCGAGGAGCATCTTCCCTTCCATCATGTTCACCTGCACGCGGCGGGCTTTGACGCGGCGGGAGGAAAATATCCGTTCTGTCAGTTGCCCGGCTCCCTGGCGCGTCAGGCAAGCGAGCGTATGTAGAGATAGATAGCGCGGCATCGACCCTCCTGGGCGAGATGCACCCTGCGAGAACGCGCCACGATACCGAGCCGCCGCGAACTCTGCAACTTCCCTGCCTTGATCCCCGCGGAACACCAGTGGCCATGCGAACAGTTAATGCTTTGGTTCCCATGTGCGGCCGTTTCGCAATCAGGCGCGATAAAATGAGCGCAACGGACTTTCCAAGGGCAGTTTCCGAGGTCTATCATGCGCAAACCTCTCGTTATGGCGGTGGCTTTTGGCTTGTTGTTCGTCGCAACATCGGCGTGCGGTAGAACTACAGAAGGCGCCCTGGATGGTGTTGTGCTCAACGGCAAAGGCGCTCCCGTAGCCTTTGCGCAGATCCTTTGGCAAGCGGCGGACGGCAAAGCGCCACATGCGGTGCGCGCCAATGGTAAGCGGACATTTCCACATCGCCGGGGTCCACCAAGGCCTGTACGACATCCGCGCCGAGGGTTTAGGAATGGTTTCGGACTGGGAGCACAACGTTTATGTCCCCACAGGTAAAGTGGCCAGCGTGACGCTAAGGCTGACTCATCGCATACCGCCACCCGGCTCTAGCGCCCCCTCTAAACGATAGGAGCTATGCACGCCGTCCTATCGTTCGTACTAAAACGCCGGTACCTCTTTTTTAGCGCTTGCGGTCCATTGGCCGGATGCGATCCCTGCTGCGAATATGCTCGCGGGTTGGGAGCCGCTGCGGGGACGACGGCTCCGAGAAATCGAAGTCGTAGGCAGCTACCCAACCCACTTGAATTCCCGCCAGCCGTACCGCGCCAAGGCACGCCTACCCTCCCGCGGCAACACATCCTTCAAAAAGGCATCTAACCCTCAGATGGCACTCAGATGGCCTGGGTCCTTTTTCCCAGGCTTCTCAAAGCTGATCGGCGGAACGGAAAAACGACTCTGCGCAAACCATTCCATTTCAACCTGATCCGCAAGGTGTGCCGCTCTCGTGCATTCGTGCTTGTGGCCATCCTGGCCTCAGCGATGGCGACCGCCGCAGCACGAGCTCGGCCGCTCGATCCCCGCCAAACCGATGCCAAGTTCGCCCCGAGCGCGCTCGACGATCCGGAGCTCGTTTACGGGTTTCGGCTGCTGTATCAGCTGAAATTCGAGCAGGCGCGCGAACAGGTTAAGCAATGGGAGCAGGAACAGCCCGAGCAACCTCTCGGCCCGGCACTCGAGGCGGCTTCCGCCCTCTTCGAGGAGTTTTATCGCAAGGGCGTGCTCACTTCGGAATTTTTCCTCGATGACAAGCGGCTGCTCGGCGGCATCAAAGGCCAACCCGATGCGGAGCTCGAACGGCAATTTGCATCGGCCGCGGAGCGCGCCGAAAACTTAGCGCATCGGCGTCTGGAGAAGCAGCCAAAGGATCCGGATGCGCTCTTTGCCCTCACGTTGGTTGGAGGCATGCAAGCCAACGATCTCTTCGTGATCCAAAAGCGACAGCTCGAAAGCCTGCATCATTTGCGTGAAGCCGATCGCAATGCCCGCATCCTGCTGGAAGTTGCGCCAGACGCGGATGACGCCTACGTCGCCCTGGGATCGGCGAACTACATCATCGGCTGCCTGCCGTCGTATAAACGAGCCGTGCTATGGATGGGGGGCGTTCACGGCGATAAGGCACTGGGCATGCAGCAGGTGTCGCGCACAGCCGCGAGCGAGCATGCGCATTACCTGCGGCCGTTCGCACGATTGATGCTGGCGCTGGCCGCCCTGCGGGAAAAGAATCCGGATCTTTCGCGCCAGCAACTTCAGGCGCTCGTCGCGGAGTTTCCGGAAAATCCGCTGTTCGCAGCCGAGTTGGCGAAAGTTACCCCGGTGGTCACCGGAACCGGCCTCCTCCGCCGCAGACCCCTGAGGCCGCACCTCACAGCTCGGGTTCTGTCATTCGGAGGAGCAAGGCAGAGGAGCAACGCACAGTGGCAACGCAGAGGAGCAAAGTTCCGGGGCGGCAGCTAGCGCGATTCAGCCGCGCTTCGCGATGCTTTCTCGAGCAGCTCTTTCCCCGTAAAGAGAGCGAAGTAAGGATATTTCTGGCGCAGCTTTTCAGAGCCGCCCGCCTCGCGATCGACGATGCTGAGCACCGCGGCCACGCGCAGTCCGGCATCCTCGACAATTTTTAGCGCTTCCAATGTCGATTCGCCTTTCGTGCACACGTCGTCGATGATCACCACGTTGCGAATCTTCTTAACGTCTAGCCCCTCGATTTGCTTTTCGAGGCCATGCGCCTTGGGCTGTTTGCGGATCAAAAAAGCGGGCAGCGGCCGGCCCTTTCCTTCTTTCGATCGCAGGTAACTCACTGCCGCAACTGCGGCGACAATCGGATGGGCGCCGATGGGAGGTCCGCTGATGGCGTCGGCCTGGATTCCATGCTCATCGAGCAGATCGAGCACGGCGTGCCCGGTGAGAAATGCGCCTTCGGGATCGAGTGTGGTGAGCTTGCAATCGAAGTAGTAGTCGCTCTCCTGCCCCGAAGCAAGCCTCACCTTGCCCCACACGATCGATTTGCGCTGCAGCAGATCTTTCAGTCTCTGTTTGTAATCGCCCGTCAAATCCATTCTCCGCGTCCGAATATCGATGGCGACACTATCATAATTTCGGTCGCGACGCGCTGGAGCGCCTTGACCCTGCCGGAAACGATTTGTTAGCGTTAGGTTTTATCGCCACACCAAAATCGCACATGGACACCATTCAAGTCACACTTCCCGATGGCTCCAAGCAGGAGGTGCCGCGCGGCACGACTCCTGCGGAGATCGCCCGCAAAATCTCGCAGGGACTGGCGCGCGAAGCGCTCGTCGCGCGCGTGGATGGCGAGCTCATCGATCTTTCCCGGCCGCTCGATGAAAACGCGTCCCTCAAGATTCTGACCGCGAAAGATCCAGAGGCGCTGCAGGTCTTTCGTCACTCCGCGGCGCATCTGCTGGCTGCCGCGGTGCTCGAGCTTTTTCCCGACGTGAAACTGGGCATCGGCCCGCCCATCGATTACGGCTTCTTTTACGAATTCCTGCGCCAGCAGCCCTTTACGCAGGAGGATCTCGAGCGCATCGAGAAAAAGATGCATGAAATTGCGGCGCGCGATCTGCCGAACGAGCGCAAGCTGATCCCCAAAGCCGAAGCGGTCGACCTCTACAAGAAATGGGACCAGGGATTCAAGTGCGAGCTGGTTGAGGAAAAAGCCGTTGAGCCGATGGTGTCTTTTTACACCACCGGCAAGTTCATTGATTTTTGCCGCGGACCGCACATTCCCAGCACGGGCCGCATTCGCGCTTTCAAACTGATGAACGTGGCGGGCGCCTACTGGAAAGGACAGGAAGGCAATCCGCAGATGCAGCGCGTGTACGGCGCGTGTTTTTTCACGCAGCCGGAACTCGACGAATATCTGCACCGCCTGGAAGAGGCCAAGCGCCGCGATCACCGGCAGGCTCGGGCCGGAGCTCGATCTTTTCAGCATTCAGGAAGAAGCAGGGCCGGGGCTGATTTTCTGGCATCCCAAGGGCGGATTGGTGCGCAAGCTGATGGAAGACTGGCTGCGCGATGAACTGCTGCGCCGCGGCTATCAGCTTGTCTTCACGCCACACATCATGCGGCTGGACCTGTGGAATACCAGCGGCCACACCAATTTTTATCGCGAGAATATGTTTGGCCCCATCGAAGTGGAGAACGCGGAGTATCAGCTCAAGCCCATGAATTGTCCCGGGCACATCTTGATCTACAAATCGCGCATGCGCAGTTATCGCGATTTGCCGGTGCGCCTGGCCGAACTCGGCACGGTCTATCGTTACGAACGTTCCGGCGTGCTGCACGGCCTGCTGCGCGTGCGCGGCTTCACGCAGGACGACGCGCACATTTTTTGCATGCCCAGTCAGATCGAAGCCGAGGTCGAGGCCTGCGTCGATTTCGCGTTCGCGGTGATGAAGACGTTTGGCTTCTCGCGCTACCAGGTGGAGCTTTCGGAATGGGACGCGACGCATCCCGAAAATTACGCGGGCTCCCGCGAGGATTGGGAACGCGCCACCCGCGCGCTCTCCTCAACGCTCGAACGCATGCAGATTCCCTTCAAGCGCATGGAAGGCGAAGCGGCGTTTTACGGCCCGAAGATCGACGTCAAACTGATCGACGCCATCGGCCGCCCCTGGCAGCTTACGACCGTGCAGTTCGACTTCAATTTGCCCGGGCGCTTTGGCCTCGAGTACGTCGGCGAAGACGGCAGCCGGCATCAGCCGTTGATGGTTCACCGCGCTCTTTGGGGCTCGGTGGAGCGATTCTTCGGCATCCTCATCGAGCACTATGCCGGCGCTTTTCCGCTTTGGCTTGCTCCCGTGCAGGTGGCGATTTTGCCGGTGAGCAATAAGTTTTCCGACTACGCCAAAACCGTCGCATCCGAACTCAATGCGGCCGGGTTTCGCGCCACGCTCGATGATCGCAACGAAAAATTGCAGGCCAAGATTCGCGACTCCGAACTGCAGAAAATTCCCTACATGGCCGTCGTGGGTGGCAAGGAAGCCGAAGCCCGCACCGTCTCCGTGCGCCATCACGGCAAAGGCGACCTCGGCCCGCAGCCGCTCGCAGATTTTCTCGCTAAGCTCCGCGCCGAAGTCGGCGCTCGCAGCGTGACTTAGTTTCCGCAACCGGAATTTTCCTCAAGTGGCACGGCCGGGCTTCCTGTTTGCAACGTGCTAGAATCCGAAACGGAAGAAAGGTAACGCTTGAGCCTTTTCCCACAAACGCGGCGTTCTGAGCGCAAGACCGGGATACTGCCTTCGCAGGAGATCCGGGAACTGATTGCGAATGGCAAAATTCGCTGCTCCACCCCAATTCCCGATGATCAGATTCAGCCCGCATCGATGGATTTGCGTCTCGGGAACATCGCTTATCGCGTTCAAGCCAGTTTCCTTCCCGGCCGGTCCTCTACCCTCGGCAACAAAATCGCCGAGCTGAAAATTGCCGAGTACGACCTGAGCCGTCCGACGTTGCTGGAGACGAACGCCGTTTACGTCGTGCCGTTACTCGAGAGTCTCGCTCTGCCCCGAGATATTGGCGGCAAAGCAAATCCCAAGAGCACCACCGGCCGGCTGGATATTTTCACGCGCCTCATCACCGACGGCGGCTTGGAATTTGAGCAAGTCCTCAGAGGATATGCGGGCGATCTGTACGTCGAGATCGTGCCCCGAACCTTTCCGATCGTCGTAAGCGCAGGAACAAAGCTCAATCAACTCCGTTTCATCAGGGGAAATCCGCCGTCCACGGATGGTGTCCTCGAACAATTAGCGGAGAAAGAACGCCTGGTCTACTACGAAAACGGAGAGGGCACCGGCGGAGGCAGTGATCGAGCGCGGGCTGAAAAATCTTGTGTCCAGCCAGGGCGGAGATCAGCAAGCGATTATCGATCGAGGCTTGCGCACGACTACCGATCTCGAGGGGAGCGACACCTCCAGCATCGTCGCGTACAAAGCGAAAAGATATTGTCCCCCCGTCGATCTGAGCAAAGTGCGTGTGTACGATCCCGCGCGATTTTTGGGTTCCCATTTACAGCCCGAAGTCGAAAAGGGTGGTTCTCGATCCCGGGGATTTCTATCTTATGGCCTCAAAGGAGCGCTTTTCTGTTCCGCCTTCTTACGCTGCTGAGATGGAGCCGTTCGATCAGTCGATCGGCGATTTCAGCGTCCACTATGCCGGGTTCTTTGATCCCGGATTTGGTTACGGCGCCGGAGGCGAAATTAAAGGCACGAAGGCGGTGCTCGAGGTCCGCGCGCACGAGGTGCCGCTTTTGCTCGAAGACAAGCAGATCATCGGGCGGCTGATCTATCACAGAATGGCGAATGCGCCGGAGAAGCTTTACGGCCAGGCGATTGGATCGTCGTATCAGCAGCAAGGGCTGGCGCTGAGCAAGCAGTTCAAGCCCGTGGAAAGCGCGCGCTCCGCGGTGCCGAAGTCTTAAACCTGGAAAGCCCCACAAAAGAAAAGCGGCCCCAATTCCGACGGGGCCGCTTCGATTTTCAGATTTCCCTGATACCTACTGCTCTTTGCCTTGATTCTTCAGGTCGTTGAAGGTGACGTTGTCTTCGCAAATCATTTCCGTGACATGCCAGCTCGGCTCGAACTCGAGCTCGCGGAATCCCGACCACGTCTTCGTATAGGTCTTAGGATCATCGATGGTGATGTCCACGTGGAGCTTATTCTGTTCCGGACGGGTAATGCGCTCGATCACGTGCAGCTTGTCGGAATGCGGCAAACCTGCGCGGTCGATCCAGGTCATATCATTGAAATCGACCGTATCGATGACCAGCGTATTGCCTTCCCACCAGCCCACCGAGTGTCCCATCCACCAGGGATCTTCGTCTTTGGGATGCTCGCGGCCTTCATTCGTATAGATTTCGCGGACGAAATGATTGAACTCGTAGAGGAAATAGACCGTGCCGGGAATCTGCACGATTTTCGTCGGAAATGGATGAACCCAGATGCGCGGCACCCCTGTCGGGAAGCAGCCGATTTCCTTGCCTGTGGTCGGATTCACGGGATCGGTCGAGTCCGGCGTGGCGAGCGGCCCCCAGGAGGGCTTGGTGCTCATGTATTGCTGCTTTCCCCAGGGCGTCATCAGCGGCACAACGTCTTTATGCGAGATAAATGCATAGCCCGCAAACTCGCGCGCGCTGGGAGGCATTTTCGGTTCCCACATGCCGGAAAAATCCGGCTCGCCCCAGGCGGTCTTGGCCACCTGATATCCGGATTTCGGCGTGGCCGGCTGAGTCTTTGCCCCATTGGCGCCATTCTGATTGGCGCCATTCTGAGCAAGCAATACGCAGGAGCAGGCCAATACGGCGCTTAGAGCGATGGTCCAAGGCAGGAATCGACGAGGCATAACTCAAGCTCCTTCTGGATGTCCTCGAACTGTTCCGAATCGCCGCGCGGGCGAGACGAATTCCACCGGCTCAGCTTTGGCCCGGTTGCGGCGGAGGACCGAGGGGAATTTCCTTCCCGTCCGCATCGAAGATTTGACGCAGATTGAGAACTTTGGTCCCGTTCTTGGCAAGATGACCGGTGACTTTAATAGATTGACCCGCATGAAGCTTGTGTCCGCTCCACCCATAGTGAACGAGGTGATTGGGCGCGGTCATCTCCACGAACCATTTCGTGACGTTGCCGTTGGCATCCTTCACGTCCAGAAAAATCAGCGGGTGCGGCTGAATAAACTGGAAGTCCGTAATGGTCCCCTCCAGCGTCGTCAATGTGGAATTGTCATATGCCGAGGCGCCGTGATGGGCAAGCACCGGGGCCGACACCGCGAAAAGAACCAAGGCCAGTACGAACAATGTGGATGAATACTTTGACATCGCGAAGACCTCCCTACAATGGGTGGATTCTCCCACCGACCTTGCGGAGTGTCAATCCGCGCCCAGGACCGCGCCATACCAATGAATACAGTGCCTGGTGAGTTTGCTGAGCGAGAGGTTTCGCGTGCCCTCAACGGCACTCGGCGCATCGGATGGAAGCAGGCCGGCGCCGCGACGGCACGCCGCGACGGCACGAAGTGTGGCAGTCGCTCCTGCAATAACCCGTGAATGATCGCCCCGGACAACCGTGCTATACTTCATGACCCTGTCGGGCTGCAAAGTACGGCCCCAACCGGCCGCTTAAAGCGCCGCTGCGGAGGTGGTTTTATCGCTGAACGAAGTTTTCGAGCCACAGAACGCACCCGGGTCAACGAACGCATCCGGGCTCGCGAAGTTCGCGTAATCGATGACGACGGCGGGCAGTTGGGCGTAATGCAGCCGTTTGAGGCGATGCGGGTGGCCCGCGAGCGCGGCTTGGACCTGGTGGAGATCTCGCCCAATGCGGAACCGCCGGTCTGCAAAATCACCGACTACGGGAAATTTCTATATCAGGCGAATAAGAAAGCGCACGAGCAGCGCAAGCACCAAAAGGGTACGCAACTCAAGGAAGTAAAGTTCCGGCCGGCTACCGCCGAGCACGATTATCAAGTGCGCAAAAATCAGATCATCAAGTTTCTCGGCGAGGGGCACAAAGTGAAGGCCATGATCTTCCACCGGGGCCGCGAGATGGCGCATCAGGAAGTGGGCCGCGCGAAAATGGAGCGGTTGCTGAAAGATATCGCCGATCACGCATTGCTGGAGCTCGGGCCGCGCATGGAAGCCAACATACTGATGGCGCTCCTCGCGCCCAAGAAGGGCGGCGCAGTGACCGCTCGGCCTCCGGCAGCGGCGGGCTCGAGCCAAGCCTAAAGCAAAGGACGTTCAGTGGCGAAAAAGCAAAAGAAACGCAAGCTGAAGTCACATCGCGGAGCCGCGAAGAGATTCAAGATCACGGCCAATGGCAAGATATTGCGCATGCATTCGGGCAAGCGGCACCTGATGGGCACCAAGCTGCCAAAACGCATGCGCCACCTGAAGAAGCTGGCGAAGGTCCATCCGGCGGATGTTGCCCACGTCCGGCGGATGTTGCCTTACGGCTGATCTTTTGGAATGTTTTTGTGCCAGGCAGCGCGTTATCCGCCACGGCGGGCCTGCCGGCCAATAGCTGCGATCGACGAATTTTAGTGGAGTTGATCGCCGCCATATTGTCCCGCTTGCCTTAAACGCAGCGGGACGAATCCTCAACACGCCGTGGAGACGCTCGACACTGTCGTTGGCCGTCTGCCTTGCCGGCTCACGCGCGGCTGGTATGGAGCCGCGCAAATCGGCGGCACCGGGCTCACGTCGATTCGTGCGCTCTCCGCGCAGGAGAAATAGCGATGGCTAGAGTAAAACGTGGCACCAAACGCCGCGCGCGCCGCAAGAAGTATTTGCGCCGAACGAAGGGTTTTTTCCTTACCAAAAGCAAGCTTTACCAATCCGCCCAGGAAGCCGCCAATCGCGCCGACCGCTATGCTTATCGCGACCGCCGCGCTCGCAAGAGGCAGTTCCGGCGTCTCTGGATTCAGCGCATTGGCGCCGCCGCTCGATTGAATGGACTCTCCTATAGCGAACTCATGCACGGCCTCAAGACGGGCGGGGTGGAAATCGACCGCAAGATTCTGGCGGATCTTGCCGTGCGAGACGCCGCCGCTTTCGCCCAAATCGCAGCCCAGGCCAAGCAGGCAGCGGGAGCCCCGGCTTGAGCATCGGGTATTCCACATCATCACGGGCTTCCGGCGAACTCAATGCGCCACTCAGTGCACCTGTTCCGGCTGGACTTAACGCTTTGGTGTAAGCTCTCGCGCTTACGACTCGCATGCCCGAAGTAGCGGATATCACTCGACAATCCCTGGCCGCGTTGGGCGTCTCGACTTCCGCGGAGGTCGCCGCCCGCTTCGATGCCCTGCTCTCGGAGTTCGACCGCGGTGCAACATCCATACGCGACGAGGCCTCCTGGAAGGCGCTGCGCGACGCCTGGCTGGGCCGTAAATCCGGGGTGCTGAATCGGATCACCGAACAGTGGCTGAAGCCGGCGCCGCCCGAACTGCGGGCCGTCGTCGGCCGTCATCTGAATGAGCTCAGGGCTCACATCGAACAAGGCCTCGAGCAGCTTCAGCAATCCATAACCGCCGCCGCGGAAAGCGCTATGCTCGCCCGTGAACGCGTGGATCTCTCGCTGCCGGGCGTTATTCGCCCGATCGGCTCGCGCCATCTGGTGCGGCAGACATTCGAGGAAATCGAGCGCATCTTTCTTTCGCTCGGCTTTACTGTGGTCGAGGGCCCGGAGATCGAAACGCCTTACTACAATTTCGAGGCGCTGAACATCCCGGAACATCATCCGGCGCGCGACACCATGGATACTTTCTACCTCGATCTTCTCCCCGGATCGCCGCCCCATCTCCTGCGCACGCACACCTCGCCTATGCAAATTCACACCATGGAGAGGCAGCAGCCTCCCGTGCGCATCATCGTGCCGGGGAAAGTCTATCGCCGGGATAATCCCGACGTTACGCACTCCTACATGTTCCATCAGGTGGAAGGTCTTGCCGTCGATACCGACATCACGTTCTGCGAGTTCAAAGGCACGGTGGAATACTTCGTGCGCGAATTCCTCGGATCGGCGATCAAGACGCGCCTGCGCCCCAGCTATTTCCCGTTTACCGAACCTTCCGTGGAAGTGGATGCGACTTGCTTTGTCTGCATGGGCCGCGGTTGCCGCCTGTGCAAGTTTTCGGGTTGGATCGAACTGTTTGGCGCGGGCATGGTGGATCCTGCCGTCTATGGCTTTGTGAACTACGATGCGACGCGCGTCTCCGGATACGCCTTCGGCTTGGGCGTCGACCGGCTTTCACAACTGAAATATGGTATCGATAATGTGCAGCTCTTCTTTGAAAACGATGTGCGCTTCCTGCGGCAATTTCCCTGACGCACAAATGTCCTGACGCTCGATGAAAATCCTTTACGACTGGTTGAAGGAGTTTGTGACAGTTCCCTTTGCGCCGGGAGAGTTGCGTGAACGGCTGTCGTTGGCCGGAATCGCCGTGGAAGGAGTATCCGAAACTTCTGCCGGCCCGCTCCTCGATCTCGACCTCACCATTAATCGCCCGGATTGCCTCGCGCATTACGGCGTCGCTCGCGAAGTGGCCGCCTTGGGGCGAAATGAGTTGAAGCCCGTTTCCGTAGCTTTGCCGGAAGGCGGCGAGAGCGCCGCGCGCGCTACCCGCGTCGAAATCGAGTGCCCCGACCTTTGCGGCAGGTACACCGCACGCATATTGCGCGGCGTGAAGGTGCAGCCTTCGCCCGATTGGCTGCGCCAGCGCCTGGAGGCGCTTGGGCAGGCTTCCATCAACAACGTGGTGGACGCCACCAACTACGTGATGCTCGAGCTCGGCCAGCCCATGCACGCCTACGATCTGGATCTACTGGCAGAACGGCGCATTATCGTTCGCCGTGCGCGTCCCGGCGAAAAGATCCGCACGCTCGATGGCATCGAGCGCGCTCTCTCGCCGGATATCTGCGTCATTGCCGACGCGTCTCGCGCCGTCGGTATCGGCGGAATTATGGGCGGCGCGGAAACGGAGATCGGCTTCGCGACGCGCAATGTGCTCCTGGAAGCTGCGTGGTTTGATCCGATCTCCATTCGCCGTGCCTCCAAAGCGTTGGGGCTGCGTACCGAGGCGTCCACTCGTTTCGAGCGCGGAGCCGATCCGGAAATGGCGGAGATGGCGTCGCGGCGCTGTGCCGGGCTGATTCGCGAATTGGCCGGAGGCGAAATTCTTACCGGCGTCGTGGACGTCTATCCGGCGCGCCGAGAACCCCTGGCGCTCGATCTTTCGCGCAAAGAGTTGTTGCGTGTGATGGGAGCTGATGTGCCCGGCGGAGAGATCGAGGCGATCCTGGCGGCGCTGGGCTTCGCTCCCCGGCGTGGCGGCGAAGCCCACGCCGTGGATTCGCCGCTCGCAAGATGGCATTGCTTTCAGCCTTCCTGGCGCCAGGACGTAACGCGCGAAGTCGACCTGATCGAAGAGGTCGCGCGGCATTATGGACTGGATAAATTTCCCCCACGCCTCCACGCGTCGAAACAGCCGGCAGCACGATTGCCCCATGCCGAGGCTGAGGACCGGCTGCGCGAACGGCTGATCGGGCTGGGCTATCGCGAGATCGTCTCCATTCCGCTGGTCAACGAAGAGGAAGACGCGCTCTTTCGGCCCGCGGGCGCAGTGCCTGCGCGGGTGGCAAATCCGCTTGCCGAAGATGCCTCGCTGCTGCGTTCCACGGGCCTGGTAAGCATGGCCCACGCATTGGCCTGGAACTTGAACCACGGGCAGCGCAGTTTGCGCCTCTTTGAAATCGGCCGTGCTTATCGCCTAAGGGATGGCGCGCCGGAAGAAATTCGCATCGTCACGATCGGCGCAACCGGTTTGGCGCGTGAAAAAGGAGTCGCCGAATCGCCTCGGGAATACGTCTTCGCCGACCTCAAAGGCGATCTCGACCAGATCGGTGAGCTTGCCGGCGGCTTTGGCTGGAATGGCTGAAACGCTTCCCTGGCAGCATCCCGCTCGAGCAGGCGAAATTCTCGACGCCCACAACATACTTTGGGCTCGACGGTGCGGGCAGCCGCGAGAGCTTCAGCGTATGACCATCACTGGCGGCGCCGCTCGTCGGCGCGGCCGGAGAGCTCGCCGCGACGGGTAGCTGACAAGTTCAAGTTACGTCAGGATGTTTTTCTCGCGGAATTGTCCCTCGAGCCCTTCTTCGATCCGCTACCACTTCGCTCGCGACGGCGCGAAAGTATCAGCCCATCTCGCGCTTCCCGGCCGTCGAGCGCGATTTCTCGCTGACTCTCAACGACGGCACCAGCTTCGCGGCCGTGCGCGAGGCAATTATGTCCCTGGGGATTGCGGAGGTCATTTCCATCGAGGCGATCGATCTCTTTCGAGGTAAACACGTCCCGCAGGGAAAATTCTCATTATTGGTGCGCGTCACGTTTCAAAGCCAGGACGCCACGCTCACCGAAGCGCAGCTCAGTGATTTTTCCTCGCGGATCATTTCGGTATTGGAACAAAAGCTGGGCGCGGCACTACGCACCGCCTGACCTATCCGTTGGGTAGCCCCTCGCTTTGCGAATCCCCTCGCTTCCCGAATCCCCTCGCTTTGCGAAGCGATGAACAGCCTTGCTCAACTTCGCCATGATGTCGCACAATTGGCGCCGACCAGCCGCGTAGCCGTTCGCTGGGAGGCCGTACGCATGAAAGTCGAAATCTACGATCAGGTTTACAACGTCGCTGGGGACCTCGAACCCGCCTACGTAGAACAGCTGGCTAAATACGTGGATCTCCGCATGCGCCAGATCGCCCGGGGCACCGGAGCCGTGGACTCGGTTAAAGTGGCCGTGCTGGCAGCTTTGTCCATTGCCGACGAACTGCACACTCTGCGGCAGAGCCGGGAGAAGAACGATGCGGCCTTGCGCGAGAGTGCCCAACGCTGTCTCAAGCTGATCGATCGCGCGCTTCAGCAGTCCGCATAAGCCTCGCAAGAACGCCCAGGCCGAATTCGGTTTGACGGTTGCCATTGGCCCGCTAGAATAGTCGAGGAGTAGGCCTGCAACGCGCGTGCTTGGTGCGAAGATCTTTTGAACCAATGCTGGATCTCTGCGGTGCCCGGGTCAGACGGCCTGTGCGCATGGCCCGTAGCCGGGCATGTCTCGGCGGCGGGAAAGCCTAAAGGCCGGCGCAGGGCGCCCACCTTATAACAGAGGTTCAGGATCTAGCTCCACACGGCGAAGTGGACCGCTCCTTCCACCGATAAATCCATGCGCATTTTGTTTATTGGCGACATTGTCGGTTCGCCCGGCCGGCGTATCGTGCTCGAACGCCTGGAAGACATTGTTGCGAATGAGCAGGCCGACCTGGTGATCGCCAATGGGGAGAATGCGGCGTCCGGTTTCGGCATTACCCCCCGCCTTACCGAGGAATTGCTGTCCGCGGGAATCGAGGTCCTGTCGGGCGGGAATCATATCTGGGACCGCAAAGAGATTTTAGACTTCATTCCGCGCGAACCCCGACTGCTGCGCCCCGCCAATTTCCCTGCGGCCAGCCCCGGCAGCGGCCTTTTCTGCGGCACTTCGCGCCAGGGGACACCCTATGCCGTTCTCTGCCTTCAGGGCCGCATCTTCATGGCGTCTAACGATGATCCCTTCAGCGCCGCCGACCGTGAACTAGCCAGGCTGCCGCCGGAAACCAAGGTCATCGTCGTGGACATACACGCCGAAGCCACCAGCGAAAAACTGGCCCTGGGCTGGTATCTCGATGGACGCGTATCGGCTGTGATCGGAACGCATACCCACGTGGCCACCGCCGACGAGCGAATCCTGCCGGGCGGCACCGCCTACATCACGGATGTCGGTATGACCGGGCCGCACGATTCGGTGATCGGCATGGAGAAAGGCGCGATCATTAAGAGGTTTCTGGACGGAATGCCGGTGCGTTTTGAGGTCGCTACTGACGATATCCAGATGAACGCCTTACTCTTCGAGGTGGATTCCGTCAGCGGCAAGGCAGTTTCGGTGGCGCGGCGCCGCTACCGTTTGGAGCGTTGATGAGGCCCGCGGGAGCAACCCAAGGGACCCACTGCCGCATTATATAGATCGTCCGAGAAATGAAGCGTATCGCCCAAATCCGCGTGCTTGCTCTCGCTACGTTAAGTGCGGGCATCGTTTGTGCACCCCTCCTCCAGGCTCAGGAAGACCCGACGCTGGACGCGACCCGGCGCGTATTCGGTTACATCGGACCCGGCTTCCGAGCCGTTCGCCGCGGCCCCGACGGTTCGTATTATGTCCTGGCGCCGCCTCCGCCTCCTCCGGCCGCGCCTGTGAAGTCCTTCACAGCTTCTAAGGCTCCTCCGCCTCCCTCGCCTGCCGTGCTGATTTTCGACTCGCGGGGAAAAGAACTGCGCCACATTCCCGCGCAACCTCGGCCCGGCGAGGTCGTTTCCCCCAGTGCGCTGGATCTCGATACGTCCGGCCGCGTGTACATCGCTGACCAAAGCGCCAATGCCGTCAGCGTTTACACCGCATCCGGCACGCTCGTCGCACATTTTCTTGTTCCTGAACCAACCCAAATCGTCGCTCTGCCACACGATCAATTTGCCGTTTGCAGCGCCAATGCGGATCGTCTGATTGCCGTCTACGATTTGCAGGGCAAGCTTTTGCGCGAATTTGGCGAAATGGAGGACCTCAGTGACGACCCCGAACTCAATCACCGGCTGAATGCCGGGCATCTGGCCGCGGATAAAGCGGGCAACCTCTACTTTGCCTTCCGCTATTTGCCGGAGCCGACGGTGCGAAAGTACGATTCGGCGTCGGGCCTTTTGCTGGACGAACTATCTCTCACGACGCTCGATCTCCAACCCATGGCCCAGTCTGCCCGCCAGGAGATCGCTCGGGCCGGCTCCGGAAAGCCGGTTAATCCCCACGAGATCATCTCCGCCTTCGGAATGGATCCCGAAACCCAGGAATTCTGGCTGGCCCTTGGCAACCTGTTGATCCATTTCGATAACGCCGATAACATTACGGCCAGCAATCGCATCTATACCACCTACGCCATTCGCATGGTTCCCAATTCGATCCTCGTGGAAAAAGACCACTTGCTGCTGAGTAACGATCCGCTTGGAATTTACGAATTCGCGCGGTCCTCCGCCAGTGTTCATCGCTCCGAATGATTCGGCTCCACGACAACGCGATCCAAGCGAATTTTTTCAGCAGTGTGATTTTGCGCCTGTGGAAATCCTGTGCATCTCCTGTGCAGCGTTCGCTGTATGCTTCGCGATTTTCTTCTTGCCGCGCACAGCAGCTTTCATGGACAATCTGTCCTCGTCGGTGATACACGCGATGGTCTTGTGACACTCCCGGCCAGCCTCGCGACACTGGCAACCCAGGGGAACTCTAGGCCGGAGTCCTAGGTCAAAACATTCAAATGGTGGCTTGCCGCTGGGGCGGTATTTCCACAGTATTTCCACACCCTGTGGAAATACTCTACCTGCGTATTGCGGCTTACAAACATGACTTCTTGGGAAAAAATTCTGCAGCACATGGAACGGCGGGTTAACCCGCATAGTTTTGCCACCTGGTTTCTCCCCACCAAACAGGAGGGCGCCGATAACGGCACGGTCGTCGTTCGCGTTCCTTCCCGGCCCTTTCGAAAGCGGCTGACCGAAACCTACGGCGAGCTGCTACAGGCCGTACTGGTGGAAGTGGGCATGCCGGACGTGCAACTCAATTTCGTTTGCAGCGAGCCGGAGCCTGTACCGGCCGCCACCTCGCCGATTAAGCAAACGCGACTCGATTTTGACGCTCCCGATCATCAGCTCAACCTTCGCTATACATTCGACACGTTTGTCGTTGGCGGCTCCAATCAGTTCGCCCACGCAGCCGCGCGGGCCGTCGCCGAGGCGCCCTCCAAGGCTTATAACCCCCTCTATCTCTATGGCGGCGTGGGGATGGGGAAGACCCACTTGATGCAGGCGATCGGGCATATGGTGAAAGCGCGGAACCCAGGCCTCCGGCTCACCTATATCAGCGCCGAAAAATTCACCAACGAAGTGATCAATTCGCTCCGCTTCGATCGCATGATCACTTTTCGAGACCGCTTCCGCTCCGTGGACGTTCTGCTGGTCGACGACATCGAGTTTATCGCCGGCAAAGAACGCACTCAGGAGGAGTTTTTTCATACGTTCAATGCCTTGCACGATCTGCAAAAGCAGATTGTGCTGTCTTCGGATTGCCCGCCCAAAGAGATCGCCGCGATCGAAGAACGCTTGCGTTCGCGCTTCGAATGGGGACTGATCGCCGATATCCAGCCCCCCGATCTCGAGACCAAGATTGCCATCCTCCAGAAGAAAGCCGAGACCGAGCACTTCCAGTTGGCCGATGACGTCGCGGAGTTCATCGCGCGCTCGATCAAATCCAACGTACGTGAATTGGAGGGCGCGCTGACCAGGCTCGTCGCCTATGCTTCTCTGACCGGCGCTCCCGTAAACCTCGGGACGGCGCAACAAGCTTTGCGCAATATCATCGCCACTCAAGAAAAGAAAGTAACCATCGAATTAATCCAGAAGCGCGTGGGCGAACAGTTCGGCCTGAGGGATCAGGATCTCAAGCTGCGTTCGAACGCCAAGGCCATTTCTTTCCCCCGCCAGATTGCCATGTATCTCGTGAAGCAACTGACTTCGGCCTCCCTGCCGGAAATCGGAAAGCAATTCGGCGGCAAACACCACACCACGGTCCTGCACTCGATCAATAAGATCGAGAACCTTCGCCGCAACGACAAAGATTTGAATCGCACCATCAGCCGGCTGCTGGATACACTGGGCTAACGAGTTCGCGCTCCCTTCTTGCCAGTGCTTCCCTTTCGCTGGCTTTTTCTCCCTCGCGTTTCACTTTCTGCCCCGCCTTCCCGCCCTGGATACGCCGTGGAAAAGTGTGTGCAAAGGATGTGGGCGCTTCTAGCACCGCTGTGGAAGCTTCCGCGGCACGCCAGTCGGAAGCGCCCGTTTTCCACTGGCCGCAATCAAAACGCGCGATTTCGTCCACAGTGTATGGTCCTTAAACGATGGCCTTTCGACCGATATCCTCCGTTTTGCGTGTACGACTACTACTACTATCTTTATCCCTTGTGTAAAACAGGGTACAGTAGCCGGTTTGAATTCCGTGGTATTCCGCGGAGGAAATCGTAGATGGAATTTACGGTTAAAAAGTACGACCTGCTCGGCGAACTCAATCTCACTCAGGGCGTCGTCGAGCGAAAGACGACCATTCCCATCCTTTCGCACCTTTTGTGCGAAGCCCAGGGCAATCGCGTCACCCTGACCGCTACCGATCTCGAGCTCAGCATTCGTACCTCGTGCGAAGCAAAGGTAAAAAAAGAAGGCGCCGGCACGATCCCCGCGAAAAAGCTGCTTGAGTTGGTGCGCCTATTGCCTGAAGGCGAGATTCGTTTCCGGCTGCTGGAGAATCACTGGGTGCAAATTACTTCCGACCGGCGGAATTACAAAATGGTGGGCATGGCAAAGGACAATTTTCCGGCCATTCCGACATTTCCGCATCCGCTCGTGACCATACCCGCGGCCATTCTTTCCTCGCTCATTGCCAGAACCGCGTTTGCCATTTCCATGGAAGAGTCTCGTTACACGTTGAACGGCGCACAACTGACCCTGAAGCCCGATACGATCGCCATGGTTGCAACAGACGGTCACCGCCTGGCCCTTGCCGAAACCGACCATTCGTTTGCCGGGCTATCGAACGAGACGCGTCCCTTGATTCCCAAAAAGGCCATGGCTGAAATCCAGCGGCTCGCCAGCGAAGCGGGAGAAAACGGCCAGATTGAATTTGCGCGGGATGATAGCCATTTATTCTTTCAGGTGGAGTCGCGCCTGCTGATCTCCCGCATCCTTACCGGTCAGTTTCCCAACTACGAAGCCGTTCTGCCGCGCGATAACAACAAAAAAATCGTTCTGGAACGGAATGAATTCAATGATGCAGTCCGCCGCGTTTCGCAGCTCGCAGACCAGCGTTCTCACGCCCTGAAATTCTCCGTTAGCCAGGAAGGCGTGGAACTCTCTGCTTCCAGTCCCGAGTACGGCGAAGCCACCGAGAATATTGAAAAAGAATATCAGGGCGACCCCATCACCATCGGCTTTAACGGCCAGTATCTGCTCGATTTTCTCGCTGCCGCTCCTGACGGGCCCATCAGTGTGGAGCTGAAGGACGAGCAGTCTGCCGGTCAATTGGTGCCCTTGGCGGACGATCAATACCGCTACCGTTACATCATCATGCCCATGCGCATCTAGCTTTTGCGCTAAGGAATTCCCCTCTTTTTGAGCCGGCAAATTCTATTCTCCAGCCGCAGTGCCAGTCGCTGTGGATCAATCAATGATGCCGGTGTAATGCTATGACCAGCAAAGACTTACACTAAATAAATAATCTCCCAAAGGCTTGAGAAAAGTCCCCCAATAGCGTAAAATCAGTTCTGGTATTCACACGAGTTTTGGGTCTTCCGGAACGGCATTTCTGGCTCTGATCTGCGCCCGGGCAGTCTCGTTTGCGCGAGAACGAGGGGGCAGTCGGGCCAAACACAAGTCTTCGCCGCGTCCGCTTTCGTATAACGAAAATCCGGACGGGATGGAGCAGCGCCTCTGGTTCGTGAATCGACACCAGGATTGCACGTTAGGGCGGAAAGAATCCGTTCCGCGGCAGCCTTCCCCTCCACGGTTAGTCAGGAGACGCACACAATATGGGTGAGAAAGAGACGGTGACCGGCAAAGCTGCGGGCCATCGGTACGACGCCACCTCGATCAAAGTCCTGGGCGATCTCGAGGCCGTGCGCAAACGCCCGGCGATGTATATCGGCTCGACCACAGAGCAGGGTTTGCACCACCTGGTTTGGGAAGTGGTGGATAACTCGGTGGACGAAGCCATGGCCGGCTACTGCGACGAGATCAATGTCGTCGTTCACGATGACAACAGCGTCACGGTGATCGATAACGGCCGCGGCATTCCCGTAGACATGCACGCCACGGAGAAAAAGCCCGCCGCCGAAGTGGTCATGACCGTTCTGCACGCCGGCGGAAAATTCGATAGCGACACCTATAAGGTTTCCGGCGGTCTTCATGGCGTAGGCGTTTCGGTCGTGAATGCGCTTTCCGATTGGCTGGATCTGGAGATCTGGCGCGATGGCGAAGTCTGGGAACAGTCTTACCAATGCGGAGTTCCTAAATCGAAGCTCGTTGTTACCGGCAAAACGCGCAAAACGGGCACCAAGATCACTTTTCACCCCGATTCCACTATTTTCGAAAAGATCGATTTCAGCTACGACATCCTCGCGCAGCGCCTGCGTGAGCTGGCCTTCCTGAACAAGGGGCTGAAGATCACGCTGCAGGATGAACGCAGCGACAAAACCACCGAGTTTCGCTTTACCGGCGGCATCGTGGAATTCGTCAAGCACCTCAACCGCGGCAAGACCACGCTACATGATTCGCCGATCTATATCGAAGGCAAACGCGATAACGTCGAAGTGGAGATCGCGCTGCAATATAACGATAGCTACGCGGAAAACGTCTTTTCGTTCGCCAATACCATCAATACGGTCGATGGCGGCACGCACCTTTCCGGCTTCCGTTCCGCCCTCACGCGCTCCATCAATAATTTTGCCAGTGCCGCGGGCATGCTCCGGGAACAGAAAGACAGCGTCTCCATTACGGGCGATGACGTTCGCGAAGGCCTGATCGCCGTCGTATCCGTAAAGCTGCCGCAGCCTCAGTTCGAAGGCCAGACCAAAGGCAAGCTGAATAGCGACATCAAGGGCCAGGTCGAACAGATGGTCAACGACCGGCTCGGCGAATATTTCGACAAGCATTCCACCGTGGCGCGCCGCATTATCGGCAAGTGTATTGACGCCGCGCGAGCGCGCGAGGCCGCCCGCAAGGCGCGCGAGCTCACTCGCCGCAAGTCCGCCATGGATTCTGGAGGTTTGCCCGGCAAGCTCGCCGATTGCCAGGAGCGCGATCCCGCCAAATGCGAAGTGTTTATCGTCGAGGGCGAATCCGCAGGCGGATCGGCCAAGCAGGGCCGCGACCGCCGCTATCAGGCCATTCTGCCCCTCAAGGGCAAAATTCTGAACGTGGAAAAGGCCCGCTACGACAAGATGCTCGGCCACGAAGAAATCCGCGCCATCATTACCGCGCTCGGTACGGGAATTGGCAAGGACGACTTCGATGCCAGCCGCCTGCGCTATCACAAGGTCATTCTGATGACCGACGCCGACGTAGACGGCAGCCACATCCGCACCTTGCTCCTGACGTTTTTCTTCCGCCACATGAAGGAGCTCATCGAGCGTGGCCATGTGTATATCGCCCAGCCGCCGCTCTATCGCGTCAAGCGCGGCAAGATGGACCGCTACATCCGCGACGAACGCGAGTTTTCTCAAGAGCTGATGCGGCGCGCTACCGAAGATCACATCGTCAAGGCCAAAGAAGGCGTCTCGCTCGAAGGCGCCGCGCTCACCACGTTTCTTCTCAACGTGCAGGAATACGATCAGATCGCGGCCAAATTGCTGAGGCGCCTCCGGGAACGGGCCCTCGTCGATCTGGTGGCGGAGAGCGATCTCGAAAAGAAAGCCGATTTCGAGGATAAGAAGGCCCTCGAAAAGCTGCTGAAAGCCATCGAGAAGGCCAAAGTAAAAATGGAAGCCAAGCTTTCCTACGACGAGGAGCACAGCTTGCACGAAATCGTGCTCGGCGATGGCTCGGGCCACTCGGCGCGAATCAACTGGGCGCTTGCGTCGATGCCCGATGTGAAACGGTTGCGCACCCTCAGCCGTGCCATCTCGGCTTCGGATAAGCCGCCCTTCACGGTTGCGCGCAACGGTGACAAAGTGACCAAGGAAAATGCCGCGGCGGTCCTCGCCTTCGTGCTCGAGGACGCCAAGAAAGATTTCACCATCACGCGATTCAAGGGCCTGGGCGAAATGAATCCCGATCAGCTTTGGGCCACCACCATGAACGCCGAGACCCGCACGCTGCTGAAAGTGAAGCTCGAAGACGTGGTCGAGGCGGAGAAGATGTTCACCACGCTCATGGGCGAAAACGTCGAAGAGCGCCGCAAATTCATCGAAGAAAACGCGCTCGACGTCCAGAACCTCGACATCTGAGGCTCGATGATTCATCAGTTGACCTGGCAGACGACTCCCGGATTGCGTGGACTGGTATGCTCGGGCTTTCGAGCTGTGGAAGTCAGCGCGCCCGATAACGAGCACGGCATAGCCATCTCTTTGGAAGACGATGATGAACGGGAGTCGCTTCTCGCCGAGCTTGAAATGCATTTTGCCGCCCAGCGATTTGCCAGTAGCGCGGCCGCACGAGAAGCGGTAAAGACCTACGCCCTCGAACGCGCCGGCAGAAAACGTTAGATTTTGAAGTCAACCTAGAAAGGAAGCCAGCAAATGGCAGACGAAAAAACGCCGGCCGCGTTCGTTCCGGTGGATATCGAAGCCGAGATGAGGAAGTCCTATCTCGACTACGCCATGAGCGTGATCATCGGGCGCGCCCTGCCCGACGTGCGCGACGGCCTGAAGCCTGTGCACCGGCGCATTCTCTTCGGCATGCACGAAATGGGCCTGACCTCCACGCGGGCCTACCGCAAGTGCGCCAAGATCGTTGGCGAAGTCCTGGGCAAGTTTCATCCGCATGGCGACGCGCCCGTTTATGACGCCCTGGTTCGCATGGCCCAGCCCTTCAGCATGCGTTATCCGCTGGTGGATGGTCAGGGCAACTTCGGCTCGGTGGATGGCGATCCGCCCGCGGCCATGCGTTACACCGAGGCGCGGCTGGCGCGCATCAGCGAAGAGTTGCTCGCGGATATCGACAGGGAAACGGTCGATTTCATTCCCAATTTCGATGAAACAGAGCACGAGCCGGTGGTGCTCCCCACGCGCGTGCCCAACCTGCTGGTCAATGGAGCCAGCGGCATCGCCGTGGGCATGGCCACGAACATTCCTCCGCACAACCTGAAGGAAATCATCGACGCCACGGTTTTGCTGGTGGAAAAGCCGGATACCTCGCTCAAGGAAATCATGAAGCTCGTGCCTGGGCCTGACCTTCCCACGGGCGGGTACATCGCCGGCCGCGAAGGTATCGAGCAAGCGTATAAAAAAGGGCGCGGCAGCTTCATCATGCGCGCCAAGGCCTCTATCGAGCAGGTAGGCAAAGACCGCGAGAACATCGTCATCACCGAAATTCCTTATCAGGTCAACAAGGCCCGCCTGGTGGAGCGCATCGCCGAGCTTGTGCAAAACAAGAAAATTGAAGGCATCTCCGACGTGCGCGATGAATCCGATCGCGAAGGCA
Organism: uncultured Acidobacteriota bacterium; assembly: GCA_963761945.1. Classification (GTDB taxonomy): domain Bacteria; phylum Acidobacteriota; class Terriglobia; order Acidiferrales; family UBA7541; genus Palsa-189. Next base: position 148,123 of record CAVXIM010000001.1, on the reverse strand, counting down.
TGCGCGTCGTGGTCGAAGTGAAGCGCGGCGAGGAAGCGCAGCTCGTCCTCAACCACCTCTACAAGCTCACCCAGATGCAGGAATCCTTCGGCATGATCCTGCTGGCGATCAGCCGCGGCCAGCCGCGCGAAATGGGCTTGCTCGATTTCCTGCGGCTCTTCCTGGAACACCGCCGCGACGTCGTGATTCGCCGCACCCGTTACGACCTGCGCAAGGCCGAAGAGCGCGAGCATATCTTGCTGGGCTATCGCATCGCGGTCGATCACCTGGACAATGTCATCAAGATTGTTCGGGGTTCTTCGAGCCGTGCGAATGCACGCGAGAACTTGCACGAGTATTTTGAAAATAAATCCGTCACGATCCTCACGGGGGTGGGAGAGAAGACGGAAAGTCTCAAGGGCGTCAAACTCGACGCGAAAAGATACGGAATTGCCGAGACGGCTGTTCCCCTCGGCCTCAGCTATATCCAGATCGATGCCATCTTAGAACTTCAGCTGCATCGCTTGACCCGGCTCTCGATTGACGAAATCCTAAAGGAACTTGCCGAAATCCGAGCCAGGATCGCCGAGCTCAAGGAAATTCTGGGCAGCGAAAAGAAACTAAAGCAGGTGATCGTTTCCGAACTGCAGGAAATTCAGAAAAAGTTCGGCGACGCCCGCCGCACGCAGATTGTCGACGCTGTGGAGGAAATCAAAGTCGAGGATCTCATCGCCGATACCGACATGGCCATCACCATCAGCCACGCCGGCTACATCAAGCGCACGCCCGTGGACGTCTATCGCCATCAGTCGCGCGGCGGCAAGGGGCGCATCGGCGCGCGCACGCGTGAAGAGGATTTCGTCGAGCATCTCTTCATCGCTTCAGCGCACAGCTATATTCTGCTCTTCAGCTCCAAGGGCCGCGTCTATTGGCTCAAGGTCTACGAACTCCCGGAGGCCGCCGCTGCCACGCGCGGCAAGGCCATCACCAGCCTGGTGAAATTCCAGGAGGACGAGCACCTCACCGCGCTTGTTCCCTCGCGCAACCTCGAAGAGACCGGCCGCTACGTCTTTTTTGCCACGCGCACTGGCACGGTGAAGAAAACCGAGCTCGCCGAATTCAGCAATCCACGGCCGTCCGGGATCATCGCCATCAATTTGGAACCCAAGGACGAATTGATTGGCGTGAAACTCACCGACGGCAAACAAATGATATTTCTCGCCAGCCACGGGGGCCAGGCCATCCTCTTCCGCGAGACGGAAGTCCGCGCCATGGGCCGTCAAGCCGGCGGCGTCAACGGCATGGATCTGGGCAAGGACGATTACGTGGTCAGCATGGATGCCGTGCAGCCCGATCTCGAGATTATCCGCAAGGAATCGAAGAAAGAGACCGAAAACCTGGACGAACTGGAAAACGAAGTCATCAAGGATTCGCTCACTACCCTGATGTTGACCATTTCCGAAAAAGGCTACGGCAAGCGCACGCCTCTGGCCGAATACCGCATCACCTCCCGCGGCGGCAAGGGCGTGATCAACCTGAAGACCACGGACCGCAACGGCCCGGTGGTTGCCACCCTCCAGGTCAGCGAAGAGTCTGACGTGATGATCATCACCGAATTCGGAAAGATCATCCGCGTGCATGCCAACGAGATTCGCGAGGCGGGGCGCTCCACGCAGGGCGTACGCTTGCTGCGTCTCGAAGGCGATGATGAGATTGCCGCCGCCGCTGCCATTCTCGAGGAAGAAACCGCCGTAGAGGGCAATGGCGCGACTCCAGGCGCGGGATCGGCGGGCGGGACGAAAGAACCGGAGAAGTCCTGAGCGGAGAAAGCTTCAAGCGATAAGAGCGGATGTCATTGCTGGGCGATTCCGGGGTCCCAGCGGACGCCTATCGAGCGCGCGAGTTCGTAATACAAGAAAGTCGCGCGCGTTCGGTGGTGGTGAAGCGAAGATTCGCCTTAACTTTCGAAGCGGCCCTTCACGCCCCCGGCGATCCCAGGTAGTATCCCGGTCTCGCGCGTACCATCAATGGCCGCCGATCCAGCACTTGCACTCGAATCTCGTGATATCCGCTAGGGTCGGTTCCCGTGGGACGATAGCTCAGCGTATACTGCGCGTGCAGCTCGCCGCCGATCTCGTCAATCGCTTTTTCAATGGAAGCATCTTTGACTGTGGATTGATACATTCCGCCCGTCGCTGCCGTAGCCACTTCCAGCGGACGCTCCTTGACCGCCGCTTCCGCGTGCTGCACGAGCCAAGCTGCTAGCGACATCAGGTCGATATTGCCGTTGCGTGTTGCCTCCGTGCTCGGCGTCTGCGGTGTTCCGGGAATTGGCGGCTGTCCAAATACCCCCGGAGGCGTGGCCGATGACGGCGCGCCGCTCTTCTGCTCGCCACGCGTCTCGGCGGCCGTCGTTGAGAGCCCCACCGAGTAGATCGTGATATTGGCGAGTTGAGCGTCTCTCAACACCTGGCCTAATTTATCTTCGCTTCCGGAATCGACCGCTTCGGCCACGGTGATGATCACGCGGCGTCGCGATGCCGGCCTGTTCTCCAGCATGCCTACCGCGCTCGAAAGTGCGTCGTAGAGCCGCGTCCCCGAGTTGCCCGGCTGGAGGTTGGTGATGCACTTGTCGATGACGTCGTGGTCGCTGGTGAAGTCCTGCAGATGATTTATCTGGTCATCGTAACCGATTACCGCCGCGTCGCCATTCTCGCCCACGACCGTTTCGGTAAACAGCACTCCGGTGCGGCGCAGGGCCGGCAATAGCGCTTGAATACGCGAACTCGTTTCCATCACGATGACCACCGAAAGCGGCCCGCCGCCCATATCAAATCCTTCCAGCTTTTGCTGCACTCCATTGTCGAAGACGCGGAAATTATTCTCGTCCAGGTCCAGAACCAGCTCTCCGTGACCGTCCCGTACAACCACTGGAGTGTTGACCAGGTTCACGCGCACGCGGATCGACTGATCGAGCGGTTTCTGTTGTGCCCCCTGCGGCGGCTTTTGAAGTGCCTGGCCCGGCTTAGGCGCGATAGGCCCGGAAGTGCCCTGTGCCAGCGCACCGCTTGCCGCAATCAGAGCCAGCCCGGCCAGCATTGCGGCGAAAATTGAAATAAGACCCCGAGTTCTGTGCCGTGCCATAGTTCCCATCATGGTGCCTCCGCTCGACTACGCCTTCCGGCCCCTTACAAGTTTACTAGATTGGACGCCCGAAGGTCCCTCCTGTTGGATTGGCTTTCACGCCTTACGTAGAATGATGCGTTGTCCATTTCCCGGGAGGGTTCATGACTCGCCGTCGTCAAACGCCGCAGCAGCCCGCCTATCGTGATGCTCTCTTCATGGAGAGTGTTGCTGCGCGGCCGGTGCGCATTCTCACCGAGTATCTCGATCCCCTTGTTCGATTCCGTCGCGAGGAAGTTGGCGACACGATTGTGATGTTTGGATCGGCGCGCATTCTCGGGCGTGACCGCGCCCTGGCGCATCTGCGGCGCCTGAAAAACCTCCGCGGCAAGCCGACGCCCAAGCGGCGCATTGCCCTCCGCGACGCCCGCGCCGCGGTTTCGATGTCGCGCTATTACGAAGAGGCCAGGGAACTTGCCCGCCGCATCACCACTTGGTCGCTCACCCTCGGGGAGCATCCCCGGCGCTTTGTAATCTGTTCCGGAGGCGGTCCGGGCATCATGGAAGCCGCCAATCGCGGTGCCGTTGAGGCGGGAGGCAAAACCGTCGGACTGAGCATTGAATTGCCGCACGAGCAATGGCCAAACCAGTACATCAGTGCCGGGCTCAATTTTCAGTTCCATTATTTCTTCATGCGCAAGCTGTGGTTCGCGCAGCTGGCCAAGGCGCTCATCGTTTTCCCCGGTGGCTTCGGCACCATGGATGAACTGTTGGAAATGCTCACGTTGATGCAAACAGGCAAGCTGCAGCGCCGCATTCTCATCCTGATCTACGGCCGCCGTTACTGGAACCGTGTAATCGACTGGCGGGAGATGGTCAACTGGGGCACGATCAATCGGCGAGAATATAATCTTCTCCAGTTTGCCGATAGCGTGGACGAGGCTTTCGATCGCATCCGCAGTGGCCTCGAGGAGTTCCACATGGCTCCGGATACGCTTTTTTACGAGTAGGTCAGGGTGTTTCACGCGCCACCCCTTAAGGTAATCCGCGCATAGTCGATTTGCTGCCCGTAGTCCATTCTGGATCGGAGATAGCAAAAGAACTGCTAACTCACGCCAGCCCGCGTCTCAAATAGGAGGTAAATTCCATGTTAGGAAAGCAATTCTTGAGTCGAATCATCCTCACCACCGCGCTCGGCAGTGGCTTGCTATTGGCGTCGGCGGCTGTTCCCGCCTTGGCAGATCGGAATTGGTCAGACGACTGCCACAAGCGGCTTGAGGAGGATCGTGCGAGACTTGATCGCGACGCGGCTCGCCATGGCGAGCAAAGCCGGCAAGTAGCCCGGGATCGCGATCGCATGGAGGATACGCGCAGATGGTGCCGCGATCACCATGCCGATTGGGATCACGACCGCTTTGACATCGGCGTTTACGTGCGCCGCTAACGGGCGGAAAGCTAAGCGCGACGTTACCCGCAGCCAAAGGCCGGATCTCCTGGCGAGATCCGGCCTTCTCTTTTTAGCTGGGGACCGCAATCGGTTCTTCCGAACCAGCAAAGATGGCCTCAAAACGTCTCTTTTCGTCGCGGTCGTGCACCAGCACTACCGGAGCGACATGGAGAGCCTTGCGGCAAGCTTTGCACGTGGTTGCTTCCCCCTGCATGTCCTGCACGAAGCCGTCTGTGAAGCGATATTCGGAACGCTCGCGGCGCGCCGCTTTCTCTCCCTTGCGCCCGCAATGCGGACAGACAAACTCCACCAGATCTTCCTGGGGATCCCGGTTCAAAGCAGCCCAACCCGTGTATCGAACTCCTACGATATCTTCAGAATGAGAATTGCGATTCATAGCCAAAACCTCGAATGTACGTTGAATGTATGTTTAGAGACAGAGCTATAGATGCCGGGTCTGGAGGAATTGATGCAGCGCGGCCGTTTTTTCTGTGACTTTGCTTAAACACTATATCTTCAAGGAATTACCGGGAAGGTGGGGCTGCGGGTTACTACCTGGCTGAGGCTTGCCGGAGCCGAGCAGGGGCTCTCCCGCATGGAAGGAAATCATTCTCCGTGTTTCATCCCGTAGCCGCAATACTTCGGCCCACTCGCGGTCGGCCGGCTCCGCAGCCGGGAACAGGGCTGGGCAAACGGTTATGGTGATCCGGCTGGGTTTAGGCAGGAAAGTGCCGTCCTGCAGGAAGCGGCGCGCCCCTCGCACCGCCACGGGGACAATTGGCCTTCCCGTCTTAACCGCCGCCCGGAACGCCCCAAGCTGGAACGGACGTATGCCCGCTTGCGCGGTAAACGTGCCCTCGGCGAAGACGAAGATGGATTCGCCTCGAAGCAGAGCTTGCTCCATCTGCTCCACCTGGCGCGACCTCGCGCGCAGCTTGCTGCGTTCAAAGGCGAAATGGCCTATTTTGCGGAGAAATGTGCCGATGAAGGGCATGTCGTTGATTTCGCTCTTGGCCACGAAGTGATAATTTGTCCAAAATAGCGACATCACTGCCAGCACGTCGCTATAGCTCGAATGATTGCTGACGTAGATGCACGCACCATAAGCATCCACATGCTCCGCGCCTTCCATGTGAATTCGGCAGCCGATCAGCCTGAAATAGATGCGGAGAGAAGCCGAAGTCATTCGAGCGGCCGGCCGGCCTCTGGGCATCAGCAACACAAGCGCCCAGGTAATCGGGAGCCAAACGAAAAAAAGGCCCGCGGCATAAATTCCATATGTCGTTTCCCAGGCGCGTTGAAGGAGCCCAGCCTGACCGTGGGTGGCATCGATACCGGCGGGATGGCGACTCGTTTTGGAATTGCTCTTGGAACTCCTCGAGGACCGACCGGAAACGGGCGCGCTTTCGTTAAGCCCCGCTGTTGCCGCAGGTTCGGCAATTGCCGTGATGATGTCGTCGAGCGTTTTGGCTTCGGCGACACGCCGCTCCGGCGGAGAAGCGCCCAGGCTCCGCTCGATGCGCGATAAAAGTTCCACGCGCTCAATGCTTCCCAATCCCAGTTCCTGCTCCAGGCTCTCCGAGCCCTGCAGAGGTTCGATTGTTGTGTCGTTCCCTAATTCACGCAGAAGTTCCCCGGCAATCGCCAGCACTTGGGCTTTGATCGCGGCATGGTCGGAACGGGGGATAAGGGCCGCCACGTATTCGATTTTACTTAAATCTCGCGATGTTGGCGCTTAGCCATTTGTTTTCTGTTGCTTAGGCGTAAGTACGGAAGTACCGCCATAGTGGTCCTGCTGGCCCATAGACCTGCAACGCCCTGGGACCGAGAATATACGCGTGTTCGACGTGATATGCGATGGCGCGGGCCTCACGGTAACCTGCCCTTATCGTTGAGACTCCTGAGCCGGCTTCGCCGGCTACCGCCGCAGGTTGCGTCTGGCATATTCCTTCCAAACCCCATGCCACGAGCGGCCGGTCCCCCCACCGGCCGCTCATAATTTTCGGGCGCCTCATTCCTCATCAATTCGTAGTAGCGGCGAGAGACAGCTTTGGCGGGCAAAACGAAGCGAAGGTTGCGCAGCCGCGCGCTAACGCGCGCGCCGGTTGGGCCTGTAGGTGGTCAGGGGACGCGGCCTCAGTCTAAGTTGCGGACCGAGCGGCGGCGGAACGTTGTGCAGCGGCTCCCCACAATTGCTGCAATGATCCTCGGGCGCCGCATCGGCGCGCAGCCAATGGCCACGGGCCGGGCACTCCGCATTGATGCACTGCACAGTCCATCCGGGCAAATAGCGCACGCCTGCCTCCTCTGATCTCGAATCGAACGCTGGCCGTATACCGTGGAGGGATTCTGCGCGGGCTCGATTGCGGCGTCAACAATAAACATACTATATGTAGTGGTATATTTGCCGAGCTGTGGAAATCCCCATTTCAGGTCAGGCCTCTATAGCCTGGCGCAAGTTTCTCAAGGCACCCGCACAACCGGCCATTTCTAAACCTTGTGGTATAAGCTTAAGTTTGCCGCGCCCGCGCGCGAGCCCCAATCGCTTCGCTAGGAGGACATGATCGTGAGAAAGCTTTTCATTGCCGTCCTATTTGGATCTCTGCTGGCAATCCCTGCTGTAGCTCAGACCGGCGAGCAATCCGGCGCGAATCCCGCCAATCCATTGTCCACCTGGCTGCGCAACGCCTACACGGGCAACCGCAACGTGATCGTGCGATCCGCCGAAAAAATGCCGGAAGAGAATTACGGCATGCGCCCTGGAACGCAGCAGGAAGTGCGCACGTTCGGCCAGCAGATCGGCCATATCGCCGATTACAATTTTCTATGGTGCTCGCAGGCCAAAGGCGAAAAGAATCCCAACGCAGGCAATAATCTCGAAAAGCTGAACACCAAGGCCGAGTTCCTTAAAGCTTTGAACGATGCCTTTGCCTATTGCGACGGCGTGTATTCTTCCCTCACCGATACGTCTGGTCTGGAAATGGTCGACATCACCCAGGAAAGCGGCCGTCAAACTCGCAATCTGCGGATGGCTCTGCTGATTCTCAATTTTGCCCACAACAACGAGATTTACGGAAACATCGTCACCTATCTGCGGATGAAAGATATCGTTCCGGCTTCTTCCGAACCCCGCCCCCAACGGCAACAAGCACGCTGACGGTAAGCGTTTGCCGCTGTCGCGCGCCTTCGGGCCGCCGGGGAGCCCTCAGCATGGGTGGATTTCTACAAATTGTGTGCCTTGAGCCTGTTTGCCTCCGTCATTCCGTTGGCGCCGGGCTCTATGCGTTTGGCTACGCGCTTAGCTGCCGCAGTGACACCCGAGGCCCGTGTTTTTGTGTCCGGACTTCAAGGCACGGAAACCCCGGCTCCTACCGAGCAGCCCAAAGCCTATAAGCTTCCCCCGGAGAAGGAAGCTCAAGCCATCGCTTACGCACACTCGCGCCACCAGCTCTATTTCCTCGATTTTCTTTTCACCACCGTGGCACTCGCGCTCTTGATTCAGCTAGGCGTGGCACCGCGGCTGCGCGATTGGGCCGAGCGCATCACGGATATGCGATTTTTTCAGGCTGTTCTTTTTGCCGGGCCATTTTTCGTTTTGCTCGGACTCATAAGCCTCCCGGGTACCGCGGCCAGCCACTGGTTGGAGCGCTACTATGCGCAATCGGTGCAAGGCTGGGCTTCCTGGTTTTGGGACGCACTCAAGGGTGGCGTCATCGCGCTAGTCCTGGCGACCTTCTGGTGTGGCTCTTTTATGCCCTGGTGCGCCGCAGCCCGCGGCGTTGGTGGTTCTACGCCTGGCTCGCCTCACTCCCCATTCTGGTGTTCCTGATCTTTGTCGAGCCGCTCGTGATTGAGCCGCTCTTCTTCCAATTCACTCCGCTGGCGGCCAACGATCCTCAGCTCGCCGCCGCTCTCGAACGAGTAGTCCAGCACGCGGGGCAAAACATTCCCGAAACGCGTATGTATCTGATGAACGCGAGTTCCAAACTGAATGGCTTGAACGCATATGTCACCGGCATCGGGGCGTCCGAGCGCGTGGTGGTGTGGGATACCACCATCGCACGGATGACCACGCCTGAAATTCTCTTTGTCTTTGGACATGAGATGGGTCATTACGTGCTCCACCACATTCGCGATGGCATTCTTTTCAGTGCCGGCCTTCTGCTCGCTTTTCTCTTCGCCGGCTTTCATGCGTTGCGCTGGGCGCTGCGGCGATTCGGCGCGACGTGGCAAATTCGAGGCCCGGATGACTGGGCCTCCCTGCCCGTACTGATTTTCGCAATCGTGATTTTCAATTTTCTTTTCACGCCTATCGACAATGCCTACAGCCGCCATCTCGAGCATCAGGCCGATCAGTACGGGCTCGAGGTAGTGCACGGAATCGTGCCCGACGCTCCACAGGTGGCCGCCCAAAGCTTCCAGACTTTGGGTGAAATCGATCTCTCGGAACCCGCGCCCTCCACCGCCGTGAAAATCTGGTTCTACGACCATCCGCCGATTGATGAACGAATTCTCTTCGCACAAACCTACGATCCCTGGGACAAAGGCGAATCGCCGGAATTCGTGAAATAGGTTCGGCGCTTCCGCGAAACTGCCTGCCACAGTGCGCAACCTGATGCTCGTGATACAGTGGCTTTGAATCGATGAGCAGAATCGTGCTGACCCAAATCGTTGCGGCCCCGCCGGAGGACGTCTTCGTCTTCTTCGTTCCCCAGCGCATGCCCCATTGGTATGGGCCGGAAATGCGCAGTTCGTTTGAAACACAGGGTTGCGGATCGGAATTTCGGGCCGGATCGAAAGTGCGCATCTCTGCCGAAATGGCAAACCGAAGTTTTGCGCACGTCGCGGTGGTGACGGCCTTCGAGAAGCCGCGGCTTTTTGAATGGCGTTTTGAAGACGCCTACGGCGTGCGCGGCAGAGAACGCTGGGAAATCGAACGCCTGGAGAATTCATCGGGGCCGCGAACCATGATCCGCTTCATCAATGAGTATGAGATTCCGGGGCGCATCGGGCGCGTGATCAATTGGCTCCTGACGCGGCATGCGCTGACGCGGAGAAATCGCGGCTATCTCGATCGCCTGGCGCGCCTCGCGGAAAGGCGTCCGTGAGGGAGCGCTGCGTAATAAGCCTTGGGACTTTTTCCTCCGCCGGCGTTCCTCGCGAAGTTTTGACAGCGAAACAATCATGGGCGCTGACTTCATGAACGGCTCCGACCCTCCGCGTCCCGACGACGTGGCGCCAGAGACTCCGCCTTCCAAGCCCAGTGCTTTCCTGCTGGAATCGATTTTTCTGGGGCCACAAGGAGTTCGCGCGGGCTGGCGCGCACTCTTCTATGTTGCGCTCTTCTTCCTTTTGATCTCCGGTGCCGCGATGGCCGGCGGGCTGCTTCACATCGCAGCATTCGGGGCCCGCGGAACGATTACGCCCTCCGTTCTGGCCACGCAGGAGGGCCTGGCGGCCCTCTGCGCGGTCGCCGCGGCCCTGGTCCTGGCCCGTCTGGAGCGCCGCCGATTCGCTGACTATGGCATGCCCCTGACGCAGGCACTGGGGAAGAACTTCTGGCTCGGCGTCTTGTGGGGAATCGCAGCCGTCAGCGTGCTCATGCTCGCGATTCATCTGCTTGGCGGCTATTCCTTTGGCGCGGTGGACCTTTCTCCGGCTGACGTGGCGCGTTACGCGCTGGAATGGGCGGCGGCGTTTTTTCTCGTGGGAATCTACGAGGAATTCTTCTTTCGCGGCTATCTGCAATTCACTCTGGCCTCAGGAATGGGTTTCTGGCCCGCCGCGTTGTTGCTTTCTCTCGGCTTCGGCGCGGTGCACTTGCGCAATCCGGGCGAAGGCGCGGTAGGTGCGCTGAGCGTGTTCGTTACGGGAATGTTTCTCTGTTTCACGCTGCGCCGCACGGGAACGCTCTGGTTCGCCATCGGATTCCACGCGGCTTACGACTTCGGCGAAACCTATCTTTATTCCGTGCCGGATAGCGGCATCGTCATGCCCGGCCATCTGCTGGCGTCGTCCTTCCACGGACCTCGCTGGCTCACCGGGGGAACGGTTGGTCCGGAAGCCAGCGCGTTCGATTTTGTCGTCATGGCGATTCTGTTTGTCTTGTTCGACCGCGTGTACCGGATGCGAAAAGCAGATCTCTCGCCACGGCTCGGAATGACAACATCAACACAGGCGGTCGCTAAATTTATTCGACGACGACGCGCACAAACTTCTTCTTGCCGGCGCGCACCAGAAACTCTCCCGATTTGGAGAGATCGAGCTCCTTTTTCACGTCGGCTGCGCGTTCACCATTGATCTCTACGCCGCCCTGCTTCATCAGCCGTTCTGCTTCGCTGCGCGAGGGGGCCAGCGCCAGTTCGACGAGAAGTGAGACGAGGCGTTTAGGCTCACCGCGTGGGAACTTGCGCACGGGCGCCTCATCCGGGGCTTGGCGCTCGCGGAAGACGCGGCGGAATTCGTCGGAGGCTTTGCGGGCGGCATCTTCGCCGTGAAAGCCGGCGATGATGTTGTGCGCGAGCTGCATCTTGGCGTCCATGGGATGCAGCACACCGGTGCGGACTTCTTCCTTGAGGCGCACGATTACCGGCGGCGCGAAATCGGTGAGCAGTTCGTAATACGACCACATCAGCTCATCGGAAATAGACATGAGCTTGCCGAACATTTGCGTGGGCGATTCCGTAATGCCCACGTAATTGCCGAGGCTCTTGGACATTTTGCGCTGGCCGTCGGTGCCCACCAGGATGGGCATGGTGAGCGCGACCTGCGATTCCTGGCCGTATTCGCGCTGGATATCGCGGCCCATTAACAGATTGAATTTCTGTTCCGTCGCGCCCATCTCTACGTCGGCTTTCAGAGCCACGGAGTCATACGCCTGATAGAGCGGGTAGAGCAGCTCGTGAACCGCGATGGGCTCCTGCTTCTGCAGGCGCGAGCGAAAATCTTCACGCTCGAGCAGCCGTGCGACACGATATTTGGCGCAAAGCCGAACAATCTCCTGATTCGTGAGCGGATCGAGCCAATCGGCATTGTTGCGCACTTCCGTTTTTTCCGGATCGAGCAGCTTGAAAACCTGATCCAGATAGGTCTTCGCGTTGGCCTGCACCTGCTCGGGCGTGAGCGGCGGGCGAGTCTCGGATTGGCCGGTAGGGTCGCCAACGAGAGCGGTGAAGCCGCCGATCAGGAAAATCGCGGTGTGGCCCTCGTCCTGAAAATGCTTGAGCTTGCGCAAGACGACCGTATGGCCGAGATGCAGATCGGGCGCCGTGGGATCGACGCCGAGCTTGACGCGCAACGGCTTGCCGGAGGCGCGGGAGCGTTCCAGCTTGGCGCGCAACTCCTCTTCACGAATGATTTCGGCGGAGCCTTTGCGCAGCGCGGTGAGCTGCTCTTCGACGGAACGGAATGTTTGCTGTGCGGTCATGGGTGATGGCGTCGCGCTAACGGCTCTTGGCGCGCCCGGTGAGGGGCACGTTCAGGCGTTCCTCCTGATTTGCTTCGGCCGTGGGCAGCACGCGGCGGTCTTCCACGCGGAATTTGCCGGAGAGCACCAGGCGAACGGCTTCGGTGTAAATGCGGTGCTCTTCGGTGAGAATGCGCGCGGCGAGAGTTTCTTCCGTATCGCCGGGTTCGATGCCGACGATGGCCTGCGCGACGATGGGGCCCGCATCGAGATTCTCGTCCACGAAATGCACGGTGCAGCCGCTGAATTTCACGCCGTAGTCGAGCGCCTGGCGCTGGGCTTCGAGTCCGGGAAAGGCGGGCAGCAGCGATGGATGGATATTGAGGATGCGTCCGCGAAATGCCGCGACGAAATAGGGCGAAAGAAGGCGCATGAATCCGGCCAGGCACACCAGATCGACGCGGGCATCCTTGAGGGCCGCGACAACGAGGCGATCGTAAGCCTCCCGCTCCACTCCTTTGGAGGGAATCACGCGCGCGGGAATGCGCCGCTCGGCGGCGCGAACGAGGCCGGCGGCGTCTTCGCGATTGCTGATCACGATGGAAATCTCAGCATCGGGAATCCGGCCGGCCGCCACGCTATCGGCGAGCGCCTCAAAATTGGAGCCGCGTCCGCTGAGCAGCACGCCAATCTTTTTTCCCGTGGGGTTGGTCATGAGCCAGTCACGTTAACACAGTCCCTTTGCGCCAGAATTCTTCAAGTTGAACTTTAGCGCTACCCCCGCCCCCTGGTTTTTCTACAAGAGTATGATTCCATGCCGCGTTGCGCGCCGCCTTGCGACAAGAGTGTGATTCTAAATGGGTTGAGGGGGCACGAGGAAAAGGGTTCTTTTGCTCGCGATGTTCGCTCGGGTGACGATCCCTCGTTACCGCCATTTTCGCAAGTGCTGATTCTAAATGGGTTTAACCTGGATTATATACTTGACGCCACTCGGCATTTAGGTTACCCTTTCTTCGTGCCCTTCTTCTCCAAGTCAGCGACGTGCTTCTTAATGATGCTGTGGCCTTTACGCTTGAATAGGTGCCGCATTGCCTCATCAGTTGTCATGTCCTTCGGGTGCTTCGGTTTCTTTGGCATAAGGTGACCTATGAACGACGCTGAATATGAACCTCGTTGAACTAATAAAGGACTTCTCGGATGAGAAGAGGTGCCGTGCCTACTTAGAGGCTCTGCGCTGGCCGGATGGCGTGGCGTGCCCAAGCTGCAAGTCGGAGAAGGTCTATCGGATCGTGAAGCGCGATCAGTTCCTTTGCAGTTCATGCGAGTACCAATTTAGCGTAACCGTGGACACAATCTTCCATGATACGCACCTTCCCCTCGTAACTGGTTTCTGGCGACATTCCTTCTCTGTGAGGCCAAGAAGGGCATGTCTGCGCTCCAGATGAAGCGTTCGCTCGGAATGACATACAAAACCGCGTGGTATCTCTGCCATCGCATCCGCAAGGCCATGCTGGAAACAGCCCCAAGAAACCTGGGCGGCACGGTAGAGATAGACGAAACCTATGTAGGAGGCAAAAAGCGCCGATGGCGTCCGCAAGCCGACAAGAAAGTGGTCATTGGCATCCGACAGCGCAATGGCGATCTGCGGCTGATTCATGCTCGAGGATGCCCGCTCGGATACGGTCCGCGAGATTATCAATGCGAACATCGGTGGTCATGTCGAAGTGATTCTCACGGATGAATCCACGATCTACCCGTTCGCACTGAACAAAATGCAAAGCGCCAAGCACCGCACGATCAATCACACGCGCCAATACGCGCACGGCGATGTTCACACAAACACAGTAGAAAGCGCGTTCTCTCTTCTCAAGCGTGGCATTGTCGGATCGTGGCATAAAGTCAGCGCGAAGCATCTTCCTGCTTACCTAGATGAGATGTGCTTCCGGTTCAACAACCGCAAAAATTCATATCTTTTCCGCGATACGATGATCAAGCTGATTGCTTCTCCGAACCTCGAATACAAAGAACTGACTGCAAGAGAGCAAGAACCGGATGCGGCAGCTTAAGCAAATGATAGCTGCCTTTGTTGTGCTGTTAGCTGCGCTCTCATTACAGGTTATCCCCTCACCAATTCTTAGGACCTACCAACAATATCCATCCAATGCAAATCAGAATCCCTCCAGCCCATCCGCGAACCCGTCTACCGGACAGGCACAACTCAGAACCGATCAAAACGCACAAAGGGCCGACGATGATGCGGAGAAAAATATGCATTGGTGGGACAATGCGGGATTGGCGACGTGGGTATTGGTTGTAGTTGGCATTGTTGGCACTCGCTATGCCATTAAGACCCTGCTCATCCTCAGCACTCAAACCGAAGCCCTCATAGCGAGTGAGCGAGCTTGGATTATGGCCGAAGTAGAATGGCCGCTCCCGCACGAAAAGCAGGAAGGCCCGTAAGAAGGTGTTACCCACACGTGGATAAGGGTGAATTTTGTTTGCAAGAATCAGGGCCGAACCCCCGCCATGGTTGCAGAGAGAAGAATTCGCATGATTATAGTGAAGTCTTTTGTAGAACTGCCGAATAGCCCAGAGTTGGATGGACCTGATATCGGTTTCCATTTGGGGCCAATTTCTCTGACTACCGATGGTGTCGATAGTAGCGAAGTTATTTTGTTCGCAGCCGGGGAGTTCGGCAAACAAGGATTCGTCCCACTCTCTATTCCCATCATCTACGGCATGATCCGCTACCGACACTTGCTTGATCGAGCCGACCATCTCACCACGTTCGGATATTGGATTGACCATCAAGAGCGAGTGCAGATGCTTCCTGCTAGCTATGCGGCCTACAATGACCATACATAAGGCCAGCCCTGTCACGGCGAGCAGAGTGTATAGCAGTGGCATCAAGTATACAACCCCGGTTTAACTCCATTGTTTTGGAAGTGCAGATTATAAAGGATTTGCTGCGCGATTTCGTGCAAGTGCAGATTTTGCGGGAGTTAGTTCGCCATTTCGTTGTGAACGCGGAATGAAACGGAAAATGGGTGCCGCTTGATTCGAAACAAGGGCGCCTGGAATTTTGTTGGGTGGCGGAGAGCAAAATTTTTCAGGAGAGATCCCTCGCTCACGTCATTCGCTCGGGACGCCGATCCTGGTCGGATCGTCGTTTTTGGGCGAGGATCGACAAGGCTCTGACGCCGCCAAAACGCTCACGCAATCCGGAACTCGGGCCGGAGACCAAATCGCAGGCTGCGGCTTCTCATCCCGGGTGCGCCCGGCGCATGCATCTGAAACAGGCGTACATCTATTTTACCGCACGAGTAAAGAGAGACTCCCCTCGCTCCAGCTTGTCGCTCGGGAGGCGGATCCTGGTCGGATGCGCGTTTTATCGCGAGCGTCAAATCAGCACGCAGGCAGAGTGCCGCGTCTTTCACAGACTCAATGCCGAGCCTTGATCAGCAGGATACAGACTGAAGCTGGCAACTTGCGAGCACCTTCAACAGGCTGTGCTGCTCTCTGACGCGAGATTCGATTTGGGAAATTAGAGCCGAGCATTTATCGGCCGGGGCGACGGGATGGGTTTCACGGCGGGGGAACTCATCGTATGTTCGTCCTTCAAGCCTTCTGCCACCAAGCGACTTTCGCACTCCACCCCACTGCTTGAAGAAGAACGCAATTTCCGCCTTTTGGCATTGATCTCGGATGGAGGTGACCCATTCAGTTTTCATTGTCCTGGCGCCTGGACCGCTTTCGCCTCCAACAATCACCCAATCGATGCGGGTCTAGTCGAGGCTTCCGAGATCTTCGAGGAGCGGCTCGACCGAGAGGAATCGGGTAGAAGCTTCTGCGGCCTGTAAGTCTCGCAGCCGGGGAAGGCCATGCTTGCGATTCTCGACACTGACTCCCCACCAGATGTGCGACTCTTTCGCGGCGAACGATAAAGTTGAGTTGAGAAGTTGAAGAAGACGTTCGGAGCGTTTCGTCAATACTTGATAGGTGTGCCAGTTGGCCGCCAGCATTACTTTTGCAACTGCAACAATGTAATCCTCCGGCACGTTTTCGTGGAACAGATCACTCATTGAATTTACGAAGATCATTTTGGGCTTGCGCCAGCGAAGTGGTTCACACAGCTTTTCGGGGACGAGGCGCAGATCAAATCCTTGCTCGTAAGGATGTCCCTTCACGCCTCGGAATCTTTCCGCGAATGTCTCGGCATAACAGTGAACACAGCCGGGGCTGATTTTCGTGCAGCCTCTAACTGGGTTCCAGGTAGCGTCCGTCCATTCGATTTCCGATTGAAAGCTCATGCCTGTTCGTGCCTCCGAAATTGTAACGTAAATCGTTAGACCGGTTTATACGGCCACTTCTTTTCTATTTTTGCCTTCACGAAGTAGTGTAAGGACTTCATTTCTTTTTTCAGTTGATCCATGCTGCCCTTCTTGGGCTACTGTCGGATCACGACGGTCACACAGCAGACTTGCCTTGGGCTGGAATTTACTTGGCGGAGTCGGCGGCGGCCTGGAGGGGGTCGCCGATGAGCATGACGGCTTTCCAATCGTCGAGGAAGACGGCGCCCAGCCGATTATAAAAATCGATGGCCGGCTTATTCCAGTCGAGCACTTCCCAACGCATGCAGAAGTAATTTTCGTCACAGGCGATGCGCGCCACGTGCGCGAGCAGGGCCTGGCCGATTCCGTGCTTGCGAAGTTGCGGCCGCACGTAAATATCTTCGAGGAACAAGCCGGCACGTCCCTGAAACGTGGAGTAGAACTCGAAGAAGACGGCGTAACCGGCGGCCTTCCCATCCAACTCCGCAATGACGGCGCGAAATTTGGGTTTCGGGCCGAAACCATCGCGGGCGATGGATTCCGTCGTGACGGCAGCTTCGCTGGCGAGGCGCTCATACTCCGCGAGCTCGAGAATCATCGTGGTGAGCAGCGAGGCGTCTTTGATCGTGGCAGGGCGAATGGAAAGCATGGGCGCGGAGTTCAAATCGGCAGCGAGCCGGTGAAGACGATGGGAGCCTTGCGGGAATCGACATTGCGGATTTCGCCGATGCGGTAATACTTCTCGCGGCGGCGCTTCAGCTCGGTCTCCACGGCGCGCAGGTTGGCGGGCGGAACGACGAGGATCATCCCCACGCCCAGATTGAAGGTGCGCAGCAATTCATCGCGCTCGATCTGGCCGAGCTTGGCGAGGTAGGAAAAGATCGGCAGAACGGGCCAGGAGCCGAGCTCGACCACGGCTTGAGTGCTGCGCGGCAGAACGCGCGGCAGGTTCCCGGGAATGCCGCCGCCGGTGATGTGGGCCATGCCGGTGAGCAGCCCCTGGGCAACGATATTTTTTAGCGCAGGCCAATAGCAACGGTGCGGCATGAGCAGTTCGGCGCCGATCTTATTGCTGACTTCGGCGACGTAGGCATCAGGGGCAAGCCCGGCGCCTTCAAAGATCAATTTGCGCGCGAGCGAATAGCCATTGGTGTGCAGGCCGAGCGAGGGCAGCGCCAGAAGAAGATCGCCGGCGCGAACGGCGCTGGTCTTGGGGATGCGGCTGCGCTCGACTACGCCGACGATGAAGCCGGCGAGGTCGTATTCGCCCGGCGCGTAGGTGTCGGGCAGCTCCGCCGTTTCGCCTCCGACCAACGCACAGTCGGCCTGATGGCAGGCGCGGGTGATGCCGTCGACGAGTTGTTCGACGACGTCGGGATCCATGCGGCCCAGGGCGAGATAATCGAGAAAAAAGAGCGGCTCAGCGCCGAGCGTAAGAATGTCGTTGACGCAGTGATTGACGAGATCGGCACCGACGGTCGAGTGGATACCCGTGGCCGCGGCGATTTTCAGCTTGGTGCCCACGCCATCGGTGCTGGAGACGAGCACGGGCTCCTGCCAGCGCTTCACGTCGAGCGCAAAGAGCCCGCCGAAGGCGCCGATGCCCCCCACGACGCCACGCGTGAAGGTACGCGAGGCCATGCGGCGGATACGTTCCTTGGCTTGTTCGGCGCGGGAAATATCCACGCCGGCTTCGGCATAGCGCATAAGTAGCGAGCCTTAATCCTGGAAATGGGCGATGAATTCGAGACTGGGGCTAAAGCCCCTTCGTTTGCATGCCTAATGTCGCAGCACGAAGCCGATCGACCTCGCCCAAATCGGAATCGAGATGCATTACCGAGGTTTAATGCCCACAAACTAAAATCCCAGGCCGCTCACGAAAGAATGAGCGCTCCACTGGGCTACAATGACTGATCTCCATACCATAACTAAAACGTCGTGAGAAGCCGTCGCCAGCGCACCAGGCGAGGGTGCAGCAAAGCATTGGCATAAGCGTAGACGCGCTCGCGCACCTGGCCTGGCTGCCAAGCATCCTCATTCGCCTGCACGGACATGTAAATCACTACCGGAGTGCCGATGATATTGGACTCGGGCACAAAGCCCCAGCCGCGGCTGTCCCAGGAATCTTCGCGATTATCGCCCAGAACAAAATAGCTTCGCGGGGGAACCGTGATCGGGCCGAAGTTATCGAGCGAATCGGGCGGATCGTGGCGGTACGGTTCGCTGAGAGCTTCGCCGTTGACGAATACCCGGCCCTGGCGAATCTGCACGGTATCTCCCGGCATTCCGATCAGGCGCTTGATGAAATCTTCATCGCGGTCCGGAAGGGGCGCGTGGAAGATCACCACCTGCTGGCGGCGCGGCTCGCGCCACAGCCGGATGTGATAGCGCGTAAAAGGCAAGCCGATATCGTAGCCAAAACGGCTCATGAGCAAATGATCGCCGATCAGCAGCGTGCCCTCCATGGAGGCGGAGGGGATCACGCGGGCTTGCACCATAGTGCCGGTAATCAAGAAGAAGGCGAGCGCCACCCAGACCCAGGAGAGCAGTTCGCGAACCAGGCGCTGGCGGAAAGTCTTGGTCTCGACTTTAGGCGAAAGGCTCGGCGCGCCGGCAATGGCCGAATCGGGGGCAGCGGAAGGATTGGTCCCCGCGTCTGGGCTCATGGAATCGGCGTTGGTGAAGTTATCGCTCACGGAACTTTCCTTGTACATGGCCTTGTACATGGCCTTGTGGGTGGCCTTGTGTATGGCCTTCTTTAGGGCCTTCCGCTTCGGGGACGGTCACCGGTTCGCGGGAAACGGCAGGTACGCTGACTTCGAGCTGAACGTTTTCGGTGACGTAGTTGCCGGTGTAGCAGGAAGTGCAGAAGCTGCCCGTCGTATCGCTTACGGCGCGGCGAAGGCTTTCGAGCGACAGATACCCGACGGAATCAGCATCCAGGAAGAGGCGAATCTCTTCGAGCGTGCGTGCGGCGCCAGAAAGCTCGGGACGGCTGCCTTCGGGCAGCCGCGAACGGATCCGCGAAGGCTCCGCGGCCAGGAGCTCCTCGCGCGTGGGGGTATCGACGCCGTAATAGCAGGGCGAAATAGTAGGGGGACAACTGATGCGCATATGCACCTGCGTGGCGCCGGCTTCGCGCATCATGCGCACGATCTTGCGGCTGGTGGTGCCGCGAACGATGGAGTCATCAACGAGGACGACTCGCTTGCCTTCGAGCAGAGCGCGCACGGGATTGAGCTTCAGCCTGACACCGAAATCGCGGATGGACTGCTCGGGTTCGATAAACGTGCGGCCGATATAGTGATTGCGGATCAAGCCCATGCGAAAGGGCAATCCGGATTCGAGCGAGTAGCCGATGGCCGCGGGCACGCCGGAATCGGGTACGGGCACGACGAGATCGGCGTCGGCGGGCTGTTCGCGGGCCAGCAAGCGGCCGAGCATCTCCCGGCTGCGGTCGACAGGGAGGCCGAAAACCAGGCTATCGGGGCGTGAGAAATAGACGTGTTCGAAAACGCAAAACTGATGCTGCTTTTTAGGAGCGAAGCGCAGGGATTCGACGCCGCCGCGGGATATGCGCACGAGTTCGCCGGGCTCGATCTCACGGACGTACTCCGCGCCGATCAGATCGAAGGCGGTGGTCTCCGAGGCCACCAGCCAGGCGTCGCCAAGACGGCCGAGGCAGAGCGGGCGAAAACCGCGAGGATCGCGGATGGCGAAGAGTTCGTCGCGGGTGAGGACGAGCAGCGAATAGGCGCCTTCGACTTGATTGAGTGCGTCGCCAAGGGCGCCTTCCAGATTATGCGCGGTGCTGCGGGCCACCAGGTGCACGATGACTTCGGTATCGCTGGTAGTCTGGAAGATCGAGCCGCGATGCTCGAGGCTGCGGCGCAGCTTGGCCGCGTTGGTGAGATTGCCGTTGTGTGCGAGAGCCAGTTTGCCTTTGTTGCAATCAATGACGATGGGCTGCGCGTTGGTAAGCGAAGTATCGCCGGCCGTGGAGTAACGCGTGTGCCCGGCGGCCGCAGTGCCAGGAAGCCGGGCAAGTACGCGCGGCTGGAAGATTTCCTGCACCAGGCCCATGCCCTTCTCAAGATGCAGAGCCTTGCCATCGGAAGAGACGATACCGGCCGATTCCTGCCCGCGATGCTGCAAAGCATAGAGACCGAGATAGGCGAGCTTGGCGGCTTCGGGATGGCCGAAGACGCCGGCGACACCGCAGTGGTCATGAAACCGATCGTCTTCGAGATGAGTCATATTTGCTTTGATGCGTGCTCGCCGAGAATAGCGTGCTCGATTGCGCCGCTCCAGATTTCGCGGAGCGAAGCGGAATGGCCGCGAACTAACGTGACGCCATTATGAGAGAGCTGGAACTCCCCGCGCGTGACGCGACCGATCACGAATGCAGCGATGTTATATTGTGCCGCAAGGGTCAGCAGGCGGGCAAGTGACGCTTGCGACAAAGAAACGACGGCGCGCGCGCCGGTCTCGGCGAAAAGGGCCAACTCGGCGGGTTCGTCACTCTGCCAAGCCGCCTCGGCAGCAAGTCCATTCGAAGCGAAGCCGCATTCAGCCAGAGCCACGGCGATGCCACCGTCGCTCACGTCATGCGCCGAAGCGAGAAGTCCCTCGGCGGCAAGCGCTACCAGCGCTTCGATCAAGCGCAATTCGGCTGCGAGATCGATGGCGGGCGGAACACCGCCTGCCAAGCGCGCGACGATGCCGGCAACCGTGCGCGCGTATTCGGAAGACGCGAATTCGCGCAGCGATTCGCGGTCTAATTCTTGTTGGGGCGCCCGGGGACTTGCGACGCGCGCGGAATTGGCGCGGCCATCGAGGAGAACGATAGCGTCACCTTCGTGGCGGAAGGCCATGGTCACCGTGGCCGACGCGTTTTCGATGACGCCAAGCACGCCGACGATCGGCGTGGGGTCGATGGATTTGCCCAGCGTGTCGTTGTAGAAGCTGACGTTGCCACCGGTGATGGGGATGGAAAGCGCGCGGCAGGCTTCGGCCATGCCCTCCACGGCTTCGCTGAACTGCCACATGACTTCGGATTTCTCGGGATTGCCAAAATTGAGGCAATTCGTGGCGGCCCAGGGGCGCGCGCCAACGGCGGCCACGTTGCGAGCGGCTTCGGCAACGGCATGCATGGCGCCGGCGCGCGGGTCGAGCGCGCACCAGCGGCCCTTGCCGTCGGTGGCGAGGGCCAGGGCACGGCTGGTGCCCTTGAGGCGAACGACCGCGGCATCGGCAGCGCCGGGAAAGACCGTCGTGTTGGTGCGCACCATGTGGTCATACTGCTCGAAAATCCAGCGCTTGGAGGCGATGGCGGGAGCGGCGAGCAAGAGGCGGAAATTTGAAGTGAGGTCAGCGCCGGCGGGAGAAAGCGGGACTTGCACGTCGCGCGCGGCTGACGGCTTTGGCGGCGCGATCGGGCGCTGATAAACGGGGGCCTGCTCGGCCAGCGCATCGGCCGGTATCTCCGCGGCGATTTGGCCGTGGTGCAGAACGCGCAGCATGCCGTCGGAAGTAACGCGGCCGATCTCCACGGCGTCCAGCCCCCATTTGCGGAATACGCGAAAGACTTCGGCTTCGCGGCCGCGCTCGGCGACGAGCAGCATGCGTTCCTGCGATTCGCTGAGCATCATTTCGTACGCAGTCATGCCGCTTTCGCGCTGCGGCACGCGATCCAGCTCAATCTCGATGCCTACGCCCCCACGCGAAGCCATTTCGCAGGAGGAACTGGTGAGCCCGGCGGCGCCCATATCCTGAATGCCAACGATCGCGCCGGTGGCCATCGCTTCGAGGCAGGCTTCGAGCAAAAGTTTTTCGAGGAAAGGATCGCCGACCTGCACATTGGGGCGCTTCTGTTGCGACTCCTCGGTGAATTCGGCGGAGGCCAGCAAGGAAGCGCCGTGAATGCCGTCGCGGCCGGTCTTCGCGCCGACATAGATGACCGGATTACCCGCGCCTCGAGCGCGGGCGAAAAATAATTGATCCTTGGGCGCGATGCCAAGGGCCAGGACATTGACCAGCGGATTGCCGGCATAGCCGGCCTCGAATTCGACTTCGCCGCCGACGGTGGGCACGCCGAAGCAATTGCCGTAAAAAGCGATGCCTCGAACAACGCCGTCAACCAGGCGGCGATTGCGGGCGATGACTTCGGGCGCTTCGTTATTCACCGGCGTTATGGAACCGAAGCGCAGGGAATCGAGCACGGCGATGGGCCGCGCGCCCATGGTGAAAACGTCGCGCAGAATTCCTCCCACGCCGGTAGCCGCGCCCTGGAAGGGCTCCACGTAGCTGGGGTGATTGTGCGATTCCATTTTGAAGACGGCGGCCAGGCCGTCGCCGACGTCGACTACGCCGGCATTTTCACCGGGCCCCTGCAAGACTTGAGGCGCGCGCGTGGGGAGGCGTTTGAGATGAAC
Source organism: uncultured Acidobacteriota bacterium (assembly GCA_963761945.1). Taxonomy (GTDB): domain Bacteria; phylum Acidobacteriota; class Terriglobia; order Acidiferrales; family UBA7541; genus Palsa-189. The sequence goes on along the minus strand of CAVXIM010000001.1, from coordinate 125,404 downwards.
GCGGCTGGATTTGTAGGAACAATGCTCGCTCCACATGACGCTGAAAATACCGAGCTCGGTGAAATTGGGTTCCCGGCCCAGAATCTTCTGGATGCGGGCGTACTCCTCGGGAGTGATGCCGTGCTCGGCGACGAGCGCGGGCGTCACCGCAATTTCGGTGGCGAGCGTGGAGGATGTGCGGGCCGCGTGCGACAAGCGTCAGCTCACCGCGGCGGCAGGTTGCCGCGCGAGAGATTGCACGAGCGAGCGAAAAACGACGAGACCGTCGGTAGAACCGACGACGGCCTCCACGGCGCGCTCGGGGTGCGGCATCATGCCCATGACGTTGCGTTCGCGATTGCAGATCCCGGCGATAGCGTCGAGCGAGCCATTGGGATTGGCCGCGGGATCGAGGCGGCCATCGGGCGCGCAGTAACGGAAAACGATCTGGTTATGGCGTTTTAGCTCGGCCAGAGTTGCGGGATCGCAAACGTAATTGCCTTCGGCATGCGCGATGGGAATGCGAAGCACCTGGCCGGATTGCGCGGCGGAAGTGAACGGCGTGGCCGTGGTCTCCACGCGGATATGCACGTGACGGCAGACGAAGCGCAATCCGCGATTGCGCATCAAGGCGCCGGGAAGAAGGCCGGCTTCGCAGAGAATTTGAAAGCCATTGCAAATACCCAGCACGAGACCGCCGGAACGAGCGAAGCGCGCGATGGCGTTCATCACCGGCGAGAAGCGGGCAATCGCGCCGGTGCGCAGATAGTCGCCATAAGAGAAACCGCCGGGCAAAATCACGGCGTCAAAGCCGGTGAGATCCTGAGACTGGTGCCAGATGAATTCAGCGGGGGTGTGAACGACTTCGGTTATGGCATGCAGCGCATCGTGATCGCAATTGGATCCGGGGAATACGACAACACCAATTTTCATCGCGCCGGAGCTCCTGGGGAGATTTGATTATAGCAGTTTACGGAAGAGCGCGCCGCGTGTTGCCATGTGGACAAAAGCATTTTAATCCAGGCGATGCATGTCGTGTGGAGCGATTTAAAATTCAGGAGCGCCGCTGTTGAAAACCAGATTCCTTGCGAGGCTCCGGATCACAACTCTGGCCAGTTGAAGATTAGCGATGATGGCGCGGGAGGGACTTGCGGGCACGCCGGGCCGCGGCGGCGATCTTGCCGCGCAAAACGCGCGCAGAACGGGCAGGAGTATGCGACCGCGCTTTTCGGGAAGCTCTTCGCTTTGGCTTGCGCGATGGTTTGTGCTTGGCGGCTGCGGCCATTTCGCGGCGGCGGGCGGCAGCCCAACCGGGCTTATTGACTTGACGGCCGCGGGCAATCGCCAGCGCATCGGGCGGAACATTGTCGGTAATAGTGGAGCCCGCCGCAATGTAAGCGCCGTCGCCTATTTTCACGGGCGCCACGAGTGCGGTATCGCTGCCCACGAATACGCGGCGGCCGATGATGGTGGGATTCTTATGGACCCCATCGTAATTGCAGGTGATGGTGCCGGCGCCAACGTTGGTTTCGCTGCCCACGCGCGCATCGCCGAGATAAGTAAGGTGCATGGCCTTGGCGCGCTCACCGATAACGCTTTTCTTCACCTCAACAAAGTTGCCGACGCGAGCGCCCTCGAGCAGGCGGACGTCGCCGCGGAAATGGGCGAAGGGCCCGACCTGAGCTTCGGCCGCGAGAAAACTCGAGTACATCACCGAATAAGGTTTGACGATCACGCGATCGCCGACCGTGACGTCGCTCAGTATGCTGCCCGTGGCAATCGTGCAGCCCGCGCCGATGCGCGATTTGCCCAGCAACTGCACGCCGGGCTCGAGAAGAGTGTCCGGGCCGACGGTGACGTCAGGATCAACCAATATGGTCTCCGGCATCAGCATGCTCACGCCGGCGGCCATGAGTTCGTTGCGTTTGCGGCGGCGGAAGGCCAGATCGACGGCAGCCAAATCCGCGCGGGTATTGCAACCGAGGACTTCGTCGGCATCGGCGGCCACGAGGGCGTCCACTTTTTCTCCCTGAGAGCGCAGCAGGGCAATGGCATCGGTGAGATAAAGCTCGCGATGCGCATTGTCCGGACGAAGGCGCGAGAGGCGGGGCCAGAGCTTATCCTGAGTGAAGGCGTAGATACTGGAATTTATTTCGTTGATTCCGCGCTGATCGTCGGTCAGCGCGGAGTCTTCCACGATGGCGGAGACGGTGCCATCCTCACGCCGAACGATGCGGCCGTAGCCGGCGGGGCGCTCCACGAGAGCCGAAAGAATCGTAGCCGCTGCCCCGCCCTGCTGATGCAGCCGCGCAAGTTCGGCGAGAGTTTCAGAGCGCACCAGAGGCGCATCGCCCGGCAGGACGATGACGTATTTGACGCGGCTGCCCAGAGCGCGGCGGGCCACCAGCATGGCGTGACCGGTCCCCCGCTGCGGCTCCTGAACGACGATTTGCGCGCCCAGCGGCTTGAGAATCGCGGAAACAGCGTCGGACTGATATCCGACCACGGCGACAATCGCGCGCGGCTTCAGGGCGCGGCAGGCGAGGACGACGTGCTCGACGAGGGTACGGCCGCCGGCACGGTGCAGCACCTTCGCCAGAGAGGACTTCAGACGGGTTCCCTTACCCGCAGCCAGAATGACGACGGCAAAATCAGGCAGAGGCATAGTTCGTTAGGTATTCTCCGTTGTTTGGATTCTTTTTGGCAAGAAATGTGACAGGAAAAGGCAAAAAACAATAAAGGGCAGCTTTGAGGACGGGAACAGTCGCCAGGGACTAGGCCGGAATCGCCGTCAGGTTCGCCGCGACGGTTTCACGCCGTGGCATAGTGGCGGTAGTCTGCGTCCAGAGCGATTTATCGGCGAGCAGGCGCGCCACCAATTGGGTGTGCAGGGCATGGCCGGCTTTGTGCGCTTTGACGCGCGCGAGCAGGGGACGACCGATCAGCGCGAGATCGCCAATCAAGTCCAAAGTCTTGTGGCGGCCAAACTCGTCGGAATAGCGCAATTCGCCATTCATAATGCCTTCGCGCGTGAGCACGATGGCATTTTCGAGCGAGCCCCCGCGGATGAGGTCCACGGCACGCAGCTTTTCGAGCTCCTCCACGAATCCGAAGGTGCGTGCACGCGCCAGGCGCTGGCTGAAGGATTCGCGGTTGACCACCATCTCGATCTCCTGGCGGCCAATCATCGGGTGCGTATAGTCGACCAGGCAATGCACCTCGAATTCGTTCGCAGGATAGATGCCGATGTACCGATCGCCGTCCGAGATTTCGAGCGGGCGCAAGACTTTCAAATAACGCCGGCGCCGCCGCAAACGGCGAATGCCCGCTTCTTGCAGCATCTCGATAAACGGCTGCGAAGAGCCATCGAGAATGGGAACTTCGATGGCATCGATATCGACGTAGACGTTATCCACCCCGCAGGCGTAAAGAGCGGCAAGAAGATGCTCGGTGGTAGAGAGCAGGACGCCTTTTTTCATCAAGCTGGTCGCATAGCTGACGCGGGCGACGTTGCGGCCATGAGCTTCAATTTCAAAATTGTCGAGATCCACGCGACGGAAGACGATGCCGGTGTCCGGCGGAGCAGGTGTCAAGCGGATGCGGCTGGGAACAGCGGTGTGGAGGCCGATTCCGGCTATTTCGACGGGGCGTTTTATAGTCGTTTGGCTCGACATATTCTAGTAAGTTGCATTTAGCTATCCTTTTGGTTGCATTGCAAGCTATTTATATTCATGTGTTTAGAAAGATACGCCGAGTGTGTCGGAAGAACCATGTTGTATAAATGCCACAAAAGCGGGCTTTCGGCGTGGCGTACAGTACTCACTGTACCCCTGGTAGCCAGCCCTATGTTCGGCGCGGGTGTTGCGCCTTCTTGTGGACCGGTGTTGAGGGCGCGTACAATCCAACAAGATATGGCAGCTCACTTCAACATCCTTTCGAATACAGCCAGTTGCGGGGCAGGGACTCCGGCGATCGATCAGCATCCCCGACCGGCATGGCTCAAGGTGCGTTTTTTTGGCGGTGAGAACTATCAGGATTTAAAGCGCATCATGCGCAGCCTCGATCTGCACACGGTTTGCGAGAGCGCGCGCTGTCCGAATCAAGGCGAATGTTGGGAACACCGCACCGCCACATTCATGATTCTCGGCGATATTTGTACCCGGGCATGCGGGTTCTGCGCGGTGACTTCAGGCCGGCCGGCGGGGCCACCGGACGAAGACGAACCGGAGCGCGTCGCGACGGCCGTGGAACAGATGAGGCTGAAATATGCGGTCGTGACTTCCGTGAATCGGGACGACCAGCCGGACGGTGGCGCGAAAATTTTCGCGCGTACAATCGCGGCCATAAGGGCCCGCGTGCCGGAATGCAAGATCGAAGTCCTGATTCCGGATTTTCGCGGCGATCGCGGCGCATTGGAGACCGTAGTCGCGGCGCGCCCGGACGTCCTCAACCATAACGTGGAAACCGTGCCGCGACTTTATCGCCGCGTGCGGCCGGGCGCGATTTATGCGCGTTCGCTGGAGCTGTTGCAGCAAGCCAGCCAGCTCGCGCCGGGCATGCCGGTAAAGACAGGCATGATGCTGGGGCTGGGCGAGACGCGGGACGAGGTTCTGCAGGCAATGAGCGATCTTGTCGTGCGCGGTACCGATATCCTCACCCTCGGCCAATACTTACAGCCCACGCGGGAGCATTTGCCGGTGGAGCGATTTGTGCATCCGCAGGAGTTTGCGGAATATAAGCAACTGGGCCAGCAGATGGGTTTTCGTCACGTGGAGTCCGGGCCGCTGGTACGCTCCTCCTACCACGCCTTCGAGCAAGAGCAGGCCGCGCACCAAGGCGCCTAATCCGTACCGTCAGCGCTGCGATGCGGACGCGGGAACAACCCGGGAAGTTGTGGGCACGCAGCCAGAGGCCGCGCCGAAGCAGGTGTCTCGCAGGAACAAGGGAGGATTGGGATTTGCCGGGGCCGCATTTAAGTCCGCACGCACGAGGTTGGTGGCGGAGGAATTGAAAGCTACGAAGCGCCCGTCAGGGCTGATCGCGGGCGCGAAACTGGCGCCATTGGCCTCGGCGCCGTCAGGTCCTATAGACAGGCGAACGGTAGCAGGCACGCACGCCGCTGAGGCGCCGATACAGGTATCCCGCAGGAAGATATCACTCCAGCCGTTACTGTCACCTTTCACCAGATTGTTGGCTTCAGAAGCAAAAACGACAAACCGGCCATTGGTGGTGACGGAGGGCGAACTGCTCGCGCCGTTGGGTTCAGCCCCATTCCATCCCAACAGAGATGGGAATAACGTCAGGCACGCAGCCGGCGGCAGCTCCCAGGCAGGTGTCGCGCAGGAAAATTGCGGCGATGCCGGTGGCGGTTTCGAAGGCCGCATCGGCCGAGTCGGCGATGATCGGCTGATATCGAGCGGTCGACTGGACAAGTGCGGAGATTCGCGAACCAGAAGCCGAGATTTTCGCAGCAATGCTCGGCGCAACAGATGAACTGGAATTCGCAAACACCATAAACGGGACGAAATTGGAGATGCTGTTGCCGGCATTATTGCCGCTGGTAGGCCCGGGCGCGATCACGCCGACGAAATAAGTGCCAGGGGCCAGGAATGAGGCGGGAACGTTGGCCTGCATTTCGCTGGCGCTTACGAAATTGGAGACCAGATTCGTGCTGGCGCTGCCGGAGCTATTCCAGGTCACATTCGAGCCCGCGACAAATCCAGAACCGGTTACGGTCAAAAGAATGTCATGGCTTGCGGGCGCAGTCGCGCCGCTCGGGCTAATCGAGCTGATCGAGGAAGTGACCGTAGGGGTCGCGCCGAGATATTGATTGTATGTATTGCAGCCAAGCGACAGCAGGAGCAGGCATCCAGCGGCCAGGCTGGAAACAGTGCCAGACCACCGCAGGCATAACTTGCCCGCCTGGAAGGGCCGAACCAGGGTGCCGGAACGAGCAAAGGACATAATTTTCCGTGCTGCTATCATTTGCGGAGTTCAGAATACTTCGACAAGCTCCTGTTGGTTAAACATTCCTGATACCACTGCGGCAAGGGCAAGTCAAACGTCATACCCGCGAACCCCTGTTTCGGCGTGCCCTATTTCGGCGTGTAGGATGCGGATCGAGGCGGCTCCGTTGCTCACTGATCCGACGAGGCTACCGCAGAGAGGGCGCTGACGGATTGCTCCGCGAGCGCACGAAGGTGGCGCTCGCAAGGCGTGTCACCGGAAGAAAATTGCCGGGCTTGGCGAAAGCTGGCGGCGGCCAATTCGCCGCGTCCGAGCTTTGCCTGGATATCGCCCAAGAGCAGCTCAAAAACCGGATTGCCGGGAAACTTTTCGACGAGCGGTGTGAAGACCTCCAACGAACGGGTATAAGCCTGGTCGTACGTGCGCAGGTTTTTTGCCAGAGTAAAACGCGCTTCGATGCGCGTGAGATCGCCTTTTTCCATGGCGATCTCCAGTTGCCGGATGCCTTCCGTTTTGGAGCCACCCGGAATACCCATGAAAAAGCGCAAGACGCGCGCCATGGTGGAAAGCGTATCAACGTAATAGTTGTACAGACCGAGACCGGTATAGGCGTCGGCCATCTCCGGATCGAGTTGCAGGCACCGCAAAAGGTGAGTGCGCGCATTCACTCCGGCGCGTGCCGTGGCGCGACGATCGCCGCGTAAGCCAAGAAGCCTGGCACGCAGCCCCCAGCCGATGCCCGCGTAAAGCCGCATCTCGGGCGAATCGCCTTGGGCAATGCGCGCTTCGGCGAGGGAAGTGACCTTCTCGGCGAGCGCGAGATAGCTTTCGTCCGCGGCCATCCGCGGGCGTTCCCAGGCATCGATGGTGTTCCACTTGATTTGGCAGGCCTCGCAGTAGATCTGCCACCAGCGCGCTTCGGCTTCCAGGATATAACCGAGGGGGCTGCCGGGTTCGGCGGCTTGCACTTGCCTGAAGTCAGCGATGGCGTCCCCGGGACGTCCGCCGTACAGCAGATCAAGCCCCTGCCCGCGCAGCGTCCGGCAAATTGAGGGACGCGGCCCGCGTAGGCTGGGGCCAAACCATGGCCCAGATCGTGGCCAGCAAAAGCCACGGGAATATGGCAAACGGGCGGGATTTAAGCTGTGCCTGTCACCTTGTGCCAAGCTCGCACGTAAGAATTCGTTTTCGCTGGCTGTGGTTTTTCCCATCCGATCAGCCACCCGGCGAAGTAGTACATCGCGAAGCAGTCGAGCGCAAAGGGCGGAAAACCGCCATAACCCAGAACGGGCATCTCGAAAATCTTCGCTTTTTGCATGATGGGGAAAATGTAGTGCCATTTTCCCGCCGCCCAGAAATTCCAGAATTCCCAAAGCCAGCCGCACACCCAGCCGGACACCAAGAAAGAAAAGAAACGCCCCCGATGTCCCGATCTCAGATCGGCTTCGAAAGACGGAAGGCCGAGGCGGAAAGTAATGGGATCGAGCAGAAAAACGAAGCCAAGCCACACGGCGCCAAAAAGGAAGGAGCCAATGGACCGCGGCAAAATAACGGGAACGATCACAAGGATGGCGCCCGCAACGATAAAGGCGTTTTGGGCCGCGCGCGAGAAAACGATGGGCGAGGTGGGAGCATCCCACCAGCCAAAAGATTCGATGAGGTCAGCGGTGAGAAAAATTCCCGGCCAGATGGTGGCGTAGGCCCAGGCGTAACCGAGCCATTGCACCGGAAGTGATAAAGGAATGCCGCCGAGGTAAATCCAGTTTGCGAGCCGCAAGTTGTAGGCTTCGAAGATCAGCCATAGCGGAATGGAGAGCAAGGCTAACTTCGCGAATTGCCCCGGTGCATCATGCAGACGCGAACGCCCGCGAATGGCGAAGACGGCGGCATCAGCGATCAGAGCGTAGGCGGTCCAGGCGATCGGCGTGAAGAAGGTGGCGACGGGTTCCACGCCTCGGAACATCAGCCCTTCCGCGATGGCCAGCGATACCAACCCCAGCCATCCATAAGCCGGGAATGGGCGCGTGCGGCGCCGTAGAAATTCGGCCACCATCACTGCAACCGTGCACGCCAGCAGGATCACTCCAGGCTTGACCATGGCTTGACCATAACCCCATGTTATCGCAGCGTCAGCCTTTTGCCGATTGCGACTCTGCTATGCTTTCACGTAACCCGATAGTCTCTGCGCATGTGTGCGCTGTGATTGCCAAAAGGTGAGCAAGGAATGTCGGAAACGCGTCGTCATCTGGAAGAAGATGTGATTCGGGCCTCACAATTTGCAGAGCCGCGCCTGGCCACTATTCCGGAGGGCTGGTTCGCGATGGGCTGCGAAAACGGCCGCGACGATGAAAAGCCCGTACATCGCGTGTGGATCGACCGCTTTGAATTGGGCGTTCATCAGGTGACTCGGGCCGAATATGCTCATTTCCTCACCGAAACTTGCCGGGCCGCGCCGTCCTTTTGGGATGAGCCCAATTTTCAGGATCCCAGGCAGCCGGTGGTTGGGCCATCCTGGTTTGACGCCATCGCTTTTTGCGAATGGCTCAGCAAGCTGACGCGACGCGATTATCGCTTGCCCACCGAAGCCGAGTGGGAACGGGCCGCGCGCGGAGGCGTTGAGGGACAGCCCTATAGCTGGGGAAATACGCCGCCCGAAGAACTGCCAAACTACGCCGCCCGTTGGAGGAATGGCCCGGAGCCTGTCGGCCTCTATCCTCCGAACCCCTACGGGCTTTTCGATATGGGCGACAACGTTCACGAATGGTGCGCGGACTGGTATGACGCGCATTACTACGAGCGCAGTCCGGAGCGCAATCCGCATGGGCCGGAGCAAGGCGACCGGCGCGCGTCACGCGGCGGAGCTTGGCGGCACCACATCAAGGTGTCCAGGTGCGCGGCGCGCTCCAGCATCCCTCCCCAATTCACATATGCCGATTACGGTTTCCGAGTAGCCCGGTCGATTTGACCTCGCGGCGAGCGGGGTTTTCTGCACGCCAATTCGAGCCCCAAACTGCGGGATGCCCCGGCAAGTGTGGATGCCCGGCAACCGGGATGAAGCTTTGGTCAACTCGCCTTGGCGCCGCACAAGCCGACCAAGGACGCTTCTGCTATCTTCACTGGGGTATTCGAGCGGAGGGCAGATGCGCAAAAAAGTTGAGTTCGAGAAACAGCGAGCCAATTCGGGGCCGGCCATTGGTTTCCGCCACGGCCATGCGGTATGGCCCGGGCGCATCGGCCAGGCGCAGCTTGGCCCTTCTGACGCTGGCCGCGACGCTTTGCGGAACAGGGCTCGCGTACGGGCAGAATAATAAGCAGGACAAGAAGAATAAGCAGAAGGAAGCGGAAGTCAGCACATCGTCTTTGTTGCCGGACAACCAAGCGGTCGACCTGCTCGTTTCACAGATGCTGGGCGCCTGGCAGGCTGGCGACGCTGAGGGTATGCGGAAGTTTTATGCCGACGACGTTTTGGTGGTTAGCGGTGCCTGGGAGCAGCCGATAATCGGGTGGGCCAATTACGCCGGCGCCTATCAATCGCAACTTGCGCGCACCGCCGCCCCCCGCCTGGAACGCACAAATTCTTATACGAAAATTGTGGGTGACACAGCCTGGGTGACTTATCAGTGGCAATTTGCGGGAGACGTAGACAACAAACCTACCCAGGCTTTTGGCCACACCACGCTTGTCCTGCAAAAACGAGCCGGAAACTGGCTCATCGTACTGAACCACACTTCGGCCATTCCGATCGATGAGGCGCCGGCTGTTCGGCCCTCGGCATCGGCGAATGGCCAGCCTGCCAGCTCGCTCGCGCCGAACGCGAGGTAGACCGGCTCTTCGTTTTACCGAATGCGCGCCAGGTTCGTTACGGGTTGCTAAAGCCGATCCACACCCAGAGGCTCGCGCTCGCCAGCAGCAGAAGGCCGGAAAGAATCGCCAGAGCAAGGATCGGTTTCCCCAAGCGGTTCAATCTCGAAATGACTAGCGCCTGATCGCTGCCCATCATGCTGATCTCAGCTTTATTGAGATAAAGCTGATCGTCCTCTTTGTTCGAGAGCGTCACTCGGTAAATGAGCAAGGCGATCAGCGCGACGGTGATCAAGCCCCACGACAGCAACAGGTAGGCCAATGGACCGGATATATCCCCCATGGTTTCCTCCCTGCAAGATTCGAAAGCCCGCGTTTTGTTTTTAACTCGGAAGTTTGCGGGGCCATAGGTATGGCCTCCGCGGGTGGCGCGATTATAGCACCGCTATCTGCCGAGGGGGTCAAGCAGAAGTGCGAGCGCGGCCGAAGACGGATGAAGGCCCAGGCCCTCGAAGTCGTAAACCGGGTCACTCACGGCTGCGTTGCGTTGACAAAGGCAAGAGCGGCGCGCAAAATGATTTTTGTTTTCGCCTCGATTAGCCCCACGAATGCCCAAGTGGCGGAACTGGCAGACGCGCTAGATTCAGGGTCTAGTGATCGCAAGGTCGTGGAGGTTCGAATCCTCTCTTGGGCACCAACAACTTACGAGTTGCGCGATTCGCCACCAAGTAACTCGATTAATCAGCTGTTTGCGTTGTCCAACACCAGACGGACACGATGCAACAAGTGTCCTGACGTAAACGGCTTCTGCAGAAACGAGGAACTTTCCTCCAATCCGTCGCCGCCAGCCCTCGGCGCGTATCCAGACATATACAGCACTTTGATATCCGGCCGGACGGACCTGATTTGTCTGGCCAACTCCATGCCGTCCACGCCGGGCATTACTATATCCGTGATCAGCAAGTGGATCGGCGCCAGGTAATGTCGTGCAAATTCCAGGGCCCGGCTGGGGGTCTCGACGTCGACAACAGAGTAGCCACCGTTTTCCAAATGGTCTCGAATTACCGCCCTGACGCACCGGGCGTCTTCCACCAGCAGTACGGTCTCAGATCCGCAAGGATCAATTTCTTTTACCTTTTCCGCCGTCTTGGCTCCTTCGGCCCGTTCGGCCACAGGCAAGCAAACTTTGAATGTTGAGCCATACCCGACTTCGCTTTGTACTGCAACGTACCCACCAGTCTGGGTAACCACACTTTGTACGATCGCTAGACCCAGCCCCGTACCCTTGCCCGGCTCTTTTGTCGTGAAGAAGGGCTCGAAAATGCGAGTTTGGATCGCCGCATCTATTCCTATTCCGGTGTCGTTCACAGTGATCATCACGTAAGACCCAGGAGCGAGCCCAGGATGTTGATGTGCGGAGCTTTCCGTTATTTCGAGGTTCTCTGTTGCGATGGTGAGAGTGCCTCCCGTGGGCATGGCATCTCGAGCGTTAACGCAAAGGTTCAGCAGCGCCACCTGAAGCAAGCTGCGATCCGCGCGCACTTGTCCTGACGTGGGACTCAAATGCGTGACCAATACGATGTCCTCGCCGATGAGCCGTTCCAGAAGCTCCCGAAGGTCCGTGACCACCTGAGCATTCAGGTCGATCACCTGGAGTTCCTGTTTCTTCTGGCGACCGAAGATCAAGAGTTGCGTGGTCAACCATTTTCCCCGCTCCGCGGCCCTTTCAATTTCCTGGAAACGACCGTAGATGGCACTCGTCGGTTCGATCTGCTTCGCGATGAACTGGCACTGGCCAAGGATAACCAAGAGTAGATTATTGAAATCATGAGCAATACCACCCGCAAGCTGTCCCACGGCCTCCATCTTCTGACTTTGACGTAGCTGATCTTCAAGCGTCTTCCGCTCGGTTATGTCTTCGGCGATAATCTCGTAACATGTCGTACCGCCTCGCTCATCACGAATTCTTCGTCCGCTCGTTCTCACCAGGATCGGGCGGCCGTCCTTCCTTTTCCAAACCAACTCTACGTCCTTCTGGTGATCAAATTGTGCATACAGGTCAATAACTCGCTGGCGATCTGCGGGGCTTGAATAGAGGTCCTTCGCGAGATCGAGCGACAGGAGTTCGTTTTCCGAATCGTAGCCCAGCATGCGTACCATCGCTGGATTGGCAACGAGGAATTTGCCTTCCGCCGACGAGCGTACGATTCCATAGGGCGAGCCTTCCACCAACGATCGGTACTGCTCCTCGGATTGCCGCAAGGCCTCTTCCGCCCGTTTTCGGGCGTTAACATCCGTTATAATCCCGCCGATGGCACATACTTCTCCGGCCGAATCGAACAGTGGAAATTTTTGACCTGCAATTGTATGCGGTCCGTCCGAGAAGTTGACGACCTCCTCAAATTCCACGCGAGCACGGGCCCGTAGCGCTTTTAAGTCATTCGATCGAAACTGAGCGGCTTGCGCGGGGGGAAAGACTTCCTTGTCCGTCTTGCCTATCAATTGTTCCGCGCCGATGTGGAATGCCCTCTCGTGTTCTTTGCTTACGAAAACATAGCGGCCTTCCATGTCTTTGAGAAAGATAAGCTGCTGGCTGTTATCTAATAGCGCGCGGAATTGTTTCTCGTTGCGTTGCAACTCATCCTCTGCCAGCTTGCGCTTCGTAATGTCCTCAGCGCTGCCGACCAATCGAATAATCCGCCCTTGAGCATCGTGGACGGGAAAACCTCGGTACAAGACCCAGGAGATCGAGCCATCCGGCCGGACTACCCTACATTCGATATTCTCAATCGGCTCTCCTTCGATCAGCCTTCCTAAAGCTTCCTTGAGCCGGCTTTGGTCTTCGGGGTGGACGCCATCTAGAAAAGATTTGGGACGAGCATAGAGACTTTCGACGGTTCGTCCCCATATTTGCTCGTAAGCGCGACTGATGAAGAAAAACTGACTGAGATCGGCATTGGAAAGAGCAATTACCAGCGGTAGGTAGTCAGCAATCTCACGGAAGCATTCATTGGCCTTCAGTTCGAGAATCTGGCGCATTATCGTAAACACCTCATCGTTTGGTACTGCTGGAATTGCGAATCGTGGCGCTGATGGCGCGGCGTGTGAGTGGAGGCTGCTGCCGAATCGGCCATGATTCATGGGCCGACCTTATACGTTCGTTAATAATTCATTAAAAGCCCGGTTATTCCTGTCAGGGATTTCCCGGCAGGTTCTAGGGTTCGACCAGGTGATTACGAATGGCGTACCGCACGAGACTGGCGAGGGAATCCAGGTTAAGCTTCAAGAAGATTCTTGACCGATAAGACTCTACCGTTTTTACGCTGATATCTAACTTGGCGGCAACCTCTTTATTCGACCGTCCAATTGCCAGAAAAGCTACTATTTCCCTTTCTCGTTCCGAAAGCCTTGCAGGGCCATGCTCTAGACGCGCCCCGCGCTCGCTAGCCGATTCTCTTATTTCATCGATAATTCGTTCTGAATCGGCTCGGACAAGACCGTGCTTACCGCGTAGCCGCCGAAGTTCTAGCATCAACTGTTGGGTCCGATCCATATTGAGGGTCAGTCCTTCGAGCAGCTGCCGGCTGACTTCGGTAACAGTCTGCTCGCTTTGAACATGCGACGCGATTTCTGCGCTTAAAACGCCCACCTGTTTGACCCTTCGTCTGGCGTCTCGGATTGGAAAGTAGGTCGCAACCCAGTGGCCTACATCTGACCTCTTTGGTAGTTTTCCTGTAATCTCGAAGCCAGAAATGATTCTGCCTGTGTCGAAGACCGCCTGTAATGCAGGTTCCGCTTTCAGTGCCACTTGGCCCGTAATTCTGCGAACAGTTTCACCGATATGGTCTTGGACAGGGATACGATTTATTGTCGCGAGGGCGTCGTTAACGAATTGGCAGCGAAACCATCGGTCGAAAATACCAAAAGCAATGCTCGATGAAACTAGGCCCGTTAGGATTTGCCCCGCGAAATGCGGCGCTCGGATAGCGTCAAATTCCATTCCGTCCAACACCCACGACTCGAACTGCCCCGTGAGATGGGATGGCAAAATGGCGAGTCCACTAAGCCATCGGCAAACGGGTAGTTTTCCGCGTAGTCCTCGGCTTATTTCCGACAGGATTGCGTTCGGCTGTTAAGGCCGTTTTGCATCCCGTCAAAAACCGCAGATAGTGCCAAAGTTCCGACGTGCGGGGTTGGCAAAGTTAGTAACAACTTATCAGCAAGTCGAATAGTCCGTTAAATTACGTACGTATTTCTACGTCCTAGTCCTGACCTCAAACATCAATTAACTCAGCCCGAATCGCATACTGCACCAACTCTGCCAACGATCTTAGGTTGAGCTTCAACATGATTCGAGCCCGGTGTGTCTCAACCGTCCTCACATTGATCCCCAGTTCGCTTGCGGTCTCTTTGTTGCTAAGGCCCTCCGCTAGACAGTGGACAATCTCACGTTCTCTAGCCGAAAGCATGTTCCGTTCTGTTCGTTCTGCTGCTCTAGGCCCACGTGTCTTCACGACTGCTTCGGTGGACTTCAGTTGCAGTGTCGTTTGCGAGATGAAGGCTCTGTAGCGTTCGATTGCGTTCATTAGGCTCAGAAAGTTCTGTCTGTGACCTAGACTCCCGTTGCTCTGATTTCGTCTTCGAGTCGAGTTTCTAAGCAATCCTTCTAAGAGAGCTTCCAATTGATGCGTTCTCCTCCGGATTCCTCGAAGCACTTGGTCCGGACCGGAGCCGTTGTCTTGCGCCCGGCGACCACAGAGAGGACAGATGACTTGGTGGTTTTCAGGATGATTATTCATACCTCCTTGCTTTGCAGGTTCGCGACCTTTTATGTTGATGCAACGAATTGATTACAAGCTACTTAGACTGGGTAGAAACGATCCTGTAATGACCATGTGTTCAATCCGAGGTCAGGTGTCCGCGGTGGCTACATCCGACGGCCAGTTGCGTGCCGTCCGCCACGTAGTCCCATCAACGTGATCGACCCGAGCGGGCTCAGGAGAGTCCCACGACGGCATCGGCCAACGAAGCCTCACCTTAGGGCAGGCCGTGTATTCGCTTGAAGTCGTTGGGGAAAGGCCACCATAGGCTGACGTGCGCCAGCCATTTGCCGGGGGTTCGTCCCTACAGAATCACGGCTAAGAGGCTACAGACGACACTGGATGGACGCCGAACGGGTTATGGTTTTTCATCTACGACGATAACTAATCGTGCTCGCTTCCTCCACAGCGCCGGATTGCGGCCTTTAGGGCTGTTTTAAAGAGGCTTGGTCCGACGGAGTTTGACCGAAGACGCGCTGTGAGTTAAAGGGCGGAGCTTTAGGCGCCTGGCGGTCGAGCGTGTGCCCCTGGTATTTCACTCCCAAGAAATGCCCAGCTACCCCGTAGGCAACTAGGAAGGGAATAGCCAAACGAGTTCATGCAGGAAAAGGAGCGACCCGAGATGAGTGGCTTATCTGACGGTATTCAAAAATCCCATTGGCGCACCAATGACCTGAATCTCACTGAAGCCGGGCTACCTCCCGATAACGGGAGGATCTTGCACTATGTGCCCGCTCATTCCGGGCAGGACAAGTCGAAAGGCAACACCCTGGATTGGCAATGGGTCTGCCGGGTCATCAGAAGGCATTGGCCCTGGTCCGCCGCGTTCGCGGTGGTCGTCATCGCGGGCGTGACGCTTGCGGTCTTCCTGATGAGGCCGGTCTATCAACCCGTCGCTCGGATTGAAGTGGATCCGCCCGGGGCGGAAATGTTCTCCTTACCCGGCGGGGAATCGTCCTCGGATCCCACGGACTATCTGGAGACCCAGGCGAAGATTCTTCAGAGCGATGAGCTGGCCATCCAGGTGATCCGAAAACTCCACTTGGACCAAAACAAGGACTTTACGGCCAGTTACCTCGGCTCCGGCCGCAAGGCGGACGCCGCCAAATCAAATCCAAATAATCAGCAGATGGAACCCGGCCTTACCGCCGCCGAAGATCATGCCCTGACGGTGTTTCGCAGTGCGCTGAATATCCAGCGCGACACGAGCAGCCGGCTGATCTACGTGAGTTTCGCCAGCCACGATCCGAATTTGTCGGCGCTGGTAACGAATACGTTTTTGGAGCAGTTCATCGACACAACTTACGAAGCCCGGCACAACGCGGTCACCCAATCGACAGACTGGCTCGCGCGCCAGTTAGGCGATATCCGCGCCAAGATGGAAGCCTCCAATCGCGCGCTCGCAGAGTTCCAGCAAGACAGCGGAATTGTGGCGGTCGATCAGACGCAAAGCACGCTTGGCGTGCGGATATCGGAACTGAATCGCCAACTGGCTTCGGCAGAGGCGGAGCGCATTCAACTACAGGCGTTGCTGCAGAAAATGGACACCAGCAATCCGGATTCGATTTCAGAGGTGAACAACGACCCTGTCATTCAAGAGCTTTCGAAAAGACTGGCCGCCGCGCAGGGAGATTTGTCTGTAGCGCTCGTCGTTTATGGCGCAAACCACCCCAACGTCAAGAAATTACAGGCGCAGGTCGATGAGCTGCAATCCCAGCTGCGCACCCAGAAACAGACCGTCCTGGCAAGCCTGGCAACTAATTTCAGGGCCGCGAACGTCCGGGAAAGGCTCCTCAACGATCAAGTAAAGGATTCCTCCAAAGAGGTGACCCGCATGGCCCAATACGAGATCTTGAGGAAAGAAGCCGAGGCTAACGAGGCCCTCTATAACGAGCTGTACGCCAAGGTGAAGGAGGCGGGCATTTCCGCGGAATCAAAATCGAGCAATATCCGCTGGGTGGACCGCGCGCGAGTTCTGAATCGGCCCAGCCGCCCCGATCGGGCCATGGATATTTTAGCCAGCATCCTCATCGGGATTTGCGGCGGAATAGCCGTAGCCTTCATTCGTGAAACCTTCAATAACAAGATCGAGACGCCCGAAGATGTCAGGAATTGGCTCGGCATTTCACGCGTTTCGCTCGTGCCAATGATCGCTGGGAAGAGCGGCGGCCTCGTACGGCCCTTGCCGCGTAACGCGAATATGGGAGTCAGCCGGCCGCATACTTTCCTGCTGGCCAGGCCGCAATCGGCGGAATCCGAGGCTTTGCGGGCACTGCATACCTCAGTGCGCTTGTCTCAGCCGGATTCTCCTCCTCAGGTGCTGCTCATCACTTCGTCATTCCCATGCGAAGGGAAGACCACGATTGCCGCAAATCTGGCCATGGAGCTTTCCCGAGAACGCAAGACTTGCCTGGTTGACGCGGACCTCCGACGCGGCATGATTGCAGGCCTCTTCAATGTGAGCACGGAGCGCTCGCTGGCCGATGTGCTCGCCGGCTCCGCCAAAGTGGACGAGGCGCTCAGCCCGGTGGCCGAAACACCTATTCTCAGCATATTGCCCGCCGGCCACGCAGTTCCCAATCCGGGAGAATTAATTTGTTCCGATGCGATGAGAGCCATCATCCAGGAGCTAAGGCAGAAATTCCATTACGTGGTCATCGATGCGCCACCGGTTCTGCCCTTTGCCGATGCTCGGGCCATCGCCCCGCTGGTGGACGGAGTTTTATTTGTCGGCCGATCCGGTATCACCCCGCGAGCCGCCATGCAACGAAGTCTGGAACTGCTGGCCGAGGTCCATTCGGCCCCGGTTATCGATATCGTGCTAAACGGCGCGGACATGAACTTCCTTGGCTACGGCTATCCGAGTCCGGTCAGCCAGAAGAAGACCTGGCAGGCGGATAGTCCCCGCGTTTAAACGCGCATCCTGAGGGACACTCTGAAATAAGTGCGAAAAGGTGTGCCTGCCAAATGTCGGGTGGGCGTGTCATTGCGGCAACCGGCTGCCTGCATCGGCTACGCCTATATGTAGCGCCTGCCACAGGCACTACCTCATTGCGAATGGAAGTTGCCAGGAATCGAAGCCGGTCGAAATCGAAGTCACTTCCGGAGTGATGACGCCGAAACTTCCTGAACGTTTGCCAATATCGGGAGCTTGACCATGTACGTACCCTTTCATAAGCCTTCGATCGATGAAGAAGAGCTCGAAGCCGTAAAGAAAGTTCTGGCTTCGGGATGGCTGACCACGGGCCCGGTCGCTCATGAATTCGAGCGCCAGTTTGCCGCATTTATCGGCTGCAAACACGCGCTGGCGGTCAATTCGGCTACCGCTGCGCTGCAACTTGCGATCGATGCGCTGGACCTGCAGCCCGAAGACGAAGTGCTGGTGCCAACCTACACCTTTACGGCTACCGCAGCGGTAATCATCCACGCCGGTGCGCGTCCCATCTTGTGCGATAGCACGAAGGACGGTTTCAACATCTGCCCCGACGACGCCGAGCGGCGTATCACTTCCAGAACACGGGCCATCATTCCGGTTCACATCGCGGGCCAGCCCTGCAATCTTGACAGAATCCACGCCTTGGCTGCCAACCACGGCCTGCACGTCATCGAGGATGCCGCGCACGCTCTGCCTTCGAGCTACAAAGGGACGCGAATCGGGGCCGTCTCCGAATTGACCGCCTTCAGCTTTTACGCCACCAAGACGCTCTCGACCGGCGAGGGCGGGATGCTGACCACGGATAACGATACGTACATTCAGCGTGCCACGAAGATGCGTCTCCATGGAATCAGCGGCGATGCCTGGCGGCGTTATTCGGATAAGGGCAACTGGTTCTACGACGTTCAGTATGCCGGTTACAAACTGAATATGTGCGACGTTCTCGCGGCCATCGGCTGTGTGCAGCTCGCCAAGACCATCCGTCTATGGGAGCGGCGTTGCAGGATCGCAAAAACTTACTCTGAAATCTTCTCGCGCTTCGAAGAGTTGCAGGTTCCGCCCGCGGGCGAAGCGAATACCGAACACTCCTGGCATCTCTATATTTTGCGCGTGCGCCCGGAGCTTCTCACCGGCAGCCGCGACGAGTTTATCCAGGAACTAAAAGAGCGCGGCATTGGCGCAAGCGTTCATTTCATTCCTCTGCACCTGCACTCGTTCTATGCCGAGAAATACGGTTACCAACGCGGAGATTTCCCGAATGCCGAAGACGCATATTTTCGGTGCCTCTCCCTGCCCATCTTCCCCGATATGACCGAGGAGGAAATTGGCCGCGTGGCTGGCAGCGTTCAAAGCTTGCTGGAGCAGAAACGCATTCCTTTGGCCGCGGCATCATGAGCTACACGGAAGCCACTCTTTTTACGGGCAAGCAAGATACCCAGGATCCGGCGGTCGATTTAAGTCCCTGGTGTTTCTCCCGATTCAAGCGGGCCATGGACTTTATCTGCGCCTTGATTCTGATTCCTGCCGCCTTGCCGATCATGGCCCTGATCGCCATGGCCATCAAGACGACGTCGCGGGGTCCTGTTTTCTTCCGGCAAAAAAGGCTGGGCAAAGGCGGCGCGGAGTTCGCAGTTGCTGAAATTCCGCACCATGTACCACGCAAGGAAAGAAGCCGGCTCAGGGCTTACGTCGCGGGGAGACAGCCGGATCACGCCAGTCGGCCGTTTGGTGCGCCGTTGCAAACTGGACGAGCTTCCGCAACTCTTTAATGTCTTGCGCGGAGAGATGAGTCTGGTAGGCCCCCGGCCGGATTTGCCGCGATATTTCGCGGGCCTGGACGCGAAGCACCGACGCGTTTTATCGCTGACGCCGGGCATAACCGGGGCGGCCAGCTTGAAGTTCCGGAACGAAGAGGCGCTGCTGGCCCAGGTTGCGCAGGAGCGTCTCGAGAGCTTCTACGTCGAAACATTATTGCCGCAGAAAATCGGTCTTGACCTGGAGTATGCACGCACCGCCAGCGTCACCACCGATACTGCGCTGATCATCCGAACCGCGGCGGCCATATTTCAGTGAAAACCGGTTTAGTCGATCGTTTGCATCACAGGCGGCGTCCGACTCATTGACCTCAAGGGTAAACTGACGTGCAACCGACCGTATCCGCCCCGTTACCGAAGGCCTCTCCGCGTGGCATAAATGAACGTCCAGCTGCCAGGCTACGCGAAGCTTCTTTCGACGACTACCCGCAGATCGCGGCGCTTCAAGCGCAACGTGGAATGCGCCTTCGAAGTCGCGAAGAATGGTGTCATCTCTGGATCAACAATCCCGCTTATGTGGATCGCCACGGAAAATGGCCGATCGGATGGGTCCTGGAAGCGGACCACAATATTGTCGGATATTTGGGAAATATTCCCGCCAATTACGAATTCAGAGGCCGACGGCTAACCGCGGGTTGCGGCTATTCCTGGATGGTGGCGCCCACGTACCGAAGCTACTCCATGTTGCTGATGGATCAATATATGCGGCAGGAGAGTGCTGAATTGTGTGTCAGCACCACCGCCAATCCCATTTCCCATAAGGCGCATGTCGCCTTTGGAGCGCGACCAGTACCCGTCGGCGTCTGGGATCGTTCTTCCGTGTGGATTACCAGCCGCCGCGGTTTTATTAGCTCGTGGCTGAAACGGAAGGAATGGCCCATGCCAGGCCTGCTTTCCTATCCCATGTCGGCCGCGCTCTTTTTCTGGGATGCTGCTTCCCTTCACAAGATCGGCCAAAGGAGCAAAGGAAATCGCAATGTCGAGATGGAGTGCCGCAGCGATTTTGACGAACGCTTCGATTCATTCTGGCAGGTTCTGCGAGGGGAGAACTCCGATATCCTGCTGGCAGACCGCTCCCGGCGGGCTCTGGCATGGCATTTCCACTACGCAATCCGTGAACACAAGCTGTGGATCGTAACCCCGAACGCGGGCTCTTCTTTGCGTGCGTATGGTCTCTTCCTGCTCGATATGAATCCGACAGACGAGTTGAAGCGAATGGTGTTTGTCGATTTCCAAGCCACCCGAGACGAGTCGGCTTTGTTTTACCCCATCCTGCAGTGGGCCTTAGAAAGGTGCCGCGCAGCCGGAATTCACCTGCTCTGGACCGAGGGACTTTGCCCAAAGGGTTTGGAGGATGTGACTGCACTCGCGCCCTATCATCTGCGACAACCATCATGGGCATACTTATATAAAGTGTTGGACCGCAGCTTAATCGAAGCGCTGAGCGACGCAAAAGCGTGGGTTCCCTCTCTATTTGACGGGGATGCCACTGTTTAACATCAAACAGATTACGATTCGAGTCTGGCGCGGAATTGCTTGAAAGGGTTGTGACTCAGATGGCAACGATTGAACACACGAGCAGCATTGAGCCGTCTTTAACGCCACGACGCTTATACGTTTCGCAGTTGCCTGCTGTGATTCTCCTGATTCTGGCAGGGGCCGTATTGGTGGCCGGCATAGTCCGGGAGAATTATTATCTGCTTGCGGCTCTGCCGCTGCTCCTAATGGTCAGCAAATATCCGATTGAGATGTCGCTGGGGATATTTGCTTTCAGCATCCCGTTTGGCCCGGTACTCGCTATCGGCAACAGCGGGTATACGGTGAACTGGATTTTGGGCGCCGCAGCCGGTGCGGTCCTACTCGCATTTGGCTTGCTCAACAACCGATTGCAAGCCCCGCCGCGAACGACACTTTGGTGGGCGCTCTTCATATTATGGGGTGGGGTGACGCTGCTTTGGGGTTTCGATCCGGTGAATGGCCTCGTGCGCTTCGCGAGCGCCGGTTGCTTGATCCTGCTCTACCTGGTGGTGGTGGGTGTGGGGATCGATGCGCGCGAATTCAGGGCGGTGATTCTATTGGCCATCGCCGGCGGGGTTTTCGCAGCGGGATACACGTTACGAGAATTCACTCAGGGATTTTCGTTTCTGTCCCGCGCCTCGTTGATGGTCAATGGCCAGGAAGCAAATCCGAATGAGTTGGCCGACACACTCCTCTTGCCCTTTTCCCTGGCGCTGGGTTGGTGCCTTTCCGCCCGAAACCTGCTGAGCCGCACGGTCAGTCTTGCAGCGGGGGGTCTCATTGCGCTTTGCCTGTTTCTGACGATGTCGCGCGGATCGGTGGTTGCACTCGCAGTTCTTCTCCTTGTCTATCTCGTGCGTCTCCGTGTGAATAGCCGGATTGTCATTCCCGTCGCCATTATCTCGGGGCTAATCGCGTTTCTTCCCAATCTCTTCTTTCTTCGGATGCAAGACTCCGTCTCCAGCAGAGCCCAAGGGCGCTGGGACATTTTCGTTGTCACCACACACGTTATTCGGCAGTACGGAATTTGGGGCGCCGGACTGGAGGGCTTCCGCGCCGCGTACACCAAATTTGCCGGTTTCGCGCCTATATTCCGGGGCTTCGATCGAGACTCGCACAACATTTATTTGCAGGTCTGGGCGGAACTGGGAATCATCGGGCTAGCGCTGTTCTTGACTGCCATCTGGTGGCAACTGAAGGAACTTCGCCTTGCCTATCGAGAGAGACGCGGTTCCCCCGACTATCTGTTGATTGCGATCGAGGCTGCATGCTGGGCTGAACTGGTTCACGGCTTTTCGGCCAATATCTTGTGGTCCAAGGAGTTTTGGTTCGCGTGGATGTTAGCGACCCTGGCGGTCCAACTGCGGCATTGCTCCGCGAGCGACGAAAGGGTATGGACTTTTCCGCAACAGAATTGGCACCGAATTTGATCTCGGCAGCTTCGTCTAGGTGACCTGTGCGCTTCGTCGGAATTTCTGCACTGTGTTTCATTTGGGGCTCGCTCAGCGCAGCGAAGCCCTGGGCATGCCCATCGCAAACATCAGCGAGCACCATAGATCGTTATGTTTCGGCCGAAGGCAGTGACTCCAATCCTGGGTCGGCATCGCGTCCTTGGCGCACGATCCAGCTTGCCGCCAAGAACTCCGTTGCCGGCATGACCATCCACGTCGCTCCGGGCACTTACCGTGTGAGTGCTCTCAGTGGGGAGAAGGCCAGCATCGACAGCAGCGCCAGTGGAACCGCCTCCAGTCACATCACCTTCATCTCCGACCAGCAGTGGGGCGCTAAAATCGTCTCCTCCGCCGACACCATCTGGACCAATAGCGGCGCTTACGTCGATATCGTGGGCTTCGATATGTCCGGCGGCGGCACCACCTATACCGGAATTCACAGTCAGGGCAATTACGCCCGCAGCATCGGCAATCGCATCCACGATTTCGGCTCTACCGGTTGTGTATCCGGGGCGGGCATCATGATTGGGGGCATGGCTTCCAACCAAAGCGCCATCGCCAATATCATTTACAACCTTGGCCCTCTTCCTCCGGCCATTCCGGGATGCAATCAGATTCACGGCATCTATGCCCAGGAATACGGCAGCGTGGTCGTAAACAATATCACCTTCAACATTGCGGGAAAGGGCCTGCACATCTGGGGCGACCGTCCGTCTCATGTAATCGTGGCCAACAACACCTCGTTTCATAATCAGGATGGGATGGTGGTGGGCAACGATGGTTGCTGCGGCACGACCTTCGACAACTCCATCATTTCCAATAATATTCTTTACGATAACGTGCGCTATGGAATCTATGAGTCGAATTCGGTGGGAATGCATAACCAATATCTCAACAATCTGATCTACGCCAATCCCGCTGGCACCTCGATGATCACCGGAGAGCTGAAGCGTACCATCGCGGCCAGTCCGCAATTTGTCAACTACACCGGAACGATCAGTGGAGACTACCACTTGAAGTCCTCCAGTCCTGCAATCCACTCCGGGGCAGCCGCTGGGGCGCCGAGCACTGACCTGAATAGCAAGTCACGTGGTTCGGCTCCGGATGTGGGCGCTTATCAGTTCAGTGCCGGAACTAACGCTGACTCGGGTGGCCACTGTTCACCTGGCCTAACAGGTTGCGGGCTGGAAACCAAGCAGCGATAGAGCGTCCCTATCCAACTGAAATCGCTTCGCCGTTGCCGCATGATCCATGCCACTGCCATCTCCAATTAGGGTATTGCTGGCGATTCCGAAGATGGAATCGGGTGGCTCGCAACGAGTCATGCTGAACTTGTTGCGGAACCTTGATCGCTCCCGTTTCGAACTCCACCTTGCTCTGTTGGATACCGAGGGGCCGCATTTCAAGGACATTCCGCAGGATGTCTCGATCCACCATCTTGGCGTATCCAGCGCGCGCTTCGCGGTGCTGCCGTTTGCGAAACTCTGCCGCAGGATCCGGCCGCGAGCGGTGTTGTCAATGTTGGCGTATATGAACGCGGCTGTCATTGCTGCGCGTCCCTTGCTGCCTAAACCGATACGCCTGCTGATCCGGGAGGGAACTCGTACCGCCTCGAGCCAGGTTACGCGTAACGCATTGAGGTTGTGGGGCTATAAACAAGCCTATCGGCGCGCCGACGTTGTTGTCTGCCAGTCTGAGTTCATGAAGCAGGAAATGCGCCGCGAGTTCGGGTTGGCCCCCGAAACACTGGCCCGAATTTATAATCCCGTGGACATCGGCCTCATTTCAGAACTGGCGCGCCAGGGCGAGAATCCGTTTCCAACGTCGGGTCCAAATCTCGTTGCCATCGGGCGTCTCTCGAGTGAAAAGGGCTTCGACCTACTGCTTCAAGCCATGCGGATTATTCAGGTTGTTATTCCCGGCGCACAGCTGACGATACTGGGTGAGGGCCCCCTCGAAGCTCAGCTGAAAGCGCAGGCGCGCGAGCTCGCGATAGAATCGTGCGTACGGTTCGTCGGCTTTCAGCAAAATCCCTTTCGCTTTTTGAGCAATGCCGAACTTCTGGTGCTACCCTCCCGGTACGAGGGCTTGCCGAATGTCGTCCTGGAAGCACTGGCGCTGGGAACCCCTGTCGCCGCCACCGACTGCACAGGAGCATTGCGTGAGATCGCGCACACCGCAAGACGGATGCGCATCGCGCGCGAATACACTCCGGAATGTCTCGCCGAAACCATACAGGAGTCGCTCGCCGCGACGCTCGATGCACAGAGGCGAAGAGAGCCCGATCCGGAATTCGTAGCTCAATTTGGACTGAGCGCCGTCATCGCACAATATGAAGCTCTCCTCTTTAGCGCGGAGAGCAAGTGCCGCGAATCCATCGCAATCCCGCAGCGTTCGGAGCTCGCTTCCGAATGAAGATTATCGATGTAACCGTCGCCCTTCGCCTTTGGGATCGACACAGGTATTTCTCGTCCCTGAGTTCAAGGATTCCACTCAATTAAAACGAGGTGAAGAATGGAGTCGTCGCAATCAATCGCGAATCCGGACGCAAATCCGGGAGCACAGCACGGTGGAATCGGCACCAAACATCTTACCCGCCCAGTTAACCCTGCACACGGACCCACTTTTAGGGACGGACTGTTTGAACGTGCGGCACGCCTGGTCGGGTATGCCAATGCCAAACGTTATTGCCACCGGGGAACTTTTCTTTTCCAGGGCATTCCGTTGCAGGGCGCCTGGATGCTGGAAGTCGGATGCGGAACCGGGGCCTGGGCCATATGGGCTGCGCTGAATGGCGCTGCAAAAGCGGTCGGAATTGATCCTGAAATGGACGGAAGCCATAGCGGGACGTTCGATCGATTCCGGAAGAATATCCAAGCACTCGCATTTGGAGATCGAGTCGAGGCTTACCCTTTGAGCTTGCAGAATTTCACTCGGTACGACGGCCAATTTGACGTAATCGCCATGTACAACGTGGTGAATCATCTTGACGAAGAGGCCGTCATATCACTGCATAAGAACGGGCAGCTGGCCAGCCGCTTTGTTGACCTGTTAAAGGTGGTCCGAGCGAAACTCAAGCCAGGCGGGCGGGTCATCATTGCCGATTCTGCGCGTAGTAATCTCTGGCCCTCCATCGGACTGCGGTCGCCATTCAACACCTGGATCGAATGGGAGAAGCATCAAAACCCTTCCGAGTGGATTCGGCTGTTCGATCGGGCCGGATTCAAGTGCGAGAGTTGCAGATGGGCTCCTTTTTACCCGATAGGCCGGCTCTCAGGGACCGCGGCATTCCAATACCTGACGCTTTCAAACTTCGTGATGCATTTTTCCGCAGTCTGACTTCGGCTGGTGAACGCGGCAAACGGAAGTCGGCATAAGAACAGAATTCGTCTCGATAATGGAAATGCTCGTAAAAGCGGCGGCTGGTAAAGCCGGCCAGTCTATAGCGTCAATTGCATGGCGGTTGCCGCTCGTCCGTCTGATCAGCTCCGGCTACCCTACCGTGCTCGTCTACCATGGCGTCGGTCGGGCAGGCGCAGAAGGGGGCATCGACGGCGAAACTTTTGAGCGACACATCGCACTTCTCGCAAAGAATTTCGAATGTGTATCATCGGCGCATCTGCGGAACTATCGCCGGCGAGCGGACCGAACCCAGGTCTTGCTGACATTCGACGACGGCCTGCGGAATAATTTTGACGTAGCGAGGCCCATCCTCCTCAAGTACCGCGTTCCAGCGCTATTTTTCATCTCTTCCCGGCACGCCGAACCAGGCCGTTATTTGTGGTTCTCCTATCTTCGGTCGCTGAAGAGGCATTTCCCAAGCGACGCTTTTTGGTTCCGAGGCACACAGATTGATATGCGTCCCGAGGCTCGGGAGGCCAGCATGATGCAAATCAGAGAGAGCCTCTTGAGCTTGAGGCCCCACCCTGCGGCTATGTATCGCGCTATTGAAGAGGAGCTGCCAAGCCTAGAAGATTTCATGATGCCCGAGCAGCTCAGCGATGAGTGTGAAGGTATGACGGCGGAACAGGTGGGCGAGTTGGCGGCCGATAGTCTTTTCTCGATCGGCTGTCACACTGTGGATCATCCGTTTCTTTCGCGTTGCGAGCCTGCGGAGATGTGCCGCCAAATCAATGAGAATAAGCGTTGGCTCGAGGCGGCCAGCGGCCTCCGATGCGATGCAATTGCCTATCCGCTTGGCGACTACAACGCAGCAGTGCTCGAATTATGCCGCAAGGCCATGTTTTCACAGGGCTACGCTTTGTCGGCATCGATGCGCTCGACGCCGGAATTCGAGATTCCCCGGATCGGCATTTACTCGACGTCCGTGGAATTCCTCGGCTTCAAGGCGCAGTGGGGAAACCTCTTGCGGGCAGCGAGGCTTGAGGTGGGCTAACTGACGATTTCAGTACATCCAGGGCCATAGGGCCCCGACTGCTCCGTACTGGTAGGAGCCGATATCAAGCCCCGATGTCCTTGGGGCCGCGCGCCGCCGTCAAGATCGGTGCTCGGCGCATCGGTCGAAGTGCCCGCGCCAATCGCCGGACTGCTCGCGTTGAGCTGATAATTCCCGCTGGCGTCTCCGGTGTAGTTCACAAACTGCGGATTGGCCGAGACGGTGTTGGTCAGCTGGCCGGTGATCATATAAGTTCCGCCGGGATTGTCGAAAATTAAGTTATTCAGATACTGGTTGCGCGCGCCCAGCGATTCGGATTCATACATTCCGTAACGCACGTTGTTGTAGGTGATGTTGTTGGCGATGATGCTGTTGTCCAGCGTACTGCCGCCTGCGCCGTCGTTGCCCAGCACCATGCCGTCCTGATTGTGGAAGCTGGTGTTGTTGATCACGATGCAGTTGGTGGGCACGCCCCACAGCTGAATGCCTTTCGGTCGGGTTGTTGAAGGTACAGTTGTTCTCGATGATGGCCCCTGCCGTGGACACGTAGATGCCGTGAATCAGATTGCAGCCCGGAACAGCCGGAGGCAGCGGGCCAATGTCGTAGATGACGTTGGCGATGGCGCTTTGATTGTTGGCGCCGCCCCGATCATCACGCCGGCGGCGGCATTGCACCGGTCGAGCCGAAATCGTGAATGCGATTGCCGATGCTGCGGTCGTAATTCCCTTGGCTGTGAATCCCGGTGTAGCTCGTGCCGCCGCCGGAGATATCGAAGCCCATGATATCCACGTAATCGCCTGAATTGCTCCAGATGGGATCTGCTGACGAGACGATCTTCGCGCCCCATTGCTGGTCGGAAATATAACGGATGCGGCTGCTCGTCGTGCCGCCGGCGCCGCTGTTGATCGTGCTGCTCACGGTGTACGTTCCCGGCGCCACATGAATGGTCATTCCCGGCTGCGCGTTATTGGCGGCATTCTGAATCGTCGCCCAGGGGCTGCACGCGCTGCCATCATTGGAATCGCTGCCGTCGGGGAGGAAATAGCGATCGCGAGGGAGGAAGGAGCGGGCGCTGTCAGCGTCACATTCGCCGTCGCTTGAGTCGCGGGCGCGTAGTCGCTCTGCGCGGTAACGGTCACCGTCGAAGAGCCTCCACAGGCCGGGGCGGTGTAAAGGCCGTTAGTGATCGTGCCCGAAGTGGTATCGCCGCCCTGCACGCCGGAGACATACCAGTTGACGGCTGTATTCGTTGTGCCGGTGACGGATGCGGCAAAAGCTTGCGATTGGCCGGCAGAGATCGTCACCGCGATAGGAGAGATCGAAACGGATAGGGGCCCGGATACATTCGTCGGAGTGCTCCCCGTTTCACTCGTGCTCCCCGTTTCACTCGTGCTCCCTGTTTCACTCGTGCTCCCTGTTGCAGTTGTGCTCCCTGTTCCAGTCGTGCTCCCCGATGCAGCCGTGGTTCCGCTGCTGCTTTGCGGCGCAAGCGATGAGAGCGATGCAAAGGATGATCCCGAAAGGTTTCGGCTGGCCGGCCCGCTGCACGAGGCCAGACAAAGCACGCATATTACTAAACTCAATCCTAATATCTTGATCAGAAGCTCCCGCCCCCGGCGTCACAGATATGTGGGTGCTTACGAGACAACCGGATTGCTAAGTGGTTTTAAAAGGCGCCGAGAGTGTGCGTGGGCACCGGCTGGTTAGCCTACTGATCAGTGGTTCAATAACGGTACAGCGGTAACAGACTCCTTCATTTGCCCAGTTTCGCCCTGATGGACAGTTCGAGTCAGGGGCGCTCCAAGGCCGGCTAGTTTTTCGTACCCTCAACGCCGACGTGCGGCCTCTCACCCGGAATAACGAGGACCTTTGGCAGACAAGAGCAGCTTGGCGAGAGATGTACTCAAGTTGGGGACGGGCACGGCTTCTTCCCAGCTCATCGGGGTCGCTGCGGCGCCTATTATTGCCCGCCTTTTTTTGCCCGAGGCCTTTGGAGGCCTGGCGATATTGGCGGCGGTAAGCGGAACAATTGCCGTCGTCGCGTGCATGCGCTATGAGCTGGCAATCCTTCTGCCGGAGAAGGATGAAGACGCGGCCTATCTGGTTTGGCTATGCCTGCACGATTCGTCATGGCCAGCACCGCGGTAAGCACGTTGCTCATTTTGATTGCAGGCGATGGGATCTGGGCATTACTTCATGCCAGCACGGTTAAGTCTTACGCATGGCTCTTACCCGTGGATGTCTTTTTTGCGGGTATCCTCCGCTCTCTCTCACCGCCTGGAACACGCGGCGCGCCAGCGCCAATTCAGCCGCCTCATGCTGCTGGAGATCATTCTGCGGATCGCCATCACCGGCTCTCAAGTACTGCTGGGATTTATGGGGTTTGTGAGTGCAGGGGCCCTCATGGCCACAACTGTTTTTGGCATGGCCGTCACAACGGCCGTTCTCGGCTGGCAGACGTGGCATGAAAGCTCGCAGGTCTTGTTGGCGGGACTTTCTCAGCCGCGCATGATCTTGGCGCTCAAGCGCTACGCGAAGTTTCCCAGTTTGTTTAATGCCATGGCCACCTTACTGAACTCGTTCTCCTGGCATTTGCCTCCCGTGCTGCTTTCCGGGTTCATCTCGGTGGGCACGGCCGGACAATTTTCGTTCAGCAATCGACTGCTACGCATTCCCTCAAAATTGATCGGCAGCAATTTCGGTCAAGCTTTCTTTCCGCGCGCGGCGGAAGCCCGGATCGCCGGCACGCTGGGGAATTCGGTTGAAATGGCCATTACGTATCTCATCAAGATGTCGATTTTCCCCTGCTTGCTTCTCGGATTGATTGGCAAAGACCTATTTCTCGTGGCCTTCGGGGCAAAGTGGGCAGAAGCAGTACTTTTACGCAGATTTTGAGTCTGTGGCTTTTCGCCTGGTTTGTTGCTTCGCCGCTCACGATCATTTTCGTCGTTCTCGAAGAGCAGGCGCTCGAGCTTCGTTTCCAAATTGCCAACGTGTTCATTCGGGGTGGATCGATCTTGGTTGGAGGGCTTTTTGCGAGCGCAAAAATAGCGGTACTGCTTTATGCCATTTTCGGAATGTGTTTGTATGGCGCATACTGCGCAATGGTGATCAAGAAATCGGCTGTGTCCCCCGCCAAGATATTCAAGCCGGCTTTGTCGAGCGTTGCCATTTTTCTGCCTGTAGCTCCTGCGGTGGTCGTCTGGGTTAGGCATCTTACAAACTCGCCCCTACCTGCGCTAGGCGTGTCCACCGTGTTGCTGGTGGTACTTCTTGAATTTATTCCGGGCGGATCCGGGAGCCCGGGAGGCCGTCTTCAGCTGGATCGCCAATCTCCGTGCCTCCACCGCGAAATAGCAGGCACATCCGGCGGGTGGAATATCGATTGATATCCAGCTTGGTATTCTCGCGAGTAGTCCCCTCATATCTCAACACTTAGTTCGAGCTAACCCGTGGAAAGTATTGGATTGCCAAAGCTAGCGCGTCAGCAACACGCAAACATCGTGTGGCCATGCGGAGCTATTGCCGCGCCCATGAGTGCCCCAGTACGCGTCGGAGTGTTAATGGATGGGCCGGACGCCCCCAGCGTGGGTTCACCGGACCATCACCGAGATTCTTCGCGCGGAGCATTTCGAGCTGGCCTTGCTCATTGTGAAGGTATGTGACGGCGCAGCCGAGAACTCTCCGCCGATGTTACTTCGCGCCTGGACTTGGGCGGATCGTCAGTTATTCAAGGCGTACGCTGACGGTCTTGGATTGGAACGGCATGAGTATCCGGTCGACACGATTATTGCGGCTGCCCCGCAAGAATGCGGTGGCGTGCTCGTCGTAGGCAAAAATGAAGAAGCCAGGATCAAAGCAGCCAATCTCGATGTGATTGTGAACCTGGCCTCAGACGTCGTGCCAGTCCACATCAAGAACTGCGCGCGATTTGGCGTCTGGACGTTCCTTTCGGGGAATGGCGGTGAGCCGGAAAGCGATTACGTGCACTTCCAGAATGTCTTCGAAGACAACAGGATCTCCACTCTCACCCTGCGAGCGATGAGCGCCAGCGGCGAGATTGATCTTTACCGCTCAACATTTTCTAACGACGAGCTTTCTGTTTGCCGGAATCGCAACGCAACCTGCTGGCGCAAATCCCAGATCTGTCTGCGCTTGCTCTCAGACCTTTACCAAAAGGGATGGCCTGCTCTTCAACTGTCAAGGACCGCTGCGCGTGGCGTTTTCCAGCACACGGCCAGGCCTGTTTTCCCTGGCAATGCCGAGATTAGTCGCTTTCTGCGTCGCTGGTCCCTCAGGACATCGCGGCGATGGCTCTCCAATCTTGCCTTTTCCGATCAGTGGTTTATCGCCTATCAGGATAAAGCATCCGACTTCTGATCAATCGGCAGGTCTAAAGATGATCGTCCCGCCGAATGAGTGGAGTTACGCCGACCCTTTCCTTTACGAGCACTGCGGAAGGCATTACATCTTTTTTGAGACTATGAGCAAGCATCAGCCGACGAATGAGATTTGGTTCGTGGAACTCGATGCTGACGGGAATCCCAGCCTGCCGGAACGAGCACTCAGGAGGGACTATAACATTTCGTATCCCTTCGTATTCGAATGGGAAGGCCAGACCTACCTTATGCCGGAATCGTCCCAAAACAGGACGGTGGAGGTGTATCGCTCGGTCGAATTTCCGCGCCGCGCCGGGAACTTGCAGCAACCTTGGTCACAAACGTCTCGGCAGTGGATTCGACTCTCTTTCTAACTGAGACGGCAAACTCTGGTTGTTCGCCGCCGGAATCGGTGGTAAGGACCTGACATGCAGCGAGCCTCCCGCTTTTCCATTCCGAGTCTCTGTTTGGGCCCCTGGATTGCACATCCCAAAAACCCAATCGTCTGTGATGTCCGCAGGGCTCGGCCGGCGGGACCGCTTGTTTTACGAGAGCGGAGAATTAATCCGCCCCGGCCAAGATTGTTCGCAGTGTTATGGATATGCAATTTCACTCAATCGCATCGATGTACTCTCGGAAACAGACTATTGCGAAACGCAAGTAGGCGCCATTCAGCCTGATTGGGCCCCGGGTCTCTCCGCGCTACTCCACACGCTGAACATGGATTCACGTTATGAGGTGCTGGAAAGCAAGTGCCTCATCACGCGATACCGATCTGCCGCTCGTATACGAGATTCGAGGTTAAATTGGCCGGCGGGTCACCGCCTTGTGACCGAGCCTTGAGGGACGAACCGACGTTTTAAGTGAGAATTAGCTTTTGCTGAATCCCCGGGAACTCGATTCCAAACGGGCCTGCGCCGAAGGAGAAATTCGTTGGTAGGTAACCCTGAGCTAGCCAAAGACCAGCCGGTAATCTGTCACCTGGCGGACTACGCTGCCGCTTATTCTGGAAACTTTTCTTAGACGCCTTGCTCTCCCTCGTGCGCTATTGTCGGCAGCAGCTTTCTATCGAGAATGCTCCCCCTGTTTCCCGAAAATGCCAAAGGAAGGGATTGGCTCTCTCAGTCGAGGCAGAAGGCGTCCGGTATGGTTTTTTGCCTCGAAGCCATCTTGCTGTGTCAGAATTAAGAAAGGCCGTCGGCCCGAGTCAACCCGCCATTATCCACTCTCACTTCACGCTTTATGACGAGACCGCGATCCTCTTCAGGTCAGTCTTTTGCCGAAAGGCCTCTGTTATTTGGCATTTTCACGCTACGGGGAACTTTACGCTTGCGCAGCGCATGCCCAAGGACATCCGCCAAGGTTGGGGTATTCGCCCGGTACTTCACCGTTATTGTTTCATTGCCGTCGGCGACGGTACTTTCCAGTACGCTGTCGCTCGAGGTATACCGTCGAGTCGGCTTCACCTGATTCAAAATGGAATCAATACCAGTCGTTTCCGATCTGTACTCCGCTCGCCGCCTGAGGATTCGACAGCATCTCGGGATTCCCGAAAAAGCTCTTGCGTTTTTGCTGTTGGGCTGGGAACCAAAGAAGAAAAGGCGTCGATTTATTTGTTAAGGCCGCGGCGAAACTTGCAGAGAATCAGAATCACGCGAATGTATTCCTTATTGTGGGTAGTGACGATAGAAAGAGAGCCGTCGAGGAACTCCCGCACGACTCAAAGGCTGGGCCGGCACTTCAAATCATCCCCTCCCGAGGAGCTTTTCCCGGACTCCTGGACTCAATCGACGCATTCGTCTCGGCGAAGAGGTCCGAAGGACTTTCGTATGCCATGGCTGAAGCTGGCTGCAGGCAGGATTGTCCTTACCTCTACATCCCCGGCGTTCGCGAGGCCTTCGGTGGATCCCCGGGCGTATGGCTCTTTCCGAACTAGGATTGGATGGCGCTGATGCAGATGATGCAGCGCTCAGCAGAGCTTTCAGTTAGTGAGCGTGCAAATCTAGGCCGAGCGAACTTGCGTTACGCCGCCGAGAAGTTATCGCTGGACGCTTGGACCGAAAATATCGGAAATGTTTACCGAGAATTGCTCGCGACGCATTTGCCGCACTATCGCATCCAAGGCCAAGCAGCCGGAAGAGCGCCGTATTTATAGGGCGCCGAGATCCAATGGTTTTGCGGTCGCGCGCCACCATTGAAGTCGGTATTGGGGGCGCCGGTGATGGTTCCGGCGCCGATGGCCGGGCTGCTGGAGGTGAGGTGATAATCGCCGCTGGCATCTCCGGTGTAGTTCACAAATCTTGGATCGGCCGCGATGGTGCCCTGCAGGGACCCGACGATCATGGAGGCGCCAGAGGGATTGGCATAGATCAGATTATTCAGATATTGGTTGTGGGTTCCCAAGGCCGAGGCCATATCATGGGACTCGTAGATTCCGTAGCGCACGTTGTTGTAGAGGATGTTATTGGAAATGATGGAGTTGTCGAAGGTTGTGCCGCAGCAACCATCGTTGCCCACGACGAGGCCATCCTGATTGTTAAACGAAGTGTTGTTGGCCACGGTCACGTGAGACTGGCGGTCGCCCCAGATGTGCAGGCCCTTTCCAGCAATGTTGAAGGCGATATCGTTTACGACCACGCTGCCGTATTCCTGGGCGTAGATGCCGTGAATCTGATTGCAGCTGCCCGGAGCCCCGCCAAGGTTGTAAACGATATTGGCGATGGCGCTTTGATTGGAAACTGCGCCTCCGATCATGACACCGGCGCCGGATACGCAACCGGTAGAACCGAAATCGTGAATGCGATTGCCGATGCTGCGGGCGTAATTGCCCTGACTGTGAATTCCGGTATAGGTGGCGCCGCCGCCGGACATATCGAAGCCCACGATATCGACGTAAGCGCCGCTATTGGTCCAGACGGTGTCGGCGGAGGAGACGATTTTAGCGCCCCACTGCTGGTCGGAGATGAAGATGATGTGACTGGAGGCGGTTCCACTGGCGCTGCTGTCGATGCTGGCCTTCTCCCCACTGAGAGCACTCACACGGTAAGTGCCTGGAGCGACGTGGATGGTCATGCCCGCCTGCGCCGAATCGGCCGCGTGCTGAATGGCCGCCCAGGAATGGCAGGCGCTGCCGTCATTGGAATCGTTTCCGGCAGTCGAGACATAACGATCGCTCCCAGAGGCAGAGCCTGCAGCTAACGTCACATTGGCTGAAGCTGACTGGCCGGCGCGTAGGCGCTCTGCGCCGTAACGGTCACCGTCGAAGAGCCTCCACAGGCCGGGGCGGTGTAAAGGCCGTTAGTGATCGTGCCCGAAGTGGTATCGCCGCCCTGCACGCCGGAGACATACCAGTTGACGGCTGTATTCGTTGTGCCGGTGACGGATGCGGCAAAAGCTTGCGATTGGCCTGCGGGCACGGTTGCGGCAGTCGGGGAAATGGAAACCAGCACGGCCCCGCTTGCTATGGTGAGGGACAGTGAAGACGAAGCCGCCGTGCCGCTGGAGTCCTTCACCGTCAGCGATGCCATTTGATTTCCCTTAGCTGTCGGCGTGCCGCCGATGGTGCCGCTGGCGCTGATCGAGAGGCCGCTGGGTAGGCTGCCGGACCATGCGTACGGTGAAAGTCCTTCGTCGCCGCCAGATTCGCTGAGTACGCCGCCCCGACGGTTCCGGCGGGCAAGGCCGTTGTCGTGATCGCGAGCGGCGCGGGCCCGCCTGCAGCAACGCCCGAGGTGCCTGACGCGCCCTTGAAGCCCACGATTTCCATGGCGTAGTTGAAGGCATAGCTGGGCGTAACCGAGACTCGATACGAGCCTGCCGCGGAGACGGTACGATCCATGACGCAGAGCGCGGCTCCTGCCGTGTTCTGGGTTTCCGTCCATCCCGAAGTGGGATTCGAACAAGAAGGATTGTTCCACTCGTCAGCCGCCCACGCGAAAAGATATTCGTTGGCCGTGCTCGTCGGGAGTGCCGCCGAAGACCATGGCGTCGTCGAGCTTAGCGATTCCTTATAGGCCGAACCGACCAGGGGAGCCGAGGGGTCAAGCCCGGCGACTTCGGAAACCGCGGCAACGACTAAGTGTCGCCGCCGCTGAAGTTTAACGTGACCGTCTTGGCTCCGCCCGCGGTGTTCTTGGCGTAATAGAAGTTGGTGTACATCACCCCGTGGGACACGTTGTGGTAGATCGAGGTAGCCAGGCCTCGTGTGAAGACGTCTGCCGGAATGTCAGTCACTTGGTGATGTCGCGAGGCCAAAAGCTCACGCCGACGATGAGCGCATGCCCCGCGGCCGTCGCTTTCGGCAGCGTGAGCGTAACCGTTCCGCCGGAACTCGGCTGCTTATTCAGCGTGGCCCTCTGAACCACGCTGATGGTCTGTGCGGAGATTTTCGCTGGAAAGAGGAAGGCGACGAAGGCAAAACACGCGAAAAGCACGGGGACAACTTGAGCTCTTAACCTCGCATTTTTTGGATTTGGTTTAAGGCAGATGATGCGTTCGAGAACAAAGCCGTCTGAAACCCAAGTGAACCCCCAGGTGAAGTAATTAGGGCGCGCTTGGGTTGGGCCCGACCGCTACAGCGAATCCCCGGGCAAATCTACCGTGAGACCGTACTCGACGAAAGTGTACAGAGGGGCAAAAAAGGGCCGACTAATATCGATTAGCTTCACCCCAGGGAAGGTTGAGGGCCAACCACCAAACCGCGGGGGCCGGCCCTATCCAAGTTCATTAATACCCCAACAGCCGAGAAGAGGAGAAAAAGGCAATGTCGCAAGAAAGCGCATCTGGAGCGATTGAAGCGCCCGCTGAGCATGCCACGCCGACTAAGGCGCCTTCTTGGAGCGATTCCGAGCGCGGCTATTCGTCGGAAAGGTGGGTACCAGAATTGGTAAGCGCGCAGGCCGCAGCCCATCCACGTGCTCTTGCGGTCAAACATGGATCTAAGTCGCTTACTTATGCCGAGTTGGAGGTAAGAGCCAATCAACTCGCCCGCCACTTGCTGTCTTTGGGCCTGGAGCCAGAAACGCCCGTGGGACTCTGTCTGGGGCACTCGATCGACTTTGTTGTTGGTGCGCTCGCGATTTTCAAAGCGGCTGGCGCGTATCTTCCACTCGATCCCACTTATCCGCTGGAACGGCTTCTCCTGATGCGTAAAGACGCCGGCGCGAGCGTACTCGTCACCGATTCAGGCCAATCGCCGGGGCTTGCGAACGGTCCTTGGAAGGTCGTTAGCCTCGATGGTCACGCTCAACTCATCGCTCAGAACTCCACGGCAGCACCGGCCGTCACCCTCGCATCTCGAGATTTGGCCTATCTGATCTATACATCCGGCTCCACGGGCGTTCCGAAAGCAGTAGAGATTCCCCACGCCGGCCTTTTGAATTTGATCCTCTGGCATCAGCGCACTTTCGATGTGACCGCCGAGGACCGGGCGCCTTTCGTAGCCGCGGTCAGTTTCGATGCCGCGGTTTGGGAGATTTGGCCTTACCTGACGGCCGGCGCGAGCTTGCATTTGCTGGAGGACCGGAGCACCTATACCGCTCCGGAATCGCTGCGGGACTGGCTGGTCAAGAATGAAATTACGATAGGTTTTATTCCCACCCCCCTCGCCGAACGCATGATCCATTTGGAATGGCCGGCGACGACTGCGCTGCGAGTCATGCTGACGGGGGCGGACACCCTCCACGAATATCCGTCGCCCAAGTTGCCCTTTCGGCTGGTGAATAACTACGGGCCTACCGAATCCACGGTCGTCGCCACGTCGGGCGTTGTAGATTCTGCGAATCGCCCGGGTATCTTGCCCAGCATCGGCAAGCCGATTGACAACGCTGAAATCTATATCCTCGACGAACAGTTGCAACCTGTACCTGCAGGCACCCTCGGGGAGATTTATATCGGCGGAGCAAGCCTCGCTCGCGGCTACCGTAACCGTCCCGAGTTGACGGCAGAGAAATTCGTTCCAAACCCCTTCAGCGCCGATCCCGAAGCTCGCATGTATCGGACCGGGGATTTCGGTTCCCGCTTCGCGGACGGCCAGATCGCCTTTGCCGGGCGCGCGGACGATCAGCTCAAGATTCGAGGGCACCGCGTGGAGATCAATGAAATTGTCGCCGTGCTCGGCCGGCATCCTGCGGTGCAGTCCAATACGGTCGTGGCGCAGGAAGATAAGCCGGGAGACAAATATCTGGTCGCCTACGTTGTGGCCCTGCCTGAACGCGACCTGACTTCCAGAGCATTGCGGGAGTTCCTGCGTTCGTTCTTACCGGAATACATGATTCCGGCGATCTTTGTCCGTTTGGAAAGGCTGCCTCTCAGCGCACACGGAAAAGTGGATCGCCAGGCCCTGCCCATCCCGGACGCTGCAAACACTTTGCGCGATGAAGCTTTTACCTCCCCGCGAACCGCTCTGGAAACCGAGGTTGGCGAAATCATCATCGGCCTGCTCAACACTCGCGACGTCGGCGTGCACGACAATTTCTTCCTTCTAGGTGGCAGCTCGTTCCTGGGAATTCAGGTGATCGCGCGGGTGCGCGAAAAATTCGGAGTAGAAGTGCCGCTGCGCGCTCTCTTTGACGCCCCCACAATCGCTGAGCTGGCCGCTCGAGTCGTTGAGCTCCGCGCCCTAGACCAGGAAAGCGCCTGAAGCCGGGCGAGCAGACGCCAACCAATTCCAAGAATCGCCGGGACCAGAGAACGAAGCTCATGGCTACCGCGAAGACCAACCCTGAACGTGAAATCGATTCGCGCCTAAGCCTTTACCATCTGTTCGAACCGCTTCGACTCTCGCCAGGCGAGGTTCACGTCTGGCGGGTCGGGCTCCAGATTGAAGGTCTCGCCCTATGCGCCTGCTGGGATCTACTTTCGCCGGAGGAAACAAGAGTCGCCTCGAGCCATCGCTTTGTCAAAGATATGCGCGAATTTGTCATAACTCGCGCGGTTCTGCGCCAAATGCTGGCGCGGTACACGGGCCAGTCAGCTGCTGATTTGCGTTTCGCATTGAACCCCTGCGGCAAACCCATGCTTCAGGGTTTTGAGAGTCCCTATTTCAGCATATCCCATTGTTCAGACATCGCCCTTTTAGCCGTCGCCCGGGTTCCAATCGGAATCGATGTCGAAGATGTACGACCCGCCAATTCTTGGCAAAGCGTGATCGGGGAGTGCCTTTCCCCACATGAACGTGCTTACCTTGAAGCGCTTCCTGCCAGATCACGCATGGCGGCTCTCTATCGCCTGTGGACACGCAAGGAAGCGGTCCTCAAAGCCATGGGCACGGGATTGCTCTACCCTCCGCAGCAAATAAGCGTGCTGCCTCAGAATAAGAAGCCTTCAGTGGTGAGCCTGCTGGGACGTGATTGGTTCATCCGCCAGTCCCCGCCCCCGGACGGTACGCGGCCGCCGTTGCCATTGAAGCTCCCACTTGTAAGGTCAAGTGGCACCAATGGAAATTCCCGTAAGCACGCTGTTGAGGCATCCGCGGCGGTCCGTGACTGCTTGTACGCCTTGGCGTCATAGCTGACCCCATAAGCTGCGTTATCCATCGAATTGGGGCGGCGAACAGGAGCGAGTTGATGCACATCCTTTTTGTGACGCAGTATTTCCTGCCTGAAATGGGAGCGAGTGCCATTCGCCTCTCCTACCAGGGCAAGAGCTTTTTAGAGCGCGGGCATCAGGTCACCGTACTGACCACCTTTCCGAATTATCCCGAGGGCAAAATCTTTAAGGGTTACGGCGGCCGCGCAGTCATGGAAGAGCATCTGGATGGCATACGCGTTCTGCGAGTCTGGTCATATACCAGTCCCGGTAAGGGAATAGTGCCCCGTTTACTTAATTATTGCTCTTTCATGATTACCTCATTCCTTCTGGGAACGCACCGCGTCGGTAGGCCGGACGTAATCCTGGTGGATTCGCCCCCACTATTCCTAGGTTTATCCGCCATACCGATGAAATGGATAC
Organism: uncultured Acidobacteriota bacterium; assembly: GCA_963761945.1. GTDB lineage: Bacteria > Acidobacteriota > Terriglobia > Acidiferrales > UBA7541 > Palsa-189. The sequence goes on along the minus strand of CAVXIM010000001.1, from coordinate 86,393 downwards.
TTCGCGCCAAGCTCGTCTTCAATGTTGCCGATCTATTTCCGGAGGCCGCGGTAGCCTTTGGCGTAATAACAAATCAGTCTGTGATTAAGGCTGCGACCGCGCTTGAAGGGATGATTTATCGCCATTCGGACCTTATCACCGCTTCCACGCGGAGCATGGCGCAACACGTTCAGCGACGCGTCCCCAATAAGCCTGTAGTGGTCCTGACCAACGGTGCCGATATGGCTGCCCTGAACGCGCCTCACCTTGACCGAGCTGAAGTGCGGCGCAAGTTCGCGGGCGAAGCCAAGTTTGTCGTTGGTTATGCGGGACTGTTCGGGCTCCAGCATGGGCTCGAAACAGTGATCGATGCTGCCGCAAAATTGGCTTCGCGTCCTGAGATCGTGTTCCTATTTTTCGGCGATGGCCCCAGAAAGGCAGCCGCCGTGGAAAGGGCCCAAAGCCTGGGATTGCAAAATGTCAAGTTTTACCCTCCGCAGCCAAAAGAGCAGCTGGCCGAGATCATCTCGGCGTTCGATGTAGCGCTCTCTCCTCTTCGGGATCTGGCAATGTGTCGTTCCATCCTGCCCATGAAGATGTTCGAAGCATTAGGCTTAGGTACGCCGGTCATTAGCGCCGTACCCTCGCCCGGCGAAGCGCAAACGATTACCGATGAATCGGGAGGCGGCCTCGTCATTCGGCCGGAGAATCCGCAGGAAATGGCGGATGCAATTCTGCGACTCTATCGTGAGCCTGCGCTGCTCTTGACGATGGGAGCGGCGGCGAAGGAGTACATTAACCGCTTCTATAACCGAGCGACCATCACTTCCAATTTCGAACGTCTTCTCACAAATTTTGTGGCGAATGGCAATTATGCGGGATCGGCGCTGGGTGCCGATGAACCGAGCCGTCAGTCCGCCGATTAGGGTGATTGAGACGCTCCGATCTCCTGGATGGCCGCTAGAATGAAAATTGTTTACGTAACGGTTAGGTTGCCTTTCGGAGCGGGAGAGACTTTTCTAATCCCCGAGCTGCGGGAGCTTGTAAACCAGGGTCATCAAGTCCTGCTTACTCCTCTTTGGCCAGGGAGGCGGGTCATCCATTCCGATGCCAAAGAATTGGTCGGATACACGCGGCAAGCCCCCCTCGTGTCGTTTGGCGTTTTGCGAGAGGCAGCTACCGAGTTCGGCCAGCATTTTCAAGTGGCTGCGAGGATGATACGACGATTGATCACGGTCCCCAATTTTAGGGCGCTCGCAGTCAATGCCGCCATAATCCCGAAGGGCTTGTGGATATCAAGAATCGCGCGTGACTGGGGCGCTGACCACATCCACGCGTATTGGGGATCCGCTCCCGCCAGCGCGGTATTGATTGCAGGCGAATGTACGGGCATTCCCTGGAGCTTTACCGGCCATCGCCACGATCTGGCAGGGAACAATCTGCTCGATAAAAAGATGCGGCATGCCGCCTTCGCGCGCGTGATTTCCGAGAGCGGACTGAAAATGCTGCGGTCCGCCGCGCCAACTCTTGTGTGGAAAGCCTCCGTTTTACATCTGGGAGTTCCGATTCGCCCAGTCTCAATTACAGGAGCAAAGAAAGCGCGGCTTACCGCCCTCTGCCCGGCAAGACTGACTGCGGTAAAGGGCCATAGGTATCTCATCGATGCCGTCGCCATGCTGAGCAAATCAGGTGTTGATGTCGAACTATGGATTGCGGGCGCCGGCGAACTTCGCGGGCAGATTGAACGGCAAATACGAGACCTGCATCTTCAGGATCGTGTCCGCCTCCTGGGCCCGATGCCACACCAGGCCTTACTCTCGTTGTATCAGTACGGCCAGGTCGATGTCGTGGTGCTTCCGAGTATTGATTTGGGGAGTGGCAATCACGAAGGCATCCCCGTCGCGTTGATGGAGCCGATGGCTTATGGAATTCCCGTCATTGGCACGGAGACAGGTGGCATCCCGGAACTGATTGGCGAGGGAGCCGGGCTGCTCGTCCCACCCGCAAATCCGCACGCGCTCGCCACCGCAGTGGCCCAGTTAGAAGCTAGTCCTGAAGTACGCAGATCATTAGGACTGGCTGGGCGCAAGCGCGTGGAACAGTCTTTCGAAATCACCAAAATGACTAAGGAGCTCGTCCGCAAATTCGATCAGGCGGCGCCCCGCCATGGCGTGCAGGGCGGTGCCGTACCCTCTTTGGAGAGCGAAAGAAGATTTCCTGTGGACGCATCCTTCAGGGAAACGCGAGCGGAATAGAAACTTCCCCCAAATTCCCGCGCGACACTCGGCCCATTTGGCTGTTTATTCCATCGAATGAGCACCGGAGCGATTTTGGAGGTGAGCTGATGGTTTCTCGCATAAGAGTTTTTCGATCTGTATGGTTAGTCCCGGCGTTACTCGTCTTGGCGATCGGCACACTCGGACCTCAGGCGGCATTTTCGCGTAGCCCTCAGGCTCCGACGCAGAATGGGCCCTCGGCAGCGCCTGGCGTGAATGCCGCGGCCCCTGCGGCACTCGCCGACGTTCCAGATCCATCAATATCGGCGACTTGCTGAATATCAGCGTATTTGGTGTCCCCGATTATGCGCAAGAGGTGCGCGTGGAAGCTACCGGGCAGGTGACGCTTCCATTCATCGGCGAAGTGAAGGTTGCCGGCCTGTCTCTGGGTGACGCCGAGACTGTGATAGCCAAGCGCCTGAAGGAGCAAGGGGTTTTCAGGGATCCGCAAGTCACGATTATGCAGAAAGAATACGGGGGCCAGGACGTTACCGTTCTCGGAGAGGTGCAGAAACCCGGACTCTATCCGTTCATCGGTAAACGGACGCTCTTTGACGCGATGTCTGCCGCGGGAGGCATAACCGCGAAAGCAGGCAATACGGCTGTGGTCACACATCGCGATCGTCCCCAGGAACCCGAGACAATCTTGCTGGCGTATGACGCGAACGGCCTGCCAAAGTCCAATATCCCGGTATCCCCCGGAGACACGGTCGTCATCTCTAAAGCTGGAATCGTCTACGTGGTCGGCGACGTGCGCGTGCCCACCGGTGTGCTGCTGGAAAATCCCAATCTCACCGTGCTGAAGGCCATCGCTATGGCCCAGGGCGTCAACCCCACTGCCTCAGAAAACAAAAGCAGAATCATCCGCAATACGCCCCAGGGACAGCAGGAGATACCCGTTGAGCTCAAGAAAATTCTCTCGGCGAAAGCTCCTGATCTGCCGCTACAACCCGATGACGTCCTCTTTATTCCTAGCAGCGCTGCTAAATCCGCCTTCAGACGTGGTGCGGAAGCGATGGTCCAAGCCGCGACCGGCGTAGCGATTTACCGGCCGTTCTACTGATTCTAGAGTTGTGTGAGCTTTGGTCATGGATACCGCAAAGAGCCCTGTTGTGAAGGACGACGCGCCCGGCCGCGGGCCCGCAAAGGCTTCCGAGCGGCCTCTTAGCCTCTATCATCTGCTCGACCCTGAGGTCTTATCGAATCCCTATCCGCTGTTTCATCGCCTGCGCACGGAAGATCCTGTTCACTGGGATCCCTACCTGCACGCGTGGGTTGTGACTCGATATTCGGACGTCGTTAGGGTCCTGCATGATTTCTCAGCACAGCGGACACCGACACCGGACCAGCTAGCCGCAATGGGTCTCGAAGAGCTGACGCCAATCGCGCGAGTGATGGTCAGACAGATGTTGTTTCTCGATCCGCCGAACCATACTCGCATCCGTTCTCTTGCGTCCTATGCCTTTACTCCGCTACGCGTTGCGGTTTTGCGGGGCCATATCCGCGACATTGTAAGAAGCCGGATTGATGCGCTGCTTCCTCAAGGACGCATGGATGTAATTGCTGACATCGCGGAACCGGTTCCTTACACGGTTACGGCCGAAATGCTCGGTGTTCCGACAGAAGACGCCCGGCAATTGAAGGCCTGGTCCCAGGACTTTGCCGAAATGCTGGGCAACTTTCAACATAATCCTGAACGGGTTCCGCGCGTTCGTCGCAGTCTCGATGAGATGATCAAATATTTTCGTTCGGCGATCCTGGAAATCAAGAAGCACCCCCGCGAAGGCCTGATTGATTCATTTCTTCGTGCAGATGTGGGGGGCGACCGCTTCACCGAAGATGAAGTCATTGCCAACACTATTGTAACGATGGTGGGAGGTTTGGAAACCACCACGAATTTGATTGGCAATGGGGTTCTCACATTGATGCGCCACCCGGATGAACTCAAACGCCTGCAGGAAGATCTTTCGCTGATTCCATCTGCGGTAGAGGAAATGCTGAGGTACGAGCCACCCAGCCAACACACCGCGCGCCTCGCCCCTTATGATCTTGAATTAGGTGGGAAGAAGATACGACAAAAGCAGGCGGCCATTGCCGTCATGGCTGCAGGAAATCGTGATCCGGAGCGCTTCCCCGATCCGGACCGTTTTGACATCACTCGGAAGGACAACCATCATTTGTCGTTCGGATGGGCGGCGCACTTTTGCTTCGGTGCTGCGCTCGCGCGAATTGAGGGCCAGATCGTCTTCGAGGATTTATTGACCAGGACTCGAAATTGGAAATTGGGGCCCCAGCCGCTCGTCTGGCGAACCAATTTGGGCCTGCGCGGATTGACTGGTTTGCACCTGACATTCGAGACGCGCGGCGAACTGGGCAAGGAAAGTCCGCGTGCTGCGGTACCCGTAATCGACGCTTCTGTTCCCGCTTGCCCTCACGCTTCTTGAATTCAAAGCTCTCAGAGAGGAAACATCTCCACCAAAAGTGCAAACGGCGCAGGGACATAACACCTGAAGCCTCATCTCGCCTGCTAAATAGCGCCATCCATTCCTCTCCTCCACCCCACGTCTCCCTTACCGCCCTCCAGTTTTGCTTTCCCGCCTTCTCTAACTGACAAATCGCGCGTAGTCGTGTGCGCTTGCGCGGTCTGAGCATCTGCCTGCGCCAGGATTGCGCGGAAATCGAAGAGAAATCCTCCGAATCTGGAATTCTGATAAAGTCATACTGGTTTCAGCATGCTTGCCAGGAGATGCGAGGCTATTTGCTTGCAGAAGATCGCGACATCGCTTCCCGAAGTGTGGGAGCTTCGCCCCAACGTCTTCCGCGACGCCCGCGGTTTCTTTATCGAAAGTTATAACCGGGCGAGCTTCGCCGCGGCCGGAATCGACGACGTATTCGTACAAGACAATCACTCCTGTTCGGTAAAAGGAACTTTGCGCGGCCTCCATTATCAGTTGCATCGTGCTCAAGCCAAGCTCTGCCGCGTCGTAGAGGGAGAAGCGCTGGACGTCGCCGTGGACATTCGCGCTGGTTCGCCGACGTTTGCGAAGTGGGCCGGCGTCGTGCTCTCCGCCTCGGCTCAGAATCAAATCTATATTCCGCGCGGGTTTGCTCATGGATTTCTGGCCCTGACCGAACGCGTTCAGTTTCTCTATAAGTGCAGCGATTTTTACGATGCCGCCGACGAACACGCCATCCTCTGGAGCGATCCCCGGATTGGCATTGCCTGGAACGTCGCAGAGCCCCTTGTCTCTGAAAAAGACCGGAAGGCGCCTGCACTCGCGAAACTGCCCGGCGAATTGCTCCCTGTGTACCCTTCCCCATGAGTGAGGGACAGAGCAAGGCCCAGGATCCTTCTGATCGGCAAAACCGGTCAGGTCGGCCGCGAACTAGCTGCCCTCCTCGGCCGTATCGGCGAATTGACGTCGCTCGACCGGCGGCAACTCGATCTCGGCAACCCGGACGAGATTCGCCGGGTGATTCGCGGCGCCGTCCCCGATTTGATGGTCAATGCGGCCGCCTATACCGCCGTGGACCGGGCCGAATCCGACGAACGGGCCGCGGAAGCGATAAATGGCGTCGCGCCCGGTATCCTGGCTGAAGAAGCCAAGCAACTCGGCGCGCTTCTGGTGCATTACTCCACTGACTATGTGTTCGATGGGACAAAGCACCATCCTTACCGGGAAGATGATCCGCCCAATCCCATAAATGCCTATGGAAGAACAAAACTGGAAGGTGAACGCGCCATTCAGCAGGTGGGGCCGGCATATTTGATCTTTCGCACGGCCTGGGTCTATGCGCGCGAGGGCCGCAATTTCTTGTTGACCATTCTTCGGCTGGCGGCTGAAAAAGACGAGCTGCGGATTGTCCGCGACCAGACCGGAGCGCCAACCTCCAGCCGCGAGATCGCATCTGCCACGGCCAAGGTGCTGTCACAAATTTGCTCCACCGCAAACGGCGCGTCACCCTGGACCGGCGCCAAAGGCATCTACCATATGACGGCGGCCGGCGAAACGACGTGGTATGACTTTGCGGAACGCATTCTGGAACTGGCCGTCAGTCAATTCCCTGGCGAGGAGTGGTTTCGAACGGCTACCAACAATCGGCCCTTGATCGCGCAAAAAATTGTACCCATTGCCACCGCCGAATTCCCCACTCCTGCTCGCCGTCCGGCTTATTCGGTGCTTGCTAATCGAAAACTAAATGACACCTTTGGCGTAAGCCTGCCGCACTGGGAGATGCAGCTGCGCTCGGTCTTTTCACAGGGCGCGCGTGATACGCGCGCCCTGAATACAAACGAGGAGCATCGTCCCGGCAAATAAGGCCATGGAGCGCAATCTACTCATGACGGGCGATGCCAATTTTGGAGGAACTTTCTGATGCGTTATCTGGTCACCGGGGGAGCTGGCTTTATCGGCTCGAATACCGTCGACGAATTGGTGCGCCGAGGCCATGCTGTCACCGTGCTCGACGATCTCTCCGCCGGCAAGGAAGAGAATCTCGCCGGCGTCCGCGACAAAATCAATTTCATTCGCGGCACGATCACAGACCGTGCGACACTCGAAAAGGCCTGCCGCGGCGCCGATTACGTGCTTCATCTCGCCGCGCGCACTTCCGTCCCTCGCTCCGTGAAGCAGCCCCTGGAGACGAACGAAATTAATGTGGACGGCACCTTGAATCTTCTCGTCGCCGCGCGGGATGCCCGCGTGCGGCGCATGGTCTTTGCCAGTTCTTCCTCCATCTATGGCGACACGCCCACTTTGCCGAAGCACGAGGAGATGGCCCCTGCTCCGATCTCTCCTTACGGCGTTTCCAAGCTGGTTGGCGAGCTGTATGGCCGCGTCTTTCACCGCACTTACGGCCTCGATTTCGTGGCTCTGCGCTATTTCAATGTCTTTGGGCCGCGCCAGGATCCTGGTTCGCCGTACTCCGGGGTGCTCTCGCTGTTTATAACCGCCATGCGCGACGGTGGCCAGCCTTCTGTCTTTGGCGATGGCGAACAATCGCGCGATTTTACCTATGTCCAGAATGTGGTCGCTGCGAATTTGCAGGCCTGCGAGACCCCCGGTATTGCCGGAGGGGCTTTTAACCTTGGAACGGGCGGGCGCTACACTCTTAATTACACCTTGCAATTGCTCGAGCAATTCGCCGGACGGCCGGCCAAAGCCAAATACGGCCCTCCGCGCGAAGGCGATATCCGTGATTCCCAGGCCGACGTTTGCCGCGCCGCTCAGGCCTTTGGATATAAACCGCAGATCAATTTTGAAGAGGGCCTGCGCAAGACTTGGGATTGGTATTCCCCGCCACGCTAGCGCCCTGCACGCGTGCGCCAGCCATAGGTCCGCGCCAGGCGCAACGGCCGCAGCAGAGCATAGACTGGCTCCAGATGATGCGCGTGCCGGCCGCGGTCGAGTTCGGTCGGCATCATGGCCAGCCGGACGGCATAAGGCACTCCTTGAGCGAGCGAACCTCGCATGCGCACTCGGAAAGCAAACCGGCTGAAGACTCCCAGTTGTTCCGCCTCCCCCGCGAAAAATCTCCGATATCTCTGACAAATCTCTTCCATTAGGCGCTGCGCGATCCCGTCGCGTTTCAGCCTCTCTGCTACTTCGTTTGGCAAGGGCGTCTCGTAAAGCTGTGCGGCTAGACCCGCGCCGAGCAACATCATGCGGTGAACTCCCCACCTCCTCGCGCGCTCCAGCGCGAGCGCCCAATCCATCGCTGGCGACCCCTTCGCCAGGGCCGCGATATCGGCAATCCATCCGAGGCGTTCCCAGAAATGTTTCGAACCGTGCACGCTAAGCAGCAGAAGTGTGTCCTCGCGCGAAAACGTCAGCACTTGGCGGCCGCCGACCGTCGCAGGCTCGCGCCGTTCGCAAAGCTCGCCGAGATTCAGGCCCCGCGGAAAATACCGCAGCGTAAATTCCGTATGCAGTTCGACCATCGTTTCCGGTTCTTTGCAGTAAGCGTATTGGCCGGGAATCTGTCTGCGGCTCTCCGCGCTTTCGCGGCCCCGTATCAGATCCGGTATCACGGCGCGAAAGCCCAGGCCAACGAGCGCATCGTGCGCCGCCGCGATCTGACGTTGCGGAACCATGATGTCGAGATCGGCAAATTGTCGCAGCGCCACGTCGCAATATGCCTGTGCCGCCAGAACGGGCCCCTTATATGGAGTTGCGCACACACCATGGCCTTCGAACGCCTCTAGCAGACGAAACAATTCGGCAGTTAATGCCAGGTTCCGGCAGGAGTTGCGAAGAAATTCTTCGTTAAAGCGCTGGCGCCACAAGGAAGGCAGAGCCTCTCCGGCACATGCCGCGAGGTTCCTGCAAAACACAGGCATCAGGCTGTGCTCATTAGCCGCGGCGAGAAGCGCCTCCCACTCGGGCTCACTTCGCGCAAACGCAAGGATCTGCTTTGAAGTATCGCCGTCCACCGGCGTTCGCGTGCAAAGCAACACTGCGGCCAGCTTTTCGTGGGCGAGTGTCTGCATGGGCTGCATTATTTCTCTGTGGTGTGCCTCTGTGTCCTCTGTGTTAAATCCGTTCGCGCTAATTGGGAGCCACGTCCGTCTTGGTCCATTCGCAAATCGTTTCGATATCGCCTTGCGATAGCCTTGCCGCCCGATGCACCAGAAGATACGAAGTTAGAGGCATATTGCGCGTTTCCACTTGTTTGCAGATCGCCTGGAATCGCTCGCGCGTATATTGCGCGGGATCCTTGGTGTCTGGTCGCAGCCATTCGGAGAAATTCGCGTGACGCCGGCCCGAATCGACGTGATCGATCACAAACCATGACACCGGCGCCACATTACTGTACCAGGGCCAGCGCGTGAGATCGGAGTGGCAGTCGTAACAGGCGCGTTGCAATATGCTTTCGACCGGCGGCGGGACCGGCACGACTGCTTCCAGTGTGTGAGATGGGATAACCAGAAAATTGGTGCGCGCGGGCCGAATCAACTGAATTCCGATGATTAGACCGAAAAATCCAAGTACTGCGCCTCGTAGGAATCCCGACAACTAGAGTGGCTCCCCGTAGAGTCTGCGTGAGAACGGCGTCTTACCCTGTGGCGGCAGCCTTTAGGCTTCGCCGCCTTGAAGGAATCTAGGCGTTCATTTCGCTGGGCCGCAAGGCCAGCGCGAGAACGGCCCCCACCGCGCAGAGCAACGACATCTGGATCACTCCTGCGAATAGCCAGCCGCCATGAGTCGCCAAGTGCGCGGATTAGATAGCCGCCAAACGCCGCGCCGCCATAAAGGCTCGTCACGAACATGCCCGATCCTTTGCTGGACAGGGTGCTCCGCAGCGATCTCACGTGGTAAGCCGCGAGGCTCACATAGAGAACCGCGCTACCCACCACGCCGTAGAGGCACGTGAGGATTTCCCGAGTCACCGCTGATGGCGCCACCTGAAAAAAGAGGTAGCCCAGCACGGCGATGCAAACATAGGCGGCGCTCAGCACCAGTCGCGGAGAAAACCGATCCCCCAGCCATCCTCCGGCAATCGATGCAAGAGCCCCAATGGCAAAAAAGCCCACCACGATGCCCGCCCGCGTCGGCGTGTAATGCAGATTCTCCTGCAGGAACGATGCATAGCCGCCCAGGAATCCATACATGCTGAGCCCGTGGATCAAACAGAGAATTGTGAGCAGCACGCTATTTCTATTCCATAGACTTTCAGAGCCGCCGGCTGTAGCTCGCCCCGATGCTGAGCCCCGCGTCTCGCTGAACCAGGGACGCACGCTCACCGCGATAATGGCAATCATCACAAAGCCAGACAGCCCGAACACAATCATCGGAGCGCGCCAGTTTCCATACTTCGTGAGTAAGACGCCGGCCAGCGACGATCCCACGAACCCGCCGATTCCGTAACAGAAATTGACCGAGCCGATGGCCGCCGCCTTGTACGTCATGAAGTAGCTTGCCGCCAGCGCAAACATCGACGTCGCCAGCATGGCCATCCCTATTCCTTGCGCCGCGAGGCACAGGAGCATGCCCCAGAATCCATGTGTTACAGCCGTGAGCGCCGTAGCCCCCGAAAAAATTGCAATGCCCACCAGCATTACGCTTTTGCGGGAAAGGCGGGCGAGTATGTAACCGGTGGTCAGACCTCCCACGCCCAGGCCCAGCGTAAAAATTGTCGTGAGCAGTCCCGTCAGCGCAGGCGAAAAGGAAAATTCCCTCCGCACATACGGCGCGATCACCGGAAAGAGGTAGCGGTCCGCCGCCATCAGCACGTAGGAGAGCAGCAGGATGCAATACATCGTGATCGCTACGGTCCGTGTGCCGGTCCGTTCGCGCGCCGCCGCGCTTACGCCGATCGCCGATACTTGGGTGTTATTCACTCTTGAATTCCTTTAGTTGGCGGGAGTATACGCCACATCCCGGCCTTTGGGAAACCCGCATGATCCTGGCTAAGAACATCGGCTAAAGGATTACAATAAGCGCAACTGAATCCCAAGGGTTAAGGACTATGCTGGGCGATTCGAGAGGGCCACTCGTGAGCGGCACCTGGCGATGAATATCTCGGCTCCTTTTATCAAGCGGCCGGTGGCCACATCCCTGTTGAGCATGGGTTTGTTGCTCTTCGGCGCGCTGGCCTACCCGTTTCTTCCATTGGCTACTCTGCCTGAGGTCGAATATCCCACCATTACCGTTTATGCGAATCTGCCGGGTGCAAGCCCTGAAACGATGGCCACCGCCGTGGCCACTCCGCTCGAGCGTATGTTCGGCCGCATCGCTGGAATAACGCAGATGACCTCCCTCAGCCAGCTCGGCAGTACGAATATCACCATGCAGTTCGACCTCGATCGTAATGTGGACGCTGCTGCGCGGGACGTACAAGCGGCCATTAACGCCGCGCGCGGCCAACTGCCGGCAAACCTGCCAACCAATCCGAACTGGCGCAAAGTAAACCCCGCCGAAATTGACATCGTGAGTATCGCGTTGACTTCGGATACCGCCACCACTGCGCAACTCTACGACGTGGCGGACTCCATCCTGGCCCAGAAGATTTCGCAGATTGCAGGTGTCGGGCAAGTGACTGTGGGTGGCAGTTCGCGGCCGGGTGTTCGTGCCGAACTCAACCCCCTTCTGCTGAGCAAGCTCGGCTTGGGGCTGGACGACGTCCGTGCCGCGCTGGCCGCGGCCAATGCGGATCTTCCCAAGGGCGGGCTCTCCGATGCCAACCGCATGTTGGTGCTCAACAACAACGATCAGCTGTTTCTCGCCAAAGAATACGCCTCGTTGATTATTGCCTATCGAAATGGGGCTCCAGTGCGGCTATCGGACGTGGCCACGGTCGTCGATAGCCGGGAGGACATCCACACAGCCGGCTTCGTGAATGGAAAGTCTGCCGTGATCGTGCAGCTCTACCGCCAGCCGCAAGCGAACATTATCGACGTGACAGACCGCGTTTTAGCCCTTATGCCGCAGCTACAGGCTTCCATTCCGCCCTCCATCCATTTGGAGGTCACCGAGTTGCGGACGATGATGATCCGCGCCTCGGTTCGAGATGTTGAGCTGACTCTGCTCCTGTCCGTCGTTATGGTGATCCTGGTTGTCTTCTGGTTTCTCCGCAGTGTCTGGGCCACCGCCATTCCCACTGTCGTGGTGCCTCTTTCTTTGGTCGGAACTTTCGGTGTGATGTATCTGTTGGGCTATTCCATCGATAACCTCTCGCTGATGGCCCTCACGATTTCCACCGGCTTCGTCGTGGACGACGCCATCGTGGTAATCGAAAACATTTCTCGCTATCTGGAGCAGGGCCTCCCTCCCCTGGAAGCTACTTTTCGTGGATCACGCGAGATTGGATTCACCGTCTTTTCCATGAGCACGTCATTAATCGCCGTGTTCATCCCCATTCTTTTGATGGGAGGCATCGTAGGCCGCATCTTTCGAGAGTTTGCCGTCACCTTGAGTCTGGCAGTGGCCTTCTCCATGGTTATATCTCTCACCACCACGCCGGCCATGTGCGCGAAGTTCCTCAAACCCGAAAAAGATCGCGGGCAGAATTGGTTCGGTCGCGCAAGCGAAAAGGCGTTCAAATGGCTTTACGACGGCTACGCGAAGAGCCTCCGCTGGGTATTGCGGCACCAGCCTCTGGTGCTTGGCATCACTCTGGGAACGGTATGCCTCGCGGTTTATCTCTACGTTGTGATTCCCAAGGGTTTCTTCCCGCTACAAGACACCGGGCGCATCAATGCCAATGCCCGCGCTGGCGAGGACACTTCTTTTCAAACCATGCAGCAAAAGGTAAGAGAGTACGAGGCGATTCTTAACGCAGATCCGGCGGTTCAGGTCGTATCGGGATTTGTCAATCGAGCGAATACCGCCTACATCAGCATCATGTTGAAGCCGCTATCCGAGCGCACCGGCGTCGTCGAGGTGATGAATCGCCTTCGGCCCAGGCTGGCTCGTGTTCCCGGAGCCACGCTTTTCATGCAGCCGCAGCAGGACGTGGCAATCGGCGGGCGCAGCGGTAACGCGCAATTCCAGTACACGCTGCAAGGGGACAACCTGCAGGATTTGCTCGCCTTTGCCCCCGTGGTGGAACGAAAGCTGCGAACCATCCCGGAGCTCCAGGATGTGAATAGCGATTTGCAGAACCGCGCATTGAAAGCGGGCTTGGTCATCGACCGCGATACGGCCGCCCGCTTGGGCCTCACTCCGCAGACCATCGATAACGCGTTATATGACGCCTTTGGCCAGCGGCAGGTCTCCACGATGTATAAAGGACTTAACCAGTACCACGTCGTGATGGAGGTCGCTCAGCAGTTCCAGCAGAGTCCTGATGCGCTCCAGAATATCTATGTCCGTTCCTCTACCGGTCAGGAAGTTCCGCTCAGCGCGTTCACGCGCTACGAGTCTTCAATGACCTCGCTGGCCGTCGCTCACCAGGGACAGTTCCCCGCGATCACCTTCACTTTCAATCTCGCCCCCAACGTCCCACTCGGACAGGCGGTCGTCAAGGTTCAAGATGCGGTACGTGCGATGGTCGTTCCGGCGACGATCCATCCAGGGTTTCAGGGAACGGCGCAAGTATTTCAGGATTCTCTCGCCACAGAGCCCTACCTCATCCTCGCGGCACTCGTTACCGTCTATATTGTGCTTGGGCATTCTCTATGAGAACTATGTCCACCCCATCACCATCCTCTCCACGCTCCCCTCGGCCGGCGTGGGCGCCCTGCTCGCGTTGCTGATCTTTCGCACCGAACTCAGCATCATCGCGCTCATCGGCATCATCCTGTTGATCGGCATTGTGAAGAAAAATGCCATTCTCATGATCGATTTCGCCATCGATGCCGAGCGCAACGAAGGAAATAGCCCCGAAAAATCCATCTATCAAGCCTGCCTCCTGCGTTTCAGGCCCATCATGATGACGACCATGGCGGCCATGTTTGGCGGCCTCCCGATCGCTCTTGGGGGAGGAAACGGTTCGGAACTTCGTCGTCCGCTGGGCATCGCCATCGTCGGAGGATTGATGGTGAGCCAGATGCTTACGCTGTATACCACTCCGGTCGTTTATCTCTATATGGACCGCTTCCGTGCCTGGGTCAGCGGCGGCAAAGCTCTCCGCCCGCTGGGCGATACCCCCGGCGGAAGCGCGCAGATCGGCCTGCCCGGGACGAAGGAAGGGGCAATTCCGGCCACCCCTTCCGCCAACTGACCCACCGGCCCCGCTTTTCGCCTCATGATTGGTAACTGAATCGGGAACGTATTGGAGGCGCGGGGCGGAATCGAACCGCCGATAAAGGTTTTGCAGACCTTTGCCTTACCACTTGGCGACCGCGCCCCTCTTGGAGAAAGACGAAAAAGTTCGTGCAAGCCGCATCAGGCTACGGCACACATTTGCCGCAACTCGGGCCTGAATATCCGCCGCGCGCGCGTTTCACCACAGCAGCTTCATCCCAAACTGAATCTGCCGCGAGGTTGTGGACGTCGAGGTGATCACGCCCGCCGTGACCGACGGAGCGGCAGGCGCGGCGGCGCTGAATACCACCGGGTTCGGGTTGTTGAAATTGACGGCATTGAAAATGTTGAAGAACTCGCTGCGGAACTGCAAACTTACCCGCTCCGTAATCGTCAATTTCTTCGCCAACGACAAATCCAGCGTTGCCAGCCCCGGCCCGGTGAGCACGTTGCGTCCCACGCTGCCATACGTTCCGCTCGCTGGCTGCATGAACGCCGCCGCATTGAAATATTGGTTTGGCACTCCTTCGATCACCGATCCTGTGAATGCGGGATTCCACGAAGGCCGCACCGGGTTGCGCGTGTCGCCGTCGTTCGAGGGATTGTAAGAAAGCTGTGGCGTGAATGGCAGACCCGATTGCAGTGTTTCGATTCCACTCACCCGCCAGTCCCCGAGGATTCGCCGCTCCCAAGCATTGCGACCGCGCCCGAAGGGTAAGTCGTAAGTGGCGCTGATCACCGCGGAATGTCTGATATCAAAAGCCGCGGCCCCATAGTCCAGCTTGGGATTCAGTGGATCGGCCGCAAACGCCGGTGAATTCGTGGCCACGCTGGTATTCAGGCTGTCGCCGTCGTCCAGCGCTTTTCCAAACGTGTACACTCCGCGAATTTGCAAGCCGTGAGACGCCCGGTGGTTCACGTCCAATTGTAGTGCGTTGTAAGCGCTCACTCCCTCCGAGTTCCAGTTCGTCGTATTCCACACCTCGGGATTGGCCAATCCTGTGCTCGTCGCCGTAATCGTTTGCGTGGGATATGGGTACGCCGAGCCGGGGAGGTTCTCGTCAACCGATAGCAATTCGCGATAACCGTGAGACCCGATATAACCTGCGCTCACCGTCGTCCCCCCGGGCAGTTGTTGCTCGATTTTCAGGGTGTACGATTCCACTGTGGGCGTCTGCAGATTGGGTTGCACGCCGCTCGGCACCACCGAATTATTGACGCCCAGCGCCGAGTAATTCGTCGCCGGACTGATGCTCGCGTAATTGAATGTCTTCCCCACACCCGCCGACGCCGCTTTCACGGCATACACAGTATTGAATGGCGGATTCTGATCCAGTCGATAGCTCAGATTGTCGAGCAGGTCGTAGTACACGCCAAAGCCGGCACGCAACACCGTTTTCTTTGATTTGAAGGGCGACCAGGCGATCGCCGCGCGCGGCGCTGGGAGGAAACCCGCATTGTTCACGTTCAGCGCCGACTGGCCGATGGCCGGGTGGCTCTCGATCACGTCCGTTCGAGTTGAATAGATAGTTCGAGGCGCGGCCATGCTGCTCGTTCCATCCGTTTGTGGATTCGCCGCGGAAACCGATCGTCACCTCTACGCTCGGTTTCAAGCGGATGCTATCTTCCACAAAAAACGCCGCCTCGAATGTCCGCCACCCAAGCGGCGTATATCCTGGCGCATACGTGTACGTGCTCACCGATCCCTTCAGAAAGTTGGCCAGGCTCGAGAACGACACCTGCCCGTACTGATCTTGCACCAGCGTGTCATTGGCTTGGATCGGTTGCAGCCATACCCCGCCTGAAATCAAGTGCTTCCCGTGGGTCAGCGTGACCTGATCGCTGATCGTAAAAAGGTTTCGGATTGCGCTCAGATTGCTGCCCGCATTAGTGCCACCGTTGGAAATGACCGCCGCGCCGTTCAGAGTTGTGCCGCCGCCCACCACAATCGCCCCGATCGGCCCTGCTGCGTTAATCCAACCGGAGCCGCTCTCGAACGCCGGATCCTTTACCGAACTGTTGAAGTAAAACGCTCCGCGCGAGAATCCTATAGTCGCCCGGTTGATCAGCGCGGCCGAAAACACATGCGTTTCGCTCAGGCTCGCCACCTGCTCGCGCTCGGTGATGTAGGTGTAGCTCATCGGATTGTTGGTGGGAGAATTGCCAACGCTCGCGTCGAGGGTATACGCCGCGGCGAGGGTGTCCTTCTCCGAAAATGTGTGATCGAGTCTCGCGCTGCCAAAATCCTCGCTGATCCGCTGCTTCGGATTGCTGAACGCCTCGGCTATCCCGCCGCCCAGCACGGGGCCGTTCGAGACCGGCCACAGCGATTCGAGCGCTTTGATGCTCGGTACTGCGCCCGCCCAGCCGTTCGGATCCGCCGGATTGCTGTCCGGTACCAGCGTGACGTCGCTTAAAGCCAGGTTCTGCCGGAATCCTTCGTAGTTCACGAAGAAAAAACTCTTGTTCTTTTGGATCGGCCCGCCCAGCGAACCACCGAATTCGTTGCGCTGAAACTCGGGTACCGCTCCAAAATCGAAAAAATTCCGCGCATCCAGCGCGCTGTTGCGCAGAAACTCGTACGCGCTGCCGTGAAACTCGTTCGACCCCGAAGCCGTTACGATGTTGATCTGCGCACCCGGGCGCTTTCCGTACTCGGCCCCGTACGTATCCGTCACCACGGAAAATTCCCGCACCGCGTCCACTCCCAGCAGTTGACCGCTCACTCCCCCCGGCGTGCTGTTGATCTCTGAAGCGCTGGTGTATTCCACTCCGTTGAGCAGATATAGATTTTCCTGCGGCCTCCGGCCCGATGCCGAAAACATATTGCCCACCACCGAGTTTGAAGTGCCGATGCCTCCAGCGCGTTGCGATGTGTAGTTGACCACTCCCGGGTTGAGCGTCAGGAGTTGATCGTAGCTGCGTCCATTCAAGGGCAGGTCCTTCACCTGGCGCTCGCCGACCAATCCGGAAGTTTCCATCGTTGTGACCTCCACGGAAACCGCCGTCTCCTGCACTTGAACGCTTTGCTGCAATTCAGCCACGGCCAGTTCAAGGTCCACCGTGGCTCTTTGTCCCAATACCACGGCCAATTTCACCTTCGCGCTCCGAAAGCCTGCTTTCTCCGCCGTGACTTCGTAAGCGCCCACCGGTAGCTCTGGCGCTTCGTATCGGCCGGAGTCGTCCGTTGTCAACGTTCGGGCGAGCCCGGTCTCGAGGTTCTTCACCTGGATGGTGCCGCCGGCGATGGGGCTCTTGGTCTCATCGCTCACGCTTCCGCCAATGGATCCGCTGTCCTGGCCCCATACAGGCGTATTGAACGCGCCAAAAATCACAATCAGTATTAAAGCTAAAGCTGCCTTAAACCGAAAAATTGCTCGTTCTCCGTGCACTTCTCCCTTGCGAATGGCCATTTCAATCTCTCCTGAGACTTTTTTGCCGAACACCGCGGTATGCCGATGTCGTCATCGGCGCGTCGATGGGGGTCAACAACAGCGGCGACAGCGTCGAGAGACAGTCTCCGGAAGGAAGAAGGCTATAGGGTGAAACTGGTCGGCCTTGGTTTTGTCGTAGAACGTCACGATCCGGGTCCTCTATTTCGCACCGCAACTTCTTTGGCTTGGATTTTCAGCTGAGGCAGAGCGAATCTGCCGTGGAGATGCGGACAACCGTTAGAGGCGACAACAACAGACGCAAACGCCCGTGGGGGCGAGAGAGCGGGGAGACTTGGCTGAGATATCCTTCATAAGCGACCGTCGCAGCTTACCGTGTGCCGTTATGCATGTCAATTCAGAAATCTGCGCCCAGTTTACTGAGTCTCGTATCGGAGTTGTCTGCCTGCGGCCCGAAGGCGCCGGTCTAATTCTTCTGAACCGAGGTGGTTTGAGCGGCAACCCAGTCCGGGTGCGCGAGTTCGACGCCCCAGAATCGCGGCGCCGGAGTGAGGAATTCGATGCCCACGCGCTGGCCTTTGTCCGAGTCGTCGCCGAGATAGACGACGCGGCATTCCTGCTCCTCTTGGCTGAAAGGATTCGTGAGGATGAGCAGCGATCCCATTTCCAACTCCTGGTCGAGGTAGACCAGGCCTCCGTGCGCATTGATGACAATCGTTTCCGTGGCGGCCCGGAAGCGGCGGCCCCGCTGATTCTTGCCCGCGAGCACTACCCGAATGCGCATGAAGACTCGGGCGCTGCGTCGTTCGCGTTCGTAAACGGCGGTGGTCATTCCTTCCATGGTCAGGCAGGCCCTGGGGCGCGTCAACGTCGCGCTGAATACGCGTGTCCTCGGGAGCAACTGTCCGCACGGACAAGCCCACAAGCCCGCGGGCTCAATGGGAGCCCGTTTTGTCCATATGGGAATGGGAAGCGCTTAACTCTGTTGGTTCGGGGGTCCGCCTTGCAGCGCGAGGGCTGGGCTCCTAGAATCGGGACGGCGGTTCAGGAGGGCAGATGGACCTGAATGAATACATAGAACGAAAACATAACGAGCATCTGACCGATCTCTACGAATTCCTGCGCATACCGAGCGTCAGCGCGCAGGCGGAACATAAACAGGACGTCGAGCGAGCCGCGCAGTGGGTCGCGGATCGAATGCGCCGCGTGGGCCTCGATGGCGTCGAAATCGTGCCCACGAAAATGCATCCGCTCGTTTACGGCCAGTCCCTGCAAGCTCCGGGTAAACCGACCGTGCTCTTCTACGGGCACTACGATGTGCAGCCACCCGAGCCGCTGGAGTTGTGGACTTCGCCGGCCTTTGAGCCCACCGTTCGCGACGGCAGCCTCTACGGCCGAGGCACCGCCGACGACAAAGGGCAGGTTCACATTCACCTTCGCGCGCTGGATGCCTTGAGGCAGACCGGGGGCACTCTTCCCATCAACCTCAAAGTGATCATCGAAGGCGAAGAAGAAGTAGGCAGCGAAAATCTCTGGGACTATGTAAATAACAACAAGTCAAAACTAAAGGCCGACGCGCTGGTGGTCTCCGATACGGCCATGCTGGCTCCCGGCGTGCCTTCGATTACTTACGGCTTGAGAGGACTGAGCTACTACCAGGTGGATTTAACCGGGCCCGCCCACGATTTGCATTCGGGAGTTTTCGGCGGCGCGGTGCCGAATCCGCTCACCATACTGAGCGAGCTTTTTGCCAAGCTCCACGATAAGAATTTCCGCGTCACGATACCTGGTTTCTATGACGACGTGGCCCCCGTTTCCCCCGCCGAGCGCAAGGCGCTTAACAAGCTTCCGTTCAAAGAGAAAGAGTTCCGCAAAACCGTGGGCGCGCCCGCGCTATGCGGCGAAAAGGGCTACACCATTGTGGAACAACTTTGGTGTCGCCCCACGCTGGAGCTCAACGGAATCTGGGGAGGCTACATCGGCGAAGGCGCCAAGACCGTCATACCATCCAAGGCCCATGCGAAATTTTCCACGCGGCTCGTGCCCAACCAGGACCCGCTCAAAATCGCGCGGCTCGTTGAACGCCACGTACGCAAGCTGCTCCCCAAGCAAGTGACCTGCAATTTTCAGGTCTTGAGCACGGGCAAACCCTGGGTAGCCCCCTACACGCATCCGTTTTTCGAGGTAGCGCACAAAGCTCTGGAAACAGGATTCGGTAAGCGCGCCGTTTTCATCCGTGAGGGCGGGTCAATTCCGTTTGTGACCCAGATGCACGACACCTTCAAGGTACCCTGCCTGCTATTGGGGTTCGGCTTACCCGACGAAAACGCTCACGCCCCCGACGAACACATCTTGCTCGAGAACTACTTCGGCGGCATCAAGGCCGTGGCCAATTTCTATCAGGGATTGGGCCAGCTCTAACGGCAGCTTTACTTCAAATCGTCGCCAGTTGAGCGTTGCGTCCTCGCGCGTACTCTTCGAGCGCCTGGTTCGCCGCCACGATCGTACGCAACGCCGCAGCGACGGCTTCCAGGTCTTTCCCGGGGACGGCAACATAGAGTTCATCTTCGCCTACGCCGGTGTAAACCCGATTGCCGATGCACCCGAGGCTCGAGACCGTGCCGCTCTTCAATGCGGCCGGCAAAGCCATGCACGTCGGGCGTCCCAGGGGAGGCAGCGCGCCTCCAGAATTCGCGCGCATGGCGGCCTCATTCAGCAGCATCGCGGCCGAAGGCCGGCACGCGAAAAGCACTACGCTGGGCTCGAGTGGCGCGTCGCCCAATGGCGCAAAAGCGATGGCGGCAGGCGGCTTCGCCAGGCGTGGTATTGCCGGCACTTCCTCAGGAAGGATGTATCCGACCCCGAACATCATGGCCAAGGTTTGCTCAGTTTCCTTTTCCCGCTCGGGCGAGAGGGCGATGTTGTGCGTGTAGCTCCCCACCGCGCAATTAAAATGGTCCGAAGGGACCGTGTAAAATACGCGACCTTCCGCCGCCAGGCGCCAGAAAGCGCAGCCTGAAGGTTCCGTGCCCCTAAATCGCTCGATTCCAGGGGGTTCTTGATCGAGAAAGCTTACGGCGATAGGCCGGCGGCGCAGCCGCAACGGTCCCGTGAAACTCGCTTCCGCTTCCTGCCAAAATTTTTGCGAAGCTGACATGAACTTCCTCCGAGTGACCAGAAACAACCACAATAGCAGGGG
Organism: uncultured Acidobacteriota bacterium; assembly: GCA_963761945.1. Classification (GTDB taxonomy): domain Bacteria; phylum Acidobacteriota; class Terriglobia; order Acidiferrales; family UBA7541; genus Palsa-189. The sequence goes on along the minus strand of CAVXIM010000001.1, from coordinate 65,860 downwards.
CCGCACCAGACGCCAACTGTGCCGGATTGATGCCGACGAAATCCGCGAAGAAAGAAAACTCCGAAGTCAAGCCGCGAAATATCAATTTTCTGCGGCTTTTTTGCATTTTCCCTTGCGTTGCGCGGGGACTCTCTTTATAGTGTCGCGCGTGCGCGGCCCTGGTTCGGGCCTCCACGAAGGCTCGAAACAATCGCTAGAGGAGGAGAAAGATCGAGATGGCAAAGCCGATGAGCAAGTCCAAGATTGTGGGCCATCTGGCGGAGAAGTGCGACACGCCCAAGAAAATGGTCAATTCGTTTTTTGAAGAACTCTTCAAGTTGGCGGTGAAGGAGTGCAAGGGCGGCGCGGGCAAGTTTGTGATTCCAAACCTGGGACGGGCCGTGAAAGCCCATCGTAAAGCGCGCATGGGCCGCAACCCGCAAACCGGTGAGCCGATCAAGATCAAAGCGAAAACCGTAGTGCGTTTGCGCGCGGCGAAGGCCTTCAAGGACGCGGTTCTGGGCTCATAGCCCGAGAGACCGGATCTCCAACGGTCTCATCCATCAGGGGAAAATTTGGGTTTCACCGTAGCGGCCGGAGCGTCGGCTTCGGCCGCCGGCTATGCTCGGCAATTAGCTCCATCCCTCCGATGCAGTCCTGCCCAGCGACGCAGCGGCGACATTCGGTGGCATAATGGTTGGGAAACATTATGCCCACAACTCCGGCCCCTTCCGGCCTGCTGGCCGATCTATATGAATTGACCATGGCCGCGGGTTACCTCGAAACGCATTTCGAGGCCCGCGCTACCTTCGAGCTTTTTGTCCGCGGTCTCCCGCCCAGGCGGAGTTTTCTCGTTGCCGCTGGTTTGGAGCAGGCGCTGGAGTTTGTGGAGAGCGTTCGCTTCAGTCCGGAAGACATCGCTTACCTTCGCCAGCATCCCGCTTTCGCGCGCATCAGCGCGAACTTCTTCGACTATCTCGACGCATTTCGCTTCTCGGGTGACGTTTGGGCGCTCCCCGAAGGGACCGTGTGTTTTCCGGGCGAGCCGCTTCTGCGCATCACCGCGCCGATCGCCGAGGCGCAAATCATGGAAACCGCGCTGCTGGCCACCATCAGTTTCCAGACCATGATCGCCTCGAAGGCCGCACGCGTCGCCAGAGCGGCGGCTGGGCGGCCCGTGGTCGAATTCGGCACGCGCCGCGCCCACGGAACCGAATCCGGCGTCTTGGCCGCGCGCGCGGCTTATATTGGCGGATGCAAGGGAACGTCCAACGTCCGCGCCGGGCAGTTATTCGGCATACCCACCTACGGCACGCAGGCCCATTCCTGGATCATGGCCCACGAAAGGGAAGAGGAAGCCTTCGCTCAGTTCATGGATATTTTCCCCTACCACTCGGTTTTACTGCTGGATACCTACGACGTACACGCCGCCCTCGAAAAGGTGATTGCCGGCAGGCGCAAACCCCGCGGCGTGCGGCTGGATAGCGGCGACCTGGCTGCCGACAGCGTCTGGGTGCGCCAGAAGCTGGATGAAGCGGGCTGGGGAGACGTGGAGATTTTCGTGTCCGGCGATCTCGATGAGGAACGAATTTCCTCTTTGCTGGATGCTGGAGCCCGCGTGGATACATTCGGCGTGGGCACTTCGCTATCCACATCATTGGACGCGCCGTCGCTCAGCGTTCTTTATAAACTCGTCGAGCTAGAACGCGGAGGCGAAGTGCGGGAGGCGGCAAAATTAAGTGAGGCCAAAGTAACTTATCCCGGCCGCAAGCAGATCTACCGCAAGACGGACTCTCAGGGCGAGTACGCGGGCGATGTGATCGCCCTCGAGGAAGAGCACATGTCCGGCGAGCCCTTACTCGTGCCCGTGATGCGTGCCGGAAAGCGCCTCGGCCCAGCCGCGCCGCTGCCTGAACTCCAGAAGCGCTGCCAGTCGCAGATCGAATGCCTGCCTGCCGCGGTTCGGGCGCTGGCGGTTTCTCGTCAGCCCTATCCCGTGCGGCATAGCGCGCGGCTCGAGGCGCTGCTCGAAGAGGTCCGCGAGCGCATCGCTCGAACCGTCGCGCGTCCTTAGGAGTTCTGCGTGGTCTCCCGCCGCATCATTTTTTGGGACGTCGATACGCAACGCGATTTCATGCTGCCGGGGGGCAAACTCTACGTCCCCGGCGCTGAAAAGCTGATTCCCAACTTAGACCGGCTTACCGACGAGGCCCGCAAGGATCGCGTTTTTCTTGTCTCCGACGCATGCGTGCATACGCCGGACGATCCGGAGTTTCAGCGGTTCCCGCCGCACTGCGTGCGCGGCACTCCCGGCGCGGAAATCATCCCGGAGACCGTTGCGGAGAGATTTCTGGTCCTGCCGAATCGGCGCGAAGCGGCGGTCCCGCCTGATTTGACGCCCTACCAGCAAGTGATTCTCGAAAAGCAGACGCTCGACGTCTTCGATAATCCCCTCACGGAAACAGTGCTGGAGCGCCTCAAACGCTTCACCGATGCCGATGCTGAGTTCGTCGTCTTTGGAGTGGTCACCGAATATTGCGTGCGCTGCGTTGCCAAAGGCTTGCTCGCGCGCGGCAGGCGAGTCGCCCTGGTCGAAGACGCCATCAAGACCCTCAAGGCCGAGGATGGAGAAGCCGCCCTGGCCGAGATGAAGTCGCTCGGAGCCAGAATGGTAACGACCCGCGAGGCCATCGACTCGCTTGTCGCCCTGAAGGCAAAGCAAGCATAAGCGCCGCTCACTCGCCTTCGTGTATCGGGCCGCCAGCTATAAAGTCTTTATATAAGAAATCAGTGCACGCACTTGTTCAGCTTTGATGGTCTCTTTGAAGCCGGGCATGTTTTTGCCTCCGGCTTCGATCCACCTGGTGAGGCCGGCGTCCGTGACCTTCTTCCCATCAGAAAACGCCCGCGCATACATCCCCTTTAGCCCGGGTCCGATCTTCTGAGCTGTCGTGGTCGCGAAATGACACGAAGCGCAGTGCTCCTGGAATAAGTCCTTTGCCGGAAACAGCTTGTTGAGCGCCTGAACCGGTGATCGCGGATTTTGTATTCGAATCTTTACGTAGAGACTGAGCAGAAGCGCCCGGCGTGAACACGACGCCGATCAGAAGCGCCGCCGGTAACATGGCCGTCGCGGCCACCTTCGTCAATAGGCGTCGTTTCCCACAAAATTCTCGTTCCAAGATTCCCTCTGAAGGCTTAATCGGCCGGAGACGAATCAGCGGCCGCAACCGGTTTCACAACTATATTGTAAATCCACATCAGCAGCGCCGTCGCGAATCCAATCGCGGAAACCACCCACCACATCTGCTCAGGACGGTGCAGCACATCGCCAAAATAATGCACCAGGTATCCTCCCAGCTTCCCGCCGATCAGATAGCCAATCGCAATGGGAAGAAAAGCGTAGCCCATATACGTTCCCTGCTGCCCGGGCGGCGCCAGCCGCGAGACGTATTCGTAATATCGCGGCGATTGCGTAATTTCGCCCACCGCTAGGATGACAAGCGCCGCGATCACGAAGCCTGTGCTTGCATGAACCAATAGGACCAGCCACGAAAAGCTGGAGATCAGAATGCCAAGCGTCATGGCCCTGAAAACCGGTATTCTGCGCGTGAGATAACTCACCACGATCTGAAAGAGGATTACCGTAGCCGGATCGACCGACAGCAAAAGGTCGATTTTCGCGTTTGGATCGACGTAGCCACGCAGGAACAGCGGCAAGGAGATGAATTCCTGCCAGAAGATGATCCAGAAACCCGAAAAGATGAGCAGGAACGCGACGAACTGCAGGTTTGAGAGAACGACCAGCATGTTTCGCAGCGCGGCCATAATCGTGGGAACGGATTGCCCGCCGGCGCGGCTCGGCTCCTTGTAAAAAAGCAGCGTGGCAAAAAACATCAGGAACACAAAAACGGCCGATACGCGAAATACATTCTCGATGCCCAGCGACCTGCGAACGAGAAAAGCGACGACGGGGCCAATCATTCCGCCAATATTCACTAGCGTGTAATAAATGGAATAGCCGATCGAGCGCACCGCTTCGCTCGAGGCTCGCGCGGTAGTTCCGGCAACCACCGGCTTCACCACCGATGGACCCAGCGCCGGGATCATCAGCACCAGCAGCACGACCCAGAAAAGCGGCAGCGCCTGCCGCAGCGGAGCCATCCAGGCGGCGGTGAGGGAGCCCATCATAAAATATCCTGCGGCCAGCGTCAGATAAGCCAAAGCCAAGGAATTCCGGAAGCCAAAGCGGTCGGCCAGGCTGCCTCCCAGGATCGGCAGAAACCAGACCACGAAGCCAAACCATCCGAGCAGCGTTCCGGTTTGCTCGGTCGAGAGGTGAAGTGATTCATGCAGGAAAATCGCCAGCACGGCGGCCTGCCCGTAATAGGCCACCCGTTCGAAGAGCTCCGTGATGTTGGCTACCCAGAAGGCAGGTTCAAAGCCGCGGCGAATTTCGGCGAGGCGTTCCCTGAAGCGCAATGGCTTCCCTTCCGCGCGGTCTATGCGTGCCGTAGACATCTGATGCGCCGGTTAGGCCCCGGCCATCTTATAGGATAAGCTGAAGCGAGGGCAGCCAGAGAAGCCACGCGCGCAATGAATCAGAAACTACCATCGATCGTTATCGTCGGGCGTCCGAACGTAGGAAAGTCTACGCTCTTCAATCGGCTCACCGGAACTCGCCGCTCGATTGTCACCGACGAGCCGGGCATCACTCGCGATCGCATTTATGGCACGGCTACTTGGGGCGGGCGAACGTTTGAAATCGTCGATACCGGAGGATTGCTCCCCGACGATCGCGCCGCCATCCCGCGTGAGATTTTCAAGCAAGCGCAAACTGCGATTGACGGCGCCACCGCGCTCGTGCTGGTCGTGGACGCTCGTGCCGGCGCCACTCCGCTCGATTTGGAGCTGGCCCGGCGCTTGCGGCGAACCGGCAAGCCGTTCGTCGTGGCAGTCAATAAAGTGGATACGCAGCGGCAGGAGGATCTTGCCGCCCAGTTCTACGAAATTGGCGTCGAGATATTTCCTCTCTCGGCGGAGCATGGATTGGGCGTCGACGGCCTTCTCGACGCATTGACTCGCGATTTTCCGGCGCCCCAGGAAATCGAGACCGGCGAGCCGGAAGCGAAGGAAGTCCAAGTGGCCATCATCGGGCGGCCGAACGTCGGCAAGTCGACTTTGCTGAATCAGCTCGCCGGCGCGGAGCGTTCCATCGTCTCTGCCGAACCGGGCACCACCCGCGACGTTGTCGATCTGCTTGTCGTGCGCGAGGGCAAGAGCTATCGCTTCATCGATACCGCGGGCATTCGGCGAAAAGGCAAAACGAACCTGATTGCCGAGAAGCTCAGCGTGATCATGGCCCGCAAGCATCTGGAACGCGCCGACGTGGCGCTTCTTGTCGGCGACGCGGCGCTCGGCATTACTGCGGGCGACGCCACAATTGCCGGATATGCGCAGCAGTCAGGCCGCTCCGTCATCGTGGTCATGAATAAGTGGGACCTGGCCCTGCAAAAGGCTCGCCAAGCCGCCCAGGAGGCGCAGAAGCAACGCGTAAAGCCTGTCAAAGAAAGGCGAGGCCGAAACGCGCCGCAGTCGTCGGCTGATCCCGCGCGATTAGCGGCCGAATACGAAATCCTGGTGCGCGAGAAGCTCAAGTTTCTCCCCTACGCGCCCGTCGTCTTTCTCTCCGCCTTGACGGGCGAACACGTCGAAAAACTTTATGGCCTCATCGATCGCGTCGCCGAAGCGCGAAAGCGGCGCATATCCACAGGCGAGCTGAATCGCTGGCTCGCCAGCGTGGACCTGGCGCGGGGAACTTCGCCCTCGGCGCATCGCGTAAAAATCTACTACATGACGCAGTCCGCCGTTTCTCCGCCGACTTTTATTATCTTCACCAACCAGCGCCAGCGGCTGCATTTCAGCTACGAGCGTTTCCTGGAGAACCGGTTGCGCGCTCATTTCGATTTCTTTGGCTCTCCCATCCGTTTCATTCAGCGATTTCGGGAGCGCGAACGTGATGATCGGGAACGCCCGGCGCGAAAGCGCAGGAGGGCCGATTGACTTGCGTGCAAATCGGCATAGGATAGGGCCGTAATGTCCACCAACGGCCATCAGGAAATCGTCCCGGAAAAGAATTTGTACCGCATCGGCGAAGTCAGCCGCATCACCGATACCAAACCCTTTGTGCTGCGCTATTGGGAGACGGAATTCCCCATGTTGCAGCCGGTGAAGAGCCCGAAAGGACACCGGCTTTACCGGCGAAAAGATGTCGATACGGTGCTGCTGATCAAGCGGCTCTTGTATGACGAAGGCTTTACCATCGCCGGCGCGCGCCGTCACCTGCGCGACATCAATGAAGGGCCGGCGGAATTGGCGTCCGACGCCGCGCGAACCCAAGCGCAATCCCGCGGCTGAAGCCGAACCCCCCGCGAATATCACTCGCAAAGTCCTGCTCGATTTACGAGATTCCCTGCGCGCGTTATTGACGCTGCTGGAAAGCGAGTGATAGGCTCAAAGTCGTATCTGGCCCTCGCGACGAGCGAATAATGGCCCTGCTCAGCCGGTCGGGACGTGGCGCAGCCTGGTAGCGCGCACGCTTGGGGTGCGTGAGGTCGGTGGTTCAAATCCTCTCGTCCCGACCATTTTTTTCAAAGATTCAGAGCCCTTTGTTTCAAATGCCCATTAATTTCAGCCCTGCCCGCTTGAAACCATAACGTGCCTCATATTCTGGTCACAAATGACGACGGGATTCATGCTGCGGGTCTGCGGGCATTAGTCAAAGCCCTCGCCGAATCGGCCACGGTCAGCGTGGTGGCCCCTAGCCAGGAGCAAAGCGCCACGGCTCAATCCATCACTGTGCGGCACCCCATCTTCTGCGAACAGATAGCGGAACGAGAATGGTCCATCGAGGGAACGCCGGCTGATGCCATGATGGTGGCGCTCCATCGCCTCTTCCCGAAGCCGCCCGATTTGGTGATCTCAGGCATCAACAAGGGGCCGAATCTCGGCGAAAACGTATTCTATTCCGGCACGGTCGGAGCGGCCACGGAGGCTGTCATCAATCACGTTCCGGCCTTGGCCATCTCTCTGGCGCATCGCGGCAGCGGCTTTGTCTATGACCATGCCGCCCAGTTTTCGAGGCAGCTCGCAGAGCTGATCCTCCGGGAAGGGCTGCCTTCCGGGGTATTGCTCAACGTGAATGTCCCGCTCGAATGGAATGGCGGCGTGAGGATCACGCGGCAGTCGGGTAAAGTGACTCGGACCGTTCTTCAGGAGGGTGCGGACCCGCGCGGCCGAGTCTATTACTGGCTAACTGAAGAGTCTGTGGCTCAACCGTTCGACCCGAAGAGCGATTATGCAGCGGTTTTCGCCGGCTACACCTCCATAACGCCGATCCAATTGGAACGGACTCACGAACCCTCCTTAAAGGGGCTCTCCCACTGGGCCGATCTGTTGCAGGCCAGTCTCCGGGCGTAGGCTCCGGACGCCTTAATGCAGTGCAAGTCATGTATTATCAATATAATATGGTGTATGTTAATGAAAACAGTGCGGCTTATACACAGGCAAATTAGGCCCGCTCCGCTAGTTTAGTAGTAGATAGTATAAACTATTCATTATAAGTTAGTTACATCGTTTCTGCGCACACCTTCTCCTAGTACCCCCGTACCCACATAAATGAAGCTTTCCGGCCATGGTCTGCCGGCACCCCCAGACGGTAAATTACTCCCATCATCAACACTTCAATTTGAGTTTAGTAAGCCCGGATGGAGCTGTTGATGATGCTTTGCAAGAGAGTAGTGAAAGGCTCCAGTGATTGGCGATGTCGAAATACAGCTTTTTGCGCGGAATAGATAAGCGGCTGATGGTACGTAGTGTCTTGTATTCGCAAGATTGTGCGCGGTTTAGGTTGAAAAAAGCTGTCCCAGTTTTCACCAGAGAGAATCGAAAGGCTATGGAGGAGCCGCGATAAATGGCAGCTCAAGCTGCCGACCAGAACTGAGCGATTTGGAGGATAAAACATGCAGACCAAGCTACGAATGGCTGTGGTAATTTTCGCAGCGAGCCTGCTGTCGGCTTCCCTGATTTGTGCGGCGACCCTGAGCAAAGCGCCTAGCACCCCAAAGGTTCACACCGTCGGGATCGCCTCTTGGTATGGACAACAGCACCAGGGCCTGAAGATGGCCAATGGGAAGCGGTTTGACCGCCGTAAGATGACGGCGGCCTCCTGGTATGTGCCGCTCGGCACTGTTCTTCGCGTAATCAATCTGGAAAATGGAAAGTCCGTTACCGTCACGGTAACTGATCGCGGCCCCAATCTACGGCTGAATCGCATCGTTGATTTGTCCGAAGCGGCAGCCAGGGAGCTCGGCTACGTAGAAAAGGGCTTGGCCCAGGTTTACGTCTCCCCCGTCGTGTCCTATGCTCCTCAGCACGCCGAGCTTCGCCGCAGTCTGGTCGAGCCCGATACTTCTCTTGTGGCGACCTACACTGAGCCTCTTCCGGCATTGCTACCAGCACCCTGATTCCCTTCGGGCTCCTTTAAGACAGGCATGTGCGGGCGAGTGCTGCCCCTCGAGAGCAGGCGGGCATCAATCTGCCGCTGGCGCGGCGCGGAGCTGCAGCGCCAGCATGCCTGAGAGGACCATGCAAACGAGCAGGAGGACCAGCCCGGGCGTAAACGAGTTGGTCACCGTTCGCAGGTAGCCGATAAAAAAGGGCCCCGCAAACCCGCCCAGGTTGGCGACGGAATTGATCAATCCGATGGAGGCGGCGGCCGCCGACTCCGTGAGGATTGCCGTGGGCAGAGCCCAGAAGCTGGGCATGAACGCGGTTGTGCACGCCCCCACTACCACCATGCACAAAAAAGCCAGCGGCAGGTGAGCGCTCGAACGAATAGCCACGGCGAGGCAGCCGGCGCCGAGAAACAGCGGAAAGGCGGTGTGCCATCGCCGCTCGCCGGTGCGATCGGAGTGCCATCCATTCCAGATCATAGCGCCGAGCCCGGCCACATAAGGTAGAGCCGCGAGCAGAGTCACGGCCATATTTGGCAGATTTGTGGCTCGCTGCACGATGGTCGGAAACCAGATCACGAAACCATAGATTCCAATAATCGCGAAGAAATACACCAGAGTAAGCAGAATCACCTGGCGGCTGCCCATCGCCTCCCATATGGTCCAGGCCCGCACCTTGGATTTCGCCGCCTTCTCGCGCCGCAGTTCGGCATCGATCCAACCGCGTTCATCCTCGGCCAGCCACTGCGCCTGCGGCGGCCAGTCGGTCAGATAAATGAGCGTCAGAATCCCGAACAAGATCGCCGGAACTCCCTCCACCACGAATAGCCATCTCCAGCTCGCGACGCCCGCCCAATGCCGGCTGAGAATCCATCCGGCCAAGGGCGATCCGATGATGCTCGACATGGGAATTGCGGCCATGAAGATCGCTCCGGCTTTGGCGCGGTCCTGGTAGCGAAACCAATGGGTGAGATAGACGACGATACCGGGAAAGAAGCCCGCCTCCGCGACCCCGAGCAAAAATCGCGCCAGATAAAACTGGCGCGGCGTGTGTACCGCCGCCATCAGGATGGTAACGAACCCCCAGGTCACCAGGATTCGCGCGATCCACTTGCGAGCGCTCCACCGTTCCACGATCAGGGCTCCCGGTATTTCAAAGAGAAAGTAGCCAATGGAGAAAATGCCGGCGCCCAGGCCAAAGACGCCATCGCTGAAGTTCAAATCGCGTGACATCTCCAGGCCCGCGTAACCTACGTTGACGCGATCCAGAAACGCAATTACGTAGAGAACAAAAAGAAATGGCAGCAGGCGGCGAGCGATGCGTCGCGTGGCACGCTCTCCCACATCCGGCAAAACAGTAGTGGCAGACATTTCGGCTCAGCGTTTGTAGCATAATTCTGTGGCCGCGTGACGTGGGGAGTAGCGGCGCCCGGTATGACGCATCCGTTACAGGTGAGAGAGATGATTCAGCGATGACGCGAGTGGCCATTCTCGACGACTATCAGTCCGTGGCTCTTTCGCTGGCCGATTGGAAGAGCCTGGGCCCAGACGTCAGTGTCCAGGCGTTTCACGAAAGGATCTCCGGCGAGGATACCCTTGCGAAGCGTCTCGGCGATTTTCAAGTGATCGTTGTCATGCGCGAGCGAACCCATTTTCCGCGCTCACTTCTTGAGCGCCTGCCGAAGCTGAAGCTGCTCGTGACCACAGGCATGCGCAACGTGGCTATCGACGTCAAAGCCGCCGCCGAATTGGGAATCGTGGTCAGCGGCACCGCCCTGCTTACTCCGCCGACAGCCGAACTCACCTGGGGTCTGATCATCGCTTTGGCGCGTCACATTCCACAAGAGGCTCGACAGATGCGCACCCGAGGCTGGCAGACCACCATAGGCGTGGGGCTGAACGGCAAGGTCCTCGGAATCCTTGGCCTGGGCAAGCTGGGCAGCGAAGTCGCCCGCGTCGGCCGGGCCTTTCAGATGGAAGTGATCGCCTGGAGCCAGAACCTGACCGCGGAGCACGCCGCTTCGCTTGGCGCCACGCGAGTTGAAAAGGATGAGCTATTTCAGCGCGCCGATTTCGTCACGATTCATTTGATTTTAAGCAAGCGCACGCGCGGTCTGGTGACCGCCCGCGAGCTTGGTCTGATGAAGCCGAGCGCCTTCCTGATCAATACTTCCCGAGGACCGATCGTCGATGAGCGCGCCCTGATTGACGCGCTCACGAACCGCAAGTTCGCTGGCGCAGCACTCGATGTATACGATGAAGAGCCCCTTGCCCGACGATCATCCGCTGCGCAAGCTCGATAACGTGGTGCTCACGCCTCATCTGGGCTATGTCACGGTCGAAAACTATCGTTTGGGTTATGGCCAGGCGGTCGAAGACATTCGCGCGTTCCTCGCAGGCCAGCCCATCCGCATCGTTTCGGGTTAGATTTTCGCGCGCGCGCGTGCGCTCGAAAAGCCGCCGCCCCCGGTCGCTAGCTCAACTCTGCCTGGTCGAGAATCTCGCCGGTATAACTGTAAGTCTCCAGGCTGACGCGCGGGCCCTTCACCTGTACGAGGCAATACGACCACGTGTGCGCCACGAACTTCTTCACGCTTTTCGCCCACGGCGCGGTGAAATCGCGAGGATAGAAGGGCGCGCCCGCCGCGCCCTGAGTAATCTGCCACGTGGCTTTCGCGAAATCGGGATTCGCGGAGCCGTCGCGGTGTACCGGCGTCTTGCCGTCGATTAACGTGCGGCTGTAGTTGTGCTCGTGTCCGGAAAAGACAGCTCTCGCGCCGGCCTGCGTAACGATGCGCCAGAAAAGGTCCCGCGCCTTCACTCCCTCAGCTTCGCCGCCGCCCCAAAGCGAATCCTGCACGTGCCCGCCATTGGGAAATGCCGGCTCGTGCACAAAGACGAAGATGTGGCGCGCTCCGCCGGCACGCGCCTCCATCAAATCTTTCTCCAGCCAGGCGAGCTGCCCCGCGAGCAATCGCCCAAAAGGATTGCCGGTGTGCTCCTGCGGACGGCTCGAATACCAATAATCTGAATTGAGCTGCGTGAAGTGGCAACCGGCGTAATCGAAGCTGTAGACGCTCCCTTTGTACGGCGGCAGGCCGGCGCGTTCCGGCTCGGGTCCATTCATCGGGTGCACAAACTCCGATGCGAAGACGGCCTCGGCGCTTTGCTCTGCCTGCTTATCCACCTGCGTGCCATCTTCGAGAATATCGATCAGCGATTCGTGATTGCCCATTCCCGTATACACGGGAACCTCGCGCCACAGGGGCCCATAAATGCGTTTCCAGGAACGCAGCTGCGCCCGGAAATCGTCTTCACGCGTCGTATAGCCGTTGATGAGATCGCCGGTAAAGATCAGCAGATGCGGTGCATGGCGCGCCATCTGTATCGCCAGCGCCCGCGCGGAAACTCCGTTGATGCCCTCCAAGGCCGTGTCTCCGCCGCCAAGCCCGCCTGTGCGGCCGTCACACGTAAAAACAAATGAGAATTCCGGCTCTTGCGGCGCCGTTCTCAAAGTGTAATTGCGAGACCGGATCTCGCCGTCGGCTGCCGTGCTGATTGCCTGATAGCGGTACTTCGTATTCGCGCTAAGACCATGGAGTCGAACCACATGACGTTCGGCCTCGGCCCGCCTTCACTCGACCCGCTTTCACTCGAGATGTTCAGACCATTGCTCAGCCGCACTTCGCCTCTCGTCGGTGTGTCCGTAACCCACCAGACGACGGCTGAATTGACGCTGATCTCTGTCAAAAACGGCCCCTCCACGATAGCAGGCGTCTTCCGGAATTGGTCCTGCTCCACTCGAAACGAAAAATGCCGGTCGATAAACTGCGCGGCGCCTTTTCGCGGATCAAATAGCTCCAGGCGATAGGCGAGCGTGCCGCCATCGACCAACATACGAGCCGCCGAGCGATTTGCGTAAGAGCGGACGTCGACGCGAGCTTCATGTTCTAGCCGGGAACTCTCTTCCGCCACGGGCTGGCTGGCATTGTAGATGGGCCAGTCCAGCGCAACCTCGTCATTCGGCACGCCAATATAGATCGTGCCACCCTGCGTCGGTATGACCGTCTCCCATTCGATTTTCGCCTCGCCTTCGGGACTTAGAGTGACCACGGGCTCCGACTGCAGCAGTCGCTCGGGCGCTCGTTCGATCGCTGATTTCGATGCATCCGGCGACTGCGGCTCCTGAGTCTGTGTTTTTGTCTGCTGCCGCGTCTCTTCCGGCAAAACGCCGATGAACGCGCCGGCCACCGTACTTGAGCCGATCAGTTTGAGAAGATCTCTGCGATCAATCGTCATAGCCTCTCCGGCGGCATTACGAATCTATCCCGCGAGTAGAACTGCTGATCCACGTCAAGATTTGGCCAATCGTACAGCCACAATTGTAAACGCCAATTGTAAATGCCCATTGAAAAAGAAGGATCAAAACTTAGCCGATGAGGATTACGGCTCTCGCTGAGCGGTCATTTAACGTTGCCCGTTCGGGCGAGGTTGCCCGTTCGGGCGAGATGCTGGCTCGTGGCGGCCTCGCCGAATGTGGAGCTGGAAGCATCGTTCTGAGGAATGTCATAAACATAGAACGAATGTCCGACGACTGCCGTGGGCGGGACCTGCCTCAGCCACTGACCATACCCTGGCGCCGCCCCTGCGCTGATGGCAGGCAGGAATGCAACCAGATGTGCGCTCAGCACGTACAGACCGGGCTTCGGTCCGCGCATCAATTCGGGCACATTTAGTCCTTGATATGAAATCCCATATGCCTCAGGGGGATAAGTGCCAAAATATCCTAATTGGAAACTGCGGCCCGCCGCATTTTTGTCCAGCCAGGTTCTTAACTGTTTCAGTCCCTGTCCCCAATCGACATTGCTGTCGGCTAGCCACAGGGGCCCACAACTCGTGCCGCCATCGAACCCAATCTGGCCCGGCTTGCCCTGGACGAGACAGGCAGCTTCATTGAAGTAGGCCAGGTGATCGGGATAAATGCCTGCCGCTGTCGCGATGATCCATGCACAAAGCAAAACGGCCGCGCCGCGGCCAAGCCAGGAGCCATTCCGGAGCAGGCTCTCTAATCCCAAACCACCGATCAGATAAACGAAGGGAAGAACCGGAATGAGATAGCGGATTCCCAGGTTCTCAGACAAGACCATATACCCGACATACAAAATGGCCAGCGGGATCAAGAGAAACATTTGCCGCAGCATGGAGACATTTTTCGTGTGCCGCAGTTCGTACAGACCAAGGCCAAAAAGCGCTATGCCGGCCAGAGGCTCTTTTAGGAAATAGCACAGCGCCAAATAGCTGTGGAATTTGGGGTACAAGCGGCCGGCTACGAATGTCAAGGCAATGGGATTATGGTTGGCATACACGCGATGCAGTCCGAAGTTGTACAGCGAGATCCCGTGAAGCGAAAAGTACACGGCGTCGATTACCAATGCCGCCACGCCGCACATCAACGCCAAACTGCAATACACGGGCCGCAATTTTCCGCACCCATCCGGAAGTATCTGAAGCCCGTCCGGAATTATCTGAAGAAGTCCTGTCAAAAAAGCCGACGCTGCTTTCCTTCGCGGCTTCCACCGGCCATCGCAGCGCTGCCATCGACAGCAGTCCGCCAACCGCGATCAGGAAAACGGCCGAAAATTTCGAACTCAGCGCGAGACCAAGCGCCAGTCCGCTAAGTAACAGCCTTGCCCAGCCCGGACGCTGTAGATAATTCCAAAGAGCCCACAGGAAAAGCAGCGTAAAGACGGCCATCCCTACGTCGGTGGTCACGAGAAACGAGTGCGCAATTATCGTGGGATCGAATGCATATAAAACTAGCGCCCCAAGCGCCGCAATCTCGCCCACCAGCTCGCGCCCAAACAAATACAGCAGCAATCCACCCAGTGTTGACACCAAGATGAGCGGTAGTCGCGACCAGAAAAGAACTTTGTCGCTGCCGTTTTCTTCAATGATGCCGCTGCCAAGAGCCCATTCGGGCTGGTCATTATTACTATGGAGCGCCAATGACGCTTCGGCCGTCTTTGGCCAGCGGACGCCGAAGAGCACCAGCGAGAGCCCGGCCAATTCCTTGAGCAAGGGCGGATGTTCCGGATTGAGCCGAAAAATCCCCGTCTGCACATAAGAAAGTCCGGCCGCGATATGCGTAGGCTCATCGATGGCCGGACTCTTTATCCGGCTGGCCGAATAGCTTTGGAAAAGAAAGGCCAGAATGAGAATAGGCGCAACCATCCAGAGGGCGGCGCGGGCGGAGGGGCGCATCACGCATAAATGCTAGCATTCGGTCGATTTCAGTCGGCCTGATCCGCGGCGCCCTGGCTCCTAACAGTTAGTAGAATTTCGAGCAATTCGCAGGCGCTCGGCATCCGGCCGGGCGACGAGTGGCAACCGCGTTTGCGCGAATTCTTGATGGGGCAGATAGAAATTTTGACTGGCAGGCCTTCCTTGGCGGCTGCTAGAGTAATCCACCGCCATGGAAACCGCCCCTGTCCGCGCCATTGCCGCCGGGCTCTTCACCGGCTACGACTTGGGGCATTTCTATGACGAAATGTTCTCATCGCCGGGCATACCGCGGCGTGCTTATGCCACGATTTTTCAAAGACTTGCCTCCATGGCGCCGGGGCAATTCGAGGAACGGCGCAAGCTTGCCGATCTTTCCTTCCTCATCCAGGGAATCACCTTTACGGTTTATAGCGACGGCCGGGGCACCGAGCGCCTTTTCCCCTTCGATCTGATTCCTCGGATCCTTCCCAATTCCCAATGGCAGCAAATCGATCGTGGCCTGGCGCAGCGAGTTTTGGCGCTGAATCTCTTCCTCCAGGATATATATGGCAAGCAATGCATCCTGAGAGACCGCAAAATCTCCCGCTCGCTGATTTATTCGTGCCCGCATTTTCGTCGCGAAATGGTTGGCGTGGAGGTTCCCGGCGGAATCTTCACGCATGTTTGCGGGATTGATCTGGTGCGCGACTCCAAGACCGAGGAGTTTTACGTATTGGAAGACAACGCGCGCACGCCCAGCGGGATTTCCTACGTGCTGGAAAACCGTCTGGTGATGACGCGGATCTTCCCCGACGCCTTTCACGCCTGCGGAGTGCTGCCCATCGATCACTATCCCGCCGAGCTATGTCGAATCCTGCGCAGCCTTTCTCCGCGCGGCGAGGATGATGCGCAGATCGTGCTGCTCTCCCCCGGCATTTACAATAGCGCTTACTTCGAGCACAGCTTCCTGGCGCTCCAGATGGGCATCGAGCTGGTCGAGGGGCGCGACCTGATTGTGGATGGCGGCATTGTCTTCATGAAGACCATTCGCGGGCTGCAGCGCGTCGATGTCATTTATCGGCGCATGGATGATGAATATTTGGACCCGCTGGCCTTCCGGCCGGATTCCTTGCTCGGTGTTCCCGGGCTGATGGGCGCCTATCGCTCCGGCAATGTTGCCTTGGCAAATGCGGTCGGCAATGGAGTCGCGGATGATAAGGCGATCTATGCCTATGTCCCCGAGTTCATCCGCTATTACCTCGGTGAAGAGCCCATCCTGCGCACGGTCGAGACCTATATTTGTGCCAAACCGGACGATCTTGCCTATGTCCTCGAACACCTTTCCAATTTAGTGGTGAAAGCGGTTGGTGAATCGGGCGGTTACGGCATGCTGATCGGCCCGGCCGCCGATCGCAAGACCATCGAAGAGTTTCACAATCGCATCGTCCAGAATCCCCGCAATTACATTGCGCAGCCGGTGATCCCTCTCTCGCGGGTTCCTTCCTATGACGTGTCCACTCGGCGTTTGGGCGGACGCCACGTGGATTTGCGCCCTTACTGCCTCTATGACGGGAAGAAAGTCGTCATCGTGCCGGGAGGATTGACGCGCGTGGCCTTGCAGCGCGGCTCGCTGGTGGTGAATTCTTCGCAGGGCGGGGGCAGCAAGGATACCTGGGTTTTGCGAGGAGAGGGATGATGCTCTCGCGGATCGCAGAGTCTCTCTTCTGGCTGGCGCGCTATATCGAACGCGCCGAAGACACGGCTCGCATTCTCGATGTGAATTACCACATGTTGCTCGAGCAGTCTCAGGATTCCTATCAGTTGCGATGGGAGCCGCTCATTGTCATGGCCGGAGAGGAAAAGCTTTTCCGGCGCCTGTATTCCGAAGTGAACGCCCCAAATGTCTTCGAATTTCTGGCATTCCGTCAGGATAATCCGAGCTCCATCATCCAATGCATCACCAAAGCTCGCGAGAATGCCCGCACCATCCGGGATTGCATCTCACGCGAGATGTGGGAAGACATCAATGGGCTCTATCACATGGTGGGCCGGTTTGATCCCCGAGATGAAATCATCGCCGGCCCTCATCGCTTCTGCGACAAAATCAAATTTGGCACGCATCGCTTTCACGGCGTGACCGACGCCACCCTGCCCCATGACGAAGGATGGCAATTTCTTCGCATCGGCTGGTCGCTCGAGCGCGCTGAGATGACCTCCCGCTTGGTCGATGTTCAGTATCAGAACCTTTTGGACGAATTGCCCTCGGTGGGAACGCCGGATAATCACCAGTGGATGGCCGTGCTGCGTTCCGTTGGCGCTCTTGAGACCTACCATCGCCAGTATCATGCCTCCATCGAGCCCGAAAAAGTTGCCGGTATGCTCATTCTTCACCCGCAACACCCCAGATCGATCCGCTTCAGCACCACGGAAGTCCAATCCGGACTGCGCGCCATCAGCGGCAGCGGGCTGGGCTCCTATGCCAATGAAGCGGAGAGGCTCGCGGGCAAACTCGTGGAGAGGCTCCGCTACGACAAAATCGATGAAATATTCAAGCAGGGCCTGCATAGTTATCTGAATGAGCTGGCGGATATGTTTGCGTTGATCGGGAGCGATATCGCTCACAACTACTTCTATTATGCGGTGGTGGCATGAACCGATATCACCTCGTCCACGTCACTGAATTTGTTTATGACGGGCCTGTTTCAGAAAGCTATAACGAAGTGCGCCTGCGGCCTATTCACGATGAGCGGCAAAGCTGCCTCTCTTTCCGCGTCACCACCGCGCCTCAATCGAACGGCTCCGCTTATGAGGACACATTCGGAAATTCTGTTTATGAGTTCAATGTCCTTCGCGAACATCAGCGGCTCAAAATCGAGGCTGAATCGATCGTCCTGGCGCACGATCTTCCGGAACCTCCGGCGGAATCGCCCAGACTCGCCGAACTGGATTCGCTGAATGGCGAGTTGAGCGAGGCACATTTTGAATTCCTCGAGCCGACCGCGTACGTTCCACACCTCCCGCAAATTCGCGAATTGATCGCGGCCGCCGAAGAGATGAGCGGCGGCCAAATAATCGGCTTTGTGCAGAGTCTCTCCGATCTGATCCACGAACGATTCCAATACCTGCCCGGCGCCACTCACGTCCATTCATCGATTGCGGATTGTTTGTCGATCAAGGCCGGAGTCTGCCAGGACTTCGCTCATGTGCTCCTGGGCGCGGCCCGCATGCGCGGACTTCCAGCCAGGTACGTGTCCGGTTATTTGGTTCCTGCGCGTACCGCTTCGGCTGAATCAAAGCAGCAGGAAGTTATCGGTGGTCAGGCTTCCCACGCCTGGGCGGAAATTTTGATTCCGAAATTCGGCTGGATGCCTTTCGACCCGACGCTTGGCGGACCTGTAGGCCTGCAGCATGTCCGTGTGGCCTACGGGCGGGACTACGGTGACGTCGCCCCGGTGCGCGGCGTTTACAAAGGCCACGCAGGGCAGCGGCTCTCCGTTGACGTTCGCGTCCGCCCGGCCCTCGACGAGGAAGGCCGCGAGCAGCTCGCCAACACCAACGCTGCGCCCCCGCCCGCCGCGCCCGTCCTCGAAAGGTCGCACCAACCCGCGCAGCAGCAGTAGACGCCAAACCAATCAGAGGACTGCAAACGAATCAGGCCGAGCCTCGTTGGCCGGATACAAGCAGCACCACTCCGCCGATCAGCAATAAGCCGCCTAACACGGGAGGCAACGGGAGCGTGTGTTTTTCGTCTTTGGTAATATGGATTGAGCCGACATCGACGGCTTTCTTTCGCGTTGTGACGTTGATTCCTTGATAGGCGAATGACAAAATCCCGAGAACGATCAGCACGATTCCAGCAAGAGTAGCGGTTTTCATCGCATCGCTCCAGTTATCTAATTCACGAGTCTTCTTCTAACCGGCGGTCCCTGAGTAGATCGCCAGATCGGCCGGTGTTTGCACTGGTCGGGCAGCACTTCCATCGCTTTCGACCAGGCGCTCGAATTCTTGAGCCACCCGCTCCCGAAACTGCAAAATGCACTGAATCCGCTCGCTATCTTCCGGATATCGCTCGGCGTATGCCAGCAATGCCTCCCGCACGTCCTGGGGAACGGCGATCAGTTCCCGAATGTCGGCAATTGAGCAGGAGCCAAACCGGACCATTCTGTAAAGGTCCCGCGCTTCATCCAAAGGATTGCGGATTGCCCACGGATTGCATGCATCGGTACGATTGGTGGCCAGGGCCACCTGTTTTGCGTCCAACAAACCCGTTGAAATTTTCACTGTAAGGAACCCCTCTTCCAGAACACTACCTTCAGGAAAGTTACGCCAATGCTTCCGCCCCGCCCATATGGCGGACTGTGTAAATCCGCCGAAATGGAACGCCTGAGTTAGAGAATGCCGGACCCTAGGGCCTGCGTGCCGCGGAGAGCCCCTGAAACTACAGGCCGCGATTCCCTCATCTCAGCCGCCCAGCGGTTGGGTCGGCCCCAGCCTTGGTCGGCCCAGCCCTTGGGTCGAAAAATCGCAAAAGTGCGCACCACACAGCTGAAACGCGCAGGATGCGCTCACAACCCCCGGAAACACCGGATTTACGTGCTATGGGTACCGCCATAGGGAGGATTGTCCGCATCGGTTTGAACTTTCTACGGTATTTAGTCCCGCCCCGGTATCGGTTTAAATGCCGCTAGATTCGATCCGCAGGCATGCCGATTGGTGTGTACCAAAACGCGATCGCGCGGGAAGCTACTGCGGAATCAAGGAGCCAAGCGAATGCCCACGAAACCCACGCTGTTGACCAACGTCGCCGAGAAGATAGGTTCCACTTTGGGAGCTGTCGCTGCTGAGGCGGGTAAGGTCGTCCGCCCATTGCGAATGAAGGCCTCACGAGTGGTGTCACAAACGAAGCCACGCGCTCGCCGAATGGCGCGCAATGCCTCCGCGTGGGCTTCCGCGCACACCACCAATCGAAAGCACAACTCGCCGCGAAGCTCGCGCAAACGAACCGCCCGGCGCTCGTCTAAATCCCGCACCGTCGTTAGAAAAGTCCGCCACTAAAAAAAGGAGACGCTTGTGCTTACCATCCTCTTGATCATTTTGTTGCTGATTTCCGTCGGGTCCTTGCCGACCTGGCCGTACAGCAGGAGCTGGGGCTACTACCCGAGCGGCGGTTTGGGCCTGCTTCTGATCATTGTCCTGATTTTGCTGCTGATACGTTAAGCAAGTTCTCGTGGGCCGGCCGGCCCGCCGCCTAACGCGGTTGCCCGCGCGTCTAACGCGGTTGCGTGACCACGTCGAGCAGGGCCGGCTCGCCACGCTTCACCACCGCGATCGCCCTCCGCAGCGCCGGGCCCAGATCCCTGGGATTATCGATGGGCCCCTCGGCATACACGCCCATGCTTTGCGCCAGTTTCGCGAAATCCATATTGGGGTCCGTGAACGTGGTCCCGATCCCGGCGCGATCGATGCCGCGGTTGTGCCGGTCGGCCATGCGTTGCACGTGCATCAGCTCCTCATGATAGGCGCGGTTATTGTGCATGACGCTCAGCAGGGGAATGCGATGATGCGCCGCCGTCCACAGCACCGTTGGCACAAACATAAGATCGCCGTCATCCTGAATACTCACGGACAGCCGGCCGTACTTCCGATTTGCCAGCGCCGCGCCCACCGTGGCCGGCGCGTTGTATCCAATGCCTCCACCGCCCTGCCTGCCGATGTACTGGTATTGCTTGTCGAAAGCCCAGAGGCGTATCGGCCACCAATTGAAGTGGTGGAGAATCGATACGACCGACCAGTCATCGTTTTTGATTTGTGCCCAGAGTTCGGCGCTTACGCGCGCCGTGCTGATGGGACTGGCGTCCCACGCGACCGCCGCTTCGCTTCGCGCCGCCTCTAGCGCCGCGTTGTGTGCCGCCGCCAGCTTGGTCCCGCGATCCTGGAACAGCCGCTTGCGCTCCGGCGTGATCTGTCGCTTGGTTTCCTCGATCAGCGCGGGCAGCGTCGCCTCCGCGTCGGCAGCTATCGCCAAATCCACTTCGGTGAAGCGGTTGAATTCCTGGTAGTTGGATTTGGTGTAAAGATCGCCGGCGGAGATGCTGACGAGCTTCGTCCCCGGCTTGACCAGCGAACGCGAACTGCGGCGCACTTGATCGTGGAATGAGTTCACCACGCTCCACAAATCCAAAGCTTCGAGACCCACAATCACATCCGCGTTCGAGACGGCCGCCCGGCTGCGGTTCGATTGGTTGAGGGGATGCCGCGTCGGAAAATTCATGCGCCCGTTTATGTCGATCACCGGCGCTTGCAGCGCCTCGGCCAACTCGACCAGGTGCCCGATGCCCGCCTGCGTCCGCGCGGTGCGGTCCACGACGATCAGCGGATTCTCCGCCTGCACCAGCAGCCGCGCCACTTCGCGCACCGCGGCCGAATCGCCCTGCGGCGGCGCCGGCAGTGTCACTTTCGGTATGCTCAGCCTGGTCCCTTCGCGAATCGGGTTTTCCTGCAGTTCGCTATCCGCCACCAGCAGCACCGGCGCCATCGGCGGAGTCATGGCGATCCTATAGGCGCGCACCGCGGATTCGGCGAAGTGCTGCAGCGAAATGGGCTGGTCATCCCATTTCGTGTACTCGCGCACCATCGCGGCCGCGTCCTGCACGCTGTGCGCCCATTCCCCATAAGCCGGGGATCGCATCGTGGCGTCCAGGTTGTTGCCAATCACCATGTAAACCGGCACGCGGTCGCAATAGGCGTTGTAGAGCGCCATCGACGCATGCTGCAGCCCCACGGTGCCGTGAGCGAACATGCACAGCGGCTTGCCTTCAATCTTCGCGTAGCCGTGCCCCATCGCCACCGATATTTCTTCGTGAGTGCAGGTGATGAACTCCGGATTCTTGTTGCCTCCGTAATTGATCACCGATTCGTGCAGCGCACGGAAACTCGAACCCGCCACCGAGCACACGTACTCGATGCCCAGGGCCTTGATGCAGTCCACCATGAAGTCAGACCCGGTGCGGCCGACGGTGAGCACTTCGGCTTCGGTGGGCGGATCGCCTTCGATGGCGGGCGGCAACGGCATCGGGCGCGGCGCCGGCGCGGCCGCCGCGTTCGCTGCGAGCGGGTTTGCCAGCGCGCTCGCGCCGGCCAGAGTGCCCGCTCCCGCGGCCACTCCCTTCAGGAACTCCCGCCGCCCTACCGCTCGCTTTTTGGATTTCGCCATGATTCCGCCTCTAGTCTCCGCGTTTTTCCGGTCTTCGTCGCGAACATACGACGAAGCCCTCCCCGATTGCAATCGTTCCAGTCCCGCGCCTCCACGCCAGCTGTCAAAGAGCGAAGCCGGGCCCCGGTCGCCTCGGCGTACGGGCTCGGGGTGACGAGACTGCTTTCTTCGCGGGGATCCTGCCGGTCCCGTCGTCCGCGACTACGGCGTGGCCGCCTTCGGCAGCACGCCTTCGCCGAACTTGGCCGCGTCGACCGGCACGTTCGGCTGCATCTCCGTCATCTCAAATTCAGAGCGCCCATCGGTCCAGCTAAGCGTCCAGTGGAAGGGCACCTTGACGCCGCCGAGATCGCGATAATCCGAGTAATCCATCTGCGAAGGATTGAACCCCAGCGGCGTTTCGGCAAACCGCGCCACCCGCACCAGCAAGTTCGTTTTTGTGTCGAAGAATAGTTTTACCCGCGTTCCTCCGGGCGCCGTCGCCTGGACGACTTGCACCAGATGGTCGTCAATGCTGGTGGGCGGGAAGCCCACGCGGAAATCGCGGAGGTATTTCCTGATCCCCACGGGGAAAAACATCTCCGCATCCAGTTGCGCGCCGTCGAGCTCTCCTCCCGTCAGCGCTTTCAACGGAAGAATGGTATTGGTCATGGCGATCCAGCCATTGTGGCCGTCGAAGGTGGTGATGTTTTCCGCCTTCTCCGACCGGTGCACGATGGTGGTGCTTTGCCCGGGGGATTTGGCATACACCTCTACCGGCACTTTCCCGAGGTCCGTGTCGAAGCCCGAGTACGTCCCCTTGGCGGTAAAGCTGGTGAAGCCGGCCAGCCGCTCCGCCCCGCCGAGGGCCTGAATATATTTGTCCAGGATCTGATCGGCGGTCGGTCCCGGAACCGCCTCATCCGGAACTTCCACGTCATTCGGATCGCGCTCGGCCACGGCGCCATTCTGCACCATTAAACTCGGCGTCTCCGGGGGCTGCGTATCGCTGCGATGGCAGGTCCAGCAGGTCACCCGGTGCGCGCCTCCGAAATTTGCCTGATTGATCGCCTTCACCATCAGCATCATCTGGCGCGCCTTCTGCTTTTTCGGAGTGTCCGCGGCATAATCCCGGATCATGCCTCGGCCCACTGCCGAATGGCATTCCGTGCAGTTCACGCTCAGCGACGCGGCAATGAAGCCCATCGTCCCCAGGAATTCGTCCACCGGGATGCCTTTGAGCACTTGCACATTCTTGAAGTATTGGTCGGCCATCACCGGCTTCGCCCCCGAAGCCGCCGGCGCCGCTGTCGCCGTTTGCCCGCCGTGCCGCGCCCGCGTCGGCGCCCGGCTTGCCGTGCGCCGCCGCCGCAAGCATCAGGCACATGCCTGCCAATGCCAGCGCCCCCAGAACCTCGCGCCAGAACGCCTCTCCCCAAAATCGCTCGCCTCGTCGTGAGTCTCACGTCGACCCCCTCCCCGCGCGCCGCGCGAATTCGCGCGCCCCGCCGCCAGCCCGGAACATACGCCGCCGCGTCCGCGAATGCAATCCTCGGCCCAGCGTCACCGCTCCCCGCTTTCTGCAAGTGAGCACCGATGAGATAAATGCGGCGGAATGACTAGAGCGAAGATAAAGCGAATAAGATATGATGTGGCGTCCGGAGTGACGGCACGAGCCCCATTCCGAATTAACAATTCTTGGGAAGTGCCTGTACATTAGGGGGCATGTCATTAGTTCAAGAGTACATCGACAGCCTTGCTGCACTGAGCGGCAATGATTTTCAGGCGGAGGTCTGCGCACGACTCCAAAGCGTAATCTTGGGATTTCAGACAATCCCCGCGAAGCCTCAGGGTGATGCGGGGCTTGATGCCTTTTCGCATGGCGGCAAGCGTGGATACTGCTGCTATGGCCTTGAACACGACCAGTGCAGGAACAACAGGGAGCGTGTCTCTGCAATCGTAAATAAATTCAAGGGCGACCTACGTCGCTTGTTTGAGCTGGTCTTCGAGGGAGGGAGGTTGGTCCGGGAGAACTCGCCCGAGATGGCCACGATTTTGCCAGACGGGCAGAAGCTTGAGCACGTAGAACTAATCGTAAACTGGTTCGAGAGTCATCGCGTCCTGAATCCAATTCTCACAGCAGTGAACGAATATAAAACGTTAAGCGAGTGCAGGTACGTTGACTCCCTTGCGTCTGTCGTTGTGGTCGGCCCTACGGAGCTCGCAAATCGATATGCTGTCGACGAAATCATCATCATGCGCGCGCGGCAGCGGATTTTCATCCAAAGCATCCAGCAAGCTGCGCAAGTGGTGTCGATAGATGATGCGAGTACTTTCGATTCGAAGATGGCGGTACTGCGACAAATAAGACCAGACCAGATTCCGGCTATCGAGGCCTTGGCTGATCGGTTACGGGCGAACTGGCGTATGTCTATCGCTTTCGATAAGCATTTAGATGAAACAGCTCCGACGCTCCATCGAGTTCTTGAGGAGAGCAGGTCGCGTATTCTCGAGAGGGTAGCGGGACTGATGTTGGCGTCGACTGAACCTTGGACGCAGCTGCCGCAGGCTGGGGAAGTTGCGCGCGAGATTCTGCAGGGATTCACCAGCCAATTTGGCGAGTTGATTCAGGACGTAAGCTCCGGAGAGGTTGCACGCCTCATCGGGGACTGCCCCATCGGCTGGAGCGCGCCGGCAATTTCGCATGGCTAATGATCCGGAGCTGGATACCTTAGCAGCACTGCTCCGATCAGGGCGAGCTCAGCCTGATGTAAATCGGAGCCGGTTAGCACCGTCGGCTGTATATGACCTTCAATACCGAATGTTTGTTATCGCCGCTGCATTCGAGATTCACGCTAGGCCTTACGCGCTCGGACGGCGGCGTATCGCTGCTTCTCGTTTGAAGCTTTTACAGTTCGTTGCCATTCGGCCATGGCTGCTACCAGTTATCCGTAAATGGAGCGAAACACAGGGATACGCCCAGCAGTCTATCGTGTCGCCGCAGCAGTTGCGGCGCGGTTTTCTCGGGGACCAGATGCACGACGACGTTATAGGATTCCTGGTTGCTCGCGCGGCTTTAGAGCGAGTGGGTGCCCACCTCGTGAGTGGCGAAAATGTGGGGCTCCTAACGCGCTTGTATACGTCAGGAGCTGACCACCAGCTCTTCTCGAGCGCGCTTCGGGCGCTCCACGAAATGTCCGATATCACGATCACTAACAGGATGCTGGAGGGATGGTGATTCGGATCGCTGAAGTCGACGTGCGCGGACAGTCGGAAGCAGGGCCGTTCGCCGGCAGACTCAACTTATCGCCCGGCCTACAAGTAATCGCCGCGCGGAATGCGTATGGCAAATCTCTGGCCGTAACCGGGATTGCTGGTGTCTCGGGCTCGAAACTCTCCTAGGCAACCAAGATAACGATGCGTCCTGTTTTCCGGAGGCTGCACGCGAAACTGGAGGTGCCCGGTCGTGCGCCCGCCCGGGTCCATGCCTCAGAATGCAGCATCCGGCTGGTCAATGACGACCGCCGCGCACTGCGATTGACCCGTGCGATCAAGGGCGACAGCACGACGATTCGCGTTACCGAGTTCGCAGGGGAGCGGGAAATTCGCGAGAGCAAGCTGCTGGCTAGGCGTCAGACAATGCAGGACGAGCATGGCGGATTTCAACGTTTCTTATTTGAGTGGCTGAATTGGCCTCGTGAACCGGTAGCCACGTTTCGTGGACCCTTGTCGGAGGTATATCTGGAAAATTTGGCTCCCACTTTCTACATCGACCAGGAGGAAGGCTGGAGCAATGTGCAGGCACTCCAAGTCACTCGCTATGGCCAGGTGGAGATCAGCGGGATATCTATTGAGTACTTGCTCGGTGCCATCGATGCTCTCCGGGCAAGGGTTGCCAGACAGGAAGCCAACCAAAAGAGTTTGACTCTACGAGAGGCGGCTCGCCAAATAGGCGAGCGCATAACACTCGCATTTTTGAGACACGGCTGGCGGGTGGAGTGGTCCGGTTATGGCTCAATCTCCGATATCTTGACGCGCTGGTCCTCACGTACGCTACTCGAGGCGTTAAAGCAAGATGCTGGCATCGATTTAGCCGTGGAGGAAGCATCGTTCAACGCCAGCGCCGAGCGACTTCGTCAGGCGCTGACAACTGATCCCATTGATCCGTCGGATGCTTCGGCACCGGCTGAGGCGTCACAAAGGGTCGTCAACCTCAAGGAACGTCGGCACAACCTAAACGACGAACTACACACGGCGCGAATACAGCGCGGGCAGGCAGCAGAACTGCTAGCCAACCTTGAGCATAGGATTAACGCTGCGACCGATCTGCTGCGGCTGAAAACGACCGGCGTTGGTCGGCTCGATCACCTGGAGTGTCCAACCTGTCATCGCGACCTTGACCCCTCTACGTTCGCTTTGACTGATCAGTCTAAAGAATCGATTACTGCGCACATCGAAGCACTCAAGCGAGACCGTGACCTCATGAACAGAAATGTGCAATCGATCGACGCGAGCATGGAGATTAGCGCTAATGCGCTGAGTGAGGTCGAAGACGAGCTTCGTGACGCTGAGCGTGCCCTCGTCAACGTCACCAGCGCGATCGGTACGGTACGTGAACAAGTGGCGCGAATCGCTTCTGACCTGAATCGGGCGGAAAGAGGTATAGAGCGGCTGCGTAACGCTTCGAGAGAGGTCGGGGAGCTTCAAAATACAGTCGATCGGTGGCTTGCGGAAGCCGCTGGAATTAGCGAAGTAATCTCGGTAACTCCGGACTCAGATCAGCGTCGTACCGCCTTTCTTGATTCCCTTCGGAAATACTTAATTGCATTAGGCCACAGTGCTGTCAGGCCTGACAATGCGCGCCTATTGGACTTCGACGAGGAGTACGTTCCATACCTCAATCGTCGGCGACTGCGTGCGCTTGGGTCTGCGAGCGACCAGTCACGCCTCGTTGCCGCCTACAGCCTCGCGTTGGCCGCTGCTTCCCAAACGATAGGCGGCCTCCATCCCGGCGTCGTGATACTGGACGAGCCTCTGCAGCAGAACCCAGATCCCGCTCACCGGGAGATGTTTATTGCATTCTTGAGTCAGCAGCTGGCTCGAGAGGCCGAATTTCAGACGCTCATCTTCACCTCGCTCACCGAAGTAGAAATCAACCGGCTGCGGGGCCAAGGTACAAACGTCCTTATTCCCGAAGGAGACCACTTTCTGAAATTGGTCGGGCAGACTAACTCTCCACACGGCGGCCCGGCTTAGGCTAACTGTAGCCGCGACGCACAACCCTCGCAGTTCATTTGACCCTCGCGGTAAAATAGATCTAACGCTCTCTGGCAGTCGATGTATTCTCGGAAAAAATCGACCACCGCGAACTGCCAGCCCCAACAGACTGATCCTCTTCGAACAATTTTCAATTTAGGATTGCCGCAGCCTCATCTCGTGGCAAGCGACGTTGGCGGACTGCTCGTAACTCAGGGCCAGCACGTCGCAAGACCTAAGCTGCGCATTATGAGCACTTACACAAATCGCGCCTGCAACTCTCGCAGAATCAGCACTTCCGTTTTAAACAACTTAAAACTGTTTAGGATCAACACTTACAGAAAATGGCCCATGTGGGCCACCGGCGCGAACGTCATGGACATCAGGAGCTTCGCGCCGTCAACAAAGTACGATCAGCAAAATCTTATTGCCGCAGTCTGGCCTCGCCTGCGTCACGGATATCCCGGAAGGTCCAACTTTAACATTATGAGCACTTACACAAATCGCGCCTGCAACTCTCGCAGAATCAGCACTTCCATTTTACGGGACTTAAAGCTGTTTAGAATCTGCACTTACGCAAAACAAATTTCACACCAGGGCGGGCTGGGGCGCACGTTGCAAGACTTCAAGCTTTTGCGGGGAACAGCAAGCCACATCGAGCCGCGATACATCGCGTTTCATCTCGGGCTTTTCGCGCAAATGCTTCAGGGTCTCGCGCAGAATGCCGCTGGCGACTTCATCCTTGGGCACGAGAAGCCGGTAATGCATCCACTTGCCCTCGCGCCTCGCGCTGGCGATTCCCGCCTTACGCAGATAGGCCAGATGCCGGGAGATTTTTGGCTGGCTCATCTGCAGGATTTCGACGAAGTAGCAAACGCAAATCTCCCGATCCGCGATCAGATTCAGCAGGCGCAGCCGCGTGGGGTCCGCCAACGCGCGAAACAGCAGATGCAGTGAAGGCGCCGCCTGCCGGGTGGCCATGGTTCGATGATAACACATAAGCCTTGACAGATATGTTCGCCGAGGGTAGCCTGCAACATATCTGATCACGCAGATATGTTGAGGCGCGTATGGAATCAAAGACAGAAATCAAAGACGCAGTCAGAAGTAAATACGCCGAGGCGGCGAAACAAGCCGCAACGGGCCAGAGCCCTTGTTGCGGCGGCAGCCCGGACGTGGATTCGATCGTCGATCCGGTCTTCGATCCGATTACGGGAAATCTCTACGACAAATCGCAGACAGCGGCGATTCCCGAGGAAGCGCTGAAAGCTTCGCTCGGCTGCGGTAATCCGACGGCGCTGGCAAAGCTCCAACCCGGCGAGACGGTTCTCGATCTTGGCTCCGGCGGAGGCATAGACGTTCTGCTTTCGGCGCGGCGAGTGGGTCCCACGGGGAAAGCTTATGGTCTGGACATGACCGACGAGATGCTCGGCCTGGCCCGCGAAAACCAACGCAAGGCGGGCGTGGAGAACGTGGAGTTTCTGAAGGGCGAGATCGAAAATATCCCGCTGCCGGCCAACTCGGTCGATGTAGTGATCTCCAATTGCGTCATCAATCTTTCGGCGGACAAAAATCGCGTCTTGCAGGAAGCGTTTCGCGTGCTGCGGCCCGGCGGGCGTTTCGCCGTCTCCGATGTGGTGGTGCGCGGCGCCGTGCCTGCCGAGATTAGAAAGAATGTCGAGCTATGGATCGGTTGTATCGCCGGAGCTCTGGAGGAATCCGAATATCGTCTCAAACTTGCCGCCGCGGGCTTCGAGGGAATAGAGATCGAGCCAACCCGCGTTTACAAAGTCGAAGACGCGCGCCAATTCCTGGCGGCAAAGGGCATCGACGTGGAGGCCATCGCGCCTCAAGTGGGAGACAAATTCGCGAGCGCCTTCATTCGCGCGAAGAAGCCCATCGCCGGCGAGACAACTGCATCAGCTTCCTGCTGCGGGCCGGCCTGCTGCGGCTCCCCCGATGCGCCGACCCTCGATGCGCCGAAATCCGACGCGCGGAAGACGTGAAGCATGGGAACTAAAATGGAACGCCGGTACAACGTCCTGTTTCTCTGCACGGGGAATTCCGCGCGCTCGATCATGGCCGAAGCGATCCTCAATCAGAAAGGGACGCCCAATTTCAAAGCCTACAGCGCCGGAAGCCTTCCCGCGGGATTCGTGCGGCCTGAGGCCCTCAAGCTGATTGAACAAGCCCGCCTGCCTGTCAACGGACTGCGCAGCAAGGATTGGGACGAGTTTGCAAGGCCCGGAGCGCCCAAGCTGGATTTCGTCTTCACCGTTTGCGACAAAGCCGCCAAAGAAGTGTGCCCGGTGTGGCCGGGCCAGCCGATGACGGCGCATTGGGGCGTGCCCGACCCCGCCGCGGTTAACGGCTCGCGGGAAGCCGTCGAGAAAGCATTCCGCGATGCCTTCATCATTCTCGACCGGCGAATCAGTTTATTTCTGTGCCTGCCCCTCGCCAGCCTCGATAAGCTGGCGATCCAAAAACAAATTGACGAGATAGGCCGCCAATGAAAGCGAGTCTAAGCAGGCGCATAGCCGCGGAATTTTTGGGTACGGGTTTCCTGGTCGCCGCCGTTGTCGGTTCCGGCATCATGGCCGAGCGTCTCGCCAACGGCAATGTGGCTTTGGCGCTGCTTGCCAACACGCTCGCCACGGGCGCCGCGCTGGTGACACTGATACTCACGTTCGGACCGATTTCAGGAGCGCATTTCAATCCCGCTGTCACGCTGGCGGACGCCATGGAAGGCGGTTTGGCTTGGCACGAGATGGGCGGATATATGGCCGGCCAAATCCTCGGCGGCATAGCTGGAACCCTGGCAGCGCACGCCATGTTTGGGCTTCCGCTGATAACGCTATCGCGCCATATTCGAGGCGGCCCGCCCCAGTTTCTCAGCGAGTTCATTGCGGCTTTTGGTCTGCTTTGCGTGATCTGGGGATGCTCGCGCTCAAGTTCCAGCGCCGGCATGATCCCCTTTGCCGTCGGCGGCTACATCACGGCGGCGTATTGGTTCACCGCTTCCACCTCGTTCGCTAATCCCGCCGTCACCATCGCGAGATCGCTCAGCGATACCTTTGCGGGCATTCGTCCGCAGGACGTGCCCCTATTTGTCGTGGCACAAATGCTGGGAGCGATTGCCGCGACGATGCTGTTTCGCTGGCTCGTTCCAAACCTCTCGACGAAAGCTAAGAGCGTTGTTGTTCCTACGGACGATGGCTCCAGAGCCGAGCCCGAGAGCCGAGTCTGACTCTCGCTGTCCAATAACTCTCGCTCACATAACTCCCGCTTTCAAATAGAGGTAATAGACTGTATGGTCTGAATACCCCGACCGGAGACAAGTCGAATGACCGATGCAGCAATCAGTTCACGAATGGCCAACGTTGACGGAGTCAAATTGCATTACTTGACTGCGGGCCAGGGGCCGGCAGTCATTCTGCTGCACGGCTACACGCAAACGTCTCTCATGTGGAAGCCCCTGATTCCAGTGCTGGCCACGAAATTCATGGTGATTGCGCCAGACCTTCCCGGAATCGGCGATTCAGATATCCCCGCAAACGGTCTGGATATGAAAAACGCCGCCATACGCATTCACGCGCTGGCCAGATCGCTGGGCCTGGGGAAGGCCAGGGTCGTTGGACACGACATCGGGCTGATGGTCGCGTATGCCTACGCGGCGCAGTTTCCGATGGACGTGGACAAACTCGCGCTGATGGACGCTTTTCTGCCCGGAGTCGCCGGATGGGAGGACGTGTACAACAATCCCGGCATTTGGCATTTTCGCTTCAACGGACCGACGCCGGAGGAGTTGGTGCGCGGGCGCGAACGCATCTATTTCGATTATTTCTGGAATGACTTTGCCGCGGACAAGACGCACTCCATTCCAGAAGCCGATCGTGCTGCATACGCAGCGGCGTACGCCCGCCCCGGACGCATGCGCGCAGGCTGGGCATACTTCGTTTCCTTTCAGCAGGCAGCCAAGGATTTCGCGCAACTCTCTCAGACGAAGCTGCCGTTTCCCGTGCTTTGCATCGGCGGCGAAAAAGCAAACGGCGATCTGCTCGGGCGACAAACGAAGCTGGTGGCGTCCAACGCCACCGTCGTCGTTCTGAAGGACACGGGACACTGGGTGTTGGAAGAACGGCCGAAAGAGAGTATGGATGCCCTTGTGAAGTTTCTCTGAGATCGCGCTTGGAATATCAATCATATGAGCGAGCCCGTTATTTCGAAGCGACGAACGATCCGAACGTAGAAGGGAAGAAATAATTCCTGTTTGCTCGTATCCAAGCGAGGTCGGCCGGCCTCAAACGAATGGGAGGTCGGTGGTGGTATTTTCGAGGTGTCGGTTTCGGAGTGCACGGCTCCGCGCGGCCTAGTGTCAATTAGCTTGCTGACAAACCGGATTGTGCCGTTCTGGGCTGCTAGCTGCCCTTAGCGTAGAATTAGGTGCAGGGAGGCGGCACAGACATGGCTGACGATCAGAGTGATTCGAAGTTCTCGCGGCGGGATTTCCTGGGAGTAAGCACGGGCGCCCTGGCGGGTGCGAGCGCACTGGCTGGGGTAAGTGCTGTGGGGAATGTGTTTGCGCAAGAGTCGGGCACGAAGCCGGGGTCCGCGCGCGACGCGAGCGAGCCCGGCCCCAAGAACGCGCCACTCGATTCGCAGAATGTGGATTCGCGCAATCCGCCGCCGACCGACGCGGGAGGCGTGCAGACCTTCAAGTATCCTTTCTCGATCGCGCACAAGCGGCTGCACCAGGGCGGATGGTCCCGCGAAGTCACCGTGCGCGAGCTCGCCGTATCCACAACGATGGCCGGCGTGGATATGCGGCTTACCGCAGGAGGCGTTCGCGAGCTGCATTGGCACACGGCTGCCGAATGGGCCTACATGCTCTACGGCAGCGCGCGAATCACGGCCATCGACAACGACGGCAGGAGCTTTGTCGCGGACGTGAAGGAAAGCGATCTCTGGTACTTCCCCACCGGAATTCCGCACTCGATTCAGGGATTGAATCCGGATGGCGCGGAGTTCCTGCTCGTTTTCGACGATGGGAGTTTTTCGGAGTATGCCACCGTTCTGCTGTCTGACTGGATGGCGCACACGCCCAAGGATGTGCTGGCCAAGAGTCTTGGCGTTCCGCAGAAGGCTTTCGACAAGCTGCCCCCAAGGGAGCTCTTTATTTTTCAGAGCGAGGTTCCGGGCCCGCTGGAAGCCGACCAGAAGGCTGCGGCGGGAACGCGGGGGCCATCCAAAACCGATTTCGCGTTTCGCACGCTGCAGATGCCGGTTACCAACCGCACCAAGGGCGGCGAAGTGCGCGTGGTGGATTCGAGTCAGTTCAAGGTATCGCAGAGGGTCGCCTCGGCCATCGTCACCGTGCATCCGGGCGGCATCCGCGAATTACACTGGCATCAGAACGCCGACGAATGGCAATACTATTTCGCCGGACAAGGCCGGATGACGGTGTTCGCCACCGGCGGGCGGGCGCGCACCATGGATTTTCAGGCCGGCGACGTGGGTTACGTGCAGCAGACTTTGCCGCACTACATCGAGAACACCGGCAACACGGATTTGAAATTTCTGGAGATGTTCCGCAGCAGCTTCTATCAGGACCTTTCGCTCTCCGAATGGCTCTCGCACACGCCGCCGGAGCTCGTCATGGCGCACCTGAACATCGACAAGGCGACGCTCGACGCGATTCCCCGCGACGAGCCCGTCATCATGCCGCTATAGGCGACAGGCGCTGAGGGCTGTAAAGGGAAAAGCAGATCCCTCGGTCGCCACCACGCCTGCACGCGTAAAGGCGACGCGTACAGGGGACCTCGGCGCCGCGGCGACCTCGTGATGACACCATTTGAAATAGAGGCCTAGCCGAGGCGCAGACCCGACGAGGGCTCTCCGGCGAGCCGCGTTATTCCCCAAACACGAAGAGGGATTCCTCGGTCATCGAAGGAAGGCTCGGGCGCGAAGCGCGCCCGACGTTGACCTCGGAATGACAAACTGGTTGGTGAGCGCCGAAAGCAACGCGGGCTAGCCGCCGGCGATGGCGCCGATCACGAGAAAAGGCTCTTCACCCTGCGCGACGCGCTGCGGCAGCGGATGGTCCGGCGATTCGAGCGACCAATCCTCGCCGCAGGCAAAAAAGCGCAGGAAAGGCCGGCGCTCTTTCGAATCGTGATCGCGGATCGTGCCGCACAGCATGGGATAGGAAGCTTCGAGCGCATCCAGCACAGAGCGCTGCGTGATCGCGCCCTGCACGTCGATGCTCACTTCCATGCCGACGTGCGCCAGCGTCCGCAGATGCGGCGGCAATACAACGCGAATCATGGCAGCGTCTGGACCTCCACGGAAAACACCGCAGGAAGATTCCGCACGATGGGCGCCCAGTTATCGCCCGCGTCATTCGAGGCGTACACCTGCCCGCCCGTCGTTCCAAAGTATATGCCGCATTTGTCCAACGAATCGACGGCCATGGCGTCGCGCAATACGTTCACGTAACAATCCTTGTCCGGCAGGCCCTTGCTGAGCGGCTCCCATTCGTTTCCGCCGGTGCGGCTGCGGTAGACGCGCAGCTTACCATCGGGCGGAAAGTGTTCCCCATCGCTCTTGATGGGGACGACGTAGATCGTCTCGGGCTCCTGGGCGTGAACGTCGATGACGAATCCGAAATCGGTGGGCAAATTGCCGCTCACTTCATGCCAGGAATCGCCGGCATCGTCACTGCGCATCACGTCCCAGTGCTTCTGCATGAAGAGCACGTTGGGGCGCGCGGGATGCGCGGCAATGTGGTGAACGCAGTGGCCGATTTCGGCGTTCGGATCGGGAATGTATGGAGACTTCAAGCCCTTGTTGATGGGCTTCCAGCTCTGGCCGCCGTCATCGGTGCGAAACGCGCCCGCCGCCGAGATGGCGATGTACATGCGCTTGGGATTGGTGTGATCGAGAACGATGCTGTGCAGGCACATGCCGCCGGCGCCCGGCTGCCATTTCGGCCCTGTGCCATGGCCGCGCAGCCCGGGAAGCTCCTCCCAACTCTTGCCGCCGTTGGCCGATTTGAAAATCGCCGCATCTTCCACGCCCGCGTAGACGGTGTCCGGGTCGCTTAGCGACGGCTCGAGATGCCAGACGCGCTTGAACTCCCAGGGGTGTTGTGTGCCGTCGTACCACTGGTGCGTGGTGAGCGGCTTTCCTCCCTTTTCGGGAGACGCGTTGTAGACGAATTTGTTGCTCTCGCCTTTCTGCGGGCCCTGCTGCGGAGCTTGCTGCTCGCCTGGCGGCGTGCCCGGCTGAGTCCAAGTCTTGCCGCCGTCATCGGAGCGCTGGATGATCTGCCCGAACCATCCGCTGGTTTGCGACGCGTAGATCCGGTTTGGATCCGCCGGCGATCCTTTCAAGTGATAAAGCTCCCAGCCGGCGAAATGCGGCCCGCTCACGTCCCACTTTTCGCGTTTTCCATCCGAGGTGAGCACGAACGCTCCTTTGTGGGTGCCCACCAAAACTCGCACTTTGCTCATCCCTTTTCTCCCTCTTTCAGTTTTACGGAATCCACTGCGCAACCACCAACGCAATCCATTATGCAACCTCTGGGTTGCATGTTACTCTAGAGCCAACGATAAGCGCAACCTAAGGGTTGCGCGTGCTGCGCCTTCGCGTAACACAATCACGCCCGCCCTCCATATCCATGCCGGGCTCGGCTTCTACCAATAGGTCGAACGGAGGGGCGGCAAATCGACACCTGCCGAGCAAGTTTTTTGCAACGCGCCCCCCGGCCTATTGGCGTGAATCCGGACGCTGGCGCCGGATTCGGCGTCTATCATCATTTATTATCATCATTTTATTATCAACGGATGCGCAGGGTGAAGGGAATCACAATTAGCGAGCTGCCGGGAAGACTTTCGCGCGAACGGCACGCATTCATAAGAGACTTCCGGATGCGACGCCCAGGGGCTGTCTCCTTGCCGCGCAGTGCAAAACTAAAGTATTCTGCTAATAATTCCACTGGCCTGAAAGGAACACCCAATGAGTACCGCGACCGAGACGCTCAAGAAAGTACGAGTCTCCATGATGAATGCCATTCACGATCTGCCGTTGCTGGTGGCGCGGGATGAAGGCTTCTTCAGAGACGAGGGGCTCGACGTGGAAATTCTCAAGACTCCGGGCACGGCGCAGCGGCGCGCCGATCATCAGGCCCTCCGAGACAACGTTTTTCAGCGCACCATGGAGTCTCTCTACGACAAAGGCGCCTGCGACCAATTCCGCATGTGCGAGTGGGGAGTGATGAAGCGCGCGGTTGAATCCAACGTGACCGCGGGGCACCGCCCGGCCAAGATTGTGGCCCTGGGCTCGGCGATGTCCACCTTTGCCATCGTGTCCGATCACAAATTCGGCATCTACGAACCGGAGCAATTGAAGAACAAGCCCATCGCCGTAAGTCCGTTCAACGGTTCGCATTTCACCATGCTGAAGATGCTGGAAGGCTTTCTAAAGCGCGAGCAGATCAAGTGGACGAACGCGGGCACTCACGAGGAGCGGCTGGAAGCTTTGAGCAAAGGCGAAATCGAGGCGGTGAGCTTGATGGAGCCGTGGATCAGCGTGGCCGAAAAGCGCGGACACACGGTGCTCATCGAGTCGCATTCGACCAGGAGCGAGGCCGCGGGCGACGAACTGGATGGCCCGACGCTGCGAAAGATGTTCAATGCCGAGGCCGAAGCCGCCGAGGCCATCCGCAAGAACCCCGCGAAGTATGCGCATTACCTTATCGAAGAAGCCGGGGGCGAGCTCGAGCCGGGCGATCTCAAGCTTTCTCGCATACTGAATGCGCCGCCGCAGCCGTACACACGCGAACGCTTCGATCACACGTATCAGTGGACGGTCGGATGGGGTTTGACTGAACCCGGCGCCACGTATGAGAACACGGTAGACAACCGAGCGTGGGCGTAGGATTGTGTGTGCGAACTTCCGAATGAGACTTCAGCGGCTGAAGCCGTTCTCATTCCACACGGCTTAATGTCGCCGCTAAAGCGGCGACCCCCTAAGTCTGCGAATTGTCACACAGACTCTTAGGCCGACGCGGGCTAATGACGCCGACGCAGAGCCTGAAATCGTCTATTTGGTGTCAAAGCGAATGAGATAAGCCCTGAATCCCTTGATGTCTTTGAAGCCGTGGGGCACGCCCGCCGGCACGAAAAGAACATCACCCGGCTTCAGCGCTTGTTCGACTCCGCCTCGAATTGCGGTTCCGGCCTCATCATCGACGTTCGGGCCGCTTTTTGCCGTCGACGAGCTGACCGCCGGTTATCGCTGTCGCTGTGCCCTCCATCGTCACCCAGACGTCGGCCGAGCCGGCATGAACGAGCGGAGCGTCGCCCTCTTTCACGATTCGGATATTGATGCTGTAGGCTCCGCCGTCCATCACGCGTTTGTTGATCACTTGCCTGGCCTCCAGATCCTTCCACGTGGACTCGATGTCTGGGTGCGCGAAGTAGGCCGCTTTGCCGGAAGGCGCCGTGGCCGCCTGCTGAGGAGCGGGAACCGCCGCCCGGCTTCCGCGACCGTGTGCTACCCCAAACACGCCGAAAAGCACGACTGTGCCGATCACAATAAATAAAGGTGTGCGCATGTTGGCTCCTTTGAGATTCAGCAGAGATTGATCCCGTATTTCCCAGACAAAACTCGAGCGCGCCGCGGCAAAGACCGCGGCGATTTACATCACGCGGGCCTGATGCATGACCGATTCGGCTTTCTGCCGGATTTCACGGGCGACTTCATAGGGATCGCCTTGCTGGTACTTCGGCAGAAAGAGCTCGACCGAAAGAGGACCGGCATAGCCCTTATCCGCGAGTGTGCGAAGGATGCGGACGAGCGGACTGACGCCGTCGCCGGGAATGATTCGCGTGGTGTTGTCGAGCAACTCTCGCGGCATATCGGGCACGTCCTGAAAGTGCACATGACCAATTTCGCCGGGCCGGAGCGGATCGAGGTCCTCGAGCTTGTTGAGCCCGGACCAGAAGTGATAGCAGTCGAACATGGGCGCGAGATTGGGATGCGCCGCGGCACGGGTCATCTTCACGAGCGTCGTCAACGTGGAGATAAAGGACGACGTGCGCACGAATTCGATCCTGAGCGACATATTGAACTGCTTGGCGACGTCGCCGGCTTCCCGCATGTTGTCCACGCCGGCTTTGTAGTCGTCGAGGGTGACTTTCTGGGTGGCGGTCGTCGCGGCATAAACGCGGGAGAGTCCCAGGGCCGCGAACATCTCGCAGCGTTTCTTGAGATTCTCGAGCGAGGCAGCGCGATTGGGATTTGGTTCCCAGAGACCTGTGGTGCCAGTCGCCGCGTGAACGGCGGTCAGCCCGAGGTCGGTAAGCACGCGGCGCGCGGCAGGGAGGGTATCGGTCTTCAGGAAGTCGTCCAAGAGGGCGTTGGTGATCTCGACGTACTTGATCCCCGCGCGAGACCAGCCTTCCAGCGACTTGCGGTAACCCGCTCCTGCGGAGGTATTCTGGTGCATCGCAAGTATCATCTTGGCGGAAGCGGCGGCGACGGGGGAGACAGCGCGCGCGGCCATCATCGCCACCGGAGTGACGAGTATCGCTCTTCTAGAAAGCATTGTCTGGCGCCTCCACGCTAAAGGGACGGCGATCCTACGGGCCTGGGGAACGACTAGCGCGCCCTATCGAGTTCAACATTCCTAAACGATAGCCGCGCTCACCCGCATTTCCGCTTCAGACACATATCCGCCGGCCTGCGATGGCCGCCCACGCTACTTCAGCGGGATTTTCTTGCTGGGATCGGAGCGGACAATCAGGTAAGTGATGTCGCCTTCGGTGCTGGCCCATCCATGCGGCACGCCGCCGGGGATGATGACCACGTCTCCCTTGGCGATGCGACGGGATACGCCTCCGTCAATGGCGTTGCCCCCGACATCTGTCCAATCCCCGAGAGTCGACTGCCGCGGCGTTACGGGTTTGCGCAGCGTACCACCGGTCACCAGCACCCCGGCGCCCTCCAGCATGTAGTAAGTCTCGGTGACGTTGGTCTGATGTACCGTCGCGTTGGGCGGCGCGCTTTTCGGGCGGAACACGCCAAATATGCCGATGCGGTAGCCTCCGACGTCGATTACGCGGATGGGGCGGTCGCTGTTGCGGTCGTGCGGCCCATCTTTGATAAACGCCTGGACCTGCGCGGCGGTGATGTCGGTCGCGGCGGTTGGCATTTGCGCCCTGGCCGAAGACGCGATGAGCAACACAAACATCCCCACGATCATCTTGCGCATGAGATGGCTCCTTTTCCTTCGCCTGATCTTTTCTCGTGTATGTACGCAAACGGGGTCTGTACGATGCGGGAGGATAGCACATTCCGGGACGGCGGCGTCCGCGAGGCTTAGTCCACGTTTTGGGATGCAGCGAGGCTTTTTGTTATCGATCGGGGTCGTCAGCGATCGGGGTTGTCATCGATAGCGGCGGAGTCTATTTTTCGCGGAAGAGCAGGCGGCGGATATCCGGCCAGAATTCCTTAGCGATATTGTTCAGCGCGGCGGATTCCAACTGCGCTCCCCAATTGATCAATGTTTGGCGGCCGCCACGCTCCTGGGGCGGGTAGTAGGCGTTGGACAAACCTGCTTCCAATGCATTGCCCCCCACTTCGGACCAATTGAAGGTGGTGCCCCCGGAATCGGTTTTGGTGATCACCACGCGAGAGAGCGCATAAGCCGTGCGACGGAAGAAGCCTCCGTGGCCCAGCGTGTAGTACCGGGGATCCTCGTGAGTGATCGAGGGGACGATGGCTTCCGTGAAATAGGCGCCCGAGATTCCGTCGATGAATATATGGTAGTAATAGCGGCCGTAACCCGCCATTCCCTGGCCGAATTCCGGATAGGTCTTCGAACCAAACTCCTGCCCGGAGAGAATTCCCGTCCAAATGAACGAGGAGTAATCGAAGGTGTCCTCTGTCGCGAGCCAAAACTTGCCCTTCACTGAGAGGGGCGGCAATTGCGTATTGGCGCTCACGGCTGCAAAGTTGGGGACAACCCATAATATGCGGTTGGTCTGCTTGCCTTCGGACTCATCCTTGGATTTCGGGGCGCAGTCGTCGGAAGCCTGGTTCGGCTTCTGCTCGGTGCTTTCTTTGCTCGACTGCGATTGCGTTTGCGAAGGCGAGCTTTCGCTCTGTTGGCAGGCTCGGTCGTCGGGCTTAGAGTCGGCGGTTGGCGTTTGTGCCCAAAGGCCAGTGGCCGCGAACAGAAGAATGGCGATTACACCTGCCGCCGAGGCGGCCAAGGGCGCATAACCCGTGCTCATACGGGCGCTGACTGATGCCGCCGAGCCCGAGCCGTAACCTTAGCTTTAGCAACCGTTCTGGCCAGTAACCCATAGCCATTGGATTCCCTTAGTAGGGATGACGGTCCGGATACGTGACGAAATTCGAGTCAAAAGCACCTACCCTCGGCGGGGGAGATGCCTGAGCCCGAAGCGCCTTGTCCGGCTTGGGGCGCTTATTTCCCGACTTTACGTGCCGGGGCGATTTGATTCGACCTAAAAGTGCTCGAAACCTCATCAAATCGCCAGCATGGAGTTTCCGGACCAACGGACGGTCTCGATCCTTAGCACGATCCTGCTCTTCGCTGCTGTGGGGGCCTTTATCTATGGCGCTCGGGACGTGCTGATTGCCTTCCTCTTCGCCATCTTGTTTGCCTACCTTCTGGACCCGCTGGTTTCGCGTTTGGAGCGCTGGACTCGCGTGAGCAGAGGTTCGCGCAGCATAGCGATTTTGGAGGTATACGCAATCCTTTGCCTCGCAGTGGCGATCGTGCTGCTGCTCGTCGGTCCTGGGATTGCGGATGAAGGCAGAAAACTCGCAGCGGCGATGCCGGGACTATTTGAGAAAGTGAGCTCCGGGCAAATTGCCGTGCAAATTGGATCAAGACGCGGCTGGAGTTACAACACGCAGCTCCGGTTACAGCAATTTCTGGCGGCTCATGCGAATGCAACCCTGGGCTGGTTTACCGCTGCCGGGTCCCGGGTGGCAGCCTTCGCTCAGAATCTGATTTGGATCGTGCTCATTCCCATCCTGGCGATCTTTTTCTTGAAGGATGGGAGTCAGTTTGCGGACAGCCTGCTGGAGCTTACGGAGCGCAAGAGGCAAAGGCAGTTTCTCGCCGGGATCACGGAAGACCTCAACACCATGCTGGCTCACTACATCCGATCGCAGCTCATACTCGCGGGGCTGTCGCTGGTTGTTTACATGATCGTGCTCGCCATCCTCAGAGTGCCTTACGCCTC
This sequence comes from uncultured Acidobacteriota bacterium, assembly GCA_963761945.1. Taxonomy (GTDB): domain Bacteria; phylum Acidobacteriota; class Terriglobia; order Acidiferrales; family UBA7541; genus Palsa-189. The sequence goes on along the minus strand of CAVXIM010000001.1, from coordinate 25,379 downwards.
CGTGCTGGGTTTCCTGGCGGGGGTGATGGAGTTCATCCCGGTCGTTGGTCCGCTGTTGGGAGCCGTAGCGATTCTGGTGGTGGCTTTTCTGGCGAATTACCAGCACCTGCTGGTGGTGGTGGTCTTCCTGGGGGTTTGGCGTCTGGTGCAGGATTACGTCACTTCACCTCGCATCATGGGAGCGAAGCTGCGACTTCACCCGTTGGCCGTCATTTTTGCCGTTCTGGTGGGAGGCGAAATCGGCGGGGTGATCGGAGTTTATCTTTCCATTCCGATTGCGGCTGGGTTGCGCATCATTTGGAAGCGCTGGCGGCGAGTCGATATGGAACAGCCAAACGTCAAAGCGGCGTGAATGGATCGGCTTCGCGCCAGAGTTAGCCGCAGCAAAAGACTGCGGCCTCTCGTAACCGCATCATCAGTTGCCCCGGATGCGCATTCCACATTTGAACATTAGCCGTATGCAGGAGGCTCCGCGCCTGAGCACCAGGTGCGATTCAATTCGTTGATAGGCGCCATCTGAATTTTGCGTTTGCCTTTCGCTGCGCAGCTTCGTAGGCTGTGCGCGTCAATTAGCGGCGCAGTTTCGAAAGGCTGTGCTGGCGTCCTTTCCATGCTGAAAGACAAACGCCGCACGTCTTGAAATGCGCTGTTTGCGATGTTCGTTCTTAGTCTTCTGCGACACCTCGAAGTGTCCAACCAGTAGTACACGCTCCGCGAAGAGCCAGGGCAGTTAGCTGGACCGAGTTCCTGTCCAGGGAAAGCATTGTGCCTGGTTTTTTGGGGACCACGTCTAGCAACTTCCCGCCAATCGCTCTCAAGTCTTGATTTGGATGTCAGCCGCCATGGGCGGCGCTGGAGCTCAAGCTTCGTGATTCGAGTAGGCATGCTTTTGCCGGAGCTGTTGCTTGCCGGCTTTTTACGGTGGGTTGGATTGCCAGTCGCCGATTTGAAACTCGTGACTGATGCCCTTTGTTGTGTTCCGGCGCTACGGAATTGGCGCAGTTTGCACGCAGACGGGCAGAGGAGAGGAAATGAGGCAGCTCTGGGAAGCCGCTGATTTCGTCCGCGGCCTGCGCAGAGAGATGCGCTTTGGCGAGCTGTCGCGCGCTCCGTTGCGGCTGCTGCGCCTGGAATTGCGAGACGAGGCTCTCGCTTGCGACTGGATGGCGCGTCCTGCGGATATTTGGGATAGCGACCTGCGACAGCCAGTAAGGGATCGCAATGAATCGCTACAAGCCTTGGCGGATGCCATTGCCGTACGCGATCTCGCCTTTGAGGCGCTGCCCAGTTTGCAGATGGCAGTGCTACGGGCGTTTCGTCCCTCGGCAGCCCGCGAGCCTCCCGAACTGATCATTGCCGGCTCGATTCACCGGGACGACCCGGACGTATACCAGCGGGCCTCCTTGATGATGCGGGCCAAGCTGAGCGGATTCCGTTTCTGTCTGGAGGGCGAACGATTGGAGGCCATACCTGCTGAAGAATTTGAAATGAGTTTTTGACCGAGCAGCCGCCCCAAGATGCGGCTAAGGATACGGGACTCATGACCATTCGAAAGGAGAAAGGAAACCAAATGTCTGGAAATGCGCGACGCGAAAAGAGGCTGTCAATTGCAGAGAAATTTTCACGATTACGTCTGAGGCTTCGACAACCCGAGTGGCGCAGATACGGGGGAACGATGCTGGCGGGCAAGGTGTTGGGAGTCGGCATCGTCCTGGCAATCATGGCCGTGGTTGCCGGACTCTTCTTCACTCATGTATATGCGCAAACGGCGGCGGCGCCAGAGGTGAAGGCCTCTGACGTTGTGAACCCGGTGAACACGGCGTGGACACTCGTCGCGGCGTTTCTCGTCTTCGGCATGCAGGTCGGCTTCACCATGCTGGAAGCGGGCTTCTGCCGTTCGCGGGAGACCGTCAATGTTTTGGTTGAATGCGTGGTGGATACGTGCCTTTGCGGCATTTTGTTCTATGCCATCGGCTTCGCATTCATGTTCAGCCATGGTAACGGGCTCATTGGTTACCATTGGTTCTTCCTGCAAAACGCGCCCGCCACTTACGAAACTACCGGCGTGGCGTTTTTGGCCGTCTGGATTTTCCAATTCGCATTCGCGGACACCTGCTCGACGATCACGTCGGGCTCCATGATCGGCCGAACCGGATTCGTCGGCGACCTTCTGTACAGCATTTGCGTCACTGGTTTCATTTACCCAATCATCGGACACTGGGCCTGGGGCCCGGACGGCTGGCTGGCGAACATGGGCAGTGCGGGGAACTTTTTCCCATCACTGGGAATGGGCTTTCATGATTTCGCGGGCTCCACTGTCGTACATACGATCGGGGGCTTCATTGCCATCGCAGGCGCTATCGTTCTGGGTCCACGGCTCGGCCGCACATTCAAACGCGATGGCGGCGCTCCGATGCTGCCTCACGACTTGACCATCGCCGTCAGCGGCGGACTGATCCTGTGGTTCGGCTGGTACGGCTTCAACCCTGGGAGCACACTTTCGGCTATGGACTTTGTGGGCATCGGCCGCGTAGCCACAAACACGACGCTCGCCGCCTGCGCGGCGGGTCTTTCTTCCATCATTTACGGGTACTTCATGACCAAGAAATGGGACGCCGGCTTCACCACCAACGGGTTCCTGGCCGGGCTCGTGGCCATCACTTGCCCCTGCTATTGGGTCAGCCCGACGGGCGCAGTCCTACTGGGCGGCGTCGCGGGAGTACTCGTGATCCTGGGAGTGGACCTGCTGGAATGGCTGCGGATTGACGATCCAATCGGCGCGTGGCCGGTGCACGGGCTGTGTGGCATTTGGGGAACGTTGTCGCTCGGCTTGTTTGCCAGCGGTCAATTTGGTTCGACCGGGCCGATAAGTCCCGACAACAGCGCCCCACTGAAAGGGCTGTTCTATGGCGGCGGCACACAGGTGCTCCTTGCGCAAGCCATCGGCAGCGCCTGCATCACCGCGGCGACCTTTGGCGTGGCCATGGTGGTCATGCTTGCGGTCAACGCGACTGGGCTCCTAAGGTTGCCGAGGGAGGCCGAGCTGTATGGCATGGATCTCCACGAGCACGGGATCTCGGCGTATCCGGAGTACGAGATATCACCTTTCGCCTCGCCTAGCGGCTTGTCCGTTCAAGCCGAGGCTGCTGCAAGAGCCAATAGCTTTACACCGAGCAAAACGATGGCTCGCGTCAGTCTAGACAAGCTAACAACATAGGGTCGCGGGCCAGGTCGAGTTTGGGTTTTCGCCGGGCTTCCTAAAGTTAGAGAAGGAGCCCGGCGAAGCCCAAAGAGTACCGGCACGGAGTCGAGATGGGAATCAACAACAGTGCAAATCGCCAGCGCAGCAGATCGGGGGCGTACCAAACGTAAGGTCAGAATGCAGTCTCGCCACAAGTCTGCCTGGCTGACAGTGTTCCCTGAGGACGAGGAGACAATCGAGCACGAAGAGACAGCGGAAGATGACGAACCGGATGCACCGAGGACACAGCCTTTATCGATAAGGAGAGAACAAAGAAGAAGATGATGACCAAAATTGAAGCAATTATTCAGCCTTCCAAGTTCGACTATGTGAAGCAAGCTCTTATTGACATTGGCATTGACGGCATGACCGCTTCCGAGGTGCGCGGGCATGGCCGGCAAAAAGGTCATACCGACACGTATCACGGACACGAATACAGTGTCGACCTATTGCCAAAGATAAAGCTGGAGATCGTAATTCAGGACAAGATGGTGGATCAGGTCGTCGACACCATCACGCGGGCGGCTGCGACCGGCAAAATCGGTGATGGCAAGATATTCCTTTTCAAGATCGATGAGGTGATTCGCATCCGTAACCACGAGCGCGGGGTTGCCGCGCTTTAGGCTGATCGCAACAGCAAACGCCGGAGCCCCACTCGCCGTTGCTCGCTGCGAATGGCTCGCGGCCTTGCTTGGTTTAAAACGAAAAATCGATGCTGCTGAACGTAACTTTGAATTTGTGTCGAGCTCCCGTACTGCCTAAAGTGAGTTTTAAGCCGGGAGCGTTGAGTGGAGGCGGAAAACAATGGGAGCTGTATTTGTGTTCAGGGATGAACAAGGAGTCCAGGATCCGGCGGAGAGCAGCATTCAGGCCCATTATTATCCGCTGAAGGAGCGGGCACGCGCACTAAGGGGCCGGGTTTCACCGCTGGCTTTTGACCACATGCTTCGCAACTACGGTTTGGCCCTGAGCCTCGTGGCTGCGGCCTTGATGGCGAGCCTGGCGCTACAACCGCTCTTTCCGCATCCGTTCCTTTTCCTGTTTTTTGCGGGAGTGGTGACGAGCGCCTGGTTCGGAGGAATGCTACCAGGCCTTTTCGCCGTATTCGCGTCTACGATTGCGGTGGATTATTTTTTCGTGCCGCCTCTCTACTCCTTGGCCATCAAGCCTACGGAGGTCAGTTACTTTGCGGCCTTCGTGATCTCCTCGCTCCTGGCCGGTTGGGTAAGCGCCTCCAAGAAGAGAAGCGAGGAAGCCTTAAAGGAGGCGCGCAGCGAGCTACAGGTCCTCGTGGCTGAGCGCACCGCCGCGTTGCAGCAGTCGACCAGCGAGCTGCAAGAGAACGAGCGGCACATTCAGCTGCTGACGGAAGTCATTCCCCGGCAAGCGCCGGACGCCGCGTTGGAGAGGGCCGCAGAAATCGGCAACGCCGCGACGCTCGAGCAAGTGCTCGACGAGGTCGTGAATTTTACGACCTCGGTGCTGAAGTGCGATTCCTGCTTCGTCTATGTGCTCGAGAACGATGAATTGGTAATGCGCGCTTCGAAGAATCCTCATCCCGAAGCAGTGAATCGTCTCAAGCTAAAAATGGGCCAGGGAATCACCGGCTGGGTGGCCGAACATGGCCGTACGGTCGTGGTAAGCCAGAATGCCTCGCAGGACCCGCGCTTTCAGCTTTTCAACGATTTGCCGGAAGATCGCTTTGAGGCATTTCTTTCCGTTCCGCTGCTTAGCCGTGGCCGCCTTGTGGGCGTAATCAACTTGCAGCATCGCGATGCACACCGCTATACCGATCGCCAGATTCGCCTAATCTCCGCGGTGGGTCTCCTGGTGGGCGCGGAAATTGAACTGGCGCACCTGGAAAGCGAGAACTCGCAGCTTTCGGCAAGGCTGGAGACGCGCAAAATCGTGGAGCGCGCCAAAGGCATCATGCAGCGCGACCTGAAGATCAGCGAAAACGAAGCCTATCTGACGCTCCAGCGCGAAAGCCGGCAGCGCCGCAAGTCCATGCGCGAAGTTGCCGAGGCCATTCTCCTCAACGACGAAATCCGCAGTCGCGGCATACCGAAGGCCGTTTCACCCGATCTGCCAGTCCCCGAAAAATGAAGAATGTTTGGCCGTAGCGGAAGATTTAGAACTGTTCCAGGAGCCGACTATCCGACTATCGTGGGCCGCGAACGCGGCAGGTGTTCCCAAAAATTCCGCGTGAGTAGACGAGACCAAGCTTCAAAGCAAAAGCCGGTCTGGCGCGGGGCGCGCCGGACCGGCCAGCTTCTTTGTGGTGGCACCGACTTAGACAGCGAGGTACATCGTGCTGCCGTTGCGGTCCACTAGCAGGAGAGCTTTGTCCTTGGAGTTGTGCATAGCGCGTTCGAAGTCAGACGTATTCTTGACCGGCTGGCGGTTGACCTCTTGAATCACATCCCCGCGGCGAAGTCCGGCTTCGGCTGCTTCGCTGGAAGGATCGACGTTGGTAACCACCACGCCTTTGGTGTTGGGGGATATGCCGAGCTCGTTCGACGTCTCGGCATCGAGGTTATCGACCGACACGCCCGATAGAGCGCTGCTGGCGGAGCCGGAGGACTTGTCTTCCGAATTCGCAGCGGCTTCCTCGGTGGGCATGGGACCCAGCTTCACCGCGATTTCCCGCTCGGAGCCATTGCGAAACACCTTCAGCTTCGCGTCGCTATCCGGAGGCATCATCGATATCGTCATCCGCAGATCGTTGCTGTCTGCAACGGACTTTCCGTTGACGTCGAGAATGATGTCGCCCCTCTCGAGGCCGCTCTTCTGCGCCGGGCTGCCCGCGCTCACGTCGGCCACAAGCGCGCCGCGTGTTTCCTTTTCGCCAAACTGCTTGGCGATATCCGGAGTGACGTCTTGCGGGACGATTCCCAGATAGGCACGCGTCACCTTGCCGTGTTCCACGATCTGTTCCATGACGTTGCGTGCCATGTTCGCGGGGATGGCAAAGCCGATGCCCTGATTCCCCTCTGAGCCATGAGCGATGATGGCAGTATTAATGCCGATCAGTTCGCCGCGGTCGTTCACCAGCGCTCCACCGGAATTGCCCGGGTTGATGGGAGCGTCAGTCTGAATGAAGTCTTCATATTGTTCGATCCCAAGGTGTGACCGTCCGGTAGCGCTCACGATGCCCATCGTGACCGTCTGGCCGACGCCGAATGGGTCTCCCACTGCCAGCGCATAGTCGCCAACCTGAACTTTCGTGGAATCGGCGATGGTTATGCAGGGCAGACTGGTAGCGTCGATCTTGAGTACGGCGATATCGCTTTTCGGATCGGTTCCGACCACTTTGGCTTTGAACTCACGTTTATCGGCCAGCGTGACAGTAACTGTGCTGGCGCCGTCCACGACGTGGTTATTGGTGAGGATGTAGCCATCCTGCGTCATAACGACGCCCGAGCCGAGACCCTGTTCCCGCTGTTCCGGCGCTTGCCGGGGCGTCCTGAAACGCCGGTTGGAGTCATCGCCAAAAAACTGGCGGAACATGGGATCATCCGGCAATTGTCCGAAGAATTCCGTGGGAACTTTGGACACTTTCGATGACGAGATATTTACGACCGCGGGCAGCACCTTCTTCACGACAGGTGCGAAGCCCGTCTGACTGTAGCCCTCGTCCGCACTGGCCATTTTCAACGCCAGCGCTTCGTGAAGGTGCTCCAGGTGCGTGGCGCTGGCGATTCCAACTCCGCCTAAAGCCGATGCCAGCGCCACCGAACACAACACGGCCTTAGGACTTTTCCAAAAGCTTTGATAACGCATGTAATCTCCTGATTAGAAACGCGATTGGCCACTCTTCCCGATTGTGTTCAAGGCGGTGGCTACAACCGTTTAGACGGAAGCGCCGCAAAGAGGTTAGGTTGGGATGTCTATATCACGCGACCGACGTGGGTTTTCTTACAACTGGGCATCGCTCAGGTCTTTCCGATGGAGAGGATGAGTGCGTCCAAGCCTTTCCAGGCAATCTGCACCCCAATACACAGGAGAATAAAGGCAATGACGCGTAAAACGCCGTGTACCGTCTGGCGCGAAATCCTGGCGGTGAGTTTTTGGGCGTAGGCGTAACTCAGGTACACGGCGACGCAGTTCAAGATAATGCCCGCCAAAATCCCGAGATGAGCGAATCCCTCGTCGAGGAGGTTCGTCTGCGACGCGTGAGCACTCAGAGTCAAGGTAGCCACAATACAACCCGGCCCTGCGGTTATGGGAAAAGTGAATGGATAAAAAATCTTGTCGCCAAGGGAGTTGCGATCGGCTGGCGCGGCCGAAATATTATTCTCCGGTATCACATCTGTCTGATTGAGCAGATTCCAACCCATGGCCGCCAGAACGAAGCCTCCGGCAAACTGAACTACCGGCAGCGAGATCCCGAAGAAGGCGAGAATGGCCGCTCCCGCTACGTCGATGGTGAACAAGAACAAAGTTGTACTGACAGCGATTTTGCGGGCGAGACTGCGAAAGACCTCCGGTGGAGCAGGGCCTACCAAGCCCAGCAAAACCAGCGCCGATCCGAGCGGATTAATAACGGGCAGCAGAGCACTGAATGTGAGCGGCAGAAATTTAAGGGCGAGCAGCATTCCGAGGTTTCCGTGACGCGCCTGAATGCTAACACGCTGCCGATTACCGTGGAGAGCTTTGCGCTCGACTGCCCACGGACAGGTCTTGATCGAATGAAACCCAATTCTTTCACCGAAGGTCCACGAATGTTGTCTGATTGGGGCTATTGTGGTATAGGCTAACAATAATTGTGCAAGAGGAGGGTCGCGTGAAAACTAAGCTAGTAATATCTTTTGCCTTGATTTCGGGTCTCCTGGCCGTTTGCAGTTCGCTCTCCGCGCATCACGGGAGTGCGGCGTACGACAACACCAAAGTAGTTGTCTTGAAGAACGCCACAGTGACGAAAGTCAATTGGGGCAACCCGCACATCTTAGTCATGTTGGATGTAAAGGATGACAAAGGCAACGTCGCGCACTGGGTTGTGGAAGCCGGTCAGCCCTCCGCAGTGAGCACTTCCGGCTGGACCAAGAATGCCGTACAGCCTGGGGACGTAGTCACCGTTTACCTGTACCAAACCAGAAACGGCACACCAGTCGGGCGTACGGGGAAGTTCGTGCTCGCCGACGGCACAGTATTCGGCGATGGGAAGCTGTTTGACATCCCGTCCGAGTGCGATAAGGACTTCGGCGCCGGAGGATCTTCTTCGGCGGCCTGCCGTCCGGACGGACGGAAGACGAGCAACAAGGAGTAAGAGACGGCTACGAGAGTGTTGAACTGCGAAATCGAAGGCCTCGTCCAACTGTACGAGTGGATTACCTGACCAGGACGACCCACCATGGCAATCCCGTGGCATCATGCTGCGTTGGACCTGACAAGCTTTTCTGATCCGATCCGTTACGGTTAGAAGAACAGCCTCAAGCCCAACTGAATATCGCGGGCGCCGCCCGAGCCAAGCACGAAATTGCCAGACGCGGCATCGGGAGTAATACAGCCGCAGCCCATCCCTAAACCACTATTAGGATCGTTGTTGTCGTAATTCGAATGCGCTCCATACGGATTGGAGACATTAGAATGGTTCAGAACGTTGAAGAAGTCCGCCCGCAATTCGGCGGAGTATCTTTCGGTGAACTTCCAGCTCTTGGTGACCGAAAAATCCCAATTCCTGAAACCCTGGTCGGAGAAAATATTGCGGCCCGTTGTCCCGACGCTTCCGTAGGCGGGCGGAGTCAAAACCCCGCTGCCTTCTACATAACAGCCAAAGTTAATCAGTGAGGCGACGGCGAGCGGCCCATTGGCCTGCGCGGCATTCATACACGCTGCCGGCGGCTGTGGTGCACCGTTCACTACGGGAAAAGGAGTGCAGGTGGTGGGTCGCGGGGCGTAGCACGGAATGTTAAAGGGGCCAGAAGTAAAATCCTTAGGGTTCCCTGTGAAGTCCCATGTAGAGAAGGAACTGTTTTTGAACTCGCCGGTTCCTACAAAATCATTGGAGCGGTCCTGTATCGGCCATGGGGTTCCGGTGCGTATAGTCACCACGGAACTAATCTTCCAGCCTTCCAACGCCTGTCCCCGTGTTTTCTTGCCGGGAAGATTATAGGTAGCTGTGAGACTGAATTGATGCCTGATGTCGTAGTCGCTATTCCCATAACCCAGCCCGGGAAACTGATTGTTTTGTGGCTTCCAAAGATTGCTGGCTTGACCAGACATATCGTCTAGCGCATGGGCGTAGGTGTAAGCGGCAAGAAAAAATAAGCCGTGGTAGTTGTGTTCGGTCATTGTCACTTGCATGCCGTTATAGTTGGACTCATAGAGATTCATCTGCATGTTTATGAATGATAGATAGGGAAATTGCTGATGGTAGGGTTCTGCCGCTATCTCGTCGGCCGTGGAAACCTTGCACGCGTTGTAGAGGGGGGCACTGGCGAGGCAGGCACCAGCAGCGTTGTGCGGGCCAAACCACCCCGCGCCGATGGGGGGCTGGTTGATGTCTTCCAGGCCGTTCAGGTCTGCGACGTGGCTTCCGACATAAGCGACTTCCAAGGTTAAGCTATTTGTGAGGGCTCTTTGGATATCGAGGTTCCAGGCGTTGAAATGAGGAACCCGGATAGTGGGTATCACCCCAGAAGTCACACACGGCGGTGGATCACCCGCCACTCCGTCGCCGCAGGCTTCTCTGTTGTTCGTGGAAATCGGAAAAATGGGCACGGCACCATTACTTTGCCAGCCCGGTTGAAGCTGCGCGCCGTTGTAACTGACCGAAAAAGATCCGAGCTGTGAGCCAGGTGTCGTAACATGGTTGACTACGATATCTGCTCCGGTAGGGCTTTGTGGCGTGGCGATTTGGCCGGCATATAGCGCAGTATCATACATGATGCTGGCTCCTGCGCGGACCACAGTCCTCCCGTTGCCGTTGACATCCCAAGCCAGCCCAATCCGCGGCGAGAGTTCTTTATAGTCGGGGTTGAAAAGCGAAGGGACCTGTACCCCGGCCTGTACTAATCCAAGACCTGGGTAGAAGCCGCCGTATAGATTATGAAGCTCCGAAGGGGGCGTCGTGTACTCGTAACGTAGGCCGAGATTCAAGGTTAGCCTTTTAAGGATGCGCCAGTCGTCTTGAAGGAAACCCGCGAAATTTTCGATGCGCCCTTCAACCGGAGTGTTGCCCACCAGAACGCTTCCGGAGGAAGGTATGCCCTTAAGGTAATTTTGCAACGAACTGAACTTGATATTACCCTGACCCGCCCCAGGCCTGATATTAGTACCCGGCAGGTTTACGCTGTCTGTAAATTGGCGAATGTACTCTCCTCCAAATTTTAGCGCGTGTTTGCCGCGCAGATACGAAACGTTGTCTCCAAAATCGTATTCGCCAGACGCGCCGCTGCCTGCCTGCCTCCCGTGACCTAACGCGAAGTTGCTCAGAGATGAAATCTGGAGATATGGAAATCCAAAAAATGACGGATTGGTGACCCCCGTATTAATACCGTAGCCTGTAGGCCACGGGTCAGCCGGGTTCACGGTATAGTCGTCGCCGAAATTGCTGCTGCGCAGTTGGTGAAGACCAGCCCTTGCCTCATTCACCCAGGTGGAATTCGGGGTCCAAGTCCAATTGATTGCATAGGCATTCATTCGATTATTAATAAAATTTTGAAATCGTGTCTCGAGCTGATCGGGCGAGGCAACCCAATTCGAGCTGCGATTACCGATGAACCAGGAGGCGCTTAAGGCGTGATGGTCACTAATGTGGTAGTCGAACTTCAATACACCGTTATCTTCCGGATTGGTGCTCGGCAAATTAGGCGAAATGAACTGTGCTCCTGCGGGGTTGCTCCCGTCATTGACCGGGAAGATGTTCTCAACCGTAGACGAAGCGGGCGAAACCTGACAGCTCATTCCTGCCGGTGTAGAAGTCAGGCCCGCCAACTGCGCACTTAGCGCATTGATCGGATTCCCTGGAGCGCCAATCGGCAAGTGATTAGGATTCAATGCATTGCACGCGTCTACCAAGCTCACCTGTGGATTTCCGATCGAGCCCGTGACCGGTGCACTGCCGACGTACTCATTCCCCACAGTGTAGCGTTGCCCCTCGTAACCCACAAACCAGAAGAGTTTGTCTCTCAGAATCCGCCCGCCCGCTGTACCGCCATACTGCTCCAGGGTCACCGGCGTTTTCGGGGCAGGCGGCGTATTGAAAAGGTTGCGGGCATCCAAGGCATCGTCTCGACCGTAAGCGTAAGCGCTCCCATGGACGCTGTTGGTACCTGACTTCAAACCAATGTTTACAATGGCGCCCGGAGCCCACCCATACTCGGCCTTGGGATCTACTTCGGTATTGAATTCTTGGATCGAGTCGATAGGCAGGATATTCGAGGGACCTCCGGCTATGTTTTCGAAGTTTATGAGGCCCGTCCCGCCTCCCGACGGGCCTCCCGGGCCGAAGTCCACGATGTTATCCACCATCTGCATATTGTGGTCTGCATGGAGGCCGCTGACGGACAGATTGAAATTTCCACCACCCACGTAAGTGGTCACGCCTGGGCGCAGCGACAGCAAGGTCGTGAAATCACGGCCATTCATAGGTAGCTCGCTAATCGTCGCATTAGCGATCGCTCCGCCCAGAGTTGCGCTGGTGGTCTCCACTTCCGGGACCTCCGCCGTGACCGTAACGCTCTGGGTTTGTTCGCCAGGTTGCAATGTAAGGTCTACTCGAATCTCTTCACCAACCTGCACCAGAATGCCCGTATGCTCTACGGCCCTGAAGCCCTTCGCCTCCGCACGCACCGTGTACGTTCCGGGCAGCAGAGACGGAGCCGAATATTCTCCGGCGTTATCCGAGGTCAGTGCTCGCGAGACGCCTCTGGCCACGTCCGTGACCGTCACTGTGGCGCCAGCGATCACCCCACCGCTTTGGTCTAACACGGCACCCAGAATGCGGCCTTGGTTGGTCTGTGAAAACAGCGGTAGGCAGATAAGAAACACCGCGATCGTCGTCGCCACAACATGCGAAACTCTACTCACATGGGCATACAAAAATGCCGCGTTGGGCAATTTTGAAGAAACCATCCAATCACCCCCAGAAATTTCGGACTGCAGGCGGAAAGCCGCGCGTCTGTTATCACGGGGCGGTTTAACTGTCAAGCACGGGCTTAACAAGCCCTCGAACGCAATATTGGTTTCAGGATCTGTTTCCGACACTCTTGATTACGAACCTGACCGACAGCGTCCCCCGCTGAAGAGTGTGGGAGGAAAGATCGCAGGTTTAGTTGAACGCTAGCCGCAAAGACCCAAGAAGTCGTGGCGCTCTTTGAAGATCAACCAGGACTCTACTCATCGGGCGCAAACTTGACACGAAAAAGCGCCCGGCGTATCCTCCGCACCATCTCCACCTCAATCTTGAACAGCGGAAGTTCCAACTGCGGAGGTTCCGAATGAAAAACAAACTTCTCGTGTGGTTAGTGTTGTTTGGCGGTCTTCTAGCAGCTTGCGGCTCCGTGTTTGCACATCACGGAAGCGCGGCATATGCAGACAGCGTGGCCGTATTGAAAGGCGCCACTGTGACGAAATTTGTGTGGGCCAATCCCCACTCCTTTGTGATGTTCGATGTGAAGGACGATAAAGGAAGCATAGTGCATTGGGCCGCGGAAACCGGCAGCGCGTCGGCCGTTAGCGTTCTTGGCTGGAACAGGAATTCGCTGCAACCAGGGGACTCGGTCACAGTCTACATCTGGGCAGCCAAATCAGGCAGCCCTGTTGGCCGCCTTAACAAAATCGTATTCCCCGATGGCAAGACGTTAAGGGACAGTGTGCTCGGGGGAGAAAAGTCGAAGGAATAGTGGGTGGGCCGCGGCAGCACCGCTCCGCTATACACGTAAATCTTGAGAGTGCGAGGTGCCGAAATGCGAGTTCCTGAAAGCTGCATAGCTGGTCTAGCGGCGGTCCTGCTTCTTTCGCCGTTTGCATTGTCGCAAACCCGCGAACCCAATCGGAACCAGCCGGGTGGTATTTCGGATCAGTACAATAAATTAGCTGCCACTGGAAGTGGAGGAGCTGCTCCCAAACGGGATTTGACAGGGTTTTGGGCGGGGCCCGCGGCTCAGAAAATCAATGCGGTGCCTCCCATGACGCCTTGGGGGGAGGAGCAGTACCGTGGCCATAAGGACGAATCGCGCTACGTCGTGGCTGAATCCAACGATCCGATCAAGCAGTGTGATCCGCTGGGGTTCCCCCGCGACATGGTTTTCCAAACCAGAGGGATTGCGATCGCTCAGATGTCGGACAGGATGCTAGAGCTGTTTCAGTATAACCAAGTATGGCGGGAAATTTTTACCGATGGGCGACCACTTCCCAAGAATGTGGGCGGGCGGACCGCTGACGCGCCCGATCCTCGCTGGTACGGATACTCGGTGGGACACTGGGATGGAGATTATAGCTTCGTCGTGGATTCGGTCGGGAGCGATGAAAGGAGCTGGCTCGATCAAGCGGGGCATCCACACAGCATAGAGATGAAGGTGCAGGAACGTTATACCCGTGTAGATCATAATGACTTGGAAGTGACCATAACCATCGATGACCCGAAGACGTATACGAAACCTTTTGTGATCAGCACTTCGCATTTTAGATGGATTCCGAAGCAGGACTTCGAGGAAGAGATTTGCGCGCCTTCGGTGATGGCAGAGTACTTGAGGGTAATTGCCGATCCGGCGGCGAAGGGCCCTGGCAAGTAACCTTCGGTGGGAGCAAACGATCGTTTGGGGGTGGTTGAAATCGCGTGCGCTGACAATCTTCCTAACTAACTCCGTCCCGGGACCTCCTAGTCGGAGCCTGAGTGCACGTGAGTAACGGCATGGCCCACCTCGAGGGGACGCAATTTTTTCCGGCCGCTGATCCAAGCGCGGAACCGGTCCAGATACAGGTACACAACGGGAGTCGTATAAAGCGTCAGCAGCTGGCTGAATAGCAGGCCCCCCACAATTGCGATCCCCACCGGACGCCGCAGTTCCGAACCGTTTCCACCGCCAATAGCTATGGGGATACCGCCAAACATGGCGGCCATCGTGGTCATCATGATGGGTCTGAAACGCAGGAGGCAGGCCTGATAAATGGATTGTTCGGGACTATTTTCTTCCTTGCGCTCGGCGGCAATGGCGAAATCGATCATCAGGATTGCGTTCTTCTTCACAATGCCGATCAAAAGAATAATGCCGATCAGCGCGATGATGCTCAGTTCGGTATGAAACAGCAGCAATGCCAGAAGTGCGCCGACTCCCGCCGAGGGCAGCGTGGAGAGGATGGTGATGGGATGAACATAGTTCTCGTACAGGATGCCTAACACGATGTAAACCGTCACCAGCGCCGCCAAGATCAGGTAGGGTTCGGTAGCCAGGGAGGCCTGAAACGCCTGCGCCGTCCCTTGAAAGTTCCCGCGGATCGTAGCCGGCAGAGCCATCGCCCTCTCCGCCTTCTGAACGGCATCGACCGCGTCGCCAAGCGTCACATTTGGAGCCAGATTAAAGGAGATGGTCACGGCTGGAAACTGTCCCTGGTGCGCCACAGAAAGTGAGGTCATCGAAGGCGCGTAACGCGTGAAGACGCTGAGCGGAACCGCCTGGCCCGTGCTGGAACGGACGTAGATGTTCTTGAGCGAATCCGGGCTCTGCTGGAACTTGGGATCGATCTCCATCAACGCGTGGTATTGGTTGAGGGGCTCGTACAACACGGAAACATCTCGTTGGCCAAACGCGTCATAAAGAACGTTGTCGATTGCCGATGTCGATATTCCCAGGCGGCCAGCTGTATCTCGATCGATGATCAACCCCGCTTGTAGTCCGCGATTCTGCAAATCGCTGCTGGCATCTCGAATTTCCGGAAGGCCCTTCAGCTTCTGTTCCACGATCGGCGCCCAGGTGAGCAACTCCTGAAGATTATCCCCCAGCAGGGTGTATTGGAACTGCGCGTTCCCTGTACGCCCGCCGATGGTCACGTCCTGCACGGGCTGCAGGAAGAGCGTTGCTCCCGGCACACGCGCCAGCTTGGGCCGCATCCGGTTGATCCACTGGTCCACGCTGACCTTGCGCTGGGACAGAGGCTTCATCGAGATATTGAAGCTGGCCGTATTGGTGGCGTGGTTTCCGCCGGTATACGTGTACACGGACTGCACGTCCGGATCGCTCATGATGATCTGGTTATATTGAGCCTGCTTCAGCCGCATGGACTGAAACGACGTGTCCTCGGATGCGCGAGCGGTACCACTGACCCGCCCGGTGTCTTGCTGCGGGAAGAAACCCTTGGGAACCACTACATAAAGATAGATCGCCAGGCAGACCGTTCCCATGGTTATGCCGAGCATCAGGAGCTGGTTGCGTAACACCCACCGGAGACTGCTTGCGTAGGAATTGAGAAGCGCATCGAACCCGGCTTCGCTGGTGCGATAGAACCAATTATGTTTACGGCCTTTCTCCTGCCGGAGAAGCCGCGAGCACATCATCGGAGTCACCGTGAGCGAAACCACCATGGAGATGAGCACAGCCACGCTCAGCGTTACGGCGAACTCCTTGAATATGCGACCCACGATGCCACCCATCAGAAGAATGGGAATGAACACGGCAATCAACGACGTGCTCATCGAGAGGACCGTGAAGCCGATCTCCTGCGAGCCTTTGAGCGCGGCTTCCACGGCCGTATGTCCCTGCTCGAGGTAACGCGTAATGTTTTCGATAACCACAATGGCATCGTCCACGACGAACCCCGTGGAGATCGTGAGCGCCATCAGGGAGAGGTTGTCGATGGTATATCCCACCAGGTACATCACACCAAACGTGCCCACCAGCGACAACGGCACGGATACGCTGGGGATGGCCGTGGCCCAAGCGTTGCGGAGAAACACAAAAACGACCAGCACTACCAGCACGACAGAAATGATCAGACTCACCTCGACGTCGTGTACCGAGGCACGGATCGTCTGGGTGCGGTCCTGGGCAACGTCCAGTTGGATTGAGGGCGGAATGGAAGCCCGCAGAAATGGCAACAGCGCCCGAACGCGGTCCACAGTTTCGATGGTATTTGCCTGCGGCTGGCGCGATAGCTCGATCTGTACAGACCGCTTTCCCTGCGCCAATCCCAAATTGCGATTGCTTTCCCCGGCATCCAGAACGGTGGCCACATCGGAGAGCCGGACAGGCGCGCCGTTTTTGTAGGCGACGATCAGAGGGGCATATTCCTTGGCGAGGAAAAGCTGATCGTTATCGTTGATGATGTAGCTGCGACTCGCATCCCCAAGCTGGCCCTTTGGCGAATGAGAGTTGGCAGTGTTGAGGGCGTCGCTGATCTGATCGAGGCCGATGCCCAGCTTGCTCAGCAGCAGCGGATTCACCTCTGCGCGAACCGCCGGCTTGGAGCTTCCCCCTAGATTGACCACTCCGATGCCGGGAATCTGCTGGATCTTTTGCGCCAGAATGGAGTCCGCAATATCGTACATCTGCGGCGAGGTCGCCGTGTCCGAGGTAAGCGTGAGAACCATGATGGGGGACTCGGCAGGATTCACCTTGCGCCAGTTGGGATTCGTGGGAAGATTCGCGGGCAACTGCCCGCGGGCGGCATTGATGGCGGCCTGCACGTCACGGGCTGCCGCATCCGCATTGCGACTCAAATCAAACTGCAAAACGATGGACGTGCCGCCGAGCGAGCTCGAGGAAGTCATCTGGGTTATGCCGGCGATGCGGCCGAACATGCGCTCGAGTGGCGCGGCCACCGCCGTCGCCATCGTATCCGGACTGGCGCCCGGCAGTTGGGCGGATACCTGTATGGTCGGGTAGGCCACCTCGGGCAAAGATGCCACGGGAATGTGGGGGAAAGCCACGAAGCCAGCCAGCAACAGCGCGATGGCCAGCAGCGAGGTCGCGACCGGCCTTTTAATAAAGGACGCCGAAATATTCATCACTAAATCTCCCAGTGAGGAACTGGGACCGACGTAAGATTCGAGACGCCTGGCCAGCCGATGAAACTGGAGTCCCGACTTTAGACTTCTAGCTTGTGCATCGTACCCTTACTCCTGTGCTCGACACAACGAATTTGCCGCCAAGGCAGCCGCAATACCAGCGCCGCGCGGGTGGGATCCCATTACGTGCGTTAACCTGCGAAAGAATTTGGCCGCGTGCGGATGCCCTCGGGTGTATAAGAGTGCACATCAGACTGCGCAATGAATTTGCCGGCTGAAATTGACCGGCGATTATGGGACGACATGAACATGAAAAAGACAAAAACACGTTCTCTTGCCACCGTGGGGACATGCGCGGCATTGGCGATCGCGGCTGGAATTCTTTATTCGTCCTCATTGCGGGCGCAGAGCAGTGCGCCTAAATACGAGGTCGATCTGTCTTGGCCGAAACCTTTCCCCGACCGGTGGATACTTGGAGGGCTTGGCGGAGTATGCGTGGATGCCCAAGACCATGTAGTGCTCCTGAATCGGCAGGACGTGCTGGACGGAGACTTGAATGCCGGTCATCTGGCTCCTCCGATCATCGAGCTTGATCCTGCGGGCAACGTGGTTAATTCCTGGGGCGACTTGAGCGTGCTCGACCCCCGCCTCCACAGTTGTTTCTTCGACAAAGACAACAATTTCTGGATAGCGAGCGCGCCGTCCGGCATGGTTCAGAAATACACGCACGACGGAAGCAAGCTCCTGTTGCAGATCGGGAAAAAAGGCGTCTTGGATTCGACGGATGGCACGGAAAAGGGTAAGCCGCTCAATTCGAACGCCGCGCAATTTTTCGCGCCCTCCAGCATCTGGGTCGACCCGCAAAACGGCGACGTTTACGTGTCCGATGGCGAAAGTCGCGGTACTAACCGCCGCGTCGCGGTGATCGATCGGACTGGGAAATTCGTACGCCAGTGGCAGCCCGAGGGGATGGAGACCGTGCACTGCTTGATCGGAGACCGAGATGGTCTGGTCTATGTCTGCAACCGAGAGGAATCTCGGATACAGGTGTACGACAAGATGGGTCACTTCATCAAGAACATCGAGACCCCATGGAAGCCCATCACCCCGCCACCTGACGGGAAATTGAAACAGAGTGGAGGCTCCTCGGTGGCGCTCGCCCTCTCTCGCGACTCCAATGAGACGTTCATGTACCTGATCAACCAGAACAATGCGGAAGTTGAAATCCTGGACCGTCAGACCGGCAAGATCTTGTCGAGTTTCGGCCGCGCCGGACACTTCCCGGGACAGTTCGACCAGGCTCATGGCATCGCGGTGGACTCCAAAGGCAATGTCTACATAGCTGAAAACCGTGGCAAGAGGATCCAGAAGTTCAAGATTGTTGGTCCATAGCGCGACAACCAACTTTCACGGAAATCAGGATCGCCTGCTGCGCAGTGAGCTGCGAGTTCCCGAGAGATGGAGCAGCCAAGGTGATTGGATTAATAGGAGGGGTATTTTTTTCAGCCGAGAACCAATTGGGCGGCACGGCCCGCAATCATGTGGGTCGACGCGCTTGTCCCCGGCCCCGTAATGATCTGTGGCATCACGGAGGCGTCCGCCACGCGTAAACCCAAAATGCCGTGCACGCGAAGCTCTGGGTCGACAACAGCAAGCTTGTCCACGCCCATTTTGCACGTACCGACTGCGTGTCCAAAACTCGCCGAACCAAGTCTGGCAAGTTCTCGGATCTCCTCGGCGCTTGCCTTGGGCCCAGGAATGAGTTCGCTCTCGCGCAAACTGTCGAAGGCATGTTGGCTCCCGAGCTCACGCGCGGCCTCGATGGCGCGCACGATGGCCGCAAAATCACGATCCGTGCCGAGATAGTTGCCATCGATGACGGCGGCATCCTGAAAGTTTCCGCTGGCCAGGCGGACGGAACCTTTGCTGGTGGGCTGCACAAGAGCCGGCGCGATTGTGAACGCGTCCGGTGGAGGAGTTCCAAAGCGCGAGGCTACTTCGGGCGTAACCACCGGCATTTGATGAAGCACAAGACTAATGTCTGTGTCACCCGAAGGACCGCTCGACAAGTAAGCCTCTGCCTCGACGGCATTGCTGTCGGCCGGCCGATCCGGCATTTTGCCTTTGTACTTGAACACGACGCCGGACACGAGCACATGGTCCTGCAGATTCTCGCCAACGCCGGGCAGGTTCTCGACGACGTCGATTCCAAAGCTGCGAAGCGCCTTCGCTTCCCCGACGCCTGAGAGCATCAGAAGCTTGGGGCTATTGATGGCGCCCGCGGCAAGGATCACTTCCTTGTCGGCGGCGATGTCCTTTACCGCGCCGTCTGTCATTAGCTTGACGCCCACGCAACGAGTACCTTTGAAGTTCAGTTTCACGACGTTGGTGTTGAGCAGCAGAGTGAGGTTCGGCCTCGACAACGCCGGGTGCAGGAAGGCGCGAGCGGCGCTCACGCGAGTCCCATCCGCGGCGATGTTCATGTTGATGTAGCCGGCGCCGGGGCGCATCGGTCCGTTCACGTCATCCAGAATGGGCATGCCCATCTGTCGTGCGGCGTCGATGAAGGCTGGCGCTGTGGGATGAGGATCTTTTGGGCGGCGGATGTGGATGGGGCCGCCCGCTCCGCGCCAGGCATTGGCGCCGCCCTCCCAATCCTCCTGACTCTTGAAGACCGGAAGCACGTCGGCGAAGGCCCAACCCTTGGCTCCGTTCTCCGCCCACCCGTCGTAGTCCCGTTGCATGCCGCGCATCCATACCATGGCATTGATGCTGGTGCCGCCGCCAAGTACGTGGCCCAGGGCCATGTTGAAATTGCGGTTGTTCAATTGAGGCAACGGGGTGATGGGCAGGTGGTAATCAAGGGGGCCGCCGACGTTGTAAAACCAGATGCTCGGGTTCGCGATGGTCGGCGCGTCGTCGGGTCCTCCCGACTCGATGACGAGGACCTGCGCGCCGGACGCGGACAATTCCGCAGCAAGAACCGAACCAGCCGCGCCCGCTCCCACCACGATGAAGTCATATCGATCTCTCGATACGTTGGTCATTTTGAACTCCCAAGATTTAAATCTGATTTCTTCGACAGCCGCCTCGAAGGCCCAGCCCTTGTCGCGAGCCGGCCGTCGTTTCGTTACTGACGTCGCTTACCGCCGGTGAAGCTCGGCTTAGACCTCAACCTCTTTTCCCGAGGGATCGCTGTGGAACTTTGTGGCACCCGCTGTTTTGAAAGAGCCTGCAGTGCCATAGCTGTCCTCAAGAAACTGAATGTAAGCGACCTTATCCCCTTCGAAGCGCGCCAAAAGGCCAAATGGAGATGTGATTTCCTTGCCGGTCACGTTCGACTTGTAAGTGAATGAGCCGAAGAGGGCGACGCGGCTACCCTGCTCAATGGTGTCGGTGACCTTGAAGTCGAGTGTTTTCCAGCAGCGCTGGATTGCCCCAAATACATCGGACAGCTCTTGAGGCCCCTTGTGAGTGCCGGCCCAGGGCTCAATTTTCTTCAGTTCAGGGTTGTTGACGTTCAATGAAACGTAGGTGACATCCGGCGTCATGAGTTGCCTGAGCACTTTGAGATTCGTTGTGTTCTGCAAAAGCTCTTGAAGCACAGCGGTCAAATTAGTCGACATGTGATCGTCCTTTCTTTCGTTTGTTTTTTCGGTTCGTGTTGAACGAAATTACCGTAAAGGGATTTGATTTCTTCGATCGCCCGCGTTGCAGTCAGAAGGGATACTGGCGCTGACCACTGCTCCAGCTCAGGGCCGCTTGTCGAAAAACATATAAAGCGCTACAATCCGGCCGTCCCGCGCGATGACGAAGTCCCTCCCGGAGTAAGCCGGCACTTCACCAGGGCGTCCCGATATCCATGGAACCATCCCTGCATCGCAATATTCCTGAGGAGCGGCAGTAACTTGATATCGAAAGTCAGGATGAGTCGCCTTGACCGCGCCGGCGATGCGATCGATCGCGTCGCGGCCACGGATGGCGCCCTTGCTGGGATCGTAGAACACGCCATCTTCGGCCCAAAGCTCGTCGAGGGCCGCACGCCGACGCGCGGGATCGTTTTCACCGAACACGTCGCGAAGATTCCGGATCAGTAAGTCCGATATGCTGTAAGACATGGCTCGCCTCCTCAATTTTAAAAAAAACCACGACAAATCGTTTCACGGATGGTTATCAACCTCACCACTTACGGTTCTTACCCCTTCGAAACCGTGCCTCATCCTCGCCTGTATAGTCAGGATCCAGATAGACGTGCAGGCTCACTATTCGGCCATCTCGAAACTTGAACACGTTGCAGAAACGCCCGCCAGGGGTTTTGCCGCCTGCCCACGACTTACCAGACATTCTGCCACTAGCGTTTATTTGGACCTCACGGGGACGAGTCCCCGAAAAAAGATTTTCAGTCGCCTAAAACAAAAAGCCTTTCGTCACACCTGGCGTCGACTGGGTCGATGCTTTACTTGATCGATCCACCTTCGGACATGGAGAGGGCAATTTTCGAGCTTGATGCCATCGGCCTCGCAGCGGAGGAGAAATTCGACGGCATCCTGGTTGACGAGCGTCACGTCCCTCAAATCCAAAATCAGCTGCTGCCCAGATGTCTCGACGGCGAGCAGTTGTTGAAGTTGTTTGATATCCTCCGCTGTTTCGATCCGGCCGCTGAGCGTGAACAGAACTCGACCATTCGCTGTTCTCCGAGTTCTTAGCATGCAAGCTCCCCTTGCGTGAAAATAGCAGACGAGGAGGATGGTATTTCATTCCTTTGGATCTTGTTGAATGAAAGACGGATTGAAGAAAAGCAGCTTGGTGGCCAACGGTAAGTTACTGACAATAAAGAGTAAGTCGTTGTCCAAGATGTCCGATATTTCGACAATGACGAAACTCCGGACAGAATAAGCGCTGGTGGCTAGTCTGACGGAGCGGGCCGAATGAAGGATCTAACCCGTTGACGCGATCGGATCGCTCAGCTTCCTATGGGAGAATGCTTCTTGGCGTCGATTGAATAGGTGTGAGCTTTGCCTTGTGTGCTGGTCGGTCGTACCCAGGATTGTTGCCTGAGGCGATATCAGCAGGAGTCTCAACTTCCAGGCTCCGCCTTGAAACGATTCTTGTTGATGTTTAGCGACTGAATCTTCGACTTCGAGCGTGGACCGCGCAATGCCTAGCTTGGCTGCCGCGCCTGACGGTCCGGATACTCGTCCTTGGCTTTCTCGCAGAGCTTCTTCGATCATTTCCTTTTCTTTAGCTGCCAGCTTCTGCGAAAGGTATAGCTTGCCGCCTGATCTCTCATCACGAGACTGTTGGGATAGCCAGCTTTCATCTACCGTAAAGGTCTCTGTTTCGCACACGATTACCGATCGTTCGATGATGTTTTGCAGTTCGCGTATGTTTCCGGGCCAAGGGTACGACTGGAGCAACTGCAGGGTCTTTTTGTCGACACTCCGGATGTTCTTGCCCGCTTTGCGCGCATAGCGATCGATAAAGTATTCAACGAGCAGGGGAATATCCGCCCTTCGTGCCCGCAAAGGAGGCACCTCGAGCGGAAATACGTTTAGCCGGTAATAAAGGTCCTCGCGGAAATCCCCACTGGCCACGGCTGTCTTCAGATCACGATTCGTCGCAGCGATGACGCGAACGTCGACGTGGATAGGTTGCCTTCCCCCAACCCGCTCAAATTCCCGCTCCTGTAATACCCTTAGAAGGGCAACCTGGGTGTCGGCCGATAGTTCACCTACCTCGTCAAGGAAGATCGTTCCGCCCTCTGCCAGTTCGAACCGGCCGATTCGGCGCTGCATGGCTCCCGTGAACGCCCCCTTCTCATGGCCGAACAACTCCGAGGCAATCAAGTCACGGGGGATTGCGGCGCAGTTCACGCTGACGAATGCGCGTGAGGCGCGATTGTGACCGTCGGTGGATAGCGCGGGCGACAAGCTCCTTGCCGGTTCCGGTCTCACCGGTAATGAGAACCGTAGAATCGGTTGGCGCAACCTTGGAGATGCGCGAGAGCACCGTTTGCAAAGCGGGCGAGGTTCCAACGATCTCCTCGAACATCGAGGCCCTGTCGATTTCTTCGCGGAGGGCGACGTTTTCTTCTTTCAGCCTCTCCTCGGCTCTCTTGCGGTCATCTATATCGGTATTCGCAACATACCAACGTCTGATGTTGCCCTTGTCGTCGCGCACCGGGTTGAAACGAGCCAGAAACCAACGATAACTTCCATCGCTCTTGCGCAGACGCAACTCCAGCTCATAGGCCGATCCTGTAGAGAGAGCACGATCAAAATAATCCCGGTCCCGCGCTCGGTCATCTGGATGAACGAACGCACTGCGCTCAGGTGTCTGCCGCCACTCCTCGAGACTAAGGCCTAGGTAATCAAGTGCGATGCGGTTGACATAGAGACGTTCACGGTTGGGTCCGTATACACCAACGAGTTGAGGCGCGAGGTCCAACATCTGCCGAAGCTCCTCCTCACTTTTCCGCATTGCCTCCATTAATTGCTCTTGCTCGGTGACATCCATCCCCGTGCCCACGAATCCCCGGAAAGTCCCCGCCTGAGTCGCGGGAACGCCCACGCAACGGACGCTTCGAATCTGTCCGTCAGGCCGCACGATTCGCTTCGTGAAGTCGAATGCCCGATGGGTCGTCAACATCCTCTTGAATCTCTTGCTCGACGAATTCCCGATCTTCCGGATGCACCAGGGCCAAATACTCTTCCTTTGTCGGGGGGTTGCCTGTCGGATCAAGTCCGTGGATCTGAAACAACTCCGAAGACCAATACTCGAACCCGGCAGGGGTGAATGCCCAGCTCCCCTATGGGCAAGTCGCTGCCCTTCGGAGAGATAGAACTCGCTTCTTTGCAGCTCTTGGGCACTCCGCTGTAATTCGGAGGTTCGTTCCGCCACCTTAATTTCTAATTCGTCGCGGGCCTTGCGAAGCTCTTGCTCATTAGCTCGCAACGCTTGTTGCGCGCTGCGTAGCTCCTTGATAAGGAATGCGTTCTGAAATGCTGTCGCGGCGTTATTCGCAGCTACGGAAAGCAGTTGCTGATCAATCTGGTCGGGGAAATCGGGGCGATCGGATGCCGCCGCAACGAGACCGCGTTCGCTGTTGACACCGATGGGAATCACGATACCGCAGCGGGATTCCGCGAGCCCGCTAACGTTGGTCACGATTTCCTTCCGAGAAATTTGGCCGAACGCAGCGAGGTGTTCTTGCAGCCATTCCGGAAATGCCTTCCAAGAATTCCCCCGCGTCACCTCGACTAGCTGCCCCCCTGTGGGGTCGCACAAACGAACAAAAGCGAAATCCAGCCCGAGCGAGCCGATCAGCAAATCGGCGAGATCGGTGGCAATGGCGGGCGGTTCTCGTCCCACCCATGCCTCTGGGATCGTCGAAAGCGCCAGGAGATCCCTGACCGTTGCACGTAGGGAGTGGATCTCCGCAGAGGGATCTATGGTCATTTGAGCAATTCACTATGCTACGGTCGTGCGAGCTAACCGTCGTACTCGCATCTCATCGAGGAACTGCTCGGGAGGAACGAAGAACGGGTTCTCCCGCAGTAACCCACCGATAATTACGAGCGGGTGCGTCCGCATGATGTCCATCGCCACAGCTGCGCCAAATTTGGACGGATTGTAGTTGCAGATCACCGGATCGTTGTGCTTGGAAAGAACATGATTGAGTCGTGCCTCGTATTCCACCAAGTTGTATGTGGCAGGTTTGTCGAGAAATAACCAATCCATATGATGTCCCACTAGTCTGGTAAGCGGGTAGCCGGCGGCTGCGCCCGATTGGATTAGTTGTTCGACTGTAGCGAGCATTGCATCCTGGTCGAAGCGGTGGTCCCGCACATATGCGTCGGTCCACGGGAACACTTCCAGTTGGCCGGTATCCATCGTCTCTTGTACATGTATACCCGCCTCGGCGAGCCGCTTCAAATGCTCTTCCCGATTCGCTGGATCCACAATATGGGCGGCCTTTTCGCCCCGGTTGAGGCCATCTTTGTAGAACGAGCCGAGCACTCTGTGCTCCTCCTCGATAGTGTTGAAGAAAGCGCACACGTGATTTCGCCCGGCGAGATCGACACCGGCGAGCTGTACTGAATGTTCACTCGTTGCCATTTATCACCTCGGTCTTACCGTTAGAGATGAGCGTAGGAATCCATTCGATGATAGATGATAATGGCAGTCGTT